>NZ_LMOZ01000001.1 GCF_001423695.1 Leifsonia sp. Leaf336
CGTACTGGGCGAGCACGGAGTGCGCGTGTTCGTACGACGCCAGCTCGGCCTGAATATCACTTACGGCTTCACGGAGTTTCGCGATCCCCGGCAGGATCAGCTCCGTGAACAAGCCCTGCCCGGCCGTGAACGCGGCCCCCTGAAGCACACCCGCATCCAGTTGGGCGATCAGATGCTGCGACCCCGCGTCCAGACGGCCGATGACCAGGTTCGCAGAAGTGACGTTGTTGCGCATCGCGGTGATGAGATTGCTCGAATCGGCGGCGCTGAACCTTATTCCCACGGCAGTGCGTTCCTCTCCTTGGCGAGCAGCTCTAACTCATCGTCAAACGACTGCCGGGCGCTGAACCTTATTCCCACGGCAGTGCGTTCCTCTCCTTGGCGAGCAGCTCTAACTCATCGTCAAACGACTGCCGGACTCGCGAACGCGTCTGCTCAAGCTCCTCCGACGTTACTTCGACGTACCGGTCAACCTTCACCAGCAGGTCGCGACGTGCCTCCAGTTCGTGCTGCACGCTACTGTCACCGGCCTGCATGCGCTCCCCGAGGGACGACTCCCGGTCCCGCCCCACCAGCAGGTCGCGACGTGCCTCCAGTTCGTGCTGCACGCTACTGTCACCGGCCTGCATGCGCTCCCCGAGGGACGACTCCCGGTCCCGCCCCACCGCATGGAACCGCTCGCCCACCGTTCGGCATCCGCAACATCACGCCTCTCGATACTGCCCGCAAGCTCCGGGAACTTATTCGCCTGCCCCAACACCGCAGCACAGAACCGGCTGATGGTCTGGAACATCTCGTTCGCGACATCACGCCCCGCGTCCATCCCCGAGATGCCACCGGCGAACCCGAACGTCACCTGCTGATCCGCATACCCGGAAGTGCATCACGCCCCGCGTCCATCCCCGAGATGCCACCGGCGAACCCGAACGTCACCTGCTGATCCGCATACCCGGAAGTGTCGATACCCACCAACTCATGCACCGCCGCATCGGCACCGACCGTGCTCGAAACGACTCTCCCCGCTGACATCTGTCCCCTCGTCACCGCGTTGGACACGGCACAGATGCTCGTGCAACTGTCCTCAAACATATCAGCAACAGGAACACATCGCTGCGAGACGGCTAAGTGTCGGAGGCCCAACAAGAATGTGAGCATGAAGAATAAGCAACACCGATTCGATCGCTTTCCGACCGACGAATGGGAGGCTCGATCATCGCGCGGGTTTTTCCTGGCCTTTGCCACATTCGTAGCTTTAGTCCCGATGTACTTCTTCGGGATGCTATTCGATGTACAGGGGCCCTTTTGGCCCGCGGCGTCCGCCTTCTCCGACTGGATGCTCCTGCGATACGTCTCGGTTTCACGGGAATTCGGCTGGCTCCTCCCGCTCGTCTTCGGCGCGCTCGTCGCGTTCGGAGTGTGGACACGGCTCGGCACGGCCCTCTCGCGGCAAGAGCGTCGCGAACTTGCACTCCGTCAGGCCGGTTTGGCGCTGGTCGCCGCCGCGACAGTTTGGGCGGCCACTGGTGCGGTGGTGGCGCAGTCCAAGCAGACCAGTTTGTCGGCGGGCACGCTGCCCGTGCTGCTGGCCCTGCTCGTCATTCTCATCACATGCGTCGAAGTCGGCCGGATCACGCCCCGGATCCCGCTCAAGGTGCAGCGGAAGAACACGAAGCGCGAGATCAGTAGGCTGCGCCGGCAAGTGGAAGCTTGGACTCCAGAGGAGGCTAAGAACCGGGAACCTCGCTGGGTCGTCGTCGCCGTCGCGATGGCGATTGTGATGGTGATCGGCGCGATCGTGCTTGTCGGAGCCGTGAGCCAGGCGTCGTCCGTCGAAAAGGTCATCGTGATCGTCGGGGGGGCTGTTTTGGGTTGTGGTATGCGGTGGCGCCGGGGGAGCAGTGTCAAATATGCGGGTGCAGCAGCTTTCGCCGGCGTCGACTCTCGCTTCGAAGCTGTACATCGCCGTCATGATGCTGGCAATCACCGCGCTCGTCGCTGTTACAGGAGTCATGGCTTCCACGCTCTGTCTCTGGGGGGAGCCCGCCCTCACGGTCGTCATGGCTGTTCCCGCTTCACTCGTGATGGTCAGCGCCCTCTGGACGGGCCGACGCGCGAATCCGGGTCGCGCCGCCGGGTGGACGATCGGCGGGTGGATTAGAGCGAGAACCGTGAGCTCGATGCAACGCCAGCGTCATCGCCAGAAGAAGCGCGAGAAGCAGCTGGCGAAAGAGATTCAGCGTCGCACCCGGCTGGAGGCTGTGGCGGGCTTAGCGCGCGCGTGAGCCCGAGGTCAGCGACCGCTCGCACCAGGTCGGCTCGGCCTCGGTGTATCTGGAGCTCCCGCTCCGCTCCGGGGGCGCGACTGATGAGCAGCACCTCGGCAAGCGGCGAAACGCTGAGGGGCACGTCGTCGTCACGTTTCCACACCCGAAAAGTGACGAAAAACGTGCCCCTCCGCCGTTGGGATTACCGCTGCGAAGCCGGGAGGGCCTTCGTCCCCTCGATCTTCACGGCCTGGAGGGCGCGCGGGTCGATCCCGAGCTGGCTCAGGATGGTGGGGGCGATCTGCGTCGTCTCGACCGGGGCACCGATCCGCTGCGCGTGCTTCGCGCCGGGGGCCGAGACCAGGATCGGGACGTTGCGGTCGTCGGCGCTCGCGCCGCCGTGCTCCGCGATCTTCGAGGTGCCGCCCGTGTAGACGACGCCGGTCTGCGCGATGCCCAGGACGTCCGGGATGCGCGGGTCGGTGGCCGCCGTTCCGAAGTACGTGGCGACTCCGGCCCCGGCGTAGATCGTCGTCAGACCCGACGCCTGCACCGTGATCGGCGCCTTGGAGACGGTGTTGCCCGCCGCGGTGTGGGTCGCCAGGTACTGCTTGGCGAAGTCGGCGGCCGCCTGGGTGTGGTCGTTCAGCCACAGCTGCATGATGTCGTCGTCCGTCGAGAACGCGACCAGGTCGCCGGAGCCCGGGTGGGCGGCGGTCCACGCGGCGTCGAGGCCGGCGATGATGGGGCCGTCGTCCACGCGCTTGAGGGCGGCCGGGTCGGTCGGGGACTGGCCGTGCTTGGCCGACAGGATGATCGTCGTGTCACCCGCGTGGCCGGTCTTCTTCAGCTCGGAGGTGAACGCTCCCAGCGAGGCGTCGACGTAGTCGAGCGCCTTGCTCAGCAGCGGACCGGGCGTCGAGCCGTCCGCGAGGTAGCCTCCCGTGAGCCCGTCCGAGGTCGGCAGCTTCTGGGCGGTGGAGACCGTCTGGAAGTTCATGCCGAAGATGCCGGGCACCTGCTCGGCGGTCGTGCCGGAGTGGTCCTTGCCGTCGATCTCGTTGAGCACGGCCTTCACCTTGTAGCCGTCGTACTGCTGCGTGGAGAGGTTGTCCTGCGTCCAGTCGCCCGTGAACGGCGCGGCAGCGTTGCTGTTGATCTCCGGCGTGAAGAGGTCGTCCACGCCGGTACCCGACGGGCCGTCGAGGATTTCGTAGGCCGGGTGCTTGTCGCTCCACGCGGTGCGGAGGCCGGCCTTCTTGGCGACCTCGAACACGGTGTTCACCTTGATGAACTGGTGCGGGTATACCGGCTTGCAGGTGGCCGGGTCGACCGGGAGCTGGGCCGGGTCGAGCAGTGTGGCGGGCGTCCCGGTCATCGAGAGGATGCTGCCGGGGAGGCCGGAGAGCCCCTGTCCGGCGTCGATGCTGGACTGGTTCTTGTCCGCGGCCTCGGTGAAGGCGACCTCCGCACCGGGCTTCGCGCCGACGCAGTTCGTGGTCCCGGCCGGGAGCAGCGCGTGGTTGTAGGTGTCGTCGTAGTACACGCCGGTCGTGCCCGGGTTGCCGCCGGTGACCTGAGCGACCATCCCGGGGAACGAGTCGGACGGCACCGGGGTGGAGGCGCGCGTGTAGTCGGTGCCGTGTGCGGCGAGGGAGGCCATCGCGGAGCCCGGGTGGGTGCGCACGTACCAGTCGAGGTCCTTCTGGTGGAGGCCGTCCACCGACAGCAGCAGAACGTGCTTCACCGCGGTGCGACCGTCACGGTCGCCGCCCTGCCCGTCGTGGCCGTCATCGGCGAGGGAGGGCGCGGCGGTCACGCCGACGAGCAGAGCGCCGCCGACGATGGCGGCGCTCGCGCCGAGGAACCGCGATCCGGTGGTCCTTCTCATGGGGGCCATCAGCATCCTTTCGAGAGGCCGCCCCCGAACGGGGGCGTTCAACCTCGTCGATCCTGGCGGCCTCGCGGGCCCGCCACCATCCGCACGACCCACTGCTCGCCCAGCCTTCACGCGGCGTTCACCGGGCGGGGGACGCCGTGGAGCGGGCTCTCAGCTGGGAGGGGCTGGAGGTGTGGAGGTGTTCAGGAGCGGCTGTTCGGATCCCGCCTCACAACGAGGTCGAAGCTCCCTGCCCCACATACAGCGTGTTGGCGAACTCGTGCGCCTCCTCCGCCGCGATATCGCGGTCGATGCCCGCGCGGACCTCCCGCATCAGCTTGTGCAGTTCCTCGTGCTTGCCCGGCACGCGGGCGTGGCCGGTGCTGTCCCAGAGGTTCGACACCGGGAGGGTGTCGCCGGCCTCCACCGCGAGCGTCCACTCCTCGGTCGTCGCGACCGCGGCGAACTCGGAGTCCATCGTGACGAGCACGCTGATGTGGAGGGCGTCCGCCGAGATCGAGCCCGCCGGGTTGACCAGGTCGAGCGTCCCGGTCGCGTCGGACAGGAACTCGACCGTGAAACCGAGCGCCGCCGCGTCGCGAGCGGTGCCCGCGCAGCAGTGCTGCGTCATGTAGCCGGCGATGGTGACCGTGTCGATCTCCTCGGAGCGCAGCCACTGCTCCAGCTCGGTTCCCGCGAACGACGAGACGCCCTGCTTCGTCAGCAGCAGGTCGGGCGTGCGGTCCGCGACCGACGAGTGCAGGGCGGCGCCGTCCGAGCCGCGTGCGAACACCGGAGAGCCCTCGTCTTCGATGTGCTGCACCAGCACGAGTTTGACGCCGTGGTCGGCCGCGGCGTCCATCGCGACCTCGATGTTCGGGATGGACGTCATCAGGTCGGGGTGGCAGATCTTCAGGTTGCCCGTGACGTACTCGTTCTGGACGTCGATCACGATGAGTGCGCGCTTCATGACCGCACTCTAGCGCGCGGTCTCGCCCGTCAGACAGCGGGCGCGATCGGCAGCGGGTGGCCGACGGCGGCCGCCCACGCCTCCCACCGCTCCGGCAGCCATGCCCGGCCGGCGAGCTGCGGATGACCGGGATGCCGTGCCCGCGCCCACAGCACGAACAGCAGCTCCGACCAGTACGAGAAGATGCGCCAGGTGACCGGGCCGTGTTCCGAGCGGCCCTGCAGCACGACCGTGTTGAAGGCGACCACCTGCATCAGATCGACGGACGCCCAGTCCCACCAGAAGGTGCCGGTGTTGGTGACGATCCAGAAGCCGAGGTTCGTGACGGTGAGCAGCCCGGCGTGGTCCGGCCGCCAGACCACTTGCGCGTCGGCGGCGGCCTGCGCGCGGGCCGCATTGTTCTGGGAGGCGTTGGCGGCGAGAGTCCCCGCGGTGAGCGCGAGTCCGAGGGCACCTGTGCCGAACACGAACGACCCCGATCGCTGGTAGCTGCCGTCGCCGACCGCGCGCATGGAGTCGAGGGTGTAGGTGCCTTGCGCGATCGCGACCTCCCCGTCGTGCAGCGGGAAGAGTGTGCGGATCCCTTCGTCGGGCACGACGCCGCTCTCCACCGTGGCGAGGAGGCGCACCGTGTGCCAGAGGGCGCTGTCGGCGTCCGTCCACGGTCGGCCGCCGTCCGCAGGAGGCGCGCCTCCGGTGACCAGTTCGCCCGTCATGGCGCAGAGCATACTGACCATCCGGCACCGGTGAAAGTCGTCTTCCTGCCGGCACGAAATACGACGCGGGCACGAAGTAGGCTGGTTGGCGGCCTCCTGCTCACAAGGCGAGGGAGGCCCTGCGACGACGCACACCGCACGACCCCACGAGGATGGCGAACATGAGAGCCCTGTACAAGAGCGAGGCCGGCCCCGGGCTGACCCTGGTCGACGTCCCGGAGCCGCAGATCGGCCCGGAGGACGTCAAGATCCGGGTGCTCCGCACCGGCATCTGCGGAACCGATCTGCACATCCTGCGCTGGGACGACTGGGCGGCGTCCGCTGTCGCCGCACCGCTGGTCCCCGGCCACGAGTTCTACGGCGAGGTCGTGGAGGTCGGCGATCTCGTGCACGACGTGGAGGTCGGCGACAAGGTCTCCGGCGAGGGTCACATCGTCTGCGGCACCTGCCGCAACTGCCGCGCCGGCCGCCGCCAGATGTGCATCCGCACGAAGGGCGTCGGCGTGCAGCGGGACGGCGCGTTCGCCGAATACCTCGTACTGCCCGCGACGAACGTCTGGGTGCACCACGTCGGCGTCGAGCCGGAGGTCGGCGCGCTGTTCGACCCGCTCGGCAACGCCGTGCACACCGCTCTCGCCTTCCCGGTGGTCGGCGAGGACGTGCTCGTCACCGGCTGCGGCCCGATCGGGCTGATGGCGATCGCCGTCGCCCGCCACGTCGGCGCCCGCTTCATCGTCGGCACCGATGTGAGCGCCCAGCGCCTCGAGCTGGCGAAGGGCATGGGTGCCGACTTCACCGTCGACGTCTCGAAGCACGACATCCGGGAGGCCCAGCGGGCGCTCGGCATGCGCGAAGGCTTCGACGTCGGGTTCGAGATGAGCGGGGCCCCGACGGCGCTGCCCTCGATGATCGAGAACATGAACCACGGCGGCCGCATCGCGATGCTCGGGCTGCCCTCCCAGAAGTTCGGGGTCGACTGGGGCATCGTCGTCACCCACATGCTCACGCTCAAGGGCATCTACGGGCGCGAGATGTTCGAGACCTGGAACGCGATGGGAGCCATGCTGCAGACCTCCAAGCCGCTGCACGACTCCATCGCCTCGATCGTGTCCGACCGTTTCCCCGCCCGCGACTGGGAGAAGGGGTTCAGCGCTGCGGCATCGGGCGGCGGCGGCAAGGTCATCCTCGACTGGACGGAGCTCTGATGTACGGAACGTTTCGCGAGCATCTCGCAGCGCAGCTGACGGAGATCGAGGAGGCCGGGCTCACCAAGCGCGAGCGCAGCATCCACGGTCCGCAGGCCGCACTGATCACGGCCGACGGCGCCGAGGTGCTCAACTTCTGCGCCAACAACTACCTCGGCCTGGCCGACCACCCCGCCCTCCGCGACGCGGCGAAGACCGCGCTCGACGACTGGGGCTACGGGATGGCGAGCGTGCGGTTCATCTGCGGAACGCAGGAGCAGCACCTCGAGCTGGAGCGCCGGGTGTCCGCGTTCCTCGGCACCGAGGCCACCATCCTGTTCTCCTCGTGCTTCGACGCGAACGGCGGAGTCTTCGAGACCCTCTTCTCGGCGGAGGACGCGATCGTCTCCGACGAGCTCAACCACGCGTCGATCATCGACGGCATCCGGCTGTCGAAGGCGCAGCGCTACCGGTACAAGAACCGCGACATCGACGACCTCCGCGCGCAGCTGACCGCGGCGAAGGAGGCCGGCGCCCGGTTCACGGTGATCGTCACCGACGGCGTGTTCTCGATGGACGGCTACATCGCCCCGCTGCGCGAGATCTGCGACCTGGCCGACGAGTTCGGGGCCCTGGTGTTCGTCGACGACTCGCACGCCGTCGGCTTCGTCGGCGAGCACGGCCGCGGCACCCCCGAGTTCTGCGGCGTGGCCGACCGCGTCGACATCTACACCGGCACCTTCGGCAAGGCCCTCGGCGGGGCGTCGGGAGGCTACGTGTCGTCGCGGCAGGAGATCGTCGATCTCCTGCGTCAGCGCGCACGGCCCTACCTGTTCTCGAACACACTCGCGCCGTCGATCGTCGCTGGCACGCTGGCCGCGCTCGACCTGCTCGAGCAGTCCGACCAGCTGCGTGCGCAACTCCTGGGCAACGCGGTGCTGTTCCGCGAGCTGATGACGGAGGCCGGCTTCGACCTCCTGCCCGGCGAGCACCCCATCGTGCCGGTGATGTTCGGGGACGCCGCTCTCACCGCCCGTATCGCCGACGAGATGCAGAAGCACGGCGTCTACGTCACCGCGTTCTCGTTCCCGGTGGTGCCCCGCGGCAAGGCGCGCATCCGGGTGCAGCTGTCGGCGGCGCACACCGACGAGGGGATCCATCGGTGCGTCGATGCGTTCACCGCGGCGCGGGAGGCCGTGACGGCTTAACGCCGTAGTTTCTCGCGCTGCTACTCGGCGTCGGAGGCGGCGATCGTGCGGCGGCGGGTGAAGAACAGGAGCAGCTGCGTCCCCAGGAAGACGGCCAGCGCGCTGAGATCGACGATGGTCACCGTTCCGGCGACGGCCGCCGCCTGGGTGAGGCCGCACGCGCGCGCGTTCTGGTCGGGCGCGCAGATGAACCGGTCGGTCGACGGGATCGCGCCCGTGGCGAGCCACCGCGGGATGAGCTGGTTGTAGGCGGTCGCGAGGCCCGGCTCGAGCGCCTCCGTGTGCGTCGAGTGGGGAACCGCCCAGTAGGTGACCTTCCAGCCGGCGTTCTCGGCGGCGGTGGCCGTGGCCTCCACCTGCGGTCGGAAGTGCGTGTCCAGTTCGCCGGCGACGAATATGCCCGTCATCGGCTCGGAGTACTTCGTCGTGGCCAGGATGTGCGCGGGCCAGGTGGCCTCGAACGCGGCTTGGCTGCCGCCGTAGTACGTGTCGCGCGTGTAGACCGGGCGGTGTTCGCCCGGCTTGTCCGGGCCGGAGATGTCGACGACGTTCCCCCAGGTGCCGGGATGCTTCGCGCCCAGGTAGGCCGCGCATTCGCCGCCGTGGGAGTAGCCGGCGATCACCCAGTCCTGCCGGTCGCCGCTGGCGGGCAGGTTGGCGCGGATCCAGTCGGGCACGTCCTTCGACAGGTAGGTGTCGAGCTTTCCCCCGTTCGTGTCGCTGCACGGCGGGTTCTTGTCGATCGCGCCGAGCTGGTCGACGACGAGCACGAAGGGCGCGTCGTCCAGGCGCTCGGCGCCGAGGCTGTGGAGGGCGTCGAGCGTCGCGCCCAGGGTAGGCCGTCCCGGCTGGCCCATCATCATCTCGACCACCGGGCGCGTGCTCGCGGGATCGCGCAGCCAGCCGGAGGGAACGAACAGGTGGGCGTCTCGGGCGGAGAACCCGGAGGCGGTAGGCGGGATCCGCACGGTCAGCTGTGCGCCGTTCGCGAGGTTGTCGGCCGTGAGCGGCACGGTCCTTCCGGCGATGGTGGCCGTCGCGAGCGTCGGCTGCACGGTGAGCCCGGCGGCCACGATGCCGACGAGACCCGTCACGACGGTGAGCGCGAGCGCGACGGTGCGCACGCCGCCGCGCGACTGCAGCATGTCGCCGAGTGCGAGCGGGAGGGCGAGGGACGCGAGCGCGATCGCGAACCAGCCGATGCCACCCAGATCGGGGCGCGGAGCGAAGAGGGACCAGAGCAGAATGAAGGCCAGGCCCGCGACCTGGCCGATCAGTACAGCGCGGACCGTCGGCCCGGCACCGAACCGCCACGCGCGCACGGCGAATCGCGAGGCCGGATAGGCGGCAAGCAGGCCGAGAGCGAGTGTGAGCCAGGCGAGAGTCCCCACACCTTCCACCCTAACCGGCGGGTCTACCCCCTGCCGCCGCCGGGCACCCCCGAAACCGGGGGTGCGGACGACGCGGCCGCGGAGGACTCCCGCGGGACCAGTCGCACCGCGGGCGCCTGCAGCCGCTCGACCCGCTCGCCCGCACGCATCCGCGTGTACGCCTCGAGGAGGTCGGTCGCGAGCGCCTCGGCGTCGAAGGTGACGGTGCTGAGGCGGGGCACGAAGTCCGCACCGGCCGGATGGTCGTCGGCGCCCACCACGGAGAGGTCGGCCGGCACTCGGAGGCCCGCGTCGGCGAGCGCGCGGATAGCGGCCATCGCCAGCCCGTCGTCGGCGGCAGCGACCGCGGTCGGTGCGACGGGGTCGTAGCGGAGCCCGTGCGCCCAGTCGCGCAGGGTGCGTGCGGAGGCGGCGGCGTGGGTGACGTCGAGACGGACGCGGAGCCGCTCGGCGGCCTCCCGGGCGCCGGCGAGCCGGTCGGTGGCCGCCGGGCCGGGCTGGGCGGGCGTCAGATAGACGATGTGCCGGTGCCCGAGCGCGGCCAGGTGCTCGATCGCGATGCTCCCGAAGGGGCGCTGCGGGATGACGAGCGATGGGGCGTACTCCACCGCTTCGGTGCCGTGCACGATGAGGGCGCGCACGCCCGAGAGGCGCAGCACCTCGGTCGCCGCCTCGTCGCACCGCTCGGCCTCGGCGAGCACGGCCTCCGGCCGCAGCTTCGCCCAGAGCTGGCCGGCCTCCGCGCCCGTCGCCGCGGTGTCGGCATGGCGCAGCGCGTCGGTGCCGTCGTCGACCGTGCGGCCGAGCAGCGCGTCGAACGTGCGCTCGACCGTCGCGCCGTGGTCGGAGGTGGAGGCGGCGAGCAGCAGACCGGCCACGGCCTCCCCGCTCGCGAGCGACCGCGCCGCGGTGTTGGGGGTGTAGCCGAGGAGGCGGGCTGCTTCGAGCACGCGGTGCCGGGTGTCGTCGGAGACGCGCGAGTTCGGCTTGTCGTTGAGCACGAACGAGACGGTCGCGCGCGAGACGCCGGCTGCGAGGGCGACATCGGCGCTCGTCGGTGCTTTGACGACCTGCGGCGTGAACATGGTGGCTTCAGTCTAGGTCTCGGCCATGCATCTGCTTACACGTGTCAGCAAAACCGAGTGATGGCTTGTATTCGTCCATCGCGTCCCGTATGGTTACGCGTGTTAGCACGCAACGTCGCCTGCTCTGAAAGGACATCCCCCGTGACATCGCCGTCTGATGACTTCCCCGAAGCCCCCCGCCCGGTGCAGCCCACCCTCCCCCCGAACCTGTCCGGTGCGCCCGACAGCGTGGCGCTCGGCTCGACCCTCACCACCGCCGACTCGGTGTTCTCGGCAGCGCCCACCTCCGCGGTGTCGGCCCAGAGCCCGCAGAAGGTCAAGGTGCGCGGCAAGCTCCTCAAGCTGATGCTCTGGATGATGCTGGCGAACATCGCCGTCTTCGGCATCTGGGGTGCGGTCCCCGGCCTCCTCTTGCCGACGCAGATCACGAACATCGTCGGCGAGAAGGCCAGCGTCGGTGCGTTCGGTCTGATCGCCACCATCGGCGCCTTCGCGGCCATGGTCGCCCAGCCGCTCGCCGGCCTGGTCTCCGACCGCACCCGCAGCCGCTTCGGGCGCCGCGCCCCGTGGATGGTCGCCGGCGGCCTCCTCGGCGGTCTCTCGCTGGTGTTCATGGGTGCCTCGAACGGCATCCTCCAGGTGGGCATCGCCTGGGTCATGGTGCAGGTCTGCTACAACTTCGCGCAGGGCCCGCTCTCAGCGATCCTGCCCGACCGCGTCCCGAGCGGAGCCCGCGGCACGTTCTCGTCGCTCTCGGGTCTCGGGCTCATGGTCGGCGCACTGGGCGGCAGCATCGTCGGCGCCATGTTCCTCGCTAACGTTGCGACCGGCTACCTCGTCTTCGCCGGTGTCGCGCTGATCATCCTCGTGCTGTTCGTGGTGTTCAACCCCGATCGCTCGAACAAGGGCGAGCCGAAGCCGCCGTTCAGTCTGGGCGCCTTCCTCCGCACGTTCTGGGTGAACCCGGTCAAGCACCCGGACTTCTTCTGGGGCTTCACCGGGCGCCTCCTGCTCTACGCGGGCTACTTCATGGTCACCGGCTACCAGCTCTTCATCCTCCGCGACTACGTCGGGCTCGGGGCGAAGGCCGGTGCGTTCGTGCCCCTGCTCAGCCTGATCAGCATGGCCGGCACCATCATCACGACGCTCATCGGAGGCCCGCTCTCCGACAAGCTCGGACGCCGCAAGGTCGTCGTCATCGTCGCCGGTTCCGTGATGGCGGTCTCGATGGTGTTCCCGCTCGTCCTCCCGTCGCTGGTCGGGATGATGCTGTTCGCGTTCGTCTCCGGGCTCGGCTTCGGCGCGTTCCAGGCGGTCGACACGGCGCTGATGAGCGAGGTGCTGCCGTCGAAGGACGACTTCGCCAAAGACCTCGGCGTGCTCAACATCGCGGCAACGCTGCCGCAGACGCTCGCCCCCGGAATCGCCAGCCTCGTCATCCTCAGCCTGGGCGGGTACGCCGCCCTGTTCCCGATCGGCATCGTGATCGCCCTCCTCGGCGCCTTCGCGGTCCTCCCGATCAAGTCCGTCCGCTAGGAGAACCAACCGCATGACCGACATCACCACCGCCACCGACGTCGCGGACGAGTTCCTCGACGGCCTGCTCGGCTCGCTCTCGCTGGAGCAGAAGGTGCGCCTCCTCACCGGCGCGTCCTTCTGGACGCTGCACGACGAACCGCAGATCGGCCTGGAGACCATCGTGGTCTCCGACGGGCCGGCCGGCATCCGCGGGCAGCTGTGGGACGAGCGCGACTCGTCCGCGAGCCTGCCGTCGCCGACCTCCCTCGCCGCCTCGTGGGACGTCGAGCGGGTGCACCGTCTCGGCCGGCTCATCGCTGCCGAGGCCCGCCGCAAGGGCGTCGGCGTCGCGCTCGGCCCGACCGTCAACATCCAGCGCTCGCCGCGCGGAGGCCGCCACTTCGAGGCCTACAGCGAGGACCCGTGGCTCTCGGGCGTCGTCGGCACGGCCTTCGTGAAGGGCGTGCAGTCCTGCGGCGTCGGCGCCACGCCCAAGCACTACGTGGCGAACGACAGCGAGACCGACCGCATGACCGTGGACGTCCACGTGGACGAGCGCACCCTGCGCGAGGTCTACCTCGCCCCGTTCGAGCGCATGGTCGTCGAGGGCGGCGCGTGGCTGGTGATGTCGTCGTACAACTCCGTCAACGGCGTCACGATGACCGAGAACGACCTGCTGCACTCCCCCCTGAAAGAGGAGTGGGGCTTCGACGGCGTCGTCGTCTCCGACTGGATGGGCGTGCGCGACACCGTCGCCGCCGGCCGTGCCGCGCAGGATCTGGCGATGCCCGGCCCGGAGGGCGTCTGGGGCGCCGCACTCGTGGCGGCGGTGCGCTCGGGCGAGGTCGACGAGGCCTCCATCGACGAGAAGGTGCGTCGCATCCTCCGTCTCGCCGGCCGCCTCGGCGCGCTCGAGGGCGTGGAGGCCGCGGCCCCGCTCGCGCAGCCGTGGCCGCAGGAGGACATCGACGCTCTGCTGCGGGAGGCCGCCGCCGACGGGATGGTGCTCGTGCGCAACGAGGGCGGCGTGCTGCCCTTCGACGCGTCCAACCGCCCGAGCGTCGCGGTGGTGGGCGAGCACGCCCGCATCGCGCGCACGCAGGGCGGCGGCTCGGCGACGGTCTTCCCCGACCACGTCGTCACGCCGTTCGAGGGCCTCACGGAGACCTTCGGCGCCGACCGCGTGCGGTACGCGGCGGGCGTCAAGTCGTCGGAGTCGGTCCTCCCGATCGACGGCCGCGTCGCCACCGACCCCGTCACCGGCGAGCCGGGGCTGCACGTGCGGTTCTTCAGCGAGGCGGGTGACGTGCTGCTCGACGAGCACCGCACCTCCGGCAAGCTGGTCTGGCTGGGCGACCCCGTGCTCGGCGACACCGCCGTGGTGGAGGCCACAACCGAGTTCACCGCGCCGGAGGACGGCGAGTACGCGGTCGGCTTCGCCGGCCTCGGGCTGTTCCGGTTCGAGGTGGACGGCGAGCTGAAGAGCGACGGTCTGTTCTTCCCCGAGGGCACCGACCCGTTCATGGCGTTCCTCAACCCGCCGAAGCAGTCGTTCCCCGTGCGGCTGAAGGCCGGCGAGAGTGTTTCGCTGCGCTTGGAGCACCGGCCGCAGCAGCAGGCCGGGCTCTCCGCGGTCATGTTCACCTTCGGTTACGAGGAGCCCTTCGCCGACCCCTCGGCCGAGCTGGAGCGTGCGGTCGAGCTGGCCGCGGCCTCCGATGTCGCCGTGGTCGTCGTCGGCACCACCGAGACCCTCGAGTCGGAGGGCTTCGACCGCACCGGCCTGCGCCTCCCCGCCGGGCAGGACGAGCTGGTGCGCCGCGTGCTGGCCGCCAACCCGCGGACGGTCGTCGTGGTGAACTCCGGCGGCCCGGTCATCCTCCCCTGGCTGGAGGACGCCCCCGCCGTGCTGCTCACGTGGTTCCCCGGTCAGGAGACCGGAGGCGCCCTCGCCGACGTGCTCTCGGGCGCGCGCGAGCCGGGCGGCCGCATCCCCACCACCTGGGCGGCCGACGAGGAGGACGTGCCGGTCTGGCAGGTCGAGCCGATCGACGGCGCGCTCTTCTACGACGAGAAGCTCAACGTCGGCTACCGCGAGTGGCTGCGCCGCGCCGCCCTCGGCGGCCCCGCGCCGGCCATCCCGTTCGGCCACGGCCTGGGCTACACCGAGTGGGAGCTCGGCGAGGCGACGCTCGACGGCCGCAGCGTGAGCGTGCCGGTCATCAATGTCGGAGCACGCGCGGGCAAGCAGGTCGTCCAGGTCTACCTGTCGCGCGTCTCGGAGTCGCCCATCGAGCGCCCGGTGCTCTGGCTGGCCGGCTACGCGCTGATCCGCGCGGAGGCGGGGGAGGCCGCGGTCGCGACCATCGAGCTCGAGCCGCGATCGCTGCAGTACTGGTCGGTCGACGACCACGCGTGGCGCACCGAGCCGGGCGAGTACGCCGTGCAGGTGGGAACGTCCGTCGCGACGCTGGGGGAGCCGATCCGCTTCACCGTGTGATTCCGCGACGGCCTCCCGCCGGCGTCTGAGCCCGCCCCCTCGACCGTGATCGCTCCGGTCGAGGGGGCGCACCAGTTTCCGCTCCCGGTTGGCAAGACCGCCTCCGCGGCCGGCTGTGGTTTCTGGTCAGGAGTCGTAGCCGTCGAACCGGTAGCCGGTGTTCTGGTCGGGGACGCTGTCGACGCTGCCGGTGTTGATGGCGGTCACGATCATGACGGTGATGAAGACCGCGACGACGGCGTAGTAGATGTAGCCGAGCGTGACGGCGGTGATGGCGAGGCGTTTGCCGCGCTGAGGGATCCTCGTGATCTGAGAGTACGCGATGTGGCCGAGAACGATGGAGACCACTGGGCAGATCACCAAGAAGACGAGTGCATTGAGGATGTGCTTGTTGAATCGGCGCTCGTCGACGAGGGCGGGGTTCGCAAGGCGGGATCGGGGGTTAGCGGCAGCCTGGGTCGCGAGGTTCGGGGTGTCGTTCATGTACCCAGGCTGAGGGGTGTGAGCGGCTGCTCAGCACCATCGCGATCGTTCGGGTAGTGCCCTCGTGCCCACGACGAGCTGGCGAAGGTGCGAGAGCAGGCGCCCGCGGGGAGGCTGTTTACGACGGCCTTTTCGACGTCGTACACGGTGGCGCACTCGACGTTCGACTCGATGAAGACGTCGAGTTCGGCAATCACCCGCTCGGTCATCCTTGTCGCGTCTTCTTCAGGGCGACGGCAAATAACCGACCATTCGTTCCTGTTCCCCCTGTCGGCGGCAGCGAGTACCCTCCCACGCAGAGACAAGGGGGAGCGCATGACGACACTGCACAACCGCGAGGGGTCCGCCCTGCTCGTGATCGACGTCCAGAACGGGGTGATCGGCGGCGCGTACCGCCGCGACGAGGTCGTGGAGAACATCCGCGGGCTGGTCGACCGGGCCCGGGCCGAAGGGGTGCCCGTGGTCTGGATCCAGCACTCCGACGACAACGTCGAGTACGGAAGCGAGGCCTGGGAGTACGTCCCCGAGCTGTCCCGCGACGACAGCGAAGCGCTCGTGCCGAAGCACTACGCCGACGCGTTCGAAGAGACGTCGCTGGAGGACGTGCTGGCCGCAGCTGAGGTCGGGCATCTCGTGGTGACCGGCTCGCAGACCGACGAGTGCATCCGTTCGACCATCCACGGCGGCATCGTCCGCGGCTATGACGTGACGCTGGTCGGCGACGCGCACACCACGGAGAACCTCAGCGAGTGGGGTGCGCCGACGCCCGACCTGGTGATCGCCCACACGAACCTCTACTGGGGAAACCATCGGGCCCCCGGTCGAACCGCGGAAGTCGTCGGCGCGAGCGACGTCTCTTTCCGCTGAGAGCGAGCCCATGCGCGGCTCAGCGCCCGGGCAACCCCGATACGGCGACCACCTCGAGCGTGGTCCGAGTCTCGCCGCCCTCCGTGCGCTCGACCCGGATCGGCATCCCCGGGAGGTCGACGGCGAACCAGAAGACCAGCACAGCCTCGCCTCGCCTCACCGTGTACCGCAGGCAGGGCAGCGTCCCGAGCGGGCCGTTGAGCTCCGCGCGGTCGATCGACGTGCTCTCCGCGGGGAACGCCGCGTGCTCCTGCAGCTCCAGCCACGTCGACCGTTCACGCTCGACCGGTCCCGCGGCCTCACCACGCTCATCGAGCGCCGTCTCCTCGATCCACGCGCCCTCCTCGTCGTCGGAGGCGAACCGGATCGAGCCGAGTCCGTCAGGCGTCCGGACGATCGAGACGCGCCCGACCGGGCAGCCGGCCCGGATCTCGGCCGCGGTGAACGGCGTGGGCGCGAGGCCGGGGGCGAGGATGTGCGCGTCGGCGGTGGTCACGCCTCAGAACTACCACAGTGCCCCGTCTGATTGACTGTCGTGGTGTTCCCCTACGAGCAGCTGCGCCGACGCCCCGATGTCGAGGCGCCGAACCTGTTCGCGTCCGACGCCGCCGACCGCCTTCTCGCCGACATCGCCGGCGACGATGTGCTGCAGAGCGGGCTCGTCGTCATCGGCGACTCTTACGGCGCTCTCACGCTGGCCGCGGCCGCGCGCGGCGCTCGCGGGATCCGGGTGCACCAGGATCCGCTGACGGCCGAGCTGGCCCTCGACGCCAATGCCGCGGCGCTCGGCCTCGACGGCGCGTTCGCGCACCATCCCCTCGATGCCGAGCTCATCGCGGGCGCGCGCGTCGTGCTGCTGCGGCTGCCGCGCAGCCTGGAGGCGCTCGCCGAGATCGCCGCGCTCGTCGCCGAGCACGCGCATGCCGAGGTCGTCGTGTACGCCGGCGGCATGGTCAAGCACATGACGCCGGCGATGAACGCCGTCTTCGCGGAGGTGTTCGGCGACCTCCAGGTCTCGCTGGCCCGGCAGAAGGCCCGCGCGCTCACCGTGCGCGAGCCGCACCCGGCCGCGGCCACGGCGCTCGACCACTGGCCGGAGCGCGCACTCGACACCGAGACGGGCCTGTTCGTTTGCGCGTACGGCGCTGCGTTCGCCGGTGCGAACGTCGACATCGGCACGCGCCTCCTGCTGTCGGTGCTCGACCGGGCGGTGCCCGAGGCGGCGACCGCGATCGACCTCGGCTGCGGAACCGGCGTGCTCGCCGCCGCGCTCGCCACCCGGCGGCCCGGCGTGCGCGTGATCGCGACCGATCAGTCGGCGGCGGCCGTGGCGTCGGCGCGAGCCACCGCGGCGGCGAACGGGGTCGCCGACCGGGTGGAGGTCGTCCGCGACGACGGCCTGGCCGCACAACCGGACGCGTCGGCCGACCTCATCGTGCTCAACCCGCCGTTCCACATCGGCGGCGCGGTGCACACGGGCATCGCCCACCGGATGTTCGCCGACGCCGCGCGTGTGCTCGCACCGGGCGGCGAGCTGTGGACGGTCTGGAACTCGCACCTCGGCTACCGCGCGGCGCTGGAGCGCACGGTCGGCCCGAC
The DNA here is from genome assembly GCF_001423695.1 of Leifsonia sp. Leaf336. Classification (GTDB taxonomy): domain Bacteria; phylum Actinomycetota; class Actinomycetes; order Actinomycetales; family Microbacteriaceae; genus Leifsonia. The sequence continues at coordinate 17,665 of NZ_LMOZ01000001.1, forward strand.
CCGCCAGATCGCGCGCAATCCGAAGTTCACCGTCACGGCCTCCCGCCGCGGCTGACCGCCCTCGACGCTGCGGGCCGCGCTCAGCCGCGCGCCTCGGCGAGCACCTCGCGCACTCCGGAGGCCACGATCCCGTCGGCGCCGCGCTGAAGGGCCGACTCCGCCGCGGCGGCATTCGGCACCACGTGCGCGAGCACGGGCTTGCGGTAGGCCTTGACCTGCTCCCACACTGCGGGCGCGGCGGTGTAGTCGAGCCCGAGCGTCGTCCAGAGCGACTGGGTCGTCTCCAGCAGGTGCGGATCGGACTCCAGATCGGCCGCGTAGTAGTAGCCCCAGGTGCGGTAGCCGCGGGCCGTGGCCTCCTGCGCCCATCCGGTCGCCGTGCAGTACCCCTTGGCGACGAACGCCCGGGCCGGGGACGGCGCGCGCGACATCATCGCGAACAGCTCGGCGTGGTACTGGGCGGGCACGATCTTGGGATCGACGTAGATCACGTGCGTCGCGGCGAACGCGGCGACGAGCTCCTCGAAGCGGAGGTAGGGCTGCGGCGGCTGGGCGGGATTCGTCGTCTGGGCCGCCGTGATCCGGTACTGCGCGACCTCCTGCCAGGTGTGGTCGGCGGCGACGAAGCCCGCGGTGCCGGAGGTGCGATCGAGGGTCTGGTCGTGGAGGCCGAACCAGACGGCGTCCTTCGTGCGGGCCAGCGAGATCTCGAGCGCCTGCGCGCCGAGCTTCGCGGAGTTGGCGTACCCGAGCATCGACATCTCGGGCCAGTCCCTGGAGCCTCCGCGGTGCGCGACCGTGAGCGTCGTGGGGCGCGTCGGCGTGGGTGTCGGCGAGGGCGTGGCTGTCCGTGCCGGAGCGAGAAGGCCGCGACCGGTCAGCAGGGGTGCGACGCCCGCAGCTCCCGCTGCGAGCAGCGCCGCGCCCGCGCCGATCGAGACCGCCACGACGGTGCGGCGGGAGACGCCGCCGCGCTGCGCGCCTCCATCCTGCTGCCCGTCTGCCATGCGACACCCTAGGCACATCGGCTCCCGGATCTGAAGTCACCCCGTCGGGGGTCGACTCGCGGGCCTGTGCGTGTCCTATGGATCGCTTCCGTGCTTCTCACGGTGCGAGTGGAGGTCGCAGCCCCGGCATAGCGGCGCGGAGTTAGCGTCGAGCCAGGAGAGGAGGATGCTTTGGCTTCTCTCCCGCGCCGCCCTCACCCGCTGCGCCCCTGGAGCCCCGTCTCCGGATGGGGCGCGCTCCGTTCCCTGTGGAGCGCACCGGCCATCGGGAGGCCGGTCGAGGCGCACGAAGTGCGGACGGCGCGCCTGCTCCTGCGTCCCTACCGGGTGTCCGACGAGGCCGACTGGCGTCGCATCGAGGACGACGAGGAGGTGCGCCTCGGGCTCGACTGGCCGCTGCGAACGGCTCGTCAGGTGAGGGAACACCTGGTCGACCGCACCGCCCACACCACGCTCTCGCGCCCGGGGGACCTCCTGGTGCTCGCCATGGAGCTCGACGGCCACGTGATCGGCGATGTCTCGCTACACCTGCGGACCGTCGCTCTAGAGACCCGCGTCGCCGAGATCGGCTGGCTGCAGCTCACGGCCGCGGGAGGTCACGGGTACGCCACGGAGGCTGCGCGCGCCATGCTCGATCTCGCGTTCGACGAGCTCGGCGCCTGCCTGGTGACGGCGGTCGTCGCCCGCTCGAACATCGCGTCGGCGCGGCTCGCCCTGCGCCTCGGCTTCCGCCCCGCCGGCGGGACCGCCGATCACGCCACGTTCGTGATCGCGGCGAGCGAGCATCGGCCGGCCCGGCCGGTCCGCGGGGCCTCCGAAGCCTCGCCGCCCCGGCCGGAAAGTGTCGAGAAACTCTGATTTCACACAGAATGCTTTCGGTTTCCGTCACATTTCTTCGCAGCGACAACCGATTTCGTAGCAGAAAAGCTTTACGTAGGCGCCATCCACTTGCTAACGTCCCTCTGTCGCACACGCGACCCTAGCCAGGGAGAGCAATGACGCAGGAAGATTCCCGGGCGGATTCCGTAGCACTCGGCAACGGAGCCGACCCTCGCGGAGGCGAAGACAAGCACGCACTGCAGGCGGACGGGGTGAGCGCCGCCGGCTCCATCGTGATGGCTGTCGCAGGCAGCGCGCCCGCCTACTCGATCGCGGCCACGACCGCGACGCTCGTCGGCGCCGCCGCGCTCGGCGCACCGGCCGCACTGCTCTGGTGCGGCATCCCGATGCTCGGCATCGCGTGGGCGTTCCTCTATCTGGGACGCGCGGATGTCAACGCCGGAGCCACGTACTCGTGGGTCGCCCGGGCCCTCCACCCCATCCTCGGCTTCCTGTCCGGCTGGGCGCTGGTGATCTCGGCGACGATCTTCATGGTCGCGGGAGCCCTCCCCGCCGGTGCGATGACCGTCACGCTGTTCGCGCCCGACCAGGCGAACAACGCCTGGCTCATCACCGGAGTGGGCGCCATCTGGTTCCTCGTGATGGCGGCGTGCGTGCTGTTCGGCGTCCACGTGACCGCTCGGGCGCAGTGGATCATGTCGCTCATCGAGGTCGGCATCCTCATCCTCTTCGCCGTGCTGATGATCGTGCGGGCGGCGACCAGCAGCCACGCCGGACCGAACTTCTCGTGGGACTGGCTGGGCTTCAGCCACCTGAGCGGCCAGGGCGTCTTCGTCTCGGCCGCCCTGATCGCCGCCTTCTACTACTGGGGCTGGGACGTCTCGTCGAACCTGAACGAGGAGACGAAGGACGGCCACAAGAACGCGGGCTCGGCCGGCATCATCGGCATCGTCATCGTCTTCCTGCTCTTCGAGATCTTCACCATCGCGACGCTGGTCATGCTGCCGTCGAAGACGATCGAGAACAACAGCGCGAACATCCTCTCGGTGCTCGGCGACGCGGTCTGGCCGGGCATCGGCGGCAAGATCCTCGTGGTCGCCGTGGCGCTGTCGACCATCGCGACGTTGGAGACCACGCTCATCCAGGTGACCCGCACCCTGTTCGCCATGGGCCGCGACCACACCATCCCGAAGGCGTTCGGGCGCATCCACCCGCGCTGGCGGACCCCGGCGTTCGCGACCCTCATCGTCGTCGCCGTGTCGATCATCCTGTTCGTGGGCTCCAACCTGCTCGGGTCGGTCGGCGAGATCATGACCAACGCCATCGCCTCGATCGGCATGCAGATCGCGTTCTACTACACGCTCGCGGGCGTGGCCGTGGTGGTCGCGTACCGGCGGGTGCTGTTCAAGTCGGTGAAGAACTTCCTGCTGATCTTCCTCTGGCCGGCGGCAGGAGCGATCTTCATGGGCGTGATCTTCGTGATGGGCATCAGCCAGAACGACCCGATCGTCAACATCCTCGGCGTCGGCCTCATCGTCCTGGGTATCGTGCCGCTGGTGCTCTTCTACCGGAAGGGCAAGGACTACTACACGCGCCGCCCGCTGGAGCTCCCCGCGGAGCTCGACGCCAAGGCTCCGGCGAACATCGACGACAAGGATCCCGCCGCGCTCTGACGAGTCTCGACCCGGCGCGACCGCCCGGCATCCTCCAACCCTCGGATGCTCGGCGGTCGCGTCATGTCCGGCGCTGCCCCGCAGCCGCGTCACGCACTTCGACCGCGTGTAGAACGCCGCGTAGAGTGGGTCGCATGAGTTCGCGCGGAGCCCGGGTCGCTCGCGGCTTCGCCGCCGCGTCCGTCGCGACCCTCGTCGCCGCTCTGTTCCACATGGTGGGAGGCGGCCTGGCGCCGAGCGCGCTCGCCCTCACGCTCAGCCTCGTGTTCTCATCGCTCGGAAGCATCGCCCTGGTGGGCAAGCGGGTCGCCGCGTGGAGGCTGACCATGTCCGTGCTGGTCAGCCAGTTCCTGTTCCACGCGCTCTTCACACTGAGCCCCTCGGCGACGTTCAGCGGGATGCCGGCCGACGGCCACCTCCACGCGGGCATGCACCTGACCCTGGTGCCGGGCTCGACCCCGGTGGCCCCGGCGCCCGGGATGACGATGCCGGCGATGATCTTCGGCGACAGCCCGTGGATGTGGCTCTCGCACGCCGCTGCCGCGCTGCTGACCATCGCAGCGCTGCTGCACGGCGAGCGCACGCTGCTGGCGGTCGCGCGGTTCGCGTTCTTCGTCCTGGGCCGGCTCGTCGACCGCGTGACAGCGGTGCGAGCGCAGCCGCTTCGGCGCGTCGCAACCGCGCTCGCCGACGCACCGCTCGGCCCCCGCCGGCTCGACCCCGTGCTCGACGGAAGACGTCGCCGCGGGCCGCCCACGGTGTTCGTCCCGGTCGGCTGAACAGCACTCTGCGTCTCGCCGCCGTCCGGGGAATGCTCCCTCCTCGCCATCCGCCGCACAGCAACCGCCGTCGCGGGATCGGCCCGGAGGCCTCATCCATCCCCTCACCCGGCCCGCGTCGACGCGGCCGAGAATCGGACGAACCCATGAACAACTCCATCACGCGCAGCCGCCTGCGCCTCCGAACCGCAGCCGTGGCCGGCTCGGCCTCCGTCGCCGCGATCGCCCTCGCTCTCGCGGCGCCGCTCGCCGCCAGCGCGCACGTCCACGTCGACCCCGACCAGGCTTCCGTCGGCAGTTACGCCACGCTCACCTTCAAGGTCCCCACCGAGTCGGCGACCGCCGGCACGGTCAAGCTGGAGGTCGACCTCCCGACCGCCACGCCGCTCGGCTCGGTGTCGTACCAGCCGCTCGCCGGCTGGACGACCCAGGTCGTCACCGAGAAGCTCGCGAAGCCGATCAAGACCGACGACGGCACGGTCACGGAGGCGCCGGTCAAGGTCGTCTGGACCGCAGAGCCGGGCGTGCAGATCGCGCCGGGTCAGTTCCAGCAGTTCGTGATCTCGGCGGGCGCGATGCCCGACACCGGGAGCATCGTGCTGCCGACCCACCAGTTCTACTCCGACGGCTCGGTGGTGGACTGGGATCAGAAGACACCGGCCTCCGGAGCCGAGCCGGAGCACCCGGCCCCCACGGTCTACATCAACGACGCGCCTCCGGCCGCCGACGGCGGGGCGACCGGGCTGCTGGCGACCCCGACAGCCGTCGCTCCGGCGACGCCATCGGCGGCCTCCCCCGCGGCGGCCGCGACCGCGATCGGCCTGGGTATCGGCGGCCTGCTTCTCGGCGCCGTCGCGCTCGTCGTCTCGGTGGTGGCGCTGATGCGTCGCCCGCGCCCCGCGACCGTGCCGGCGGCCCCGACGGAAGGGACGAAGTCATGATGCGCGAGACCGGAACGCCCACGTGGCGCAGCCGCCGACGCGGCGTCGCCGCCGTCGGGGCGATGCTCGTGGCGGCCGCGCTGGCGCTCGCTCCGGCCGCGGCTGCGAGTGCGCACGACTACCTGGTGGAGACCTCCCCTGCCAGCGGAGCGACGCAGACCGAGCCGTTGACGCAGGTGAGCCTGACGTTCAACGACCGGGTGCTCGACCTGACCGGTGACGGCAAGTCGGCGATCCTCCAAGTGAGTTCGGGAGGCCGCTACTTCGAGACCGGGTGCCCGACGATCCTCGATCGCGGCGTGAGCGCGCCGGTGACTCTCGGCGCGGCCGGCGCGTACACCGTGAACTGGCAGATCGTCTCGGCCGACGGCCACACGGTCTCGGGCACCTACGGGTTCGAGTACAAGCCGGCCTCGGGCGCCGCGGCGGCGTCCAGCGGCTCGGCGACGCCGACGTGCGGCGCTCCGGCGACTCCGGGAGACGTGGTGGCGACCCCGGGAGCGGTGGCCCCGACGCCCGGTGAGACGGTGTCGACCTCGGCGCCCGCGACCGCTCCGTCGTCGACCGACAGCGGCCTCCCGCTCGTCATCGGGATCGGCATCGGCATCGTGGTGCTCGCGCTGATCGGCGTGGTCATCGTCATCCTCACCGCGAGGCGCAAGCCCCCGCAGCCCCCGGAGGGCCCACAGGCTCCGCAGGCGCCCACCTCGGAGGACTGATCCTCGAAGGGCACGTCGTTGTCACTTTCGCCCCCGAAAAGCGACAACGACGTGCCCTTCGGCGTTCTCAGTCGTGCTTGCGCTTCTTCGCGCTCGGCGCGTCGAGCAGCGAGAGCCAGAACAGCAGGGCCAGCAGACCGAAGATCACCAGGGCGAGCACGAGGTCGGTCCACTCGAACGGGATGAACGTGCCGTCGATCGACAGCACCAGTACGGTCTCGATGATCCCGAAGATCAGGAAGAACACGCCGAGGAGGGTGCGCGTCAGCCGGACGCGCCCGCGTCGGTGCACCTCCACCCGCCGCAGCTCGACCATGAGCGTCAGCAGGAGCAGCGGGAGGACCTGGGCGAGCGTCGCGGCGGTCGCGCTGTCGAGGAGCACGACCCGCACGTCCATCGGGTCGATCATGGAGTTCAGGCTAGTCGCCCTGGTGGCCGGAAAGCGTCGAAAGAATCCGGAATAGCCCTCGCCAAACCAAAGTTGAGCTTAGTAGACTCAACTTTGTCACAGGACTTCGAAAGGAAATCACGGAGAATGGCGAACATGCAAGGCGCCCCCTCCACGCAGGAGGAGGCGAAGAGCGCCCTCGAACAGTACGGCATCAACCTCACCGAGATCGCGAAGAGCGGCAAGCTCGACCCGGTGATCGGGCGTGACGCCGAGATCCGCCGGGTCAGCCAGGTGCTGACGCGGCGCACCAAGAACAACCCCGTGCTCATCGGCGAGCCCGGCGTCGGCAAGACCGCCGTCGTCGAAGGGCTGGCCCAGCGGATCGTCGCCGGCGACGTCGCCGACTCGCTCAAGGGCAAGCAGCTCGTGACGCTCGACCTGTCCGCCCTGGTGGCCGGTGCGATGTACCGCGGCCAGTTCGAGGAGCGGCTCAAGGCCGTCCTCAAGGAGATCAACGACGCCGAGGGCGAGATCATCACCTTCGTCGACGAGCTGCACATCCTCATGGGCGCCGGCGGCGGGGAGGGCTCGGTCGCGGCCTCCAACATGCTGAAGCCGATGCTGGCCCGCGGCGAGCTGCGCCTGATCGGCGCGACGACGCTCAACGAGTACCGCGAGTTCATCGAGAAGGACGCCGCGCTCGAGCGCCGGTTCCAGCAGGTCTACGTCGGCGAGCCGAGCGTGGAGGACACGGTCGCGATCCTGCGCGGGCTCAAGGGCCGCTATGAGGCGCACCACGGCGTCACGATCGAGGACTCCGCACTGGTCGCCGCGGCCTCCCTGTCGAACCGGTACATCACCGCCCGGCAGCTGCCCGACAAGGCGATCGACCTCATCGACGAGGCCGCCAGCCGGCTGAAGATGGAGATCGACTCCGCTCCGGTGGAGATCGACACCCTGCAGCGTCAGGTCGAGCGCATGAAGCTCGAGGAATTCGCGCTCAAGAAGGAGAAGGACGAAGCCAGCAAGGAGCGTCTCGAGCAGCTGCGCCAGCGCCTCCACGAGCAGGAGGGCGAACTGGAGGCGCTGCAGGAGCGGTGGCGGGCCGAGAAGGCCTCCCTCAACCGGGTCGGCGAGCTGCGCTCGCAACTCGAAGAGGCCAAGACCCGGCGCGACCTCGCGCTGCGCGACGGCCGCTACCAGGAGGCCTCGCGCATCGAGTACGAGACGATCCCGGGCATCGAGCGCGAGCTGGCGGAGGCCGAGCAGGCCGAGCAGAACCCCGACCACCCGCGCATGGTGAACGAGCAGGTCACCGCCGACGACATCGCCGCGGTGGTCGCCGCGTGGACCGGCATCCCGGTCGCCCGGCTCACCCAGGGCGAGACGGAGAAGCTGCTGCACCTGGAGCACGAGCTCGGCCGCCGGATCATCGGCCAGAAGAAGGCCGTGCAGGCCGTCGCCGACGCCGTGCGCCGCACGCGCGCGGGCATCTCCGACCCTGGTCGCCCGACGGGCTCGTTCCTGTTCCTCGGCCCGACGGGTGTCGGCAAGACCGAGCTCGCGAAGGCGCTCGCCGCGTTCCTGTTCGACGACGAGAAGGCGATGGTGCGCATCGACATGAGCGAGTACGGGGAGAAGTTCTCCGTCTCGCGGCTCGTCGGAGCCCCTCCCGGCTATGTCGGTTATGAGCAGGGCGGTCAGCTGACGGAGGCCGTGCGGCGGCGTCCGTACTCGGTCATCCTCCTCGACGAGGTCGAGAAGGCGCACCCCGAGGTGTTCGACGTGCTGCTGCAGGTGCTCGACGACGGTCGGCTCACCGATGGCCAGGGCCGCACGGTCGACTTCCGCAACACGATCCTCATCCTGACCTCCAACCTGGGCAGCCAGTACCTGGTCGACCCGACCCTGAACGAGACCGAGCGCGAAGAGGCCGTCTTGCAGATGGTGCGGCAGGCGTTCAAGCCCGAGTTCGTCAACCGGCTCGACGACATCGTGGTGTTCTCGACGCTGAACCAGGAGGAGCTCGGCGAGATCGTCGAGCTGAACATCGATCGTCTGATGCGGCGGCTGGAGGAGCGCCGGCTGGAGCTGGCGGTCACGCCCGACGCCCGGCGCTGGCTGGCCGAGCGCGGCTACGACCCGATCTACGGCGCTCGCCCGTTGCGTCGTCTGATGCAGCGCGAGATCGAGGACCGGCTGGCGACGGAGCTCCTCGCAGGCGAGATCCGCGACGGCGACCAGGTGCGGGTCGACCTCGCCCCCGACGGCGACCGCCTCACCGTCGCCCCCATACGCGACTGACGGCCGAAACGTGAGCAGGTGCGGGAATCCTCGATGGATTCCCGCACCTGCTCACTCGTCGCGGGCTACTGCCGCGGCGGGTAGACGCCTTGCAGCGCGATGATGTAGTTCAGCACGAGATACGGCTGCATGTTGTTGTGCGGCTGCGAGGCGCCCGCGGGCGCGATGGCGTTCGCGGCGAGCGGGACGCTCGGGCCGGTGCCGTAGGCGCTCTCCTGGGTGCGGCCCACCCGCGGCATGGCGAAGGTCGCGCCCGAGGGGCTCGCCGACGATCCCGGTCGGGCCGCTACGGAGAGCTGGTGACTGTGGGACGGGATCTCGCTCGCGAGGAGGCTGACGGTCTCCGCGCCTCCCTGCTGGCCCAGCCAGAACTGGTCGCTGTCCGCGCCGAGGACCGTGAGCCCCTGCAGGTTCGGGAGGGCGAAGGTCGACTTGCCGTCGCCGCCGTACGTGGTGCCGAGCAGCGAGAAGAGGGCCGTGTTCTGCGACAGCGGCAGGATCTGCCCGTTGCAGAACGCCCAGCCCTTCGGGGCGAAGTTGAAGGGGACGAGCCGGATCTCGGCGACGAAGGGGTTGCTCATCGTGACCTCAGTTCTGCGATGGGAAGATGCCCTGCAGGGCGATGACGTAATACAGGGCCAGGTAGGGCGCCGTGTTCTCGTGCGGCTGGTTCCCACCGGCCGTCGACACGCTGCCCGCGGCCATCGTGCCGGCGGCGGTCGCCGAGTAGGCGGCCTTGCCCGGCTGGGCGAGCACGGTCGAGGAGGTCGGGGTGCCGGTGCTCGCCGTGGCGGCGACCGAGGCGGGATGGACGTGCGAGGCCATCTCCGGCACCGACAGGGTGTGCGCGTACTCGCCCCCGGCCTCGCCGAGGGTGTGGCCGTTGCCCACCCCGACCGGCACGCGCCCCTGGAGGTTCGGCAGCGCGAAGGTGACCTGGCCGTCGCCGCCGAACGTGGTGCCCAGCAGTGCGAACAGTGCCTGGTTCTGGTTGATGGGCAGCAACTGGCCGTTGCACAGCGCCCAGCCCTTCGGCGGAAAGGCGAAGCTGACGAGTTTGATCTCGGACAGGAAGGGTTCGCTCACGGATCGTCCTCGGGTCAGGTCTGGCTGGGGTAGATGCCGAACAGCGAGATGATGAAGGTCATCGCGAGGTACGGCTGCCGGTTCTCGTGCGGCTGCGAGCCTCCGCCCGGCGCGATCTGCTGCGGCGAGAGCGTGGTGTCCGGTGCGTTCGCGGTGTACGGCGTGTCGGCCCAGACGCCCGGGTACGCGCCGTTCGCGCTCGCCGTGGTCGCGGCCGAGCCGGCGGTGACCGGATGCGAGTGCGCCGGTAGCTGGCCGGTGGTGAGCGTGACCTCGTCCGTTCCGCCGGTCTGGGCGATGGTGAAGGGGGCACCTCCCGGGCCTGTCCCGGCGTGCACGGGGAAACGGGCGTTCAGGTTCGGCAGGGCGAACGTCTCCTGGCCGTCGCCTCCGTACGTGGTGCCGAGCAGGTTGAACAGCGTGTCGTACTCCGAGATCGGCAGCAGCTGGCCCTGGCACAGCGCCCAGCCCGCCGGTGGGAAGTTGCCCGCGAACATGCGGATCTCCCCGATGTAGGGATCGCTCATCGTTTCTCCTCGTCGGGGCCGGCGGCCGGGTCGGGCACCATGAACACGGCCTCCAGGGTCAGTGCGTCGGCGGTGAGCCCGGTGGGGACCAGGAACACCGCTTCGGCGATGCCGGCGCCGCTGAGCTCGTAGGTCTGCTGCTGCAGCGGGCTGTCGGGTGCGGCGGCGAAGTGGAGGCTGTAACCGAGCCAGCCGTTCGCGCGCCGGGCGGGGCTGACGGAGGCGAGCCGGAGGCTGTGCCGCTCGCCGCTCCCGGCCCCCGCATCGAATGTCTGCCCGGTCGCCGCGGCCCAGTCGTCGTACGCGGTCATCCGTCCGCCTCCGTGGCCATCAGCAGGTAGCCGAACTGCTCCGAGACGACCGCGAAGCCGTGCCGCTCGTAGAGCCGGCGCGCACCGAAGTTCAGGCCCCACACCGAGAGGGTCACGCGGCCGCTGTTCGCGACGAGGTCGGCGATGACGCGCGACGCGATCCCGCGCCCGCGGTGCTCGGCCAGCACGGCGATGTCGACGAGGTGCACGCGGGAGCCCTCGCGATCGACGGTGACCGTTCCGACCGCCTCGTGGGCGTCCAGGATGATCGAAGTCTCGGCGCGCGGGTGGCGGTCGCGGCGCTCGACGGCGTGCGCGCGGTACTGGAGGCCGAGCAGCGGGTCGAGGTCGGCGGCGGGGATTCCGGGGAACTCGCCGCGGCGGGCGTCCAGGAACACACGGCGCAGGAAGGCGTCGTCGGAGGGGACGGCCGGCCGCAGCTCGACGGTGCGCAGCGCCATCAGGCCGTCCGGCTCACCACGGCCTGCATCGCGCGGGTCATGCCGCGCGGGCCGATCGCGCTGAGGAAGAGGGTCACCTGGGGCGCGCCGGCGCGGCGCAGCGTGTAGATGCCGTCTGCGGCGGTGTAGCCGGAGGCCGTGAACAGCAGCAGGAAGCGGTTCTCGTCGCCGGGGGCGCTGTCGGCGATGTCCTCGACCGCGGACAGGACGAGGTCGATCGTCCGGTCGCCGGCGGTTTCTCCGTCGACGATCTCGGTGGCGCGGAAGGCCCGGCCGACAGCGGGCGTGAAGAGTGATCGCACCGGGACGGCGTCGGAGGCGACCGCGGTCGCGGCGCCCGCGGCAGCGGTGCCCGCGAACCCGCGCGCCAGAGCAGGAGCTGCCGGCAGGGCGGCTGCGGCGGCGACGCCGAGGCCGCCCAGCGTGGACACCATGACGGCGCGGCGCGACAGCTCGGGCAAGGGGTGTCCTTCCTGGAACGGCCGCTCGGCGGGTCGGGTCGCGCGCAGCCTGGTGCGAGCTTAGGGCATCGTCGCCCACCCCTTCTGGCCCGCAGAGAGGGGACATCGCCGGCGCGCTGCGCGCCGATAGCATCGGAAAGCCGCGACCCGACCCGCGGCACGATCCCCGCGCGTGCCCGACGCGCGGCCGCGCGCGAGGAGCCCGTTCCCGTCATGCCGACTTCGACCGTGCGCCGCCTCCCGTTCATCGCAGCAGGAGCGGTCGTCGCGCTCATCGCGGGCCTGTTCGGCGGTGCGCTGCCCGCCCAGGCCGCCCCCACGCTCACGGTGAACTCGACCGCCGACAGCGACCCGAACGGCGCCTGCGCTCAGCCGAGCGTCACGACGCAGAGCTCGCCGGCGACCCTCCGAAACGCGCTCTGCGTGGCGAACAACCTGGGCGGATCGCAGACCGTCAACGTGCCGGCCGGCACGTACGCGCTGTCCGCCTCGCTCGGCTCCCTGCTCGTCGGCACGACCCCTGGCTCGAACATCACGATCACCGGCCAGGGCACGCCGACCATCGTCGGCGACGGTCAGCACCAGGTGTTCCTGATCGACCCCGCGCCGGTGGGCGGTGTGAGCGCCACCCTCGACGGCCTGAAGATCACCGGAGGCGTCGACAACGTCTACGGCGGAGGCGCGCTGCTCGGCGGTACCTCCATCGGTTCGCCGGACAGCCTGACCGTCACCGACTCGCAGTTCAGCGGCAACCGTGCGAACACGGTGGCCGGAAACACCAACCCCGGCGGCGCCATCCAATTCGTCGGCGGCTCGCTCACCGTGTCGAACTCGGTGTTCTCGGGCAACGACGCCGGGGCGGGCTCCGGAGGCGCGATCTTCTACCAGAGCGTCGGCACGAGCGGTCAGGCGCTGTCGATCTCCGGCTCCACCTTCAGCGGCAACACGGCCGCAGCGACGAACGCGACAGGCGGCGCGGGTGTCGCGGTGAGCGATCCGGGAGGTGCCGCCTCCCTCTCGATCACCGGAAGCACCTTCACCGGCAACACGGCGACCGCGGGCACCGGGCTCTTCCGCGGCGCCGCGCTGTGGCTGGACGGCGGCGCGCTCGCCGTCACGGGCTCGACGTTCACCGGCAACCAGAACACCACGGGAGGCGGCGCCGCGATCGGCGTGACGGCCGGCACCCTGACGGCGCAGTACGACCGCATCACCGGCAATACCGGGGTCGCGGTGGCCAACCTCGGCGGCGCTGTCACCGCGAAGCGCAACTGGTGGGGATGCGCAGGAGCGCCGGGTGCGACCAACTGCGACACCGCCTCCGGAGCGGTGGCGGCGACCCCGTACCTGACGCTGACGGCGTCGGCCGCGGCCTCGCCGATCACGCTGCCGACGTCCAGCACCAGCCTCACGGCCTCGGTGCTGGCCGACTCGGACGGCGTGGCCGTCCCGGTCGGCCAGCTCGGCGCGCTCACGGGCCTGACCGTCGCCTGGAGCGTCTCGGGCATCGCCTCCGCCTCCGTGTCCCCTGGCAGCGGGGCGCTCACGACCGGGCAGGCCTCCACGACGTTCTCCTCGTCCCAGCCGGGCGCGGCGACGGTCACGGCTGCGCTCGACCAGGCGCGGGTCACCGCCCCGGTCCTGGTCTACGCGCCGCCGACCTTCACGTCCTCGACGACGCTCACCGGCGTGATCGGCCAGGCGCAGTCGTCCGTCGTGACCGCGACCGGTTACCCGAAGCCGAGCTTCGCTCTCGTCGGAACCCCGCCGACCGGGCTCAGCCTCGTCGATCACGGCGACGGCACCGCCGGCCTGATCGGCACCCCCACCGGACCGGCCGCCGACTACACGCTGACGGTGACGGCCTCCAACGCGGCGGGCACGGCCACGCAGACCATCGCGTACACCCTGAACCAGACGCCGGCGTTCTCGAGCGCGTCGTCGGCGCAGTTCGCCGTCGGTGCCGCGGGATCGTTCACCGTGACCACGACCGGGCGGCCGACCCCGACGCCGATCACCCTCACCGGCACCCTGCCGGCCGGGCTGAGCCTCACGGACAACGGCGACGGCACGGCGACGATCGCCGGCACTCCGGCCGCGGGCACAGGTGGCGTCGTCACGGTTGTGCTGCGCGCCGCCAACGGTGTCGGCTCCCCGGCGACCCAGTCGTTCACTGTCACCGTGCTCGAAGCCCCGAGGATCACCAGCAGTGCGCAGACGAACGCGCTGGTCGGGGCCGCGTTCTCGTTCACGGTGACGACCGCGCACGCCTATCCCGTGCCGGCACTCACCCTGACCGGCGCCCTGCCCGCCGGGGTCGCGTTCGTCGACAACGGTGACGGAACGGCCACGATCTCCGGAACCCCGGCCGGCTCCGGCGGTTCCTTCCCGGTCTCTCTGAGGGCGGCCTCCAGCGCCGGCTCCGACGTCGAGGCGCTGAACCTCGTCGTCTCCGCCGCGCCCGTGATCACGCTCGCGCCGGCCGACCTGACCGTCGGCGACGGGGGAACAGCGGTGTTCACGGCGGCGGCCACGGGCTTCCCGGCCCCGAACGTGCAGTGGGTCCGCTCGATCGACGGAGGCGGCACGTACGCCGCCATCCCCGGGGCGACCTCCACCACCCTCAGTGTCGCGGCCTCCCTGGCGCAGAGCGGCTACCGCTACGCTGCGACGTTCAGCAACCCGTCCGGAACTGTGACGACGCTGCCCGCGACCCTCACCGTGACCCTGACGCCCACGATCACCAGCGCGGCGGGAGCGTCGTTCACGACCGGTTCGGCCGGATCGTTCACCGTCACCACGAACGGTTCGCCCGTCCCGGCGCTGAGCACGTCCTCGACTCTGCCCGCCTGGCTGAGGTTCACCGACAACGGGGACGGCACCGCGACGATCGCCGGCACGCCCATCGTCGGCGCGGGAGGAACCTACCCGATCGCGATCACGGCGGCGAACGGCTCGCTCCCGGACGCGACGCAGCCGTTCGTGCTGACCGTTCTGGAGCCCTCGGCGTTCACGAGCGCGCCAGGCACCACCTTCACGGCCGGAGCGTCCTCCTCGTTCACCGTGACGACGGCCGTCGGGTACCCGGCTACCCGCGCTCTGAGCGAGTCGGGCACGCTGCCCACCGGAGTACGGTTCGTCGACCAGGGCGACGGCACAGCCGTCTTCACCGGGACCCCGGCGGCCGGCACCGGCGGTGTCTACACCGTGACCGTGTCGGTGGCCAACGCACCGGCCCCGACCGCCTCGCAGACCTTCGTGCTGACCGTGGAGGAGGCCGGCGCGATCACCAGCCCGGCCACGCTCCCCGTCGAGCGCGGGGTCGACGTCGACTTCACGGTCACCACGGCGCACGCCTATCCGGCGGCCGCGGGCATCACCCTGACCGGCGCCCTCCCGATCGGCCTGACCTTCACCGACAACGGCGACGGCACCGCGACGATCGCGGGCCGCACGCTCGACCCGGCGGCCACGAGCGCGGTCACGCTGACCGCGGGCGCGGCGAGCCAGACCCTGAGCATCGTGGTGGCCGATGTCGCGCCGGTGACGCTGCCGCTCGTCCCGCCGGCCCCGGACGGCGCGCTGCCCGGTGTGCCCTCGTCGCCGCAGGCGGGTCAGACGATCGTGCTGACGGCGGGCGGCTTCGCGGCCGGATCCCCGGTGACCTTCGGCATCTACTCCTCGCCCGTCGTCCTGGCGGTGGTGAACGCCGATGTCACGGGCACCGCGACCGCGACCGTCGTCATCCCCGCCGGCTACACGGGCGCCCACTCGCTCGTCGCGATCGGCACAGCGCCGGATGGCAGCACCCGGGTGCTCCGCACGGACGTCGTGCTGCCCGGCGGCTCGGGCGGCTCGGGTGGATCCGGCACGGCGACCGGGACCGGCGGGTCGGGCTCCACGGCCTCCACCGGTTCTGTCGGCGGCCTCGCCGACACCGGCAGCGATGTCGCCGGAGCGGGACTGCTCGCTCTCCTGCTGCTGGCCGCGGGAGGACTGCTGGTCCTCCGTCGGCGGGGGCGGAGGGCGGAGGAAGCGTAGGCTCTTCCTCATGCTTGCGACCGTGATCCACGGCGAACGCGACGTTCGCCTCGAAGAAGTTCCCGACCCCGTCCTCTCCACCGGCGGCGACGCCATCGTGCGGGTCGTGGCTGCATGCGTGTGCGGCTCCGACCTCTGGCCGTACCGGGGCGTCACGCCCACCAACAGCCCGCGCCGCATCGGCCACGAGTTCGTCGGCGTCGTTGAGGAGGTCGGCCCCGACGTGCGCACGATCGCCGTCGGCGACTTCGTGATCGCGCCGTTCTACGACTGCGACATGACCTGCGCCAACTGCAAGAACGGCGTCAGCACCTCCTGCCTGCACGGCGGCTGGTGGGGTGCCGAAGACCAGCTCGGCGGCTTTGCCGACGGCGGCCAGGGCCAGAAGGTGCGCGTGCCGCACGCCGACGGCTCGCTCGTCGCGACCCCCGAGTACCCGAGCGACGACCTCGTCCCGAGCCTGCTCACGCTCTCGGACGTCATGGGCACCGGCCACCACGCCGCGGTCTCGGCGGGCGTGACGCAGGGCAGCACCGTCGTCGTCGTCGGCGACGGCGCGGTCGGCCTGTGCGCGGTGCTCGCGTCCGCGCGGCTGGGCGCCTCCCGCATCGTCGCGATGTCGCGGCACGAGTCCCGCCAGGCGCTCGCGCGCGAGTTCGGTGCGACGGACATCGTCGCCGAGCGCGGTGACGAGGGCATCGCCGCGGTCAAGGACCTCTTCGACGGGATCGGCCCGGACTGCGTGCTGGAGGCGGTCGGCACCAAGGAGTCGATGGACCAGGCGATCCGCTCGGCCCGCCCCGGCGGCATGGTCGGCTACGTCGGCGTGCCGAACGGCGGCGCCGAGCTGCCCATCCGCACGCTCTTCAACACGAACGTCGGCGTGAACGGCGGCGTGGCGCCGGTGCGCAACTACGTGGAGGAGCTGCTGCAGGACGTCTGGTCCGGCGCCATCCAGCCCGGACGCGTGTTCGACCTCGAGCTGCCGCTCTCCGACATCGCCGAGGCCTATGCCGCCATGGACGAGCGCCGCGCCATCAAGACCCTCGTGCGACCCTAACCCAGAACGCCGAAGGGCACGTCGTTGTCACTTTTCCGTGCGGAAAGTGACAACGACGTGCCCTTCGCGTTTCCCCGGGTGGGGAGGTGGCTCAGGAGTTGACGACGAGGAGGTCGTCGAGCGCGGTGCGCGTGCGCGGCGCGAGCTCGCGCTCACGCAGCGGCTCCGGCAGGGCGTCCACGTCGCCGAGCATGCCGACGGCGGTCACCGACACGGGGAGGAATCGCTCGTCGAAGTCGAACGCGGCACGCAGGCCCGCGGCGTCGAAGCCGCCCATCTGGTGCGTGTGGAGGCCGTCGTGGTGCGCCTGCACGCTGAAGTGGGCGACAGCCTGGCCGACGTCGTAGGTGGCCCAGCGGCGCTCGTTGCCATCGGCGTCCACGACCTCGGCGAGGGCGACCACGAGAGCGCCGGCAGCGCCGGCCCAGGCCTGGTTGAAGCCCATCAGGTTCGCGACGATCGTGTCGAAGGCGGCGCTGCCGCGGCGGGCGACGATGAAGCGCCACGGCTGGGAGTTGTTGGCCGACGGCGACCAGCGCGCGGCCTCCAGGGCGGCGGTGAGCTTGGCCTCGTCGATCGCGGCCTCGGTGTCGAAGGCGCGCGGGCTCCAGCGCTCGGCGAGCACGGGCAGCAGCGGGTAGGAGGTGTCGGCGGTGCGGGTGACGGTGTCGGTCAGCGACATGGGATGGTTTCTCCTCGACAGTGGTTCGGTGATGCTCGAGGCTCCATTGCCCAGCTATATCCATGAGAACACATGGATAGGTTCGACTATTCCAGGGGGTTCACAGCCAGTCTTTGCGCTTGAACGTCGCATACAGCCCGCCGCAGCCCACGACCATGAGCAGGGTGGAGGTCCACAGCCCGCCCATCGAGTTGAAGCCCGGGTACGGGAGGTTCTGGCCGTAGAAGCCCGTGACCGCCGCGGGGATGGCGATGATCGCCGCCCAGCTGGTCACCTTCTTCATGATGACGTTGAGCCGATTGCCCTCCATCGCGATCTGGGTGTCGGAGAGCGCGGTCACCAGGTCGCGGAGCGAGTCCGCCCACTCCACGTGGTGCACTCCCCGGTCGTAGAGCCCCTGGAACAGCGGGAACAGGGGAGCGCTGACGCAGTCGGCCTCCCGTCGCAGCAGGGCGTCTACCGCGTCGCGCAGCGGCAGCAGGCAGCGGCGCAGTCGCGCGGCCGACTTGCGCAGCTGGTAGACGCGCGTCTGGATCGCGGCCGGCTTCGTACCGGGTGTCAGCAGCACGTCTTCGATGTCGTCGAGCTCGTCGTCGAGCGCCGACAGCGCGGCGCCGGCCTCGGCGAGCAGCTCGTCGAGCACGATCCAGAGCAGCCAGCCGACGCCCTGGTCGCGGTGGCGCTTCTCGGAGTCGAGCCGTGCGCGCAGCGGCGCGGTGTCGAACCCGCCGTCGTGGTCGAGGATCAGCAGCCGCGGCAGCACGTAGATGTGGAGGTCGGCCACCACCAGCTGGAAGGTCGGCTCCTCCAGCTGCACACGGTGCGCCGACAGCCGGACGTGCTCGCCGGCGACGAGCGGCATGTGCCCGGTGGAGGCGGACGCCGGAGGCGCCAGTAGCTCAGGTGCGCCGAGGCGTTCCGCGATCTCGGACAGCTGCAGCCGGTCGGGGTCGTTGATCTCGAGATAGCCGAAGGCGGTGCTCGTCTGGAGTTCGTCGAGCAGCTCGCCGATCGTCCCGATCTCCGTCCGCTCGTCTCCGTCGAACAGCGCGCCGCGAACACGGAGCGACTCCTGAACCTGCTGCGTCACGCGACCTCCACTTGATGCGACGCTCCAACCTACGGCCTGGCGTGCTGGGACGCGGCAGGGCGCGCATGATGGTTCTCTCAGGTGGGCGCGTCCGGGGCTACGGCGCCAGATCCTTGTACTGCGGAAGCCCGCCGTCCAGCACCGGCACGTTGAGCGTCTCCGTTTCCGTGCTCGTCTCGAACGTCACGTAGGCCAGCGAGCCCGGCTTCGCCCCGAGCCCCTCGAACAGCACCGACTCGCCGTCGGGTGTGCCCGTCTGCACCGACTCGGCCGGCTTCACGGTCACCGTGTGCGTGCCCGCGTCGGTGCTGATCCGCACGTCCTCGTTCGATTCGCCCTGGTTGACGAGAGTGGCCACCAGGCTCGTGGTGCCGGAGGCATCCGTCGTGAGCAGAACCGCGTTCCCGATGAAGATCGCGCCGATGTCGCCGTTGACGCCGTCGGCGGTCTCCTGGATGTACTTCGTGTCCTGCGGCGCGAACAGGTCGCAGCCCGTGAGGAGGCCGAGGACGGCCACTCCGACGATCGCCGCGGCCGCTCGGCGGCGCGCGATCCGATGGCGGCTCATCCGGCGGGTGGAGCGCTCGACTGCGGTCACGGCGTCAGCATAGCGCCGGGTGCGACCTCCGCAGTAGAGGCGTCTCGAGGGCGGCGAGGGTACTCCGCATGTGAACGCTGTGTGACGGCGGTGTAAAAGTTCGTAATCTTTCAGGGAGCGCTCCCACGGCCTTTCCGGGGTACAGGATCGAGCCGTTTCGTCGCGCGCCACTCCCGGGATTCTGAACGCGGATTTCCGCTCCCACCTGCGCTTCGACCACTCCGGTACCGAGCGGTATGCCGTGTCGGCGTGTCTGCGGACATGTCCCCCGAATGCAGATCGGCGACGCGCCGTCAAGTGCGTTCCACCCCCACTTGCGGGCCGTGGCCGGTGACCCGTAGAACTGTGAAAACCCGAACCGACCCAGATCCCCACCGTCGCGGATGCCACCCCCCATTCAACTCAGTGAGAGGTCTGCCTCGTGTTCATCTTCCTGCTGCAACTCCGGCACATGCTCGGCGGACATCCGGAGTTCTACCTGTTCGCCATCTACTCCGCCCTGATCTGGGTCATCTGGATCGTGAAGGTCCTGATGTCCCGGCGTTACCGCCCGTACACCGACGATTTCCACGGCACGACCAGCGTCGTCGTGCCCGTCGTGGACGAGCCGCTCGACCTGTTCCGTGACGTGCTGGGCCGCATGGTCGAGCAGCGGCCCGGCGAGATCATCGTGGTCATCAACGGCGCCCCGAACCCGGAGCTGGCGGAGGTCTGCGAAGAGTTCGCCCCCTTGGTGCGGTGGGTGCACACCCCGATCCCGGGCAAGCGCAACGCGGTGATGATCGGGACGAAGATGTCCACCGGCGAGATCACCGTCCTCGTCGACTCGGACACCGTGTGGACGCAGAACACGCTCAGCGAGCTCGTCAAGCCGTTCGCCGACCAGCGCGTCGGCGGCGTCACCACCAAGCAGCGCATCCTGGAGCCGGAGCGGTCGTGGATCACCCGGTGGGCGGACTGGCTGGAGAACTCCCGCGCCCTGTACTCGATGCCGGCGCAGAGCGTGGTCGGCCAGATCGGCTGCCTCCCCGGCCGCACGATCGCGTTCCGCCGCTCGATCCTGATGCGGGTGATGGAGAAGTTCATGACCGAGAAGTTCCTCGGCGTGTTCCTGGAGGTCTCCGACGACCGGACGCTGACGAACCTCACCCTCAAGGAGGGCTACCGGACGGTGTACCAGCACACCAGCCTGGTCTACACCGACGCCCCGCTGAAGGTGAAGAAGCTGTTCAAGCAGCAGCTCCGCTGGGCGCGCGGCAGCCAGTACAACACCATGCGCATGCTCCCCTGGATGCTCGGCCACGCGCCGATCCTGTCGTTCTTCTTCGTGATGGACATCCTGCTGCCGTTCATCCTCGCCGGCGTCATGGGCGGCTGGGTGTACCGGTCGATCACGGGCGAGGGCTACAACTTCTACGAGGGCTTCCTGAAGTCCTACGGCATC
Source organism: Leifsonia sp. Leaf336 (assembly GCF_001423695.1). Taxonomy (GTDB): domain Bacteria; phylum Actinomycetota; class Actinomycetes; order Actinomycetales; family Microbacteriaceae; genus Leifsonia. The sequence continues at coordinate 38,080 of NZ_LMOZ01000001.1, forward strand.
CAGGGCGGCATCATCACCGTCGTCGCGCTCATGGTCGCCTCGTCGGTGATCAGCATGTCGATCCGGCAGATCCGCCACCTCTCCGAGAAGCCGAGCGACTTCTTCCGCCTGCCGGTGTTCATCATCGTCTCGACGTTCTTCCTCATGCCGATCCGCCTCATCGGGTTCTTCCGCATGGCGCACGCCAGCGGCTGGGGCACCAGGGCCGGGGCATACGCGGGAGGTCCGGGCGAGATCAGCAGCGAAGACGAGATCGCGTCCTTCGGATCCTCCCCGGCTCCGTCCGGCGCCCTGCCGATCGCCGGTCTTCCCGACGAGGTGGGAGGCGTCAGCTCGGCCACCGCGCTGGCCACGGCCACGCGCCCGACGACAGCGGTCGTCACGCGCGCCGAGGCCAAGACGCAGGCCAAGACCACCGCCAAGGCGACCACCAAGAAGTCCACGAAGCCGGCGCGCCGCAAGCTCAACCCGCTCGCCGCCATCCCGTACGTGATCGGAATCGCGATCCTGACCCTGGAGGCCCTGTTCCTTGTCTAGTCCGACCGCTACCCTCAGCAGCCGGGCCCACTCCTGGTGGGCCCAGTCGAAGTCGCGATCGCAGGCCACCGCTGCGGCGTTCATCGCCCTCGCGATGGTCCTCGTCGGCATCTCCGCTTACGTCTGGGTCTCGCCCACCGGCGCCCCGCTCCGCAACGCCGTCGCGGGTGCCGCGGAGACGATCACCCCGTTCGCCGCGCAGAACGCCGAGCTCAAGCGCAACCTGAACCGCGCGACGCAGACCATCGCCTCCCAGAAGGGCAAGATGACCGCGATGCAGGCTCAGGCGCTGGCCGCCCAGGCCGGCTCCGCCAAGCAGCTCGCGGCCGCCCAGCAGAAGGCGCTGGCGGCCCAGAACGAGCTCGCGAGCGTCAAGACGCAGCTCGCCGCGGCCCAGGCGAAGGGCGGTCACTCGTCCAGCGGTGCGGGAGCGTCGGGCAAGCCGGCGTCGAACTCGGGCTCGTCGGGCAACGGCGCGACGCCGGTCACCGCGCCCGCCCGCGCCGACCTCCTGAACCCGTCGTCGCGCTACTTCGGCATGTACACCGACCAGGCGCCCTTCAACTGGGCGACCTTCGACGCGACCAGCTCGAAGATCGGGGTCTCGCCGAACCTGGTCGGCTACTTCCAGGGCTGGGACCAGACCTTCCGCGCCGACGCCGTCACCCGCTCCTGGCAGCAGGGCCGGATGCCGATGATGACGTGGGAGTCGCGCCCGATCAACGCGGACAACTCGTCCAACTCGGCACCGGACTACTCCCTGCCGAAGATCATCGGAGGCGACTTCGACGCCTACCTGCACCAGTACGCGAAGGACATCGTGGCCACCGGGCTGCCGCTCGCGCTCCGGCTCGACCACGAGATGAACGGCATCTGGTACCCGTGGGCGGAGAACGACGGGTCGGGCAACTCGATCAACGGCAACAACCCCGGCGACTACGTGAAGATGTGGCGGCACGTCCACGACATCTTCCAGCAGGAGGGCGCGAACAACCTCGTGATCTGGGTGTGGGCGCCGAACATCATCAACAACCTCCCCGCCTCGCACAAGGCGGCCGGCTACCTCGAGAACCTCTATCCGGGTGACGCCTACGTCGACTGGGTGGGGCTCTCCGGATACCTGCGCCCGCCCTACAAGTCCGACAACGACTTCAGTTTCGACTACACGTTCAAGCCGAGCCTGGACAAGCTGCGGAGCATCACGAAGAAGCCGATCATCCTGGCGGAGATGGGGGCCTCCGAGACCGACGGCCACAAGGCCGCCTGGATCAGCTCGTTCTTCGACAGCCTCTCCAAGCCCGAGAACTCCGACGTCATCGGCTTCTCGTGGTTCAACCTCGCGGTGACCAGTTACGTGGAGGGCGTGCGCGCCACCAACGACTGGCGCATCGACTCCCGGCCGGACACGTTGTCCGCGTTCATCGCCGGCCTCACCAGACCGGAAGACGACTTCACGCTCACCCCGGCCCAATAGACCCCGTTCACTCGTAGACCCCGTTCACTCGCCACGGAAGGAACGCACATGACCTCCACCACCTCCACCAAGAAGCCCAAGGAGCAGCCGGCTCCGCGCATCAGCGTGATCGGCACCGGCTACCTCGGCGCCACGCACGCCGCGGCCATGGCCGAGCTCGGCTTCGACGTCATCGGGGTCGACACCGACCCGCACAAGGTCGCCGAGCTCACCGAAGGCCGCGCGCCCTTCTTCGAGCCGGGCCTGCCCGAGCTCATCCGCAGCAACGTCGCCGCCGGGCGGCTGCGGTTCACGACCGACATCGCGGAGGCCGTCGCCGTCTCCGACGTGCACTTCATCTGCGTGGGCACCCCGCAGCAGTCCGGCTCGTTCGCCGCGAACCTGAGCTACGTGGAGGCCGCGGCGCGCGGCATCGCCGCCCACCTCACGCACGACGCCCTGATCGTCGGCAAGTCGACCGTCCCGGTCGGCACCGGCGCCCGGCTGCGTGCGATCGTCGCGGAGGCCGCGCCGGCGGGTGTGGACGTCGAGCTCGTCTGGAACCCGGAGTTCCTGCGCGAGGGCAAGGCCGTCGACGACACGCTGCGCCCCGACCGCCTCGTCTTCGGCGGCACCTCCGAGAAGTCGGAGGCCACCCTCCGCCGGGTCTACGCGAAGCCGATCGCCGACGGGACCCCGGTGCTCGTCGCCGACCTGCCCACCGCCGAGCTGGTGAAGGTGAGCGCGAACGCGTTCCTCGCCACCAAGATCTCGTTCATCAACGCGATCGCCGAGGTGTGCGACGCGGCGGGCGCCGACGTCTCGCTGCTGGCGGACGCCCTCGGCCACGACGCGCGCATCGGGCGCCAGTTCCTCAACGCGGGCCTCGGGTTCGGCGGCGGGTGCCTCCCGAAGGACATCCGTGCGCTCATGCACCGCTCGAACGAGCTGGGCGCGCACGCGGCGGTCGGCCTCCTGCAGCAGGTGGACGAGATCAACATGGGTCGCAGGCAGCGCGTCATCGACCTGGCCCTGGAGGCGCTCGGCGGCTCGGTGCTCAACCGCCGCATCGGCGTGCTCGGCGCCGCGTTCAAGCCGCACACCGACGATGTGCGCGACTCGCCGGCGCTGAACGTGGCCGCCGCACTTCACCTCCGCGGTGCGCAGGTGGTCGTCTACGACCCGCAGGCGCGCGGTACCGCGCAGCGGCTGTTCCCGACCCTCGGCTACGCGGACTCGATGGAGGACGCCGTCGGCGGGGCCGACCTGACGGTCGTGCTCACCGAGTGGGACGAGTTCACGGGCGCAGACCCGTCGCGGCTGGCCGCGCTGGCGAACGGCACCACGGTCATCGACGCGCGCAACTGCCTGGACGCGGCCGCCTGGAACGCTGCCGGCTGGACCGTCCTCGGCATGGGCCGGGTGCCCGAGACGGCCGCGCTCGTCCCCGACGCCCTGCCCGTCGCCATCCACTGACCCACCGCCGCCGAGGCGAAGACACACCGCGAGAAAGCGAGTACGAGATGAGCAGTTACGTGACGAAGGCCGTGATCCCCGCAGCGGGACTCGGCACCCGGTTCCTGCCGGCGACCAAGGCCATGCCCAAGGAGATGCTGCCGGTCGTCGACAAGCCGGCCATCCAGTACGTCGTGGAGGAGGCCGTCGCCAGCGGTCTGAACGACGTGCTGATGATCACCGGACGCAACAAGAACGCGCTCGAGAACCACTTCGACCGCAACGCCGAGCTGGAGGACACGCTCGAGAAGAAGGGCGACACCGACAAGCTGCGCAAGGTCAGCTACTCGACCTCGCTCGCCGACCTCCACTACACGCGTCAGGGCGACCCCAAGGGCCTCGGGCACGCGGTGCTCCGCGCCAAGGCCCACATCGGCCACGAGCCGTTCGCCGTGCTCCTCGGCGACGACATCATCGACGAGCGCGATCCGCTGCTCAGCCGCATGCTGCAGGTGCAGCACGCGCTGAACACGACGGTCGTCGCCCTGATGGAGGTGCCGCCGGAGAGCATCCACCTGTACGGTGCGGCGGCGATCGTCGAGACCGACCAGGACGACGTGGTGCGCATCACCGGCCTGGTCGAGAAGCCGAGCCGTGAGAACGCGCCGTCGAACTACGCCGTGATCGGCAGGTACGTGCTGCGTCCCGAGATCTTCGACATCCTGGAGAAGACGGCCCCCGGCAAGGGCGGCGAGATCCAGCTGACCGATGCGCTGGAGGGCCTGGCGACGGCTCCGGCGTGGACGGGCGGCGTGCACGGTGTGGTCTTCCGCGGCCGTCGGTACGACACGGGCGACCGTCTCGACTATCTGAAGGCGATCGTTCAGCTCGCCGTCGCACGCGACGACCTCGGGCCCGAGCTGCTGCCGTGGCTGCGCGAGTTCGCCGAGAACGCGGGCCCGGCCGACACCGGCAGCATCCCGGCGCTACCGTTGCCGCTCGAGCCGGCCGCCCGGGAGCTGTTGCAGATCGCGGGCGCCTGAGCGGGCTTCCTGACTGCCTCGGTCGCAGGCTCCCTCGGAGCTGGGGTCGCGGCATCGCTACGCGCTGCCCTTGAGCTCCAGCGCTCAGTGGAGGCCGAGCCGCTTGAGCGCGTGCTTCTCGCTCTCGCCGCGCTCGGTCTCCACTTCGTCGACGGCGACCGGGATGCTCGGCCCGACCGCCAGCCAGACGAAGCCGTCCCGGTGCACCAGCGGCACCAGGTCGGTCGTGCCGTCGCGCAGCAGCGTGCGCACGCGTTTCAGGAAGGCATAGCCCTCCGACGGCTGCGTGACGTAGGTCTTCCTGCGGTAGTGGACGACGTGTGCCACGGTCTTCGCGCTGAGCCCGGCGATCTCCGCCGCCGGGAACGGCTCCGCGACGACATCGGGTTCGGCGTGCTTCGTATCGGTCATGCCACGCACGGTACGCCGGGTGCGTTAGCGTCGACAGATGCGTCTTCCCGGTCCTGAGCTGCTCGATCGCCTGGCCGACCGCGGCTGGCCCGCGCTGGAGACCGAACAGCTGGGAGGCTGGACGCTCCGCGCCTCCTCGGGCGTCACCAACCGCGCGAACTCGGTGCTCGCCTGCGCCGGGGCCGGCGGCGATGATGCGCGCAGCCTGGAGGATGCGATCGTCCGGGCCGAGGCCTGGTACGCCGCGCGCGGCCTTCCCGCCGTGTTCCAGGTCAGCCCGGCGTCGCCGTCCGGGCTCGCCGTGGCGCTCGCTCGGCGCGGCTACCGAGAGCATTCGCCGACGGACATCCTCGTCGCGGATCGCGACGCGGTCGCCTCTGCGACTGCCGCCGCACCCGCCGTCGCCATCGCGGACGCGCCTCCTGCGGGCTGGCTCGACACCTGGTGGGAGGTGGATGGCCGTGGCGGAGACCGCGAGCGGGAGGTCGTCGCGCACATCCTCGCCGGCGGTCCCGCTCTGTACGCCTGGTCGGGCGAGCCGGAGGCTCCCGAGGCGGTCGCCCGGCTCGCTCTGGCCGGCGAGTGGGGAGGCCTCTACGCCGTCGCGACCCTCCCGCGTGCGCGCCGACGCGGGTTGGCCCGTGCGCTCGCGGGTGCGCTCGCCGCCGCAGCGGCTGACCGGGGTGTCGAGCGGCTGTGGTTGCAGGTGCTCGCCGACAACGCGGCCGCGCACGCCCTCTATGCCGGGCTCGGTTTCGTGCGGGCGTCCGGCTACTCCTATCGGGAGCAGGTACGGCTGGTACGACCCTCTTAAAACCACGATGCCGGGCGGTGTGGATACTAGGGTTACCACACAGCCCGGCATGCGTTCGGGGTTATCGCCGGTGGATTATTCGGGTTCCTCCGACGACTCTCTGAGACTACCAAAGATGTCGGTCAAATGGAGGACATTCTTGTACCCCGGTCTGCCCCCAGTCTGAGGGTCACGGCCCCGCGGCGCCGACCGTCTCAGGCCGACAGTTCGCCGACGAGGGCTGCCACGAAGTCGTCGATGTCCTGCTCGGTGGTGTCGAACGAGCACATCCAGCGCACCTCGTTGCGCGATGCATCCCAGTCGTAGAAGCGGAAGTGCTCGCGCAGCCGGTCGGCGACGCCCGCGGGGAGCGTGGCGAAGACGCCGTTCGCCTCGGTGGCCTGGCTGAAACCGACGCCCTCGATGCTGCCGTCGGCGATGCCGGCCTCCAGCGCGTGGCGCAGACGGGAGGCCATCGCGTTCGCGTGCGAAGCCGAGCGCAGGTAGAGGTCGTCGTGCAGCAGCGCGATGAGCTGGGCCGAGATGAAGCGCATCTTCGAGGCCAGCTGCATGTTCAGCTTGCGCAGGTAGAGCAGCCCCTCCGAGGAGGCCGGGTTCAGCACCACGACGGCTTCGCCGTACAGCATGCCGTTCTTGGTGCCGCCGAAGCTCAGCACGTCGACGCCGGCGTCGGTGGTGAACGCGCGCAGCGGCACGCCCAGGGTGGCGGCGGCGTTCGAGATGCGGGCGCCGTCCATGTGCAGCTTCATGCCGCGTGCGTGCACGTGATCGGCGATCGCGCGGATCTCCTCCACCGTGTACGCGGTGCCGAGTTCGGTGGTCTGCGTGATGGACACGACGAGCGGCTGCGCGCGGTGCTCGTCGCCCCAGCCCCACGCCTCACGGTCGATCAGTTCGGGCGTCAGCTTGCCGTCGGGGGTCTCGATCGGCAGCAGCTTGAGGCCGCCGACCTTCTCGGGCGCGCCGGCCTCATCGGTGTTGATGTGCGCCGTCTTCGCGCAGATCACCGCACCCCAGCGCGGAACCATCGACTGCAGCCCGATGACGTTCGCGCCGGTCCCGTTGAACACGGGGAACACCTGCACGCCCTCGCCGAAGTGCTCGGCGAAGACGTCGTGCAGCCGCTCGGTGTAGACGTCCTCCCCGTAGGAGATCTGGTGGCCGGCGTTGGCCGCGGCGATGGCGTCGAGGATCTCGGGGTGGACCCCGGCGTAGTTGTCGGAGGCGAAGCCGCGGAGGTTCAGGTCATGGAGTTGCAGAGTCACCCGTCCATCCTAAGTTTCAGCCGGGCACCGTTCAGCGACGCGGCGTCGGCGTTCCACAGCGCCACCACCTCGTCGCCGAGCCGCGCCTCCAGCCCCGCGAGCGTTTTCACCACGAAGACCACCGCGGCCGACTGGGGCGCCTGCTTCGCGAAGCCCTGCGCGACCGCGCGCGTCCAGGCGTCGGCGGCCGCCTTGGCCGCGGCGTAGTTCGCGCCGCCGGCGTACGGCGAGTCGACGGCGGTGGAGGACACGATCGCCAGCCGGCCGGCGGGCGACGCGATCAGGTCGTCGTAGAACACCCGCGTGGTGTTGCGCAGGGTGCGGAAGCCGCGCTCCAGGAACTCCCAGTCCTCGTCGCTCTGGCCGGCGATCCCGCCGCCGCCGCGCCAGCCTCCGACCAGGTGCACCAGGCCGTCGATCCGGCCGAACTTGAGGTGGATGCGCATGGCGAGTTCGGCCACCGCGTCGCGGTCCGCGAGGTCGCACACGCGGGTGTCGACGCCGGGCACGGCGTCGGCCAGCGCCTCAAGGGCCTCCTGCCGGGTGCCGACCGCGAGAACGGTCGCGCCCGCTGCCGTGAGCGCGCGCGCCACGGCCTCCCCCGACGCGCTCGTCGCGCCGGCGATCAGCACCAGCCGCCCGGCGAGCACGCCGTCCTCCTTCGTGCTCATCGCCGACGCCGGCCCGGTCTCTTCGGGTGAGAACCGGGCCGACGTCGAACCCTCCTGATCCGTCACGCCGCGTCCGTGGTGCCGGTGATCCCCGAGGTGGACTCGATGACGGCAGCCATCTTCTTGTTGAGCGCCTCGTAGAACATCGACAGGGGGAACTCGTCGTCCAGCACGGCGTCGGTGTAACCCTTCGGCGCGCCCGAGAGGATCTCGTCGGAGAGCCCGCGCGCCCAGTTGGAGGCCGGGTGCGGCGTGACCGTCTCGGTGAGCATCGCGTACGCGGCGAGCCAGTGCGCCACCTTCGGGCGGTCGATGGAGCGCCAGTACAGCTCGTTGATCCGGTCGCTGAGCGCCACGACCACGTCGGGCACGTCCTCCCAGTCGATGGTGAGCTGCGTGTCGGTCCAGTGCAGCACGTCGTGCTGGTGCATCCACGCGAACAGCAGCTGGCCGCCGAGCCCGTCGTAGTTGCGCACGCGGCTGCCGGTGATGGCGAACCGGAAGATGCGGTCGAAGATCACCGCGTACTGCACGAGCTTCGCGTGGTCGCGGATCTCGCGCTGCACCTCCGACAGCTCCGAGTCGGGGAGGGCGCCGAGCTCGCGCTGCAGCCGCACCGACTCGCGGAACGCGGTCAGGTCGCACCGCAGCTCCTCGAGCGAGTAGAGGAAGAACGGCATCCGCTGCTTGATCATGAAGGGATCGAACGGCAGGTCGCCGCGCATGTGGCTGCGGTCGTGGATGATGTCCCACATCACGAAGGTCTCCTCCGTGAGGTGCTGGTCGTCCAGCATCCGCGCCGCGTCCTCCGGCAGCTCGAGCTTGGTGATCTCGGCGGCGGCACGCACGACGCGGCGGTAGCGGGCGGCCTCGCGGTCCTGGAAGATCGCTCCCCAGGTGAACTGCGGGATCTCGCGCATCGCGACGGTCTCCGGGAACAGCACGGCGGAGTTGGTGTCGTAGCCGGGCGTGAAGTCCACGAAGCGCAGTGCGACGAACAGCTTGTTGCCGTAGTCGCCGGCCTCGAGCGCCGCGACGAAGTCGGGCCAGATGACCTCGACGAGCACGGCCTCCACGAGGCGGTTCGTGCTGCCGTTCTGCGTGTACATCGGGAAGACCACCAGGTGGCCGAGCCCGTCGACGCGGTGCTGCTGCGGCTGGAACTCGTTCAGCGCGTCGAGGAAATCGGGCACTCCGAAGCCTTCGTCGGCCCAGCGGGCGAAGTCCCGCTGCAGCGCGGCGAGGTACGACGCGTCGTGCGGGAAGAACGGTGCGAGCTCGGCGACCGCCTCCACAATTGCGGCGGTGTGCTCGGCGGCGGCGGGCTTGTCGGAGTCCTGCTCGACCGAGCCGTCCTTGACCTGGAGGGCCTGGAGGGAGGTCGCCGCTGCTTTGAGACGCAGCCAGGCGGGATGCGTCGCGACCGCGCGCACCGAGCGGCCGTCCTCGACGACCTCGGGCTCCCCGACAATGGCTCCTGCAGTGAACTGCGGGACGAATTGAGACATGACGAACCTCCCGTCGTGCGATCGGCCGCGGTCGCGGCGGTGCGATGGGCGCGCCGGTGCGCACCCATCTTTCGAGCCTAACCGCGCAGACCGGACGATTCTTTGACAGTTTCGACGGAAACATGCGCGCGTCGGCTCTTTCACGCACGAATCCATCGTGATGGTCCTCGCTAGAGTGCTGTCGTGACCACCGCGCGCGACGTCCAGGAGGCGCTCTCCGCCCTCGCCGACCCGGAGGACGCCGCCTTCTTGCAACGCTTCTTCAAGACCGGTCCGGGGCAGTACGGCGAGGGCGACGTGTTCATCGGCGTGCGCGTGCCGCAGATCCGGACGGTCGCCCAGCGGTTCGCGGGCCTCCCGCTGACGGAGGTGCGGGTGCTGCTCGACAGCCCCGTGCACGAGCACCGCCTGGCCGGTCTCATCCTCCTGAACGCGGCCTTCGCTTGCGCGAGCAGCGCCCGTCATCGGGACGACGCGGAGCGCGAACGCCTCGCCGCCTTCTACCTGGAGGCCGTGCGCGCCGGCCGCGTGAACAACTGGGATCTCGTCGACGCCTCCGCCGAGTTCGTCCTCGGCGAGTACCTCGTGGACCGGCCGCGCGACCTGCTCGACGAGCTCGCGGCCAGTCCCGTGCTCTGGGAGCGCCGTGTCGCCGTGCTGGCGACGTTCGCCTTCATCAAGCACGGTGACGCGTCGACGACGCTGGAGCTCGCCGCGCGGCTGCTGGACGATCCGGAAGACCTCATGCACAAAGCGGTCGGGTGGATGCTGCGCGAGACCGGCAAGCGCGTCGACCGTGCACTGCTCCTCGCCTTCCTCGACGCGCACGCCGCGCGGATGCCGCGCACGATGCTCTCGTACGCGACCGAGCACCTCGATGCGGAGACCCGCGCGGCGTATCGGGCGGTGCCGCGGGAGGCGCGGCGCCGCCGTTAGGTGTCGTTCGGCCGCTGGCCTCCCGGACTGCGCTCGGCGACGATCGAGACGTCGAGTTCCTCCGGCGCGGGCAGGTCGCCCGAGTCGTCCGGGCCTCCCGTGCCGGGCCGCAGCGCTGTAGCGTCGGACGACTCGCGCTGCCGCACCTCGGTCTCACGCTCGCTGCCGGGACTGTACGAGCGATCCTTGGCCGTCTGCTCCGCATCGTCCGACGTCGCGTCGGCATCGGCCGCCGCGCCGGCGTCGTCGCGCCCGGTCGCCTCGTCGTTCCCCGACGCCCGGTGCCGCGCGTGCGAACTCATGCGTGGCCGCCCGCGTTGACGTCGCCGCGCCACGACCCGGTTTCGACGGGCTGCGCCTCGATGAACTCCTTGAAGTTGCGGAGGTCCTTCTTGACGGCGTGGTCGTCGAGGCCGAAGACGGCGCCGACCTTCTCGACCACGTCTCCCGGCTGCCAGTCCAACTGCACGGTCACGCGGGTGGAGGTGTCGGAGAGCCGGTGGAAGGTCACCACTCCGGCGTGCACGACGTCTCCGGCGACGCTCTTCCAGGCGACCCGCTCGTCGGGGTGCTGCTCGCTGATGACCGTGTCGAACTCCCGGGTCGCACCGCCGATCGTCACGTGCCAGTGGTTGGTGGTGTCGTCGACCTGGCGGATCTCGTCGACCTCGTCCAGGAACCGCGGGAAGCTCTCGAACTGCGTCCACTGGTTGTAGGCGGTCGTCACGGGCACGTCGACGTCGATGCTCTCGGTTACTTCGGCCATGATTCGGCTCCTCTCGGGGGTGGTTTCCGATCCGGCGCCGACGCTAGGCCTGCGCAGGCGGCCGATCGAGGGGTCGACAGCGGCACGCGTTGGTGGGAAGAGCCCCGGCGATCGGCGCGGCCGACCTGGGATGATGGAGGAATGGCAAGAACCGTTCGTGGCGCACGCGTCCTGATCACCGGCGCTGCTTCCGGCATGGGGCGGCTCTACGCCGAGCGCGCCGTCTTGGAGGGCGCCCGAGCCGTCGTGCTGTGGGACCGCGACGCGGCGGGGCTCACCCGCCTCGCCGACCGGCTCCGAACGGAAGTCCTCACCGGCCGTACGGCGACGGCCTGGGGCGCGCCGGCGGGGTCGCCCAGCTCTGCGAACGGGAGGTCGGGCACGAGCATCCACCCGTATACGGTCGACCTCGGCGAGCTCGGAGGGATCGCGCAGGCAGCACAGTCGGTGCGCAAGGAGCTCGGCGGCGTCGACGTGCTCATCAACAACGCCGGGATCGTTCGGGGCAAGTACTTCTGGGAGCACGACAACGGCGACGACACCCGCGCGACGATGCAGGTCAACGCGCTCGCGCCGATGTACACGACCCGGGAGTTCCTGCCCGCGATGATCGCGAGCTCCCGCGAGGCGCGCATCGTCAACATCGCGTCGGCGGCCGGCACCCTCGCCAACCCGAGGATGAGCGTCTACGCCGCCAGCAAGTGGGCGGTGATCGGGTGGAGCGACAGCCTCCGCATCGAACTGGACCAACAGGGTTTCGGGCACGTCAAGGTCACGACGGTCGCGCCGAGCTACATCGACACGGGGATGTTCGAGGGAGCCCGCGGCCCCCTCCTTACGCCTGTGCTGACGCCGGAGTACGTCGTGGACCGGGTCTGGAAGGCCATGCTGGCGGGCAAGCCGATGCTGATGCTTCCCTGGTCGGTCGGGCTGGCGAAGACGTTGAAGGGCGTTCTGCCGGTGAGGGTGTGGGACCTGCTCGCCGACCGCGTCTTCGGCGTCTACACCTCGATGGACGAGTTCACCGGGCGACCGTAGCCGCCCGGCGGTGGCATTCGCGGCGCCGCGGAGTCACGCCCAGCGGCGGTTCGCCCACCGCTCGAAGAGACCGACCAGCGAGTCGGTGAGCTTGCCGAGGATCGCCAGCAGGATGATCGCGAGGAACAGCCGGTCGGTGCGTCCGTTGTTCTGCGAGTCGCTGAGCAGGAACCCGAGCCCCATCGACGAAGCGATCAGCTCGGCGGCCACCAGGAACAGCCAGGCCTGGGCCAGCGCGAGGCGGAGCCCCGAGATGACCGCAGGGAGCACCGACGGGAGCTGGACCGTCGTGAACAGGCGCACGCCGCCCAGGCCGAACGCGCGCCCGGCCTCCACCAGCTGGCGGTCGACGTGCCGGAGCGCCGCGGCCACCGTGGTGTAGACGGGGAAGAAGGCGCCGATCGCGATGAGGATGATCTTCGAGTCCTCGCCGATCTTGAACCAGAGGATCAGCAAGGGCACCCAGGCCAGCGACGGCACCGCGCGGATGGCACCGAGGGTCGGGCTGAAGAGGATGTCACCCAGGCGCGAGAGGCCGACCACGGCGCCGAACCCCAGGCCGAGGGCGGCGCCGATCGCGAAGCCGATCAGCACGCGCTGGGTGGAGATGGCGATGTAGAGGCCGAGGAGGCCGCGCTGCGCGAGATCGACGGCAGCGTCGACGACCATCGCAGGGGTGGGCAGCTGCGACGACGTGAACGCGCCGGAGGTGGACGCGAGCTGCCAGATCACCAGGAGTGCGACCGGGATGAGGGCGCCTCCGACCACACGCACCCAACGCCGCGACAGCAACGACGCGCGGCCGCCGGCCGTGGTCGGCCCAGGCTCCCGAGGGGCCTCGCGTGTGACAGAGGTCGACGCGAGGCCCTCCCCGGGGCCGCCGACGACGATCAGCGGACCGTCGCGGTCAGGAGCGTTCTGGTACGACAAGCGCGATCAGCCGCCGATCGCGCTCGGGTCGGCCTTCTTGGCGAAGGACGGGTCGAGGAGGGAGTCGAGCGCCGTGTCGATGTCCTTCTGCGTGCGCACGTCGCCTGACTGCACGAAGATGGGGCCGACCTTCTTGAGCACCTTCAGCTGGGCGCTACCGGGGACGTTCGACACATCGAGGTTGGTGCGCTGCGTGATCACCGTCGTCGCGACGGCCGGGTCGATGCCGGCGACCTCGGCGAGGATTTGGGCGGTCTCGTCCTTGTGCTTCAACGCCCAGGCGCGCGCGTACTCGTACGTGTTCACGACCGTCTGAGCGACGTCGGGCTTCGACGTGAGGAACGACTCCGTCGCGTTGAGGAACCCGTAGGTGTTGAAGGCGACGTTGCGATAGATCAGCTTCGCCCCGGACTTCTCGGCGTTCGCCATGATCGGGTCGAGCCCGCTCCAGGCCTGCACCGAGCCGCCCTGCAGGGCCGCCCAGCCGTCGGCGTGCTGGAGGTTCTGGATCGTGACGTCGCTCGCGGACAGGCCGTTGGCCTCCAGCGCCTGCAGCAGGAAGAAGTAGGGATCGGTTCCCTTCGTCGCCGCGATCTGCTTGCCCTTCAGCTGCGCGACGGAGGTGATGTCGGAGTTCGGGCCGACCACGATCGCCGACCACTCGGGCTGCGAGAAGATGTCGATGGTCTTGATGTCCGAGCCGTTCGCCCGTGCGAGCAAGGCGGCGGAACCCGCGGTCGAGCCGACGTCGATCGCGCCGGAGCGCAGTGCCTCGTTGGCCTTGTTCGAGCCGGCGGACTGCACCCAGTTGACGGTGATGTTCTGCTTCTTGAGCGCCTTCTCGAGCCAGCCCTCCTTCTTGATGACCAGGCTCAGCGGGTTGTAGGTGGCGAAGTCGATGTTGAGGGTGCCGCCCTCGGTGACGCCGGCCGAGCTGGTCGAGCCCGAGGCGGAGCCTTCGCCGGCGACGCAGCCCGAGAGCAGCAGAGCGGCGGAGGCCGCGAGCGCGGCGACAGCGGTGACGATCGTGGGTCTGCGGTGCATGTTCGGGATGCCTCTCGGTTCTGGTGATGTCTGGTGAGTGCGGCTCGGAGGTGCTGTGGGTCGAGCCTCGCGGATGCGCCGCCGCAACGGAGGCGATCCGATGGATCTGTGGATCAGTAGGGGAAGACCGGGATCGTGGAGGACTGCGCGTCCTCCAGTGCTCGGCCGTGCCGGTCGATGCCGAGGCCGTCGAGCAGTTCCGCGCGCAATTCCGCCAGCGCGGCCGACCCGCGGTCGCGGGGGCGTGCGCCGGGGACGGTCACGACGCGACGGATGGTCGCGCCCTCCCGTCCGTCCTCGCCGCCCAGCAGGATGATGCGGTCGGCGAGCTGGAGGGCCTCGTCGACGTCGTGCGTCACGAGGAGGATCGTCGTCGGGGCGGTGGCGTGCACCTCGAGCAGGAGGTCCTGCATCCGGAGTCGCGTCAGCGCGTCGAGGGCGCCGAACGGCTCGTCCAGGAGCAGGACGCCGGGGTTGCGGGCGAGCGCGCGAGCGAGGGAGGCCCGCTGGGCCATACCGCCGGAGACCTCCCGGGGGCGCAGGGCGGCCGAGGCTCCCAGCCCGACGAGCTCGAGGAGCCGCGCGACGCGCTGGGCGCCTTCCGATCGCTCGAGCCCGCGCGGGAGGCCGAGCGCGACGTTGTCGGCGAGGGAGCGCCAGGGGAGCAGGCGCGGTTCCTGGAAGCCGACGGCGCACCGTGCGTCGATGCCCGCGACAGGGGTGCCGTCGATGCGGGCCGATCCGGCGGTCGGGGCGTCGAGCCCGCCGGCGATGCGCAGCAGCGTCGACTTGCCGCAGCCGCTCGCGCCGAGGATCGCCACGACCTCGCCCGCGTCGATGGTCAACGAAACGTCACGGAGGACGGTCCGCGACTCCGGGGCTGCGCCCTTCCGCCTCGGTGCCGCGAAGGCGCGACCGATCCCGGCGAACTCGACGGGATACGCGGACGACGGAGAGACCATGGTGACTTCGACCGTATCGACAGTGGGCCAGCGGGTGATCCCCAGTCGCAACACCGCGTAACGAAACCGCCCGGATGCGGCGCTTCGGCGCTAGGGGCCGAGGAGCGCCGGGTCGGTCACCAGATCATCGGGCGGTCGTCGTCGTCCTCGACCTCGGCGGCCTCCGAGAGCTCCACGAGCACCGGGACGTGGTCGCTGGGGGCGTCGCCCTTGCGCTCGTTGCGGTGGATGCTGGCGTCGACGACGCGATCGGCGAACGCCGCCGAACCGAGGATGAAGTCGATCCGCAGCCCTTCGTTGCGCGGGAAGCGCAGCTGCTTGTAGTCCCAGTAGGTGTAGCCGTCGGGAACGATCGGGCGCACGACGTCGGTCAGCCCGGCCTTCTCGAAGGCGGCGAACGCGGTGCGCTCCGGGGGCGAGATGTGAGTGGAGGCGCCGGGGACCAGGCTCGGGTCGCCGACGTCGGAGTCGAGCGGCGCGACGTTCCAGTCGCCCATCAGGGCGAGAGGCTGGTCGGGGTTCTCGCCCAGCCAGCGCTGCGTGTCGGCGGCGAGGGCGGCGAGCCAGTCGAGCTTGTAGACGTAGTGGGGATCGTCGAGCGCCCGCCCATTGGGCACGTACAGGCTCCACAGCCGGAGGCCGTCGACCGTCGCGCCGATCGCGCGCGCCTCCTTGGGCAGATCGGGGCCGTCGTGGTCTTTGAGGAAGCCGGGCATGTCGGGGAAGCCGATCTCGACGTCCTCGATCGGCAGCCGGGCCGCGATGGCCACGCCGTTCCACTGGTTCAGGCCGTGCAGCACGACCTCGTAGCCGGCCGCCTCGAAGGCTTCGTAGGGGAACTGCTCCGGCTTGCACTTGATCTCTTGCATGGCCAGCACATCGACGTCTTCGCGGACCATCCAGTCCACCACCCTCGCGACTCGGGTGCGGATGGAGTTCACATTCCAGGTGGCGACGCGCATGCCCCGATCGTATCGGCCGCCACCGACCCGCTGCCGTGGGCAGGGTGCCCGTAGAATGTCAGACGTGACGGACGCGCGACAGCAGCTCATCGACTTCATCTCGGCCGAGGCCGTGTTCCACGGCGACTTCACGCTGACCAGCGGCAAGAAGGCCAGCTACTACGTCGACCTGCGCAAGGTCAGCCTCGACCACCGGGTCGCGCCGCTGATCGGTCAGGTGATGATCGACCTGATCGCGGGCGTCCCCGACGTCGTCGCCGTCGGCGGCATGACGATGGGCGCGGACCCCGTGGCGGCCGCGATCCTGCACCAGGGCGCCGCGCGCGGGCTTGCCTACGACGCGTTCGTCGTCCGCAAGGAGCCGAAGGACCACGGTCGCGGCAAGCAGGTCGAAGGCCCCGACCTCGAGGGCAAGCGCGTGATCGTGCTCGAAGACACCTCCACCACCGGAGGCTCGCCGCTCAAGGCGATCGAGGCACTGAAGAAGGTCGGCGCGGAGATCGCAGGCGTGGCTGTCGTCGTCGACCGCAACACGGGCGCGCGCGAGGTCATCGAGTCGGCCGGCTACCCCTACCTCGCCGCCATCGGCCTCGAGGATCTGGGGTTGGAGTAGTGGCCGAGCACCGCGATCCCGGCACGGGAGGCGAGCCGGATCAGCCGGAGCACGAGCAGCCCCACGACGACGCCGAGCCCGAGTTCGGCAGCTCCGAGTGGCTGCTCGCCCAGCTGACCGGCGGCCGGCGCGCGGAGCCCGAAGCGGACGGCCCGCCCGTAGCGTCGCCCGAAGGGTCGCACAGCAAGAGCGAGGCGCCCGACGAGGCTGCATCGCCTGTGACAGGGGCCGCGGACGTCGAGGAGCCACCGGCGCCCGTCGGTTTCGCGGACCTGCTTCGCGATCCGGTCAGTCCGGCGCCTGACGAGACGACAGGGCCGAGCGACGGCGCCACCGGTCCGATCGCCACAGCACCTCAGGGTTTCGTCTGGAACCTCGCGTCTCGGACGAGCGAAGACCGAGACGACGCGGAGGACGTCGCAGTCGATGACGACGCGAACCCACCGGTTCGTCGAACGAACTACGTCGAGCCGAAACCGACGCGCGAGCCGGACGTCGCTCCCGTCGTCGTGCCCGAGCCGCCGCAGAGCGAGCCGGCGCAGAGCTCCGAGCCGCCCAGCTTCGTGGCGGCACTTCGCATGCCGCACCCTCCGGAGTGGGGCGATGCCCCCGCCGCCCCCGCCGAGCCGCCGGCGCCGACCGACAGCGCCCCTACCGCGGACGAGCCGGGCGCCGATGCCTCGCCCCGGACCACCGAGCCGAAGGGGGAGGCGGAGCCGGAGGCCGAGCCTCCGACGAAGGACACAGGACCGCTCCGGGGCCACGGACTGGCCGCCCTGCTCGGTGGGGCGTCCCAGCAGGAGCGCCCCGCGCCACGCCCGCTCCTCGGCGACACGACCGGCATCATCCCGCTCCCGCCCACCTACACTCCGCCGGCCGCGAACCCGCCTTCCGACGCCGGGACTCCGACTTCGCGCCGGGAGGCCCTCCGGGCTGAGGAGGCGGCGATCGCGTCCGCGAGCGCGGCGGTTCCGCCTCCGCTGATCGAGCCGGCGCCTCCCGAGCCCATCCGTCCGCCGGAGGCCGCGCCTTTCGGCGGTGCCGCGCAGACCGAGGCTGTCCTCGGTGCGCCGCCGTCGCCGGCCACGAGCCCGTTCGACGCCGAGGCGCTCGCCGCCGCGTCCGCTGAGCTGCCGACGGCTGCGATCCCGGCCGCGCCGGAGCCCATCACCGAGCCGGAGCCCATAACCGAGCCGGAGCCCGACACCGAGCCTGAGCCCATCGCCGAGCCGGAGGCGATCACCGAGCCGGAGGCGACCCCTGACCAGGAGGCCACCGACGAGCCCGACGGCATCTCTGCACTCTTCGGCGACTTCGCTCTGGACATCGCCGCGGGCTCCGACGACAGCATCGACGAAGACCTGACCGGAGCCGATGAACCACAGGTCCACGACGCCACCCAGACCCCTGCGGAATCGGAGATCGCTCCCGCGGTCGCCGCCGACACCACCGACACCACCGACACCACTGGCACAGCCGCTCCCGGAATCAACGCGATCCTCTTCCCGGAGCTCGCCGACGACACGGCAGACGCCTCCGCCGCCGCGGTTCCAGAACCCTCCGCCGCGATGGAGGGCCCCCAGCTGGGTTCGGACTCCGCCGCCGACTTCGACGACTTCGACACGATCGCGCCACCGACCGTCGCCTTCGACGCAGCAGCCGCGGCGCGCGAGCCGCTGACCTCCCCCGCACCCACCCCTGCGGCCCCGGCGTCGGCAGCCGTGTCCTCCCCGTCCGACACCACCTCCCCTGCACACCCGACGACGGCGCCGGGCGAGACCCCGCCGGAGCCGCCCGAGCCCCCGCGGGGGCCACGCGATCCGCGGTTCAACCGCCGGGTCTATCTCATCGCGGGCGTGCTGGCCGTGCTGCTCGTGCTCGTCGGGCTGTTCGCCCTCGGCACGCGCATCCCCTCGCTCTTCGGCGCGGCTGCTCCATCTCCGCAGGCGTCGGCCTCCCACACGCCGTCCGCGACCCCGACGCCCACTCCGACCCCCACGCCGACCGTGAGCCCCAAGCCGGCGGCGGCCGTCGGCCCCGGCGACCACGCCTGGGACACCCTGGGCGGCGGGGAGTGCATCCAGCCGTACACCTCACCGTGGGCCGAGACGTTCACGGTCGTCGCCTGCACGACCGACCACACCGCCCAGATGGTCTACACCAACCTGATCTCGGCCGATCCGGCGGCTCCTTACCCGGGCGCGGACGCGCTCGCTCAGCAGATCAACACGCTGTGCACGGCGAGCGGCGTGATCGACCTGAACGCGGCCGGGGCGTATCCCGACCTGCAGGTGCAGGGCACCTTCCCGGCGACCGAGGAGCAGTGGAAGAGCGGCCAGCGCTCGTACTACTGCTTCGCGAGCCGGTCGAGCGGTCAGCCGCTCAACACCTCCGTGCAGGGGCAGGGGCCGACCGGCTGATCCCGGCTATGCGTGCCCGCCCGCCCTGGGTCAGAGATCCGACTCGACCGGAGTCGCCGTGACGAGCTCGTGGACGCCGGAGAGGATCTCGTCAGGACGGAACGGGTAGCGGTCGATCTCGGCCTGGTCGCTGATGCCCGTGAGCACGAGGATGGTGTGGAGGCCGGCCTCGATCCCCGCGACGACGTCGGTGTCCATGCGGTCGCCGATCATGGCGGTGTTCTCGGAGTGTGCGCCGATGCGGTTGAGCGCCGAGCGGAACATCATCGGGTTCGGCTTGCCGACCACGTACGGCTCCATGCCGCCGGTCGCCTTCGTGATCATCGCGGTCACCGCACCGGTTGCGGGCAGCGGGCCCTCGGCGCTGGGGCCGGTGGCGTCCGGGTTGGTCGAGATGAAGCGGGCACCCGCGCCGATCAGGCGGATCGCCTTGGTGATCGCGTCGAAGGAGTAGCTGCGGGTCTCGCCGACGACCACGTAGTCGGGGTTCGTGTCGGTCATGATGAAGCCGGCCTCGTGCAGGGCGGTGGTCAGCCCGGCCTCGCCGATGACGTAGGCACTGCCGCCCGGGGCCTGCGACTTGAGGAAGTCGGCGGTGGCGAGCGCGGAGGTCCAGATGGACTCCTCCGGCACATCGAGCCCGGAGGCGCGGAGGCGCGCAGCGAGGTCACGAGGCGTGTAGATCGAGTTGTTGGTGAGCACGAGGAACGGCGTGCCCTGGTCGCGCCACTGCTGGATCAGCTCGGGGGCACCGGGGAGGGCCGCGTTCTCGTGGACGAGCACGCCGTCCATATCGGTCAGCCAGCACTCGATCTCGTCGCGTCGCGCCACGCAGAACCCCTTTCGAAGGTGAAGTGACGCCACCAGCTTATTGCCCGGCGGGTTGCAGCAGGGTTTCCAGCGCCTGTCGGGTTCCCCCGAATGGAGTGCTGCCGGAAGGTCAGGGCACGGCCGCTACGCTGGATCGGTGACGCCAGAGAACCCGGAGGAGCGGACCGCGCACGAGCCGGACCCGCACGACCCGGACCCGCACGGCCCGACCCCGCGCGACCTCCCGCCGTCGGCCGAGCTGACCACGCACGGCGTCGGCCCGTGGCCCGGGGAGTGGCCGGACGACGATCGCTACGACCCCGACCTGCTTCGCCACGGTGACACCCGCAACGTGATCGATCGCTATCGGTACTGGCGCATGGAGGCTGTCGTCGCCGACCTGGACGAGCATCGGCACCCGTTCCACGTGGCGATCGAGAACTGGCAGCACGACATGAACATCGGCTCGATCGTGCGCAGCGCTAACGCGTTCGCCGCCGACACCGTGCACATCATCGGCCGTCGTCGCTGGAACAAGCGCGGGGCGATGGTGACCGACCGCTACCAGCATGTGGTGCACCACGACGACGTGGAGGCGTTCGTGGCCTGGGCGCGGGAGGCCGGCCTCCCGATCGTCGCGGTCGACAACGTGCCGGGTTCGGTGCTCATCGAGACCTACGCGCTTCCGCGGGAGTGCGTGCTGCTCTTCGGCCAGGAAGGTCCCGGTCTCTCGGCCGCCGCCCTGGCGGCCGCCGATGTCGTCGTCGAGATCTCGCAGTTCGGCTCCACCCGCTCCATCAACGCGTCGGCGGCGGCCGCCGTCGCCATGCACGCCTGGATCGTCCAGCACGTCACCTTCGCATAGGCACGTGCTTCAGCGGTTCTCGCGGCGGATGACGAGCTTGAGCGCCGACCAGTCGTGCGAGATCGCGGCGACTTTGACGTCCACGAGACCGCGGGCGAGCGCGTTGTCGCGGATCACGTTCTCGTCGAGGTCGCTGACGTGGCCGGCGGCCTTGCGCGGCCAGGCGGCCCAGATCATCCCGGCCGGGTGGATGCGCGGCGCCAGGGCGTCGAGCTCGTCCAGGTACTCGGCCGCGTGCCGGTAGAACGCCACGATGAGGCCGGCCGGCTCGGTCGAGCCCGGCGGCAGCCACTCGACGTCGGCCGGGCCGTCCTCCACCGGCACCGACCAGCCGGGGTCAGCGTGCAGCAGCTGCGCGCGCATCCCGGGCTTGAGGCCGAGCTTCTTCCAGAGCGGCGTGCCGGAGTAGCCCGCTGCGCCGCCGCTCATGCGTCGCCCGCCCAGCCCGCGTGGGCCGCGATCCGGGCGATCGCGTCGGCGTCGAGATCGTAGACCGTCTCGCCGTCGTCGGCGGCGGGTGCGCGGACCACGTGCGCCCGCACCGGCCCGTCGACCGGGAGCTGGATCACCGCGAACCCGGATCCGCGCTCGGCACGCTCGCGCGGACGCGGCCACAGCACGTCGGTCGTGTTCGCGACGGCCGGGGCCACGACGACCGGAATGCCGCCGGGACCGGCCTCCGTCAGCAGCGCGTGGTGGTAGTGCCCGGCGAGGATGAGCCGCACATCGGAGGCCGAGCAGACGTCGAGGAGAGGCTGCGGGTCGACGAGTCGCAGGGTGTCGAAGAGCCCGGTCGTCGGCGGCACCGGCGGGTGGTGGAGGACGACGACCGTTCCGTTCGCGCTCGGAGTGCTCAGCGTCGCGCGCAGGCGTTCGAGACGTGCCTCGTCGAGCCTGCCGTAGCCGGCGCGCGTGACGGTGGTGTCGACGGTCACGACCCGGAAACCGCCGACCTCCAGCTCGGTCTCCCGCGCTCCGAGCACCTCCTCGAACGCGTCGGGGAGGTCGTGGTTGCCCATCGCGTAGGCGACGACGGCACCGCGCTCGGCAGCCCACGGCTCCAGTCGCTCCCGCAGCAATCGGTAGGACGCGGCGCTGCCGTCGTCGGAGAGGTCGCCCGAGGCGACGACCAGCTCGACCGCCTCCAGCTCGCCGGCGCGCGCGAGCACCCGATCGAGCGCCGCCAGGGTGTCGACCAGGCCGTAGTGCAGCCGGCCGTCGCCGTAGAGGTGGGTGTCGCTCAGGTGCAGGATGCGCAGAGGATCGGTCACGCGGCCACCCTAGCGCCGAGCGCCGACCCTCACTCCGCGCGCCTCACCCCGCGCGGGCCAGCGTCGCGCCTCACTCGCTGTCGGCCGCCAGGATGAGCGCTTCGACCGCCGTGAGGAGGTTGTGCAGCGCCTGCCTCTCGATCGAGTCCTCCGCGAGCTTCTGGATGTCATAGCTCGCCGCGTTCGCCGCCTGCCGAGCCTGCGAGATCGCTGCCTGGGCTTCGAGATCGGCCATAGTCGTCCTCCTCGGGTCGGGTGCTGTCGTGCGACACCCTACCCATCGGCGGGAGGTACGGGTAGGTCCGCGCTCAGCCGATCAGCGATGGTCGCAGGTCGCGCAGCGTGCGGAAGTGCGTCATCCGCGTGACGCCGATCGCCGAGACGAGCAGAGCGATCAGCATCCACAGCGCCAGCACGCCCGCGTCGGCCCACGCCGTCGCCGGGTTCCCGCCGTACATGAGCTGCCGTATTCCGTCGACGGCATACGACATCGGCAGGACGTGGTGCAGTGCGGCGAGCGGCCCGGGCAGCGTCTGCCACGGGAAGGTCCCTCCCGCGGTGACCAGCTGCAGCACCATCAGCACGAGGCCGAGGAACTGCCCGACGCTGCCGAGCCAGACGTTGAGCGCGAGGATGATCGACGCGAACGTCAGGGAGGCGAGCGCCATCATCCCGAACATGCCGAGCGGGTTGTGGATGGCGAAGCCGAGCGCTCCGGCGACGATCGCGAATAGCCCGACCATCTGCACTGCGCCGAGGAGGCCGGGCGTGAGCCAGCCCGCGAGCGTGATCTTGACCGGCGAGTGCAGCGCGGTGATCGCGCGACGGGACACCGGCTTGACGATGAGGAAGAGCGCGTAGATGCCGATCCAGCCCGCGAGTGCGACGAAGAACGGGGCGAGGCCCGCGCCGTACGTGCCGGCGGAGGTGATGGAGTCGTTGTGAAGGTTCACCGGATCGGCGATGGTCGACGCCTGCTTCTTCTGCAGCGACGGCGAATTGTCGGGGATCTGGGACACCCCGTTCACGAGACCGTCGCGCAGTTGCGTCGTGCCGTCGTGGAGGGTCGTGAGCCCGTCGCGGAGCTGCGCCGAGCCCGTGGCCGCAGAGGCGGCGCCGCTCGCGAGCTGCCCTGCGCCGGCCTGCGCCTGCGACGATCCGCTCGCGACCTGCGCTGCGCCGGAGGCGACCTGGTCTGCGCCGGAGGCCAGCTGGTTCACCTGGCCGACCGCGGACTGGATCTGCGCGTTGCCCGACTGCACCTTGCCGTCGATGTCGCCGAGCGCGGCCTGCACCTGCTCGATCACCGCGGGGTCGACGTGAGCCGCCTGGAGCCGGGCGACGAGGTCCTGACCGACCGCCGGGGCGTCCGTGGCCAACTGTGCGGCGACCTGACCGGCCTGCGTCGCCTTCGCGGCGAGCTGGTCGTTGCCGGCCGCGACGCGGGAGGCGCCGTCGCTGACCTGTGCCGCGCCCGCGGACAGCTCCCCGAGTTTGTCGGCGAGCGTCTGCGATCCGGTGGCGAGCTGGGCGGTGCCGTCGGCGAGCTGGGAGGCGCCGCTCTGGGCGGTCGCGCTGCCGTCGACGAGCTGGTCGGCGCCGTCCACGGCCTTCACGAGGCTGGAGCGGATGTCGGCGAGGCCGAGCAGGAAGCGCTGGGCGGCCTCCTCGTTGACCTGCTTCACGATCGAGGTGCGGATCTTCTCGGCCGCCTGGGTGCCGATCGTGGAGGCCAGATAGCTGTTGGTGTCGTTGGTCGTCAGCGTGACGATCGCACGGCGCGGGCTGTCGCCGGAGGCGGAGGCGAGGGCCGAGGAGAAGTCGGAGGGGAACGTGATGCTGAAGTCGTACTTCGAGTCGTCGACGCCGCTCGCGGCCGAGCCGGACGCGACACGGTGCCACTGGAAGGAGCCGTCTTCGATCAGCTGGTCGGCGACCTGGTCGCCGTAGTTGACGGTCTTGCCGTCGACAGTCGTGCCGGTGTCGTCGACGACGATCGCCGCGGGGATGCGGTCGAGGTTGGCGTACGGGTTCTGGTTGGCCCAGAGGTAGAGGCCGCCGTAGAGCACGGGCACGCACATCAGCGCGATGAGCGCGACGATGGACATCGGGCTGGCGGTCAGGCGGCGGAACTCCGCCGCGATCATCTGGGGGATCTTCATGCGTTCTCCACCGGGTCGCTCAGGATCAGGTCGGGCACCTCGTCGGTGTCGTCCCGTCCCGGGTCTTCGTCGAATGTCTGGGGGCCGGTCTGCGTCTCGTCGAGGCGCGAGACCAGGGAGGCCGCTGCGATCGCGGCGGCGGAGGCGTCGCCCGCGACCACGAGCACGGCGATGCCGCGGGCGGCGAGCTCGCGGGCGAACTCCCACCACTCGACGGGGTCGCCGCCGTGCCGGTCTGGCGAGACGATCACGAGCCCCTCGACACCTGCGCGCATCAGCGCGAGCTCGGCGAGCAGGCGGATGCGCACCGTCGGCGGAACCGTGCCGATCGCGGAGCGGCTGTACTCGGACGCGCCGAGCTCGCTCAGGCGGCGGCCGACGGCGATCGGGTGGGAGGCCCGGCCGGCGAACATGAGCTCCTCCGCGACGATCCCGGCGACGGTCACGTCGGGCGCCGGCTCGCACACGTCGGGCGCGTCGATCAGAGCGATGCGCTTGCGCATGCTGCCGTAGTCCTGCCGCCCGTCGATGGTCACGGTGCCGGAGTCGGGCCGCATGCGTCCGGAGGCGATCAGGCCGAGCACCGTCGGGCGCTGCTCGGTCTCGGCGCGAACCAGCGCCGCCTGCCCCGACTCGAACGTCGCGGAGGTCGCGGGCAGCACCGCGGAGCGCGGTCCTTTGGCGACCGCATCGAGCACGATCTTCACTTCTGAGCCTCCTGCGGCTGCTGCGGCTGCTGCGGCTGCACGGCTTCGAACGCCAGCTCCGGAGTGTCGTCGAGTAGCGCGTCGGCCTCCCGCCAGCCCATGCCCGCCGCCGAGAGGGCGGCGAGGATGACGAGTCGGTGGCCCGCGCGATGGGAGAGACCGGCCCGCGTGGCCTCGTCGAGCACGGACACGGCCGCGTTCTCGATGAGGCGGGTGACGGTCTCGCGGTCGAGGTCGGTGCGGATCGTGCCGTCGTTCATCCCGCGCTGCACGGTGCCCCGGAGGCGGTCGCGAGCGGGATCGAGCGCCGTGCCCACCAGCTCGCGGTGCGGCCCGCGCACGGCGAGGGCCGCGCTCACGCGGATGTGCTCGACCTCCGCCCACAGGGTCGCGCCGAACAGCGCGATCTCGACGCGCGCGTCAGGGTGCGACACGGGATCGAGAAGCGCCGAGAGTCGGGCGGCGCCACGGGTGAAGACGTCGATCAGGAGGTCGTCCCGGTTGGCGAAATGGCCGTAGAGCGCGCGGCGGCTGAGGCCGGCGCGGGCGGCGATGGTCTCGAGGGAGGCGTCGATGTCCTCGTTGAGCGCCGCTGCGGCGGCGACGAGGATGGCCTCCCGGTTCGCGGTCGCGTCGCGTCGCGGTGCGCGCGTGGAGGGGGTGGGCATGTCTCGAGGATACTCTTCTTGCACACGCATGTGCAACTTAAGCCGGGTTACGCGGCGGCGGTACTGCGCGCGAGACGCGGCAGCCGGACGCTGCGCCGGGCCGCGACCGCCGCGAGCGTCAGCGCGAGCGCCGCCACCGCGTACACGAGCAACGGGCCGACGGTGCCGAACGCGCCTCCGACGTCGCCGCTCGCGGCCGAACGCAGCAGCGCGAGGGCGGGCGCCGTCGGCAGCGCGCCCGCCAGCGACGAGAGCGTCGCCGGCACGGTGGAGGACATCCCCGCCGTGAGGGCGACGATGCCGACGACGAGGGCGATCAGCCGGCCGACCCCGCCGAACGCGGCGGCCAGAGCCTGGTTGAGCACGCAGAAGACGGCGCCGACGAAGGCGGCCGCCAGTGCGAACCCCAGCCAGATGTCCGGGCGGAGGCCGAGGCCGAACTGCGCGGCGCCCGCGACGACGACGCCTTGGCCCGCGCCGATCAGCGCCATCCAGGCGGCGGAGCGCAGGGCGATCAGCGCAGACGGCACGGTCGACAGCAGCAGCCGGGAAGGCACGGCGCGGCGCGCGAGAGTGGTCGCCATCGCGCCCAGCCAGAGCGCGAGCACGGCGAAGAGGGGGAGGGTGGCGAGCCCGGCGGGCGGCGCCTTCTGCACCGCGCGCACCGGTTGGGCGGCCACGGCGGAGAGCGTCGTCATGTCGCTGTCGCTGTAGGTCGGGATCGATTGCGCGGCCTGCGCGAGCCCCGACGACAGCTGGGCGGCGCCGTCCGCGGTCTGTGCCGCACCGGTGGCGGCTGAGGACGCGCCTGCGCTGAGCGACGCCGCTCCCGACGCGGTCTGCGCGGCGCCGGCCGCGACCTGATCGGCGCCGGCCGCCGATGCGTCGATGCCGTCGACCAGCGCGGGCATCGCCGCTGCGAGGGCCGCGTTGCCGGACGCGACCGCGTTCGACCCGGTGGCGAAAGCAGAGAGCCCGCTGCTCGCGTTCTGCAGAGTTGCGAGGGCGGCTTGAGCGCGCGTGCACAGCACGGCCGGGCCGGTCGCGCAGACCTGCGCGACGACCTGGGCGAACTGAGTCGTCGCCGACGCTGCTCCCGCGGAGGCCTGATCGGCCGCCCCGGCGAGCGTGGCGGACCCCTGCGCGAGCTGCTGGGTCTGGCCGGGGAGGGGCTGCGACTTGTCGCTCAGCGTGCCGAGACCCGAGGCGAGCGATTGGGCGCCGGCATCGAGCGACTGCGTTCCCGTGGCGAGCGTCGCCGCCCCGCTCGCGAGGGACTGCGTGCCCTGCGCGAGCGACGACGCCCCTGCCGAGAGCGATGCCGCACCCGATGCGGCCGACCCGATCTGCTGGTCGATCGTGTTGAAGCCGGCGTAGACGTTCTGGAGGTACTGGGCGGTCAGCTGGCGGTCGAGGGCGGCGGTCGCCGCCTGGCTGACCGCCGCCGCGAGCGCCGGGTCGACGAGCGACGCGGCCGGGCTGGTCTTCACGGTCACGGTCGCCTGCTGCGCGCTCGCAGCAGGGCCTCCGATGGAGGTCGCGTCGGCGGAGAACGACGACGGGATGGTGAGCACCGCCGCGTAGTGCCCGTTCGCGAGCCCGGCGGCGGCGTCCGCGTCGTTCGTGAGCACCCAGGTGAAGTTCGTCGGGTCGTCGCTCGGCGGGGCCTCCGTCGGGGAGCCGGAGCCGGCCGCCGAGGCGGTCGACCCTCCGGCGATCAGTGAACCGGCGAACTGCCTCCCGAGCGGGACCGTCTTGCCGTTGACGGTCACCGGGGCGTCGTTGTTCACCACCGCCGCGGTCACCCGGTCGAGGTGCAGGGCGGGCGAGAAGAGGCCCCAGCCCAGCACGCCGACCACGAGGAGCGGTGCGAGGGCGAGCCCGATGAGCGTGACGGCGCGCGTGCGCTCGGATCCGGCGCGGGCGTCGAAGGGCGCCCGGTCGTCGTTGCGGTCTGTCATGGGATGGGCTCCCGTCGCGTGCCTGGGGTGGAGGGGTCGGATTCGGCCGTGCCGGACTGGAAGTCGGTGGGGAGGTCGGGCTCGGTGATGTGGGCGTCGGCGATGGGCGGGTTGGCGTTGGGCGGCAGGAGGTCCGCGACCGCCTCGGGGGAGGTCGCGGCGAGCACGAGAGCCGTGCCGCCGGCCGTGACCCGCGCGAGCTGATCGGCCAGCGCCTGCCGCTCGGCGCCGGTAACCGCCTCGGCGCCGTCCACGACCAGGACCACCGGCCGGTCGGCTGTCGCGTCCCGCACCGCCGCGACCGCGTCGCGCGTGCGGTCCAGCCGGGCGATCGCCGCGCGCGACCGCACCGACGACCGCCGAACCGGCAGCAGGAGGCCGTCCACCTTGAGGCGCCCGGCCTCCAGGGGCGCGCGCCCGGCGATCGCCGACGCCAAGGCGGTGTGCCCCGGCCCGGTGAGCACGATGGCGCCGCCGCGCGGCACCAGGGCGTCGAACGATCCGGAACCTCCGGCTCGAGCGCCGTCGGCGGCGATCGCGTAAGTGGCGCCCGGTTCGGGCCAGTCGGCCGCGTCGAGCTCGGCCTGCACGCCTTCGCCCTCGATGTCGAGCACGGGCAGGGCGCGGTCCCACGACCGCGGCATCCACCAGGTCGCCCTCCCGAACAGCACGAGCACGGCGGGGATCAGGGTCATCCGCACGACGAACGCGTCCACGACGACTCCGACGGCGAGGCCGAGCGCGATCGGCTGGATCTGGGCGTCGCCGCCCGGGATGAAGGCGGCGAACACCGCGAACATGATGATCGCGGCGGCCGTGACCACCTTGGCCGATCCCTCGAATCCCTTGTGTACGGAGCCCTTCGTGTCCTCGCCGAGAAGGTGCTCCTCGCGCATGCGGCTGGCGAGGAACACCTCGTAATCCATGGCCAGCCCGAACAGCACGCCCATCACGATGATCGGCATGAAGCTGATCACCGACCCGATGTGCGCGACGCCGAGCGGCCCGGCGAACCAGCCGCTCATGAATACCAGGCTGGTGACGCCGAACGCCGCGCCGATGCTGAGCAGGTAGCCGAGCGCGGCCGTGACCGGCACCACGATCGACCGGAACACGATGGCGAGCAGCACCAGCGACAGCCCGACGACCAGCAGCGCGAACGGCAGCAACGCCCCTCCGAGCCGGGCGGAGATGTCGATGCCCGCGGCCGTGTACCCGGTGATCGACAGGTCGATGCCGTACTCGCGCTCGAAGTGGTCGTGCATCGAGCGGAGCTTCGCGACGAGCTCCTGCGTCTGCGGCGAATCCGGGGCGCCGGTCGGCACCACCTGGGCGATCCCGGTGTCGCCGGACTCGTTCGGCGTCGACAGCGGCACGGCCGCGACGCCGGGGACGGTCTTCAGCTCGGCGGCGAGGTCGTTCATCAGCCCGACCGGGTCGGTGCTGCCGATCACCGACCCGGTGGCGATCAGCGGACCGTTGTAGCCCGGGCCGAAATGTTCGGCGACCAGGTCGTAGGCGATGCGTGCGGGCTCGTGCTCGTCGAGCGAGCCTGCGTCCGGCAGGGCGAGCCGCAGGGAGGCCGCCGGCAGCGCGACCAGCCCGAGCAGCCCGACCACGAGTACCACCGTGAGGATCGGAATGCGGGTGACCGCGTGCACCCAGGTGGTGGCGACGGGATGCTCGCGGCGGGGCTTAGGCGTGCGGCGCCGGGGCTTCGACATGCGACGCGGAGGCGGAGGAGTCGGCGCCGCGCCCTTCCGGTACCTCCTCGCCACCACCCGCATCCCCGCGAACCCGAGGAGTGCCGGCGTCAGCGTCATCGAGATCAGCACGGCGATCGTCACCGCGAGCGCGGCGGCGACGCCCATCGTCGTGAGGAACGGGATCCCCGCGACGCTCAGCCCCACCAGCGCGATGATGACCGTGACGGCCGCAAAAACCACGGCCGACCCGGCTGTCGCGACCGCGCGGGCGGCGGACTCCTCCGGCTCCATCCCGCGTTTCAGCTGCTCCTGGTGGCGGGAGACGATGAACAGCGCGTAGTCGATCCCGACCGCGAGCCCGAGCATGAGGGCCAGCAGCGGAGTCGTGGAGGCGATCGTGAGCCAGTGGGTCGCCGCGAAGATCAGTGACAGCGAGAGCCCGGCGCCGAGCAAGGCCGTGATCAGGGGCAGGGTGGCGGCGATCACGGAGGCGAACGTCGCGATCAGCACCGCGAACGCGACGGCGATGCCGAGCAGCTCGGTGACGCTGATCCCGGCGACCGTCTGCGAGAACAGCTGGCCGCCGACCGCGACCTCCGAACCTTTCGGCAGGGCGGCCTCCAGGTCGCGCCCGGCCTTCTGGAGGGCGTCGGAGGTGGACGGCAGCACGGCCGTCTGCGAGACCGAGAGCTGGATGGGCACGATCACCGCGGAGCCGTCGGTGGCGATGTTGCCGGTCGACGGGCCGCTGTAGGGGGAGGACGCGGAGGTCACCTGCGGGATCTTCGCGATCGCGGCCGCCGACGACTCGACCGCCGACTGGAACGCGGGATCGTGGACGTCCGTGCCCTTCGGCGCGACGGCGACGAGCTGCGCGGAAGTGCCGCTGACCTCCGGGAAGGTGCGGGCGAGCGCGTCCTGAGCCTCCTGCGACTCGGTGCCGGGGATGCTGAAGGTGTTGTCGGTCCCGTTGCTGAGCAACCCGGCTCCGGCCAGCAGGAGGACGAGCGCCACCAGCCAGCCGGCGAGCACCCATCTCCGCGCCCGGAAGGCAGCGCGGCCCAACATGTACAGAAGGGACGACATCGGGGCCAATGTAGAGCTTCGCTCAGCTTCCGACAATGCCTCGCCTTGGGGCGGCCCGGCCTCTCCCGAGGGTCGGGCCCGGCCTCCCAGGAGGGTCAGGCCCCGTGCCGCTCCGCCGTGATCCGCGCGACCTCCTCCGCGATGCCCGCCCGCACGACCTGCTCGTCGAGCCCGAGCTCGACCAGTTTCGACGCCGCCGGCGTTCCGCTCAGAAGGGCACCGAGGAGGAGGTGCTCGGTGCCGACGTAGTTGTGGCTGAGGCTGAGGACCGCGCGCAGGGTCCCCTTGAGCACCTCGCCGCCGGACTCGGCGAAGTCTATGTCGCGCAGCTCCTCCGGGGTCGCGCCGGTCGTCCGCGCGAGTCCCACCTGGAGTGCCGTGGCGAGTCTCACCGCGTCGAGCCCGGCTCTGACCGCGATGCGACCGGCGAGGCCGTCCGGGTCGGAGACGGCGCCGACGACGATGTGCTCGGCCTCCACCGGGCCGCCGTGCGCGCTCGCCGCGGCAGTCGCGAGCGCGTCGCCGGCACGCGGGGTGAAGCGCGAGAAGAGCTGGTCGCCCGGCACCTCGAACGCGACCGCCTTGCCGACGAACCGCTGCTGCGCCGCCTGCTTGGTCACGCCCATGCTCGCCCCGATCTGGCTCCAGGAGGCGCCGGACCGCCTGGCCTGGTCGACGTAATGGCCGATGAGCGCGTCGCCCTGCTCGTTGAGCTGCGAGCCGATGAGCACCGCGTCGCTCAAGCGGGCGAGCGGGTCGCCGTCGGGGTGGCGGTGCTCGACGTAGGCGATGAGGCTGTCGAAGGAGACGGGTGAGTTGTCCATGCGTCAAGGTTAGATTGACGCTGGTGCGGCGTCAAGACCGGCTTGACGCCCTTCGGTGTCCCCGCAAACGGCTCGCGATAGGATCGAGTGCGACGGTCGACCGCGAGGCGCCGACGCGCTCCCGACCATCGAGAGGACCGAAACGTGCCCGCGATCGTGATCATCGGCGCCCAGTGGGGCGACGAAGGCAAAGGCAAAGCGACCGACCTGCTCGGCAGCCGCATCGACTACGTCGTCAAGTTCAACGGCGGCAACAACGCCGGTCACACGGTCGTCGTCGGCGACGAGAAGTACGCGCTGCACCTGCTCCCGTCCGGCATCCTGACCGACGGTGTCACGCCCGTGATCGCCAACGGCGTCGTCGTCGACCTGGAGGTGCTGTTCCAGGAGCTCGACGGACTGATCGCCCGCGGCGTCGACGTGTCGCGCCTCAAGGTCAGCTCCAACGCCCACGTGATCACGCAGTACCACCGCACCATCGACAAGGTCACCGAGCGCTTCCTCGGCAAGCGTCAGATCGGCACCACCGGCCGCGGGATCGGCCCGACCTACGCCGACAAGATCAACCGCGTCGGCATCCGCATCCAAGACCTGTTCGACGAGAACATCCTGCGGCAGAAGGTGGAGGGCGCCCTCGACCAGAAGAACCATCTGCTGGTCAAGGTCTACAACCGCCGCGCGATCGGCGTCGACGAGGTCGTCGAAGACCTGCTGGGCTACGCCGATCGACTGCGGCCGATGGTGGTCGACTCGTCGCTGCTGCTGAACGAGGCGCTCGAAGACGGCAAGTACGTGCTGTTCGAGGGCGGCCAGGCGACCATGCTCGACGTCGACCACGGCACCTATCCGTTCGTCACGTCCTCCAACTCGACGGCGGGAGGCGCGGCCACCGGCTCGGGCATCGGCCCCAACCGCATCGACCGCGTCATCGGCATCGTGAAGGCGTACACCACGCGCGTCGGCGCCGGTCCGTTCCCGACCGAGCTGTTCGACGAGTGGGGCGAGTTCTTGCGCGAGCGCGGCTTCGAGTTCGGCACCACCACCGGCCGCCCCCGCCGCACCGGCTGGTACGACGCCCCCGTCGCCCGCTACACGGCCCGCATCAACGGCGTCACCGATTTCGTGCTCACCAAGCTCGACACCCTCACGGGCATCGAGCGCATCCCGGTGTGCGTCGCCTACGACGTCGACGGCGTGCGCCACGACGAGGTCCCCTCCTCGCAGAGCGACTTCCACCACGCGGTGCCGATCTACGAGGAGTTCCCCGGCTGGACCGAGGACATCAGCGGCGCCCGCACCTTCGAAGAGCTCCCGAAGAACGCGCAGGACTACGTGCTCGCGCTGGAGGCCATCTCCGGTGCCCGCATCTCGGCGATCGGCGTGGGCCCGGCCCGCGACGAGATCGTCGTGCGCCACGACCTCGTCGACTGAGGCGTCGAGCCCCAGCCGCGCCGACGACACTCGTCACGAATCACGACATTCGTGCCACGAATCGCGACATTCGTGACGAGTGTGCGCCGCCGCGTGCCTCAGAACCAGGTGCTCAGCCGCGGCGGCACCGCGGTGCGGAACATCCGGTCGAGCCCCTCCGCGTCGCCCTCGATGCGGCCGGCGAGCGCGAGCCCGCGGGCCAGGTCGTGCCCGAGGTAGACGCTGCCGAGCGACTCGACAGGGAGCGTCACGTCCGGCGCATCCGTCGTCGGCTCGACGCGCGCCTCGCCGTCCTCCACGATGAGCCGGTAGCGTCCGCCGGCGAACCCGAGTTCGTCCGTGACCTCCAGCACCAGGTCGCCGTCGCTCTCGTAACGGCGGGAGGTCAGCGTCGCCGGCACGTCGAGGATGCGGACCCACAGGTGGTCCTGCACGCTCGTGATCTGCGCGCCGCGGATGTCGTGCACCAGTAGCTGCAGCGGCTCGTCGACGCCGCGCGTCCACGCCTTCACCTCGGCAACCAGGTCGAGCTCGAGGAGGTAGCGCCAGAGCGCGGTCAGGGCGGCGTCGGTGGCCGCCGCCAGGTAGGCGACCTCTACCACGTGCCGCGAGAAGTCCTCCTCGCCGCCGCGCACAGTGTAGCTGACGAAGCCCTCGGGCCGTCCCTCCGGGGAGTCGTAGCGCACGAGCAGACGCTTGGCGCCGTCGTCGTCGCCCTTCAGCGGCCCGATCAGGCGGTCGGCGAGGTAGGGCTCCAGGCCGATCTCTCCCGCGCGGGAGGCCATGGCCTCCGCGAGCACGGCGTAGCCCGTCTCGCGGTACTCCTCCGGCGTCGTGAACGACAGCCGACCCGGCGTGGGGGCGCCGGCCCAGCGGACCCGCTTGGCGTCAACGCTCCAGCCGGTGGCGAACGTGGCCGGCCCGAAGCCCCAGCGCCCGTAGATCGTGGATTCCGACACGGTCAGGATCGCGGCGGGGACACCGAGCGCGTGGGCGGTGCGAAGCTCGGCGCCGAGCAGCGCGGTGGCGATGCCGCGGCGGCGGTGCGTCGGCGCCACCGTGACGGAGCTGATCGCCCACGTGTCGAGCGCAGCTCCGCCCGGGACGGTGAGCGGCGCGACCCAGGAGTTCACGGTGCCGACCGGCGTGCTCACGCCGTCGTCGTACACCGCGGTGGTGCGACGACCGTCGAAGTTGCCGCGTGCCTCCTCGAGCACTTCCTCCGTCGGCCGGCGGCCGTGGAAGCCGCGGAAGTCCGCGACGATCCAGGCGTCGAGGGCGGCCGTGTCGGTCGGGTCGACGAGCGACAGCCGGAGGCCGGAGTCGGCCAGCGCGCTCTTCGAACGCTCGTCAACGGGTGCGGTGAGGTGTGTCTCCGTCATGCCTCCACGCTATCGGGACGGTCCGACGCCGGGCCAGAGCCGTCCGGCGGGAGCCGTCCGGCGGGTGCCGTCCGGCGGGTGCCGTCCAGCGGGTGCCGTCCGGCGGATGCCGTGGCCCGGCTCACCGCTCCGCGAGCGCGTGGAGGATCGGGAGCAGTGCCTCGGGCGCGGCACTCGCCGCCGGCCCGAAGAACGCCGCATCCGCCGCCTCGACCGACCCGATCGCCGCGACCGCGACCGCGGCGCCCGACGGCGTCACCCGCAGGACCTTCGCTCGGCTGTCCGACGGGTCCTGCTCGCGCTCGAGGAGTCCCTTCGCGGCGAGCCGCCTCACGACCTCCGACGTCATGCGCGGGTCCGAGCCGGTGAGCTCGGACAGCCGCGACTGGCTCGGCCGTTCGTCCTGACCGTTCAGCCACCACGTGGAGGCGAGCAGCACGAACTGAGCGTGGGTCAGGTCGTGCGGCTGCAGCGCATCCGCCATCGCGCGTTGCCAGCGCAGGGTGGCATGCCACAGCAGGAAGCCGGGGCTGGTCGCCGGCCCTTCGGGGAAGTCGGTCATGCGTCCAGTGTGCCCTCGGCGGCGTCGGCCTCGGCGGCGGCGGCTGCGGCGCGGCGCTCCGCCTCCGCCAGCAGCGCGGCGAGCGAGGCGGGGAAGTCGGCGCTGATCTGCGGTCCGAGCTCGGGGCCGACAGTGTCGGAGTCCGCGCCGTCGATCGTGAGCGAGTAGCGGACGACGGTCCCCTCCTCCCGGTCGTCGAGGTCGTAGCGGAAGGTCAGCTGCACTTCGCCGAACTCGGTGAGGTCGGCGTAGGCGCGTCCGGCAGAGAGCTCCACGATCCGCGAGCGGATCGGCTCCTGGCCCTCCGGCGTGACGGTCAGCTCCGTGCCGACCTCGAACGGCCCGTGCAGTTCGAACCGATCGGCGCCCGGGTAGGTCAGGTCGCCGGTGTGGAGGTCGCGCACGGCCTCCCAGACGGCGGAGCGGGAGGCGGTGGTCTCTGCGACTTCTTCTGTAGTCCACATCATCGTCACCTTTCTCTGTGCGTAGATGATCTATGCATAGAGTAAACCGAGCCAGCAGAGCGCGCAACCCCCTTCTGGTACCCGGGGACCACTCCGAGCGGATGAGGCGCCGGCGCCGGAATCGTGCTTCCGCCCGACGCGCGCGCACGCCCCCTTCACGAGGCTGGAGACCATGACCTCATCACCCGTCCACCCCGTCCTCCAGGCCGCTGCGCTCACCAAGGCCTACGGCTCCGCTGTCGCTCTCGGCGGCGTCGACTTCCGCATCGCCGCAGGCGAGTCCGTCGCGATCATGGGGGCATCGGGCTCGGGTAAGACGACCCTCCTGCACTGCCTGGCCGGGATCGTGAAGCCCGACTCGGGGAGGGTGGTGCTGAACGCGCCGGCCGGTCCCGTCGAGGTGACGGCCCTCCGGGAGTCGGAGCGGTCCAGACTGCGCCGCGAGGCGTTCGGGTTCGTCTTCCAGCAGGGCCTGCTCCTGCCGGAGTTGACGGCTGTGGAGAACGTCGCCCTCCCGCTGATGCTGTCGGGCACCCCGCGCAAGACCGCGGAGGTCTCTGCTGCCGAGTGGCTGGGCCGGCTCGGCCTCGCGGGGATGGAGGCGCGCCGCATCGGCGAGCTCTCCGGCGGCCAGGCCCAGCGGGTCGCGATCGCCCGCTCCCAGGTGACGGGCGCGTCGGTGGTGTTCGCCGACGAGCCGACCGGGGCACTCGACTCCAGCACCTCGGCGGAGGTCATGGCGGCCCTGATCGCCTCCACCACCGGCAACGGACGCTCGCTCGTGGTCGTGACTCACGACGACGAGGTCGCGCGGCAGTGCGCGCGCGTCCTCAAGCTGTCCGACGGCCGCATCGTCGACGAGGCGGTGACCCGATGACGACGCTCCGGATCGCCTGGTTGTTCGCGCGGCGCAGCGCCGCCGACCGCGCGACCGTGCTGCTGCCGGTCATCGCGTTCGCGGTGTCGTCGCTGTTGCTGCTCGTCGTCGCGGGAGGCGCTCAAGCGTTCTTCTCCTGGAGCGACGGCGACGCGTTCGTCTACCAGGCTCTCGCGGTCATCGCGCTCGCTCTGCTCGTCGTCCCGCTCGTCGGGCTCGGGGGCTCCGCCGCTCGGCTCTCCGCGCGCCGCCGTGACGACCGCCTGTCCGGTCTGCGGCTGCTCGGCGCGTCGCCGGCCATGGTGGCCGCCCTCACGGTGATCGAGTCGACCGCGCTCGCCGTCGCCGGCGCGGTCACCGGGGTCGTGCTGTATCTGCCCGTCGCCCCGCTGGTCGGGCTGATCCCGTTCCGCGGTCACCCGCTCGGAGCCGACGCCGCCCTCCAGCCGGGCGCGGTCGCGTTGGCCGTACTGGCCGTCGCGGTGCTCTCCGCCGTGAGCGCGGGTCTCGGACTGCGGAGCGTCGTGGTGTCGCCCCTGGGCGTACGGACCCGCCAGACGGCGCCGCGGATGCACTGGATCCGCGCCCTCGTCGCCGTCGTCGTGGTCGTGGCGACCTACCTGTTCATGAGCGTCCTGCAGCTCTTCGACGGCGCGCTCATCGTGCTGACCGTCCTCGGGATCGGGTTCGGCGGCACGATCGCCGTACTCAACCTGGTGGGGCCGTGGGCGCTCCGGATGATCGCCTCCGGTCAGGCTCGGCGCGCCACCACCGCGCGTCGGCTACTGGCCGCCCGCGCAGTGCTCGAATCGCCGAAAGCGGCCTGGCGCCAGGTCTCGGGCGTTGCGATGACGAGCTTCATGGCCGTCTTCGCGGGCGTCGGGGTCGGGATCCTCGGGATCGCAGGCGAGGGAGGCGGCGACCAGGCCCGGACGCTCCTCGCCGACATCCGCACCGGCGTCGTGGTCACCGTGATCGTGTCGTTCCTCATGGTCGCCTGCTCCGCGGGCGTGAACCAGGCCGCGGCCGTGCTGGATCGTCGCGATCTCTACGTGAGCCTCGACCGCATCGGCATGCCCGTGCGCGAAATGGACGCGGCCCGCAGCCGCGCCGTGATGTCGCCCCTCAGAGTGACCACGATCGGCTCCGCACTCACCGCGGCGATCGTCGTGCTGCCGCTCGCCGGGCTGAGCCTGCTGGTCGCGCCGCTCACGCTCCTCATGGTGGCGGGGTGCCTGGCGGCCGGCGTCCTGCTGGTCTGGGCGGCGCTGCGGGCGACACGGCCGGTGCTGGAGCACGTGCTCGCCGAGACCTCCCCGTCGCTCTGAACCGCGCTCGTGCCATGCTCCGGCCCGGTAGGGTCGGAGCATGGCTGAGAACGAGTCGACCGCACAGGCGCTGGAGCGTCTGCGGAGCATCCGGCAGAGCATCGACAACATCGACGCGGCCGTCATCCACATGCTCGCCGAGCGATTCAAGTTCACCCAGCAGGTGGGCGCTCTCAAGGCCGAGCACGGCCTCCCGCCCGCCGACCCGGAACGCGAGCGGGAGCAGATCCAACGCCTCCGAGTGCTGGCGGAAGAGAGCCACCTCGATCCCGCTTTCGCGGAGAAGTTCCTGGGCTTCATCGTGGCGGAGGTCATCCACCACCACGAGCGCATCGCGTCCGAGAACGGCCGCTGAGGCGTGGCCTGGGATCCCGCGGAGCTTCCGGACGCCCACGGCCGAACCGTCGTCGTCACCGGAGGCAACTCCGGAGTCGGCTACTTCACCGGCGAGCAGCTCGCCCGTGCGGGCGCGCACGTCGTGCTGGCGTGCCGTGACCCGGAGCGCGCCGAGGCCGCGGTGTCGGCCATCCGCCGCCGGATGCCGGGCTCACGCGTGGAGGCCACCCCTCTCGACGTCACCGACCGCCGGTCGGTCGACGCCCAGGCCGCGGCGCTCCTCGAGCGAGGCCGCGTCGACGCCCTCGTGCTGAACGCGGGCATGGTGCACGCCCCGCGCGACCGTCGCACCGACGCGTACGGCAACGAACTGGTACTCGCGACGAACGTGCTCGGCCACTTCCGGCTCGTCGCCCGCGCCCTCCCTGTGCTGGAGGCCACCGAGGGCGCCCGTGTGGTCACCCTCGGTTCCCTTGCGACACGACTCTCCCGGCTGCGGCTGGACGACCTCCAGCTCGAACGCGGGTACACGTCGTGGCGCGCGTACGCCGGCTCCAAGATCGCCGCCCAGGCGTTCGGCTTCGAGCTCGAGCGGAGGCTGCGGGCGGCAGGGAGCGGCGTCACGAGCATCGTCGTCCATCCCGGCTACTCGACGTCCGGGCGCACGCCGGGAGTACGCGGGGTCAACCAGCCCACGAAGGCGAAGCGCTTCGCGGACAACCTGCAGGCGGCCTGGTCGCAGGGCAAAGATCACGGCGCCTGGGCGCCGGTCCGGGCCGTCCTCGACCGCACCATCACGGGGGACGACTACCTCGGGCCGGTCGGCCGCACGAAGGGCCTCCCGACCCACGCGCATCCGACGCGCAGCTCGCGCTCGCCGCGCACCGGAACCCGGCTGTGGCCGCTTCTGGAGGCCGCGGCCGATCAGCCGTTCACGCTGCCCTGAGACCGTGAGCGCGTCGGACTCCCGATCGGCCTAGGCGTCGTCGGGCCTAGGCGTCGTCGGGCCTACGCGTCGTCGGCGACGATCGACAGCAGCCGATGCCCTTCGGGCACCGCCGCTCTCAGAGCGTCGCGCGCAGTGATGTAGTCGGGGCCGTCCGCCTCGATCTCCGTCACGGCGGTCGCACGCACGACCGCGGTGGCGATCACGCGCCCACCGCGCGGCATCGCGTTGTGCACCTGGATCAGCTCGTAGCCCTCCGGGACCTGCGCTTCGACGAGCTCTCGCGCCGTCTGGGCGTCGTCCGCCTCGGCGGTGAGCTGCTGCGTCTCGCTGCTCTGGGTCAGTCCGCGGACCTTCATCGGCTGGAGCACTCCTCGTGGGGCGGGACGGGAAGGACCGAGGGCGGGGTGCGCAGGCGGTCCGAGATCGGGCGGGCGCTCGGGTCGGAAGCGGGCGTCCGCTGCAACGCTACCCGACCCGGCCGACGGCGGCCGATCCGCCACGGCCCGTGCCGGCCCGCCCCGGTTCCTATACACCCGCACGCGCCGCGTCCTCCCAGCGCACGTTCAGAACCCTGGAGTGGGCTGAGCAGCATGGAAATCGCCTACACCGCCATCGCGCACGCCTCGGGAGGCGGACGCGACGGTCACGTCCGCAGCGAGGACGACCTCATCGACCTTCCGACCCGCCCGCCGCGCGAGCTCGGCGGCTCCGGAGAGGGCACCAACCCCGAGCAGCTGTTCGCGGCCGGCTTCGCCGCCTGCTTCCTGAGCGCCATCCACGCCGTCGGGCGAGCCGAAAAGCTCGACACCAGCGACGCCGCGGTCTCCGCGAGCGTGGGCATCGGGGCGAACGGCGAGGGAGGCTACGGGCTCGAGATCGAGCTGGACGTGTATCTTCCGCGCCTCGGCCGCGACCAGGCCGAGCAGACGATGGAGAAGGCCCACCACGTGTGCCCGTACTCCAACGCGACCCGGGGCAACGTCCCCGTCCGGCTCACGCTCGTCGACTGACGCGCAACTCCCGGGTCGCCGCGCTCAGCCGGTGGCGACCCGGCCGACCTTCTCGGTCTTGTCCCAGCGGGCCTCGGCGCCCGCCAGCTCCTTGAGGTAGGAGTCGAACGTGATCGCGCACAGCAGCGATCCGTACCCTGCCAGGTAGATGAGGGTGGGCGCCAGCCAGCGTCCGGCCCGTGTGCGCTCGGCGCGCCGCGCGAGCCAGGCGACGACCATCGAGAACGGGATCCAGATGTAGATCGCGAGGGTCAGGATGAACAGCGCGGCGGTGCTGAGCGTCACACCGAACAGGCCGGGCAGCCAGACCAGCGTGAGTGGCGGGAACAGCGCTGTGATCATCACCAGCATGTTGATGATGCCGGGGAAGAGCAGGATGTGCCCCAGCTCTTTCCTGCTCGTCTTCGCGTCGGTCAACGACCCGAGCACCAGCACGAACAGGTAGGCGAGCGCCGCCGAGATCCAGAGCACCCGGAACACCGAGGTCGCGAGGCCGTTCTGCAGGAACAGCAGACCGGCGAGGCCGATGGCCGAGGTCACCATGATCAGCGGCAGCAGCCACAGGCTGAACCACACGATGCCGAACGTCCACGCGCCGAGGTGATGCACCTTGGACGGCCGGAACCAGATCTTCGAATAGCGGGATGTCACGGAGACATTGCCCCGAGCCCACCGCAGCCGCTGCTTCCACAGGGCGTCGACCGCACGCGGCTCCTCCGCGAGCACGTGCGCGTGCGGCTCGAACACGACCCTCTTGCCGTGCAGCTGGGTCTCGAACGTCGTGATGGTGTCCTCGGCGAGGGTGGAGGTGTCCACGCGGCCGCCGAGC
The DNA here is from genome assembly GCF_001423695.1 of Leifsonia sp. Leaf336. Taxonomy (GTDB): domain Bacteria; phylum Actinomycetota; class Actinomycetes; order Actinomycetales; family Microbacteriaceae; genus Leifsonia. Next base: position 78,136 of record NZ_LMOZ01000001.1, read on the forward strand.
GCGACCAGGTTCTCGCGGGTGTGCAGCTGGGCGCCGCCGGCGAGGCACGCCTGTGCCCCGAGCACGTTCTGCGCGCGCCGGGCCGCCGGCTGCGAGAGCACGTACTCGACGCTGACGAACTTGGTGAGGTAGTTGCGGTCGCTGCTGCCTTCGCGGATGTACGCGGACACGGCGCCGACCTCCGGATCGGCCAGGTGCCGGGTCATCCGCCGCAGCGAGTCGGGCAGGTAGATGACGTCGGCGTCCATGATCAGGAGCGCCTCCATCCAGTCTTCGGCGAGCACGCGCTCGATCCCGTGGTTCAGCGTGTGCGCCTTGCCCTGGCCGCCCTGCTCGCGCCGCAGCAGGAAGACACTGCCGGGGAACTGCTCCGCGCGACTCCGCACGACGTCGGGAGTCGCGTCGGTGCTGGCGTCGTCGACGACGTAGATGCGCAACGCCTCCTTGGGGTAGTCGAGGCCCATCAGGCGGTCGATGGAGGCGCCGATGACGGCGCCTTCGTTCCACGCCGGGACGATGATGGCGACACGGGGGAGGTAGGGCGCGGCCTTCTTGTAGTGGTTGATCCAGGCATGGAAGGGGATCACGACGAAGGTCGCGGCTGCCGCGACCACGGGGATCAGCCCGCTCAGGGCCAGGATCAGGCACACGACGACGCCGATCCATTGCAGTACGCCCAGCACGTCCACGCGGCTCCCCTCGTCCCCCCACACAATACCCGGGAGGTCTGCCCCCGATGGGCCCGTGTCGTCTAGTCGGGACGGTGCGTGGCGGCGGCGGGCGCACTGAACTCGCCGTCCGCGAACGCCTGGCGGACCGTCAGGTAGTCCGCGTGAGCCTGGTCGGCGTACGAGAAGGCCCATTCCACCACGGCTGCGTCGAACGCGGCGCCGCTGCCGAGGTAGCCGGCGATGAATGGCGCGTCGGGGGACTGCGCGTGAGCGCGCGCCAGCACGGTGCCGCACGCGTCCACGTAGTCGGCGAACGGCCGGAAGTCGAGCGTCTCGGTGTCGATCGACACGTTCTTGTCGCGGAACTGCCGGATGTAGAACGCGTGCCCGTCCTTGCGGGCGTAGCCGAGGAACGGATCGCTGACGGACTGGAGCACGCGCTGATTGCCGACGACGCGATGGCCGTGCTCGTCGTCGTGAGCGTGGTCATCGAACACCGGGGACCGCCCGGCGGTGGCGCCTCCGAACTCGACGGCGACGGACTCGCTCGCCTCCTTGACCTGCAGCACGAGAGGCTCGCCCGCCGGCCCGGTGAGGACGATGATGTAGCACCGCGTGCCGACGCTGCCGACACCCACGACGCGGCGCGCGGCGTCCGTCGTCACGTACTGCGACAGCAGCACCGCGATGTCCGACGGCACCGTGGCGAGGTAGGCATCGATGATCTCGAGCATGTTCTGCTCGGTGGCCTCCGGCACGTGTGCGAGCAGCGGAGGATTCTCGACGATCGTCACGGCCCCGTCCTCCGCGCGGCGCGTGATCTTCCGCACGACCCGCGCCGACGTCCGCCGCGATGCGGCCGCGATCGCCCGGTCGAGCACCTCCTGGGAGCTCAGAGCTCGTCGCCCTCGGCTGACGTCGGCGCGGAGGTAGTAGCGCTCGAGGACTCCGAGCCCGGTCATCTGGCGCAGGCCGGTGCGATAGGCGGCAGCGGCTTCCAGTGCGGCGGCCTCCACCTTCGTCTCACGGAACCCGCTCTGGCGGGCCGCCAGGACGACGCTCCCGACGAAGCGCTTCACATCCCATTCCCACGGCCCGTACGCCGACTCGTCGAAATCGTTGAGGTCGAAGACGAGGCTGCGCTCGGGGGAGGCGTAGATCCCGAAGTTGGCGATGTGCGCATCGCCGCAGATCGTCACGTCGATGCCGGTGCGCTGCTCGCAGCTCAGATCCACCGCCTGGATGGCCGCCGATCCGCGGTAGAACGCGAACGGGTTGGCGGTCATCCGCTCGAGCCGGAGGGGGATCAGCTCCGCGACCCGGTGCACGTGCTGCCGCTTGAGGACGCCGACCGGGTCGCGGTCCGGTGCGGGCGTATACGCACCGTGGATGCTGCGCGGCACGCGGGTGCGCGCAGCCTTGCCCGCCTGGTACAGGTCGGCGGCGCTCCTGATCGCCTCGTGCTCGAAACGGAGGTGTCCCTCGTCGGTGGTCACGTCGGCTTCAGTGGTCACGACGGCGCTCCTCGCTCTGGCTGATGCGTGGCACAAGCCTAGAGGGAGGAGCGACCGTCTCCGCAGGTCAGCTGCGCGCCGGTCCTCCGAGCGAGCCGCCGGCCGCCAGCCGCATCAGGTCCGACCCCAGGTCGATCCCGAGCTCGTTGCCGCCCGCCGAGCCGAACTCGTGCTGGTAGCTGTCCCAGGACGCGTCCTTGATCCGCGCCTCCACACCGGCCTCCATGAGCACGACGAGCTCGCGTGCCGCACGGTCGATGCGCTTGCCGAGGGAGTTGTCCTGCCAGTCCTCCGTGGCGGCGAAGACCGAGGTCGGAGCCGTCATGGTGCGGAGGAACGCGAACATCGACCGCATCTGCTCGTCGACGACCAGCGCGTGCCTGGCCGTGCCGGCCGTCGCGCCGAGCACGACCGGCTTGGCGATCAGCACGTCGTTGTCGAGCACCTGGAAGAACGAGGTGAACAGCCCGCTCGGCCCGGCCTTGTAGACCGGGGCCGTCGCGATGATCCCGTCGGCCTCGGCGAGCTTCTCGATCGCGGCCGTGAACTTCGGCCCCAGGTGACCGGAGGCCAGGGCCCCCGAGAGCTCGGGCAGCAGCTCGCGCAGATCGAGGTGCTGCGTCTCGACGGTGCGTCCGTCGCGCTGGGCGGCGGCCTCCACCCGCAGGCTGAGGCGGTCGGCGAGCATCTTGGTGGACGACGGGTCGCTGACGCCCGCGTTGACGACGACGACCTTGAAGGGTCGCAGGTCGGTGCTGGTCATGATGTCCTTCTCTCGCACGCGTTCGATGCGTTGGTCGTCGTCAGAGCGCCGGGTACTCGGCCTGGAACTCGTCGGCCGAGTCCTGGTACGGGGAGGCGCCGGTGACGTTGTCGCCGCGATTGGCGTTCGGGCGGGGCTGACGCGGGGTGGCGTCGCCGTACTTCGCGCGCACCAGCGACTCGTGGGTGGGGGCCTCCGGCGTCTCCGGGTCCTTGCGGGACTCGGTCTCCTTGCGGAGCACGGGCACGACCTCCTCGCCCAGCAGGTCGAGCTGCTTCAGCACGGTTTTCAGGGGGAGGCCGGCGTGATCCATCAGGAACAGCTGGCGCTGGTAGTCGCCCGCCCACTCGCGGAAGCCGAGCGTCTTGTCGATGACCTCCTGCGGGCTGCCGACCGTGAGCGGCGTCGCGTCGGTGAACTCCTCCATCGTCGGTCCGTTTCCGTAGACGGGAGCCTCGTTGAAGTACGGACGGAACTCGTTCTTCGCGTCCTGCGAGTTCTTGGCGATGTACGCCTGGCCGCCGAGCCCGACGATCGCCTGCTTGGCGGTGCCGTGGCCGTAGTGCTCGAAGCGCTCGCGGTAGAAGGCGATCAGGTGCTGGTAGTGCTCCTTGGGCCAGAAGATGTTGTTCGCGAAGAAGCCGTTGCCGTAGTACGCCGCCTGCTCGGCGATCTCCGGTGTGCGGATGCTGCCGTGCCAGACGAACGGCGGCACGTCGTCCAGCGGGCGCGGCGTGGAGGTGAAGCCCTGCAGCGGCGTGCGGAAGCGACCCTCCCAGTCCACGACGTCCTCGTGCCACAGGCGGTGCAGGAGGTTGTAGTTCTCGAGCGCGAGCGGGAGGCTCTGGCGGATGTCCTGGCCGAACCACGGGTACACCGGGCCGGTGTTGCCGCGGCCGAGCATGAGGTCCATGCGGCCCTTCGACAGGTGCTGGAGCATCGCGTACTCCTCCGCGAGCCGCACCGGGTCGTTCGTGGTGATGAGCGTCGTGGAGGTCGTGACGATCAGGCGCTCGGTGAGGGCAGCGATGTGCGCGAGCAGCGTGGTCGGCGACGACGAGAAGAAGGGCGGGTTGTGGTGCTCGCCGATCGCGAAGACGTCGAGGCCCACCTCCTCCGCGTGGGTGGCGATCTTCACGATCGCATCGATGCGCTCCGCCTCGCTCGGCGTCTCACCCGACACCGGGTCGCGGGTGATGTCGCTGACGGAGAAGATTCCGTACTGCATTGCTGGCTCCTCAGGTTCGTTCTCGCCGTATCTATGCAAATGCATACAACACCGGGAAGGCTCGAGTATTCCCGCAGCATAAACGTCGCTCTCGCTCGTTGCGCGGGATTCCATAACGAAAGTGGGCCTGCGCCCGGCGATCGCCGGGCACAGGCCCACTCTGATTCTGCTGTGTGTTATTGGAGGATGGCGACGAAGGCGCCGTTGTCGGTGAGGCTGAAGTCGAGCACCTTGGCGGCCGGGTTGGTGTTGACCTTGGCCATGGTGGTGATGTTGTTGGCTGACGGGTTGGTGACTCCGAGCGGGTTCGTGGAGCCGACGCCCGCGGCGTACAAGGTTCCGTCGGTCATCAGGTAGAACGCGTGATTGTTGTTCATGGTGACGTTTGCGACGGTCTTGCCGGCCGCGACGTTGGTCTGGCGCCAGGCGCCGAAGGTGCTGCCGACAGCTCCGCTACCGCCCTGGCCATAGGCGTTCAATCCGGCGAAGTAGACGGCGTTGTCGGTCGTCTGGACGATGTAGTTGTTCTGGGAGCCCCAGATCTTCTTGACCTTCTTGCCGTCGGGAAGTGACACAGGCTTTGCCAGGGTGACGGGGGCCAGGGCCGTGAAGCCGGGAAGCTGGACCGCCCCGGAGCGGGATCCTGCGGTTCCGGCGCCCCACAGGTTTCCCGAGCCGTCGAGGAACAACGAGGTGTCATCGCCGAAGGCGATGTCCACGACATCGGTCAGCGGGGTTCCGGGGGCCGTGAGGGTCTGGGTGGCCACATGTGAGGCACCGTTATAGCTGTCGTTGTTGCCCATCGCGCGGCCGGTGTTGACGCCGGACCACCACACGGTCTTGTCATCGAGGATGTAGGCGGCGCGAAGCAGGGCGGCGTGAACCGCGATGATCTTCTTGCCCGGGTTGGCCTCGAGGATCTTCGTGCCGACTGCGACGGGCGTGTCGTAGCCTTTGCCGGCGCCGGTGGCCGGGCTGTTGTCGCCGAGGGAGAACATGTCGCCGTTGTTCGTGCCGAACGCGTTCAGGGTGCCGGCGCCGGACCAGAAGAACGTGGCGCCGTGGGGCTGGCCCGCGTTGGCGGCGACGATGTGGTCCACGTCGAAGTCGCGACGCCAGCGCGGCTTGCCGACAATGCCGGTCCCGACGAGGCAGTCGTAGAGGTCGGAGTAGGCGGCCATGGTGTTGCCGGTGCCGACGATTGCGTTGTAGGTGGTGAACGTCGCGACTTCGTTGGCCCGGTAGCTCGAGGAGTAGGTCCACTGAGTCGGGACCATGACACCCGAACCGAGGCCGTTGACAGCGTTCGTCGAGGTGCCCCAGGCCCAGGCGGTGCCGCCGTTGAGGACGGTGATGAGGACGCTGTCGGTCACCCCCTGATAATCGACCGTGATGGGGTACTTGCCCGGCGCCGTGCCCCACGCCACGTTGATGTCCTGCGCGCCCAAGGCCACCGAGATCGTGTCGCCGGACGGATCGAAGCTCTTGGAAGTCGATCCGTCGGAGAAGGTGAACTGAGGAGGCAGATTCACGGTGATGCGGTTGGCGCTGGGATTGGCCGGCAGGCTATCCACCGTTGCACTGATCTCCATGCCTCGCAGCCTGGTGCCACCACTCCCGTCGCTGCCGTAGTACGCCGCATAGAAGCCGGGCCCGGTGAACGCTTTCGCCAGTGCATCGGCGTTGGCGATCCGCACGCCTGGCACCGCGGGCTCCTTCGGCGTGGACGCAGCCTGCGCGGGAGAAGCGGCCGTGAGGGCGATGGCCGGCGCCGCCCAGGCAGCAGCCCCCACCATCGTCCGGCGAGAGAGCTTGGATTTCGGGTTCTCAGAGTCGTTCACAGGATTTCCTTCGGTACGTGGATACGAGCGACCTCGTGGAATTTGGTCGATCAACGAGTTCACAGTGTAATTTCAAATGCTAACAATAAAAGTACACCATGGGTTGCCGGAGCTCGATGCCGAGATTCCGCTCGCGCGCACCCGTCATAGTCGTTGTCCGTAAGACAAGCATGGCAGTCGAGGGTGCAATTGGGAATTGGGAATATGAATTTCACCTCCGTCACACGGGCTTGTCACCCTTGGTGGCGGAGTCGTTGCGCTAAATACTAACTAAAAGATCTTGAAATACAAATTCAAATGTAAAATGCAAACGTCCAGGTTCATGGATCAGAATGGCTCTGCTAACCGAGAGTGAGGATCCGATGAATCAGCCTGACCGCTTTGACGCCCGTTCAAGCGATCGGCGATCGACGTCGCTGCTCGGCTTCGTCGGTCTCAGTGTCGTGGCGGGAGCGCTGGTAAGTGCGCTGGTGACGCCCCTCGTCGCTGTCGCGGGCGTTGCCGCCGAGACGGGCATCCAGCTTTTCGAGACATTGCCGGAGGCCCTCGCCATCGATGCCCTCGCGCAGACGACCGATATCTACGCGAAGAACGCCGCGGGCGAACCCGTCCTCTTGGCGTCGGTCTACGAGCAGAATCGCAAGAGCGTGCCGTGGGAGGCCGTGTCGATCTTCGTCAAGGACGCGGTCGTCTCGACGGAGGACCCGCGGTTCTTCACGCACGGCGGCGTCGACATCACTTCCGCGCTGCGTGCCGCCATCGGCAACGCGGCATCGGGGGAGGTCGGCTCGGGCGCTTCGACGATCTCGATGCAGTACGTCAAGAACGTACTCGTGCAGCGCGCAGAGGCAATCCGCGACAAGGAGGCGCGCGAGGCCGCCTACGAGGAGGCCGTGAAGACGAGCGTCGACAGGAAGCTGCGCGAGATGCGCCTCGCGATCGGTCTCGAGAAGGCGCTGACCAAGGATCAGATCCTGCTGGGCTACCTCAACATCGCACACTTCGGCGGATCTGTGTACGGCATCCAAGCGGCAGCCGAGTACTACTTCGGTGTCAGCGCCTCCGAACTCACACTTGCACAGGCCGCTTCCCTCGTGGCCATGGTCAACGAGCCGAACGGCCTGCGTATCGATGACCCCGATAACATCGCCGACAACAAGTTCCGGCGCGACAACGACGTGCTCGCGGCGATGCTCCAGCAGCGCGCCATCACGCAGGCACAGTTCGACGCGGCAGTCGCGACCCCGATCGAGCCGCGGATCACTCCGCCGTCCACGGGCTGTCATGCCGCGAACCCCCTCGGTGCAGGATTCTTCTGCGACTACGTGCAGCGCGTCATCGAGAATGAGAAGGTCCTCGCCGATCCCCAAGACATCGAACACACCACGCTGGCTCGAGGTGGGTACGACATCTTCACCACCCTCGACCTCGACCTCCAGGCCGCTGCGCTGAGCGCTGTCGACGCCTATGTCCCGCACAGCACGGAGGTCCTCGACATCGGCTCGTCGTTGGTCACCGTCGAACCGGGCACCGGACGCATCCTGGCGATGGCGCAGAACAAGGACTTCAACGCGGATCCGGACGAGGTCTCCGCAGGGAACACCGCTATCAACTACGGGGCCGACTATGAGTACGGCGGATCGAGCGGCTTCCAGGCCGGCTCGGCCTACAAGATCTTCACGCTCGCCGAATGGCTCAAGAGCGGCAGATCGATCGGCGACGTGGTCAACGGCGACTCCCGAGCGCTCAATCTCTCCAGCTTCAAAGACAGCTGCCAGGGAACGGGTTCCGGGACCTACTCGCCGAAGAACGACGGCGCCCAGAAGCCGGGCAGCATGTCCGTGCGCGCGGCGACGGCTGGATCTGTCAACGGGGCCTACTTCTCGATGGCTCAGAAGCTCGACCAGTGCGAGATCCGCAAGACGGCCGAAGCCTTCGGCATGAAGCGTGCCGACGGTAAGGAACTGACCTCCTACGTCTCCGACGTGCTCGGGACGAACGAAGTGTCGCCGGTTCGGGTCGCCTCAGCGTTCGCCGCCATCGCCAACAAGGGGGTGTACTGCTCGCCGATCGCGATCGACCGGATCGTCGCGCCGGACGGTTCGGAGGTTCCGGTTCCGAAGAGCGCTTGCTCCGAGGCCGTTGCGCCAGAGGTCGCCGCGACTATGGCATCGGCGCTCACCAGCGTCATCCAGGGCGGGACCGGCTCTGCTTCGAACCCGCATGATGGCATACCCGTGTTCGGCAAGACCGGCACGACCGACTCCGAGAAGGACACCTGGTTCGTCGGCGCGACCACCCGACTCGCCACTGCCGTCTGGGTGGGGAACGTCAACGGGAACGTCTCGCTGCGACGATCCGAGGTCGGAGGCATCCGGGCGGACAATCTGCGACACCGGGTTTGGAAGGAGTATATGACCTCCGCCAACACCAAATTCCCTGGGGGCCAGCTTCCTGACGCCGCGTCGCGCCCGGTGCGCAACTGAACGCCCTGTCCGATTCCCGCGAGTGGCACGTCGGTGGTGGGCAGTAGCCTCGACGAGTGAAGGTCGCTCTGCAGTTCATCGCCATGGGACTGGTCTGGGGTGCCAGCTTCCTGTTCATGAAAGTCGCGCTCGAGGGTGTCTCGTTCGGGCAGGTGGCGTGGGCGCGTCTGGTGTTCGGCGCGGTGACGCTCGGCATCATCGTGCTCGCGACCCGCAGCCGGCTGCCACGACAACCGATCGTCTACCTCCACTTCGTGGTCGTCGCGGTCACGTACTGCGTGGTCCCGTTCCTGCTGTTCGCCTGGGCCGAGCAGTACGTGTCGTCGAGTCTGGCGAGCATCTACAACGCGGTCACCCCGATCACCACGGCGATCCTCGCGACCGCTGCGTTCCGTGTCGAGAAGCTCAACCGCGACCAGGTGCTGGGGGTTCTCGTCGGGGTGGTCGGTGTCGTCGTGGTCGTCGGGCCGTGGTCGATCGCCGCGCTCTCCGGCAGCGTGTGGGGGCAGCTGGCCTGTCTCGGCGCCGTCACCTGCTACGGCTTCAGCTTCGGCTACATCCGGCGCTTCATCAGCCACAGGGACATCCCGGCGACCTCTGTCGCCTTCCTCAACATCGGAATCGCCGCGGCGATCATGCTGGTGCTCACACCGGTGGTCGCGCTGTCGCCGATCACTTTCAGCTGGCCTGTGCTGCTCAGCCTGCTGGCACTCGGCGCCCTCGGCACGGGGGTCGTCTACATCTGGAACATGAACGTGCTGCGCGCGTGGGGGCCGACCGCGACGTCCGGCGTGACTTACGTGACTCCGGTGGTCGGAGTCGCCCTCGGCATCCTGGTTCTCGGAGAGCACCTGAGCTGGAATGAACCCGTCGGAGCGGTGATCGTGCTCGCGGGCATCCTGCTCACGCAGCAGCGCGTGCGCCTCTTCACGCGCCGGCAGGCCGAACTGGTCGGCAGCAGCAGCTGAGACGCTGCCTCTCGGGCTGCTGCTCAGGCGACCGTCGGGCCGAAGTGCTCCGGGAGGGTCGAGCGGTGCACGCCGTGGAGCTCCTCCAGGCCGATCGTGAAGAGATCCTGCACCTCGAGGACCGGCTGCGTGCCGACCTCGGCGTCGGTCACGCCGATGCGGAGGAGCGGGACGCCGCGGCCTTCGCACAGTCCGCGGAACTTCACGTCGTCCTCCCGCGGAACCGAGACGATGACGCGTGCGGTCGACTCGCTGAAGAGGGCGGTCGCGGCGTCGACGCCGTCGCGCTCCTGCAGCTCACCCAGCCAGACGCGCGCGCCGACGCCGAACCGCATCACGCTTTCGGCCAGCGCCTGCGCGAGGCCTCCGTCGGCGAGGTCGTGGGCCGACGAGATCAGGCCCTCCTGCGACGCGGCGTGCAGCGTCTCGGCCAGCGTGCGCTCGGCTGCCAGGTCGACCGCGGGGGGCCGGCCGCCCAGGTGGCCGTGCACCGTCCCGGCCCACGCCGAGCCGTCGAGCTCCTCACGTGTGATGCCGAGCAGGTAGACGTTCTCGCCTTCGTCTTGCCAGCCGGCGGGGATGCGACGGGCGACGTCGTCGATCACGCCGAGCACGCCGACGACGGGCGTCGGGAAGATCGGGGTGTCGCCGGTCTGGTTGTAGAACGAGACGTTGCCGCCGGTGACCGGGACCTCCAGCTCGAGGCAGGCGTCGGAGAGCCCCTCGACCGCCTGCGAGAACTGCCACATGACCTCGGGGTTCTCAGGGCTGCCGAAGTTGAGGCAGTCGGTGACCGCGACGGGCACGGCGCCGGACGCGGCGACGTTGCGGTAGGCCTCCGCAAGGGCGAGCTTGGCGCCCTGCTTCGGATCGAGCTGGCAGTAGCGGCCGTTGGCGTCGGTCGCGATGGCGAAGCCCAGGCCGCTCTCCTCATCGACTCGGATCATGCCGGAGTCGTCGGGGAAGGAGAGCGCCGTGTTGCCGCCGACGAAGTAGTCGTACTGGTCGGTGATCCAGCTCTTGTCGGCCAGGTTGGCGCTTCCGAGGAGGGCGAGGACCTGCTCGCGCAGCTCGTCGCCGGAGGCCGGGCGGGCCAGCACGGACGCGGAGTCGGCCTGGAGGGCGTCGATCCACGCGGGGTAGGCAACGGGGCGCTCGTACACGGGGCCGTCGACAGCGACGGTGCGCGGGTCGACGTTGACGATCTCCTCGCCCTGCCAGTTGATGACGAGGCGGCCGGTGTCGGTGACCTCGCCCAGCACGCTGGTCTCGACGTCCCACTTGGCGGTGACGGCGAGGAAGGCGTCGAGCAGCTCGGGCTTGACGACCGCCATCATGCGCTCCTGGCTCTCGGACATGAGGATCTCCTCCGCCGTGAGCGTGGGGTCGCGCAGCAGCACGCTGTCGAGCTCGATGAACATGCCGCCGTCGCCGTTGGAGGCGAGCTCGGAGGTGGCGCAGGAGATGCCGGCTGCGCCGAGGTCTTGGATGCCTTCGACGAGCTTGTCGCGGTAGAGCTCGAGGCAGCACTCGATGAGCACCTTCTCGGCGAACGGGTCGCCGACCTGCACGGCGGGGCGCTTGGTCGGGCCTCCGGCCGAGAAGGTGTCGGAGGCCAGGATGCTCGCGCCGCCGATGCCGTCGCCGCCGGTGCGGGCGCCGAACAGCACGACCTTGTTGCCGATGCCGGAGGCGTTGGCCAGGTGGAGGTCTTCGTGGCGCAGGACTCCGACCGAGAGGGCGTTGACGAGCGGGTTGCCCTGGTAGATCGGGTCGAAGTAGGTCTCGCCTCCGATGTTCGGCAGGCCGAGGCAGTTGCCGTAGAAGGAGATGCCCGAGACGACGCCGTGCACCACGCGGGCGGTGTCCGCCTGGTCGATCGCGCCGAAGCGCAGCTGGTCCATGACCGCGACCGGGCGCGCGCCCATCGAGATGATGTCTCGCACGATGCCGCCGACGCCGGTGGCCGCGCCCTGGAACGGCTCGATGTACGACGGGTGGTTGTGCGACTCCACTTTGAATGTGACGGCCCAGCCCTCGCCGACGTCGACGACGCCCGCGTTCTCGCCCATGCCGACCATGAGGTTCTTCTTCATCGCAGGCGAGACCTTCTGGCCGAACTGGCGGAGGTAGATCTTCGACGACTTGTAGGAGCAGTGCTCCGACCACATGACGGAGTACATCGCCAGCTCGCCCGAGGTGGGGCGGCGGCCCAGGATCTCGCGGATGCGCGCGTACTCGTCGCTCTTGAGGCCGAGCGCCGCATACGGCTGCTCCTTCTCCGGCGTCGCGGCGGCGTTCGCGACAGTGTCGACGACGTGCTGGATTGAGGTGTCGGTCACGCGGGCACTCCAGGCTGCTGGGCGGTGGCGGGGATGGGTCAAGTCTACCGGCGCGCGGCGGCATCCCGTCCCGGGCTCCGAGCCGCTCGGCCGGCCCGGGGCGAGGTGGCGCGTGGCAGGATGTGGGCAGGCGCTCCGCGCGCCTCCCGGAGCCGGATGGAGGGCCGCCCGATGCAGATCCCACGACCGTCGCAGGAGACGATGGAGCTGTTCCGCTCGGTGGTGCCCGAGGCGCCGGGCGTGGAGGTCAAGCCGATGTTCGCCAACCTCGGGGCGTTCGTGAACGGCAACATGTTCGCCGGGCTGTTCGGTGAGAGTGTCGGGGTCCGTTTGCCCGACGAGGCGGTGCGCGAGCAGCTGCTCGCGATCGACGGAACGGGACCCTACGGGCCGGCCGAGCGGCCGATGGGCGGTTACGTCGCCCTCCCCGACTCCTGGCGCGACGAACCGGATCGTCTGCGCGAGTGGATCGGCGTCGCGCTCGAGGAGGTCGGGGCGATGCCGCCGAAGGTGAAGAAGCCGCGGGCGCCGCGCGCGAGCGCACGTTAGCCGATGCGCCTCACTTCGTTCGTCGACCTGACGCATCCGCTCGGCGATGAGACGGACGTCTATCCGGGCGACCCGGAGGTGCGGCTCGAGCCGCACGCGACGATCGCGGCCGACGGCTTCAACCTCCTCGCGGTGCAGCTGGGCTCGCAGTCGGGCACGCACGTCGATGCGCCGTTCCATTTCGCGGCGGACGGTGCCCGTGTCGACGAACTGCCGCTCGCGCTCTTCTCCGGGCCGGCCGTGATCGTCGACGTGAGCGGCCTCGGGCCGCACGGGAGGATCGGGCGGCGGCAGCTCGATCCGCTGGAGGACCGTCTGCACGAGGGCGTCGTGCTGCTGTTCCGCACAGGGTGGAGCGCCCACTACGGCACCGAGCGGTACTACGCGCATCCCTTTCTCGACGCGGACGCGTGTTCCGGGGCGCTCGACTGCGGCGTGCGGACGTTCGGTCTCGACGCCCCGAGCATCGACGAGACTCCGATCGAGGAGGGCTCGGGCAAGGATTATCCGTGCCACCGGCTCATCGCGGCAGCAGGCGGGGTGATCTGCGAGAACCTGACGCGGCTGGAGGACGTGACCTTCGCCGACCCGTTCGTCTCGCTCTTCCCGATCCCGCTCAGCGGGGCCGACGGGGCGCCGGTGCGGGCGGTGGCGTTCCGTCTGGAGGCGTGACCTCCCGAGCCGGCATCACCAATCGGAGCCGTAGCTGTCGGTGATGACCCCCGGTCGCATCGAGGTGCCGGGTGCCGAGTGGCCGGTGGTCGTCGAACCGGACGTCGTCGAACCGGACGTCTGACTCGGCGGCGTCGTCGTCGCAACGACGCCGCTGTTCGAGAAGGCGGCGGCGCCGACCACCAGCGCCCCGATGAGCGCGAAAGCGGCGAGCAACGCGGCCGCTAAGCCGAGCTCCCCATGCAGGAAGCGCCGCACCGACCCCACGGCGGAGGGCGGAGTGGACGGCTGCGATTCGCCGGCCACCAGGTCGGCGACGAGCACGTCGAGCTCGCTGGTGGAGAGGAGCGAAAACGCCTCGAGGTCGACCTCGCCGCGGTCGTCGAGCGGGGTGCCGGCGACGAGCTGGGTGTAGCGCTGTGCTCCCTCGCGGTCGGCGCGGCTGATGCGAGCCTTCACCCGGTTGCCGTGGTTCACATCACCAGTGTGAGCGGCCGGAGCCGGTCACGCAACGTGCCGTTCGCCGCGGGGTCAGGCGGCCGGGATCGGCGTGCGGGTGAGCTGGTCGACGTCGCGGGCGGCGCCCTGGTCGGCCGAGAGGGCCATGGCCGCGTAGGCGCGCAGCGCCGCCGACAGGGGGCGGTCGCGTTCGAGCGGGCGGTAGCCGCGCCCGGCCTCCAGCGCCTCGCGGCGCGCGTCGAGCACCGCATCGGGCACGTCGAGGCGGAGGGCGCGGGTGTGCACGTCGATGCTGATCGTGTCGCCGTCCTCGACGAGCGCGATCAGTCCTCCGGCCGCCGCCTCGGGCGACACGTGGCCGATCGACAGGCCCGAGGTTCCTCCGGAGAAGCGGCCGTCGGTGATCAACGCGCACTTCGCGCCGAGCCCGCGGCCCTTGAGGAACGACGTCGGATAGAGCATCTCCTGCATGCCGGGGCCGCCGCGGGGGCCCTCGTAGCGGATGACGACCACGTCGCCCTCCTTCACTCGCTTGCCGAGGATGGCCTCGACCGCGGCCTCCTGCGAGTCCACGACCACCGCGGGGCCGGTGAAGGTGAGGATGCTCTCGTCCACGCCTGCCGTCTTGACCACGGCGCCGTCGGGCGCGAGGTTGCCGCGGAGGATCGCGAGGCCGCCGTCTTTCGAGTACGCGTGCGCGACGTCGCGGATCACGCCCGTCTCGGCGTCGAGGTCGAGCTCGTGCCACCGCTCCGACTGCGAGAACGCGGTCGACGACCGGACGCCTCCCGGAGCCGCGTGGAACAGCTCGATCGCCTCCTGCGTAGCGGAGCCGCCCCGGATGTCCCAGTCGGCGAGCCACCCCGCCAGCGTGGACGCGTGCACGGTGTGCACCCCGCGGTCGAGGAGGCCGGCCCGGTCGAGTTCGCCGAGGAGGGCGGGGACGCCGCCCGCGCGGTGCACGTCCTCCACCAGCGCGGCGCCGTTGGGGGCGACCTTCGAGAGGCAGGGGACCCGGCGCGACAGCGCGTCGATGTCGGACAGATCGTAGTCGACGCCGCCTTCGCGCGCCGCGGCGAGCAGGTGGAGGATCGTGTTGGTGGAGCCGCCCATGGCGATGTCGAGCGCCATGGCGTTGCCGAAGGCGGCGCTCGTCGCGATCGAACGGGGGAGTACCGACTCGTCGTCCTGGTCGTAGTACCGGTGCGCCAGCTCGACGGCGGTCGCCCCGGCCTTCTCGTACAGCGCCTTGCGGGCGGTGTGAGTGGCGAGCGTCGAGCCGTTGCCGGGGAGGGCCAGGCCGAGCGCCTCGGTGAGGAAGTTCATCGAGTTGGCGGTGAACATCCCTGAGCACGACCCGCAGGTCGGGCAGGCGTTCTCCTCGATGCGGAGGAGGTCGGCCTCCGACACGGCGTCGTTCGCGGAGTCGGCGATCGCCGAGATGAGGTCGAGCTTGCGGACGGTGCCGTCGACGAGGACGGCGCGGCCGCCCTCCATCGGGCCGCCCGAGACGAAGACGGTCGGGATGTTGAGGCGCAGCGCGGCGAGCAGCATCCCCGGCGTGATCTTGTCGCAGTTGGAGACGCACACCAGTGCGTCGGCGCAGTGAGCGTTCACCATGTATTCGACCGAGTCGGCGATCAGCTCGCGCGACGGCAGCGAGTAGAGCATGCCGCCGTGGCCCATCGCGATGCCGTCGTCGACCGCGATCGTGTTGAACTCGCGCGGGATGCCGCCCGCGGCCTGAACGGCCTGCGAGACGATGCGGCCGACCGGCTGCAGGTGGGTGTGGCCCGGCACGAACTCGGTGAAGCTGTTGGCGACGGCAATGATCGGCTTGCCGAAATCTTCGCGGGCGACGCCGGCGGCGCGCAGCAGTGCGCGGGCGCCGGCCATGTTGCGGCCGTGGGTGACAGTGCGGGAACGGAGAGCGGGCATGCTCTCATGCTGCGGGCGCCCGGGTGTTGCAGGAAGACGGCGTCACTACTAGTAGTGAGAGCACTAGTATCGACGCGTGGATGCCGACGGAGCGCGCGCGGAGCTGGGTCGCTTTCTGCGCAGCCGTCGCGAGCAGGCGGCGCGCGCGGATTACGGCCTCCCGCCGGTCGGCCGGTCTCGCGACCGCGGCCTCCGCCGCGAGGAGGTCGCCTACCTCTCCGGCGTCAGCGTCACCTGGTACACGTGGCTGGAGCAGGGCCGGCCGATCAACCCGTCGCGATCCGTGCTCGACGCGGTCGCGCGCACGCTGCGGCTGTCGGCCCCCGAGCACGAGTACCTCCTCTCGCTCGCCGGCTTCGGCCTCCCGGCGCCCGGCGGCACCAGACCGGTGGAGGACGCACCGGCGCACGTGCAGCGCCTCCTCGACGCGCTCGGGGACAACCCGGCGTTCGCGCTGGCGCCCGACTGGGGGATCGCCGGCTGGAACGACGCGTACACGCGGCTCTAC
Organism: Leifsonia sp. Leaf336; assembly: GCF_001423695.1. Taxonomy (GTDB): domain Bacteria; phylum Actinomycetota; class Actinomycetes; order Actinomycetales; family Microbacteriaceae; genus Leifsonia. The sequence continues at coordinate 94,075 of NZ_LMOZ01000001.1, forward strand.
CCGAACGTCGCGCGGGTTCCGCGCGAGGACCGCAACCTCCTCTGGCTCGTCTACACCGACCCGGCCGTTCGCGAGCTGTTGCCCGACTGGGAGGAGACCAGCGCGCGGTTCCTGGCGGAGTTCCGGGCCGAGACCGGCACACGTGCGGGCGATCCGGCGGTGCGCGCGCTCGTCGAGCGGCTGCGGGAGGCGAGCCCCGAGTTCCGGGAGGCGTGGGACCGCTACGACATCCAGGGCTTCACCTCGCGCGAGCGCCGCTTCCGTCATCCGCGCGACGGCGATGTTCGGCTCGAGCACCACCAGCTCGCCCCGACGGACCATCCGGACCTGCGCGTGGTGGTGTACACGGCGCTCGGGTGAGCAGAATGGGCGTGTGTCCGAGAGCACATCGCCGAGCACGCCGCCGACCTCACCGCCGAGCGCCGGAGCCGGGTTCAACCATCGTCTGATGCGGATGACCGGCCGCGACCCCGGAGAGGCGCATCGTGCCGCGACGCCGCTGGAGCTGCTGTTCGACCTCACGTTCGTCGTCGCGTTCGGCCAGGCCGGCGACCAGCTCGCTCACCTGCTCGCTGTCGGGGAGGTCGCGGCCGGGATCGCCGCGTTCGTTTTCGCCATGTTCGCGATCTGCTGGGCCTGGATCAACTTCTCCTGGTTCGCGTCCGCGTACGACACCGACGATTGGTTCTATCGCGTCACCACGATGGTGCAGATGGTCGGCGTGGTCGTGCTCGCGCTCGGGCTGCCGCAGCTCTTCGCCTCGGTCGAGCACGGAGGGAGCTTCCTGATCGGCGGCCTGGTCGCGGGCTACGTCGTGATGCGGATCGCCATGGTCGCGCAGTGGCTCCGCGCGGCGGTGCAGGACCAGGTGCGACGAAGGGTGGCGCTGACCTACGCCTGTTTCGTCACTGCGGCCCAGATCGGCTGGGTCGTGCTCGTGATCGCGGCGCCCGACTTCATCACCGTGCTCATCGTCGCGGTGCTGCTCTACCTTCTCGAGCTCGGGGGCCCGGCCTTCGCGGAGACCCGGCTCGGCGGCACGCCCTGGAACGCCGCGCACATCGCGGAGCGCTACGGCCTCCTGACGATCATCGCCCTCGGCGAGGTGCTCTTCGGCACGGTCACGTCGGTGTCGGCGCTCGTGGCCGAGCAGGGGTGGAGCGTGGAGGCCGCGCTGGTTGCGGTGGCGGGGGTCGGGCTCACGTTCGGCCTGTGGTGGACGTACTTCATCATCCCCTCGTCCGCGATCCTGCGCCGGTACCGCGGGCGCGCGGTGGTGTGGGGATACAGTCACGTGCTGCTGTTCGCCTCCATCGCCGCGACGGGCGCAGGACTGCACGTGGTCGCGTATCTGATCGAGGGTCAGGCCGAGATCGGGGTGACGGGCGCAATCGTGAGCGTCGCGGTGCCGGTGCTGCTGTTCTCGGTCGTGCTGTTCCTGCTCTACACCTACCTCGTGCACGAGGGCGACTCGTTCCACGTCGGGCTGTTCGCGGGCACGGTGGCGACGCTGGTCGCGGCGGTCTGGCTGGCGGCGGCGGGAGGCTCGCTCGGGGTCAGCCTCATGCTGGTGACGTTGTCGCCCGCGGTCGTCGTGGTGGGCTACGAGACGGTCGGGTACCGCCACCAGGCGGATGTGCTCGCGCGCCAGCTGGCGTCGGCCGACGGGGACTCCGCCGGCCGGGGTCGTGCTGCTAGGCCTCGACCAGGGCCGAACGGATGACCGAGGTGAAGAACGTGAGTCCGTCGGTGCCGGAGCGCATCGCGGCCGCGGTGTCGGGGCCGAAGCCCGGCTCGACCGCGTGCTCGGGGTGCGGCATCAGGCCGACGACGTTGCCGCGCTCATTGCGAACGCCGGCGATGTCGTCGAGCGAACCGTTCGGGTTGACGCCGGTGTAGCGGAACACCACGAGGCCCTCGCCCTCGAGCCGCTTCAGCTCCTCGGCGGACGCGATGAAGCCGCCCTCGCCGTTCTTGAGCGGAATGACGATCTCCTGGCCCTGCTCGAAGCCGCTCGTCCACGGGGTGCTGGTGTTCTCCACCACGAGGTGCTGGTCGCGGCGGATGAAGTTGCCGTGGTCGTTGCGGATCAGGCCGCCGGCGACGAGGTGCGCCTCCGCCAGCATCTGGAAGCCGTTGCAGATGCCGAGCACCGGCATCCCGCGGCCGGCGGCGTCAACGACCTCGGTCATGATCGGCGAGAGGCTCGCGATGGCGCCGCAGCGCAGGTAGTCGCCGTAGCTGAACCCGCCCGGCAGCACGAGGGCGTCGACGCCCTGGAGGTCGTGGTCGCCGTGCCAGAGCGCGACAGGCTCCGCGCCGGCGAGCCGCACGGCGCGCAGTGCGTCGCGGTCGTCGAGCGAGCCGGGGAACGTGATGACGCCGATGCGCATCAGGCGTCGCCCTCCGGGTAGTGGATGCCCACGACGTCTTCGATCACGGAGTTGGAGAGGATCTCGTTCGCGATCTCCTCGACGGCGGCCTTGGTCGCGTCGTCGATCGGGCCGTCGACGCTCAACTCGAAGCGCTTGCCGACCCGGACGGCCGAGAATTGGCCCTTGCCGATGCGGGCCAGGGCGCCGGCGACGGCCTTGCCCTGCGGGTCGAGCAGTTCTGCCTTGGGCATGACTTCAACAACGATCGTCGACAAGGGTGATCTCCGCTCCACTCGCGCATCCGGGGCCAGCAGCGATTCTACCGTGGCGGCGCGACCCTCCGAGCACGCGCGAATTCACCCGGGAGGGCGTCGGACGCGCAGAGAATCTAGGTGCGCGACGGGACCGCGGCCTCGCGGGAGGCGAAGGCGACGGCGCGCGGGGCGAGGTCGCGGTGCAGGCGGGCGAACAGCGCCGCGGAGGCCTCCCCGGGCCATTCGGCCGGCAGCGCGGCGGCGGGGAAGCCCGGGTCGCGATACGGGATCACGCGCCACTCGTCGAGTACGCGGATCCACAGCGCGAACGCCTCGGCGTCGGCGGTGGGCACCGTCGTGTCGCCGAACCGGGAGAGGAACGACTCGTGCAGCGCGCGGAGGGCCTCCAGGTCGTACCAGCGGGAGACGGCGACCGCGAGCTCCGCTGCGTCGGCGGCGGGCCGGGCTCCGGTGAAGAGGTCGGCGCCGAACTCGGCCGCGACTTCCGCGAGCTCGGGCTCGAGACGGTCGGGGCCGATCCATAGCCCGTCCGCGACGGTGCCGCAGCCGAGAGCCGCGAGCCGCCGGCGCAGCTGATGGCGCAGGGAGCGCTGGTGCTCGGGGAACGAGAAGGAGACCAGACACCAGTGCTCGGTGGCGCGGCGCTCGCCGAAGATGCGGGCGTCGCCGCGCTCGAGCATCGGCACGGCCTCCGGGTCGAGCGAGTACCCGGCCACGCCGTCCAGCGGCTCGCGGACGAGCACGCCGCGCGAGCAGAGCCGCGCGAGACTGGAACGCGCGGTCGCGGCGGGGAAGCCCAGCGCGCCCATCAGCTCGACCGCGCCCGCAGAGCTCATCCAGCCGCCGATCGGGCGCAGCGTGCTGCCGACGACCGTGCGGAGCAGGGCGGTGGCCGAGCCGCTGCGCGCCTCCAGATCCTCGCGGCCGATGGTCACTCGTGGATCAGCTCCCCGAGCACGTCGCGCACGGCGGCCAGGCCGACCGCGACCTCCTCGAAGCTCGTGCTCAGCGGCGACAGGCCGATCCGGAGGCCGCCGGGATCGCGGTAGTCGGGGATGACGTCCCGCTCCCAGAGCCGCGCGGTGACCTCCCGCATCGCCGGATGGTTCAGCGTGAGGTGACCTCCCCGGCGCTCAGGGTCGCGCGGACTCGCGAGCGCGACGCCGAGCGGGGTCAGCCAGGTCTCGGCCAGGCGCAGCGCGAACTCGGTGAGGGCGACCGACTTGTCGCGCACCGCCTGGATGCCGCACTCGCGGATCATCGCGACGGTGTCCTGGAGGGCGAGCATCCCGACGATCGGCGGGGTGCCGGACAGGAAGCGCCGGAGGCCGTCGGCCGGCTGGTACTCCGGTCCCATCAGGAAGACGTCGCGGACGCCCATCCAGCCCTGGATCGGCTGGACCAGCCGGCTCTGCAGGCGTTCGTTCACGTAGCCGAAGGCGGGCGAACCCGGGCCGCCGTTCAGATACTTGTAGGTGCAGCCGACGGCGAGGTCGACCTCCCAGTCGTCGAGCTCGACGGGCACGGATCCGGCGGAGTGGCACAGATCCCACAGCACGAGCGCGCCCGCGTCGTGCACGATGCGGGTGATCGCCCGGGCGTCGGCGAGGAAGCCGGAACGGTAGGCGACGTGGCTCAGGACCACCAGTGCGGTGCGCGGTCCGACGGCCGCGGAGACCTGTTCCGGGGTGACGCCGGCCTCGGTGTCGGCCTCGATCCAGACGAGGTCGAGGCCCCGCTCGCGCGCGATGCCGTCGAGCACGTAGCGGTCGGTCGGGAAGTTGTCGGTGTCCAGCACGATCTCGCTGCGCTCGGGCAAGGAGTCGACGGCCGCGCGCGCGAGCTTGTAGAGCAGGACCGTCGTCGAGTCGCCGATGAAGACCTGGCCGGTTCCGGCGCCGAGGGCGGTGGAGCCGAGGTCGTCGCCGATGCGGAACGGGAGTTCCATCCACTCCTCGTCCCACCCGCGGATCAGGCGGCCTCCCCAGCCGTCGATCACGAAGCGCTGGAGGCGCTCGACGCTCGCGACGGCGGGGCGGCCGAGCGAGTTGCCGTCGAAGTAGGCGAGCACGGGCTCCGGAGTCGCAGCGCTCGGCGTGACGCCGACGAAGCGCTCACGGTAGGCGGCGAGGGGGTCGGCGGCGTCGAGTGCGCGCGCCGCCGCCAGAGGGTCGCCGTCGAGGGCCTCGTCGTCGGCGAAGGGGTCGTCAGTGGGGGTGTCGGTCATGAGTGCTCCTGTCGGATGGGCGCGAGGTCGGAGAGGTGGAGGCCGCGCGCGCCGGCCAGCCAGGCGGCGAGGCGGGCGGGTTCTGCGGGAGGCGGGGAGGGGACCCAGGCGACGCGGGGGCCGAGGGGTGGGGTGGTTTCGATTGTGCTGGTGCCGCTGGTGCTGGTGGTGTCCGCGATCGTGCGGAGGAGGGCGGGGCCGTTCAGCCCTGCCTTCTGGAGGGCGGCGAGTTCGCGCGCGTTCACGCCGACCGGGAGGTCGCCGTTGCCGAGGTCGGTGCCGTAGAGCACGCGCCCGCCGCGGGCCGCGAAGCGGCGGAGGTTGTCGACGGCGATGCGAAACGCGGCGGTCGGCGTGCCCCAGCCGTGGATGTCGAGGGTGCTGATCCAACTCATCCCCGCGTCGACCGCCTCGGCCACAAGCCCGTCGTCGAGGCGTTCGCTGAACGGGGTGTGGGCGAGCTGGTCGACGCCGGCGCGCAGGGCTCGGGCGGTCTGGCCGACGCCCTCCACGTGGGCGACGACCGGGATGCCGGCCGCATGAGACTCCTGCACAATCGCGCTCAAGGTCAGGTTGTCCACGGTTTCGCCCGCGTCGCTGTTGAGCGCGACTTTGATGCGGGAGGCTCCTGTCATGATCTGTTGCTGCACTGCTTCTCCGGCCTCCCGGGGGCCGCCCACCTCGCTCGCCGCACCGGGAGGAGCCCACCCCGACATCACGGGGTAGCCACCGGGAGCGGTGAGGAGCGCGCCCGCGATGGCGACGGCCGGGCGGTCGCGCACGTCACGCAGCCAGGTGGCGGCGACGGACGGGACCCAGCCCAGGTCGACCGCGTGCGTGATGCCACCGCGGAAGAGTGCGGTGGGGTTGCTCAGGCCGAGGTGCGTGTGGTGGTCGGTGAGCGACGCGAAGAGGGTGCCGCCGAGCTCGACGACGTTCGACGTGGTCGCGACGTCCGTCGCCCGCTGGAGGCGCTCGCCGACGAGCGAGAGGAGGGTCGGGCCGGTGAAGCGGTCGCCGGTCCAGAGCGCGTCGACTCGGACGAGCCCGCCGCTGCTCACTCCGGCGCGCCGATCTCGGTGCGCACCGCGAAGAGCTCGGGGAAGAACGTGAGGTCGAGGGCCTTCTGCAAGAAGGACACGCCGCTCGAGCCGCCGGTGCCGACCTTCATGCCGATGGTGCGTTGCACCGTCTTGAGGTGGCGGAAGCGCCAGAGCTGGAAGTTGTCCTCCAGATCGACCAGTTCTTCGCAGGCCTCGTACTCGCTCCAGTGCTCCGCGGCGTGCTCGTAGATGTCGCGGAAGACGGGGACGAGTTCTGGGCAGAAGACGTGGGCCTCCGTCACGTCGCGGTCGAGCACCGACTGCGGCACGGGGTGGCCGGCGCGCGCCAGGTACCGCAGGAACTCGTCGTAGACGCTGGGCGCCTCCAGCAGCTCGGTCAGCAAGGCCAGGGCGTCGGGGTCGTCGCGGAACACGGTCAGCATGCGCCGGTTCTTGTTGCCGAGCACGAACTCCACGGCGCGGTACTGGTACGACTGGAAACCGGACGAGTTGCCGAGGAATCCGCGGAACTGCGCGTACTCGGTCGGCGTCAGGGTGGCGAGCACGGACCACTGCTCGGTGAGCGTCTTCTGGATGTGCTTGACGCGCGCGATGCGCTTGAGCGCCTGCGGGAGCTGGTCGGCCCGGAGCAGGTCGCGGGCGTCCTCGAGTTCGTGCAGCACGAGCTTGAGCCAGAGCTCGGTCGTCTGGTGCTGGATGATGAACAGCAGCTCGTCGTGATGCTCGGGGACGCTCACCGGCTTCTGTGCGCTGAGCAAAGTGCCGAGGTCCAAGTACGACCCGTACGACATCCGCTCACGGAAGTCGGTGACGATGTCCGGGTCGAACTCTCGGGTGTTCTCGTTGACAGCCATGTTGCGATTCTGCGTCGATCGTCACGAAAGTGCAACAGGTAAGCCGCTCGCGGGGCACGAAGGGCGGCGGGAGGCCGATCGGCACCCGCACGTTCGCCTCCGTTCACCCGCCGGTTACCCGGAGTTGCCGCCTCCGTCGTCGCTGCCTCCTAGCGTGGAGGCGCTGCGTCGGCACGCGGACGGGAGACGGGCATGGGCAGGCACTACGACCTCGCGATCGTCGGCGGTGGAATCGTCGGACTCGGCCATGCCGTCGCGGCCCTGCGCCGCGGCCTCACCGTGGCCGTCGTCGATCGGGCGTCGAGCGTGAACGGCGCGTCCATCCGCAACTTCGGCCATCTCGGCATCACCGGTCAGGAGGGCGAAGCGCGGGCGTACGCCGAGCTGGCACGCGAGCTGTGGCTGACCCTGTCGGTCGAGGCGGGGTTCTGGCTGCGCGAGTCCGGCGCGGTGGTCGTCGCCCAGGCGCCGGACGAGCTGGACGTGCTCCAGGAGTTCCGCGATCGGCGCGGCGGCCACGATGTGCGGTTGCTCACGCCCGCGCAGGTGCGGGAGCGGATCCCCGTGGGAGACGGCGTCGCCGTCGGCGGTGCGCATCTTCCGGCCGACCTCCAGGTCGATCCGCGCGAGGCGGCCCCCGCGATCGCGCGCTGGCTCGACGCGCACGGGGTCGACTTCTTCTGGCAGACGACAGTGACCGGCGTCGAGACAGGACGCGTGCACACCTCGCGCGGACGCGTGTCGGCCGACGCGGTGGTCGTCGCCGTGAATCAGGACGTCGACCAGCTCTTCCCCGGCATCGCGGAGGCGAACGGCATCCAGCGCTGCGGTCTCGACATGATGCTCGTGGAGGCCGAGCTGGACGAACCGCTCGCGGCGCCCGTGCTCACCGGGTGGTCGCTCCTGCGCCTCCCCGGGTTCGCGCACACCCCGTCTGCGGACGCGCTGCGCGAACGGCTGGCCGCGGAGGATCCGGTGCCGGCCGCCCTCGACGCCGACCTGATGTACGTGCAGCGACCGGACGGCGCGCTGATCCTCGGCCACACCCGCCACCGCGGTGACGACGTGTCGCCGTTCCAGTCGGAGTCCGCCTCCGAGCTGCTCGTCGAGCGCGCACGGACGCTCTTCGGGCTCGGCCGCGTGCGAGTACTCGAGCGCTGGCAGGGCATCGATGCAGCGGCGCCCGACGACTTCCTCGTGTCGTCCCCGGCGCCGTCGGTGAGGGTCGTCTCCGTCACTGGTGGCATCGGCATGACAACCGGACTCGGTCTCGCGGACCGGGTCGTCGATGAGCTCTTCTCGACCGCTCCGGGAGTGCTGACCGCGGCAGGGGCCGCCCGCTCCCGCTGACCTCCGCCGGCCGCCCGAGCCGGCCTCCCACCACCGACCGCCCCGCAACCGACCGCCCCGCCGACACCCGCCCCGCCGACCAGGAAGACCGCACAGAAAGGCTTCTGCCATGTCCCCTGAAGGACTCATCACGAGTGAGTTCGACGACGCCGCGATCATCGACGCCGATGTCGCCGCCGTCGCCGCCGCCGTCGACGAAGGCGAGGATCCCGACGACCTCGCCGACCTCGAAGTCGTGGTGCTCGATCTGACGGGCACCACCGTGGTCGACGACGGCCTCGTGGAGCGGGCGTTCGAGCGCGCCGCAGACGCCGCAGGCATCGCCGAGTCCGACGACGAGTTCGAGCGCGCGCTCGCGTTCGTCCGCGCGACCACGGGTCGCTCGACCGTGGCGGTCTTCCGCGCCCTCACCGGCGATGAGGAGCAGGCGCAGCACGCCAACGCCGTCTTCGAGTCGTCCTACGCCGAGCTCGCGGCCGCGGGCGGGATCCGGCCCGTTCCCGGGGCCGCGGAGATCATCCGGCGTCTGCGCGCGATCGGCGTGGCCGTCGTCCTGACCACCGGGCTCTCGCGCGCCACTGCCGACGCCGTGCTCGACGCCGTCGGCTGGCGCGACCTCGCCGACCTCACCCTCACCCCGGCGGAGGCGGGCCGGGGCGGCCCGTACCCCGACCTCCCGCTGACGGCGCTGCTGCGGACGGGGACGTCCACCGTCGAGGGGATGGTCGTCGTCGGTGACACCTCCGCCGATATCGCGAGCGGCCTGGCCGCGGGCGCCGGTCTCGTCGTCGGGGTGTTGACGGGCTCGAACGACGAGCGCGCGCTCACCGCTGCCGGAGCCGATGCCGTCGTCGCGAGCGTCGCCGACCTCGGCGAGTTGCTCGGCCTCGACGACCTGGAGCACGTCGACAGGCTCGACGACGACTTCGACGACTTCGACGACTTCGACGACTTCGACGACTTCGATGACCTCGACGCGGACGACCAGCCGGAGGGGCAGACCCCGCGGTGACGATCAAAGCAGTGACCCCGCGCGTCGTCGAGCCACCGGCGAGCCTGGGGATGGGGGTGAGCGTGTATCCGTCGGCCACCGCGATGGTGTGGCCGGGTGAGGGGCACACGCACGAGGCGGTCGCCGTGCCCGGTGTGCGGCTCGCGCCCGGCGACGCGCTCGTGGAGGTGGAGCTCGCGACGGTCTGCGGGTCCGATGTCGAGACGGTGCTCGGCCATCGGCCGGCCTCCACGCCGCTGGTGCTGGGTCACGAGCAGGTCGGCAGGGTGATCGCACTCGGCCGCGGCGGCGCGAAGACGACCGACGGCAAGCGGGTGGCGCTCGGGGAGCGGGTGGTCTGGTCGGCCGCCGTGCCCTGCGGCCGGTGCGCGCGGTGCCGCCGAGGCGTCCCGCAGCAGTGCGTGAGCCTCCAGAAGTACGGGCACGAACGCATGCGGCGCGGCTGGGAGCTCTCGGGCGGCTTCGCCACGCACACGCACATCCTGGACGGCACCCCGCTGGTGGCCGTCCCCGAGGGCGTCGCGGCCGAGGTGCTCGCACCCGCGTCGTGCTCCACCGCGACGGTCGCGGCGGCGCTCGAGGCAGCGGCGGCGATCGTCCCGCTCGACGGAGCGCTGCTGGTCATCGCCGGCGCAGGGATGCTCGGACTGACGGCCACCGCGATGGCGACGGAGGCGGGGGCGAAGGTCGTCGTGATCGACCCCCTCCCGGAACGACGCGAGACCGCGCTGCTGTTCGGCGCCCTCGCGGTCGCCGACCCGAACGCCGCGCCGGGAGCCCGCTCGGGTCTGCAGCACGCGCTGGCCAAGGCGGGAGGCCGCGCCTCCGTGCCCTCGATCGCCCTCGAGCTCTCAGGTGCAGCATCCGCCGTCCGCTCGTTGCTCTCCGTCGTCGACGTGGGGGGCGTGCTGGTCCTCGCCGGTTCGGTGTCGCCCGGCCCGGAGCTGCCGGTCGTCCCCGACCTTCTCGTGCGGCACCTGCTCACCATCCGCGGCGTCCACAACTACGCGCCGCGGCACCTGGAGGAGGCGGTGCGGTTCCTGACCGACGCGGGCGCCAAGTATCCGTTCGCTCAGCAGGTCGGCGCCGTGTTCCCCCTCGCCGAGGTGGATGCGGCGCTGGTGTGCCGAGGTTCTGCGCGGGTGGCGGTGCGGCCGTAGTTCTTTCCTGAGCGTTCTCACATTTTCGGGTTCGTATTCTGGGATCCGCCCGACCGTGAGGACACCCGTGATCGAGACCCCTGTCGCCCCGACCACCGCCCAGCCCGCCGCCGACGACCAGCCGCCCGCACCGCCCGCGCCGCGCCCAGCCGCGTCACCGTCCCCTCGGATGCCGAGCCGCGTGATCGGTGCCCTGATCTTCTCCAGCCGGTGGTTGCAGGCCCCGCTCTACCTGGGCCTGATCGTCGCGCAGGCCGTCTACGTCTACGTGTTCGTGGTCGAACTGTGGCACCTCACCGAGGAGGTGATCTCCGACCCGAGCCACGTCGACGAGGCCTACGTCATGCTGGCGGTGCTCGGGCTGATTGACGTCGTGATGATCGCCAACCTCCTCATCATGGTGATCATCGGAGGCTACGAGACGTTCGTCTCGCGCGTGAACGTACAGGGGCATCCCGACCAGCCCGAGTGGCTCTCGCACGTCAACGCCAACGTGCTGAAGGTCAAGCTCGCGATGGCGATCATCGGCATTTCGTCCATCCACCTCCTGAAGACGTTCATCGCGGTCGGCGACCTGGGCGCCACGAACGGCGGCTCCATCGACGGGGAGCGGTACACCTCGCTCGGCGTGTTCTGGCAGGTGATGATCCATCTGGTGTTCATCGTGTCAGCCGTGGCGCTCGCCGCGATCGACCGGATGTCGAAGCCGCGCGGGGCCGCTGCGGTGCACTGACCGGCGGCGCTGACGCGCGCGCCGCCCTCGTGCCAGGGTGGAGGCGTGCCCGCCGATCCGCTCGCCCGCTTCTTCGAGCTGCTGCGCGCGCTGCCCGAACCCGTCGACGCAGAGCCGCTCTACGGTGACGACGCCGAGGGGCGGCGCCGCGAGCGCAACCTCCGCCGCTACTTCGCGATGCCGCACGCGCCCGTGCTGCTGCTCGGCGAGGCGCCGGGGTGGCGGGGGATGACCGTGACGGGAGTGCCGTTCGTGTCCGTTCGGGAGGCGCAGGCCGGGCTGGAGCTCCCCGAACATCCGCAGGCGCCGTGGGAGGCCTCCAGTCGGGTGGTGTGGGCGACGCTGCGCGACTGGCGCGGGCCGATCCCCCTGTCGTGGCCGGTGTATCCCCTGCATCCGTTCGTGGCGGGCGACCCGCGCACCAATCGCACGCCGAGGCCCGCCGAGGTGCGGGCCGGGGCGCCGGTCGCGCTCGAGCTGATCCGAGCGCTCGACATCGAGACTGTTGTCGCCGTCGGGCGCAAGGCGCAGGGCGCGATCGCCGCTGCGGGCGTGGAGGCGCCGGCGATCCGGCCCCCCGCGCAGGGCGGGGCGGCGCTCTTCGCCGAGCAGCTGATCGAGCTGAACCGCGGCCTTAAGCCGTAGCCGCTTGCGTCGCGATTGCCCCTCGCGTATTATTCCATGTGGAATAATCCTCTCCGATCATCATCCACCACCCGAGAGATCCATGCCGCACTCCCCCTCCCTGACACCTCTCGCCGTCGCAGCGCTCGCGCTGCTCGCCGAGGGGCCGACGCACCCGTACGAGATGTATCAGACGCTCGTGATGCGCTCGGAGGACCGGCTCGTCAAGGTGCGCCCGGGATCGCTGTACCACACGGTCGACCGGCTGGCCCGCCAGGGCCTGGTCCGGTCGACCGGCACCGAGCGCGAGGGCAACCGCCCGGAGCGCACCACCTACGAGATCACGGAGGAGGGCACCCTGGCGCTGGGCGAACGCGTCGCGGACATCATCGCGACGCCGGTCAACGAGTTCCCGGAGTTCCCGCTCGGCCTCGGCGAGGCGCACAACCTCCCGCTCGAGACCGTGATCGACCTCCTGCGCAAGCGCGTCGGCCTGCTCCGTGCCGACATCGCGCTCCTCGACGACGGCATCCGCCGCGTCACGGCGAAGGAGCTGCCCGCCAAGTACTGGCTCGACGTGCGCTACCTGCGCACGATGGCGGAGGCCGACGCCTCCGCCCTCGAAGCCCTCATCGACGACCTCGACTCGGGATCCATCTCCTGGGACGAGGAGAAGAAGCACTGAGAGAAAGAATCACATGGAACGCCAACTGAAGCCGTGGCCCGCCCTCTGGGCGCTCGTCATCGGGTTCTTCATGATCCTGATCGACACGACCATCGTGTCGGTCGCCAACCCGTCGATCATGAAGGGCCTCGACCTCGGGACGGACTACAACGCGGTCATCTGGGTCACCAGCGCCTACCTGCTCGCGTACGCCGTCCCGCTGCTGATCACCGGTCGCCTCGGCGACCGCTTCGGCCCCAAGAACATCTACCTCATCGGGCTCGTGATCTTCACCCTGGCCTCCGCGTGGTGCGGGTTCTCCGGAGCGCTGCCGGGAGGCGGCATCGGGATGCTGATCGCCGCCCGCGTCGTGCAGGGTCTCGGCGCCGCGCTGATGACCCCGCAGACGATGGCCGTCATCACCCGCATCTTCCCGCCGGACCGTCGTGGTGCCGCCATGGGCCTCTGGGGCGCCGTCGCCGGCGTCGCGACCCTGATCGGCCCGCTGCTCGGCGGTGTCCTCGTCGACACGCTCGGCTGGGAGTGGATCTTCTTCATCAACGTGCCGGTCGGAATCGTCGCCTTCATCCTCGCGATGCGCCTCGTGCCCAAGCTGCCGACGCACACGCACGCCTTCGACATCCTCGGCGTGCTGCTCTCGGGCGTCGGCATGTTCCTGCTGGTCTTCGGCATTCAGGAGGGCGGCACTTACAACTGGGGGACCATCGGCGACGGCCCGTTCAGCGTGTGGGGTCTGATCATCGCCGGCATCGTCGTCCTGATCGCGTTCGTCGTCTGGCAGGCGCTCAACAAGAAGGAGCCGCTGCTTCCGCTCCCGCTGTTCAAAGACCGCAACTTCTCGCTCAGCAACGGCGCGATCACCACGGTCGGCTTCGCGGTGACCTGTATGGCGCTGCCGCTGGTGTTCTACTTCCAGACCGTCCGCGGCCTCACCCCGACCGAGTCGGCGCTGATGCTCGCCCCGACTGCGGTGCTCTCCGGCGTGCTCGCCCCGGTGATGGGCCGGCTGATCGACAAGATCAACCCGAAGTGGGTCGCGACCCCGGGCCTCGTGCTCTTCTCGCTGTCGCTGTTCCTCTACTCGCGGATGCTCACGCCGGATGTCAGCATCTGGTGGCTGCTCGTCCCGAGCGCCCTGCTCGGCATCGCGATGTCCGGTGTCTGGGGTCCGATCTCCGCGACCACGACCCGCAACCTTCCGATGGACCAGGCGGGTGCGGGGTCGGGCGTCTTCAACACCACACGCCAGATCGGTGCGGTGCTCGGCAGCGCCTCCATCTCGGCGCTCATCACGAGTCGTCTCGCCGCCGACCTGCCGAAGGCGCCGGGCGGCGCGGCTCCGGCCACCACCACCGGCACCGAGCTGCCGACCTTCCTGCACGCCGGGTTCACCCAGGCGATGTCGGAGGCCCTGCTGCTGCCGGCGGCCGTCGCCTTCCTCGGCGCCCTCATCGTCATCTGGTGGGAGAAGCCCCGTCCGCCCGCGTGGGGACCGCGCGCCGTGGCCCCTGCGGGAGCACAGGCCGAGGCGACGCTGGGCTCCGCGGAGCCCGCGGCGGCCGGAGCCGCGCACGGCGCTCACGCCGCCGCGGCACCGATCGACGCGGTGCAGCACGGCGCGCACGCGGCCGAACCGGCCGAAGCGCTTCGCGACGGCGACGAGCACCACGGCATCCACGCCGCGCCGGCCACCGACTGACGAACGCCTGAACAAAGGGAGGACTCCCGAGCCGATCCGGCCCGGGAGTCCTCCCTTCGCTGCTTTCCGGCGTCACGGCGCCGCGGATCTCCTCCGCTACGGCTCGGCGACCACCCGCACGGCGTTCGCCCACGGGTCGTCGAAGGCGACCGAGCGGCCGTCGTCGCGCGTCTGCACCCCGTAGTGCCGCATCCGCTCGGTCAGGGCGCCGATGTCGTCGGCCCCGGGGAGGCGCAGCTCCACCTCGCCGAGTCCGAGGGCGAGCCGTCGCGCGCCCGCACCTCGGCTGTTCCAGGTGTTCATCGCCATGTGGTGGTGGTAGCCGCCTGCGGAGACGAACAGTGCCGACGAGCCGACGGAGGCCGTGGCTTCGAATCCGAGCCGATCGACGTAGAAGGCGCGCGCAGTCGCGACGTCGCCCACCGAGAGATGCACGTGGCCGACGGTCGCGTCACCGAATCGCGGGTCGTCGCCGGGCGTGTCCGCAGCGGCCTCGGCCAGCGCGGCGCCACGGTCGGTGAGGTGCTCGCGGAGGAACGCGTTCGGGTCGAGGAAGAGCGTGTCCATCTCCACCTGACCGTGGGTCCAACTCCACTGGCTGCGGTCGCGGTCCCAGTACAGCTCGACGCCGTTGCCCTCCGGATCGGTGAAGTAGAAGGCCTGCGACACCAGGTGGTCGGCGCTGCCGGTGAACGTGCCGGGCGCGCGTCGCGCGACGGAGTAGACCGCGGCGGCGAGGGCCTCCTGGCTGTCGAAGAGGATCGCCGTGTGGAACAGGCCGGCCTCGCCGGGTGAGGCGTGCTTCAGCTCCGGCGCATGCTCCAGGATGACGGACGGGGTCGCCCCTCGGCCCAGGATGACGCGTCCGCCCTCGGCGGCCAGCACGGCCAGCGTGACGGCGTCGCGGTAATAGGCGGTCATCGCATCGAGATCGGCGACGCGCAGCGTCACCGCTCCCATGGCGGAGTCGGCAGGCAGGAGTTCGGGCATGGGAGATTCAACAGCCGGGGGGCCGCAAGAATTTCGTCTCCCGTGCTTTCAGGTCTCGATCGCCCCACCGGTCTCGGCGAGGTAGCGGCGCAGCGTCAGCGTCGGGTCGGCGGATTGGAGCTCGCGGTAGCGGCGGAAGTCGAGCTGGTCGCGCAGGGAGGAACCGGCCCGCATCCGGTCGGCCTGGGCGCCTTCGACCGACTGGATGCGCTGCGCCTCCGCGAAGAGCTCGTCGTCGTGGCCGCCCGCGATGACGAGGATGCCGTCGTCGTCCCCTACGATCCAGTCGCCCGGTGCCACGGCGACCCCGTCGAGGAACGCCCTGCGCATGGCCGTGCCGGCCGGAGGAACGCGCCGCGGCCCGAACGGATGCGCACCGAGGCTGAACAGCGGGAGGCCGATCTCGCGCAGCTGGGCGGTGTCGCGATGGAGCCCCCAGATGACCGCGCCGGCCATCCCGGCGCCGGCAGCCTCCAGCAGCATGAGGTCACCGACGCAGGCTTCGTCGCGGCGGCCTCCATTGTCGACCACGAGCACTGCCCCGGGCGGCGCGTCGTCGATCGTCTCGAGGAGGACGTCCACGCTGCCGAGGTGCGTGACCGGTGCGGCCGGTCCCTGGAAAGGGCGTCCGGGGAGGAGAGCGGTGAGGGTGACGGGTGCGACGGCGACCGGGATGCCGAGGCGCACCGCGGCGTCGGAGAGGGCGGCGGTCGCGACGGTAGTGGCCTCCGCGATCGAGGCAGGGAGCGCTGTGTTCGTATCCATGGCGCGACGCTACCGCCGTCCGCATGCGCGCGGGGGAATGCGCCTCCTGACGCCTACTCCCCGGTCAGCCGCCGCAGCAGCTCACGGTAGCGGTCGGCGGTGCGGGCCACGATCTCGTCGGGGAGGTGCGGAGGCGTACCGGTCTTGTCCCAGTTGGCGGCCAGCCAGTCCCGCACGATCTGCTTGTCGAAGCTCGCCATCCGCTCGCGGGCCGTTGAGGCGGTCGCGAACACCCGGGCGTCCCAGTACCGGCTGGAGTCGCTGGTCAGCACCTCGTCGGCGAGGGTGATCTCGCCCGTCGTCCGGTCGGCGCCGAACTCGAACTTCGTGTCGGCGATGATCACGCCGCGGTCCTCGGCGATCGCCGCACCTCGCGCGTACACCTCGAGCGAGAGCCGGCGCAGCTCCTCGGCGATCTGCGGGCCGACCAGCTCCACGGTGCGCTCGAAACTGATGTTCTCGTCGTGCTCGCCGAGCGGAGCCTTCCACGCGGGAGTGTAGATCGGCTCGGGGAGGCGGTCGCCGTCGGTGAGACCGGAGGGCAGGGGCACGCCGCAGACGCTCTGGGACTGCTGGTACTCGGCCCAGCCGCTGCCGGTCAGATAGCCGCGCACGACGCACTCGATCGGGAACATGTCCAGAGGCTTCACGAGCATCGCGCGGCCCGACACGTCGGCCGGGATCCGCTCGACGACCCGGTCGCCGTCGAGGCGGTGGTCGGGGATCAGATGGTTGGGGACGCCGTGCAGCCGGTCGAACCACCATAGGCTCAGGGTGGTGAGCAGCTCGCCCTTGCCGGGGATTCCCGGCTCGAGCACGTGGTCGAACGCACTCACGCGGTCGGAGGCCACGACGAGCACGGCGTCGGTGTCCTCCAGCCCGTCCGCGCCCTCCGGCACGTACAGGTCGCGGACCTTCCCGGAGTAGACGTGCTTCCAGCCTGCCAGTTCGCTCACCCGTCCATCGTAGAGGCGACGGCCGGTCAGATCGTGCGGCCGCCGTCCACCGCGAGCACGGTCCCGGTCACGTAGGAGGCCGCGGGAGACGCGAGCCAGGCCACGGCCGCCGCGACCTCCGCCGGCGACCCCATGCGCCCCAGCGGCACGTAGCCGCCGACCCGCTCGCGCACAGCCGGGTCCTGCTTCATGATCGGGCCGGACTCGATCGGACCCGGCGCCACGGCGTTCACGCGGATGCCCGCGCGGGCCTCGTCGAGTGCGGTCGTGCGCGTGAGCCCGACGATCGCGTGCTTGGCCGCCGTGTACGCGGCCATGCCCGGGGCGCCGCTCACACCGGCGGTCGACGAGACGTTGACGATCGCCCGAGGCCCGGCGGTAGCGCGCATGGCCCGCACCTCCTCGCGCATCGCGACCGCCACACTGCGGAACGTGACCGACACGACCGAGTCGAACTCGTTGAGGGGCATGTCCGCGAGCGGAATCGGTCGGTGGCCGCGGCCCACGTTGTTGACCGCGACGGCGAGATCGCCGAGGGAGGCCGCCTCCGCGACCGCGGACGCCAGCGCGGCGTCGTCGGTGGCGTCGACCGCGATGGTGCGCGGGCAATCGAGCGCGGCGTCCACAAGTTCGCTCCGGAGTCGCGCCAGTGCCTGCACGTCGCGGGCGCACGGCACGACCGCCAGCCCCTCCTCGCCGAGCGCGTGGCAGATCGCGTTGCCGATCCGGCCGTCGGCGCCGAGGACGAGGGCGATCCGGGTGTCGGCGGGAAGCGCGTCGGTCACGATCGCACCTCCGTCTGAGCGCCGCGCGCGCCGCCTCCGCCGCGGGCATCGCGCACCTCGCGCCGGTCGAGTGGCAGGAGGAAACCGGCGGCGATCAACCAGGCCATCCCCACGAATCGTCCGACCGGCAGGAGGAACTGCAGGGGCTCGACGGCGAGCGACAGGAACGAGAGCTCGGAAAGTGCTGCGACGACCAGCCCGACCCAGGCCAGCCACCGGGGGAGGAGGCCGAGGATGAGCCCCGGCACCGCCATCCCCGCGATCAGCAACCCCAGGCCGACGACGTAGCCGACGCCGCCCGCGGCGAAAGCGAGGAAGGAGAACGCGAGGGCGAGGTGCGGGTCGGCGGTCAGTTCGGGCCGGCTGAGCAGGTAGCTGCCGAGCGCCGACACCATGAGCATGATGGAGGCGGTCAGCCCTCCGGCGAAGCCGATCGCGGGGCCAGGAACGCGCACGCCCAGTCGTTGCAGGCGAGCGAACGCGGTCGCGGCGTAGATGCCGAGCGGGACGGCCGAGCCGAACTGCAGCATCGCGCCGACACGGATCGCGGCCCAGTCGGCGTGCGCGTGGGCGGCGACGGCATCGGCGCCGGCGAACGGCGAGAGGAAGGCGCCGGTGCCCGAGAGCAGCACGCCGACGAGCAGCGCGAGCAGGAACAGCCCCGCGTGCACGATCGCGAGAATGCCGAGCGGAGGCCCGCCCGAGCCGCGACGACGGGAGGTCGGCTGAATATCGTTCATGTCGATAATCGTTACATAGTGTAATCGTTACGCGCAAGCGCTATTCTGGATCCGTGACGAACGCTCCCCTCACCGACCCCGCCGCCGAACCCGGTCCAGACGGCGTCCCGTCGGCCCGGCCCCGCCGCGGAGCGCCCCCGCGCACCGCGTTCCTGCTCGCCCAGCTCGGAGCCGACGCGGCCGACCGCTTCGCCGACCGGGTCGCCGAACTCGGTCTGACGCCTCGGGAGGCCGGCGCCATCCGCGTCCTCGGCCGCCGCCAGGGCCTCAGCCAGCGCGAGCTCGCCGAGCTGCTGGGAACCGTGCCGAGCCGCCTCGTCGCACTCGTCGACGAACTCGAGACCAAGGGCTACGTGGTCCGCGAGCGCAGTGAGGGGGATCGCCGCAACAACGTCCTCACGCTCGCGCCCGGCGGCGAACGCATGCTGGCGCAGTTGCGGGAGGTCGCGCAGACCCATCAGCGCGACGTGCTCGCTCCGCTCGACCCAGGCGAGCAGCAGGCACTCGCTGCGCTCCTGGCCAAGCTCGCCGCGGCCTCCGATCTCACCCCCGACGGACACCCCGGCTACCGCCGCTGACGTCGAACGATTCGTCCCGGCACGCCGCACGAGTGCGCTCGTGAACGGCGTGCCGGGACGAAGGGTTCGTCGGCCTCAGGCGAGCAGCTTGGCCTTGGCGGCCGAGAACTCCTCGTCCGACAGGATGCCCTGCGAGTGCAGCGTGCCCAGCTGCTGCAGCTTCGTCATCATGTCGTCCGCGGGCGCCGCCGCTGCCGCGGGGATCGCAGCTTGCTGCTGCGCGGCCTGCTGCTGTGCAGCCTGCTGCGCCATCGCCTGCATCTCCATCTGCTGCTGTTGCTGCTCGTACTGCTGTTGCTCGTACTGGTCCTGCGCCTTCGATTGCTGGTGGCGCTGGACGCTCCCGGAGACCGCCGTCGCGGTACCGGCCACGACCGCGGTGCGTGCGGCCATGCCGATGAGTCCCGGTCGTCCCATCCGTCGTAATGGCATGTCTGCTCCCTACTTCTCGACCGGCTGGATGTCCGGCTCTGAGTCCGATTCGATGAACGCCTCGAAGTCTTCGGCGATGGCGGCGTTGACCACCGGCGCCGGGATGCGTTCGCTGTGCACGACCAGACCGCCCGCCTGGAAGAACTTGCTCGCCAGGTCCCTGGCCCACAGGTGCTCGATGATGAGGATCGCGCCGGTGGTCCCCGGCTCGACCAGCTCGGCGATCGAGTCGACGTCCTCGTCGCCGGCGAGCCCGCTCGCCTCGAGCGTGACTCCGGCCATGCCGATCTCGTCGCCGATCTCCTCCAGCTCGACGATGTCGACGCTGCCGTCCTCATGGCGGGTGACGA
This sequence comes from Leifsonia sp. Leaf336, assembly GCF_001423695.1. Classification (GTDB taxonomy): domain Bacteria; phylum Actinomycetota; class Actinomycetes; order Actinomycetales; family Microbacteriaceae; genus Leifsonia. The sequence continues at coordinate 113,729 of NZ_LMOZ01000001.1, forward strand.
ACAGGAGGTCGAGCAGCCGCAGCGTGCCGCTCTCGACGAGGTCGAGGATCGCCTGAACCACCCCCGGCGACGGTCTGTCGTTGTCGAACTGGGCGACGATGAACTCCGCCGGACCGTACTCGAATTCAGCCATCTCGTGCCTCCGTCTGCGGGCCGGTCCCGCTTTCACGGCAGACGATACACACGCGTACTCGTCCCCGGCAATGACCGAATCCGCGTGGATTCCGAGGGCGAAATGTGCACGTTCACATCCTTAGACTGGGACGACGGACACGGCTGCCGACGGCGCGCCGACGCGAGGAGGGAACCCTGGTGGGCGAGAAGAATTGGGCGGGAAACTACGAGTACCGGGCGCAGCGCATCCTGCAGCCCGCCGACCTCGACGAGCTGCGCGAGATCGTCACGACGGCTCCGAAGATCCGGGCGCTCGGCAGCAGGCACTCGTTCAACGACCTCGCCGACACGGCCGCCGATGTCGACGGCGTGCTAGTGAGCACAGCCTCCCTCCCGGCCGGCATCAGCATCGACGCCGATGCGCGCACGGTCACCGTGGGAGGCGGCGTGCGTTACGGCGATCTCGCCCGCGAGCTCCAGACCGCGGGATGGGCCCTCCACAACCTCGCCTCGCTGCCGCACATCTCGGTGGCCGGTGCGATCGCCACCGCGACGCACGGGTCGGGCGATCGCAACGGCAACCTGTCGACCGCGGTCTCCGGTCTGCGCATCCTCACGGCGTCCGGCGAGCTGGTGAGCCTCACGCGCGGCGACACCGAGTTCGCGGGGGCGGCGGTCGCGCTCGGCGCCCTGGGCGTGGTGACCGACGTCACGCTCGACATCCGCCCGACCTTCGACGCGCGGCAGCGGCTGTTCGCCGGTGTGCCGTGGGAGGCCGTGCTCGACCGGTTCGACGAGGTCACCTCCGCCGCTTACAGCGTCTCGCTGTTCACGACGTGGGAGGAGGACACGGTCTCGCTCGCCTGGCTGAAGGAGCTCGACGGTGCGCCGACCGCGATCGGCGAGGACTTCTTCGGAGCCCCGGCGCTCACCGAGGCGCGGCACATGATCTCGACCATGGACGTCCGCAACACCACCGAGCAGCTCGGCGTCGTGGGCCCGTGGAGCGAGCGGCTGGCGCACTTCCGCTTCGAGTTCACGCCCTCCAACGGCGAGGAGATCCAGTCGGAGTACCTGGTGCCGCGTGCGCGAGCGGTGGAGGCCATCCGTGCGGTGCGAAACCTCGCCCCGGTGATCGCGCCCCTGCTGCAGATCAGCGAGATCCGCACCGTCGCGGCCGACGACCTGTGGCTCTCGAGCGCGTACGGCACCGACGCGGTCGGCCTCCACTTCACGTGGCTGCGCGACCAGGCCGGTGTGGAGGCCGTGCTGCCTGCGGTGGAGGCCGCCCTGCTGCCGCTCGGCGCCCGCCCGCACTGGGGCAAGGTCTTCGTCGACGCCGACGGGGTCGTCCCGACCCTCTACCCGAAGCTCGACGCGTTCCGCGCTCTCGCCGACCGCCTCGATCCGGAGCGCCGCTTCCGCAACCCCTTCCTCACCCGCCTGCTCGGCTAGCTGTACAGCCAGCCGCTCAGGAGAGCGCGACGCGGGCGGCGATGTCGGTGCGGTATTGCGAGCCCTCGAGGTGGATGCGCGCGACGGCGTCGTAGGCGCGCTCGCGCGCCTCGTCGAACGAGGTGCCGCGCGCGACCACGGAGAGCACCCGGCCTCCGGTCGCGAGCAGGGCGCCGGTCTGCGGGTCGATGGCGGTCGCCGCGTGCGCGATCGTGACCTCGGGCACGTGCGCCGCCTCGTCGAGGCCGGTGATCGGGCGACCGGTCTGCGGAGCCTCGGGGTAGCCCTCGCTCGCGAGCACGACCGTCACCGCGGTGTCGAGCGCGAACTCGGGACGCGGCATGCCGGCCAGCTCGCCGGTCGCGGCGGCGTATAGCAACGACGACAGCGGCGTCACCAGCCGCGGCAGCACGACCTGCGTCTCCGGGTCGCCGAACCGTGCGTTGAACTCGATGACCCGGATGCCCTTCGGCGTCACGATCAGGCCGCAGTAGAGGAGGCCGATGAACGGCGTCTGCTCGGCGGCGAGCTGCCGGACGGTCGGCAGGGCGATCGTGTCGATGACCTCGTCGACGAACGTCTCGGACAGCCAGGGCAGCGGGGAGTAGGCGCCCATGCCGCCGGTGTTCGGGCCGGCGTCGCCGTCGAGGAGGCGCTTGTAGTCCTGCGCCGGGCTGAGCGGCAGGACGGTGTGGCCGTCGCTGACGAGGAACAGCGACACCTCCTGCCCGTCGAGGAACTCCTCGACGAGCACCCCGCCCTGCACGAGGTAGTGGCGCGCGTGCTCGACGGCGGCGGCGCGGTCGGAGGTGACGATCACGCCCTTGCCCGCCGCGAGGCCGTCGGCCTTCACGACGTACGGCGCCCCGAACTCGTCGAGGGCGCCCTCGGCTTCGGCGAGGGTGCTCGCGCGCACGGCGCGGCCGGTCGGGACACCGGCCTCCTCCATGATCCGCTTGGCGAAGGTCTTGGACCCCTCGAGCTGGGCGGCGGCGCGGCCGGGGCCGAAGACGGGGATGCCGCGCGTGCGCAGCGGGTCGGCGACACCGGCGACGAGCGGGGCCTCCGGGCCGATCACGACGAGCTCGACGCCGTTCTCGATCACGTACTCGGCGACCGCGGCGCCGTCGAGCGGGTCGAGCCCGGTCTCGACGGCCACGTCGGCGGCGATCCCCGCGTTGCCGGGCGCGGCGACGATCACGTGGCCCGCCTCCTCGGCCAGGAGCGCGGTGATGATGGCGTGCTCGCGGGCACCGGAACCGAGGACCAGAATCTTCACGCGACCAATGCTAGAGGGCGCTGCCGAGCCGCGCCGACCCCCGGTGGAAGGATGGGGATATGGCCAAGGCGAAGATATCTGTGGAGGACGGCGGTGCGGCCGTGCGCGCGGCGCTGGGCGACGACGCCGATCGCAACACGACGGCGATGGCCGTGCGCTACCTCCTGCAGCTGCTCGCCGAGCGGGCGCCGGGCAATACGGTGGAGGTGCGGGTGCCGCCGTTCGGAGCCGTGCAGTGCATCCCCGGGCCGCGGCACACGCGCGGCACGCCCCCGAACGTGATCGAGACCGATGCCGCCACCTGGCTCGCCCTGGCCTCCGGTCGCCTGGCCTGGGACGATGCGCTGGGGTCCGGCGCGGTGCACGCCTCCGGTCAGCGGGCGTCCCTCGAAGGCCTCGTTCCGCTCCGGTACTGACCTCGGCCTCCTGTCGCGGGGACGCGACATGCCGCTTCGCGCGAGCGGTGACGGCGAGTCGCGACCCCTCGTCGGGCCGTGGGCGAGCGCTCAGGTGCGGTGAGGGAGAATGGAGGCCATGAGCGACACCGCCCCGCGACCCGAGCAGCAGCCCGAAGAGCCGCAGCCCGAGCAGCGCCAGGCCGCGGCGCAGGAGGCCGCCGCGCACGAGGCCGAAGAGCAGGCCACCGTCACCGAGGCGGCCGTGCGCGTCCAGCGCTCTCCGCGGTACTTCCGGTTCATGATCACCGGAGCGGTGGTCTTCGCCGTCGTCGCGCTCATCCTCACGTACTCGTTCCCCGAGAACCCCACCTACGACCGAGGCGCTGTCTTCGGCTTCCTGCTCGCGATCTGCGCGACGATCGGTGTCGCCCTCGGCGCCCTGGTCGCCCTCCTGATCGACCGGGCGGCGACCCGCCGGGCGCGCACCGTGCAGGCGGATAGAATCGACGTGCGCCTGCCCGACACCGAGAACGACTCCGCGAGCGATTCCGAGCCGGGCGACACGCGGCCGAGCGACCAGCGCCCGTCCGTCGACAGCTGAACATCCCGACAACCCTCGAGAAAGGGGTCCGCTGTGGCCGGAGGCGACGGTCGTCTGAGTCATGATCTTCTTCCAGGAGAGAAGGGCCCGCAGGACGCCTGCGGTGTCTTCGGCGTCTGGGCGCCCGGCGAGGAGGTCGCCAAGCTCAGCTACTTCGGTCTCTACGCCCTGCAGCACCGCGGCCAGGAGTCCGCGGGCATCGCGACCAGCGACGGCAGCAAGATCCTCATCTACAAAGACATGGGCCTCGTCTCGCAGGTCTTCAACGAGAACGCGCTCAACTCGCTGACCGGCCACATCGCCGTCGGCCACACGCGGTACTCCACCACCGGGGCCTCCAGCTGGCAGAACGCGCAGCCCACGCTGGGCCGCACCTCCAGCGGAACCGTCGCCCTGGGCCACAACGGCAACCTGACCAACACCGCAGAGCTGATGCAGCTGGTGCACGACCGCTACCCGCAGCTCGACGGCGAGCTGAGCCGCGGCAACACGACCGACACCGCCGTCGTTACGGCGCTGCTCACGGGCGACCTCGACCACACGCTCGAGGCGACTGCACTGGAGGTCCTGCCCCGGCTGCGCGGCGCCTTCTGCCTGGTCTTCATGGACGAGCACACGCTGTACGCGGCGCGCGACCCGCAGGGCGTGCGCCCGCTGGTGCTCGGCCGCCTCGACCGCGGCTGGGTGGTCGCCTCCGAGACCGCCGCGCTCGACATCGTCGGCGCGAGCTTCGTGCGCGAGGTGGAGCCCGGCGAGCTGATCGCCGTCGACGAGAACGGCCTCCGCACGCAGCGGTTCGCCGCCGAGAAGCGCGCCGGGTGCGTGTTCGAGTACGTCTACCTCGCCCGGCCCGACACCACCATCGCCGGCCGCGGCGTCTACGAGGCCCGCGTCGAGATGGGCCGCCGGCTGGCCCGCGAGCACGAGGTAGAGGCCGACCTGGTCATCCCGACGCCCGAGTCCGGCACCCCGGCGGCGATCGGCTACGCGCAGGCCTCCGGCATCCCGTTCGGTCAGGGCCTGGTCAAGAACTCCTACGTCGGCCGCACGTTCATCCAGCCGTCGCAGACCATCCGCCAGCGCGGTATCAAGCTCAAGCTGAACCCGCTCAAGGAGGTCATCAAGGGCAAGCGCCTCGTCGTGGTCGACGACTCGATCGTGCGCGGCAACACGCAGCGCGCGCTGGTGTCGATGCTGCGCGAGGCCGGCGCTGCCGAGGTGCACGTGCGCATCTCCAGCCCGCCCATCACCTGGCCGTGCTTCTACGGCATCGATTTCGCCTCCCGTGCCGAGCTGATCGCGACCGGCCTGGGCGTCGACGAGGTGCGTCAGTCCATCGGCGCCGACTCGCTCGGCTATCTCTCGGAGGACGGCATGATCGCCGCGACCGAGCAGCCGCGCGAGCGCCTCTGCACGGCGTGCTTCACCGGCGTGTACCCGATCGAGCTGCCGGACGCGCACCACCTGGGCAAGAACCTCCTCGAGCGCCCGGAGGCCGAGGCCCAGACGGTCGCGGAGACAGATGACGGCGCGAGCGCCACGAGCGACGGCTGCGAGCCCGGGCCTGACTCGGAGTACGAGCGCCTTCTGAGCTTCGGCGACCCCGGTCGGCAGGAGTAGGGGCGCGACCGGGCGGCGCCGCGCTCCCCGATACCATGGAGCAGTGACCGAGCCCACCGCATCCTCGTCCTCTTCTTACGCCGCCGCCGGTGTCGACACCGCAGCGGGCGACCGCGCCGTCGAGCTGATGAAGGCGGCCGTCGCGCGCACGCAGGGCCCGCAGGTGCTCGGCGGGGTCGGCGGGTTCGCCGGGATGTTCGACGTCTCGGCGCTGAAGGATTTCCGTCGCCCGCTGCTGGCGACCTCCACCGACGGTGTGGGCACCAAGGTCGCGATCGCGCAGGCGCTCGACAAGCACGACACCATCGGTCAGGACCTCGTCGGCATGGTCGTCGACGACATCGTCGTGGTGGGCGCGCGCCCCCTGTTCATGACCGATTACATTGCGTGCGGCAAGGTCGTGCCCGAGCGTATCGCGACGATCGTCGCGGGCATCGCGCGCGCGTGCGAGGCGACCGGTACCGCGCTGGTGGGCGGCGAGACCGCCGAGCACCCCGGCCTCCTCGGGCCGGACGACTACGACGTCGCCGGTGCCGCCGTCGGCGCCGTGGAGGCGGACGAGCTGCTCGGCGCCGACCGCGTGCGCGACGGCGACGTGGTGCTGGCGATGGCGTCGTCGGGCATCCACTCGAACGGCTTCTCGCTCGTGCGGCACATCCTGGCCCAGCGCGGCATCGGCTTCGAGGACCGCTCGGACGACTTCGGCGGCGTGGTCGGAGAGGCCCTGCTGGAGCCCACCCGCCTCTACACCTCCCCGCTGCTGCGCGTACTCGGCGAGCCGTCGCTGAACGGCGCGGTGCACTCCCTCAGCCATGTGACCGGCGGCGGTATCGCGGCGAACCTCGCTCGCGTCCTCCCGGTGGGGTCGTGGGTGGAGGTCGACCGCTCCACCTGGTCGCCGACCCCGGTGTTCCGGGTGCTGAGCGACCTCGCCGGCAGCACGCTGGAGTCGTCGGAGGGCACCTGGAACCTCGGCATCGGCATGTTCGCCGTCGTCGCTCCGGAGGCCGCGAGCACGGTCGCCGCCGCGATCACGGCCGACGGCATCCCGACCTGGCCGGTCGGCACGGTCTCCACAGCGGCCCGCGACCTGACCGGTTTCGAGCAGGGCGCCAAGGGTGTCGACGGCGGCGCGGTGCGTCTCGTCGGCGCGTACGCCGGCTGAACCCGCGCCGAAGGGCACGTTGTTGTCCCTTTCGCGCCCCGAAAGGGACAACAACGTGCCCCTCGGCGAGGCATCGACCGCGTGACCCCTTCGTGGAGGCGCGAGCGCGCGCAGCCGCCCGCTAGAGTGGCCGCTGTGACCCCTCCGCATGCCAGCATTCGTGTGGCATGCGTGCTCGGGATCGTGGCATTCGCGGCCACGGCGGCACTCGGCCTGGCGACAGCGCCCGCGGAGGCCACGCCGGCCGGCCCCCCCGCGCCCGCGGCCTCCCTCACGCCGGTCGTCGACTGCGTCCAGGACGCACCGCTCGGCGCCGTCACCTCGCGCACGGTCGTCCTCGGGTACCGCTCGACCGCCGCAGTGCCGGTGGAGGTCGCACCGGGCTCCGGCACTAACGACTTCGTGCCGGGGACACCCGACCGCGGGCAGCCGTCGACCTTCCTTCCCGGCGACCATCACGCTGCCTGGCTGCTCACCCTCGACGCGGCCGCCGAGCCGACCCTCGCCTGGAACCTCGGCGGTGCCACCGCCACCGTGGACGCGTCCGTGCCGTCGTGTACCGACGCCACCGCCGTGACGCTGAGCGCACCGACGACCGCCGCCGACGGAGGCCGGGTCGCCGTCACGGCGGTCGTTTCGCGGTTCCTGCTCGGGCCGCCTGAGGACGGAACGGTCGCGTTCTCGTTCGACGACGCCGCGCCGACCACGGTCCCGGTCGCCGCGGGCGGTGTCGCCCGCACAGACCTCCCCGTGCCGGCGCTTGGGGACCACACGCTCACCGCACAGTTCGTCCCGGCCGCCGACTCGACACTCCGCCCGGCGACGGCGACCGCCGCCCTCACGGTCGTGCCGATCTCCGGGCCGCTCACGATCGTCGCGGACAGCGTGGTCGCCGGCAGCCGGACCGTTCTCGTCACGGTCACGCGCCCGAGCCCGGTCGGGCCGGCGACAGCGGCGTTCACGACGAGCGACGGCACGGCCTCCGCCGGGACGGATTATGTCGCCACCACGGGGAACGTCACCTTCGCCGACGGGCAGTCGAGCGCCACGGCGACGGTTCCGCTCCTCTCACGGCAGGCGGGGTCGCCCTCCTCGAGGTTCTTCGTCGTCCTGACCCGGGCATCGATCCCGGTCGCGACCGGCGTCGCGACCGTGTCGCTCCCGGCCGTGCCGGTGGCGCCCGCCGCCACCGTCGCGACGTCGAGCGGAGGCGGTGACGCAGCCGGGCCGGCCTCCGCCCTCCCGGAGGCTGATCCGACCGCGACCGCGGCGCGCCCTGCCCAGCCGATCGGCCAGGACCTCCTCCTGATCCTCGGTGCCCTGCTCGTCACGGCGGGCGGCATCGCCGGCGTGATCGGGTTGTTCCGCGCGGTCCGCTCGCGCGACGCGTTCTCGTAGCCGTCACCAGCGGCCCGGCGACAGCATGACAAATGTCACCCCCAGACCCTGACGGAGGCCCTGCGTAGGGAGGCCTCCGGGCCGCCAGTCTGGGAGACGTGAACGAGACACCAGCCATCCGCCTCTCCGGTCTGCGCAAGACCTTCGGGTCGTTGACCGCCGTCGACGGCGTCGACCTGACCGTGCGCCCCGGCGAGGTCGTCGCCCTCCTCGGCCCCAACGGCGCCGGCAAGTCCACCACCATCGACCTCGCGCTGGGCCTCGGCCGGCCGACCTCCGGAACCGCCGAGCTCTTCGGCGCCGACCCCCGGCGCGCGATCCGCGACGGTCGCGTGGGCGCGATGCTGCAGGGAGGCGCCCTCCTCCCGACCCTCACCGTCGCCGAGTCGGTCGCTCTGGTCGCGGCCGCGCACAAACACCCGCTCAGCGTCGCGGAGGCGCTCGAACGGGCGCGCTGCACGGAGATCGCCAAGCAGAGGGTCGCCAAGCTCTCGGGAGGCCAGATGCAGCGCGCGCGGTTCGCGGTCGCCGTCGTGTCGAACCCCGACCTGCTCTTCCTCGACGAGCCGACCGCGGCGATGGACGTGGAGGCGCGGCGCACGTTCTGGCTCTCGATGCGGGAGTTCACCGCGGAGGGCCGGACCGTCGTGTTCGCCACCCACTACCTCGACGAGGCCGACACCTACGCCGACCGCATCGTCATGCTGGCCCGCGGGCGGATCGTCGCCGACGGGACGCCCACCGAGGTGAAGGCCGTCGTGTCCGGGCGCCGCATCCGCGCCACCGCCGGCTTCGCCTGGACGACCGACGCCGCAGCCTCCATCTCGGCTCTGCCGGGCGTGCGCACCGTCGAGCACCGCGCCGGCCTGCTGACGATCGTCAGCGACGACTCCGACGCCACCCTGCGCGGCCTGCTGGCCGCGCACGACGACCTCCACGACATCGAAGTGACCGCGCACACGATGGACGAGGCCTTCCTCGCCCTCACCGAGCAGCGCGACCCGGAAGGAGCAGTCCGATGAGCATCGCCTACCTGGGGCGCGAGTCGCTCCGCCAGCTGAAGAACATGCGGGCCATGATCTTCACCCTCGCCGTCCCGCTGGTCATGCTGCTGGCCTTCGGCGGCACGTTCGGAGGCCGGGGCCAGGTGGATGCCGTCACCCACCTCCCGTGGATCGTCGTCACGACCATCCAGGTCTCGGCGTACGGCGGCATGATGGCCGCGCTGTCGCAGGCCTTCACCATCGTCACCGAGCGATCTCTCGGCTGGAACCGGCAGCTGCGGATCACGCCGCTGAGCGGCACCGGCTATCTGGTCTCCAAGGTGGTCGCCGCGCTCGCGCTCGCTCTGTTCAGCATCGTCGTCATCGTGACGGTGTCGGTGATGCTCTACCACCCCGCGCTTCCCGTCGGGAGCTGGCTGCTCGCCTGCCTCGGCATCTGGTGCGGCCTCGTGCCGTTCGCGCTCCTCGGCATCCTGATCGGCCAGTTCGCGAAGCCCGAGTTCGCGCAGCCGTTGTTCATGGCCGTTTTCATGGGCATGGCAGTACTGGGAGGCCTGTGGATCCCACTGCAGATCTTCCCCGCCTGGGTGGCGAACGTCGCACAGGCCGTGCCGTCGTACTGGCTCAACCGAGTCGGCCAGCTCGGAGCGCTGCAGAGCGGCGACGCCCTCACCCCGGCCGTGGTGCTGACCGCCTGGACGCTCGCGCTCGGTGCGCTGATCGTGTGGCGCTACCGCCGCGACGCGGCCCGCGGCTGACCCGGTCGAAGCTGGCTAGGGTAGGGACGTGTTCAGCAGCGACGTCGACGAGTACCGCCCCGTCGGGGTGTGGGCGCGGCTGACGCACCGGTCGGCCTTCCGCTGGTATCCGGGCGCGGTCATCGGCCTCCTGTACCAGATCTCGGTCCTCGGCGGGCTCTGGACCTCCTCCGGCGACCTCGGCACGAAGATCGTCGCGACCGCCCTCCTGACCCTGGTCTACGTCGGCTTCCTCGCCCTCCCTCCGGTGCTCTGGTGGGAGGGCGAGCGCACGCGGCTGATCGGGGTGTTGGTCTACTTCGGTCTGACGCTGACGCTCATCCCGTTCATCGGCATCGCGACGCTCTGGACGTGGGTATACGTCGCCTGCGTCGCCGGCATGGCGATCGCTCGCACGTGGGTGTCGACCATCATCATCTGCGCGCTCGGCGCCGTGCAGCTGATCGTCTTCCTGCTCACCGGCACCTTCGAGGACAACTGGTTCATCGCGCTGATCACGGTCTCCATCGGCATCATGATGAGCGCCTTCGCCCGCCAGATCGACGCCCTCCGGAGGCTGCGGAACGCACAAGGAGAGATCGCCCGGCTGGCAGTGGTGGAGGAGCGGGCGCGGTTCTCGCGCGACATGCACGACGTGCTCGGCCACTCGCTGACCGTGGTGACGGTCAAGTCGGAGCTGGCCCGCCGGCTCATCCCGGTCGACCCGGGCCGGGCGGAGGACGAGCTCGCCGACATCGAGCGGCTCACCCGGTCGGCGCTGGCCGACCTCCGCGCGGCCGTGGCCGGCTACCGCGAGATGAGCCTCTCCACAGAGCTCGCCGCGGCGCAGGCGGGGCTCGCGGCGGCCGACATCCAGGCGCACCTCCCGCGCAACGGCGAGGAGGTCGCTCCCGACCTCCGCGAGCTGTTCGGCTGGGTGCTGCGGGAGGGCGTGACGAACGTCATCCGCCACTCCGGTTCGCGCAACTGCTGGGTCACCGTCGAGCCCGAGGTGCTGCGGATCGAGGACGACGGCCGCGGGCCAGCGCCGTTCGGCTCCGACCGGCGCGACCTCGTGCGGGGGTCGGGCATCGCCGGGCTGGCGGCGCGCGCGGGGGAGTCGGGCGCCGCCCTCACTGTGGAGGCCGGGCCGCGCGGCGGCACCCTGCTCACCGTCCGGAGGCTGCCATGACCATCCGCCTGCTGCTCGCCGACGACCAGGCGCTCGTCCGCGGGGCGCTCGCGGCCCTCCTCGACCTCGAGCCAGACCTGGAGGTCGTGGCCCAGGTGGGCCGCGGAGACGAAGTGCTCGACGCGGCCCGCTCCGCGGCGGCCGACGTCGCGCTGCTCGACGTCGAGATGCCGGGCCTCGACGGCATCCAGGTGGCGGCGCAGCTTCAGGCCGCGCTGCCGTCGTGCCGCTCGCTGATCGTGACGACGTTCGGGAGGCCCGGCTACCTGCGCAGGGCGATGGAGGCCGGCGCCGCGGGATTCATCGTGAAGGACACCCCGTCGGGACAGCTCGCCGACGCGGTGCGTCGGATCGCCTCGGGCCTCCGCGTCGTCGATCCCGCGCTCGCGGCCGAGTCGCTGGCCTCCGGGGCCTCACCGCTGACGGCGCGCGAGGCCGAGGTGCTCGCGGTCGCCGGGCAGGGCGGCACGATCACCGACATCGCCCGTCGGCTGCATCTCAGCGACGGCACCGTGCGCAACCACCTGTCGAACGCGATCGGCAAGACGGGCGCGCGCAATCGCTCCGAGGCCGTCGCGATCGCCACGCGTCAAGGGTGGCTGTAGCGCCACGCGCCGCTGACGCGAGGCGACATTCGTGATGAATCGCGCCGTTCGCGGGAGGCGTCGGTCAGGCGCGCTTCGGCGTCTCGGTCTCGGTCTCTTCGTAGTCCTCGTCGGCGTCGTCGTACTCGTCGGCGCCCTCGGGCTCGTAGTCGGCCCACGCGTCGTACTGGTGCTCGTCGTCGTGGTGGGAATGCCCGGTCAGCTCGCGCTCGAGTGCGTCGTAGTTGACGTTCGGGCTGAACGACTTCAACTGGCGAGCGATCTTCGTGTGCTTTGCCTTTTGACGGCCGCGCCCCATGCGTGACCCCCTTTTGATCCTGCCCGGGGAATGTCACCCGGGGATCCAACAGAAATAGTGAAAACTAGCGTCGAGTTTAGCATGGTGACCCCTAGAGACCCCGAGTAGTCGCACAGCGTCGGATGATGGAATGAGCGCGTGATCAGTGGCATGACCGACACCCAGGTGGTGATCGTCGGCGCTGGGCAGGCCGGGCTCGCGGTCGCCTACTACCTGCGCCGGTTCGAGCTGACTCCCGGAGAGGATTTCGTGATCCTCGACCGTGGTCCCGGCACGGGAGGAGCGTGGCAGCATCGCTGGGACGCGCTGCGTCTCGGCAGCGCCCACCACGTGAACGACCTCCCAGGGATGTCGGAGTTGGGACTCAGCTTCGACACCGCCGATCGCACCCTGCCGGCCAAGGACATCGTGGCCGGCTACTACCGCCGTTACGAGGAGCACTTCGGTCTCGCGGTGCAGCGCCCGGTGACGGTCTCGCGGGTTTTCGACCGCGGCGCCGACCTGGTCGTCGCGCACGATCGGGGCGAGACGCGCACCCGCATCGTCGTCAACGCGACCGGCACCTGGGGCGCTCCGTTCATCCCGTGGTACCCGGGCATGGGCGACTTCGCCGGGCGGCACCTCCACACCTCGTCGTACTCGTCAGCGGAGGAGCTCGCCGGGCAGTCGGTAGTGGTGGTCGGCGGGGGCACCAGCGCGATCGGCTTCCTCCTCGAGCTGGAGGGCGTGGCCGGCGAACTGACCTGGGCGACGCGGAGGCCGGTGGACTTCCGCGACGAGTCCGAGCTCACGATCGAGGGCGGTGTCGCGGCCGTCGCCGCGCAAGACGCCGCCGCGCGTGCAGGGCAGGCCCTCCCGAGCATCGTCAGCGGCACCGGCGTGCCGCGCACGCGGCGCATCGCCGCGGGCATCGACCGCGGGCTCCTGGTGGAGCGCGGCATGTTCGCCCGCATCGAGCCCGACGGTGTCGTCTGGGACGACGGTTCGAAGACGCAGGCCGACACGATCATCTGGGCGACGGGCTTCCGGCCGGAGCTGCGGCACCTCGCCCCGCTCAAGCTGCGCGAGAAGACGGGAGGCCTGACGGTCGCGTCCGGACTCGCCTGGCAGGACTCGCGGATCTTCCTGGCGGGCTACGGGCCGCAGGCGAGCACCATCGGCGCCAACCGCGCCGGCCGCGTGATCGCCCGCCAGATCATGGCCCAGATCTGACGCCGGAACGCCCGAGGGGCACGTTGTCGTCACTTCGGAGGGTCTGAAGCGACAACTACGTGCCCCTCGGGGAATATGCCGGCGAGGTCAGACCTCGATGTCGCGGGGTGCGCCCGCGAAGCGGAGGCCGCTCACGCGGATGCTTCCCGCGCGCGGGCTCGGGCGCACGTCGAGCGTTCCGGCCTGGGCGTCGGCGCGGAGGCCGAGCCGGGCGGAGAGCACGGCGACGGCGGCCGCGGCCGACCACGCCTGCGGCCGGCATGCGGCGGGATACGGCACGGGCGATGCGGTCTCGGCGGCCGAGTCGCCGGAGTGCAGCTCGGGCATCCGGTAGCCGAAGCCCGCCGCGGCGGCCAGGAGGCCGTCGGCCAGCTCGTCCGCCTCGGCGACGTGACCGTCGCGGGCCAGCCCGGTGATCGCGATCGCCGTGTCGTGCGCCCAGACCGAGCCGCCGTGGTAGCTGAGCGGCCAGAAGCCTCCCGCGTCGGTCGACATCGTGCGCAGGCCGTAGCCGGACGACAGCTCCGGTGATGCCAGGCGCCGCGCGATCAGGGCCGACTGCTCGGGCGTGAGGATGCCGGTGCCGAGGAGGTGACCGATGTTGCTGGTCACCGTGTCCACCTTGCGCTTGGCGGCGTCGAGCGCGACGGCCGGGTAGGCGCCGGCCGGGTCGTCGATCCAGAACGCCTCGGCGAAGCGCGCCTTCAGGCCGGCGGCCCACTCCCTCCACTCGTCGGCGCCGGGCAGGCCGAACGCCTCCAGCAGCTCTGCGCCTCCGATCGCGGCCTCGTAGGCGTACCCTTGCACCTCGCAGAGCGCGATCGGGCCGTCGGCGAGCGTGCCGTCCCTCCATTGGATGGAGTCTCCGGAGTCCTTCCAGCCCTGGTTGGCGAGGCCGTGCCCGGTGGTGTCGACGTACTCGAGGAACCCGTCGCCGTCGCTGTCGCCGTAGTCGCGCATCCAGGTCAGGGCGGCCTGCAGCGCCGGCAGCAGCTCGCGCACCTGGTCGTCGGGCAGGCCCCACTTCCAGGCGTCGTGGAGGAGACCGATCCACAGCGCCGTCGCGTCGACCGTGCCGTAGTAGAGAGGAGGCAGCACGACTCCCTCGCCAGGGATGGTCAGCGCGGCCGGCCGCAGTTCGTGCATGATCTTGCCGGGCTGCTCGGCGGTCTCGGCGACGTTCTCGGCGCCCTGGAAGTGCGCGAGTACGCGCAGCGTGGAGGCCGCGATGTCGGTTCCGAGCGGCAGGACCATGCGCGCCGCCCACAGCGAGTCCCGGCCGAAGAGGGTGAAGAACCACGGGGCGCCGGCTGCGAGGAACACGTCGTCGGGTCGCGCCGTCGTCGACATGCGCAGTGACTGGAGGTCGGCCAGCGCGCGGTCGAGCCACGACGCGAGCCGGGAGTCGCCGCTTGCCGCCCGGAACGCGGCCCAGTCGGCCGACGGCGCCGCGCCGGCGACGACCGCGGTCGGGTCGTCGACCTCGACCGTCCACTCGAGCGCGACCTGATCGTGGGCAGGCACCTCGACGTCCCAGTCCATCCAGGCGTCCGCGTCGTCGAGTGCGATACGCGCGCCGACGGCCGTCAGCCGCGCGGTGACCTGACGCGACCGGAACTCGACGCCGTCCTGCGAGACGGAGGCCGAGACCGGGTGCTCCGCGCCGCTCAGCCCCGCTTTGATCGTCTGCATGGGCGTGAAGTCGCCGCGCAGCGAAACCGTGACGGTCGTCGCGATCGGGCTGCCGAGCGCGTTGCGGAGCTCGATGCGCTCGTGCAGCCTCCCCTCGCGCACCGTGCGCGTGCGGTCGATGCGGACGCGCGGGTCGGCCGTCGCGTCGTCGATACGCCGGGCCAATGCGGTGAAGACCGCGGTCGCCGCGTCGGGTCCCGCCGTCGCGATGTGCTCGGGCCGGTCTCCTCCGATGGTCAGGAGGATGCGGTCGAGCACGCGCAGGTCGGAGTGGTAGAACCCGTGGATCCCGTTGCCGTCGACCGTGCCGTCCGCGGCGGACCAGGCTTGGCTGGGGGCGGTGAGCAGAACGACGCTGTCGTGCAGCAGGGGTTGGAGCGGCTGGGTCATCGGGGCGTTCGCGCCTCCTCGATCGTGGCGGGGGTGGTGGTCGTGGTGGTGGTTGATGCGGTTGCGGTGGATGCGAGGGTCGGCAGGACGCGCGGGGTGATGCGGGTCTCGGTCACGGTGGAGGTGCCGGCGGCAGCGTCGCCGGAGCGCGAGACGCGCCAGACCGCCGCGCCCTCACGCTCCGAGACCACGTCGACGAGGGTCGTGCCCTGGTAGACGAGCCCGGTGCCCTCCTCGAGGGCGTAGCCCTCCGGCAGCTCCCCGGAGGCGACGGCCGCCTGGTGCGCGGGCCGGCGCCGCGGGTCGGAGTCGTAGTGCACCGCGAGCGAGCCGGGCACGAGTCCCAGCCCGTCGCGCAGTGCCGAGATCTCCGGTCCGCGGGAGGCCGTGGTGCCGCCTTCGTGCCAGCAGAGGCCTCCCGCCGAGCCGCCGGCCAGCACGACGCCGCGCCGCCAGGCCTCGGTCAGGATCCCGTCCAGCCCGTGCGCCCGCCACACGGCGAGCAGGTTCAGGAGGCTGCCGCCGCTGACCCACACGACATCCTGCGACAGCACGTGGTCGCGCAGGTCCGCGATGTTCGGGTGCGGGAAGAACCGCACGTGACTCGCGTCGACACCGGCTGTACGGGCCGCCTCCAGCTCCGCGCCCTCCACGTGCCGCTGATCGCCGCCGGCGGTGTTGATGTGCGTCACGCGCGGCGCGCGGCCGACCACGCGGGCCAGCTCGATCGCGTGATGGAGGAGGGGGCCGTAGAGCGAGTCGGTCCAGTCGCCGGCGACGAGCCCGCCGCAGGTGGCGAGGATCGTGGGTGCGATCGCCGTCACTCCTTCACCGCCCCCTCGCTGGAGTTCATGATCCGCCGCTGGAAGACGAAGAACAGCACCGCGACGGGGATGGTCATGATCGCCGCCGCCGCGAGCTTGAGCGGGTACTGGCTGCCCTGGCTGAGCTGGCCGCTCGCGAGACCGGCCACGCCCTTCGTGAGCGTCGTGAGGGCCGGGTCCTGCGTCGAGACGATGAAGTGGGCCAGCTCGTTCCACGAGCCCTGGAACGACAGGATGATGATCGTGATGAGCGCCGGCCGCGCCATCGGCAGCACGATCGACCAGAACACCCGGAAGGTGCCCGCGCCGTCGATGCGCGCCTGCTCCTCCACACTGGCCGGGATGGACTCGAAGAAGCCCTTCATGATGAACACGCCGGCCGCGTCGGTGAGCAGCGGGATGATCATGCCCGAGTACGAGTCGTACATGCCGAGCTGGTTGATCACCAGGAACTTGGGGATGAGCAGAACGACCATCGGCACCGACATGACGGCCACCAGAGCGGCGAAGACGAAGCCGCGGCCGCGGAAGTGCAGCCGGGCCAGCGCGTAGCCCGCGAGCGAATCGAAGAAGACCCGGCCGAGGGTCACGACCACCGTGACGATGGCGGAGTTCATGAACCAGATCGGGAAGTCCGAGTTGAGGAACAGCTTGGTGTACGCGGCCGTGGTCCACACCTGGGGGATGAGCGAGACCGGGTTCGCCGTCGCGTCCGCGTCGGTCTTGAAGGAGGTCGCGACCTGGATGAGGAACGGCATGATGTACACGACCGCGAGCACGACGAGGATCGCGTACGTGATCGAGGTGCCGACGATGCTCCCGGTCGACCGCCGCCGGCGCCCCGCCGGCCGCGGGGAGGCCGGGTGCGATGACGACCGTCGCGGCGATGCGGTCGACTCGGAGGTCACGGCTGTCGCGGTCATCGGAGGCCTCCCTTGGCGGCCGAGCCCGACGAGTCGCCGGGGAGAGCGGAGGCGAGAGCGACGGCCTCGTAGGGCCGCATCCGCCGCTTGGACACCGCTCGCTCGCGCAGCACCCAGCGCTGGAAGATCGTGAACAGCACGATGATGACGAAGAGGATGAAGGCGATCGCCGCGCCCTGGCCCCACTCCTGGTTGCCGAACGAGGTCTGATACGAGAGGTAGGCCGGGGTCAGCGTCGTCTTGCTCGGCGCTCCCTTGCTGCCGGTGTAGATCTGGTCGAACACCTGCCAGCAGCCGATGAGGCCCAGGGTGAGCACCGTGAAGAGCGTGGGGCGCAGCTGCGGGAGGGTGATCCGCCAGAACCGCTGCCAGCCGTTCGCGCCGTCCATCATCGCCGCCTCGGTGACGTCGCCCCCGAGGTTCTGGAGGGCCGCGATGAAGAGCAGCATGAACGTACCGCTCGTGGTGAACACCGCCATGACGATGTACGCGGTCATCGCGACGGACGGGCCGCCCAGCCAGTCCCACCAGGAGACGCCGAGCAGCGTGTTCTGCGTGAGCGCCGCCGGCCCGGTGGTGATGCCGAAGAGGCCGAGGAAGTTGTGGATGATCCCGTTCGGGTCGTTGAACCAGTTGGGGCCGTTGATGCCGAACCAGGCGAGCACCTGGTTGACAGCCCCGGAGGTGCTGAACAGGAACAGCCAGAGCACGGTGATCGCGACGGAGCTGGTCACCGAGGGGAAGTAGAAGGCGGTGCGGAAGAAGCCGCGGCCGCGGAGGATGGCGCGGTTGACCATCACCGCGAGGAAGAGCGAGACGGCGGTCTGGATGGGGACGACCAGCACGACGTACCAGGCGTTGTTCTTCAGCGACATCCCGAAGTCCTGCTCGGCGAGCCCGCCGCCGGCGAGCAGGGTCGAGTAGTTCTTGAGCCCGACGAAGTTCACGTCGGACGAGAAGGGGCTGCCCCGTCCGCCCCAGTCGGAGAAGCTGACCCACAGCGCCATCAGCACCGGGATGACCAGGAAGACGCCGAGGAGCAGGATGACCGGGGCGGTGAACAACCACCCCGAGGCGGCCTCGCCGCGCCGGATTACGGAACGGCGAGACCGACTCGTGGCTTGCGACATGGTGGCTGCGGTCCTTACTTCAGAAGCGCTTCGAGGTTCTTCTGCGTGGTGTCGAGGATCGTCTTGGGATCGCTCGTCGCCAGCGTCTCGAGCTTGCTGTTGAGGTCGGTCACGACATCGGCGGAACCCTTGGCGGTCGGAACGCCCTTGGCGTAGTCCGCGGCGGCCAGGAACGGGACGAGGTCGGGGTTGGCCGACTTCCACTCGGACGCGGCCGACTTGATCGACGGCATCGGGCCGAACGCCTTGGAGAAGGCGAGCTGGTCGTCCTTGCTGGTCAGCTTCTCGACGAGCTTGAGCGCTGCGGCCTGGTTGGGGCTGTCGGCGGCGATGCCCCAGCAGTTGGTGAACTGGAGGGTGCCGGCGCCGGCGGGGCCCTTCGGCAGCTCCGCGACCTGGTACTTGATGTTCGGGTAGTCCGACTTCATGGCGCCGGTGATCCAGTTGCCTTCGATGGTCATCGCGGCCAGGCCCTTGCCGAACGCCTCGCCGCCCCAGCCCGCGCCGAGGTCCTTGGCGTACTTGAGGTCACCCGCGGTGAGCATCTGCTTGACGAAGTCGAGCGCCTTGACGTTGGCGTCGCTGTTCGCGGTCGCCTTAGTGCTGTCGTCGTTCATCAGGTTGCCGCCGGCCTGCACCATGAAGGAGCCGACGCGGGCGTACTCGCCCGAGATGCCGAGGCCGACGTGGCCGCCGGCGGTCAGCTTCTTGGAGACGGCCTCCAGCTGGTCCCAGGTCTTGGGGATGTCGCTGTCGGTCAGGCCGGCCGCGCTCCACATGTCCTTGTTGATGATGAGCTGCAGCGTCGAGAAGTCTTTCGGCGCGCAGTAGAACTTGCCGTCGTAGGTGAACGACTTGACGAGGCTGGGGTAGAAGTCGCTCTTGTTGGAGAGCTGGTCGCCGTAGGCCAGCAGCGATCCGTTGGAGGCGTAGCCGGCGAGGGCGTCGGTCGACAGGTAGAAGACATCGGCCGGCTTCTTCGCCGCGAAGCCCTGCGAGAGCTGCTGGTTCAGGTCGCTGGCCGCCACCACGCTGGCCTTGGTGCCCGAGCTGTTCGACCAGTCGCTGACGGCCGACTTGACAGCGGCGGTCTCGGCGTCGCCGGACGAGCCGATCATGACCGTCAGCGCCTTGTTCGAGGAGGTGAGCTTTCCGGTGTCGCTGCTGCCGCTCCCTCCGCCGAAGCCGGAGCCGCAGGCGGTCAGGGCGAGGGCGGCCGCGGCGGCGACGGCGCCGCCCGCGAGCCAGCGGGATGTGATTCTGCGCATGTGTTTCTCTCCTTGCTGTGAGTGTGCCCGAGAAGACGGGCCCACGCTGTTCGGGGGTGAAGAAGACCGTGGGCGGGATGCCACGCATGTCCCTTGGATCGATCAAATTCGGTAGTGCTACGCTGCAGTTTGAACGATCAAACCGGGACCCTGCCAACATAACCACGGCCTCCGGAGGTGTCAAGCGGCACCACGGACGAGCACGGCCGACGAACGAGCCGACCGGACGGTAGGGTCTGAGAAAACCTCCGGGCGAGCCCGGGCGTGTCGGGGAAGGAGCAGCATGAGTGGGCAGCCGACGGTCAGCGACGTCGCCGACGTCGCCGGCGTCTCGCGCCAGACCGTCTCCAACGTGCTGAACACGCCGGCCATCGTGCGGCCGGAGACCCGCGAGCGGGTCGAGGCCGCCATCCGGTCGCTAGGCTACCGCCCCCATGCCTCCGCCCGCCGCTTGCGCACGCAGAAGAGCTCGACCATCGGCATCCGGCTCGACCCGCTGACCCAGGACGGCATCTCCGGCAGCGTGCTCGACCGCTTCCTGCACGCGCTCACCGAGCAGGCCGACCGCAAGGGCCTCCGGGTGCTGCTGTTCACGGCCGCCGGCCCGGAGGACGAGATCGAGCAGTTCCGCCGGCTCTCCGAGGGTGCCGACGTCGACGCGTTCGTGCTGACCTCCACGTTCCACGGCGACCCGAGGACCGAGTGGCTCATCGAGCACGGCCAGTCGTTCGTGACGTTCGGCCGGCCGTGGGGCATCGACGACATGACCGACCCGCTGCACCTCTGGGTCGACGTGGACGGCCGGGCGGGGCTCCGCGACGCGACGCGGCACTTCCTCGACCTCGGGATGACGCGCATCGGCTACCTGGGCTGGCCGGAGGGGTCGGGCACCGGCGACGACCGCCGGGCCGGCTGGCTGGAGGCGATGACGGCGGCGGGCGCCGTCGACGGAGCGACCCTCGCGGCGCTCGAAGAGACGGCGCAGGACGGCGTCACGTTCGGTGCGGCCGCGATGCGCCGGCTCGCCGACCGCGCGGACGTCGACGCGGTCGTGTGCGCCTCCGACTCGCTCGCGCTGGGCGCGCTCACCGCGACCGGCGGACGAGTGCCCGTGATCGGCTACGACGACACCCCGGTCGCCGCCTCCCTCGGGTTCTCGAGCGTGCGGCAGCCGCTCGACGCCGTCGCCGCCGGCGTTCTCGACCTGCTGACCGGCGCCCACGGCGGCCGCGTGCGGCCCGAGTCCGGCATCGACGACCCGCGCCACCGGCTCGTGGCTCCCCGCCTGGTCGTCCGCGAGGGAGGCTCGCTGATCGGCCCCCGCTGACGCGACCCGCCGTGACCCCGTCGTCGCGCGTAGCGAACGGAGGACTTCCGCCCGCGATCCCTGCCGATCTCCTCCGCTGCCTGCTTTCCCCGTGCAGTCGGCACCGGAGCTCCTCCGTTAGCTGCGCGGCAGGAAACGGAGGAGATCCGTCGCCCCGCTTGCGTCCAGAACGGGGAATGGAGGAGATCCGGGCGGCACTGACGCGGATCTCCTCCGTTCGCCGCACGGCCTAGCACCCGCCGCGAAACTCCCCCGTAACCGGCAGCGGCGACAATGGAGGCATGACTCCACAAGAGCCGCACCGCCCTCAGCCGACCCGTTCCGAGCCACAAGCGCAGACCCCGAGCCAGGCCCACCGCATCCCCGTCACCGTCTCCATCACCCGCCGCGTCGACCCCGGCCGCCTCGCGGAGGTGACCCACTGGGTGCAGGCCGGCGTCAACCTCGCGAACACCCACGAGGGCTTCCTCGGATCCGGGTGGGTCAGGGCGCGGGCCGACTCGCACGAGTGGCACATGCTGTACCGCTTCGCGGACGAAGCGTCGCTCGACGCGTGGGAGGCCTCCGACGCCCGTGCCGAGTGGCTGTACGAGGGCCGCGAGCTCGTGGAGGTGTCACGCGTGGAGCGCCGCACCGGCATCGAAGGCTGGTTCGACGAGCCTCAGCCCGGCGTGCCGGCCGCCCCGCCGCGCTGGAAGCAGGCGGTGACCATCTGGCTGGGCTTCTTCCCGCTGTCGCTCGCCTTCAGCTACCTCACGTTCTATCTGGTTCCCGGTTGGCACCAGCTCTGGCCGCTCGCGACCGTGCTCATCACCACGCTCTGCCTGACGCCGACGATGACCTACTTCCTCCTCCCGTTCGTCACGCGCCTCCTGCACCCCTGGTTGCGCCGCTGAGCGCCTCGGGTGGGGGATGTCCCTGATCCGACCCTGAGATCCGTCAGAAGCGCTTGCGCTCCTCCAACTCGCGATATATCGTGAATACGTCAACATCGCGATATATCGCGAGTCACCGAGGGCTCCGCCGGAGCCTCACTGCACGAAACGACGCAAGGAGCGCGAGAACCATGGCACAGGAGAAGTGGCTGATCCAGCCGGGCGAGAGCCGCACGATCGACGTGGAGCTCGTCCGCTCCCTCAAGGTCGGGCTGCTCGGCGGCCAGGTCGACATCATCGGGCACGACGAGCAGGGCGCACGGGTGGAGGTCCACTCGGTGTCCGGCCGCGACCTCAAGGTCTCGGTCGACGGCGACCGCCTCGAGATCGACCATCCCCAACTGCGGTGGGACAACTTCATCGAGGTCTTCAAGTCGATGAAGTCGAGCGCCCGCGCCGACATCAGCGTGCTGGTGCCGCGGGATGTCGCGCTCAAGTTCGGCGTCGTCTCCGCCGGCGCCCTGATCGCGGGGCTGACGACCGACGCGCGGCTCAGCACCGTCTCCGGCGACATCGTCATCGACGGCCTGGTCGGCGACCTCGAGCTCAACTCGGTCAGCGGGGAGCTGTCGGCACGCGCCCACACCGGCCGCATCACCGCCCACACGGTCTCCGGTGACATCACGGCCACCGGCTCGATCCCGCGGTTCAGCGCCGACGGGGTGTCGGCCGACATCATGGTCGACATCTCAGGCACTCCCGACGAGATCCAGGTGAACACGGTCTCGGGCGACACGACCATCCGCATCCCGGAGGCGCTCGGAGCGCGGTACCGCGCCAACACCGTCTCCGGCCGCGTGCAGCTCGACAACGTCATGGTGGTCGGCTCCGCGGGCAAGGGCTACACGGCCACCACGGGCAGCCTCGACGGCTACTGGGTCGACATCTCCGTCAACTCCGTGTCGGGCGCCGTGTCGGTGCTCCGCTCCGTGAGCGAGAAGGAGGCGTCGGCGTGACCCCCGCGGTCTTCGCCCACGGCAGCCTCCGCCTCTACCTGTTGAGTCTTCTCGCGGAGGAGCCGCGCCACGGCTACGAGCTGATCCAGGCGCTCAGCGACCGCTTCGGGGGCACCTATGTGCCCAGCGCCGGAACCATCTACCCGCGACTGGCCAAGCTGGAGGAGGAGGGGCTCGTCGCCAAGACGACCGACGGCCGCAAAACGGTCTACTCCATCACCGACGCCGGCCGCGCCGAGCTCGCGGCGCGCGAGCACGAGCTCGACGCGATCGAGGACGAGGTCACCGACTCCGTGCGCCGGCTGGCCGACGAGGTGCGCGCCGGCGTGAACGACGCGATGCGCACGCTCCGGGCCGAGCTGGCCTCGGCCGCTCGGGAGGCCAAGCGCGACGCGACGCGGGTGGACCCGCGGCAGGAGGCGCGCGACGCGAGCCGCGACGCCCGCTCGGCAGCCAATGCGGCCGCTCGGGAGGCCGAGGTCGCGATCAACGACTTCCGTCAGCAGTTGCGCACCGACCTCCGCTCCCAGGCCGCTCGCGGCGCGCTCCCGGCGAACGTGGTGCCGCTGCTCAAGGAGGAACTGACGCGCGTGCGACGGACGATCGCTGAGGCGATCGGCCGGAATTAACCCGCCGGTGAGACCGGGTTTCCGAACGAACTCCAGAAAGTCTCAGGCCATGCTCATCTCACTCCCAGTGAGGCCCGTGATGAGCCGCCTCCCGCGAGATTCCGCGGCAACGGACCCTTCGCGGGGAGCGGATCAAGTGTTGCCAGAATCACATCCTGGTGACGACGCAACGCGCCGACTTGACAGTGTTTTCGCAGCGAGTATTCTCGACCCTCGTGACAAATGAGGGGAGATCCCCGAAGCGGTGGTTGATCGGCGACCCGCTTCCGAGCGAGAAACTCGAAGGACAGCTACTCCCGAAGCACCTCGCCCTACCGATTTTCGCCTCCGACGCACTCTCCAGCGTCGCCTACGCTCCGCAGGAACTCCTGATGATCCTGCTGCTCGGCGGCCTGGCGTTCCTCTCGTTCGCCCCGTGGGTGGCCGCGGCGGTCGTCATCCTGCTGATCACGGTGGTCCTGAGCTACCGGCAGCTGGTCAAGGCCTACCCGTCCGGCGGCGGCGACTACGAGGTCGCGCACAAGAACCTCGGCGAGAAAGCCGGCCTGGTCGTGGCCTCCGCGCTGCTGGTGGATTACGTGCTCACGGTCGCCGTGTCGGTCGCCTCCGGCGTCGACAACGTGATCTCGGCTCTGCCGTTCCTCTCGCCCTGGCGCGTGGAGCTCGCGGTGATCTGCGTCATCATCCTCGCCGCCGTCAACCTGCGTGGCGTGCGCGAGTCGAGCAAGGCGTTCGCCCTCCCGACCTACATCTTCATCGGCAGCATCTTCGTGATGATCGCCACCGCGCTCGTCCGCACGGCGCTCGGCAACCCGCCCGTCGCCGAGTCGGCGGCGTATTCGGTCCACGCCGCGAACATCGCGCAGGCCGGTGTCGTCCTGCTCCTGCTGCGCGCGTTCTCCAGCGGCTGTTCCGCCCTGACCGGTGTGGAGGCGGTGGCCAACGGAGTGCCGGCGTTCCGCACCCCCAAGATCCGCAACGCCCGCACCACGCTCGGCCTGATGGGCGGCATCGCGATCGTCCTGTTCGCCGGCCTCACCGCCACGGCGCTCATCAGCGGCGTGCACTACGCCGAGAACCCCTGCGACCTCCAGGGCTGGGCGCAGTGCGCGACCTCCCCGCAGCGCTCGCTCATCGCGCAGATCGCGGCGGCGACCTTCGGCAACAACACCGTCTTCTTCTTCATCGTGCAGGCGGCGACCGCGGTCGTGCTGCTGCTGGCGGCGAACACCGCGTTCAACGGCTTCCCGCTGCTCGGGTCGGTGCTCGCGCGCGACTCGTACGCGCCCAAGGCCCTCAACACGCGCGGCGACCGCCTCGTCTACTCCAACGGCATGATCCTGCTGGCGCTGGCCGCGACGATCCTGCTGCTGGTCTACCAGGCGAACCTCACGCAGCTGATCCAGCTCTACATCATCGGTGTCTTCGTGTCGTTCACGCTCGGCCAGTCCGGCATGGTGAAGCACTGGGTCACGCTGCTGCGCGGCAGCGGCAAGGACGGCGCCGCGACGATGGGCCCGCGTGAGCGGAGCAGCATCGTGCGCTCGCTCTGCATCAACGCCTTCGGCGCGACGCTCACATTCGTCGTTCTGATCGTGGTCACGATCACGAAGTTCACGCACGGCGCGTATCTGGTGTTCATCTTCATGCCGATCCTCTGGTTCCTGATGCTCGGCGTGAACCGCTACTACCGGGACGTCGAGAAGGAGATCGAGGTCGACCCCGTCACCACCTTCGGCAGCGTCGGCGACCACGCCGTCGTGCTGATCGGCAAGATGCAGAAGCCTGCCCTGAAGGCGCTCGACTACGCGATCGCCGCCCGCCACGACTCGATCGAGGCGGTGCACGTCTCCATCGAGGAGGAGGCGACGCAGAAGCTGCAGCGCCAGTGGATCGAGCAGAACATCCACGTGCCGCTGACGATCATCGAGTCCCCGTACCGCGAGTTCGGCGTGCCGCTCATCAAGTACCTCAAGCACCGCCGCGAGGAGCACGGCTCCGAAGTCGTGACGGTCTACCTCCCGCAGTACATCGTCGGTCACTGGTGGGAGTCCCTCCTGCACAACCACCGCGCACGCCGGCTGAGCAAGCAGCTCATGCTGTGCCACGGCGTCACGGTCGCGCTCGTGCCGTGGCTGCTCGACTCGTCGTCGCTGATCTACGGCCGCCGCTCACGCCCGCTGCCGGGCCAGGACCGTCGGGGCGAGCCCATGCGCCCCGTCGCGCGCCGCCCGCTCGCCCCGGCTTCCGCCGCTCGTGCGCGCATCCACATCCACTCGACGCCGATCACGCTCGGCGAGCCGGAAGGGGCCCAGGGCGAGTTCGCGGTGCCGGGCGAGCTGGCCGTGCCGCCGGTGGAGTCCGGCGACCGCACGGCGTCGCCCACCGACGACCAGCCGAAGGTGCCGGCGAAGGCGAAGCGGTAGGGCGGCTCTACAACCGCACCGCCGGGCCGTGCCCCGGCAGCACCCACCGCGCCTCGCACAGGCTGAGCCGCTGCGCGCTCGCCTCCGCCCGCTCGGCGTCGTGGTGGAAGAACGACGGCAGCTGCTGCAGCTCGCCGTCGTCGGTGAGGAGGGGGTGCCCGGTCACGACCGCATCGCCTGTGATCAGCGCTTCGGCCTCCGGTTCGAAGAAGCAGGCGTGCCCGGTCGTGTGGCCGGGTGTCGGCACGACCTCCAGGCGGTGCCCGGTCGACAGCTCGAGCACGTCGACCGTGATCGCCTGTGCCGACGGGATGCCGACCTCGCCCAGCCCGCCCGCGCGGATGGCCGCGACGGCCCAGGCGAGCGTGCCGCGCTTCAGGGCGACCGGCAGCAGCTCGCCGACGGTCACCTGCTCGGTGATCTCGCGGCGGACGTTCGGCAGCTCGCTCGCACTGGTGAGCACCTCCACCCCGTAGCGCTCGTTCCAGGCCCGGGCGGCGCCGAGGTGGTCGGAGTGCCCGTGCGTCACGATGATGCGCGCGAGCGCGGAGAGGTCGAGGCCGGCCGCGCGGATCGACTCCTCGACCAGGAGGCGGTCGGCGGGGTAGCCGCAGTCGACCAATTCCACCCGCCCTTTGCCGTGGAACACCGTCCAGTTGGAGGCCGGCCCTTCGACGAAGAGGATGCCAGGGGCCACGGTGGTCAGGGAACGGATCGCGCGCACACGGTAGACAGTACCGTCTGACCTTGTGCTTGACCTTGACGTAACGTCAACCTTTAGCGTGGATCGCAGCCCACGAGAGAGGGGAACGGACATGGTGGAGGCCGCCGCCGACTGGAGCATCCAGGACATCGCGCGCATCGCCGGCACCACGAGCAGGACGCTGCGTCACTATGACGACCTCGGCCTGCTCGTTCCGAGCCGGATCGGCGCGAACGGCTACCGCCACTACGACCGCGACTCCCTGGTGCGGCTGCAGCGCATCCTGCTGCTGCGCGACCTCGGCCTCGGCCTCCCGGCCATCGCCCGAGTGCTCGACGACCGGCAGGATGCGGTGCCCGCCCTGCGCGACCATCTGAGTTGGTTACGCAGCGAGCGGGAAAGGCTGGCGCGGCAGATCGCGTCGGTCGAGGCGACGATCCACGCAGTGGAGGAAGGAGAGGAGATCGTGGCGGAAGAGATGTTCGACGGGTTCGACCACACCCAGTACAAGGAGGAGGTCGAGCAGCGCTGGGGGAAGGACGCGTACGCGGCCTCCGACCGCTGGTGGCGCGGCATGACCGCGCAGGAGCGCGCAGGCTGGCAGCAGCGGCAGAAGCAGCTGGCCGCCGACTGGACGGCCGCGGCCGCGCGCGGGGTCGACCCGGCCTCCGAGGAGGCGCAGGCGCTCGCGCAGCGGCACTGGCAGTGGCTGGCCGACATCCCGGGTACGCCGGGCTACGGTCAGGGCGGCCCGCCCGCCGCCTACCTGACGGGGCTCGGCGACATGTACGTGGCCGACCCGCGCTTCGCCGCCAACTACGGCGGGGCCGAGGGCGCCGCCTTCGTGCGCGACGCCCTCCACGTCTACGCCGCGGCCCACCTCGGGTGACACGGCCGCACCCGGCTCGGCGGCGCGTCGAGGCTCGCTGCGGCTACGCGCGGCGCGCGTGCGCGCGGCGGGTGCGGCCGGTGAGCCGGTCGTCGAGCCAGTGCGCGGCGATGAGCCGCGACGGACGCGAGGTGCGCGGCTCGGCGGGGGCGCGGTCGGGCTGCGGGCCTCGCACCAGCGGGGACGCCGCCCGGTCGGCGGCGCGCGACCGCGTCGACGCGTCGGACTCGAGCAGGATGCCGTCTCGCACGTCGAAACGGACGGCATCCTGCTCGCCCACGCCCTCCCCACGAAGGCCGGGGCCTTGCTCCGCCGTGCCTTCGAGCTCGCCCTCCAGCTCGGCGACCGCTGGCGCGGGCTCCGGGAGCCGGATGGCGAAGAACGGGAGGGTGAGACTGCAGAGCGGGCCGACCAGCAGCGCGAACGCGAGCGTTCCGATGCCGACGTCGCCGCCGAGGAACCAGCCGATGATCAGCACCGTGACCTCGATGGCCGTGCGGACCGCCCAGATCGGCCACCCGGTGCGGGCGTGGAGGCCGGTCATCAGGCCGTCGCGCGGCCCCGGCCCCAGCTTCGGCCCGATGTAGAGGCCGGTCGCGATCGCGAGCAGCAGGAGGCCGGACGCGAAGAGCAGCACCTGCGCCCAGAGCTCGGTCTGCTGCGGGATGAGCCACAGCCCGAGCTGAGCGCTCGGCCCGACCAGGAGGACGTTGAGCACGGTGCCGAGGCCTGGCTTCTGCCGCAGCGGGATCCAGAACGCCAGCACCACCAGGCCGACGATGTTCGTCACGAGCCCGAACGGGATGCCGGTCTTGAACGAGACCCCCTGCGCCAGCACGTCCCACGGCGAGACGCCGATCCCGGCACGGACCATCAGCGCGATCGCGATGCCGTACAGGAACAGGCCGACCAGGAGCTGGACGACGCGGCGGACGAGGAGTAACCGGGACATGATGACAATCCAATCGGTCGATTGGCCTTACATCAAGATGCCAATTCGGATAAAGTGGCCCGCATGTCCGACGCGCACCTGACCGCCCGCTCGCTCGAAACCCTCCTGGGCGACTGGCGCGGCGCGGCCCCCGGCTACCAGTCGCTGGCCGACCGGGTGCGCCTGCTCGTCCTCGACGGCCGCATCCCGATCGGCACCCGCCTCCCCGCCGAGCGCGACCTCGCGGGGCGCCTCGACCTCAGCCGCACCACCGTCAGCGCCGCCTATCGGCAGCTGCGGGAGGTCGGCTTCCTCGACAGCGTGCGCGGCTCCGGGAGCGTCGCGCGCCTCCCCGGCCCGGCGCTCGCCCTGCCGCTGGCCGGCGGCGAGGGGATGCTCGACTTCACGAAGGCCGCCCTGCCCGCCGCCGCGTCCCTCCCGGCCGCCGCGCGAGCCGCCGCCGAAGAGCTCCCGCACTTCCTCCCCGACTCCGGCTACGACCCGGTCGGGCTCCCGCACCTGCGTCAGGCGATCGCCGACCGGTACGCCGAGCGCGGCCTCCCGACCTCGCCCGACCAAGTGCTCGTGACCGTCGGCGCCCAGCAGGCCATCGCACTCATCGCGCGCACCTTCCTGTCGCGCGGCGATCGGGCGCTCGTCGAGATGCCCACGTATCCGCACGCGACGGAGGCCCTCAAACTCGCCGGGGC
Source organism: Leifsonia sp. Leaf336 (assembly GCF_001423695.1). Classification (GTDB taxonomy): domain Bacteria; phylum Actinomycetota; class Actinomycetes; order Actinomycetales; family Microbacteriaceae; genus Leifsonia. Next base: position 142,540 of record NZ_LMOZ01000001.1, read on the forward strand.
GCGGCTCCTCCCGATCACCGTGACCCCTCCCACGGACGCGCCGCACGCGCTCGGGGCGGAGGAGGACGACGGCTGGGACGCCGACGCCGCCGAGCAGGCGATCCGGCGCGCGAACCCGACCCTCGCCTACCTGATCCCGGACTTCCACAACCCGACCGGCGCCTCCATGTCGCCGGCGACCCGGGAGCGCCTGCTCGCGGCGGCGGCGGCGCACGGGACCATCGTGGTCGGCGATGAGACGACGGCCGACCTCGACATCGACCGCGCGGGCGAGTACCTCCCGCTGCCGGTGTACGCCCACCGCAAGGCGGGCGATCCGCCGGTGCTGCTGATCGGGTCGGCGAGCAAGAGCCTCTGGGGAGGCCTTAGGATCGGCTGGATCCGCGCGGAGCGCCCGCTGATCCAGCGGCTGATCGCGGCCAAGCCGTCCACCGACCTCGGCACTCCGATGATCGAGCAGCTGGTCGTGGCGCGGATGCTCCCGCAGACGCGCCAGATCAAGGAGGAGCGGCGCGTGCAGCTGGCCGCCGGGCGCGAGACCGTGCGCCGGCTCGCGGCGCAGGTCTTCCCGGACTGGCGTATCCCCAGCCTCCACGGCGGCCTCGCGGCGTGGATCGGCATCGGCGCGCCGGTCAGCTCGGCGCTCGCCCTCGCGGCGCGCAATCACGGCCTGCTCATCGCCGCCGGGCCGCGATTCGGGCTCGACGGCGCGTTCGAGCGGTTCCTCCGGGTGCCGATCACATACTCCGAAGACGAGACGGAGCGGGCGTTCGCCGCGCTGGAGCGCGCGTGGGCGGTGGCGTCGGCCGAACCCGCGCCCTACTTCGAGGCCGCCGCGCTGCCCAACGTGGTCTGAGCGTCCACGCCCGTCAGCTCCGCGGCGACGGCCCACAGCGAAGCGGGGAGGTCGCGGCCGCGGGCGCTGCGCGGAACGCGTGCGCGGTGTGTCGGCCCGACCAGTGCCATCCGGGAGGGACCGTAGTACGCCCCCTGCTCGGCGGCCAGGTCGGCGGCGGCGAACAGCAGCGGCTCCGCTCCCTGCTCGACACCCTGCGACGGCAGGAGGGTGCGGCTCGCCGGCTGCAGCGGCTTCTCGCGACCGAGGTTGCGCCCGGCGGTCTGCAGGTTGGTGCGCGTGTAGCCGGGGTGGGCCGCGGTGCTGAGCAGGCCCCAGCCGTTCGTCTGCGAGAGCTCCGCCAGGTGCAGCGTCATGAGGAGGTCGGCGAGCTTGGACTGCGCGTAGGCGCGCGCAGCGCTGTACCGCCCCCGGAACTGCAGGTCGCGGAAGTGGATCGACCCGAAGTCGGCCGTGCCGCTCGACATGGTCGCGACCCGCGGCGCGGGGGACTCGAGGAGGCGGGGGAGCAGCAGATTGGTGAGCAGGAACGGGCCGAGGAAGTTGCTCTGGAACTGCAGCTCGTAGCCGTCGACGGTCTCGATGCGCGTGGGCGGGATCATCACGCCGGCGTTGTTCACGAGGGTGTCGATCGGCTCCGCGTCGGAGAGCATCCCGTCGGCGAAGGCGCGCACGCTCGCCAGGTCGGCGAGGTCGATCCTGCGCAGCCGGAGGTCGGCGCCCGGCACCCGGGTCAGGATCTCGGCGCGGGCAGCCTCCCCCTTGTCGAGCGAGCGGACGGCCATCGTGACGGTTGCGCCCGCCGCGGCCAGCCGGGCGGTGGTCTCCTTGCCCGTGCCGCTGTTGGCGCCGGTGACGATGATGTGACGTCCGGTCTGGTCGGGAACGGTGTACACGGTGTCCTCCGCAGGTCGTGAAATAATGAACCGATGGTCTGTTAGTGATCACGCTAATAGACCGACGGTCTGTTAGCAAGAGGGAGGCTCATGTCCCAGGCGACGTTCAGCCGGGCGCGCAGCGAGGAGCAGCGCGCGCAGCGCAAGGAGGACATCCTCGCGGCCGCCGCGGAGCTGCTGGCCGACACCCGCGTGGCCGACCTCAGCCTCACTGAGCTGGCCCGGCGCGTCGGCCTCGCGAAGTCGAACGTGCTCCGCTACTTCGAGTCGCGGGAGGCCGTGCTGCTGGAGCTCTACGGTCGCGAGTTCGCCGCGTGGCTCGACGCGCTCGAGGCGCGGCTCGCCGCGATCACCGCGCGGACTCCCGAGGTGCTCGCCGGCGCTGTTGCAGACTCCGCGGCCGAGCGCCCGGTGTTCGCCGAGCTGTGCGCCGCCGCTCCCGGCATCCTCGAGCACAACATCTCCGGCCCTGTCGCGCGTGACTACAAGCGCGCGTTGCTGGCCCATGTAGCCCGTCTCGGCACCCTGGCCTCCCCGTGGATCGGTGACGAACCGGCGGATGTGCTCGTCTTCGTCGGCACCGTCACGCTCGGGATCGGCGGCATCTGGTCGACCTGCCGGCTCTCGCCGGGGATGGCGGACGCGTACCGCCTCGACCCCGAGCTCGCCCGCTTCCGGGTGGACTTCCGCGAGAGCCTGGAAGCGCTGCTGACCACCGTGATCCGCGGGATCCTGGCCGGGCGAAGTGGTACTACGGCATGAGGAATCTGCACAGCCTGCAATGAGAGACTTTTGCAGCGTCATCGCCGCCGCCTGACCTGCACTCACTTCCGCCGAGGGGATCCTCCGTGCACTATCTCGCTGTCCTCAGCATGAGGAACCGCGCTCTGATCGCACTCGTCACGATCGTCGCCGCCGTCTTCGGCGGCATCGCTCTGACGAACCTCAAGCAGGAGCTCGCTCCGTCGATCTCCTTCCCGCAGCTCGTCGTGCTGTCCTCCTACCCCGGTGCCTCGCCCGAGGTGGTCAACCACGACGTCAGCACCCCGGTGGAGGCCGCGATCCAGGGCGTGCCCGACCTCGACTCGACCTCGGCGGTCAGCAGCACGAACCAGTCGATCATCACGGTGAAGTTCACCTACGGCACCGACCTGGCGACGGCGGAGCAGAAGATCGACCAGGCCATCAACCGGATCAAGTCGACGCTGCCCTCCGGAGTGGACCCGCAGGTGCTCTCGGGATCCATCGACGACCTCCCCGTCATCCAGCTGGCGGTCACCGGAGACGCGGATCAGCGCACGCTCGGCGACGACATCACGAAGCTCGCCCTGCCCGACATCAAGAACGTGACCGGCGTCAACGACGCCCAGCTCGTCGGCGAGGTCGGCCGGCGCATCACGATCACGCCCGACCCGGCCAAGCTGGCCGCCGCAGGCGTCAGCAGCTCGGCGATCAAGACCTCGCTGCAGCAGAACGGCGTGCTCCTTCCCGGCGGGTCGCTCACGGAGGACGGCAAGACGCTCACGATCCAGTCGGGATCGCAGCTGACGTCGGTGGCCGGCATCGCGTCGCTGCCGGTCGTCAAGACGACGTCGGCGGCGACCGGCGCAGGCGCCGGTGCCGGTGCCTCGGCGAGTCAGCAGGGGGCGGCGGCTCAGGCCGGCGCTGCTCAGGCAGCCGCGGCCCAGGCGGCCGCGGCCCAGGCGGCCGCCGCCACCCCGGTCACGATCGGCGACGTCGCCACCGTCGTCCAGACCGACGACCCGGTGACGTCGCTGTCGCGCGTCGACGGCAAGCCGGCGCTGACCATCGCGGTGACCAAGCTCCCGTCGGCCAACACCGTGGAGGTCTCGCACGGCGTCTCCTCGCTCATCCCCGACCTCGAGACCAAGCTCGGCAACGGTGCGAAGATCACCGTGGTCTTCGACCAGGCGCCGTTCATCACCCAGTCCATCAACTCGCTCGCCGAGGAGGGCCTCCTCGGCTTGGCGATGGCGGTCATCGTCATCCTGGTGTTCCTGCTCTCGGTGCGCGCGACCCTGGTCACCGTCATCTCGATCCCGACCAGCGTGCTCATCACGTTCATCGTGATGTGGACGAGCGGCTACACGCTCAACATCATCACGCTCGGCGCCCTCACGATCGCGATCGGCCGCGTCGTCGACGACTCGATCGTCGTCATCGAGAACATCAAACGACAACTCGTGCCCGGAATGGACAGAGCCGTCACCATCGTGCGCGCGGTGCGCGAGGTAGCCGGTGCGATCACGGCCTCGACCATCACCACGGTCGCCGTGTTCCTCCCGCTGGCGTTCGTGGGCGACGTCACGGGCGAGCTGTTCCGTCCGTTCGCGCTCACCGTCACCATCGCGCTGCTGTCCTCGCTGCTCGTGGCGTTGACGATCGTGCCGGTGCTGGCCTACTGGTTCCTGCGCGCGCCCAAGGCGCGTAAGCACGAGGGCGGCGAGCACGACGACGAGGCCGCGCACCTGTCGGTCGCGGACGCGATCGCGTCGGGCCACGACGAGCTCGAGCACCCGTCGCTTCTGCAGCGCGGCTACCTGCCGATCATCCACTGGACGCTCAAGCACTCGTGGACGACGATCGTCGCAGCCCTGGTGGTGCTGGTGCTGACCTTCGCGGCCTTCCCGCTCCTGAAGACCAACTTCCTCGGCTCCAGCGGCCAGAACTCGCTGACCGTCACGCAGAAGCTCGAGCCGGGTGCGAGCCTGCAGGCCAAGGACGACGCGGCCAAGCAGGTCGAGCAGAAGCTGCTCGACACCAAGGGCGTCAAGACGGTCCAGGTGTCGATCGGCTCCAGCGGCTCGTCGCTGCGCGACGCGTTCACGGGCGGAGGCGGCGCGACGACCTTCTCGATCACGACCGACCCGAACGCCGACCAAGACAAACTGCAGACGACGATCCAGAACGAGATCGACGGCATCACCGGCGCAGGCGACATCCAACTGTCCGCGTCGAGCGGCTTCGGCGGGTCGACGGACATCGAGGTGGACATCACAGCGAGCAGCAACGCCGACCTCCAGAAGGCGACCGATTCGGTCGTCGCCGAGCTGAAGAAGCAGAAGTCGCTCAGCCAGGTCACCGACAACCTGAGCGCCTCGCTGCCGTATGTCGCCGTGACCGTCGACCGTACGAAGGCGGCGCAGGTCGGCCTCAGCGAGGTCGCCGTGGGCACGATCGTGTCGCAGACGATGCAGCCGACGCAGATCGGCAGCGTCGCGATCGACAACTCGACCCTCAACATCTACCTGCAGACCGACAACCCGCCGACCACGGTCGCCGGGCTCTCCCAGCTGCCGATCCCGACTGCCACCGGTGTCGTGCCGCTGAGCTCGATCGCGACCGTCGCCGAGGCCAAGGGCCCGTCGACGGTCACCATCCAGCGCGGCCTGCGCACCTCCACGGTGACGGCGACACCCGGCGACAATCTCACCACGGCGAACCAGGAGGTCACCAAGGCGCTCGACACGGCCGACCTGCCCGCCGGTGCAACCGCCAAGATCGGGGGTGTCTCCTCGAGCCAGTCGAGTGCGTTCGGGCAGCTGGGCCTCGCGCTGCTGGCGGCCATCCTGATCGTCTATATCGTGATGGTGGCGACCTTCCGCTCGCTTCGGCAGCCGCTGCTGCTGCTCGTCTCGGTGCCGTTCGCGGCGACCGGCGCGATCCTCCTGCAGCTCGCCTCGGGCATCCCGCTCGGTGTGGCCTCCCTCATCGGCGTGCTGATGCTGATCGGCATCGTCGTGACGAATGCGATCGTGCTCATCGACCTGGTCAACCAGTACCGGGCCAGGGGTCTCTCGGTGGTCGAAGCGGTCGCCCACGGTGCGTCCCGACGTCTCCGGCCCATCCTGATGACCGCGCTGGCGACCATCGCTGCGCTCACGCCGATGGCGATCGGCCTGACCGGCCACGGCGGATTCATCTCGCAGCCGCTCGCGATCGTGGTCATCGGCGGTCTGCTGTCGTCGACCGTGCTGACGCTCGTGGTGCTGCCGACGCTCTACAACCTGGTAGAGGGCGCCCGAGAACGACGGGTCGCCCGCCGGGCGGCCAAGGGCGGCGGCGACGGTGCCGGTCCCGCCGGCGGCGACGGCGGACCGGACGCCGAGTCTCCCGAGCCTCCCGTGTTCACCAGGCCGGCCGGCGGTCATCAGCTCTGAGCTGACACCGGGCGCTCGTCCCCTCGGGCGAGTGTCCGGGATACCAGACGGGCCCGTGGCTTGCCGGCGCGCCGCGACGTGAGCGCGTTGCTAGCGTCGCGGGTATGAGCCTCTCCACCGGTGCACTCTCCGTCGATCCGCTCTGGCCACGAGCCGGCTCCTGGCCGGCGCTCGCCTCGCTTCCTGTCGGGGAGGCCGTCGATCTCACGCTGGTCGGCCTCCCGACCTGGCGCACCTCCCTGTCGCCGACGGGTGCGCACGCCACGCCGGCGGCTGTGCGCGACGCGCTGCGACGCTATTCGTTGCATGTCCCTGGCCTGGAGGTCGAGGCACTGCGTTTCGCCGACGCCGGCGACGTGGCGGAGCCGGACGGCGCCGACGGTGAGCAGCGAGCCATCGCAGCGGTTCGGGAGGCTGCGGAAAGTTCGCGCCTGACGGTCGCCGTCGGCGGGGACAACTCGCTGACCGTTCCCGCCGCGCTCGGCGCGTGGGGTGAGGAGCTCCCGACCGCCGGGCTCATCACCCTCGACGCCCACCACGATCTGCGCGACGGCGTCTCCAACGGCTCGCCGGTGCGCCGCCTGGTCGAGGCCGGGCTCGACGGGCGCCGGATCGTGCAGATCGGCATCGCCGACTTCGCGAACTCGGCCGCCTACGCCGCGCGCGCCGAGGAGCTCGGCATCACTGTGGTGCCGCGCGACACGCTGCACGGACGACCGCTCAACGACGTGATGACCGAGGCCCTGGAGGTCGCCGGGGCCGGGGGTGGCCCGGTCCACGTCGACCTCGACGTCGACGTCTGCGACCGGTCGGTCGCGCCCGGTTGCCCGGCCTCCCTGCCCGGCGGCCTCGCCGCGTGGGAGCTGCGCCGCTTCGCCCGGCTCGCGGGCGCCTCCCCCCTGGTTCGCTCGATCGACATCGCGGAGGTCGACGCCACCGCCGACACCGACGACCAGCGAACCGTGCGCCTCGCCGCTCTGCTGGTGCTGGAGGCTGCGGCGGGGCTGATGTCGCGCTGATTCGGCGGGGCTACTGCGGGGGCGGGAAGCCGGAGGCGGCGGGCGGAGGCGCGTTCATCGCGGGCGGAGCGGCGGTCGGCTGAGGGTGCGCGTACATCCCCGCATCCGGGAAGGGGTACGGCGGATATGTCCGCAGCTGCGGGCCCGGCGGCTGGCTTACACCCGCAGCCGGCTTCGCCTCGAACGCCCGCACGATCAGCGGGATCACCGCCGCCACCGTCGCCACGAGGGTGGTCGCCGCCGCCAGCCGCCACCACCAGTCCGGCCAACTCGCCGCCGGGAGGATCGCCGGGAGAGCGAGCACCAGCGCGGTCGCCCAGACGAGCGCGAGCGTCACGACTCCGCCGACCGACGACACGCGCGAGGAGGCCCGCGTAACGAAGCGGAGTCCGTACACCTGGGTCAGCAGCAGCGCCATGCGGGCAAGCACCACGACGCCGGCGAAGCGCCAGAACTGCACCGCCCAGACTCGGGCGTCCGCGGTGTCGTCGGGCTGGAGGACGCCGTTCCACAGCTTCAGCAGCCCGACCGCGACCAGGGCGGCGTTCGTGATGGTCGACGCCGGGAGGTACCAGCGGTTGGGCCCGTTCGACGCCGTCGCGTCCAGCGCGACGGCTCCGGCGAACGCCCCGACGAGCAGGAGCGTCAGCCACGCACGACCGGCGATGTTCGCCTGGTCTCCGACGACGATCAGAACCGCCCCGAACATCGCGGAGGTCGCCAGCACCGCGATCGTCAGGTACAGCGCGAGACTGCGCGCGCGTGGTCGGCGGGCTTCGGTGTCGGTCACGGCTCACTCCTCTGAAATGTCACACTCCAGGCTAGCCTAGCGCCGAGCTCAGGCCACGTGCGTCCGCACGACGAGCGGGACGCCGGGGCGGTAGGCGAGGTGCACGTACGACGGGGCGTCGAGAACGGCGTAGTCGGCGCGCGCCCCGCGGCGCAGGTGGCCGACGTCGTCACGGCGCAGCGCCTCCGCGCCGCCGAGGGTGGCGGCACGCAGGGCCTCCGGCACCGTCATGCCCATGTCGCGCACCGCGACGGCGATGCAGAACGGCATCGACGACGTGAACGACGAGCCCGGGTTGCAGTCGCTCGCGAGCGCTACGCGCACGCCGGCGTCGATCAGGCGGCGGGCGTCTGGGTAGGGGTGCCTGGTCGAGAACTCGACCCCGGGCAGGAGCGTCGCAACGGTTCGGGAGGCCGCCAGCAGGTCGACGTCGGTATCGGTGAGGTACGTGCCGTGGTCCACGCTCGCGGCGTCCAGCTCGACCGCGAGCGCGACGCCGTCGCCCGGTCCGAGCTGACTGGCGTGCACCCGCACCCCGAGTCCGCGTTCGGCTCCGGCGGTGAGGATGCGGCGGGACTGCTCCACGGTGAAGGCGCCGGTCTCGCAGAACACGTCGATCCATCGCGCGTGCGGGGCGCACGCGTCGAGCATGGCGCCGGTGACGAGGTCGACATAGTCGTCCGCGCGGTCCGCGTACTCCGCCGGGACGACATGCGCTCCCAGGAATGTCGTCTCGGGGGTCACCACCCGAGCCAGGCGCAGGATGCGCTCCTCGTCGCGGACGGTCAAGCCGTAGCCGCTCTTGATCTCGAACGTGGTCGTGCCCTGCGCACGGAGCTCGGTGACGAGGTGCGCCAACCGGGCGCGGAGGGTGTCCTCCGAGGCCTCGCGCGTGGCGGCGACCGTGCTCCGTATGCCGCCCGCGGAATACGGCCGACCGGCCATGCGCGCCTCGAACTCGGCGGAGCGGTCGCCACCGAAGACGAGGTGCGTGTGGCTGTCGACGAAGCCGGGGATCACGGCCGCTCCGCCGACGTCGATGATCTCGTCGACGTCCGCGCGCCGCGCCGCCGAGGCGGCGCCGGTCCACTCGACGCGCCCGTCGACCTCGAGCAGCGCGGCATCGCGGACGACGCCGAGCGGCCCCTCGTGCGACGGGTCGAAGGTGACGAGCTCGCCGATCCCGGTCAGCAGCGTCGCGCGCGGCATCAGAACGACGCCTCCGAGGCGGCCGGCTCCTGCATGGGGATGCGCAGCCCGCGCTCGCGGGCCACCTCAGCCGCGTGCTCGTACCCGGCATCCACGTGCCGCATGACGCCGGTGCCGGGGTCGTTGGTCAGCACGCGCTCGATCTTCTGGGCGGCGAGCGGGGTGCCGTCGGCGACCACCACCTGGCCGGCGTGGATGCTGCGGCCGATTCCGACGCCGCCGCCGTGGTGGAGGGACACCCAGGTCGCTCCGGAGGCGGTGTTCAGCAGTGCGTTGAGCAGCGGCCAGTCGGCGATCGCGTCCGAGCCGTCCTTCATCGCCTCGGTCTCGCGATACGGGGAGGCCACCGAGCCCGAGTCCAGGTGGTCGCGCCCGATCACGATCGGGGCCGAGAGCTCGCCGGAGGCGACCATCTCGTTGAACTTCAGCCCGGCGAGGTGCCGCTCCTTGTAGCCGAGCCAGCAGATGCGGGCGGGGAGGCCCTCGAAGTGCACCTTCTCGCCGGCCTGGGTGATCCAGCGGCGCAGCTTGTGGTCGTCGGGGAACAGCTCGAGGATGGCGCGGTCGGTCGCGGCGATGTCGGCCGGGTCGCCCGAGAGCGCCGCCCAGCGGAACGGGCCGCGGCCCTCCTCGAACTGCGGGCGGATGTACGCCGGCACGAAGCCGGGGAACGCGAACGCCCGGTCGTAGCCGCCGAGCTGCGCCTCCGTGCGGATGGAGTTGCCGTAGTCGAAGACCTCTGCACCGGCGTCGAGGAAGCCGACCATGGCCTCCACCTGCTTGGCCATCGACAGTCGTGCCGCGATCGTGAACGCCTCCGGGTCGGCGGCGGCACGGTCGTGCCACTCCTCGACGGTGACGTCTTCGGGCAGGTAGCTGAGCGGGTCGTGCGCGCTGGTCTGGTCGGTCACGATGTCGATCGGGACGCCGCGGCGCAGCAGCTCCGGGAAGACCGTGGCAGCGTTGCCGACCAGCCCGACCGAGAGCGGCCGCCGCTCGTCCTTCGCGGCCGTCACGCGCGCGATCGCGTCGTCGAGGTAGTCCGCGAGCTCGTCCAGGTAGCCGTGGTCGACGCGACGCTGGAGGCGCGTGCGGTCGACGTCCACGATCAGCACGGCGCCGCCGTTGAGTGTGACGGCGAGCGGCTGCGCGCCCCCCATGCCGCCGCAGCCGCCGGTGAGGGTGAGCGTGCCGGCCAGCGACCCGCCACCCTGTTGGTCAGTCCCGCCCTGCCGGGCGGCGAACTTGTCTGCGATCGCGGCGAAGGTCTCGTAGGTGCCCTGCAGGATGCCCTGCGACCCGATGTAGATCCAGGAGCCGGCGGTCATCTGGCCGTACATGGTCAGTCCGAGCGCCTCCAGCCGGCGGAACTCGGGCCAGGTCGCCCAGTCGCCGACGAGGTTGGAGTTGGCGATCAGCACCCGCGGCGCCCACTCGTGCGTGCGGAACACGCCGACCGGCTTGCCGGATTGCACCAGCAGCGTCTCGTCGGCCTCCAGGTCGCGGAGGGTGGCGACGATCGCGTCGAAGGCCTCCCAGCTCCGCGCCGCCCGGCCGGTGCCGCCGTAGACGACCAAGTCGTCCGGACGCTCCGCGACCTCCGGGTCGAGGTTGTTCATCAGCATGCGCAGCGGTGCCTCGGTCTGCCAGCTCTTGGCGCTGAGCTCGGTGCCGCGCGGCGCCCGCACGGGTCGTGATCCCTGCATCGGGTGTGGTCCTTTCAGCTTCTTAGTGGAGAGGGGTGACGGTGGAGGCCGCGGCGCGAGCGGCGCCGGAGGCGACGAAGGCGACGGCGGCCTCGATCTCGGGGGAGAGATAACGGTCGGGGCCGGCGCCGGGCACGGTCGCGCGCAGCGCCGCGGTCACCGCGCCGGTGGCCGGCCCCTGCTGCAGCGGGGCGCGCAGCTCGGCGCCGCGCGCGGCCGTCATCAACTCGATCGCGAGCACCCGGCCGAGGCCGTCGATGGCTCGGCGCAGCTTGCGCGCGGCCGCCCAGCCCATCGAGACGTGGTCCTCCTGCATGGCCGACGAGGGGATGCTGTCGGCCGATGCCGGGGCGGCGAGCCGCTTGAGCTCCGACACGATGCCCGCGGCCGTGTACTGGGCGATCATCAGCCCGGAGTCGACGCCGACCTCGTGGGCGAGGAAGGGCGGGAGACCCTGGTTGCGCGCCTTGTCGAGGAACCGGTCGGTGCGGCGCTCCGACATGCTCGCGACGTCGGCGACGACGATCGCGAGGAAGTCGAGCACGTAGGCCACGGGCGCGCCGTGGAAGTTGCCGTTGGACTCGACCCGGCCGTCGGGCGTGAGCACCGGGTTGTCGATGGCCGACGCGAGCTCCCGCTCGGCGACGGTGGTCGCGTGGGCGACGGTGTCGCGCGCGCCGCCGTGCACCTGGGGTGCGCAGCGCAGCGAGTAGGCGTCCTGCACGCGCGTGCACTCCGGTCCCTTGTGGCTCGCGACGAGGGGGGACTCGGCCAGCAGTGCGCGGAGGTTGGCGGCCGAGACCGCCTGGCCGGCCTGGGGGCGCAGCTGCTGGAGGTCGGCGGCGAAGACGGCGTCGGTGCCGAGCAGAGCCTCCACGCTCATCGCCGCGGTGATGTCGGCGGTGGCGAGGAGGGTGTCGAGGTCGTCCAGGGCGAGGGCCAGCATCCCGAGCATGCCGTCGGTGCCGTTGATGAGGGCGAGCCCCTCCTTCTCGGCCAGCACGACCGGCTCGATGCCCGCCTCGGCGAGCGCGTCGGCGGCCTCCACGAGGCGTCCGTCGACCCGCACCTGTCCTTCGCCCATGGCCGCGAGCGCGCAGTGCGCGAGCGGAGCGAGGTCGCCAGAGCACCCGAGCGAGCCGTACTCGCGCACGATCGGCGTGATGCCGGCGTTGAGCAGCGCGGCGTACGTCTCGACGGTGCGTCGCTGGGCGCCGGTGCGTCCGGTCACAAGCGTCGCCAGGCGCAGCAGCATGAGCGCACGCACGACCTCCCGCTCGACCTCGGGACCGGAGCCGGCGGCGTGCGAGCGCACCAGGGAGGCCTGCAGCTGGGCCCGGCGCTCCTCCGGGATGAAGGTGGTCGCGAGCGCGCCGAAGCCCGTGGAGATCCCGTAGTGCGGCTCGACGTCGTCGGCGAGGGCCTCGATGATCGCGCGGGAGGCCTCGACGGCCTCCAGGGCTGCGGCGTCGAGGCGCACAGGAGCGTCGTGGCGGGCGACGGCGACGACCTCGGAGATGGTGAGGGGGCGCGCGCCGACGGTGACGGTCGTGGTGTCGTCGCCGGGATGGGTGGTTGCGGGGGTGGAACCGGTGGTGAGGGCGGACATGCTTCGATCATGCGCCGGGGCGCCTTCTCCGCGCCCGGGGGTTAGGCTCTTCGGTGTCCGGGATACCAGACTCGGGCTCGGCGGCAAGCGAGTCGAAAGGCTCGCGAAGAGCACAACGGGAGGCGTCGTGAGCAAGGTCCCGGCCGCGGACAACACCCTGCGGATCCTCGCCTTCCTGGCCACCCAGCGCGGGCCGGTGCCGGCCGCCGCCATCGCGACCTCCCTCGGCCTCCCGCGCTCGACCGTGTACCACCTGCTCACCGTGCTGGCCGAGCACGGCTTCGTCCTGCACTTCCCCGAGGCGCGCCGCTACGGCCTGGGCGTCGCGGCCTACGAGCTGTCGAGCGGGTTCTCGCGCCAGCAGCCGTTGAGCCGGCTCGGCCGCCCGATCGTCGCCGCGCTGGTGGACGCGCTCGGCGAGTCCGGGCACGTCGCGGTGCTGCACGGCCGCGACGTCGTCTACATCGTGGAGGAGCGGGCGCCGCGCCGGCCTCGGCTGGTCACCGACGTCGGCGTGCGGCTTCCCGCGCATCTCACGGCGAGCGGCCGCGCTCTGCTCGCCTCCCTGCCGCCCGGGCAATTGCGCGCCCTCTACCCTGATGCCGACGCGTTCGAGGACCGCACCGGAGCCGGCCCGCACTCCTACGCCGAGCTGCGCCGACTGGTCGTGGAGGCCAGGGAGCGCGGGTACGCGACCGAGGACGGCGACGTCACGCCCGGCTTCGCGTCCGTCGCGGTGTCGGTGCGCGACCACGCCGGCTGGCCGGCCGCCGGCATCGCGGTCACCTTCCCCCGCGAGAACGTGCCGCCCGCCGAGTGGGACGCGCTCGCCGCCCGTGTTCGGGAGGCCGCCGCCGAGCTCTCGCGCCGCATTCGCGGTAGCTGAGGGGGCAGCGCAGGCGCCGCGCTACTCGAGCGTCACTGTGGTCGTCTGCGAGGCGCCGTTGCGGAGGTACTCGACCTTCACCTCGTCGCCCGGCTTGCTGGTCACCTGGATCGCGGTGAGCACGTCGATGTTCGACGCGGGGTGCCCGTTCACCGACGTGATCACGTCGCCCACCCCGAGGCCCGCCTGCTGCGCCGGTCCGCCCGAGGCGATCGACTGCACGAACAGGCCGTCGGTCACCCCGAACGCGGCGGCGGCGGCCGGCGGGATCGGCACGACGGTCAGGCCGGCGGACGGATGCGAGACCTGGCCGTGCGCGATCAGCTCGTCCGCGATCGGCAGGGCGAGTGACTCGGGCACCGCGAAGCCGATGCCGACGCTGCCGGTGCTGGCCTGGCCTCCCGAGCCCGGCACGGTCGCGATGGCGGTGTTGATGCCGATCAGGCGGCCGCGGCAGTCGACGAGCGCACCTCCGGAGTTGCCCGGGTTGATGGACGCGTCGGTCTGGATCGCGCCGGCGAGCACCGCGTTCCTGTCGTCGTCGCTCGGGACCGGGACGGTGCGGCCGAGCGCGCTGACGATGCCCGCGGTCACGGTGCTGGAGAGTCCGAGCGGCGCGCCGAGCGCGACCACCGGCTGGCCCACGACCAGCGAGCCGGAGTCGCCGGTGCCGATGACAGGGAGCGGTTCGTCGTCCGTCACCTTGACCACCGCGAGGTCGGTCTTCGGATCGCGACCGGTGAGCGTCGCGGGCAGCGCGTGCCCGTCGCTGAACCGCACCGTGAGCTTCGCGCCGGACGCCGCGTCGGCGATCACGTGGTTGTTGGTCAGGATGTAGCCGTCGTCGGTGATGATCTCGCCGCTGCCGTTGCTGGTGCCCCGCTCGCCGGCGACCGCGATCGTCACCACGCTCGGGAGCACTTGGTCGGCGACCCCGGCGGAGTCGCACGAGCCGCTGCGCCCCGCGGAGAGAGCGGTGACGGCGAAGGCTCCGGCGACCATCCCGCCACCGATGAGCACCAGCGCCGAGCCGAGGACGAGCAGCGCGATGGTCCAGGAGCGGAGGGTGGGCTTCGTATCGGTCACAGGAGGCCTCTCTCGACGGTGGAGACAGGTTAGCGGGAGCATCGAGGCCGCACCAGGACCGTTCTCAAGCCGCGGGGAGGCCGCTACCCTTCGTCCATGGTGAGATTCCTGATCCGTGCGGCCATCTTCGTGGTCACCGCTGCGCTCGGCCTCCTGGTCGCGTCGTGGCTCCTCCCCGGCTTCCATCTGGACTGGGAGGGCCTCCTCATCGCCGTTGTGGTCTTCGCCGCGGCGCAGAGCATTTTGGCGCCTTTCATCTTCAACCTCGCCCGCAAGTACGCGTCGGCCGTTCTGGGAGGCATCGGCCTGGTCTCGACTCTGATCGCGCTGATCATCGCATCCCTCTTCCCCGGCGGGATCCGGGTGGACGACTTCGTTACCTGGGTGCTCGCCGCTCTGGTGGTCTGGATCGTCACGGCGCTCGGCGGCTGGCTGCTGCCGCTGATCTTCTTGAAGAAGAAGGTGACGGGCCGGGGCGCCGCGGTGCGCGGCTAGGGCGGCTCGCCGTCAGGCGGCGACGAGCGCCTTGGCGTAGCAGACCGAGTGCGGATCGCCGACGTAGTCGCCGAAGTTCGGGATGCGGGCGTAGCCGCGGCTCTCGTAGAGGGCGATGGCGGCGTGCTGGAGCGGGCCTGTCTCCAACCGCAGCACCGGGATGCCGGCAACGGCCGCCTGGGCCTCCACCGCCCGGAGCAGGCCGGCGGCCAGACCACGGCCACGCGCGTCGGGGTGCACGAACATCCGCTTGAGCTCGGCGGTGCCGTCGCCGTTGTCGACCAGGGCG
The DNA here is from genome assembly GCF_001423695.1 of Leifsonia sp. Leaf336. Lineage (GTDB taxonomy): Bacteria > Actinomycetota > Actinomycetes > Actinomycetales > Microbacteriaceae > Leifsonia. The sequence continues at coordinate 157,562 of NZ_LMOZ01000001.1, forward strand.
GCCATGCCCAGCGCCCGTCCGGCCTCATCGCGTCCGACGAACACGGTGACCGTCGGCCGTTCCAGTTCGGAGACATCGAGCAGGTAGCAGCTCTCGGCCGGGTAGAGCGCGAACGTGAACTCGTCGCTCAACCGCAGCAGCTCCTCCACACCGGGCGAGCGGGCGGGCTCGACGGAGACACTCGTGATCATGGGCTCGATGCTAGCCACCGCGTGTGTCGTGGAGGTTACGCCTCCGCTACCGCCTTCGCCTTCTGCCGGCTGATGCCCCGAGCCACCCACTCCAGTCGACGCAGTGCCTCGCGGTTGCGGATCCAGAGGATCGGCTCGGCGATCAGGCGGGGGATGCGGGCGGCGAGGCCGGTGATCGCCTCCTCCTCCATGCGCACCACGCAGCCGCGGCCGCGCGGGCGCACCTCGATCACGACGCGCTCGGTCCCCACGGGCCGCGTCTTCGCCTCGAGCTGGAAGCGCCGCGGCGGGTCCCAGACCTCGACCGTTGTCTCGTCGTTCAGCACGAGCGGCCAGATGCCGATCGAGTGGTGGAGGCGCGACCCCGGCTCGGGGAAGTGCCCGTCCGCTCCGCGCATCCGGGACGCTCCCACCACCCAGGTCGGGAAGACCCAGGGGTCGGCGAGCGCGGTGAAGACCTCCTCCGGGGTGCAGGCGAACCGGCGCACATTGACGGACATCAGGCGACCTCTTCCTGGATCGAGGGGCTCGGAGAGGCGCTCGACGCGGAGCGCTCGGGGGCGAGGGACGGCATCCGGGTGACGCCGAACTCGTGACGCAGTGCGCTGCGTGCCGCGTAGTACCCGGCCAGCCCGTGGACGCCGGGGCCCGGAACGGTGGACGACGACGCGAGGTAGAGCCCGCGGCCGGGCATCCGCCAGGGATCCGTCGACAGCACCGGTCGCATCACGAGTTGGGACAGGTTCGGCATGCCCGACGAGATGTCCCCGCCGATGTAGCTCGGGTTGTAGGCCTCCATCTGATGCGCGGTCTTGGTGGCCGTCGCGAGGATCAGGTCGCGGAACCCGGGGGCGAAGCGCTCGATCTGCGCGATGACGGCCTCGGAGCGGTCGGAGGTCGATCCGCGGGGAACGTGCGTGTACGCCCAGAGCACGTGCTTGCCGGCGGGAGCCCGGCCGGCATCGAACAGCGTGGGCTGCGAGACGAGGACGTACGGGTCGTCGCTCTCGCGGCCCGCGGCGACGACACGTTCGGAGCGGGCGATGGCGGAGCGTTCGCCGCCGAGGTGCACGGTCGCGGTCTCGAGCAGCTCGGGGTTGGCCCACGGCACGGGGCCCGAGAGTGCGAAGTCGATCTTGAAGACGCCGTTCCCGTCGCGGAAGGCCGCGACCTTGCGCAGGTAGTCGGCGGGGAGGCGGTCCTCGCCGAGCCGGGCCGCGATGGCGACGTGCGTGTCGAACAGCACCACCCTGGAGTCGGGGAGCTCGCCGAGGGACTGGACCTCTGCGCCGGTGACGACCTCCCCGCCGTGCGCGCGCAGGTCGTCGACCAGCGCGTCGGCGATCGACTGCGAACCGCCGACCGGGATGGGCCAGCCCCGGCCGTGCGCGTACGTCGCGAGCGCGAGCCCGGCAGCGGCGCCGGCGAGATTCGGCAGCGGGAGGGTGGTGTGTGCGATCACCCCGGTCAGCAGCGCTCCCGGCTTCTCCGTGCGGAACGGCAGGTTCCACCACGGACCGCCCTGCGAGAGGGCGGCGAGGCCGAACCGTGCGGCGACGACGGGATGCCGGGGGAGCTGAAGCAGGTTCGATCCCGTGAACTGGGCCACCGCGTCCGCCTCGCGGGCCAGCGGGCCGAGCAGCGCGCGCCAGGCCGGCCCATCGGCGCCGAGGGCCTCCGCGGTGCGTTCGATGTCGCGGTAGGCGACGGCGACCTCCCCGCCCGGCAGCGGGTGGCCGTAGGAGGCCGTCGGCGTGATGAAAGGGACCCGGTCGGCCAGCCCGAACCGCTGGAAGAACCCGGATGCGAACGCCAGCGGGTGCACCGCGGAGCAGATGTCGTGGCGGAAGCCGGGGAGGGTGACCTCCTCCGTCCGCATCCCGCCGCCGGTCGTCGCGTTGCGCTCGTAGACGTGCACGCTCAGGCCGGCCCTGGCCAGCGTCACGGCGGCGGCCAGCCCGTTCGGTCCGGAGCCGATGACGATCGCGTCGACGGAGGTCATGCCTCTTGTATACCCCGCTCCGCGCGGCCCGACAGGGGTCGGCGCGATCGTCATCGTCTTCTCAGCCTTCTTCCTGTATCGTTGATCAGTCGGCTCTTGACACCGCGCATTTCGACGCGGATGGGTTTGTAAGTCAAGTGGGCCGGTTCCGCAGCCATTCGGCGAGTGGATTCATCACGATGTGAACGGCCCCGGGCGATGTCTGACGGGGATTCTCCGGTGCGCTTCAGCGTGCCGCCGCGCATTTCTCAGAGCAACCCAGGAAGAACACGCATGCCCCCGTACAAGAAGACCGACCGACGATCCGCTCAGCCGCACAACGGCTCCTCCCACGGCGCCCCCAAGGGCGCCGGCAGCCGCAGCCCCAAGCACCGCGGCTACCGCGACGAGGCCCCGGCCGCAGGCAAGAAGGCTCGCTGGAGCGCCGAGGACCGCGCCGCCCGCGGCCGCGACACCTTCGGCACCCGCGACTCCGGCCGCGGCGGCTCGGAGCGCGGCGGCTCGGAGCGCGGCGGCTCGGCCGGTCGCAGCGAGCGCCCCAACTGGGAACCGCGCGGCAAGGATGCGCGCCGCACCGAACGCGAGTGGGAGAACCGCTCCCGCGCCGGCCGTGGCGACGAGCGCCCGCGTCGCGACTACGACCGGGATGACCGTCCGCGTCGCTCGTTCGATGACCGCGCCGACCGTCCGCGCCGCGACTTCGACCGCGACGAGCGTCCGCGTCGTTCGTTCGATGACCGCGCCGACCGTCCGCGTCGTCAGTTCGACGACCGCCCCGACCGGCCCCGTCGCGACTTCGACCGTGACGAGCGTCCGCGTCGTTCGTTCGACGACCGCGCCGACCGTCCGCGCCGTGACGTCGACCGCGACGAGCGTCCGCGTCGTTCGTTCGACGACCGCGCCGACCGTCCGCGCCGTGACTTCGGCCGCGACGAGCGTCCGCGTCGCTCGTTCGACGACCGTGCCGACCGTCCGCGTCGCGATTCCGACGACCGTCCCCGTCGTCAGTTCGACCGCGACGACCGTCCGCGCCGCTCGTTCGACGACCGCGCCGAGCGTCCGCGTCGCGATTCGAACTTCTACCCGTCGCGCGACGACAAGCCCGCGTTCAACGCACAGGACGACGTCGTGCTCGAGCGCCTCCAGGCCGACGCCATCCAGGCCTCCGATGTGGAGGGCGTGACCTTCGCCAACCTCGGGCTCGGCGGCAACATCGTCCGCGCTCTCGCGGAGCTCGGCGCCGAGACGCCGTTCCCGATCCAGGCGGCCACCATCCCCGACGTGCTCGCAGGCAAGGACGTCCTCGGCCGCGGCCGCACCGGCTCCGGCAAGACGATCGCCTTCGGCGCGCCGCTCGTCGAGCGCCTCATGCAGCTGTGGGCCGAGCAGGGCAAGTCCGGCGGCAAGCGCCAGCTGGGCCGCGCGCCCCGCGCGCTGATCCTCGCGCCGACCCGCGAACTCGCTCTCCAGATCGACCGCACCGTGCAGCCGATCGCCCGCAGCGTCGGCCTGTTCACCACGCAGATCTACGGTGGCGTGCCGCAGGGTCGCCAGGTCGGCGCCCTCCAGCGCGGTGTCGACATCGTGATCGGAACCCCCGGACGCATCGAAGACCTCATCGAGCAGGGTCGTCTCGACCTCAGCGAGGTCCTCGTCACCGTCCTCGACGAGGCCGACCACATGTGCGACCTCGGCTTCCTGGAGCCCGTGCAGCGCATCCTGCGCGAGACGTCGGAGGGCGGCCAGAAGCTGCTGTTCTCGGCGACCCTCGACAAGGGCGTGGCCCAGCTCGTCGACGAGTTCCTCGTCGACCCGGCCGTGCACGAGGTCGCCGGCGAGGACCAGGCGTCCTCGACCATCGACCACCGGGTGCTCGTCATCGAGCACCGCGACAAGCCGGCCATCATCGAGCAGCTCGCGGACCGTGACGGCAAGACGCTGATCTTCGCGCGGACCCGGGCGTTCGCCGAGATGCTCGCCGACCAGCTCGACGACGCAGGCATCCCGGCCGTCAGCCTCCACGGCGACCTCAACCAGTCGCGCCGCACGCGCAACCTGGCCCAGCTCACCAGCGGCCGGGTGAACGTGCTGGTCGCGACCGACGTCGCCGCCCGCGGCATCCACGTCGACGACATCGACCTGGTGATCCAGGCCGACGCGCCGGACGAGTACAAGACCTACCTGCACCGCTCGGGCCGCACAGGCCGCGCCGGCAAGCAGGGCACGGTCGTGACGCTCATCCCCCGCCAGCGTCAGCGCCGCATGAGCGAGCTGCTGCAGCGCGCTGAGATCGAGGCCGACTTCGTGCCCGCGATCCCGGGCGACCAGCTGATCACCGACCTCGCTCTGGCGGCCGCCGACTCCGACGTGGCCTGAGCCGCTCCCTCCGCGAAGCCCCCGTCCCCGCAGCTCCGGCTGCGGCGACGGGGGCTTCGTCGTTCAGGCGTCCTCGCCGAGCTGCTCGAGAGTGTGACGGGCCAGGGCCGCCATGCGCGGGTTGTCGTCGGAGGACATCGCCAGCGCGCTCGCCATGGTCACGGCCCAGCCGCGGGCCCGCCGCCAGGTCGCGGTGTCGGGAGGTGTCGGAAGCGCCGAGCGGAAACGCTCACGTGCCTCCCCGTCGAACGTCAGCCACGCCGTCGCCAGGTCGGTCGCCGGGTCGCCGGAGGTGACATCGCCGAAATCGAGGACGGCCGCCAGCCCGCCGTCCGGCGTCAGCAGCAGATTGCCCGGGTGGAGGTCGCCGTGCAGCAGCAACGGCGGTCCGCTCCACTCCGGTGCGGCGAGCGCCTCCCGCCACGCCTGTTCGAGGTCCGCGACCTCCATGCGGCCCGACAGTGAGCGCAGCCGCGTGCGCACGGCCTCCGCACGAGTCGACAGCGGCACCCCGCGCACCGGGTTGCGGGGCGCGTCCGGCGTCGGCACGGCGAGCTCGCCGACGAACGCGGCCAGCGGCCCCGCCAGCCCCGCCCGTTCGCCCGCGCCCATCGACGCACCGTCGATCCCGTCGATCCACTCGATGATGCTCCACGGGAAGGGGAACGCCTCGGACGGGACTCCCACCCGCACCGGCACGGGCACCCGCGCGTGGACGCGCTGGGCGATGCCGGGCAGCATCTGCTGCTCGTGCTCGATGAGGTGGGCCGCGACCTCACGCCGCGGGATCCGGACGGCGTGCGCGTCGCCCAACCGGTACAGCTGGTTGTCCCACCCGTCCGAGACCAGCCGCAGCGGTCCGGCCAGGTCGGGATGCTGCGCCTCCACGAGGGCGGCGACGAGTGCGGCGTCGGTCGGGATGTCGGCGGCTGGCGTGAGAGGCACCCGGCGACCTTAGCGCACGACCCCTCGAACCGCCCACGCGCGCGCGACCAGCGCGATCGACCCGTCGGGCTCGCGCGGCAGCGTGGTCTCCAGCAGCCGGCGTAACGCCTCCCGCGCCTCCGCGTCGAGCGACACCGCGTACGCGGGAGCGGGCCCCTGGCCGCCGAGGAACGGCTCCCAGTAGTCGTCGAAGTCCGAGAAGACCGTGGGGACATCGAGCCCCGTGACGTCGACGGCGGCACAACCCGCCTCCGTGAACAGAGCCTCCAGGGCATCGGGATGCGCGAGCGGGAACCGCGGGCCCTCGTCACGGTCGGTGGCTCTCGGATCGAGCGAGATCGCCGCGTCCCAGAAGCGTCGCATCAGGTCCATCCGTCCCGCGTAGTCCCACACGTAGGCCGCGACGGTGCCGCCGGGGCGAGCGACACGGAGCGACTCTGCCAGAGCCGCCGTCGGGTCCGGGACGAAGTTCAGGACCAGCCCCGACACCACGCAGTCGACCGAAGAGTCGGGGGGCGGGAGGTCGTCGGCGCCGGCGACCGAGACCGTCGCGCGCGTCCCCAGCCGCGCCGCGGCGGCCGCGACGAACCCCTCCGCCGGATCGACGGCGATCACCCGCCTCGGTGCCGCCCGGTCGAGGATGCACTCCGTCAGCGCGCCCGTGCCGCATCCCACGTCGAGCCAGCTCAGCCCGTGCGGGAGGTCCAGCCACTCCAGGAACAGCGGCGCTACCCGGCTGCTCCAGCGCCCGACGTAGCGTTCGTAGGCGCGTCCACCTCCCCAGATTCCGCTCGAGTCGGCCATTGGCACACGATAGTGCGCAGGTAACGCGCGCGGGCAGTCCAGAACGCGCAGAAAAGCTGCGTCTGCGGGAAGAAAGGTGACAGGCGGCGTGTGTCAGCATGGGAGCGGAGGCCCCATGACTACCGATCCCGCACGCATGCACAGCGTGACCGCCGAGACCAGCGAACTGGTCGACCTCGTGCTCGATTATTCGCGGCGGCGCATCCTCGCCACCGACACCCCGCTCGACAAGCCGTTGCCGGAGTCGGAGCTCCGCCGGCTCGCCGGGCGCACCGTCTCGGAGGACGGCATGGGCGCCGAGCGGGCGCTCGCCCTGTTCGAGCACGTCCTGGCCCCGGCCTGCATCACGACCGACCACCCGCGCTACCTCTCCTTCATCCCGACGGCCCCCACCAAGGCCGCGACCGCCTTCGACCTCGTCGTGTCCGCGAGCGCGGTCTACGGCGGCTCGTGGCTCGAGGGGTCGGGCGCCGTGTACGCGGAGAACCAGGTGCTCGCCTGGCTGGCGTCGGAGTTCGGGCTGCCTCCGTCGGCCGGCGGTGTGTTCGTCCAGGGCGGCACGCTGGGCAACCTCTCGGCGCTCGTCGCCGCGCGCGACAGCGCTCGCGCCGAGCGCGGCAATCCTCCCGGGCGCTGGATCATCGTCTGCAGCGCTGAGGCCCACTCATCGGTCGCCTCGGCCGCGCGGGTGATGGACGTGGAGGTGGTGACCGTCTCTCCGGGGGAGTCCGGTGTGCTGACCGGCGACGCCGTGCGGCCGGCGCTCGCCGAGCACGGTGACGCGGTCTTCGCGGTCGTGGCCACCGCCGGCTCGACCAACTTCGGGATCGTCGACGACGTCGCCTCCATCGCCGCACTGAAGGACGAGTTCGGGTTCTGGCTGCACGTCGACGGCGCCTACGGCCTGGCCGGGATGCTGTCGCCGCTGGCCCGCCCGCGGTTCGCCGGCGTGGAGCGCGCCGACTCGCTCATCGTCGACCCGCACAAGTGGCTGTTCGCCCCCTTCGATGCCTGCGCGCTCCTGTACCGTGACCCGGAGGCGGGCCGTCGCGCCCACACGCAGCACGCCGAATACCTCGACACGCTCACCGACACCATGGAATGGAGCCCGTCGGACTACGCGGCGCATCTCACGCGGCGGGCCCGCGGCCTCCCGTTCTGGTTCTCGCTGGCCTCGCACGGCGCCGCCGCGTACCGCGACGCCGTCACCGCCTCGCTGCAGCTGGCGCGGCGCATCGCCGACGAGATCGACCGGCGCGACGGATACCACCTGGTCCGGCAGCCGCAGCTCTCGGTGGTGGTGTTCGAGCGTGAGGGGTGGACGAAGGAGGACTACGCGCTCTGGTCCGCGCGCCTCCTCGACGAGCAGCGCGCGTTCGTGACGCCCAGCTCGCACGCCGGGCGCCCCAACACCCGCTTCGCTGTTCTCAACCCGCTGACCACGTATGAGGACCTCGTCGAGATCCTCGATTCGATGGAGGACTGAGGTCGTCCTAGGAAAGGAGAATTCGGCGCGCGACGCGTGATTTTTCCTGTATCAGCGCTGAAACAGGAAGAATCGAGCGGTTTTTCCTTGTTGCGGCCGAACGACCTCAAGGACGTCCCAACGTCAGCTTGGAAGCCATGTTTTGTCAGCATGCTCGCCACGGCTGAGTCGGCAGCGGCGTTTTTCTGCCCGGAGCCGTCCGGCCCGCAGATTACGGCTTGAATCGAAAGCTTGCCATGCTCCTCATCCGCAAACGGGAAGCTCTGATCAGCCGGCGCCGCTCTAAGGTACGGCACCAGAAAAGTGAACACATCGGCGGCCATTTTCGCCTGCTCATCCGCCGTCGATTCCATGTGCGGCATCGGCACCATGCCGTCCTCGCAGAGGAACATGCTCATCTTCGCCACGCCGTCACGATATCCGTTCAATCGATCTAAGTCCTCCCGTGAACAGCACGAGGGCCCCCGCCGTGTGGCGAGGGCCCTCGTGTTTTCCGGGGTCAGACGATGTCGTCGCTGTCGCCCACCCGGCGGGTGACTCGGTCACCGTTCACCGGGTCGACCGCCGTGCGCGTGGTCGCGATTGTGCGGCGGCGACGGGTCATCAGGATGATGCCGAGGATGATGCCGACGGCACCGGCGATCATCAGGATGTAACCCACGAGGTGGAGGTCGATCCAGCTGACCTGCACGTTGAGGGCGAACGCCAGAATGGCTCCGATGACGAACAGCACGATTCCGGTACCGAGGCTCATAGATCAGCCTCCCTATACCCGTCGGCTGCCGGTCAGCAGCCGCACCAGCCAGACGATCACGGCCAGCACGAGCAGGATGATACCGACCCACAGCAGGAAGTTCAGAGACTGCACGAAGCCACCGGTGAGCAGCAGGATGATCGCGATGATTGCGACGATGATGAGCAGGATGTTCATGGGAGGGGTTGTCCTTTCCTTGACGCACACCACAGAACAACTACTTCGGTTATCGAACAATCCCCTTGACGTCAGGTCCTTTCGGGCCTATTCGCGTGTCGTTCCGCGCTGATGCGGTCGACGGTCTCCCGCATCTTGGTGAGGAAGCGCGTGACGGTCTGGGCGTCCTCCTCGCTGAGCTCGGCCGCCTGCGCCGCGATCTGCTCCTGAGCAGCCACCATCGGGCCGGTGTCGCCGAAGGCGGCCCTCGTCGGTACCAGGTCGACGGACCGCCGATCGGAGTCGTTCGTCCGGCGCTCCACGAGTCCGGCCTGCACGAGCCGGTCGATCAGCGCTGTCGTGGAGGCGCTGGAGACGCCGACGTATGCGCTCACGTCCTTGGCGGCGGTGCGGCGGCCGCCGGCAGCATTGTCGAGGATGAGCCGGAGCGCGAGGAAGTCGTTCTCGCCGATGCCCATGACCGCTCCCGTGCGTCGTCGCATCGCGGTCTCCGCCGCCCGGTACACCTGGAGCGCCTCGAGCACACCCCTGTCTGCAGCCGGTGCATCCGGCTGCGAGGCATCCGATCGTTCGCTCACTCCTCTCAGTCATCTCCCGCTCGTCCTCGATTTCAACGGGCAATTCGATGACTTTCGGCGGATTCACGGCATCCCTCAGTGCGCGTATGCTCGCGGGGTGCTACCCGACACCGTCCTGCTCGACCGCTACGAACTTCGCGACCGCCTCGGCCGCGGTGGAATGGCGACGGTCTACCGCGCCTACGATCGCGAGCTCGACCGGTACGTCGCGGTCAAGGTGTTCACGCGGGGCGAGGCCGACGACGACTCGCGCCGCCGAGGCGAGGCGACGGCGCTGGCGCGGCTGTCGCACCCCAATCTGGTGAGCCTCCACGACGCGCACCTCTCGTCGGGCGACGACCCCGCACCGAGCTATCTGGTGATGGAGCTGGTCGACGGGGAGGACCTGGGCACGAGACTGGACCGCGGGCCCCTGCCGGGTGAGGCGGTCGCCGCGATCGCCTCCGGTATCGCGGAGGCGCTCGTGGTGGTGCACGCCGCGGGGATCGTGCACCGCGATCTGAAGCCGGGGAACATCCTCCTCACCGATTCGGAGGTGCCCGGTGGCGTGCCGCACGCGAAGCTGGCCGACTTCGGCATCGCGCACCTGATCGGCACCGAGCGCCTGACCACGGCGGGCATGATCGTCGGCACCGCCGGCTATCTGAGCCCGGAGCAGGCGAACGGCAGCGAGCCTGGTCCGTCCGCCGACATCTACTCGCTGGGTCTCGTCGTACTGGAGTCGCTGACCGGTGTGCGAGAGTACCCGGGCACCCCGGTGGAGGCCGTGACAGCCCGCGTGGCGCGCGACCCCCGCATCCCCGCGTCGCTTCCCGAGGACTGGCGCGGCCTCATCGGTGCCATGACGTCGCGTGATCCCCGCATCCGGCCGACGGCGTTGGAGGTCGCGGTCATGGCGCGGGAACTGGCGCCGCAGCTGGCCGGCTGGGTGGTGCCGGAGGACTTCGCCGTACCATCCGGCCCGGGTTGGGAGGGCCCGACCGTGGCCATGACGCCGCCGCCGCTCCCGATCCTCCCGCCGGAGCAGCTGACGAGCCCCCGTCGGCGTGCGCGCGTGGGCGGCGGGCGACGGCGCGCGGTCGACGCGGTTCTGCTGGCGTCGGGCGCGACAGCGATCGTGGCCCTCGCTCTGAGCCTGGGGACGTTCTTGGCTCCGGCCTCCTCCGAACCGAAGACCGAGCCGACGCAGCGGCCGATTCCGACTGTGACCGCTCCGCCGCAGACGGTCGAGCCGGCGGACGCGACCCAGCCGGCCCAACCGGCGCAGCCGACGGTCCCCGCGCAGCAGGATCAGCCGCAGCAGGTGCAGCCGCAGCCGGCGCCGGCACCGGTGCACGGTAATCCCAACAAGGGACCCGGCAACAACAAGGGGAATGGGCCCGGCAAGGGCAAGGGCTGATTCGTCAGCGGCCGAGGCCGCGGAATTTCCAGCCTGCGGTGCGCCAGGCGTCGGGGTTGAGGGCGTTGCGGCCGTCGATGATGGTTTTGTGGGTGACGAGGTGACCGAGTGTGTGGGGGTCGAGGTTGGTGAATTCGGGCCATTCGGTGATCAGGACGACGATGTCGGCGTCGGCGACAGCATCCGCGGCGGTGTCGGTGTAGGTCAGGTGGGGTGCCCGGCGGCGGGCGTTGGGGATGGCTTCGGGGTCGGTGGCGGTCACGATCGCGCCGCCCTCGGCCAGGCGCACGGCGATATCGAGAGCGGGTGAGTCGCGGATGTCGTCGGAGTGCGGTTTGAACGCCAGCCCGAGCACGGCGACCCGCACCCCGTGCAGGCCGCCAGTCTCCTCGCGCACCAGGTCGACCACCCGGTCGCGGCGGCGGAGGTTGATCTTGTCGACCTCCTCCAGGAACCGCACCGACTCGCCGCGGCCCAGTTCCCGGGCGCGGGCGCTGAAGGCGCGAATGTCTTTGGGCAGGCAGCCGCCCCCGAAACCGACGCCGGCGTTCAGGAACCGGCGCCCGATCCGGGCGTCATGGCCGATCGCGTCCGCCAACTGGGTCACATCCGCCCCGGTGGCCTCGGCGATCTCGGCCATCGCGTTGATGAAGGAGATCTTGGTGGCCAGAAACGCGTTCGCGGCGACCTTCACCAACTCCGCCGTCGCATAATCGGTCACGATCACCGGGGTACCGGCCGCCACCGCCGACGCATACACCTCATCCAGGATCCGCGCCGCCCGCACCCCCTCCTCACCGGAAGGGACACCATAGACCAGCCGGTCCGGGCTCACCGTGTCCTGCACCGCGAAACCCTCCCGCAGAAACTCCGGATTCCACGCCAGCGTCGCCCCAGGCACCCGCCCGGCCACCAGCTGCGCCAACCGGGCAGCCGTCCCCACCGGCACGGTGCTCTTACCCACGATCACATCCCCCGGCGAGACGTGCTCCAACAACGACGCGAACGCCGCATCCACGAACCGCAGATCCGCCGCATCCGACCCCGCCGACTGCGGCGTCCCGACCGCCACGAAATGCACCTCCGCGCCCGCGACCGCCGAAAAATCCGTCGTGAACGACAACCGCCCACTGGCCATCGCCGACGCCAACACCTCCGGCAACCCCGGCTCGAAGAACGGCGCCCGCGCCTGAGACAACGCCGCGATCTTCGCCTCATCCACATCCACACCCACCACCGTGTGACCCAGACCAGCCATAGCTGCAGCATGTACAGCGCCCAGATATCCACAGCCGATGACCGAAAGTCTCACTGATCGTTCTCCTATCCCGCGTGGTCGTCGGACGGCCCGACGGAACAGCGTCGAACGTGGCCGGTGCGGGTGCCGCTCGATGTCAGGGGAGGCACCCGCACCACTCGCCGCCGGAGGGGATGGTGGTGGCGGCGGGCCGATCACGACGACTCCCGAATGTCATCGCGATGTGTGAAATTGTGTGCTCCAGTCGTGCTCTAACACAATCCCAGAAGACCGAATTCACCCTGCTCGGAACGAAGATCACCCGCCGCCTTGCAATGCACGTGATGCAAGCATTTCACCTCGCTCTCGCCCCGGCGCTCACCTGATCGGTCGCTACCGTGAGCCGCACGCCCGGGCTCTCCGAGCGGCAGAGGAACTCATCAGAGACGGTTGGAGAGACCGATGAACAAACTCACGAAAGGGTTGATCGCGGGCGGCGCGGGCTTGGCGCTGCTGATCGGATCGGCCGGGACCTTGGCGCTCTGGAACGACGCGGCCACACTCGACGCGGGCGCGGTCGACTCCGGCGTGCTCACGGTCGATGCGGCTGGAGGCGCATGGGACGACACGATCACCGCCTGGTCGCCGGGTGACACCGCGACCTACACCGCCGACGTGTCGATCGTCGCGCAAGGTGACAACCTGCACTCGCAGCTCTCGATCGACCCGTCGTCGATCACCGGCGACCCGGAGCTCCTCGCGGCCCTCCAGATCACGATGTCGGTCGGCGCGACCACCGGAGGCACGCTCACCCCGGTCGCGGGTGAGCCGAACACGTTCGATGTCGTGTCGGCCGCGCCGACGACGACCGCTCCGATCACAGCGCCAGTGACGGTCACCGTCACCTTCCCCCCGGACTCGGTCACCGGAACGGTGGCGCAGGGTCAGTCGGTGCAACTCAGCGGACTCCAGTTCCTGCTGCAGCAGACACCCTGACGACGGTTCGATCGCGCGGCACGCGACGGGAGGGGCGGTGATGAGACGACGACAGGCGAGACGGTCGCCGCTGCATCCGGCCCTCCTGACCGCGTCGATCGCACTCGTCGCAGGCGTCAGCGTCGGGGGGAGCTACGCGCTCTGGAACGGGGCCGCCCCGATCTCCGGGACGGAAGTCCGTTCCGGAACCCTGACGGCGACCGTCGCGGTCGGCGATACGGGCTCGCCGACCGCGACCCTGGCCGCGTTCGACCCGGCCGCGTTCGCCGACATGCTTCCGGGGGAGGTCCGCTCGGCGACGCTCACGGTCGGCAACACCGGGACGACCGCCTTCCTGGTGGCCGCGTCTCTGGACGCGGCGTCCGCGGCGAGTCCGTACCTGGGGTGGGCCCTCGCCCCCGGCGTATGCACGGCGCCGGCGGGAGCCCCGGTGCAGCTCGCTGCCTCACCGCAGAACGTGGGCGACGCGCTGCCCGGCAGCACCTTCGCGTCCTACTGCCTGACGGTCACCCTTTCTCCCGACGTCCCGGCCTCGTCCGCCGGCACCACCGTGGCCACTTTCACAATCCTCCTCGACGCGAACCAGTACCGGCCATGACCTTCGTCTCCTCGGCCGCCGCCGCCGTCGCCCTCGCGTTCGCCGTAGCCGGCGTCGCCGGCTCCTCCGATGCGGGAGTCGAGGCTGCCGCGCCGGAGCTCTACGTCCTCACCGCGCAGGAGGACAGCGTCGTGAGGAGCTCGCACCCGCTTTTCGACGGTTCGATCCTTGTTCCGCTGGCGACAGCGCACGACCGTTTCGCCGTGCAGAACGGCTCGGGAGGCATCGCCTACCTCCGTATCGCGCTGAGGTCCGTCGATGTGCCAGACGACGGCCTGCGACGCGCTCTGACACTCGGCATCTCGACGGCCAGGGGCTCCGGTCCCGTGGTGCCGCTCGACTCCTCCGGTTCGTGCGTGACAGTTCTCTCTGCGCAACCGGTGGCACCGGGAGCCTCCGTCGACGTCGATGCCGCGCTTGCGCTGGGAGACCTGACCGGGACATCCGGGCAGGCCCAGCCGATCGGTTACTCGCTCCTGGTGATCCTCGACGCGGACCCGGCCGGCGCCGGCTGCGATACGGGGGGTGCGGGCGGGGGAGGCGGCACCCCGCCCCCGGGGCCGCCCGAACGCCCGAACGCCGCACCGCTCGCGGCGACCGGATCCGACCTGCTCGCGGCGATCTGGATCGCCGCGTTCGTCGGGGGCACGGGGACGGCCGCCGTCCTCGCCACCCGTATGCGCCCGGCGGCACGCCGGCGTGTCCGCCGCGACTCGAAAGGCAAGGGATGACATGGCCACCACGAAGAGCGCGCATGGACGCCGGGCGGTGGGCTCACCCAGGCCGGGAAGAGTCCGACGGACGGCGCGAGCGGTCGGGACGGCGATCGCAGCCGGGATGCTGATCATCGTCTGCGGCCTGCTCGTGGTGACGGTCGGCGTTCCGATCGCGACAGGATCCGATACGTACACGGTGCTGACGCGATCGATGGAGCCCGGTCTGCCGCCCGGCACCCTCCTCGTCGTGCGTCCCACGGCCGCGGCCGACCTCCATATCGGCGACGTCGTGACCTATCAGCTCCAGTCCGGCAAGCCCGATGTCGTCACCCATCGCATCGTCCGGGTCGAGGCGAGCTCCGACGGGACGAGGCGATACGTCACCCGCGGTGACGCCAATGCCGTCGCCGATGCGTCGCCGGTGCGTGCGGAGCAGGTGCGGGGTCGCGTCTGGTACGCCGTTCCCGGCATCGGTTGGCTGGCGATCGTGAAGAACAGCACGTCGTTGCAGCCCTGGCTGGTCGGGATCGGGGCGCTCCTGGTCCTCTACAGCCTCGTCTCGATCGTCTCTTGGGTGCGCAAGCGACGGCATGAGAGCGACGGACCGCTCAGGCACCGCGAGACATACCTGCCGCTCTAGGAGCGGAGAGGAGCAAGCGGTGCGAGCGCGGCGATCACGTCGTCGAGTACATTCGGCGCGAGATCGACCAGGTGGCGGTCCGCCAGCTCCCGGATGCGGTTCGCGCGGAGCGAGAGGATCGGTCCGGTCACTGCCTCCAGGGCGGGAGGCAGGGCTCCTCCCTCCAGGAGGAATGACGCCGAAACGCCGAAGACTCCCGCCAGTCCAGCGAACACTTCGCCCGGGGGAAGTTCGCCGCTGGCGCCACCGACCAACTGCGACCACTCGGATGGACGCAGGGACAGATCGCGCACACTCAGGGCGCCGATCAACTCCGCGTACGAGAACGGCGCTCCCGTCATCACCTCGGCGAAGTCCTGCAGCAGCTGGATCCGTCGGGCGAGGGCGGCTCTCGAATGGTCGCCGCGGGCGGTGGGCTCTGTCATCGAGACTCCTTTGCTGCCGGTTACCCAGACGCCTCCACGGTCGCACGGAAACGCGGTGAACGCCGATGTCTACCTCTGCACAGCACCGACTTTCACCCCGGTATTCGCCAATCTTCGAGCATTCCGATCAGTGGGCCAGCGGGGTGAGGCACAGGTGATAATAAGGAACGCCACGTATGATCTCT
This sequence comes from Leifsonia sp. Leaf336, assembly GCF_001423695.1. Lineage (GTDB taxonomy): Bacteria > Actinomycetota > Actinomycetes > Actinomycetales > Microbacteriaceae > Leifsonia. The sequence goes on from NZ_LMOZ01000001.1 coordinate 173,071, forward strand.
GTAATGTTACTTGCAGAAATCGGGTGATTCAGAAGATGAAGCCCCTTGTCCCAGCGGGCGGAGACCTCCGTTATGGTCTTCCGCTGAACGGCATCGCTCGCAAACGAGCTGCGATCATCGCACATGCGCTCCTGGGCGTGCCCGACCGAACCAGACGGGGGCGCGGCACCGGCACCGAGCACGAGGGGGAGACGAACGATGAGTCAGAGAAAGGTCGCGTCGCGACACGTGCGCGTTATGGTCCGCGCGGTAGCGGGATCGTACGCAGTGACACCGAGCCGAAGGAGTCCAGCATGACAACAACGCACCTGAGCGAGACGCGACCGCCGGAAGACGCCGGAGGGTCGTCGCGGCTTCCCCGTCTCTCGCGATACACGATCGAGCGGGCTGCGCTCTTCGAACGCCTCGACCGCGCCCTGCGCGAACAGGTGACCATCGTTCGGGCACCGGCAGGGTACGGCAAGACGTCGCTGGTCCGCAAGTGGCTCGACCGACCGGACGCCGCGAACCGCTCGGCGACCTGGATCGACCTCGACCTCGTCAGCGGAGGTGTCGACGGGTTCTGGCAGGCCATTCGCAGAGCCTTCGATCCAGGCGATGAGTCGGCGTTCTGGCACACCGACCCGTTCATGACGCTGCAGGAGGAGATCGGACGACGCGACGGCACCGTCGTGCTCGTGCTCGACGGGTACACGCGGCAGTGGGACGGCCCGCTTTCCGGCGAGCTCGCTCAGCTTCTTCGCCGCACGCCGAACCTGCACCTCATGGTCCTCACGCGCGCCCTGACTTCCTTCGAGGCGCCCGCGCTCTCGGCGGTGCTCGACCTGGTCGTCGTTCAGAACGACGATCTTGCGTTCGATCGCGACGAGCTCGACGAGGTCGTGCAGCTCCTGGGCATCGACGTGGAGCCGCGCGTGCTCGACCATGTGTGGAGGCGCAGCCATGGCTGGCCGCTCGCCGCGCGAGCGATGGTCCGCGTCTTCGACGACCCGCGGTCCGCACTGCCAGAACCGGTCGTCGCGCGAGCACTAGACGAGATATCCGAGACGGTGGCCTCCGAGTTGCTCGCCCACGTGCCAGTCGGAACCCCCGAGCGGAGCGCATTGCAGCGCGCCGCCGTCGCGCCCTATCTCACACCGCATATCGTCGCCAGGATCGAGTCGGAGGGCGCCGACGACGGGGCGCTCGCCCTGGCTGAGTCGGCCGGCGTGGGCGTCTGGACGTACGTGCGCGGGCAAGGACGACTGGTCTACGAATTCCTCGATCCGGTGCGTGCGATCCTCCGTACGCAGCTCGAGGCGGAGTCGCCCGGTGAAGGTGATCGGCTCGCGGACGAGCTCCTGGACGTGCTCGAGGCGAACGGCGACCCGATCACGGCGTTGCGGCAGGCGCTCCGCCGCAACGAGATCGCTGCGGCGGAGACTATCCTTGCGCGCAACTGGACGTCCGCTTTCACCGAGGAAGCCGACGAATACCTGGAGGAGCTCGGCGCACTCGACCTCGGAGCCCTCCGTTCCTCGGTCATCTTGTTGACGGTTACCGGCCTGCTGCGTGAGAACGCCGGCGGCGACCCACTGGGCGCCCTCGACTACTACCACGCCGCAGCCGAGCCGCAGGCTCTGCGCGGACGTCGCCTGGAACCCGTGCGGCAGTACTGGACCGACCTGACCAGCATGATCGCCCTCCGCAAGGTCGGCAGACTGTCGCAGGCCGACGACTTCCTGTCGGCGCTGACGTCTCCCGACGCCGGCCTGGCCGAACCTCCGCTGGCCTGGCTCGAGATCGGGCTCACCCAGCTGCGGCTGGGCCGCGACCACGAGGCCGCCACCGCGTTCGATCGCGCGGCGATCGGTGCGGTGGACGACCCGAACCTGTACACGTACGCTTCCGGGGCCGCGTCGCTGGCATACGCCCTGCACGGTGAGATCGACAGGGCGCAAGCCGTGGCAGCTCGGGTCGAGGCCTTCGCGCAGGGCGACCACACGCTGCGGCCCTGCGCGTTCATCCCGGTCGCTGTCGCCTCCCGACTGATTGCGACGGAGGTGGACCCGGACGGCGAGGAGCTGGACGCCGCTCCGTGGGCCGGCCTGGAAAACGACCTCGGCGAGCTCCACAGCTATTCCGCCTATGCGGCAGTGCTGCGATCTCTCGCCTCCGGCGAGCTGGAGCAGGCGCAGCAGATCATCGACGCCCAGCTGCTCAGCAAATCTCCCCACACCCCGAGCAACTCCGAACGAGCTCGGTTCGTCGCCCTTGAGGCCGACCTCCTGATGTCGCAGGGCAACCTCGTGGCCGCGCAGAAGCTGATCAAGTCGTTCCCCGACGGTACGAACGCTCTGCGGCCGGTCTCGGCCCGCCTGCTGCTCATGTTCCGGGAGTACCGGAGCGCTCAGCTACTGGCCGAGGCGGTGCTGGCAGAGGGTACCGGTCCGCGGATTCGAGTCGAGACGCTCCTCGTGCAGGCCGAAGCGCTGCAGCGGCTCAAGAGCGCGCGGGCGGTGACGATCCGGCTCAACGCCCGTCAGGTCGCCGAGGCCAACAATCTCGTCACCCCGTTCGTGCTCACGATCGCGGGCCACCCGGCCCCGTCGCTCGCGGTGTCAGGTGGCCCGGAAGAGTCGGCGGGAATGATCGCGCTGGCGAAGATCAGGCCGCTCTTCTCTGAGGCGGCGATGGCGGCGCAGCTGACGCAGCGCGAACGAATCGTGCTCGACCGTCTGCAGTCGACCGCGAGCCTGGAGCACATCGCACGATCGCTCGTCGTATCGATCAACACGGTGAAGACCCAGACGCGGAGCATCTACCGCAAGCTCGGAGCGAACTCCCGCGACGAGGCCGTGCGAATCGCCTACGACCTCGGGCTGCTGCGGCCGCGGCTTCCGCTCGGACGCAACCGCTACGAGGGCGACGACCGGATCGCCTGATCCGGTCGAAAGGAGCAGTCGGATGTTCGGGAACCTATTCAGCGGATGGCACATCGTCATCCTCGTCGCCCTGGTGCTGCTCTTGTTCGGCGCCACCAAGCTCCCCGCCCTGGCGAAGAGCCTCGGCGAGTCCGTCCGGATCCTTCGCAAGGAGACCAAGAAGGAAGACGCGTCGGCCGAGACCGTCGACGACGGTGACAGTGGATCCGACTCGGAGTCCGAGGGCACCCCGCCTCAGCGCGATTGACGCGCCGGCGCCGCGCTGACGATCTGGATCAGCGCGGCGCGCAGCGCGGCAGGATCGTCGACCGTCGGGAACACCTCGTCCTCCAGCCCGCGCACCGCCTCGAAGGCGGATCGCCCGCGCGGCGTGACCGCCACGATGTGGCGCCGGCGGTCGTCCGGGTCGGGCTCACGCGTGACGAGCCCCTCGCGCTCCAGGCGGTCGACAGTGCGCGACATGGTCTGGGCCTCCACCTGGGCGACTCGGGCGAGGTCGGTCTGCGAGCGGAAGCCGAGTTCGACGAAGTGCAGCACGATGAGCCCGGCGTGGGTCAGCCCGCGCGCCTCGAGCGCCTCGGACCAGGCACGCTCCACGGCGCGGGACGCGGCACCGAGCAGGCGGCCCAGCGGCCAGTTGCCCGGCCCGGCCTCGTCGAAGGCAGCCTCGCCGTGCCGGCGCTCGCCGGGCTCGCGCTCGCCGAGCTCACGCTCGTCGTCGCCTCCCGACGCCACCTGCGCCACGGTCGTGCCTCAGTCGGTCCCGGCGTCGAAGGCCGCGCCCTCGGAGGACGCGTCGATCTCGCGGGAGAGGGCGTCGTCGGCCTCGCTGACGTCGAGTTCGAGGATGGAGCGGGCACTGCCCTCCTGCAGTTCGCCGACGAGTTCGCCGGTCGGGCCTCCGATCAGGCCGGCGGTCGCGTACTGCTCGAGGCGCGAGCGCGAGTCGGCGATGTCGAGATTGCGCATCGTCAGCTGGCCGATGCGGTCGGACGGGCCGAACGCGGCGTTGCCGACCCGCTCCATCGAGAGCTTGTCGGGGTGGTAGCTGAGCGCCGGTCCGGTCGTGTCGAGGATCGTGTAGTCGTCGCCGCGGCGCAGCCGCAGCGTGACCTCGCCGGTGATCGCCGAGCCGACCCAGCGCTGCAGGGACTCGCGCAGCATGAGCGACTGCGGGTCGAGCCAGCGGCCCTCGTACATGAGGCGGCCGAGGCGGCGGCCCTCGTTGTGGTAGTTGGCGACGGTGTCCTCGTTGTGGATCGCGTTGAGGAGCCGCTCGTAGGCGATGTGCAGGAGCGCCATGCCCGGGGCCTCGTAGATGCCGCGGCTCTTCGCCTCGATGATGCGGTTCTCGATCTGGTCGGACGCGCCGAGGCCGTGCCGGCCTCCGATCGCGTTGGCCTCGAGCACGAGCGCGACCGGGTCGGAGAACTCGACGCCGTTGAGGGCGACGGGACGCCCGGCCTCGAAGCGTACGGACACGGTCTCGGGGATGACCTCCACGTCTTCGCGCCAGGCGGCGACGCCCATGATCGGGTCGACGATGTCGAGCCCGGCGTCGAGCTCCTCCAGCCGCTTGGCCTCGTGAGTGGCGCCCCAGATGTTGGCGTCGGTCGAATAGGCCTTCTCGCTGGGGTCGCGGTAGGGGAAGCCGCGCGCGACGAGCCACTCGCTCATCTCGGTGCGGCCGCCGAGCTCCTCGACGAAGGCGGTGTCGAGCCACGGCTTGTAGATGCGCAGGCGCGGGTTGGCGATGAGCCCGTAACGGTAGAACCGCTCGATGTCGTTGCCCTTGTAGGTGGAGCCGTCGCCCCAGATCTCGACGCCGTCGTCCATCATGGCGCGCACCAGCATCACGCCGGTGACGGCGCGGCCGAGCGGAGTGGTGTTGAAGTAGGTCTTGCCTCCGGAGCGGATGTGGAACGCGCCGCACTGCAGCGCGATCAGCCCCTCTTCGACCAAGGCGCGCTTGGCGTCGACCAATCGGGCGATCTCGGCGCCGTACTCCTTGGCGCGGCCGGGGACCTCGTCGATGTTCGGCTCGTCGTACTGGCCGATATCGGCCGTGTATGTGCAGGGCACGGCACCCTTCTCGCGCATCCAGGCGACCGCGCAGGAGGTGTCGAGACCTCCCGAGAACGCGATGCCGACTCGCTCACCGACCGGAAGACTGCTCAAGACTTTGGACACGGTTTCCAGCTTAGTGCGGGCGTCAGTGCTCCGAACCCAGCCCCGGGTGCACACCGGCACGGTAGCCGGCGGCGGCGACGAGCCGGCTCAGGGTGCCGATCAGCGCGGTGCGCTCCTGGGCGCTCAGGGGGCCGAGCATCGCCTCCTCCTGCTCGTCGGCGAGGCGGTCGCCGGCGGCGAGCATCTCCCACGCCGACGGCGTGAGGTGGATGGCGTAGGCGCGGCGGTCGTCCGGGTGCCGGCGGCGCTCGACGAGACCCCTGGCCTCCAGGTCGTCGATCAGCCCGACCATCGAGTTGCGGTGCAGGCCGAGCGCCGTGGCGAGTTCCTGCTGCGTGCGGCCCTCCTGCCGGGCGAGGTGGGCGAGCACTCCGAAGCGGTTGGGCGTGATCCCGAGCGGGGCGAGCGCCGCGGTGAAGCGCTGGGCGCTCTGGAGGCCGAGCTGGGAGAGGAGGAAGCTGGCGCGCGTCTCGAGGGCGGGGACGGGGTGCTGTTCATCCGGGACGGGCATCCTGACATCGTACCAATCAGTGATTGCACATTGCTGTGATTATCACTTAGCATGCCGATATGAAGCTCACGATCTTCGGCGCCAGCGGTCGCACCGGCGCACAACTCGTCCAGCAGGCCCTCGATCGCGGCGACGAGGTCACCGCCGTGTTACGGAGGCCCGCCGCCCTCGATCCGCGCGTCGTCGTGCGGGTCGTCCCCGATCTCTCCGACACCGCCGCTCTGCGCGCCGCGATCGGCGACGCGGACGCCGTGCTCTCCGCGATCGGCCCGCGCTCGCGGGCGGACGCGCCCGTTGCAGCGCCCGCCACGCGGAAGATCCTGGCCGCGGAGCCACGCCGCATCGTCGTCATCAGCGCGGCGCCGGTCGGGCCTCCCGCCGCGGACGACAGCTTCATCAGCCGTCGCGTCGCCCTCCCGATCGTGGGTCGGGTGCTGCGACCCGTCTACGACGACCTGCGCGAGATGGAGACGGCGCTCGCTGCCTCCGACGCGGCCTGGACGGCCTTCCGGCCTCCCCTGCTCACCAACGGCAAGGCGACCGGCCGCTACCAGACCCGCGTGGGCGGGAGCGTGCCGCGCAGCTTCAGTGTCTCGCGCGCCGACCTCGCCGCGGCGATGATCGCGAGCCTCGATCGTCCGGAGACCGAGCGTCAGGCGGTGGGCGTCGCGGGGTGACCTGACGTCTCAACCGCGCCCGTCCGCCTCCATCGCGGGGCACTCGCCGCCCGGCGTGGTCTCGAGCTCGAAGTGCCAGTTCTCGTTGGCGTAGGTCTGGCAGATCCCCCACTGCGAGCCGAAGCGGTTGAGGAAGTCCATGGCGTCGGCTGTGCCGATGTCGACGGCCTTGCCGGAGACGTGGGACGAGTCCGCACCGCGCTTGACCCAGCGCTCGGCCTCCTGCTCGCTGCCGTACTTCTGAACTGCCCGTGCGAAGAGGTACTCCTGGTAGCGCAGCGAGCGCCAGCCGTCGACGATGGTGATCGTCGTGCCCCGTTCGTCGACGGCGGCCCGGTCGGCGGCGCGCAAGGCCTTCAGGAGGTCGGGGTCGAGCCGCTGGATCGCGGGGAGGTCGCTGTCGAGCGTGAGGGAGTCGCCTGCGGCGATGTAGCCGTCGTCGTCGGTGAGCTGCGATGCATCGGTCGGCACGGGTGCGACGCCGACGGCGGTCGTCGCTGCGGTGCAGCCCGTGAGGGCGACGAGAGCGGACAGGGCGAGCGCGACCGGAAGGAGGCCGCGACGTGCGGGGGCGGTGCGAGCGGGGGCCATGCTTCCAGCGTCGCAGCGGAGCGCACCCCCGTCGTCGCCCCCGCGACGTAACCGCATCCCTCGCAAGAGGGACCTGCCAGGGCTGGCAGGTGCGCTCCTACGGGAGGCGCAGGAGGCGCGGAGTGCGCGGCGGCTCGGTGCGGCGGCGGCCCGTCGCCTCGAATGCGGCCGCGAGCCCGAGCAGCGCGGTGTCGTCGTAGGCGCGGCCGGCGAACGTCAGCCCCACCGGCATCCCGATGTCGGCCATGGTGCCCATCGGCACGGTGACGGTCGGGATGCCGAGGTGCCGGGGCACAAGGTTGCCGTTCGACACCCACACGCCGTTGCGCCAGCCCAGGTCGGCCGAGGCCGGGTTCACGTCCATGTCGGCGGGCCCCACGTCGGCGGCGGCGGGGAAGACGACCGCGTCGACACCGAGGCCGTCCATCCACTCCTCCAGGTCGACGCGGCGGGTCTCCTCGAGACCGCGGAGGCCGTCGGCGAGCTCCGGGATGGACTCGAGCGTCGAACCGGGGTGCTCGCGCACCCAGCCCGGATACTCGGCGATGTCGTCGTCGAACCCGTCGTAGCGGTCCGGGAGGGCGCCCTCCGGCGCCGGGAAGATGCGCGCCCCGTCGACGTCGGCGAGCGTGTTCAGTGCGGGGTCGCCGTTCGCGGCGAGGAAGTCGTCCCACGCCCAGGCCGAGAGGTCGATGATCTCGCGCCGCAGGTACGCCGGCGAGACGAGGCCGCGCGTCGCGATCGTCGGCGCGCCGGGGCGGTCGCCCTCGTAATTGGTGACGACGGGGAAGTCGGTCTCGACGACCTCGGCGCCGGCGGCCTCCAGGTCGCGGCGGGCGGCCTCCCACAGTGCGATGACGGAGGGCCGGGTCTCGATGCGACGCCCGGTCGGGCCGCCGATGCCGCCGTCCTCGGCGGTGCCGGCCTCCTCGTCGCGGTTGATGTACATGCGCGGGACGGCGATGCGTTTGCCGGCGAGACCGGTCGCGCCGGCCAGCGCCGGATACGACGCCGGCCGCAACTGCGACGCGGGCGGGATCGGGACCCACGGCTGCGCGCGCCAGAAATCGCCGCGCGTCTCGGCGTCGTCGGCGACGATGACGTCGAGCACCTCCAGGAGGTCGGCCATGGTGCGGGTGTGCGGCACGACGACGTCCATCGTCGGCACCAGCGGCCAGTTGCCGCGCACCGAGATCACGCCGCGCGACGGGGTGTAGGCGCACAGGGCGTTGTTGGAGGCCGGGGCGCGGCCGGACGACCACGTCTCCTCGCCGAGCCCGAACGCTGCGAAGCTCGCGGCGGTCGCGGTGCCGGATCCGTTGGACGAGCCCGACCCGAAGGCGGCCGTCAGGTAGTCGCCGTTGTACGGGCTCTCCGCGCGGCCGTAGACGCCGCGCTGCATGCCGCCGTTCGCCATGGGCGGCATGTTGGTGAGCCCGAGCAGGATCGCCCCGCCCGCACGCAGCCGCTCGATCGTGAAGGCGTCGCGCTGCGCGATGAGGTGCTCGAACGCGGGCGAGCCCGCGGCGGCGGTGAGGCCGCGCGCCAGATAACTGTCTTTGGCGGTGTACGGGATGCCGTCGAGCGGGCCGAGCGTCTCGCCCCGTGCCCGGCGCTCGTCGGAGGCCGCGGCCTCCGCCCGGGCGTCGGGATTGCGGACGACCACGGCGTTCAGGGCCGGCCCTGCGCTGTCGTCGCCTGCGCTGTCGTACGCATCCACGCGGGCGAGGTAGGCGTCGACCAGCTCGGCGCTGGTGGTCTCGCCGGCCTCCAGCGCTCGCCGCAGCTCGGCGATGCCGGCCTCGACGACGTCGAAGGGCTGCGCGGCCGACCGGGTCATCGTGCGACCGCCGGCTGCTGCTGCGTGATGCAGTGGATGCCGCCGCCGCGGGCGAAGATCGGGCGCGAGTCCACCATGCTCACGCGGCGGCCCGGGTAGGCGGCCTCCAGGATCTCGGTCGCCTCGGCGTCGGCCGCCTGCTCGCCGAAGCCGCACGCGATCACGCCGTCGTTGACGACGAGGTGGTTCACGTAGCTCCAGTCGACGAAGCCTTCCTCGTCGCGGATGGTGGCGGGCGCGGGGAGGTCGATGATGTCCCACGAGCGGCCGGCGGCGTCGGTGGTTCCGGAGAGGAACGCGCGCAGTTCGCGGGAGACCTCGAAGTCGGGGTGCTCGGGGTCGCGCTGCGTGTGCAGCAGCAGGCGCCCGGGCGACGGGATGGTGGCCACGATGTCGACGTGCCCGTTCGTGCCGAAGTCGTCGTAGTCGCGGGTGAGCCCGCGGGGGAGCCAGACCGCGTGCGTGGCGCCGATCGTGCGGGCGAGCTCGGCCTCCACCCGGGCCTTGTCGGCGTACGGGTTGCGCCGCGGGTCCAGCTGGACCGTCTCGGTGAGCAGCACCGTTCCGTCGCCGTCGACGTGGATGCCGCCGCCCTCGTTCACCAGCACGGAACTGACCAACTCGGCGCCCGTCCGTTCGGCGACGAAACGGGCGATCTCCGCCGACTTGCGCCACTCGGACCAGGCGGGGTCCCCCCAGCCGTTGAAGGTCCAGTCGACCGCGCCGAGCACGCCGGGGCGTTCGTCGTCGACCACGAAGGTCGGGCCGAAGTCGCGCATCCAGAACTCGTCGAGCGGGGCCTCCACCTGCTCCACGTGCGAGCCGAGCATGCGAGCGGCGCGCTCGCGCTCGCTGGGGTCGACCACCATGGTGACGGGCTCGAACTCGGCGACCGCGTGGGCGACGGCGGTCCAGGCTGCGTACGCCTCCTCGGCGGAGGCTGCGTCGTCGCCGAGGGTGATGCCGGCGCGCGGGAAAGCCATCCACGTGCGCTCGTGCTGTGCGGTCTCGGCGGGCATACGCCAGGTCATCATGAACCTCCGGGCTCTATTGATCGGATGATCAATAGATACCTATACTGGACCCACGATGTCAAGAGCAGCCCGCAAACCGCCCGCCGAGCGCCGCGCCGAGCTGGCCGCCGCCGCCCGCGCGCTCGCACTCGACGAAGGCCTCTCGGCGGTGACGCTGCGCGCGGTCGCGGCGCGAGCCGGAGTGACGCCGGCGCTGGTCGCGCACTATCACGAGTCGATGGACGGGCTCGTCGCCGAGACGTTCGTCAGCGTGGTGGCGGCGGAGATCGACGAGGTGCGGGCGCTGCTCGCCGCTGAGCCGAACCCGGTCCGCGGCCTCGCGGCCGTGATGAGCACGCTCCTCGACGGCTCGCGCGACGACGTGACGGTGATCTGGGTGGAGGCGTTCGCGCTGGGCCGGCGCAACGCCGCCCTCGGGTCGGTCGTGCGCGACCAGATGGACGCGTGGCGCGACGTGATCGAAGACGTCATCGGCGCCGGGGTCGCCTCTGGCGACTTCCGGGCGGAGGATCCGCGCGCCGTCGCCTGGCAGCTGCTGGGCATGATCGACGGCCTCAACGCCCAGGCTCTCGTCCGCTGGGGAGGCGCGGCCGAGCGCGGCTCGCAACTCGCGCACGCCCTCGAGGGGATGCTGGGGCTGGGGTCGGGCGCGTTGTTGTGACGGCGGCCACGGTGGTGTACGGGTAATTGCCGTACACTGGGGGTGTGCCCATCAAAGACAAGCGGATCGAAGTGCGCGTCACGAGCGCCCAACGCGACCTCATCGAGCGCGCGGCGGTTCTCCAGGGCCGCACCGTCTCCGATTTCACGGCGGACACCCTCACCGAGCGCGCTGAAGAAGTGATCCGGCGGGATCGGGAGCTGCGTGTCGAAGACGCGGCCCTCGCGGCGTTCACTGCGGCGCTCGATGCTCCGGCGCAGGACATCGACGGGCTGGGCGACCTGTTCCGTCGATCGTCGGTCTTCGTCGACTGAGCTCCGCGTGCCCCAGTACCACCGGCCTCGTCCCCTCGCCGTCGGCGACGTCGTCTCGGAGTTCGACTGCGGCATCGAGGTGCTCGACCGCTGGCTGAGAGGCTGGGCCAGGCACAACGAGGCCGCCGGCGGCTCCCGCACCTACGCGTCGGTCGCGACCGGCACCGATCGCGTCGCCGGCTATTACTGCCTCTCGGCGAGCTCGATCGTGCGCGGCGAAGCCCCTGGGGCTGTCGCCCGCAGCATGCCCGACCCCATCCCCGTCGCCCTTCTCGGCCGCCTCGCCGTCGATCGCAGAGACGCGGGCGCGGGTCTCGGCGCCTCGCTGCTCCAGGATGCGGTGCGCCGTGCGATCCAGGCGTCGGAGACGCTCGGGATGCGGGCGCTCATCGTGAACGCCAAGGACGACGATGTCGTCCCTTTCTACGAGCGTTTCGGCTTCCGTCGTTTCCCCGACGGTTCCGAGCGCATCCTCTTCTTGAAGATCGCCGATGCGCTGAAGACGGCGGCCGCCCTCACCCGACCCACGCGGTGAGCTCGGCCAGGAACTCCTCGGGCCGCTCGATGTGCGGGGAGTGGCCGCAGTCCTCGAACACGACCTCCCTCGTGTCACCGCCGGCCGCGGCGTAGCGCTCCAGCACGGCGCGGATCTGCACGAGCATCGGCTGCGGAGGTGCGACCTCCTCGCCCGGCCAGCCGGGCACGATGCCGGCCGCACCCAGGCCGTTGAGGTCGAAGAAGGACGCGTCGTTGACGATCGCGTCGACGGCTCCGTGGATCCAGAGGATGGGCGGCTTGGCGGCCGCGTCCACGATCCCGGTCGTATCGAAGTAGATCGGTGCCATCGTGTTGAGCACCCCGCGCGCCCCTGGCGCGAAGCCCGGCCACTCATCCGTCGCGGTCGCGTCGCCGGGGTAGTTGTCCTCGCCGGTCGCGGTGGACAGCATCGACTCCACCCAGATGTCCTCGTACTCGGTCGTGAAGCCGGGCGCGACGTACGCCGACCGGTAGACGGCGCGCGGCGAGGTGGGCGACTCCTCACCCGTGTCGCCGGCGGCGAGCCGCGCCACGAAGTCGGGGTTGGCCCCGCCTCCACCGGTGCCGGAGGCGTCGGAGTTGAGGAGGCTGCCGTCGGCCGCCGTTCCACCGAAGCCGTAGGGCGACACGGTGGACACCAGGGTGAGGCTGCGCACCAGGTCGGGGCGGTCGAGCAGCAGCTGCATGACCACGCCGCCTCCCATGCTCCAGCCGACCAGGTGCACGGCGCCCGTGCCGAGCTCGTCCAGCACGGCGGCCACATCGTCCGAGAAGTCGGCGACGCCGCGCGTGGCGTCGACCGGGAGCGTCTCGCTGTCGCCGAAGCCGCGCAGATCGACGGCGAGCGCGCGGGTGCCCTCCGGGAGCGCCAGCATCAGCGGCTGCCAGAACAGCGACGACGACACGTTGCCGTGCACGAACACGATGGTCGTTCCGGCGTCGTCGGGGTCGGCGGCGCGCTTCAGCACGTTCGCGGTGTAGCGGGAGGTCGGGATGCTGCGGGCGACGATGCCCGGGAGCAGGGTTGCGGTCACTGCGGTCTCCTTCGGGTCGAGTGCGGGTGCGGGTGTGGCGGGTAGTCGCCCGGCAGGTGCGGCGTCAGCTGGCGGACGCCGGCCTCCGTCATCACGATCGTGTAGTGGTTCACGTCGTCGGCTTCGTAGGCCTCGAACCACGGCAGCCGGCCGCGCCACTCGGCGACCTCCTCCGGCAGGTAGAGCGGGTCGGTGTCGAGCAGTCCGCGCGGCACGCGGACGAACGCGATCGGCAGCGTCAGCCCGGCGAGAGCCTGCGCGTAGCCTCCGCTGCCGTCCATCTCCAGCGCGTTGACCGACATCGCCTCCTCGGAGACGCTCGAGCGCAGCTCGGGTGCGGCGCCGACGAGATCGTAGAGCGCGTACCGCTCGACGTGGTCGTTCCACCAGGGGCCGAGCGCGGGATGCCGGCGCCAGAACGCGAGGTAGTCCTGCTCGCTCGCGAACGTCATCCGCAGCCGGTCGCGGGCGGGGCCGAGATCGGCCGTGCGGGTCACCGGGAGGCCGCCGTCGATCAGGACGAGACGCTCCACCCGGTCGGGGTGGTGTGCGGCCAGCCAGACGGCGACGAAACCTCCCATCGAGTGGCCGGCGACGATGGCGCGCTCGATCCCGAGGCCGTCCATCATGCGCGTGACGTCCTCGGCGTGACCGGCCATGCCGTACGGGCCCGGGAGGTCGCCGCTGAGACCGCGGCCACGCAGGTCGGGCGCGACCAGGCGCACGCCGGGCAGTGCCTCCGCGACGGCCGCCCAGGAGAGGTGGTTGGCGGTGATGCCGTGGATGCCGACCACCGGCATCCCCGCGGCGCCGGCGTGCCACTGGCCACCGGCCAGCTCGCCGCCGTCGACCGCGACGCGGAAGGGACCAGGGTCGCTCCCCGGTGCCTCGGACGTCATCGCGCGCTCCAGCCGCCGTCGATCGTGTAGCTCGCGCCGGTGACCATGCGCGACTCGACGCCCGCCAGCCAGAGCGCGAGCCCGGCGACCTCCTCCGGCTCGACCAGGCTCTTGATCGCCGGCTCGGTGAGCATGATCTTCTCGACCACCTCGTCCTCCGGGATGCCGTGCAGCCGCGCCTGATCGGCGATCTGCTTCTCGACCAGCGGCGTGCGCACGTAGCTCGGCTCGATGCAGTTGGAGGTGACGCCGTGCGCGGCGCCCTCGAGCGCGGTGACCTTCGACAGGCCCTCCAGCCCGTGCTTGGCGGCGACGTAGGCCGACTTGAACTCGGAGGCGCGCAGGCCGTGCACGCTCGACACGTTGATGATGCGGCCGAAGCCGCGCTCGTACATCCCCGGCAGCGCGGCGCGGATGAGGAGGAACGGCGCCTCCAGCATGATCCGCAGGAGGAGCGCGAAGCTCTCTGGCTCGAACTCGGGGATCGGGCGCACGTGCTGGAGGCCGGCGTTGTTGACGAGGATGTCGGTGTCGAGCCGCAGGTCGCCGAGCGTGGCCGTCTGCGAGAGGTCGACCTCCCACGCCTCGCCGCCCAGCCGGTCGGCGACCGCGCGAGCGGCCTCGCCGTTCAGGTCGGCGATCGTGACGTGCGCACCGGCGGCCGAGAAGGCCTCCGCGCAGGCGAGGCCGATGCCGCTCGCTCCGCCGGTGATGAGGGCTCTGCGCCCCGAGAGGTCCGCCATCGCATGCTTCCTTCCCGAGCGCTCCCACCCACACCCGCACCCTACCCGCGGCCTCCGCCCGTGCGGAAGGAGGACCGCACCCCGGCTCAGCTCGCGCTGCCGGCGGTGACGTCGGTGCCGTCGGAGAGCACGGGGGAGATGAGCCCGAACACGTTGCCGTCCGGATCGCGCAGGTAGGCGACGCGGCCGATCGACGGCATGTCGTCGGGAGGCAGCGCCTCACTGCCGCCGAGGTCGAGCCCGCGGCGGTAGAGATCGTCGACGTTCCCGTCGATCCCCACCACGATGTTCGCGCCGGAGATCGGGGCGTCCGGGGCCGGCGGCGGCCCCATCCGCTGGGTGAGTCCGCCGTTGATGCCGGTGCCTGCGGCGCCCATGCGGATGGCGCCCTCCCCGGTGTCGATCGCCCAGTAGGGCATGTCACCGAACCGGGTGAAGGTCCAGCCCAGGAGCTCGGAGTAGTAGTCCATCAAGCGCTGCGGCTCGGTGGCGTGGATTTCGAAATGGACGACGAGATTCGACATGGTGCCTCCCGCCGCCGAGCCTAACCGCGGCGGGCGGTGTCGGGAACGGAGGATTTTCGGCTCGACGCGCCCGGGGGAAGCAGCGAACGGAGGAGATCCGGGCCCGCTGGGGGCGGATCTCCTCCGTTCGCGAGGGAGGTGCGGGAGGACGGGGTCAGACGACGGGAGCGGCCGCGGGGGTCGTCACAGCGACCTCCACGAGGCGGCCGTCGTCGGGCGTGACGACGTGCGTCGGGCCGGTCAGCTCGATGGCGGTCGCCGTCTCGCGCTCGGCGCAGGACGGGCCGACCCACAGCTCCACGTCGCCTGGCTCCACGATGCGCTCGCCGTCGCGGCCGGTGAAGGCCAATCGCGCGGTCGGCACCCGGAGGGCGACCACGGCCTCCTCGCCGGGCTCCAGCGTGAGGCGGGTGTAGCCGAGCAGCTGCGCGACGGGACGCGTGACGCTCGCGAAGACGTCGCGCGCGTAGAGCTGCACCAGGTCGGTGCCCGCCCGCTCGCCAGTGTTGCGCACGGTCACGCGCGCCTCGAACGCGGCGCCGGCGGCGACGGTCGCGTCGACCTCCAGCCCGCTGCGCTCGAACGTCGTGTAGCTCAGGCCGTGCCCGAACGGGAGGACGGGCGTGCTGTCGGCGCTCGTCACGTCCGAAGGGCCGCCGAGCAGCGGGTGGAGGTACGAGAACGGCTGCGCGCCGGCCGACCGCGGCAGCGAGACCGGGAGGTGGCCCGACGGCGCGACGCGGCCGGAGAGCACGGCGGCGATCGCGCGGCCGCCCTCCTCACCCGGGAAGAAGGCCTGCAGCACCGCGGCGGGCGCATCCGGTCCCTCCACGGCCCAGTCGATGGCGTACGGGCGGCCGGAGAGCAGGATCACGACGGTCGGCGTGCCGGTGCGGACGACAGCCTCCACCAGCTCGCGCTGCACGCCGGGCAGCTCCAGGCTCTCCACGTCGTTGCCCTCGCCGACCGTGCCGCGGCCGAAGAGGCCCGCCCGATCGCCCACCACGACGACGGCGACGTCGGCGTCGGCGGCCGCGCTCACCGCGGTGACGATGCCGGAGCGATCGTCGCCCTCCACGTCGCAGCCGCGGGCGTGCACCAGCTCGGCCGTCGGGAACTCCTCGTGCAGCGCCTCCAGCACCGAGGGCAGCTCGAAGCCGAGCGGCACCTCCGGGTGGTGAGCGAGCACGTGGTTGGCGAACGAGTAGCAGCCCATCAGGGCCTCTGCGGCGTCGGCGTTGGGCCCGATGACCGCGATCCGCGCGGCGGCGCGGTCGCCCTCGAGCGGCAGCGTGCCGTCGTTCGTCAGCAGCACGAGCGACTCCTCGGCCAGCCGCAGCGCGAGCTCGCGGTGGAGGGGGGAGTCGAGCTCGACCGAGGTGGGCGGCGTGTCGAACGTCTCGTCGAGCAGGCCCAGCTCCTCCTTCTGCGCGAGCAGCCGCAGCACGGCCCGGTCGACCAGCGCCTCGTCGGCGAGACCCTCGCGGATCCGCGCCGCCAGCGGGGCGAGGAAGGCGTCGCCGGTCGGCAGCTCGACGTCGATGCCTGCCGTCAGCGCCAGTTCGGCGGCCTCGCCGCGGTCGGCCGCGATGCGGTGCATGGTGTGCAGGAAGGCGACGGAGAAGTAGTCGGCCACGACCGTCCCGTCGAAGCCCCACTCGTCGCGGAGCACGCCGGTGAGGTAGTCGGGGTTCGCGGCGACCGGCACGCCGTCGATCTCGGCGTAGGAGTTCATCACCGAGCGCACGCCGCCGTCGCGGATCGCCATCTCGAACGGAGGCAGCAGAACGTCCCGCACCTCCCGCACGCCGGCGTGCACCGGCGCGTGGTTGCGCCCGGCCTGCGACGCCGAGTAGCCGACGAAGTGCTTGAGGGTCGCGTGCACCCCGGACGACTGCAGGCCGCGCACGTACGCGGTGCCGATCGTCCCGACCACGTACGGGTCCTCCGCGATGCACTCGTCGACGCGGCCCCAGCGCGGGTCGCGGATCACGTCGAGGACCGGTGCCAGGCCCTGGTGGATGCCGAGCTCGCGCATCGAGGCGCCGATCGCGGCGCCCACCTCCTCCACCAGCGCGGGGTCGAACGCGGCGCCCCACGCGAGCGGCGTCGGGAACGTCGCGGCCTTCCACGCCGCCAGCCCGGTCAGGCACTCCTCGTGCACGAGCGCGGGGATGCCCAGCCGGGTCTCCTCGCGCAGGCGGCGCTGCTCCGACCACAGCCAGCTCGCGCGCTCCACCGGGTCGACGGGACGGGTGCCGTACACGCGGGTGAGGTGCCCGATGCCCTGCTTCGTCGCGTCCTCGTAGCTCTGGCCGGTGGTCATCTCGCCGTCGAGCGGTGCGACGTTGTCGTCGCCCTTGTCGACCCAGTAGCCGACGATCTGTGCGAGCTTCTCGTCGAGCGTCATCTCGCTCAGCAGCCGGCGGACCCGATCGGAGGCGGCCGGGAGGTTGTCAGTAGTCATAGGTCTTTCCTGCGTACGTGGGTGTGCGTCGAGCCGGGAGGGCTCAGCCCTTGACCGCGCCGGTCAGACCGCCGACGATGCGGCGCTCGAACAGGCTGAAGAAGATCAGGGCGGGAATCATCGAGAGGGACGTGAAGGCGAGCACCTTCGAGGTGTCCGTCGCGTACTGCGACGAGAACGCCTGCACGCCCAGCGGGAGGGTGAAGGTGGCCTGGTCGTTCAGGATGAACAGCGGGAGCAGGTAGCTGTTCCAGCTGCCGATGAAGGCCAGGATGCCGACCGTGATAACGCCGGGGAGCGACAGCCGCAGCACCATCCGGAAGAAGAAGCCCAGGCGGCTGCAGCCGTCGATGAAGGCGGCCTCCTGGATCTCGTCGGGGATCGCGCGCAGGAACGGCACGAGGATGATGATGGTCGTTGGCAGGGCGAACGCGATCTGCGGGATGATGACGCCCGCGAGCGAGTTCATCAGGCCGAGGTTGCGCACCACGATGTAGAGCGGCGTGATGGCGACCGTGATCGGGAACATCAGGCCGGCGGCGAACAGCGCGTAGAGGAAGCCGCTGCCGCGGAAGGTGTACCGGGCGAGCACGTAGCTGGCCATCAGCCCCAGCGCGACGGCGCCGACCGTGGTGACGAGCGCGGTGATCGTCGAGTTGAGCACCTGGCCCCAGAACACCCCGCCCGTGAGCACGTCGAGGTAGTTCGCCGGGTTCCACGGGTTCGGGAAGCCGGCCGGGTCGACCGTGATCTGCGAGTTGGTGCGGAAGCCGCCGATGATGATGTACGCGATCGGCACGATCATCAGGGCGATGACGACCAGCGCGATGAAGTAGACGGCGGGAGATCCCCAGGGGAGGCTCTTCCGCTCGGCGCGGCGCGCGGCGCGGGACCGGGTGGAGGGAGCGGTGAGGGTGGTCATCACGCTGTCCTTTCTTTGGCGGCGCCGCGCTTGGCGCGCTTCGAAGCGCGTTCCACGTCCTTGGCGTTCGTGATGGCTCCCGCGGTGTCGCGGCGGAGGACGAAGCGCTGATAGATGAGCGCGACGAACAGGGAGATCAGGAAGATCACCACGGCGACGGCGTTGCCGTAGCCGTAGTTGCCGGCGTTGCGGCCGTTGGCGACCATGTAGGTCGCCATCGTCGAGGTGCCGGCGACGCCGGCCACGTACTGGCCCCAGATGATGTAGACGAGGTCGAACAGCTGCAGCGCGCCGATGATCGAGAGGAACGCCCAGATGCGCAGTGTGGGCGCGAGCAGCGGCAGGGTGATCCTGCGCTGGATCTGCCAGTACGACGCGCCGTCGAGGGCGGCCGCTTCGTAGAGCTCCTCGGGGATGCCCTGCAGGCCGGCGAGGAAGAGGATGACGGCGAAGCCGACGTACTTCCAGGTCAGGATGCCCACCAAGGTCCAGATGGCGATGCTCGAGTTGGACAGCCAGTCCTGGGCCATCCAGCCGAGGCCGACGTTGTGCAGGAAGCCGTTGAGCGCGCCGTTGGTGGCGAGCATCAGGCTCCAGCCCGTGCCGACCACGACCTCCGAGATGACGTAGGGCACGAAGATCAGCACGCGGATGATCGACTGGCCCTTCATCTTCCTGTTCAGCAGTAGTGCCAGGAGGATCGCGATCGGGCCCTGGATGACGATGGACATCACGACGATGAAGGCGTTGTGTCCGAGCGCCGCCTGGAAGGCGTGGTCGGTCAGGATGACCAGGTAGTTCTGGAGGCCGACGAAGTCGGTGGGCGTCCCGTATCCGGCCCAGCGGAAGAAGCCGTAGTACGCGGCCATCACGACGGGGAAGATGACGAACGCCAGGAAGACGATGACGGCGGGGCCGGCCAGGAGGAGGATCTCGGCGCGGAGGCCCCAGCCCGCGCCGCGGCGGCGGCGCTGCGGCGACGGGAGCGACGCGGCTGCGCCGCTCCCGTCGTGCTGCGCGAGATCCGCCGTCGACACGTGCTCGGTCGAGGTCGACTCGCGGGTGTTGCTCACTGTGCGGCCTCTCAGCCCTTCTTGGCGGCGTCGTTCGCGGCCTGGATCATGCCCTTGGCGTCGGTCTTGCCGGCGAGCATGTCGACCACGGCCACGTTGAGCGCGTTGCCGATGTTCTGGCCGAGGACGGTGTCCAGCCACTGGGAGACGTACGGCGCCTTGTTGTAGGCGGCCAGGACATCCTTGAGGTAGGGCTCCGTCACGCTCTTCTGCGCGTCGGTGTTGACGGGCGGCGAGTTGAACGCCTTGTAGTACGCGACCTGCTGCGGCGTGGTGGCGATGAAGTTGAGGAAGTCGGCGCACTCCTTCGGAGCCTTCACCGAGCACGAGTAGCCGTCGACGCCACCCATGATCGAGCCGGGCTCGCCCTTGCCGCCGGACAGCTCGGGGAACGGGTAGAAGCCGAGGTCGGGCAGGGGCTTCTGGTCGGGGGTCAGGGAGGCGATCACGCCCGGGTCCCAGGCTCCCATGAGCTCCATCGCGGCCTTGTGGTTGGCCACCAGGCCGGCGGAGGAGCCGGCGCCCTGCTGGGCGGAGGTGGTCAGGAAGCCGTCGTTGAACGGCTTCTTCCCGGCGAAGTCCTGGAGGTCCTGAGCGGCCTTCGTCCAGCACGGGTCGCTGAAGCTCTTCGAGTCAGCGGTCTTCTCCATCGTGGCGCCGGAGCACTCGCGCAGCGCGAACCAGTAGAACCAGTGCGCGGCCGGCCAGGCGTCCTTCGCTCCGAGGGCGATCGGGGCGACGCCGGTCGACTTCAGCTTCTGAACGTCGGCGCTGAGGTCGTCGATGGTCGCGGGAGCCTCGGTGATCCCTGCCGCCTTGAAGAGGTCCTGGCTGTAGAACAGGCCGCCAGGGAGCACGGCGAGGGGCATCGCCCAGACCTTGTCCTGGTAGGTCTCCGCCTTGAACGAGCCGGACGAGATGACCTTCTTGGTGTCGGAGGACACCTTGCCGGTGAGGTCCATCAGCTGACCGGCCTGCACCATGGCGGCCATCTTGCCGCCGCCGCGCTGCAGGAAGATGTCGGGCGCGTCGCCGGAGTTGAGCGCCGTCTGCAGCTTGCCGTCGAGGTCCTCGTTCTGGATCGACTGCATCTTGATGGTGACGTTCGGGTTGGCCTTCTCGAAGGCCGCGATGGCGTCCTTCCAGTACTGCTGGCCGGGGCCGGTGGTGGAGTTCTGCCACAGCGTCATGCTGACTTTGCTGTTGCTGGAGCTGTCACTGGTGCCGCTGCAGGCGGTGAGCGCGAGCGAGCCGGCGGCCAGGACAGCTGCTCCGATGAGGAGCTTCTTGGCTTTCATGTGATTCCAACCTGTTCTCTTCGTTGAGCGGCATCCACGTGTTCGTCGATGCCCGGTGACGGGAGTCCGTGTGGGGGGGTTACCGGGCCTGCGAAGCCTCTCGCCTGCGCCGGTGCACGGTCTCGTCGGGGTCCGGGAGGCTGACCGGACCGTGTCAGTGTCGCAACCTCTCCCAGGGGTGTCAAACGTTTTCGAAATCCTTTTCGAAATCCTTTTCCATCTTGCTAGGCTGCACGGTCATGGGACGACGACCAACCATCAACGACGTGGCTGAAGCGGCCGGTGTGTCCGCTGCGACCGTGTCGAAAGCGGTCAACGGCCGCTACGGTGTGGCCTCCCACACGGCCGAGCGCGTCCTCCAGATCGTGGAGGAGCTCGGCTACGAGTCCAGCCTGGTCGCGAGCAGCATGCGCAACCGCCAGACCGGTGTGATCGGGGTGCTGGTCGCCGACTTCGAGCCGTTCAGCGCCGAGGTGCTCAAAGGCGTCGGTGCGGCGCTCGCCGACTCCCGCTACGACCTCCTCGCCTACAGCGGGTCGCGCCAGCTCTCCCCGGAGGGGTGGGAGCGCCGCTCGCTCAGCCGGCTGAGCGGCACCCTCATCGACGGCGTCATCATGGTGACCCCGACGGTCGTCAACGCCAATGCCGACGTGCCGATCGTCGCGGTCGACCCGCACACCGGCCGCGCCGACCTCCCCACAGTGGAGTCGGACAGCTTCGGCGGGGCGCGCAGCGCGGTCGACTTCCTGATCGGCCTCGGCCACCGCCGCATCGGCTTCGTCGCAGGCCGCCCCGACCTCCGGTCGTCGGCGGCGCGCGACGCGGGCTACCGGCGGGCGCTGAGCGAGGCCGGCATCGCCTTCGACCCGGCGATCGTCGGCGTCGGCAACTACGAGCAGGAGAGCGCCCGGGAGGCTGCACGGCGCCTCCTCGCCGCGCCGGAGCGGCCCAGCGCGATCTTCGCCGCCAACGACCTGTCCGCCATCGTCGTCATCGAGGTGGCGCACGAGCTCGGCCTCGAGGTGCCGCGCGACCTGTCGGTGGTCGGCTTCGACGACATCCCGGAGGCCTCCCGCTTCTCCACGCCGCTGACGACCGTCCGGCAGCCCATGGGCAGGTTGGGCGCCGCGGCGGCCGAGATGGTCGTCGCGCTGATGTCGGGCGAGACCCCCGATCCGACGCATGTGCGCCTCCCGACGCGCCTCGTGCGCCGGGCGAGCACGGCGCCGCCGGGCTAGCCTCCCGCCGAAGGGCACGTAAGCGCCCCTAAAGCCGCGCTTTGGGGGCCTTAAGGCGCCCTTCGACGACGTGCGCTGTGGATAACTCGGGAGGGCAGGGCGGCCGCCTGGCAGGGTGGCGGGCATGCCACGACAGCGCGCCGACCTTCCGCCGGGACTCCGGATCGTCCCGTTCACCGTCGCCGACGCCACCGCGATCGGCGTCGGTCGCAAACGCCTCCGCGGGGGCGACCTCCTCACGCCCATCCGCGGCACGCGTCTGACGCCGGACGCGGATGGGCTCATCGCCCGCTGCCGTGCCTACGCTCTGCATCGCCGAGTCGACTTCGCCTTCAGCCACACGACCGCGGCGGCGCTCTACGGAGTCGATCGCATCCACGTCACGGTCCGCGCACCCGGTCGGGCGCCCACCATCGGCGGTCACGTCGGCCACACGCTATCGCGGTGGAAGACGCGGACGGTCCATGACCTCCCCGTGACGACACCGGAACAGACCTGGATCGACCTGGCGCAGCTGTTCCCTCGCGACGTCCTGGTGGTCGCGGGCGACTACTTCGTCGGAGGCGACGCTCCGCTGACCGATCGCCTCTCGCTGGCCCGTGCGGTGGCCGAGTCGCCGGGGAGGCGAGGGATCGGTCGCGCTCGCGAAGCGATCGACTCGATCCGGCACGGGTCGGAGTCGCCGGGCGAGTCCCGGCTCCGGTTGCTGCTGGTGGACGCGGGCCTGCCGGTGCCGCTGTTGAACCACGAGCTGCGGGATCCGTCCGGCGCCTTCGTCGCGCGCATCGACCTCGCGTATCCGCATGCCCGCGTCGCGCTCGAATATGAGGGTGACATCCACCGGGTCGATCGGCGCACCTGGCAGAAGGACATCCGTCGGCGCGAGCGCGTGGAGGACCTCGGCTGGCGAATGATTCGCGTCACCGCCGACGATCTCCGCGTGAGCGGTGAGCTCATTCGCCGCGTCCGGAGGCTCATCGAAGGGCACGTAAGTGCCCCTACGCGCGCGTTTTAGGGGCGTTTGCGTGCCCCTCGGGAGGCTGACGGCGCGACTCGGGGCTCAGTAGGTGAGGCCGATGCGGGCGCGGACGGTGTCGAGGGTGCCCATGATCGCCACGGACTGGCTCACGGGCATGAGCGGGTCCTCGCCGCCGCCGGCCGCGATGAGTCGCTCCATGGCGTCCGCCTCGTACTGCATGCCGCGCCCGGTGATCCGGGCCTCGAAGCGCTCGACCTCCCGGTCGTCGGAATCGACCACGCGCAGCCACGTTGGCGTGAAGTAGAACGGGCCGAGCTCGATGCGGCCCTCCGTGCCGACGATGAGGGCGGTGTTGCTGCCGCGCGCCTCCAGGCCGCAGGTGAGCACCGACTGGGCGCCTCCCGCGTGGCCCAGCAGGATCGAGGTCAGTGCGTCCACACCTGTGGAGGTCGGCGTCGAGAGCGCCTCGATGGCGACCGGTTCCCCGAGCACGTCCCATGCGAACGACACCGGGTAGATGCCGAGGTCGAGGAGGGAGCCGCCGCCGAGCGCCGGGTCGAGCATCCGCCCGGCCGGGTCGGGGCTCACCCGCTGCGCGTGTTGCGCGATCACGGTGCGCACCTCGCCGATGGTGCCGTCGGCGATGATCTCGTGCATCCGCCGGATGTGCGGGAGCCAGCGCGTCCACATCGCCTCGAGGGCGACGAGGCCGGAGGCGCGCGCGGCCTCCGCGACGCGCTCGGCCTCGGCGCGGTCCATCGTGAACGGCTTCTCGACCAGCACGTGCTTGCCGGCGGCGAGGGCGAGGAGGGCATTCGGCGCGTGCTGCGGGTGCGGCGTCGCGATGTAGACGACGTCCACATCGGGGTCGGCGACCAGCTCCTCGTAGCTGCCGTGCGAATGCGGGAGGGCGTGCGCTGCCGCGAACCGCGCGGCCGACTCGGCCGTACGCGAACCGACGGCATTGACAATGTGCCCGTGCAGCTGGAGGTCGGCGGTCATCGCCGCGGCGATCCCGCCCGTGCCGAGGATTCCCCATCGCGTCATGAGGCCAGCCTACGGCGGGTCGTCAGAGCGCCGTCGGTGCCCCGAGGCCGTCGGCGGCGGCCCGCATCGCGGCCTCCGCGCTCGCCACCGTGATCAGCGAGTTGCCCGCCACGATGTGCAGCCCGTAGGCGTCCTCGAGCGCCACCAGGTTCATCGCCAGGGTCTCGAGGGGCAGCGCGGGTGCGAACACTCCCGCGGCCACGCCCCGCTCCAGAATCCCCGCGTAGGTCGCGAGCTGGCGCCGGTACATCCGCTCGACCAGCTCGTCGTGCAGGGTGGAGGTGCCCGCCAGCACATCGAACTCGTAGAGCAGGCGCATGAGGGCGTCGTCGGGTCCGCTCGGGAGGCCCTCCCGGATGGCGGCCGCGAGCTGCAGCTGGGGTTCCGTGATGGCGGCGACGACCGCGTCGCGGTGGTCGCAGAAGCGTTCGAGTCCGGCGCGGTGGGCCTCCACCAGCAGCTGGTCGAGGTCTTCGTAGTAGTAGAGGATCGCGCCCCGGGTCAGGCCGGCCTTGGCCGCCACGTCGGCCAGCGAGAGCGACCGGAGGCCGCGCTCGCCGACGGCGCTCAGCGCCGCCTCGATGAGGTCGGCGCGACGCTCGTCCTGCTTGCGGGGTCGTGCCATGCCCTCGACCCTACCGGCGTGCGGAGGCCCCGTTCGCTTGACACCGCTCGTGGCCGCGTGACACACTGCTGGAATTCTTTGACGCAAGTGTCAAAGAATTCCTTCACCGCCGATGGGAACCACCGTGAGCGCACCGCAGAACACCGACCTCCTCCTCACCGGAGCCCGCGTCCGCACCTTCGACGACGCACTGCCGTGGGCCGAGGCGGTCGGCGTGACCGACGGCCGGATCAGCTACGTCGGACCGGCCGCCGAGGCCCCCGCGGCTCGCGAGACGCGCGAGCTCGGCGGCGCGCTCGTGACCCCCGGCATCATCGACAGCCACAACCACCTCCTGCTCGGCTTCGACCCCGACGCGGTGAGCCTCGAGGGCGCCGAGACACTCGACGAGGTGCGCCGACGCATCCGCGACCTCGCCGTCAGCCGCCCCGACCTCGACTGGATCTGCGCCGAGAACGCGGTCTACTCGGTCGTGCCCGGCAGGCGCCCGAACGCCGGCGACCTCGCCGGCCTCACCGACCGGCCGGTCTTCGTGACCACCTACGACCAGCACTCGGTCTGGCTCAACGACGCCGCGCTCCGCGCGCTCGGCATCGCGGCGGGAGGCGACATCCCCTGGGGCCGGCCCGAGCGCGACGACCGCGGAGAGCCCACCGGCTGGGTCACCGACTTCTACACGAGCGCGATGACCACGGCCGGGCTCGCCGGACTGCAGCGCGACATCCCGATGTACTCGCCGGAGCGCCGCTATCGCAAGCTGCTCGGCAGCCTCGCTCTCGCCACCGCGAGTGGGATCACCACGGTCGTCGAGCCGCAAGTGCCGCTCGCCGAGCTCGGCCTCTTCGACCGGGCGCGGGAGGCCGGCCTCCTGTCGTCGCGGGTCATCGCCGCGCTCTTCCACCCGATCGACGCCGACGGCTCCTTCCGGCGCGAGCTGCGGGAGGCCGTGGACGGCGCGACCGCGAGCGACCTGTTGCGGTTCGGGCCGGTCAAGCTCTACGCCGACGACGTGATCGAGCCGCACACCGCCTGGATGCTCGACGACTACGCAAACCGTCCTGGCCACCGCGGCCACCCGTCCGCGCCGGTCGGCGAGCTGACCCGCATCGTCACCGAGCTCGACCGGCTCGGGTTCCAGACCCACACGCACGCGACCGGCGACGGCGGCATCCGGCTCGCCCTCGACGCGATCGAGGCCGCCGGGCGCACCAACGGCACGCACGACCGACGGCACGGGATCGTGCACGTCGAGTGCCTGCACCCCGACGACCTCCCGCGGTTCGCCGCCCTCGGCATCACCGCGGCCATGCAGCCGCGCCACTGCTCGCCCGACCTCGTCGCCGGCACCTGGATGGACAACATCGGCGAGCAGCGCTGGGACCGCGCGTGGCGCCTCCGGTCGCTGATGGCCTCCGGAGCCCATGTCGCGCTGTCGAGCGACTGGCAGGTGGGCGAGATGGACCCGCTCGTCGGGCTCTACTCGGCGCTCACCCGCGCCGGCCTCGACGGCCGCGACGCCTGGACTCCCGCGGAGCGGGTCGGCCTCGACGACGCCCTCCGCGGCTACACCCGCGAGGGCGCCTGGGCCTGGCACGCGGAGGACGAGCTGGGTGTGCTCCGCGTCGGGGCGAAGGCCGACGTCGTCGCCTGGTCGACCGACCTGTACGAGCACGAAGGCGACCCGGCGGCACTGCTCGACCAGCACGCCGCCCTCACCGTCGTCGGCGGGGCGATCGTGCACGACGCCGACCGCGACGCACCCCTTCCCGAGCAGCACGGCGCACTCGCCCACTGCTCCGCCGCCGCCCACTAGGCCTCGCCGACGAGACCCCGCCCACCAGACCCCGCACTCCCGTCCTCTCCCGCTGTCGCGAAAGGATCCACCCCGAATGTCCCAGCTCGACCCCTCCATCGCCCCCGCCCGCTCGGCCGAGACGCCGGGCGACCTGGAGGCCGCCGGCCTCCGCCGCAGCCTCACCCTGCGCCACATCGTGTTCCTCGGGCTCGCCTACATGGCCCCGCTCGCGGTGTTCGACACGTTCGGGATCGTCGCCGACATCACGCACGGGCACGTGCCCCTGTCGTACCTGCTGGTGCTCGTCGCGGTGCTGATCACGGCGCTCAGCTACGCGAAGATGGTGCGCTTCTACCCGCGCGCCGGCTCCGCCTACACGTACACGCGGGAGGCGATCAACCCGCACCTCGGCTTCCTCGTGGGCTGGGCGGCCACGCTCGACTACCTCCTGCTGCCGATGATCAACGCGCTGCTGTCGGCGATCTACATGACGGCGGCGTTCCCGGGGGTGCCATCGTGGGTGTGGATCCTGTCCACCATCCTCGTCTGCACGGTGCTCAACCTCATCGGGGTGCGGATCGCGGCCAAGGTGAACGTCATCCTGGTCGTCATCCAGGTGGTCGTCGCGGTCGCCTTCGTCGGGCTCACGATCAAGAACATCGTGGAGGGCGCGAACGGGTCGTCGTTCTCTCTGACGCCGTTCTTCTCGTCGGGGATCGACGCCGGGGCCATCGCGTCGGGCGCGGCCATCCTCGCCCTGTCGTTCCTCGGGTTCGACGCCGTGAGCACTCTCGCCGAGGAGGCCGAGCACCCGCGGCGGGACATCCCGCGCGCCATCCTCATCATCGTCGGCGTCGCTGGCCTGTTCTTCGTGAGCGTCACCTACGTCATGCAGGTGCTGTTCCCGGACGTGTCCGCGGTCGGCAACATCGTCGGCGCCTCCCCGGAGATCGCGAAGTACATCGGCGGCGCGGCCTTCCAGGCCGTGTTCATCGGCGGCTACATGGTGGCGGTGCTGGGCTGCGGCATCACGCAGCAGATGAGCGCGGCGCGCCTCCTGTACGCGATGGGCCGCGACGGCGCCCTGCCGCGGCGCTTCTTCGGCCGGCTGAACCGCGCGGGCGTGCCGGCGGGGAACGTGCTTCTCATCGCGGCGCTCGCGTGCTCGGCGGTGTTCCTCGACCTGAGCCGTGCGGCCTCCCTTATCAACTTCGGCGCGTTCGTGGCATTCATCTTCGTGAACCTGTCGGTGATCTTCACCTACGTGCGCTTCGTCAAGGAGCGCGGCTGGAGGTCGGCGCTCGGCTTCCTGGTGCTGCCGGCGCTCGGCGTGGCGATCAACGTCGCGCTGTGGTTCAGTCTGGAGCCGAGCGCGATGATCGTCGGCGCGGTCTGGGTCGCCCTCGGCCTCGGCTACCTGCTGTGGCGCACGCGGTTCTTCCGTGTCGCGCCGCCGGCGCTCTCGGGCCCGGTCGAGCAGCGCTGACGCGCGCCGCGCCGCCCAGCGTCGAGGGGCACGTCGTTGTCGTTTCGGAGGCCCGAAAGCGACAACAACGTGCCCCTCGTGGGTAGAGCGGTGGAGCGCGAGAGGGTTACGGCTCGGCGACGAAGGCGCCCCGCCGGCGCGGGAGCGCAGCGATGACGAGCCCCGCGACGGCGAGCCCCGCGCTCAGGTACAGGCCCGGCCGGTAGTGCGCGAGCTGCTCGGCGAGTCCGGCAGCACCGCCCGCACCCGCGCCGGTCGAGCCTCCGGCGATCAGTGCGGTCGTGACGGCCAGCGCGAGCGCACCCCCGACCTGGGAGCTGGTCTGCACGAGCCCGGCCGCCAGGCCCTGCTCGTCGTCGTGCACGCCGGTCGTCGCCTGCACCTGGATGGCGGGGAAGCCGACGCCGAAGCCGACGCCGAGCAGCACGACGGGAGGCAGCACGTCGAGCCAGTAGACCGGCGCGGTGCCGAGCCGCAGGAAGAGCAGGTAGCCCGCGGAGAGCGATCCGAGACCGATGATGATCAGCACGGTCGATCCGAAGCGGTCGATCAGCCGGTCGGTGAAGGGTGCGCTCAGCACCACGACCAGCCCGGTCGGCAGGAGCGCGAGTGCCATGGCGAGCGGCGACCAGCCGAGCACGTCCTGCAGGTACAGGGTGAGCACGAACTGGAACGAGACATAGGAGCCGAACAGCGTGATCGCCGTGAGGTTCGCGCGCAGCACGGAGGCCACCCGGAAGATCCCGAACCGGATCAGCGGGTGGCGCACCCGCAGCTCCAGCACGACGAACGCGGCGAGCAGCGCCGCCGCGACGACGAAGCCGAGGATGGTCGGCACCGAACCCCAGCCGACGCCCGGTGCCGAGACGACCGTGTAGACGAGCAGCAGCATCCCCGCGGCGAGCAGGACGGCGCCGGGGATGTCGTGACCGGCGCCGCGTTCGCGGCGGTCCTTCGGCACGAAGAAGAAGCCGAGCACCAGGGCGAGCACTGAGAGCGGCACCGAGAACAGGAACGTCCATCGCCAGCTGAGGGAGGTCATCAGGCCGCTCATGATGAGGCCGAGCGAGAACCCGCTCGCGGCGAAGGTGGTGAAGATCGAGATCGCCCGGTTGCGCTCCGGGCCCTCCTCGAAGTTGGTCGTGATCAGGGAGAACGCTGCGGGCGCGGTGAAGGCCGCTGCCACTCCCTTGACGAACCGGCTGGCGATGAGCAGCCCGGCGTCCGCCGAGAGCCCTCCGGCAAGGGAGGCGATGGTGAAGACGCTCAGAGCCACCAGCAGCACGGTGCGGCGGCCGAGCAGGTCGGCGAGCCGGCCGCCGAGCAGCAGGAGGCTGCCGTAGCCCAGCACGTAGCCGGACACGATCCACTGCAGGGCTCCGGGCTGGAGGTTCAGCTCTTTGCCGATGGACGGGAGGGCGACGCCGACCATGGAGACGTCGAGACCGTCGAGGGCGATCACGATGCAGGTGGCGAAGAGGAGGAGCCGGCGGGCGCGGCTCCAGGTGACGCGGGTGGATCCGGCGGGCGTCGCCGGCGGCCGGACGGCGGGGCGGGAGGCGGTATCGGAGTTCAGCACCCGGCAAGTCTATGACACGGAATAGATTGTGTCAGCAAAGTATGCACATTCATCTAATTCGCATCTAAACCCGCGTATCATTGCAGCCGTGAACGAACCGGTCGACGTCTCGGCCCGCTGGCGAGAGCTGCAGGGCCTCTACCTCAATACGGCGGCAGAGCTCGAGCGCACCCTCCAGCAGGGGCACCAGCTCGGCCTCAGCGAGTACGAAGTGCTCGACCTCGTCGCCGGTTACGCGAACGAGTCGTGCACGATGCGCAACCTCGTCGACCTGACGCCGATGACGCAGAGCGCGCTCTCCCGCATCGTCGACCGGCTGGTCAAGGCGGGCCTCGTCGAACGGAACACCTGCGACTACGACCGCCGAGCGCTCTTCGTGGGCATCACGGCCGAAGGGGCCCGCGTGCACGACGACGCCAAGCGCGCGTACGAGGGGATGCTCGAGAAGGCCCTCGCAGCGGGGTCGCCCTCGGCCTAGGCTGGGGGCCATGCGCGCGATCGTCCAGGACGAGTTCGGCGACCCGGCCCGGGTCTTGAAGGTGGAGGAGCGACCGCTCCCCGAACCCGGTGCGAAGCAGGTGCGCGTGCGCACCGTGCTCTCGCCCATCCACAACCACGACCTGTGGACCATCCGCGGCACGTACGGCTTCAAGCCGACACTGCCCGCGGGAGCCGGAACCGAGGCGGTCGGCATCGTCGACGCGCTCGGCGAGGGCGTCGAGGGGCTCTCCGTCGGTCAGCGCGTGGTCACGGGCGGCACCTTCGGTGTCTGGGCGGAGGCGTTCGTCGCACCGGCCGGCGCGCTCATCCCGGTGCCGGACGGGCTGAGCGACGAGGTCGCCTCCCAGCTGGTCGCGATGCCGTTCAGCGCGCTGAGCCTGCTCGACTTCCTCGAGGTGAAGCCGGGGGAGGTCGTGCTGCAGAACGCCGCCAACGGTGCAGTCGGCCGCCTGGCCGCCCAGTTCGCGCTGGAACGCGGCGAGAAGGTCATCGGCCTGGTGCGCCGGCGCCACGACGTCGACGAGCTGACCGCTCAGGGCATCCCGAACCTGGTGGCGACGAGCGACGACGACTGGCGCGACCGCGTGCGCGCGCTCGCCGACGGGGCTCCGATCGCGGCCGCGGTCGACTCGGTCGGCGGGGAGTCCAGTGGCGACCTCCTGTCGCTGCTGGCGGAGAACGGCACCCTGGTGTCGTTCGGCGCGATGGGCAGCGACGGGATGCGGCTGTCGTCGGGCGACCTGATCTTCAAGCAGGCGACGGTCAAGGGCTTCTGGGGCAGCAAGGTGAATGCCGCGATGGCGCCGGCGAAGCGCGGCGAGCTGTTCGGCGAGCTGATCCGCGCCGCGTCGACCGGCGCGATCACCCTCCCGGTGGAGGGCGTGTTCGGATTCGACCAGGTGCGCGAGGCCGTGGAGGTCGCTGCCCGCTCGGGTCGCACGGGCAAGGTGCTGCTGCGGCCGTAGGGCTCGGCGGGTGAGGGTGCGTGTCGCCTGAATTGGGGGACAGATTCGTGTCCTCCAAACAACCCACAGACCGGTCTTTCTAGCTATGCTCCTCACTGACGCATCGCAGCGTCGACCAGCTACAGCCTTTTGCACCGACCCGACGCAAGCGGAAGGACGTACCATGACCCAGCCCTACGGCGCCGTCGATCCCGAGACGGCAGCGGAGCGCGCACACGTGCTCCTCGAATCCGAGATCACCGCACGGCTCGACGCCGTGCGCGACCTCGCCAAGCGACTCAACGACCTGGATGCCGCCATCGCCGACTACGTGTCGGGCTGGCAGAGCGCCACCCGAGCCGGCTGGACGGAGAGCACGCTCACCGACATCGGCCTGCGTTCTCCCGAGTCGCTGCCGTCCCCGAGCGGACGCCGCGCCGCGGAGACCACGACTGCTCCCTCGGTCTCCGCCCCGTCGACCCCGACGTCTGCCCCGACCTCGCCGACGCTGGCGCCTGTCGTGGCGCTCACCCCGCCTCCCGTGCCGACGTCGTCCGCCGCGACGGCTCCCGCGTTCGGTCCGCCTCCGACGCTCGCCTCGGTCGCACCGCTCTCCGCGCCGACCGCGCCTGCCTCCCCCTCGGTGGTCTCGACCCCCGTCAACTGACGGTCGCGCCCACCCGACGGGCGCCTCCGCAGCTCCACGCACCCACCCGCAACACCTACCCGACGACAGCCACGTCTACCCGAAGGACACGTCTGTGAACACTCTGCCTGCCTACGATCGCGCCCACGACGACGCGCAGCGCCTCGCCCGCCGCCACGAGCGCGACCTCCACTGGGCCAAGGAGCGCCGCCGCCAGCAGGAGCGCGAGATCGCCGAGGCCGCCGCCCTGCTCGCGATTCCGGCGCTGACACTCGCCCGGCGCACCCTCATCGTCTCCGTGGTGCTGCTGGTGCTCGCCGGCGCCGGCTTCGACCTCGCACTCAACGCGGGGCTCCCCGAGGGCTGGTTGCTGCTCGCCGGCGCAGCGGCCGTGGCGGTCGTGCTGACCGTCGTCATCTGCGCCGCCGTCTCGCTGCTCGGCATCCGCTCGCGTCGAGCGGCCGCCCGAACCGCGCTGCACTCGCGCGACGCGCGCCTGTCGCACACGCAGTACCACATCCACGAGAGCGTGCACTCGTTCATCGACTCGCACGTGGAGGTCGTCAACACGAGGCCGGCCAACGTCGCCTAGGCGCCACACTGCGGGAACGCTCAGGTTCGCCTCCTCCTCTTAGAACTTGCTGAGCCGTACAGTGTTTGACTGGCAGTTCCGCCCGAGAGGAGACTCCGCCCGTGAAGCCAGCCCAGCTCCGCATCCCCCGTCACTGGATCGTCTGGACCGTGGTCCTGTTCGCTCTGACCTTCGCGCTCGGTTTCGCGGCCAAGGGGATCGCCGCGCTCCGTTTCGAGTCGCTCGACGCCTCCATCAACCGGGTGAACTCCCCGCTGCTCGACAAGCTCGCGCTCGTGCTCGACAAGCTCGACCAGGTGACGGTCGTCGCCGTCATCCTGGTCATCGTCTTCATCGTGCTGCTGTTCGTGACGGGCTGGAGGCTGGCCCTCGGCGCCGTGGTCGTCACCGGTCTCGGCTGGCTCAGCACTCTGATCGTGAAGACCGTCGTCGCCGAGCCGCGTCCGACCACCGCGGGCCTGACCCACGTGCTGCACGTGAACCCGGCGACCCTCAGCTATCCGAGCGGTCACGTCGTCTTCGCGGCCGCGCTGGTGACGGCGCTCGCGATGGTGTGCCGGGGAACGCTTTCGCGCACGATCGTGATCGTCGTCGGCGCGCTCTTCGTCCTCCTCGTGATGTGGTCGCGGCTCTATGTCGGCGTGCACTACGGCTCGGACGTCGTGGGCGGCGTGCTCAACGGCGTCGCCGGCGTGCTGCTGTTCGCCGGGCTCTGGAACCTGGTCGCGTCGCGGGTGTTCGCCGGCCGGGGGCGCCGGGTCGCGGCGTAGCGCGCACCTGACTCGCGGCTACGAGACGCGGTAGGCGGTGTAGACGACTTCGTTGCGGTGGCGCGCGCACGCCGCCACGAAGAGCTGGTTCGCCAGCTCCGGGTGCGCCGACGACTCCAGCCAGACCGTCGTGCGGAAGTAGTAGCTGCGCGGGTCGACCTCCTCGCCGCGGCCGAGCGCCGCGAGCACGTCGCCGGGGCCGGTGCGCAGACCGATCGCGCGGATGTACAGGAAGGCGCCGTCGTCGCTGCGCGCCGAGTAGCGCGAGTCGATCTCGATCGTGCCGTCGTCGCGCACCAGCTGCCAGTCCGCTCCGCCCGGGAGGATCGCGCCGGTGAAGTCGCCGGTGACCGTCCCTCCGACGATCGGGACCACGCGGCGGTGGCCGGCCGCGGTGCGCCCGTGATCCTCCAGGTCGGCCAGCTCGACCCGCACCTGCAGGGAGGGCACGAGTGCGGGGACGGGGAGCGTCTCGGTCATTCGGGGTCCTTCTCGATGGTGCGCCGGCGGCGGTCGGCGAGGGCGTCGCCGAGGTGCTCGAGCGCGGGCACCGCGGCGGCGAGGGCGGCGCGGTCGTCGGCCCGGAGGGTCGCCGCGGCCTCCGCGAGCAGCAGGGCGCTGGTCGCGTCGAAGCGGTCGAAGATGCTGAGCGCGTGTGGGCTGGCCAGCACGTCCACCCGCCGGCGGTCGTCCGGGCTCGGGCGTCGCACCACGAGCCCGGCGGTCTCCATCGCGGTGAGGAGGTTGCTCATCGTCGACTTGCGGAGGCCGAGCCTGCGTGCGAGTGCGCTCGGCGTGCTCACGGTGCCGCGGGGGAGGGCGCGCAGCACCTCCACCTGCGAGTCGGGCACGTCGGGCAGTCCGGCGGTCTCGCGGCTGAGGGCGAGGAGGTGGCGGCGCAGGGGCGAGATGAGCGCGGCGAGGCGTCGGGAGTCGAGGGCGCCGACGGTGTCGCTCATGCGCCGGCACCCCGTCGCGCGTCGAGCGACGCCCGGGTGTTGAGCGCCTCGGGATGGAAGCCCGCGGTGCGCTTGTACGCGTCGGCGATCTCCTGCAGCTCGGCGGCCGGGATCACGTCGGTGATGTCGGCGAAGCCCTGCGGCGCCCGCTCGTGCGCGAGGACCATCACGCGCTCGGGCCCATGCTGCCGGGTGAGGGCGAGGAGGTCGGCTGTCGCCGGGCGCCTGACCTCCTCATAGCGGCGGAGGCCCTCCGCGGGATCGGCCGCGGTGGCGAGCGAGTACGCGAGCGTGCGGGCGTCGAGGACGGCCTGCGAGGCGCCGTTCGACCCGTTCGGGTACATGGCGTGCGCGGCGTCGCCCAGCAGCGTCGACCGGCCGAACGTCCACCGTGGCAGCGGATCGCGGTCGACCATCGGGTACTCGAGCAGCTCGTGCGCGCTCGCGATGACGGCCGGAACGTCGAGCCAGTCGAACCTCCACGCGTCGAAGAGCGCGGCGATCGGGGCGATCGGTACCTGGCGGTTCCAGTCGACGGTCTCGGCGCGCGACCCGTCCGAGCGCTGCTCGGCGATGAAATTCACCGTCACCGACCCGTCCGGCTCGTGCCGCAGCGGGTAGGCCACGAACTTCAGCTGGTCGTCGCCGGCCATGATCATGGTGGCTCCGTCGAGGAACGCGGGCACGACCGCGGTGCCGCGCCAGAGGGTGAGGCCGTTCCAGCGCGGCGCGCCCTCATCGGGGTAGCGCAGTGCGCGCACGGCCGAGTGGATGCCGTCGGCGCCGATCACGAGGTCGGCGTCGACCGCGACCTCGTCGTCGAGCGTCTCGAAGACGGCGCGGGCGCTGTCGTCCGTCGCGTCGAGCGAGGTGAGCCGGTGGCCGAGGCGGATCGTGTCGGCGCCGAGCCGGTCGCGCACGGCCTCCACCAGCGCCAGCTGCAACTCGCCCCGATGCACGGAGAGCTGCGGCCACCGGTATCCGGCCGCGGTGCCGCGGGGCTCGCTCCAGATGGGCTGGCCGTGACGGTTGACGTAGCCGAGCCGGCGAGGCGCGGCGGCGATGGCCTCCACGTCGTCGCGCAGCCCGAGCTCGGTGAGTTCGCGGACCGCGTGCGGCAGGAGGTTGATGCCGACGCCGAGCGGTCGCAGCTCCCGCACCCGCTCGTAGACCCGGATGTCGTCGAAGCCCGCCTCGTGGAGGCTGAGGGCGGTGACCAGCCCGCCGATGCCGGCACCGATGATCGCGATCGTCATGAACGACTCCTCTGTCGTAGTCCGCTGGCGCGGAGGTTGTCCACATAGTACGGGGACAAAACCAATCTGCGCTAGAGGTGAGGGGAGTCGACGCCGTCAGGGCGCTTCCACGAAACTCGCCAGCGGCTCCGCGGGGTCGACGATGTAGGTGGAGAGCATCATCCCGGTCTCGGGTCCGAGGTCGCGGGCGTTGTGAGCGGTGCCGGGCGGCATGAGGAAGGGGTCGCCGGCGTTCAGGAGCAGCGGGTCGCGTCCGGCGATCTTCATCTCGACGTGTCCGGCGAGGATGTACCCGACCTCTTCTCCGGGATGCGTGTGCCAGCCCGACTCGACTCCGGCCGGGATCTCGGTGAGCACCTGGACGATGTCCCGTCCAGGGATCGACGACGGCCTGTGCTGCAGCTCGGTGCGTTTCAGCCGACCGGCCAGCGCATCGCGTGGAGCGTCGGGTGTCGCGTCCTCGGTCATCGGTCCACGGCCTTCAATGCGGTCATGATGACCTCCGCGACGGGCTGCGGCTGCGAGACCATGATCAGGTGGGAGCCCTCGAGCTCGAGGATCTTCGCGCCGGCCCGCTGGGCCATCGACAGGAGGACGTCGGAGCCGGCGGCCTTGTCGCCGCGGGCGACGACGGCCCACGACGGCAGCGACTTCCACGCCGCCGCCCCTGGCTTCTCATCGAACGCCGCCGCGGCGACAGGACGCTGGGTGGCGGCGAAGACCTGCGCCTGGTCTTCGGGGAGGTCGCCAGCGAACACCCGTGGGAACTGCTCGGTGTCGACGTAGAGCTCGACGGCCGTGGCATCGCCCGCGCCGGTGGGGTACGTGCGCTGCACGAGTGCGGGGGCGAGCGCGCTGTCGCGTGAGGTGCCCTCCACCTCGCCGAGGGCCTCCCCGACCTCGGGCAAGAAGCCGGAGACGAACACGAGGGACTTCACGTTCGGGGCGTCCGCAGCGGCGATGCTGATGAGCGCGCCTCCGTAGGAGTGGCCGACCGCGACGATCGGGCCGTCGATCTGGGCGAACACGGAGGCGATGTATGCCGCGTCGCTCGCCAGACCGCGAAGCGGCACGGCGGGGCCGAGGACCGGGACGCCGGCCTTCAGGAGGATGTCGGTGACGGCGGCCCAGCTCGAGGCGTCGGCGAAGGCGCCGTGCACGAGCACGACGGTAGGTGAGCCGGAAGAGCTATCGGTCATGAGAAGCCCCTTGGAGGAGGAGGAAGAAGTGCAAGGTGGGGGCCCGGCGCGCTCAGCGTAGCCCTAGGCGGACCGCCTGGCCTAGGAGATCATGAGGATTCGTCGATCAGGCCCGATCGGGCCCATCATGCCGATCACGCCGGCGCGGTCGCGCCGACCCGGGCGGTCTCGATCGACTTCGAGAGCGAGTCGATGTCGACCGGACCCTCGTGGCGCTGGCCGTTGATGAAGTAGGTGGGAGTGCCCGCGGCGCCGCTCTCCTCGGCGCTGGCGATGTCGTGCCTGATGCGGTCGGCGAAGGCGTGGGAGCGGAGGTCGTCGAGGAACCGCTGCTGATCGATCCCGAGCTGCTGGGCGTAGCCTTCGAGATCGCGGATGCCGAGGCGGTCCTGGTGCGCCAGCAGGAGGTCGTGCATCGGCCAGAACGCCCCCTGCGCGCCCGCGGCCTCCGCAGCCTCCGCCGCACGCAGCGCGTTGGGGTGCACGTCGGTGAGGGGGAGGTGCCGCCACGCGAGCGCCACATCGGGGTGACGTTCGAGGAGCTCCCGCACCGTCGGTTCGCCGCGGCCGCAGAAGCCGCACTCGAAGTCGCCGTACTCGACGACGGTGACCCGCGGGTCCTCAGCCCCGCGCAGATGATCGGCATCCGGATCGATCGGGGTCAGCAGGTCCAGGGTGGGATCGGGGCGCCCGTTGAGGGCGAGGGTCCGCCGGTTCGCCGGGATGAATCGCACGCACGCGAAGACCAGCCACGTCAGCGCGGCGGAGCCGATCACCGAGAAGAAGATCCCGATCTTCGCCTCGGCCAGCTGCGGCCCGGACAAGGCGATGCCGGCGATGAGCAGGGAGACCGTGAAGCCGACGCCCGCCGCGGTGCCGCTCCCCAGCACGGAGAGCCAGCCGACCTGGGGATGGAGGCGTCCCCGGGAGAACCTGCTCAGCAGCCACGAGCTGCCGACGACCGAGACCGGCTTGCCGACGACGTAGCCGACGACGATGCCGATCGTCACCGCGCTGACGGCGGAGCGACCCAGCAGTTCCGGTGTGATCACCACGCCCGCGTTCGCCAGCGCGAAGATCGGCACGACGACATAGCTCGTCCACGGGCTGAGCCGGTAGAGGATGCGTTCGTTCTCGGACAGCGAGTCCGCGAGGCCGGCCGCGGCCGACCGCGCCAGTTCGGCGTTCGGGCTCACGCGGTAGTCGTGCACCAGCCCGGTGGCGCGCTCCAGGTCGGCGCGGACCGGGACGTACGCGGTCGTCGCCAGCCCGATGGCGAGGCCGGAGACCACAGGGTCGATGCCGCTCAGCAGCAGAGCCAGCCACATCAGCACCCCGAGGACGAGGGCGAGGTTGCGTCCGAGTGTCCGGTTGAGCCTCCGCACCACGATGATGCCGGCGAAAGCGGCGACCGCGGCGACCAGCGGGATCGGGGAGATCGGCCCGCTGTAGAGCACGGCGATGATGATGAGCGCGGCGACGTCGTCGACGACGAAGGCCGTCAGGAGGAACGTGCGGGTCCGCTTCGGGGCCCGTCGGGCCAGCAAGGTCAGGATCCCCAGCGCGAGCGCGGTGTCGGTCGACATCGCCACGCCCCAGGCGCGGGCCGAGTCGAGCCCGTGGTTGATCAGGAGGTAGATGGCGACCGGCAGCGCCATGCCGACGAGTCCGACGGTGATCGGGAGGATGAGGCGGCTGCGCTCGCGGAGGTCGCCCAGGTCGAGCTCTCGGCGGGCCTCCAGCCCGACGGCCAGGAAGAAGAGGGTCATCAGGCCGCTGTTGACCCAGGTCCGCAGGTCGTACGAGAGCGCGAACGGGCCGGCCGTGATCCCGAGCCGCTGGGTCCAGAACGCCTCGTACCCGCCGATGTTCGCCCAGATCAGCGCGAGGAGGACGGCCACCACGAGGAGGATGGAGGCGAGCGCGCCCGCCCGCAGGATCCCGTGGAAGGTGCGCCGCGGGTGCATCATGACGGTGCGCTCGTCGTCGGAGGCCTGCTCCACCCGTGCAGGGGATTCAGAACTCACTCGGGTCACCGCCATCGCCGTCGCTCAGCCGGCTGGGGACGAGCCGGTAGCGACAATCTAGTCCGGCGACGGCCCGTGCCGAACCGGTGCGGCCTCAGGCCGTGCGCTGCAGGTTCGCCGCGATCGCGTCCAGCGCGTCCTCCAGCGACTGCTGGATGCCCGGGATGTCCTCCGTCGTGTCGATGGTCAACGTCGCCGCGCCGTCGGCGATCCGCAGCGACCCGCTGTAGTCGTGCGATCCCGGCGCCGACCAGCTGATCTCCTTCGCGGCGAAGTCGGCGTCGAAGCGGGCGTCCGCCGTGACGATCTCCTCTTGGCCGTCGCGGTCGGTGTCGACGCGGGCGGTCGTCTCCACGGTGCCGTCCGGCTGCTCGTGAGCGCTCACCATGTGCGGGAAGTACTGCGGCAGGTTCTCGGGATCGGCGATGTAGGCGAAGTACGCGTCGGTGTCGCCGTCGATGGGCTTGGTCGCGGTGTAGGTGGTCATGAGGGCGAAGCTAGCCGGGCGCCCGGCCCCACGAAAGCGCTTGACGGGGGCGTCCCGAGGTGGTGACGACGCGGCGGATCATGGAAAGGGCGCTCTGGCAATCCCCTTTCCGCCGACCGCACAGAGCGGATCGTGGCGGCATGCGAACGGATGTCGCGGAGACCGGAGAAGCGAGCACGGAGCTGCCCGCCTGCCCGTTCTGCGGTTCGACGCTGTCGGTCGAACGCCGGCTGGTACGGGCGGCGGGCGGCGGCTGGAGGATCGCGGTCCTCCCACCCCGCTGCAGGAACCCGCGATGCCAGCGTGGTCAGGCCCGCAGCGCCGCCAGCAGGCCGGCGTAGTCGTCGCCGCAGGCCGCGCAGCGGGACAGGTGGAGGGCGACACCCGGGTAGCGGGCGGCCGCGTCCACCCCGGCGAGGACGAGCTCGGCGAAGACATGCATGACCGACATCGTCTCGCCGCAACCGGCGTCGGGCTCACCGGACCCCAGGAAGTCCCTGATCCGCGTTCGCGCGCTCATCTCGCCTCCTCTCCGTCTTCATAGTGCTCGTCTGCATCCGGGCCGTCTTCGTCCAGATAGTGATTAGTGACAAGGTAGCCCCGCAACTTCCTTCGCGCGTCGAAGAGCACCTTGTAGAGCGCTCCGCGGCTGGTCCTCCGGGCGACCGCGAGCGCCTCGAGCGGCACGCCCTCGACGACCACGGCGAGCAGCACCTCCCGCTGCCGTCGCGACAGGACCGTCTCGATGGCGTGCCGCAGCGCCCCCAGCAGTTCCCCCGCCATCCCCGCTTCCTCCGGCGAGATCCCGAGGCGATCGGGGAGGCGTTCCCACCCGGACGCGTCGAGCGACAGGGTGCGGTGCTGCCAGAAATGGCGGCCGGTCTTCGTCGAGACCTCGAAGATCGCGAACGTGTAGGCCCAGGTCGTGAAGCGGCTCTCGCCGCGGAACTCGTGCAGGCGTCGCAGCACGCCGATCACCGCGTCGGCCGCCGCCTGGTGGGCGATGTCGTCGAGCTCTGGCCCCGCGAACGGCAGGGAGGCCGAGCGACGGCGGACCTCGCCGCGCGCCACGCGGAGGAGCAGCCGGTACAGCTCCTCCTGCGCGTCGCGCTGGACCGATCCACCGGCGGTCAGCCGGCGCCTCCAGTCGTCGGTCTCCGCGCGATCACCGACCTCCATGGGTCGATGGTATGGCCTCCGGCTCGCGCTGCTCGGCCGCCCTCGGCGAGAAAGTTCCGGCTGCGGGGTAAGCATCCCGCGCCCACCGACACTCACCCCTCGAACGCGTCGTCCGCGTCGCGCTCGATGACCGGTATCTCCGGCCACCGGAACGGAACGATCGAAGGAGAATCATGAGAACCCCAGTTCGTCTTGCTCTCGCGTCGGCGGCGGCCGTCGCCGCGACGGCGCTCTTCGCGGCCCCCGCACTCGCCGCGCCCGCCGGCGCCGGCGCCTCCACCGACACGCGAGCCTCCTCCGCGGTCTTCGTCCAGACCGACGGCGTCGGCGGAAACGCCGTCGTCGCCTACGACCGGGCACCCGACGGCTCGCTCCACCAGGTCGGGACCTATCCGACGGGCGGCCTCGGCGGAGTGCTCGCCGGCTCGGTCGTCGATCACCTCGCGTCGCAGGGCTCGCTGGTCCTCGACCGCGGCCTCCTGTATGCGGTGAACGCCGGAAGCAACACGGTGACCGTCTTCGCCGTGCACGGCGACCAGCTCGTGCGGCGCGAGGTCATCGGCTCGGGCGGGTCGTTCCCGGTGAGCGTGACGGCGCACGGCGGTCTCGTCTACGTCCTCAACGCGCGGTCGGGAGGCTCCGTCCAGGGCTTCGTGCGCGTCGCCGACTTCCTCATCCGCATCCCGGTCTGGAACCGGCCGCTCGGGCTCGACCCCACGCTCGCAC
Source organism: Leifsonia sp. Leaf336 (assembly GCF_001423695.1). Taxonomy (GTDB): domain Bacteria; phylum Actinomycetota; class Actinomycetes; order Actinomycetales; family Microbacteriaceae; genus Leifsonia. The sequence goes on from NZ_LMOZ01000001.1 coordinate 213,345, forward strand.
CCGAGTTCACGCACACACCCGGTCAGGTCGCCTTCACTCCGAGCGGCTCGCAGCTGGTCGTGACCACGAAGGGCAACGGCAGCGCGATCGACGTGTTCGGCGTCGACCGGCTCGGCGGGCTCTCCCCGCACCCGGTGACGACGGTGGAGCCGGGGGCCGTGCCGTTCGCGGTCGGCTTCGACGCGGGCGCGCATCTGGTGGTCGCGGAGGCGGGGACCAACGCCGTCGCCACCTTCTCGATCGCTCCGAGCGGCGCGGTCGTGCCGATCGCGACCTCCGCGACCGGGCAGGCTGCCACGTGCTGGATCGCCCGTGACGGGTCGTGGTTCTACGCGTCCAATGCGGGCAGCGGCAGCCTCTCCGGTTACGCCGACGCGGGCGCGGGCGGGCTGAGTGCGCTCGGCACGACCCCGACCGGCGCCGGAACCGTCGACGCCACCGTGACGAGCGACGGCCGGTACCTGTACGTGCAGACCGGCGCCGCAGGGGGTGTCGACGGGTTCCGCGTGAACCTCGACGGCAGCCTGACGAAGGTCGGATCGGTGCTCGTGCCCGGAGGCGCCGGCGGCGAGGGGATCGCGGCCCAGTAGCGTCGTTATCACCCGCCGTCGATCCGGCCGGTCCGCGTCTCCTGGAGGTCGCGCGGGCCGGCCGGACGACTCTGCTCGCGGCGGCGCGACTACCCGCTGAGCGCGGCGACGATGGTCTGCGCCGCCTCCCAGTACTGGGCGTAGTAGCCCGGGTCGGAGTTGACCTGCACCGCGTGCGCGAGGGCGGAGGGCGCCATCGTCTGCCAGCCGTCGATCGTGATGAGCTTGTCGAAGAAATGGGTGGCGGCGGTGTACGGATCCATCCGATCGGCCAGGGTGCCCCACGCGCCGTTGTCGCGCTGCTGGAACAGCCCGCGGCTGTCCGGGCCGGCGACGTCGCCGTAGTCGAGGTTGCGGAGCCCGGACTCGCCGATCGCGGTCATGACCCCGACGGCCTGGGTGCGGGTGCCGATGCCCTGGTCGCGCGCGGCGTTCATGATGTGGGCGGCCATGATGAGCTCCGGCTGGCAGAATCCGGCGACAGGGCCGGCGGGCACCACGATCGTGCCGACCGTGACGGGTGCGGCCGCCGGACAGCTCGGAGCGGAGGCCGCGCGTGCATTCGCGCCGGACGCCGACGCGCCGGCGGTCAGCGCGGGAGCGACGTACGCGACGGCGAACCAGCCGACCACGAGGACGACCGCGGTCGCGATCACTCCGGCGAACAGTCTTCGCATCGCCGCCCTCCTTCCTTCCGCTGCGGGGGCGTTCCGCGACCGTAGACGGGCAAGCTGCGCGCGGATTGTGCGCCGGCTGAACGTGCGCCGATTCGCGCGCGAACGGTTTCTTAGCGACGCCTTGGGGAGTCGACCGTAGCGTTCGGAGGGTTCCGACCCGATCAGTCGATCCGATCCTTCGAAGGAGAGCCCAATGACCGAGCCGAACCGCCTCGCCCTCCGCGAGAACAAAGTGCCCGAACCCACCGCGTCGTTCTGGGCGATCAAGATCCTCGCCACCACCGTCGGCGAGACCGCTGCCGATCTGCTGTCCTCCAGCCTCCACCTCGGCACGCAGCTGACCAGCGTGGTGATGGCCGTCGTGTTCCTCATCGCCTTCGTGGCGCAGTTCCGGAGCGCGCGGTACATCCCGGGCCTCTACTGGCTCACCGTTGTGCTGATCAGCATCGTCGGCACGCTGATCACCGACAATCTCACCGATGGTCTCGGTGTGCCGTTGGCCGTGTCCACGGCGGTGTTCGCGATCGCGCTGATCGCGACGTTCGTCGTCTGGTACAAGTTCGAGCGAACCCTCTCCATCCATGACATCGTGACCCGGCGGCGGGAGGCCTTCTACTGGCTCGCCGTGCTCTTCACCTTCGCCCTGGGAACCGCCGCGGGCGACCTCGTCGCCGAGCAGTTGAACCTGGGCTACCTGGTCTCTGTGATCGTCTTCGCGGTCGCGATCGGCGTGGTGGCGCTGGCCCACTTCGGATTCAAGCTGAACGCGATCGTGGCGTTCTGGATCGCGTACGTCCTTACGCGTCCGCTCGGGGCGTCGCTCGGCGACTACCTGTCGCAGCCGACCTCCGACGGCGGCCTGGGCCTGGGCACCATCGTCACCAGCCTGATCTTCCTCGCCGCCATCCTGGTACTGGTCGTCTACCTGACGGTCACCGGGCGGGGGCGCACCGCTCGCGCCTCCGTCGCGGCCGCGGAGCCGGAGGAGCGGGTGGAGGCATGACCTGAGGGGCGGCGGCCCTTCGCGTCGCATCCTTAGCGGCTTCTGTGACCCGACGCGGGACGATCAGGGGGTGCGCGTTTTCGTGATCGCCCTGGCCTTGTGCGCCGCCGTCGTCGCGGCCGTGGTCGCGATCGTCCTCGCCGTGGACCTGGTCGACGCGCGGGACATGGGTGACGGCGTCCCAGACGCGCCCTAGGACGTTTCGCGCGCCGGATCTGCCATAGTCGGAGTCTGATGGACGTTCCCATTCACACGCTGCGCTACTTCTGCGTGCTCGCGGAGGAGTTGCACTTCGCCGCGGCCGCGGCCCGGCTGAACATGGCGCCCCCGTCGCTCAGTCAGCAGATCGCGCGTCTGGAGTCGGCCGTCGGCGAGCCGCTCTTCGACCGGACCTCCCGCGCCGTGCAGCTCACGGAGGCCGGGGAGCAGCTTCTGCCGCACGCACGGAGGGCGGTGGAGGCCCATGGCGACGTGCTCGACTGGATCGGCAGCCGTCGCGCCACCCCGGCCCCTGTGCTCCGGATCGGCGTGGTCGCCGCGGGCGCGGGGCCCCTCACGTCGCGGGCCATCGCGAGCGCGGTGCAGCGCATCCCGGGGCTCCGGCTCGAGATGCGCAAGGTCGGCTTCTTCGACCCGCAGGTCGAGCTCACGGCCGGGCGGGTCGACGCTGTCTTCGCGCCCGCTCCGCTGCAGGTCGACGAGGAGGTCGTGACCGCGACGCCGCTGTGGACGGAGCCGCGCGTCCTGGTCACGCCGGCCGACCATCCGCTGGCGTCGCGCACGTCCATCGGCATCGACGAGACGCGCGACGAGACGTTCGTCGCCGTGTCCGGCGGCGACCCGAAGGCCGTGGCGTGGTGGCTGGTCGACCCGCGGCCCGACGGCAGCCACCCGAGGGTCGGTCCCGTCGCGCAGGACATCGACGGCATCCTCGCGCTCGTCGGAGCCGGGATGGGTGTGAACATCGCCGCGGCGTCGGCGGCGACGCACTACCGCCGCGCGGAGCTGGCGTTCGTCCCGATCACCGACATCGAACCGGCGACCATCCTGCTGTGCACGCGCCGCCGCCGCGAGCCGGTCGTCGCCGCCTTCGTGGAGGTCGTGGAGGCCGAGGCCCGCGCCGCGCGCCCGTGACGAGGATCCCGCTCACGCCGTTGGGATCAGCCCGGCCTGCGGCGGCCGCGCACCGGTGATCCAACCCACGACCGCGTCGTTGTCCGTCTCCCGCGTCGCCACGTCGGCGACCTTGCGTCCGCGGTTGAGCACCACGATGCGGTCGGCGACCTCGAACGCCAGCGGGAGGTTGTGGGTCACGACGACCACGGCGATCCCGCGGCCGGCCATGCGGGTGATCAGGTCGGCGACCTGCCGGGTCTGCGCGTATCCGAGCGCCGCCGTCGGCTCGTCGAGGAGCAGGACTCCGCGACCGCGGGCGGTGGCGCGCACGGCCGAGCGGGCGAGCGCGACGACCTGACGCTGACCTCCCGAGAGCATCTCGACGGGCCGGGTCACCGGTGCGGTCGTGACGCCGAGCGCCTCGAGCTCGCGGGCGGCCTCCCGCCTCATGGCGCGCTTGTCGAGGAAGCCGAGCCAGCCCAGCGGCCCCTTGAGCACGGGTTCGCGGCCGAGCGTCAGGTTGCTGGCGATGTCGGCGGCGTCGACGAGCGCGAGGTCCTGGTAGACCATCTCGACCCCCGCGTCGGAGGCGTCGCGGGGCGACCGGAACTCGACCGTCCGGCCGCTCACCTCGATGGCGCCCTCGGAAGGCCGATGGGCGCCCGACATGACCTTGAGCAGCGTGGACTTGCCCGCGCCGTTGTCGCCGAGCAGCGCGACGACCTCACCGGAGGCGACCTCGAAGTCGACGCCGTCGATGGCGCGGACGAAGCCGTAGTTGAGGGCGACGCCGCTCAGGCGCAGGCCGGGGGCCTCCGCGTCGGACAGCGTGTTCGGGTCGATGCCGTTCATCTCAGGCCTCCTGCGCGGGGATGTGGGTGGTGGACGCGCCGTCGAGGGTCGCCCGCGGCGGCGGGGCCAGCCGGTTGGCGACAGCGCGCGACATCAGCCGCTCGAAGCCGAGGGCGAGCACGAGCAGCACGCCGGTCGCGATCGTCGACCAGTACGGCTGGATGCCGCGGATGATGAGCGCGCTCGCGATGGTCGCGATGATGAGAGCGCCGACGAGCACGCGCGGGAGGCTGCCGCGGCCGCCGGTCAGCGGCATCCCGGACAGCGCCACCGCGGTCAGCGCGGAGAACAGCAGGTCGACGCTCGGGTTCGGCGACGCCTGCGTGGTGGTGGCGGTGACCAGGAGGCCGCCGATCGCCGCGCAGAGACCGGAGAGGATGAAGCCGAGGACACGGTACCGGTCGGCGTTGATGCCCACACGTCGCACGGCGTCGATGTTGCCGCCGACGCCCAGCAGCCGGCCTCCCGACCGGGTCTTCGTGAGGAACAGCCAGCCGGCCAGGTACACGACGGCGACGACGAAGACCGGGGCGGGGATGCCGAAGTAGGAGGTGCTGCCCATCCAGCCGAGCTGGGTGATGCCGGTGATCGGCACGCCGCCCGCGACGAGCTGGGCGAGGCCGCCGAGCACGGTCAGCGAGGCGATCGTGACCACCAGCGGGTTCAGTCCGCGCAGCACCAGCACCCCGTTGACGGCGCCGACGGCCGCGCCGACGGCGAGCCCGGCGAGGATGCCGGCCCAGGCCGGTCCGCCGTTGTGGATGATGGTCGCGCCGACGACGGCGCCCATCGTCGCCGACCCGGGGATCGAGAGGTCGAGCGCGCCGCTGAGGATGCCGACGGCGACGGCGGCCGCGAAGACGGCGGTGAGTGCGGCGGCGTTCGCGATCAGGGCGGCGTTGGCCAGCGTGAAGAAGTACGGGCTCGCCCAGAAGGCGAAGATCGCCACGAGCACGATCCAGAGGACGATGATCCCGCGGTCGCGCAGGAAGACGAGGGTGCGCACGCCGGAGCCGGAGCCGCCGTCCCGCTCCGCCGCACCCGGGCGGGGTGCGGTGGAGCGGGCGGCGCCCTGCTTCGACGCGGAGGCGTCGTGGGTGGTCATGGTGCTGTCCTTCCGGATCATCGCCGATTCAGCGCGTCACTTGGTGATGACGGTGATCGGCGTCGTCAGCTGGGTGCCCTTGGCGGTCGGGTCCGCGGCGAGCGTGTGCAGCTGCTTGAGGTTCTGCATGAGGTCGGCCTGGAAGTCGAAAGCGAGGTCGGCGTAGAGCTTGCCGTCCTTGACGGCCTGCTGAGCCTCCGTGCCGCCGCCCGCGCCGACGATGCAGGTCTTGGCCGGGTCCTTGCCCGCCTGCGTGAACGCCGCCAGGCCGCCGAGACTCGACTCGTCGTCGGTGCCGACGACCGTGTTGGCGCCCGGCGCCCCCTGCAGCGCGCTGGAGATGATCTGCTGCGACTTCAGCCGGTCGGCTGCGTCCTGCTGGTTGACGATCTTCGTGCCGGGCGACTTCTCGGTCAGCGTCTTCTTGAACTGTTCGTTGATCGCGGTCGTGCTCTGGGCGCCGGCCGGGCTCTGCAGGAAGATCACCTGACCCTTGCCGTCCAGGCGCTTGTCGATGCACTCGGCCGTCAGGCTGCCGAGCTTGGTCCCGTAGTCGGCGTTGTCCACGTTGGTGAAGGTGATCCCCGGCTGCTTGCCGCTGAAGCCGTAGTCGGAGGGGATGCCGGAGGCGATGACGACAATGCCCTTGCCTGTGGCCTGCGACAGTACGGGGGCGATGGTCTTGGCCGCCTGCGGGATGACCCAGATGGCGTCGACCTGGCCGAGCTGCACCCACTGCTGCAGCTGCTGCAGCTGAGTCGACGGGTCGCCCTTCGGGTCCGCCGTGACGACCTTGTCGCCCTGTGCGGTGGCTGCTGCGGTGAGGCCGTCGGCGAGGCCCTTGAGAGCGGGCACCTGGAGGGTGAACGGCGAGAAGCCGATGCGGAGTGCCTTGCTGGTCGATCCGCCCTTCGTGGCGGGGTCCGCCGGCGATCCCGCGCTGCAGCCGGCGAGGCCGAGCCCGACGGTCACGGCGAGGGCGGCCGCGGCCAGCAGGGACCGCCGCAGCCCGCGGCGGGAGTTGGCTGTGTTCATCATGCGTGCACCTTTGCGTCGCGATCGGCACGGCTGCCGATACTTGAGTCGGTTCTAGCACGGTCCGAACGAAAATGAAAGTAACTTTTGCGGAACGAAAGTTCATGAGGTCAGGCCTATCGCGCGGTAGGCAAGACGTACTGGCTTTCCCGTCGCCGTGCGCTCAGGCTGCTGAGGACGCGACTCAACGAGGAGGTTGACCCATGTCACTGGACGAGACCACGAGACCAGGCCCCCATCCCCACGCCGGCATTCTTCCCGGCGCCCCGAACCCGTTCTTCCTCGACAAGGGGGAGGGCGAGAAGAGCGTCGTGTTCGACACGCTGTTCACGGTCCTGCTCACGGGCGACGAGACCGAAGGCCAGTACGACGTCTTCACGACCGAGGGGAACGCCGGCGACATCATCCCGGCCCACATCCACCCGTACACCCACGAGATCTTCTTCGTCATCGACGGAGCCGTGCATCTGTGGATGGACGACGAGAAGGGCTTCAAGGACGACCGGGTGCTGCAGGCGGGAGCCTTCGGCTACGTGCCCAAGGGCACCATCCACGCGTTCCGCATCGAGTCGACCGCACGGGTGCTGGGCGTGAGCACGGGAGGCTTCGCACGCTTCTTCCACGCGATGGGAACCCCCACGACGAAGCCGGGCATCCCGCAGCCGTCGGAGTTCTACGCGCCGTCGTTCGACCAGATGCGCGCGGCCGGCGAGCTCTACGGCACGGTGTTCCGGCCGGACTACAACTTCCTCGACGACTGAGCCCGTGACCGCGGAGAATGTCGTCGAGCGCGTGAGCGCGCACGTCTTCGCCGAGCCGGCGGGATCCGGGCCGCTGCGGCTCGACCTCCACCTGCCGACCGCGCACGACCCGCTCGGCTCGCTACCGCCGCTGGTCGTCTTCGTGCACGGAGGCGGCTGGCGCGCCGGCGACCGCGGGACCTTCGTGCCGACCATGCACGGCGAGCCGAGCCCCTTCGCCCGAATCGCGGCGGCCGGCATGGCCGTCGCGTCCGTCGACTATCGGCTGAGCGGCGACGCGGTCTTCCCCGCGCAGGTGGACGACGTGCGCGCGGCGCTGGCCTGGCTGCGCGCGCATGCCGGCGACCTCGGTGTCGACGGCTCCCGCGTCGTGCTCTGGGGCGAGTCCGCCGGGGCGACCCTTGCGGCGCTCGTCGCGCTCGAGCCCGACTCCGGAGTCAGCGGCCTCGTCGACTGGTACGGCCCTGCCGACCTGGAGGCGCTCGCCGCCGCCCTCGGCCAGTCGGCCGACCCCGCAACGCGCGAGGCCGGCTGGCTGGGGCACCCCATCTCGGCCGACCCGGCCCGGGCGCGCGCCGCGAGCCCTCGCCACCAGGTGCGACCAGGCGCTCCGCCGACCCTCATCGCGCACGGGCTCGCCGATGAGGCGGTGCCGCACTCGCAGAGCGAGCTGTTCGCGGCGACGCTGACCGGGGTGGGCGCGCCTGTGGAGCTGACCCTGGTCCCCGCCGCGGGGCACCTCTGGCAGGGCGACGTCGATCGCGACTCGCTGCTGGAGGCGGCGATCGCCTTCTGCGTGCGTGTGCTGCGGTGAGCCGCCGGCTCAGGCGGAACGGAGGCGGAGGGAGATGTCCGCGGCCGTCGCACGGGCGCTATCGAGCAGAGGCCCGCGCAGGGAGGCCAGGTCGTGACGGGTGGTGTTGACCGCGATGTTGATCGCTGCGGCCGGGCGGGCGTCCCTGCCGAACACGGGGACGGAGACCGAGCGGAGGCCCGGAGCGACCTCCTCGTCCTGCAGCGCGTAACCCTGCTGGCGAACGGTCGCCAGCCGGGACTCCAGCTCGCCGACGGAGTGCGCGGCGTTGGGGCCTGCGGCCGCGAAGTCGGCGTCGGCATAGAGGTCGCGCAGCTCCGCGGTGTCGAGGTACGAGAGCAGCAGCTTGCCCATGGAGGTGAAGGCGGCGGGCAGCGTCGAGCCGACCTGGATGTTCGCCGTCACGAGGTCGGTGTTGCGGATGCGCGCCAGGTAGAGAACCTGGTCGCGCAGCAGCACGCCCAGGTTGACCGTCTCGCCGGTGGCCTCGGCCAGCTGGCGCAGGGGCTGCTCGCTCAGCTGCACGAGGCTGGAGCCGCGGAGCGCGGCGGAGCCGAGCGTGAGCACCGCGACGCCCGGCTGGATGGTGCCGTCGGCCAGGCGCTCCAGGTAGCCGCTCTCTTCGAGGGTCGCCACGACGCGGAACGCGGTGGGCATCGGGATGCCGGTGCGGTCGCAGATGTCGCGGAGCTTGAGCGACGTCGTCGTCTCGTCGAAGAGGCTGAGCACGTCGAGACCCTTGGCGAGAGCCTCGATGCGGTAGCGGTTGCCGTCAGGGGCTTTCATGGAGTGAAACCGTATCTCAGTGCGTTGGGGAGCGCAAGGCCGCGTCAGGCCTCACTCCCCGCCCCCGTGCCTGTCCACGCCGAAGACGCGGAGCTGCAGCGCGAGCAACCCGTAGTACCCGACGAGGGTGCTGACCTCGAAGACCCCGTCGGCTCCGATCGCCGCCTCGGCCTCCGCCCAGCCGGCGTCGTCGAGGTCACCCGCGAGCAGAGCGGCCGTCACGCGGGCGACCACGCCCTCGTCCCCGCTGAAGGCGCCGACGCGACCCGCGTGCAGCGCCTCCAACTCGGGGTCGGTGAGGCCGACCGCACGGCCCACCGCGCTGTGCGCCTCCCACTCGAACGCGCTGTCCCAGTGCCGGGCGACGAGGAGGATCGCCAGCTCCCTGGCGCGGTCGGGGAGCGCACCGCGGTAGCGGAGGGCCGAACCGAGACTCTGCACGGCGTCGCCGAGCGGCGGCGCGAGGAGGAACGCGTTGAACGGTCCGCGCAGCGCTCCGTCGGCGTCGCGGAGGGGGAAGTGCTGAGGTCCGGCCGCGCGGGGTCCGCCCGCGATCGCGTCGTAGAGCCGGGCCTGCTCGGCGTCGAGCTCGTCGGGACGGAGCCGGGGGATGCGGGACGTCATCGATCGATCCAATCAACAGTCACCATCAATATGAAAGAGATTTTCACACAATGAATGACGACATCGTACTCGACGCTGCAGGATTCACGTTCGGAGCCCGGATCTACCGCGCCGAGGAGCCCTCGGGCGCGGCGCTGGTGTGGCTGCACGGCGGCGCCTTCATGTTCGGCGACCTCGACATGCCGGAGGCGGACGCCGTGGCCCGCGCGCTCGCCGCCGGCGGGGTGAGCGTGGTGTCCGTCGACTACACGCTCGCACCGCAGGAGGGTGCCGCCGGACTGCCGGAGCCGGACGGAGTCGACGGCATGCCGTCCCCGGAGGAGCTCTTCCTCATGCGTCCGGGCCCGCGTGCCGCCTTCCCGGTGGCGTCGCTGCAGACGGTCGCCGCGTTCGACTGGGCTGTGGCGCACGCCTCCGAGCTGGGCGCCGCGGTCGACCGCGTCGCCCTCGGCGGGGCGAGCGCCGGCGGCAACCTGGCCGCGGGGGCGGCGGTCCGGCTGCGCGACCGGGCGGGCGCGGCGCCGAGTGCGCTCCTGCTGGCCTACCCCGTGCTGCACGCCGAGCTGCCCGCGGCCGACGCGTCGCTGCTCGCGGCCCTGGAGGGTGTGCCTGTTGCGCTGACCTTTCCACCCGAGGCGGTGGCGGCCATCACGGCCAACTACCTGGGCGGCGCCGACCCTGGCGACCCCTACGCCTTCCCGGCGGGAGCCGCGCTCGACGGCCTGCCGCCCACGCTGCTGCTGACGGCCGAGCGCGACCGGCTGCGCGCGTCGGCGGAGGCGTTCGCCTGCGCGCTGATCGCCGCAGGAGTCGACACCGAGGTGTGCAGGGCTCCCGGGGCCCTGCACGGCTTCCTGAACGAGCCCGGCCATCCGGCGGCGCTGTCGGCCGTCGCGCGGATGCTCCGCGCCGTCGGGGTTTGACACCAGGGTGAAGCGGAGCGTAAATTCATCCGACGAAAGTGACTTTCATATGATGAAGTCCAACACGACGAAGTGAGGTGGCCTCGGTGACGATCCAGACCAGTGCCCAGGAGGCGCCGACGCGCACGCCCGATTGGCTCGGCCTCGACGGGGCCCGCGTCGTCATCGCCGGCGCCGGGGGTATCGGAACGACCTGCGCCCTCCGGTTCCTCGACGCCGGGGCCCACGTGCTCGTCGTCGATCGCGATGAGCGCCGCCTCCACGAGCTCGACGCCGACCCGTCTTTCGGAGGGCGAGGCGGCCGCACGCTCGTTGCCGACCTCACGGCACATGGCGCGGCGGTGACGGTGGTGGATCACGCGATCGACACCCTCGGCGGTCTCGACGTCGTCCTCCACAGCGTCGGCATCAACGACCGCCGACCCCTGCTCGACTTCACCGAGGACGAGTGGCAGCGCATCATCGACGTGAACCTCACCACACTGTTCGCGCTGGGCCAGGCCGCCGGCCGCCGGATGACCGAGCAGGGGCACGGCCGCATCGTGGCGCTCTCCAGCGTCTCCGGCCTGCTCGCGCACGAGAACCACGGGCCCTACGCGGCCTCCAAGGGCGGCATCAACCAGCTCATCCGGGTGATGGCCCGGGAGTGGGCGAAAGACGGCGTGACCGTCAACGCCGTCGCGCCCGGCTACGTCGAGACGCCGCTGACCAGCGGCCACCTCGCCGAGCACGGCAACCGCGAGAAGCTCGAGGGCCAGGTGCCCGCCGGGCGCCTCGGCACCCCGGACGAGATCGCCGGGCCCGTGCTCTTCCTCGCCTCACGTCAGGCCGGCTTCATCACCGGGCACGTGCTGTACATCGACGGCGGCCGCACGCTCGTCTGACCCCGGTCGGACCTCCGTGCCACCCGCTCGAACGAAAGGACAACGAATGAACGCACCGCAGATCTTCCCCCGCTTCGCCGGGCAGACGGTGCTCGTCACCGGCGCCGGAACCGGCTTCGGCGCCGAGATCGCCGTGCGCGCCGCCCAGGAGGGCGCCCGCGTCGGCGTGCACTACAACCGGTCGGAGGCCGGCGCCCGTCGCACGGCGGAGCGCATCGCGGCGCTCGGCGGCGAGGCGTTCGTCGTCCAGGCCGACATCTCCGACTGGGAGGAGGTCAAGCGGCTGCGCGACGAGGTGTTCGCGACCGCAGGGGTGCTCGACGTGCTCGTGAACAATGTCGGCGACGTCGCGACCGACCTGATGTCGTGGCGCGACCTCACTCCCGAGACGCTCGACCGCGTCGTCGACGTGGATGTGAAGGGCACGCTCACGATGGTGCACGAGTTCGGCGGGCGGATGGTCGAGCAGGGCCACGGGGCCATCGTCAACATCGGTTCGACCGTCATCGTTCGCGGCAGCGCCCGGGCCCCGGTGTACGCGGCCGGCAAGTACGCACTCCTCGGCATCACCAAGTCGTACGCCGCCGCGCTCGCGCCGGCCGTGCGGGTGAACATCTTCGCGCCGGGCTTCATGGAGACCGAGGCGACGCTGGCCCGCCCCGACTGGCAGGGCGGCCGCCGCGAGAAGCTCATCGCGCAGACCCCGCTCGGCACCATCCCGGCTCCGGAGGTCGTGGCCGGCACCGCGCTCTTCCTCGCCAGCGACGACGCCTCGCACATCACCGGCGCGTACATGCTCGCCGACGGCGGCTTCAACATGGTCGGCGCGTGAGCCGGGCCCTCGCACACCAAGAGATAAGGAACGACACATGAAGCTCATCACCTTCGACGAGGGACGCGTCGGGCGGATCGACGGCGACGACGTCGTCGAGCTCGACATCCCCTCCACCAAGGCGTACTTCGAGGCCGAGGGCCGCGTCGGCGAGACCGGGGAGGTCGTCCCGCTCGACAGCGTGCGGCTGCGCGCTCCGATCGTGCCGAAGAAGTTCTTCCACACCGCGGGCAACTTCGCCGCGCACCACGAGGAGCTGCAGAAGGTCAACTGGTCGCACCCGGTGCACAAGGGCATCGTGTTCTTCCAGAACGTCGACGCGATCATCGGGCCGGAGGATCCGATCGTGTACCCGGAGCACCTCACCTCCGAGCTCGACTACGAGCTGGAGCTCGCCGTGATCCTGGGCAAGCCGGGCAAGTTCTTCAGCCCGGAGGAGGCCTGGGACCACATCGCCGGCTTCACGGTGTTCAACGACATCACCGCGCGCGACATCCAGCGCCGCGAGATGAAGTCGGGCGTCTTCTCCTTCAGCAAGGGCATCGACACGTTCTGCCCGATCGGGCCGTGGATCGTCACCAAAGACGAGATCGACGACCCGCAGAAGCTCGCGATGGAGCTGCGCGTCAACGGGGAGGTGCGCCAGCGCGGCAACACCGACCAGATGCTGGTCACCCTCCCGCACCTCGTCGCCTACCACTCGCCGCAGATCTTCAGCGCGGGCGACATCATCACCACCGGCACGATCTCCGGCGTGGCGGCCATCCAGGACAACCCGTTCGACTTCTACCTGCGGCCGGGCGACGTCGTTGAGGCCGAGATCGACGGCGTAGGCACCCTCCGCAACCCGGTCGTCAGCTGGCAGGACGCCTACGGCGTGCCCGCGCCGGCGAAGGTCGACTGGTGAAGCTGGCCAACCTCGACGGGCGCGCCGCGATCGTCCACCCCGACGGTACGGCGACGGATGTCGCTTCGGCCTCGGAGGGCCGGTTCGGGCCCGACCCGATGGCGGCGTTCGCGGATTGGGAGGCCTTCGGCTCGTGGGCCGCGGCGGTCGCCGCGCCCGGCGAGCTGGCGATCGAGCCGGCACGGCTCGGACCACCCGTGCCGCGGCCACCCCAAGTCTTCGCGATCGGCGTCAACTACCGCGAGCACGCCGACGAGGCCGGCTATCCGCCGGACAGCCTGCCGGTGACCTTCACCAAGTTCCCGAGCAGCCTCACCGGCGCGGACGCGACCGTCGAACTGCCGGACGGGAACGTCGACTGGGAGGTCGAGCTCGTCGTGGCCATCGGTGTCGGCGGTCACCGCATCCCGCACGACGAGGCGTGGGCGCACGTCGCCGGCATGACGGTCGGCCAGGATCTCTCGGAGCGCGTCGCCCAACTCGAGGGCGCCCGTCCGCAGTTCTCGCTGGCGAAGTCGCATCCCGGATTCTCGCCGACCGGGCCGTGGCTGGTCACGCCCGACGAGCTCGCGGATCCGGGCGACCTCGCGATCGGGTGCGCCCTCGACGGTGAGACGCTGCAGGATTCCCGGACCTCCCGGATGATCTACGACATCCCGGAGCTCATCGCCCGGCTCTCCGCCGTCGTGACCCTGCTCCCCGGTGACGTGATCTTCACCGGGACCCCGTCGGGGATCGGCAACGCCCGCACTCCCAAGCGCTTCCTGCGTGCGGGGGAGACCCTGGTGTCCACCATCGAGGGCATCGGCACCATCCGCACACGATTCACGGAACGGACAGACGCATGAGCATCGGCAACGACTACCCCGCCGGCTTCCTGTGGGGAGTCGCCACCGCAGGGCATCAGGTGGAGGGCAACAACGTCAACAGCGACGTGTGGTTCCTGGAGCACCTCCCCGGCACCATCTTCGCCGAGCCGTCGGGAGACGCGATCGACCACTACCACCGGTACCGCGACGACATCGCGCTGATCGCCGAACTCGGGTTCACTGCCTACCGGTTCTCGCTGGAATGGGCGCGGATCGAGCCGGAGGAGGGGCTGTTCTCGACCGCGGAGCTCGACCACTACCGCCGCGTGCTCGAGGCGTGCCGGGAGCACGGTCTCACGACGGTCGTGACTTTCCACCACTTCGTGAGCCCGCGCTGGCTGCTGGCCTCCGGCGGCTGGGAGGACGAGCGGACGCCCGCCCTCTTCGCGCGGTACTGCGCGACGGTCATGGAGCACCTCGGCGACCTCATCGACGTCGCCTGCACGCTCAACGAACCGAACCTCGCGTGGCTGCTGCGGTCGTTCGGGATCGGCGGCGAGCCTCCGGAGGCACGTGCGTCCGTTCCGCTCTGGTCTGCGGCGGCCGAGCGGCTCGGCATCGCGCCGTCCCGGATCGCGCCGTTCCAGTTCACCGTCTCGCAGGCCGGATTCGACGTGAAGCTCGCGGCCCACCGGCTGGGCAGGGACGCGATCCGCGCGGCCAAGCCCGGCATCCCGGTCGGCTGGACGCTCGCGAACTCCGATATCCAGGCCGCTCCGGGCGGCGAGGAGCGCGCAGACCGCGTCCGCAACGAGGTCAACGAGCGGTTCCTGGAGGCTTCCCGCGACGACGACTTCGTCGGCATCCAGACCTACGGTCGCACGGTGTACGACGCCGAAGGCCTCGCCGCAGCGCCCGACGGAGTGTCCGTGAACCAGATGGGCGAGGAGGTCTACCCGCAGGCGCTGGAGGTGACGATCCGGGAGGCCGCCACGATCGCGCGCGTTCCCGTGATCGTCACCGAGAACGGGCTCGCCACGGAGGACGACGGCCAGCGCATCGACTACCTCCGGGTCGCGCTCGCGGGCGTGCGAGCCTGTCTCTCCGACGGGATCGACGTGCGCGGGTACATCGCGTGGACGGCGTTCGACAACTACGAGTGGATCTTCGGCTACGGCCCGAAGTTCGGCCTGATCGCCGTGGATCGTGCGACGCAGGAGCGCACGCCGAAACCGAGCGCGCACTGGCTCGGCGAGGTCGCGCGCACGAACGGAGTCGAACCGGTGTGAACGAGCGACGATGCGCCGACCTCCGCGTCGAATACCTCCATGAGCCGAGCGGGGTCGCCACCACGCGTCCGCGGTTCTCTTGGAACGTCGACCACGAACAGACCGGCTACCGCCTCGAGGTCGCGACCGCCGGCGGTCGCGTGGTCTGGGACACCGGTCGCGTCGACGGAGCTCAGACGGCGTCGGTCGAATACGCGGGGGAGCCGCTGGCCTCCGACGCCGCCTATCGCTGGACGGTGCACAGCTGGGGAGCCGACGGCACCGATGCCGTCGGCACCGATGCCGTCGGCACCGATGCCGTGGGCGCCTCCCGCTTCGAGACGGCCCTGCTCGATCGCGCCACCTGGGAGGCCGCCTGGGTCACGCCCGACCAGCAGCCGACCGCGATCGAGCGGTGGACCCTCTTCGACTGGATCCGCGGTGCGCAACCCGAAGGCGGCCCGGCCGAGCGACTCCGGCCCGTGCAGCTCCTCCGCCAGCGGTTCACCGCGTCCCCGGACATCGTGCGGGCGCGCCTGCACGCCACGGCCCGGGGGATCTACCAGCCGCACCTCAACGGCGCCGCTGTCGGCGACGAGGTGCTCGCACCGGGCTCCGACTCGTACCGGCACCGCATCTCCGTGCAGGCCTACGACGTGACCGACCTCGTGCGGCCCGGAGAGAACGTGCTCGCGATAGCCCTCGCCGACGGCTGGTGGGCGGGCCGGATCGGCATCACCGGTTCGAGCGCGCAGTACGGCGATACGACCTCCGCGCTCTGGCAACTGCACCTCGACCACGCCGACGGCAGCCGCACCGTCGTCGCATCGGGCGATGACGTCGTGAGCTCCACCGGACCGTGGGTGTACGCCGACCTCTTCGTCGGCGAACGCTACGACCGCCGGCTGCTCGCGGAGGACTGGGCCGAGATCGGGTTCGCCGACGGGGATTGGCGGCCGGTGGCGGCGTCACGCGCCGATACCGCACAACTCGTGCCCTTCGCCGGCGAGCCGGTGCGCCGCGTCGCCGAGCTTGCAGCGGCCTCCATCGTCGCCGAACCCCGGCCGCCCCACGGCGGCGATGACCGCGACGGCGGCGCCGGCTGGATCGTCGACTTCGGTCAGGTCATCGCCGGGCGGGTGCGGATGACGGTGCGCGGGCTGGAGGCCGGCGACGAGGTCGTGATCGAGCACACGGAGGCGCTCGCCGCCGACGGCTCCTGGTTCGTCAACATCCTCGGCATCAACACCGAGCAGACCGACGTCTACGTGGCGGCCGGTCCCGACGAGGACACCTGGGAGCCGTCGTTCACGTTCCACGGGTTCCGTTACGCGCGGCTGCGCGGCCTCCGCTCCGCGCCCGACGCCGGCGACGTGACCGCGGTGGTGATCGCCAGCGACCTGGAGCAGACCGGCTCGTTCACGACCTCCGACGCCCGCCTGAACCGGCTGCATCAGAACGTGGTGTGGAGCCAACGCGGCAACTTCCTCTCCATCCCCACAGACTGCCCGCAGCGCGAGCGCGCCGGCTGGACAGGCGACATCCAGGTGTTCGCGCCCGCCGCGACGAACAACGCGATGGTCGCGCCGTTCCTCAGCCGCTGGCTGGAGAACCTGCGCGCCGACCAGCTGGAGGACGGCCGGGTTCCGATCGTCTCTCCGCGCTCGCCGTTCGACGACGAAGCCGCGGCTGCGGCGCAGGGGATCGGCGCGATCGTCGCCGCCGCGGGGTGGGGCGACGCCATCGCGTTCGTGCCCTGGACGCTCTACCAGCGCTACGGGGACGTGCGAGTGCTCGCCGATGCGTATCCGGCGATCCTGCGCTGGATCGACTACCAGGCCACCGCCGCCTACGCCGAGGGCGACCACTTCGGCGACTGGCTGGCGCCGAGCACGCTGGAGGGCAAGCCGTTCCACGAGGCGATCGGCGTCGCCCCCGCTCTCACCGGCGGCCTGGTGGCGCCGATGTTCCGGGCGCAGACGTTGACGATCGCGGCCGGAATCGCCGAGGTGCTCGGGCGCCCGCGGGAGGCCGCGACGCTGGCCGAGCAGGCTGACGGTGTGCGGGCCTCCTTCGCCGCCGCGCACGTCTCGGCCGACGGCAGCCTCCCCGTCGAGCTGCAGGGCGTGTACACGCTCGCGCTCGCGTTCGGGATGGTCCCGGATGACCGCGTCGCGGCGACGGCCGGCCGCCTCGCCCGGCTGGTCGAAGAGCGCGCGGACCGCCTCGACACCGGGTTCCTGTCCGTGCCGTACCTGCTCGACGTGCTGTGGGACCACGGCTACCCGCAGCTCGCCCGCCGCGTGCTGTGGCAGCGCGAGCAGCCATCGTGGCTGTACGAGGTGGACCACGGGGCGACGACCATCTGGGAGTCCTGGGACGCCGTCGCGCCGGACGGCACGCCGCGGCCGACCTCCTTCAACCATTATGCGTTCGGCTGCGTCGACGACTGGCTGTACCGCCGCGTCGCGGGCCTGCGCGCGACGGCACCCGGCTACCGGTGCGCGGTCATCGAGCCGGACCTGGAGGCCGGTCCCGCCGAAGTCGCTGCCCATGTCACGACCCCGTACGGCCGGTTGGGCGTGCGGTGGGAGCGCATCGGCGAGCGGGTCTCGATCACGACCGAGGTCCCGCACGGAGTGACGGCCGAGCTCGCGGTCGCCGGCCGGTGCCTCCCCCTCGGCGCGGGCACGGCGACCAACCGACTCGACCTCGCAGCCGGCTCGACTCCGACTCTGTACGGTCTCTCGCGGGGGGCGACCTGACCCAGGCGAATCGATCATCGACCCATAGCGTTCTCTCAGGAGGCACCCCGAATTCTGTGCCGAATATTGGAGCGCGAGGCGTGTGATGGGAGGTGAGGGTGAGGAGCCGGGATGAGACAGAACGCGGGTTCGGAGGGGGAGCGATTCGGGGGTGTCTCCGTCGTGGTTCCCACTTTCAATGAGGCCGGCAACGTCGGCGAGCTGGTGCGCCGGCTCGCCACGGTGCTCGACCCGGATGTGAGCGAGATCCTGATCATCGACGACTCGAGCGATGGCACCGCGTCGGAAGCGGCCGGAGCGGCCGAGCGTGTGCTGAACAAGGTCGAGGTCGTGCACCGGGACGAACCGGCGGGTGGCCTCTCCGGTGCTGTGCTGACCGGGATGGCGCTCGCTGTCCACCGGTGGGTGGTCGTCATGGACGGCGACCTGCAGCATCCGCCGGAAGACCTCCCGGGGCTGATCGCCGCGGGGGAGCAGCGCGGCGCGGACATCGTCGTCGCGTCCCGTTATCTCGACGGCGGTAGCGCGGGCGGTCTCGAGGGGTCGGTGCGCCACCTGGTCTCCCGGGTGAGCACTCTCGCCGCACGTGCGCTCTTTCCGCGCCGGTTGCGCCAGTGCACCGACCCGATGACCGGGTTCTTCGCGGTCCGCCGGGACGCGCTCGATCTGGAGGCGATGCGGCCGCAGGGCTTCAAGATCCTGCTGGAGGTGCTCCTGCGGCACCGGCTGACCATGACCGAGATCCCGTTCTCGTTCGGCGCTCGTGGCGCCGGTCACTCCAAAGCCACCCTCGCCAACGGTGCGGCCTACCTGCGGCAACTCGTCGCGTTACGGTTCCATTCGCCCTCGGCCGCCCGAAGCGCGACCGCCGTCGAAGTCGTGTGACCGTCTGACGGGCATGACCGCCCCGCTGATCGTTCCTCGATCCCGGATTCGCAGAGTCCGAGTCGCTGTCGGTCGTCGGCCGATGCTCCTGCTCGTGGCCCTCGCGGTGAGCTGCGGGGTGATCGCGTGGCTGCGGATACCGGTGATCGCCCGCGACACGTTCTGGGCGGAGGATGGCCGGACCTTCATCTCCTCGGCGGCCTGGGGCGGCCCGAGCGTTCTCTTCCAGCCCTATGGGGGCTACTTGCACACGGTGCCGCGCCTGGTCGCGGCCGCCGTGGTGCTCCTCCCCGTCTCCTGGTGGGCGCTCGCCACCACCGCTACCGCCTGCGCGATCGCAGGCGCCCTCGCCGTCGTCGTGTTCGTCTGCGCCCGCGACCTGGTGCCCTGGCTTCCCGCGCGGTGCTTCATCGCCGGGCTGACCGTCATCGCACCGCTGGCGCCACGGGAGGTGCTGGGAAACCTCGCCAACCTGCACTCGGTGTTCCTGTGGACGCTGTTCTGGATCGTCCTGGCGCGTCCGCGCCGACTGCGGTCTGCGATCGTCCTCTCGATCGTGGCGTTCCTCGGTGCGATGACCGAGATCCAGGCCCTCTTCCTCGCCCCGTTGCTGCTGGTCCGCTCGCGAGACCGTCTGGTGTGGGTCGTCCGCGCGGGAGTGATCGCGGGGCTGGTGGTGCAGCTCGTCGTCACCGTGGGCTGGCCGAGGGCCGCGAACACGAACCCGGGCGTCGACCCGCTGTCGATCGCCTACGGCTATCTGATCAACGCGGTCATGCCCCTCGCGGTCCCGCAGTCGCGGCTCGGGGCCGTCCTCGCCTCCACCGGACCGGCGGTCGGGATCGCCGTCCTCGCCGTCATCGCTGCGGGCGTGGTCTATGTCATGGTCCGCGGTACGCACGGGCAACGCCTCCTCGCCGTCGCGGCACTGAGCGGATCCGTGCTGATCTACGTCGCGAGCGTCGCGACCAACCCGAACACGTTCTACGACTACGCACGCCTCAGCTCTGCGCAGTTGTCGACGGTCTGGCTCACGCGGTACGGAGTCGTCCCCTCGATGCTGCTCGCGCTCGTGCTGCCTCTCGCGGCGGCGATCGCGTTCGGTCGCCGGCATCGGCTCCCCGCGCTGAGCTGGTCGGTCGTCGCCGTCGCGGCGGTGTCGGTAGCGCTCATCGCCGCCCAGCTCGGGCCGCAATGGACCCGGCGGTCGGACGGTCCCGCCTGGCAACCCCAACTCGCCGCTGCCTTCGCGGAATGCCGCAGCGACGACGAACTGCGATTCGTCAACCTGAAGGAGACGATCGGCTGGAAGGTGACCGTCCCCTGCGTCGACCTCACCGGTCGAGCCGATGCCGATCGCTAGGGAGGAAGGGTGGCATGTGCGAACGGTCACCCGCGCACGCCACTTCCCCCACTCCCCACCGGGTTATATAGTTAACGCATATAAATCATCCGCGCACCGCAGCGCGCCCGCTTCGGCGCGCACCGGCGCCTGGGGCCGGCGACCCACGACACACGACACGAAACGCACGAAGGACTCTCTTGCCCCGCACCGGCATCTTCACCAAAGACCACCCCCACTACCGCTGGGTGGCCCTCTCCAACACCACCCTCGGCATGCTGATGGCGACGATCAACTCGTCGATCGTCATCATCTCCCTCCCTGCGATCTTCACCGGCGTCAAGCTGAACCCGCTCGAGCCCGGCAACGTCTCCTACCTGCTCTGGATGCTGATGGGCTACATGCTCGTCACCGCCGTGCTCGTCGTGATGTTCGGCCGCATGGGCGATCAGTACGGGCGCGTGCGCATCTACAACTTCGGCTTCGTGATCTTCACCGTCGCCGCGATCGCGCTCTGCCTCGACCCGTTCACGGGCGGCCCCGGCGCAATGTGGCTGATCGCGTGGAGGTTCGTGCAGGGCATCGGCGGCGCAATGCTGTTCGCCAACTCGACGGCCATCCTCACCGACGCGTTCCCCGCCAACAAGCGCGGCTTCGCGCTCGGCCTCAACCAGGTCGCCGCGATCGCCGGATCGTTCATCGGCCTCATCCTCGGCGGCGTGCTCGCCGAGATCGACTGGCGCGCGGTGTTCTTCGTCTCGGTGCCGTTCGGCGTGATCGGGACCATCTGGTCGTTCAAGTCGCTGCACGAGGTCGGCCAGAAGAACCCGGGCAGGATCGACTGGCTCGGAAACGTCACCTTCGCGATCGGCCTGATCGCCCTCCTCACCGGCATCACCTACGGCATCCAGCCCTACGGCGGCAGCTCGCAGGGCTGGGGCAACCCGTGGGTGCTCGGCTCGATCATCGGCGGCATCCTGCTGCTGATCGCGTTCGTGGTGATCGAGCTCAAGGTGCCGTCGCCGATGTTCGACATGCGGCTGTTCAAGATCCGCGCGTTCTCGTCGGGCATCTTCGCGGGGTTCCTCGCGGCGATCGGCCGAGGCGGCCTCCAGTTCATGCTCATCATCTGGCTGCAGGGGATCTGGCTGCCGCTGCACGGCTACAGCTACGAGTCCACGCCGCTCTGGGCCGGCATCTACATGCTGCCGATCACGATCGGCTTCCTCATCGCGGGCCCGATCTCGGGCGCGCTCTCCGACCGTTTCGGCTCGCGGGCGTTCGCGACCGTGGGGCTCCTGCTCGTGGCGCTCACGTTCATCGGCCTCCTGCTGATCCCCGTGAACTTCGAGTACTGGCAGTTCGCGCTGCTCACCGGCCTGAACGGCATCGGCTCCGGTCTGTTCTCGTCGCCCAACCGCACGGCCATCATGAACAGCGTGCCGCCGAACGAACGCGGCGCGGCCTCCGGCATGGCCGGCGTCGCCCTCAACGCCGGAAGCTCGCTCTCGATCGGCATCTTCTTCTCGCTGATGATCGCCGGTCTCTCGGTGGCGCTGCCGACCGCGCTCACCACCGGACTGACCTCCCACGGCGTGCCGCAGAACGTCGCGGCGCAGATCGGCGCGACACCTCCCGTCGGGAGCCTGTTCGCGGCGTTCCTCGGCTACAACCCGATCGCGAGCCTGCTCGGCCCCACCGGCCTCCTGCAGTCCCCCCACGTCGACGCGGCCACGCTCACGGGCAAGGAGTTCTTCCCGCAGCTGATCTCGGGCCCGTTCCACGACGGCCTCGTCGTGGTCTTCATCGCCGCCGCCGTCATGAGCCTCATCGGTGCGATCGCCTCCTTCCTGGGCGGATCCAAGTATGTTCATGAGGAGGCCGTCGCAGCTGCGCGGCCGGCCACGGTGGAAGGCGAGGAAGTCGGTGCGGGTCGAGCGTGAGCATCCTGAGCGGCCGGCGACCGGTGACGACGATGTCCCCGGCCGCCTGGCCCTGGCCGTCGGCCGGCTGAACCGCCGCATCCGTTCGGCCACGGGAGGACTCAGCCACGGTCAGCTGTCGGCCCTGTCGACGATCGTCCGCAACGGCCCGCTGCGGCCGAGCGAGATCGCCGCGATCGAGGTCGTCGCGGCGCCGACGATCACCCGGGTCGTCTCCGATCTGGAGGCGCGCGGGCTGGTCGAGCGCACCCCCGACCCCGACGACGGGCGCTCGTTCTTCGTGTCGGGCACCCAGGCCGGCATCGACCTCCTCCTCGCGGCGCGCTCCGACCGAGCCCGCGCGGTGGCGGCGATCCTCGCCGAGCTCACCCCCGAGGAGGTCGAGGCACTCGGCCGCGCCCTCCCCGCACTCGAGCAGGCCGCCCACATCGCCCGCCCGGCTCCCTGACCTCCACGCCCCTACCGCCGAAGGGCACGTTGTTGTCACCTTCGCGCCTCGAAAGCGACAACGACGTGCCCTTCGGTGTCTGAAGGGCGGGTGTCAGGGACGCGGGCGACGTGAGCGGCGGGGCGGGCGGGCGGCGACGACAGGGTGCGCGCCGGTGTAGCCCTCTCGGGCCTGTGCGATCGCCAGGATGCGCGAGCGCTGCGCGTACCAGCCGACGATGAGCAGCGGGATGATGACGACCAGCGAGGCGACCGTGAACGTCCCCGTCGGGTAGTCGAACGCCATCAGCACGAGCACCGACACCAGGAACGCGAGCGTCAGATACGCCGTGAACGGCGCGCCGAAGAGCCGGAACGACGGCCGCGCGAGCTTGCCCTGCAACGACCAGCGGCGCAGCTGCATCTGGCAGAGGATGATCATCGCCCAGCTCGTGATGATGCCCAGGGAGGCGACGTTCAGCACGATGTTGAAGGCCTCCGCCGGCACGATCAGGTTGAGGAACACGCCCAGCACACCGATGCTCGCGGTCAGCAGGATGCCGCCGTACGGCACGCCGCGGGAGTTCATCCGCGCGGTGAAGGCCGGCGCCGCACCGGTCTGCGCCATCGAGTGGAGGATACGGCCGGTCGAGTACATGCCGGCGTTCAAGCTCGACAGCGCCGCGGTCAGCACGACGAAGTTCATGGCCGACCCGACGATCGCGCTGAGCTGCGGGCCGCCGAGGTGGCTGAAGAACGTGACGAACGGGCTCTCGCTGCCGCTGTAGACGCTCGCGGGCAGCAGCAGGGCGAGCAGCAGGATCGAGCCGCAGTAGAACACCGCGATGCGGAAGACGACGCTGTTGATCGCCCGCGGCATGATCTTCTCCGGGTTCTCGGTCTCGCCCGCGGCGATGCCGACCAGCTCCACGCCCGCGTAGGCGAAGACGACGCCCTGCACGAGCACGATCGCCATCCCGATGGTCGCGACCCCGTGCGGCAGCAGCCAGCCGTTGGCGGCGAGCATCGGGAGGCCGGTCGGTCCTACATCGGTCGGCCAGCCGGCCGCGAGCACGACGATGCCCACGACCAGGAACGCGACCAGCGCACTCACCTTGATGATCGCGAACCAGAACTCCATCTCGCCGAACACCTTCACCGAGATCAGGTTGAGACTGACGACGACGACCAGCGCGATGAGTGCGAGCAGCCACTGCGGCACCGAGGTGAACAGCTCCCAGTACTTCACATAGAGCGCGACCGCCGTGGAGTCGACGATCGCGGTCATGGCCCAGTTGAGGAAGTACATCCACCCGGCGACGTACGCCATCTTCTCGCCGTAGAACTCGCGTGCGTACGACACGAACGATCCCGACGACGGCCGGTGCAGCACCAGCTCGCCGAGCGCACGGAGCACCAGGAACGCGAAGAAGCCGCAGACCGCGTAGACCAGCACCAGCAGCGGTCCGCCCTGCTCGAGCCTCCCGCCGGCGCCGAGGAAGAGGCCGGTGCCGATGGCGCCGCCGATCGCGATCATCTGCAGCTGCCGCGACGACAGCGACTTGTGGTAGCCCTCCTGCTCGCTGGCGAAGTCCTGCACGGCCTGGGAGACGTCGCCCAAGTGCTCGCGTCGGTTCTCCAGCTCGTCCGCCGGGTCGTGTGGTGTGCTCATCGCGGCCTTCCCATGGTCCGGACGCCTACAGTACCCGTGCGCGACCCGTCCTCCGCAAGACCCCGCCGAGTGGAGGCGCACGGCCGTCAGGCGATCGCGAGCATCCCTGCGGCCGCGATCGCCAGCACCAGCCCGACCCATTGCACGGGCGCGATGCGCTCGCGCAGCACCACCGCCGCGAGCACGATGGTGCCCGCGGGATAGAGCGCGACCAGTACGGAGATCGTGGCCAGGTCGCCGGCTCGCAGCCCGATCAGGATGAGGGTGTTCGCCGAGGCGTCCAGGAGGCCGGAGCCGATCGCGAGCAGCACGCCCTGCCGGGTGAACCTCCTGGTCGCGCCGCGGAGCGCGAGGAGGCCGACGACCGTCCACATGATGAGGGCGTTCACCGTGCGGTTGGCGACCAGCGGCACCAGGCCCGAGTCGGCCGGAGTCTGGTCGAGCACGATGAGGAAGACGCCGATGAGCGCGCCGGCAGCGACCGCCAGCCCGAGCGCGCGGGCGCTGGGCCGCACGGCGCCGCGCTCCGGCACGAAGCCCACGAGCACGACCGCGACGAGCGCGAGCGCGATCGCCACGTAGCCGATCGGCGCGAAGCGGTCGCCTCCCAGCAGCCCCCACGTCAACGGGAGGAGCGCCGAGACCAGGGCGGTGAGCGGCGACAGGATGCTCATCGGGCCGATCGCGAGGCAGGCGTAGAGCAGCGCGACGGCGGCGGCGCCGATCGCTCCGGAGGCCGCGCCCCAGCCGAGCGCGGCGGCCGACCAGGTGCCTCCGACGAGCGGCAGCGCGACGAGCAGCAGCGCCAAGCCGCTGACCGCGCCGACGGCTGTGGTTCGCAGCGGGCCGATCACGCGGGACGCGACGCCGCCGACGAAGTCGGCCGAGCCGTAGACGAGAGCGCTGATCAGGCCGAGGATCGCGCTCGGCATCAGCTCCGGGCCAGCCGGTAGACGTGCAGCACCGCGTCGCTGGAGAAGCGTTGCAGCCCGGCGAGCTCGTAGGCCCATTTGCTGCGGTCGTCCGGGAAGATCCGTGCGCCTCCGCCGACCAGCACCGGGTAGACGAGGAGGCGCAGCTCGTCGACGAGACCCCACACCAGGAGGGCGCGGGCGAGCGTAGCACTGCCGGCGACCAGGATCGGGCCGCCGTCGCCCTCCCTGAGCGCGGCGATGCCGTCACGGACGCCGTGCGTCGTGTCGAGCCGGGTCGCGTTCCAGCCGAGGTCGTCGGTGCGCGTCGTGACCACGGTCTTGGGCATCGCGTTCATCTTCTCGGCGAAGTCGCCCTCGCGGGGAGGCCAGGCCTCCGCGAACTGCTCGAAGGTGCGCCGCCCGAGGAGGAGCGAGTCGGCGTCACGGGTCTCCTGCAGCTTGAAGGCGAACAGGTCGTCGGCGGCGTACGGCATGGTCCAGCCCGCGTGCCGATGGCTCGTCTCGCCGCCCGGCGCTTCGACGACGCCGTCGAGCGTGAGGAACTCGGACACGATGAGCTGCCGCATGCGCCCGATCGTAGCGGAGCGGCCGAACCCGCTGCAGTCGGTGTTCCTCCACAGCGGCGGTTCCTCAACAGTCGTGGGAGGCCGCGGACTCTCCACAGATCCGGCGCCCGGGCCCTGCGGTCAGCGGCGCTCGTTACGATCGAGGAATGAACTGGAACACCTGGGAGCCCGACGGCCGGGAGGCGCCCCCCTTCGACGAGGCGCCGTTCGACGTCGAGCCGCCGCTGCCCGACTTCGGGGAGGACCCGTACGCCGATGTTCCGTTCGCCGACGAGCCTGCTGTCGATGAGGCTCGCATTGCCGCCCCGGCGGCAATCCGTCCGGCTCCGCCGAAGTTCGCGAGCGCGGCCGAAGCCCTGCGCACGGTGTTCGGCTACGACGCCTTCCGCGGCCAGCAGGCCGAGATCATCGATCGGGTGATCTCCGGCGGCGACGCCGTCGTGCTGATGCCCACCGGCGGCGGCAAGTCGCTCTGCTACCAGATCCCGTCGCTGGTCCGCGAAGGCACGGGCATCGTGGTCTCACCGCTCATCGCGCTCATGCAAGACCAGGTGGACGCGCTCACCGCCGTCGGCGTGCGTGCCGCCTTCCTCAACTCCACGCAAGACGCGGGGCAGCGCGCAGCGGTCGAGCGCGACTACCTCGAGGGCGAGCTCGACATCCTGTACGTGGCGCCGGAGCGGCTGTCGAGCGAGGCCACCAAGCGCTTCCTCGAACGCGGCCGTGTCGCGTTGTTCGCCATCGACGAGGCGCACTGCGTGTCGCAGTGGGGCCACGACTTCCGGCCCGACTACCTCGCGCTGTCCGAGCTGGCGGAGCGCTGGCCGGATGTGCCGCGCATCGCACTGACGGCGACCGCCACCGAAGCGACCCATCGCGAGTTGACGGAGCGTCTGCGTCTCGACCGCGCCGAGCACTTCGTCTCCGACTTCGACCGCCCCAACATCCAGTACCGCATCGTGCCCAAGGCGGAGGTGCGCAAGCAGCTGCTCGACTTCATCACGGTCGAGCACCAGGGCGACGCCGGCATCGTCTACGCGCTCTCCCGCAACTCGGTGGAGCGCACGGCGGAGTTCCTCGCCGGCCGCGGCCTCACGGCGCTGCCGTACCACGCCGGTCTCGACGCCCACACGCGTGCGCGCACGCAGGCGCGCTTCCTGCGGGAGGACGGCGTCATCGTCGTGGCGACGATCGCGTTCGGCATGGGCATCGACAAGCCCGACGTCCGGTTCGTGGCCCACATCGACCTCCCCAAGTCGGTCGAGGGCTACTACCAGGAGACCGGCCGCGCGGGCCGCGACGGCCTCCCGTCGACCGCGTGGCTCGCCTACGGCCTGCAAGACGTCGTGCAGCAGCGGCGCATGATCGACGAATCCCCGGGCGATCTGGCGCACCGGCGCCGGCTCACGCAGCACCTCGACGCCATGCTGGCGCTCTGCGAGACGGTGCACTGCCGACGGGTGAACCTGTTGAACTACTTCGGCCAGCGCTCGACGCCGTGCGGCAACTGCGACACCTGCCTCAACCCGCCGGAGACCTGGGACGGCACGGTTCCCGCGCAGAAGCTGCTGTCGACCGTCGTGCGGCTGCAGCGCGAGCGCGGGCAGCGGTTCGGCGCCGGCCACCTCATCGACATCCTGCGCGCCAAGCGCACCCCGCGCGTCGACCAGTACGGCCATGACGGGCTCGCCACCTGGGGCATCGGCGACGACCTCGGCGAGAGCCAGTGGCGCGGAGTGGTCCGTCAGCTGATCGCGCAAGAGCTGCTGAAGCCCGAGGGGGAGTACGGCGTGCTCGCGCTCACCCCGGCCGGCGGCGAGGTGCTGTCCGGTGCGCGCGAGGTGGTGCTGCGCCGTGAGCCGGAGCGAGCGGCCCGCTCGTCGCGCAGCGCGCGGTCGGTCGCGGCGTCCGACCTGGCTCCGGCCGACGCCGGCCTCTTCGAGGCGCTGCGTGCCTGGCGGGCGGGGGAGGCGAAGACGCAGGGCGTCCCCGCCTACATCGTGTTCGGCGACGCCACGCTGCGCGCGGTCGCGGCCGCGCGCCCCTCCAGTCTCGACGAGCTCGACGGCATCAGCGGCATCGGCGCCAAGAAGCGCGACGCCTACGGCGAGGCGCTCCTGCAGGTGGTCGCCGAAGGCGCCCAGGGGGCATAGGGGCGGCTGCCGGCCTCCGGCTGCCGGCCTCCGGCCTCCGACCATGGCTCCCGGCCTCCGTCGCCGGCGCGCGCGCCGGCCCGCAGCCAACGGAGGACATCCACCCCGGTCCGCGCCGCATTTCCTCCGACAGCCGTCGCCGCGCCGCACCACGCGCCGAATCTCCTCCGCTTCCCACAGCCCGCGGATCGCACTCCCGCCGGCCGAAACCGGCGTCTTCGGCCTCGGCAACGGAGGAACCGTATGGCGACGCGCCGTGCAGTGGCGGCCAGCGGAGGAGATCAAGAGCGCGAATGGGCGGATCTCCTCCGATGCAGTCGACCGCGCCCCTACGCGTCCGCGACCACGACCTCCACGCCGGCTGCGCGCAGCCGGTCGAGCTCGTCGGGGTCGGCCGACCTGTCGGTGATGATGAGCGCGACCTGGTGGAGGTCGGCGATGGGAGCCAGCGCCACATTGCCGATCTTGGAGCCGTCGGCGACGACGACGGTGCGCTGCGCCTTGGCCACCATGGCCCGGTTGGTGCGCGCCTCGGTCTCGTCGTGGGTGGTGACCCCCGAGCCGACGCTGATGCCGTCCGCGCCGAGGATCGCCGTGCCGACGTTGACGGCGTTGAACGTGTTCTCGGCGATGGCCCCGACCAGCTCGAGCGATTGCGGGCGCAGGAAGCCGCCCGTCATCACGACCCGGACGCCCGCGAACCCCGAGAGGAGGTTGGCGATCGTCAGCGAGTTGGTGACCACCGTGATCTCGCGGTGGTTCGCCAGCGCACGGGCCACGCTCGCGGTGGTGGTCCCTCCGCTGAGCGCGACGACGTGACGCTCGGCGGGGAGGCGTGCGACCATCGCTTTGGCGATGGCGCGCTTGGCCTCCTGGAAGCGGGTGTCGCGCAGGGCGACCGGGAGCTCCTGGCCGCGCTCGAGCGCCGCCGCGCCGCCGTGAGTGCGCAGGAGCAGCTGCTGGTCGGCGAGGTCCGAAAGGTCGCGCCGCGCGGTCGGCGCCGAGATGTCGAGCGTCTCCGAGAGCTCGGCGAGGCTGATCGAGCCGCGCTCCGACACCAGCTCGAGGATCTCGAGCATGCGGCGGGCGCGGCGACCCGAGCTGACGCGGGCGATCGCCGATTCGGCGGACGGAGCGACCATTGCAGTGTCCCTTTCGAGCGACTCGTCAGCGAAGCGATCAACCGATCAACTGATGTGATCACTTTAGGCGCTATTCGATCATAATGTTGCGCGGAGTGAACACCATACCGCAGGATCGCCCCATGCCTCAGATTGTTTTCCTCGGTGCCGGCAGTGTCGTCTTCACCCGTCAGCTGCTCGCCGATCTGTTCCGTTTCGACGACCTCCCGACGCTGCGGATCGTCCTCCACGACATCGACGCCGAGCGCCTCGCCGTCGCCGCGGCGACCGCCGAGCAGCTGGTCGAGCGGTTCGGGAGGACGGCCGAGCTCGTCGCCACCCTCGACCGCCGCGAGGCTCTCGCCGGCGCGGACTTCGTGATCAACATGATCCAGGTCGGCGGCATCGACGCCACGCGCATCGACCTGGAGGTCCCCGCGGCCGCCGGCCTCCTGCAGACCATCGGCGACACCACCGGCGTCGGCGGTGTGTTCCGCGGGCTGCGCACGTTCCCCGTGCTGTCGGGCATCGCCGCCGACATGCTCGACCTGTGCCCGGACGCCTGGTTCCTCAACTACACGAACCCGATGGCGATGAACGTCTGGTGGATGTCGGTCGTCGCGCCGTCGATCAAGACCGTCGGGCTCTGCCACAGCGTCTACTGGACGGTGCACGACCTCTGCGAGCTCATCGGGGTGCCGATGGAGGGCACCCACTATCGCGCCGCCGGCGTCAACCACCAGGCCTGGCTGGTCGAGTGGTCGCGCGACGGCGAAGACCTCTATCCGCTGCTCCGGGAGGCCATCGAGCGCGACCCCGAGCTGCGCCGTCGCGTGCGCGTCGAGATCTTCGAGCGCATCGGCTTCTACCCGACCGAGACCAGCGAGCACTCGTCGGAGTACCTCTCCTGGTTCCTGCGCGACCCCGAGCAGATCGAGCGCTTCCGCCTGCGTCCCTTGGAGTACGTCGGCATCTCGGAGGAGAACGTCGCCGAGTTCGAGCACGCCAAGGCCGCGCTCGCCGCGGGCGAGCCGCTGGAGCTGGAGGAGGGCGCCGCCGAGTACGCGCCGCAGGTCATCCACTCGATCCTCACCGGAACCGAGCGCATCATCCACGCGAACGTCGTCAACCGCGGCCTGATCGGCAACCTGCCCGAGGGTGCGGTAGTGGAGGTGCCGAGCCGCGTCGACGCGGACGGCGTGCACCCGCTGCCGTTCGGCGACATCCCGCCGCAGGGCGCAGCGCTCAACCGCACCTACCTGTCGGTGGCCGAGCTCGCGGTGGAGGCCGCCCGCGCCGGCGACCCGGCCCTCGTGCGCCGCGCGGTGCTCACCGACCCGAACGCGAGCTCGTCGCTGACGCCCGAGCAGCTCTGGGCGCTGTGCGACGAGTTGACCCTCCGCCACGCCGCACGACTCCCCGTCGCGCTCGGCGGCACGCTCGAGTCATCGAGCCTGCAGGCAGCGAACTGATAGCCGTTCGAAACACGTTTGTTACAAACGATCACTCAGAGTGAGCGAACTGAACGGTTTCGTTGTCAAACGCTCAACCACCAGCCAATGATGAAGAAGGCGCGACGCCGCGACACCCGCGCATCGCGCAGCACCGCACGAAGGAGCACCCCGTGACACTGACCTCCCGCGAGATCGACAGCCAGCCCGCCGTCTGGCGCGAAGCACTCGACCGCCACGCCGACCGCGCGCGCGACCTGCTCACCCTGCCGGGTGCGCGCGTGCTCGTCCTCGGCTGCGGCACGTCGGCGTTCGTCGCCGAGTCGTTCGCGGCACTGCGCGAGGGCGCCGGCTTCGGGATGACCGACGCTGCCTACGCGTCGGAGCCGTGGCCGTGGCGCGATTACGACGCGGTCGTCGTGCTCAGCCGCTCGGGCACCACGACCGAGGCGATCGAGGCCATCGACGGCCTGCCCGAGGGCGTCCGCGTGATCGCCGTCACCGGTGTCGCCGACTCGCCCGTCGCCGAGCGCGCGGACGACGTGCTGCTTCTCGACTTCGCCGACGAGGAGTCGGTCGTGCAGACGCGCTTCCCCACCACCTTCCTGGTGCTCGCCCGCTCCGCCTTCGGCGAGGACGTCAGCGGCCTCCCCGCAGAGGCCGAGGCCGCGCTCGCCCAGCCGCTCGGTCTCGACACCGCGTCGCTCGAGCACTTCGTCTACCTCGGCAGCGGCTGGACTTACGGGCTGGCCCAGGAGGCAGCGCTCAAGATCCGGGAGGCCGCTCAGGCCTGGGCGGAGTCGTACCCGCTGCTCGACTACCGGCACGGCCCGCTCGCGGTCGCCGGCGAGAAGTCCCTGGTCTGGATCATCGGCCGCAGCGAGCCCAGCCTCGTGGAGGACATCGAGCGCGTCGGCGCTACCGTGCGCACCAGCAGCCACGACCCGCTCGTCGAGCTCGCGAATGCGCAGCGACTCGCGGTGGCCATCGCCGCCCACCGCGGCCTCGACCCCGACAACCCCCGCCACCTGACCCGCTCGATCGTGCTCGGCTGACCGACCCGCCCACCGCCCAGCCCCCGCCCCAGCCGACGCAGACCACCCGAGAGGAACCGAAGATGCTACCTCGCCCCCCGAAGCACACCGGACCAGCCCGCAGCACGGTCCGCCGCCACGCCCTCCGCACCGCCGCCGCCCTCACCGCGACCGCCGCCCTCGTGGCGCTCGCCGGCTGTAGCGGCACACAGGGCGCGACCACCCTCGACAAGTCCGCCAAGGTCACGATCCAGGTGTGGTCGGGGCAGGCCGACGCTGCAGAGAAGTCGATCGAGGCGCTCGCGAAGGAGTTCGAGAAGGACCACCCGAACGTCACCATCGATCTGTCGCCGGGCGCCTCCTCGACCGACGGGCTGCTGCAGAAGCTGTCCGCCGGGTTCGCCGGCAACCAGTACCCCGACATGTCGTACGCGTTCGGCTCCTGGGCCGGCCAGCTGGAGGCCTCCGGCCGCACGCTCGACATCTCCGCCGACGTCAAGAAGCCGGGCGTCAACTGGGACGAGTTCACCGCGGCCGCCCGCGGCACCGCGCAGCCCTCCGGCTCGAAGATCATCGGCTTCCCGGCCGTCGTCGACAACATCGGCCTCCTCTACAACAAGACGCTGTTCGACAAGGCCGGCATGGCGTACCCGACCGCCGACTGGACCTGGGACGACTTCCGCGCGGCGGCGAAGAAGCTGACCGACCCGGCGAACCACGTCTACGGCTACGGCTACTCCGTCTCGGGCAGCGAAGAGACGACCTGGCAGTTCTGGCCGCACCTGTGGCAGAACGGCGGGTCGATCCTGAACAGCGACGGCAAGGCCGCGTTCAACTCCACCGCCGGCGACGACGCGCTCACCTTCCTGCGCTCGATGGCGGTCGACGACAAGAGCGTGTACCTCGACCAGACCGACGAGAAGTTCGGGCAGCTGTTCGTTAGCAACCGCATCGGGATGATCACCTCCGGCCCGTGGGAGCTCTCGGACCTGAAGACCGGCGGCACGAAGTACGGCGTCGTGCAGCTCCCGGGCACGAAGGGCGACCACCAGACGGTGTCGGGCCCCGACATCTGGGCGCTGTTCGACCACCACGACAAGAACCGCGCCTACTGGGCGACCCAGTTCGCCCAGTGGCTGACCTCGGCGCAGCAGGACGAGCGCTTCAACGTGGCTCTCGGCAACCTCCCGCTTCGTAGCTCCGAGGCGTCATCGGAGGCCGTCGCGAAGCAGACCGCCGAGTACCCCGGCTACGACGTCTTCGTGGCCAACTCCAAGAACGTCAAGGAGACGCGCCCGACGACCGAGAGCTACGCATCGCTGTCGGTCGCGATCGGCAAGTCGATCTCGCAGGTGCTGCAGGGCCAGGGCGAGCCGGGCCCCGCGCTCGATCAGGCCGCCAAGACGGCCGATGCCCAGGCGAAGAAGTAGGAACGCGGAGCACCTCCCCATGGCAGACATGACCGTGCCGCGACCCGGGTCGCCCGCGAAGCGGGCGCCGGTGGATGCCCAGCGCAGCCGCGCCCGCCGCAAGCAGGGGCTGACCTCGGCCCTCACCGGGTGGGGGTTCGTCGCCCCGGCGACCATCATCATCCTGGGACTGTCGATCTTCCCGGCGCTCTGGGCCTTCGTGCTGTCGTTCCAGAGCTGGGACGGCTTCAGTCAGGCGACCTGGGTGGGAGGTCAGAACTACGCCGACCTGCTGAGCGACGCCGATTTCGGCAACGCGGTGCTCAACACGGTGGGCTTCACGCTGCTGTTCGTTCCGGCCTCGGTGCTGCTCGGGCTGTTCCTCGCGGTCGCGCTGAACCGGCGCATCCGCTGGATGGGCTTCTACCGCACGGCGATCTTCGTCCCGTTCGTGGCCTCCGCGGCGTCGACCGGCATCCTGTCGACGTACCTGTTCAGCCCGCAGTTCGGTCTGGTCAACAACGTGCTCCGGGTGCTCGGCCTCCCGCAGCAGGGCTGGCTCGACGACCCGCACCAGGCCATGCTCGTCATCGCGATCATGTCGCTGTGGGGCGCCGCGGCGTTCACCACCGTGATCTACCTGGCGGCCCTCCAGGACGTGCCGGCCGACCTGATCGAGGCTGCCCGCATCGACGGCGCGAACCGCTGGCAGACGTTCTGGCGGATCGTCTGGCCGCAGCTGGCTCCGGTGACGGTGTTCGTCACGATCTGGCAGACGATCGAGGCCATCCAGCTCTTCGACCTCGTCTACACGACGACCAAGGGAGGCCCGCTGGGCTCCACGGAGACGATCGTGTACTTCCTCTACGACAAGGCGTTCCACGCGCTGCAGTTCGGCTACGGCTCCGCGGCCGCCTACGTGCTGTTCGCGGTCACGCTGCTCATCACGATCGGCGTCGTGCTGTACTCCCGGCGCCGGGGATCGGAGGCGATCTGATGGTCAGCGTCCTCGACCAGGTCTCGTCGGCGACCGAACGGGTCGCCGCGCAGAGCGGCAGCGGCCGGAGCAAGCGCAGGATGAGGTTCAGCGGGTGGCACTTCGTGCTGTTCCCGATCGCGGTCCTCTTCCTGGTGCCGTTCCTCCAGATGACGCTCGCGTCGTTCTCGCCCGCGAAGGAGCTGGTGGCCTTCCCGCCGCCGTTCTTCCCGTCGCACTTCACGCTCGACGGCTACACCAAGCTGTTCGGCACCACGGACATCATGCTGTGGCTCGGCAACACCGTCATCGTGTCGGGCACGGCGATCGTCTCGAACCTGGTGCTCTGCTCGCTGGCCGGCTACGGCTTCGCGCGGCTCAAGTTCGCCGGGCGCAACTTCGGCTTCCTGATGATCCTCGCGACCATCATGATCCCGACCCAGCTGCTGATGATCCCCACGTACATCCTGTTCGCGAACCTCGGCCTCCTGAACGGACTGGGCGCCGCGATCGTGCCGTGGCTGGCGACGGCGTTCGGGATCTTCCTGATGCGGCAGTTCTTCCTCTCGCTCCCGGCGGAGCTGGAGGAGGCCGGCGCGATCGACGGCTGCAACCGCTGGCAGATCTTCTTCCGCATCGTGCTTCCGCTGGCCCGGCCGGCGCTCGCGACGCTCGCGATCTTCACGCTGCTGGGCGCCTGGAACGACCTGGTCTGGCCCCTCATCGCGATCAACAACCAGTCGGCGTTCACGCTGCAGCTGGGAATCGCGAACTTCCAGGGCATGCACCAGACCGACTGGAGCCTGATCATGGCCGGCAACGTCATCGCGACCCTGCCGCTCATCCTGTTCTTCCTTTTCGCGCAGCGGCACTTCATCGCGACGATGACGTTCTCCGGGCTGAAGGGATGAGCGCGGACGGTGTCGGCGCTGTCGACGTACTCGTGGTCGGGGACGCCAACCCCGACCTCCTGCTCACCGGCGACACGGTGCCGCGGTTCGGCCAGGCCGAGCAGCTGCTCGACACCGCCGACCTGCTGCTCGGCGGCAGCGCGTCGATCGTCGCCTGCGGGCTCGCCAGGCTCGGCGTGACGACGGCGCTCGCCGCGGTGGTCGGCAGCGACCGCTTCGGCTCGTTCGTGCTCGACGAGCTGCGCGCGGCCGGGGTCGACGTCTCCGCGGTGTCCGTCGACGACGCCGTCCCCACCGGGCTCTCCGTCGTGCTGTCGGAGCCGCACGACCGCGCCATCCTGACCCTGCCCGGCACCATCCCGAGCCTGGCCGCCGAGGCGGTGCGGGAGGCCGTGGAGCGGTTGCGGCCGCGACACGTCCACGTCGCGTCGTACTTCTTGCAGCCGGGGCTTGCGGCTTCGCTGCCCGAGCTGCTGAGCTGGCTCGCCGAGCACGGCATCACCGTGAGCCTCGACACGAACTGGGATCCGTCGGAGCGCTGGAGCGGGCTGCAGGAGGTGTTGCGGCGCGTAGACGTCTTCCTCCCCAACCGCGAGGAGGCGCTGGCCATCGCCGCCGCCGTCACGGGTTCGGTTCCGGCCGGGCTCGAGGAGGCCTCGAGCGCGCTCTCGGAGCTCGGCTGCCGCGTCGTCGTCAAGGCCGGCGCGGAGGGCGGCATCGCCTTCGAGGGCGGCGCGCGCGTCGCCGCGTCGCCCGGGCTGCGCGTGGAGGTCGTCGACACCACCGGCGCCGGCGACAGCTTCGACGCCGGGTACCTCGCCGCGCTGGCGGCCGGCGTCGCCGACGAGGAGGAGCGCCTGCGCTGGGCCGCGACCGCCGGCTCGCTCTCGGTGCGCGGCCGCGGCGGCACGGCCGCCCAGGCCACCCGCGACGAGCTCCTCCTCCCGATCCCCTGACACCCTCGAAGGGCACGTTGTTGTCGCTTTCGGCGCGCGAAAGCGACAACAACGTGCCCTTCGGCGATCGCGCGGAGGGAATTCACGGAGAAAACCAAGTAACGGTCGGTTTATGATGAGGGTCTACCCGTCACGCCCAGAGGAGTGCGAATGACCGACACCGACCAGACCACGACGCCCGCAGCTGAGACCCGGGCGCCGGAGGCCGACCCCCGCTTCCGCGACGCGAGCCTCCCGATCGACGAGCGCGTCGAGAACCTGCTGGCGCAGATGACGCTCGACGAGAAGGCGGGCCTGTTCTTCCAGACGATGATGACGATCGGCGAGGGCGGAACGGTCGCCGGCCCGAACCCGGCGTTCGGCATCGCCGACAGCACCGAGATGATCCGCGACCGCCACCTGACGCACTTCAACGTGTTCGGCGCCGCGAGCTCGGCCGCCGAGATGGCTGAATGGCACAACCGCGTGCAGGAGGTCGCCGCGAGCACGCGCCTCGGCATCCCGGTCACCTTCTCGACCGACCCGCGGCACTCGTTCAGCGACAACCCGCTCGCCGCGATGATGGCCGGCCCGTTCTCGCAGTGGCCGGAGACCATGGGGCTCGCCGCGATCGGCGACGAGGCGCTCGTGGAGCGCTTCGCCGACATCGCACGCCAGGAGTACACGGCGGTCGGCATCCGCGTGGCCCTGCACCCGCAGATCGACCTCGCCACCGAACCGCGCTGGGCGCGCCAGTCGGCCACCTTCGGCGAGGACCCGGAGCTGACCTCCCGGCTCGGCGCAGCGTACATCCGCGGCTTCCAGGGCTCAGAGCTCGGACCGGACTCCGTCGCCACCATGACCAAGCACTTCCCGGGAGGCGGCCCGCAGAAGGACGGCGAGGACCCGCACTTCCCGTACGGCCGGGAGCAGGTCTACCCGGGCGGACAGTTCGAGACGCACCTCAAGCCGTTCGAGGCGGCCTTCGAGGCGGGCACCAGCCAGATCATGCCGTACTACGGCATGCCGGTCGGAACCGAGTACGAGGAGGTCGGCTTCGGCTTCAACAAGTCGGTCATCACCGGCCTGCTGCGCGAGCGCTACGGCTTCGACGGCATCGTCTGCACCGACTGGGGACTGATCAGCGACGGCGAGATCGGCGGGGAGCCCTTCCCGGCGCGCGCCTGGGGCGTCGAGCACCTGTCGCCGCGGGAGCGGATGCGCAAGGTCCTCGACGCGGGGGCCGACCAGTTCGGCGGAGAGTCCATCCCGGAACTCCTGATCGACCTCGTGCGCAGCGGCGAGCTGCCGGAGGAGCGGCTCGACGTGTCGGCGCGACGCCTCCTGCGCGAGAAGTTCCGCCTCGGCCTGTTCGATGCGCCGACGGTCGACCCGGCCCGCGCGACCGCGGTCGTCGGCAACGCCGAGTTCGTGGCGGCGGGGGAGGCTGCGCAGCGCGCCTCCGTCACGCTGCTGAAGAACGAGAGCGTCCTTCCGCTCGCCCGCGGGGCGAAGGTGCTCGTGCGCGGCTTCGACCCCGAGCTCGTCGCAGGCTACGCGACGGTCGTCGACACCGTCGAGGAGGCCGATGCCGCGCTGGTCCGGCTGCATGCCCCGTACGAGCAGCGCTCGACGATGTTCGAGAACTTCTTCCACGCCGGCTCGCTCGACTTCGAGCAGGAGACCGTGGACGAGGTGCTCGCCATCGCGCGGGCCGTTCCAACGGTCCTGCACGTGTTCCTGGATCGTCCGGCCATCCTGACCCCGATCGCGGGGGAGGCGGCGGCGATCTCGGTCGACTACGGCGCGAGCCCCGTCGCCCTGCTCGACGTGCTGTTCGGCGAGGCCGCGCCGCAGGGCCGGCTGCCGATGGACCTCCCGTCGTCGATGGCGGCCGTGGAGGCGAACCGTCCGGACGTGCCGTTCGAC
Source organism: Leifsonia sp. Leaf336 (assembly GCF_001423695.1). Classification (GTDB taxonomy): domain Bacteria; phylum Actinomycetota; class Actinomycetes; order Actinomycetales; family Microbacteriaceae; genus Leifsonia. Next base: position 250,784 of record NZ_LMOZ01000001.1, read on the forward strand.
ACCGCCGACCCGCTGTTCCGCTTCGGCCACGGGCTGAGCTACTAGCCCGCTCCGTTCGCGAAGGGCCGGCGTTCAGCAGGTTCCGAGCGTTCCCCCTGGTCGTCCCGCGGTCCCGGGCGTACAGTGCCCGTTCCGTGGGGCGATCAGGGAATCTTTCCCTCCCGTCCACGGTTATGTCAGGTGGCATAATTTCGCGACGATCTCGAAGGAGGGGATGAAATGGCACGGAGGATCGAAGAGCTCGAGGACGAGACCGGCGCAGTCATCAAGTACAGAAGGCACGCGAACGGCAGGGGCTTGGTGTCGCCGTCGGCGCGCGTCGCCGAGTCGGCCCACATCGAGCCGAGCGCCTACGTGGAGGCCGACGCCCGCATCGGGCTCGACGTCTACATCGGCGCAGGCAGCTGGATCGACAGTGGCGTGACGATCGGCGACCGCACGTTCGTGGGCGCCAACGTCCACGTCGGCAAGGGCTGCATCGTCGGCAGCGGCGTGCGCATCGGCAGCAACGTCAAGATCGGTGAGAACGCGATGATCGGCAACGGCGCGCGTGTCGAGCGCGACGAGCAGGTGCCGGCCGGCACCGTGATCGAGCTGCGCGGCGCTGCGGCGGCGCGCGCCGCGCTCTCGGCACCGCCGCGCGGTGCCCGGCTCACGCGTCGAGCTGCCTGATCGTTGTCGACATCCGCTGAGGAGGCGGATCTCGATTTGGAGCTTCCCACAAACGGCCCGCGTACCCCGCGGGCCGTTTTTGTAGCCGCCGCACCGACGGTTTCCGCCCGCGGGCCGGCCGTCGTAGCGTGGCGAGCACCGTAGAGAGATCGAAGAGGAAACTCATGGTTGACACTGCCGAGCGCGCCACCCCGAAGCCCAACACCACCGAGCCGAGCACCACCTCCGTCGCGGACTCCGCCGCGTCCGAAGCGGCCGCCGCCGCTGCGGCCACCGCGCCCGCCGGCGCGGCACCGCGCGTCGACGTGGAGGCGCTGGGCCGCCAGCTGCTGGGCCAGTGGGCGGAGGCGCGGCTCGCCTCCCGCGAGCTGTCGTCGCGCCCCGAACTGCAGAAGGTGGAGGGACTGTCCGTCGCCGACCACCGGTCGCGCGTCTTCGAGCAGCTCAAGCTGCTGGTCGAGAACGGGCAGGTGCACCGGGCGTTCCCGAAGTCGGTGGGGGGCGAAGACGACCACGGCGGCAACATCGCGGCGTTCGAGGAGCTCGTCGCGGCCGACCCGTCCCTCCAGATCAAGTCGGGCGTGCAGTGGGGCCTCTTCGGCGCCGCCGTGTTGCACCTCGGCACCGAGCACCACCACCAGACCTACCTGCCGGCGATCATGTCGCTGGAGGTGCCCGGCGCGTTCGCCATGACGGAGACCGGCCACGGCTCCGACGTCGCCGCGGTCGCGACCACCGCCACCTACGACCCCGAGACGAAGGAGTTCGTCATCGACACCCCGTTCCGCGGGGCGTGGAAGGACTACCTCGGCAATGCCGCCGTCGACGCGACCGCCGCCGTCGTGTTCGCGCAGCTCGTCACGCAGGGCGTCAACCACGGCGTGCACGCGTTCTACGTGCCGATCCGCGACGCGAACGGCGACTTCCTCCCGGGCATCGGGGGCGAGGACGACGGCCAGAAGGGCGGCCTCAACGGCATCGACAACGGGAGGCTGCACTTCACGGGTGTGCGCATCCCGCGTACCGACCTGCTGAACCGCTACGGCGACGTCGCGGAGGACGGCACCTACACCTCCCCGATCGCGAGTCCCGGGCGGCGCTTCTTCACCATGCTCGGCACCCTGGTGCAGGGCCGCGTCTCGCTCGACGGCTCGGCCACCATCGCGTCGAAGATCGGCCTGAAGATCGCGATCACCTACGCCGACCAGCGCCGCCAGTTCACCGCCGGCAGCGACACCGACGAGGAGGTCATCCTCGACTACCAGCGCCACCAGCGCCGCCTGCTGCCGCTGCTCGCCACGACCTACGCGGCCGGCTTCGCCCACGAGGTGTTCCTGCACAAGTTCGACGACGTGTTCAGCGGCAAGGCCGACAGCGACGCCGACCGGCAGGACCTGGAGACCATCGCGGCCGCGCTCAAGCCGTTGAGCACCTGGCACGCGCTCGAGACGCTCCAGGAGGCTCGCGAAGCCTGCGGAGGCTCCGGCTTCCTGACGGAGAACCGCATCACCTCCCTGCGGCAGGACCTCGATATCTGGGTCACCTTCGAGGGCGACAACAACGTCCTCCTGCAGCTCGTCGCCAAGCGGCTGCTCACCGATTTCAGCCGCAAGTTCGCCAAGGCCGACGCGGGTGCGATGGCCCGCTACGTCGTCGTGCAGGCGGCGGGCAAGGCCTACCACGGCACCGGGCTGCGCAGCGTCGGCCAGACCGTGCGCGACTTCGGGTCGACGGCGCGGTCGGTCAACTGGCTGCAGGAGTCGGCGACGCAGCGCGAGCTGCTGACCGACCGGGTGGCGACGATGATCGCGGAGATCGGCGGACGGCTCCGCCCGGCCTCCAAGCTCGGCAAGAAGGCCGCGGCCGACCTGTTCAACTCCCAGCAGAACGAGCTCATCGAAGCGGCTAGGGCGCACGGCGAGCTGCTGCAGTGGGAGGCGTTCACCGAGGCCCTGGAGCAGGCCCCCGACGCCGGCACCAAGCAGGTGCTCACCTGGCTGCGCGACCTGTTCGGGTTCGGCCTGATCGAGAAGCACCTGTCGTGGTACCTCATCCACGGCCGGCTGTCGCCGCAGCGCGCGCAGGCCGTGTCGGCGTACATCGACCGGCTCCTCACGCGGCTGCGCCCGCACGCTGTCGACCTCGTCGACGCGTTCGGCTACGGCCCCGAGCTCGTGCGCGCGAAGATCGCGAGCGGCGCGGAGGCCGAGCGCCAGGCGGAGGCCCGCGCCTACTACGCCGAGCGCCGGGCCGCCGGCACGCTGCCGACGCCCGAGAAGGCGCCCGCCAAGCACCGCTGACCCGCACCGACATTCGTCACGAATGTCGCGATTCGTGCCACGAATGTCGCGATTCGTGACGGATGTCGGCGCGCGGGCGCAGCGCTACAGGAGGCCGAGGGCGTGGACGGCCTCGCGCTCGGCCACCAGCTCGGCGACGGAGGCGTCGATGCGCTCACGCGAGAAGGCGTCGATCTCGAGACCCTGCACGACCTCCCACCGGCCGTCGACGGCGCGCACGGGGAACGACGAGATGAGGCCGTCGGGAACGCCGTAGGAGCCGTCGGAGACCACGGCGGCGGAGGTCCAGCGCGCGCCCGTGCCGTGCACCCAGTCGTGCATGTGGTCGATGGCGGCGCTCGCGGCGGAGGCCGCCGACGACGAGCCGCGCACCGCGATGATCTCGGCGCCGCGGTTCGCCACGCGCGGGATGTACTCGTCGGCCAGCCAGTCCTCCTCGACGAGCTCGGTCGCCGGGCGGCCGCCGACCGTCGCGTGGCTGAGGTCGGGGTACTGGCTCGCCGAGTGGTTGCCCCAGACGATGACGCCGTCGATCGCCGAGACCGGGACGCCGAGCTTCGCGGCGAGCTGAGCCACGGCCCGGTTGTGGTCGAGCCGCGTCATCGCGGTGAACCGCTCGGCCGGGATGTCGGGCGCGTGCGCGCTGGCGATCAGCGCATTGGTGTTGGCGGGATTGCCGACGACGAGCACGCGGACGTCGTCCGCCGCTCCCGCGTTGAGCGCGGCGCCCTGCGGCCCGAAGATGCCGCCGTTCGCCTCCAGGAGGTCGGCCCGCTCCATCCCGGCGGTACGCGGGCGGGCACCCACGAGGAGCGCTGCGTTCACCCCGTCGAAGGCGGTGCCTGCGTCCTCCGTGACCTCGAGGGAGTGCAGCAGCGGGAAGGCGCCGTCGAGCAGCTCGAGGGCGGTGCCCTCGGCCGCGGCACGTCCCGCCGGGATCTCCAGCAGCCGGAGCCGCACCGGGACCTCCGGCCCGAAGAGCTGGCCGGAGGCGATGCGGAAGAGGAGGGCGTAGCCGATCTGTCCACCGGCGCCGGTGACGGCGACGGTCACGGGGGTGGTCATGCTGCGAGCCTAGCGCTGCGCGCCTCACCCCACCGCTACAGTCGCACCATGCGCAGCCTCTACCCCGAGATCGAGCCGTACGACAGCGGGATGCTGGACGTCGGCGACGGCCAGCAGGTGTATTGGGAGACGAGCGGCAACCCCGACGGCAAGCCGGTCGTGTTCCTGCACGGCGGCCCCGGCGGCGGCACCACGCCCTCCCACCGCCGGCTGTTCGACCCGGAGCGGTACCGGATCGTCCTCTTCGACCAGCGCAACTGCGGCAAGAGCCTGCCGCACGCCAGCGATCCCGACGCCGACCTCTCGGCGAACACCACCTGGAACCTCGTCGGCGACATGGAGAAGCTGCGCGAGCACCTCGACGTCGAGCGCTGGCAGGTGTTCGGCGGGTCGTGGGGGAGCGCCCTCGCGCTCGCGTACGCCGAGACGCATCCCGAGCGGGTGTCGGAGCTGATCGTGCGCGGCATCTTCACGCTGCGTCCCGCCGAGCTCGACTGGTTCTACGAGGGCGGCGCCGCGGCATTGTTCCCCGACCTGTGGGAGGGCTTCGTGGAGCCGGTTCCCGCGGAGGAGCGCGGCCACCTCATTCGGGCGTACAGCCGCCTGCTCTCCGACGAGGACCCGGCCGTGCACGGCCCCGCTGCGGTCGCCTGGTCGCGCTGGGAGTCCTCCACGATCACGCTGCTGCCGCGCCCGGAGGTCGTCGAGAGCTTCACCGAAGAGAAGTACGCGGTCGCCTTCGCGCGCATCGAGAACCACTACTTCATGAACGGCGGGTGGTTCGAGGAGGACCAGCTGATCCGCGACGCCCACCGGCTGGAGGACATCCCCGGCGTCATCGTGCAGGGCCGCTACGACGTCTGCACGCCGGCGATGACCGCGTGGGACCTGCACAAGGCGTGGCCGCAGGCCGACCTGCAGATCATCGCCGACGCGGGTCACGCCTACGACGAGCCCGGCATCCTCGACGCCCTCATCGAGGCGACCGACCGCTTCGCCGATCGATGACGAGGGTCCGGTTGCGTCAGCCGGCGAGGGCGGCGAGTGCGCGGCGGAGCTGCGTCGAGCTCGTCGTCATCGTGTACGGGAAGTAGACCACCTCGACGCCGACCGCGGCGAACTCGCGCTCCAGGCGCATGCCCTTCTCGGTGCCGCGCCAGTCGTCGCCCTTGAAGAAGACGTCGAACTGCAGCTTCTGCCACATCTCGAGCTTGTCGGGCACGGTCTCGGCGACCGCTTCGTCGACGTAACCGATGTTGCGCACGATCTCGATGCGCTCCGCGAGCGGGATCACCGGGTCGACGCCTTTGGTGAGGCGGAGCATTTCGTCGGAGACGACACCCGCGATCAGGTAATCGCACTCGTTCTTGGCGTGCTTGAGGATGTTGAGGTGTCCGATGTGGAACAGGTCGAACGCTCCTGCTGCGTAGCCGACGCGTACGGTCACAGGGTGGCCTCCTTCGGGTGAGGTATCCTCACCTATTCTGGCGAATGAGTGAGGATTTGTCACCTATAAATTCGAAGGAGCTTTCGTCAGTCGACCGTGGCGCGCAACGCGGAGGCGATCACCTCCGTCGCCGTGGCGATCTGCGCGAAGGCCGCCTCGTACGCCGCGTCGCCCTCGCCGTACGGATCGAGGACGTCGCCCTCCGCGTAGCCGCGCCGGGTGGCGCGGTCGCGGCTGACGACGCCGGACGAAGGGCGGTGCGCCGCCGCCCAGGCGACGAGCTCCGCGGGCGAGAGCTCGGAGGCGCTGGCGCGGGTGACGGCGTCCGCGAACTCGGTCAGTGTGAACGCGCGCCGCACGGTCGACGGGGCGTGGTCGACGACCCACTCACGATGCTCGCGGGTCGCTGTGAGGATCAGGCCGGCGTCGGCGAGGAGAGACCGCGTGGCCTGGCGGGCGACGAAACCCCGCACATCCGCGGCGTCCACGCCGTGAGCCTCGAGGAGGCCGTCCATCGGCGGGTTGACCGGCCAGCCCGTCATCGCGTGGGTACCGGCCGACGACACCGTGAACCGCGGCCCGTCGCCACCGGCGGCCGTCGCGAGCTCGTGTGCCAGCAGGAGGTCCATGGCCGGGGAGCGGCAGATGTTCCCCGTGCAGATCGTCACGATGGCGAAAGGAGTCGATGCCCGCATGCTGCCATTCTCGCGGACGACGGCTACCACCCGAATTGGGGGGAAAGAACCACCTAGCTGAGATTGCATAGCGGACGTAAAATTAACTGACCTGTGTGCGCTCTCAGCCACGGTCTGATAGGTTTTCCAACAAATCTCACGCGCAGAAGGCCTGGTCTCACCTTCATGCTTTCCTGATCGCGACGAGCATTGGAAGACGCTTCATGGCAGCTGCCAGACACCGCCTTACAGGCACCCCCGCCCCCAAGAAAACACGAAACACCCCTACCCCCCGCACCCGCAAGACCGTGATCACCGCGGTCGCGGGAACCGCAATCGCGGCACTCGCCGCGGTCGGCCTCCCGGCTCTCACCGCCAACGCGGCGACCACCTACACGGTGGCCTCGCAACTGGTCTCCGACGACTTCTCCCGCACCGCCGCAGGCGGCTGGGGCTCCGCCCCTGTCGGCGGCGCCTACAAGGTCAACAGCGCGGCGTCGTTCTCGACCGCAGGCGGCGTCGGCACGATGGCCCTCCCGAAGTCCGGCTCCTCGCTGACCGCGAACCTCTCGACGGTCTCGGCCGCCGATGTGACGACGGCCGCGACGATCGACGTCCCGACCATCCCCGCCAGCGGCAACGGCGTCTACGCCGGAGTGCAGCTGCGCTCGGCGGGAGGCTCGTACTACCAGGCCAACATCCGCGTGGCCAAGGCCGGCGCCGTGACGCTCACCATCGTGCGCGTCAACGGTTCCACCGCCAAGCAGACCACTGTCGGCAAGGAGATCCGCGTCGCGACCGGTCTGAAGGCCGGCTCCGCCGTGCAGCTTCAGTTCCAGGCCACGGGTTCGAACCCGGTGCACCTCCAGGCTCGCGCCTGGGTCGCCGGCACCACCCAGCCCGGCTGGCAGCTCACCGCCGATGACACGGCCTCCGTCCGGCTGGGCGGCGCAGGCAGCGTCGCGGCCTGGTCGTACCTGTCCGGTGCGACCGCCGTGCAGCGCGTCGCGTTCGACAGCCTCACCGCCTCGAGCCTGAAGGCCTCCACGGGCAATCCGACCACCACCCCCACTCCGACGTCGACCCCGTCCGCGCCGCCGACCACGACGCCGACGCCGACTCCGACGCCGACCTCCACGCCGACGCAGACCCCGACGCCGCCGACCACGACGCCGCCGACCACTCCGACGGGCCCGACGTCGCCCGGCGACCCGACGGTCAACACCGCCGGCACGCGTTTCGCGACCGGCGCCGCGGCCATCGGCAGCACCTCCTACGCGGTGCCGTCCGGCGCGGTCGTGGTCTCCCCGTCCGGCTCGGACAGCGCGGCGGGCACCCTCGCGGCCCCGTTCGCGACCGTGCAGAAGGCGCTCAACGCGGCTCCGAACGGCGCGACCATCGTGCTGCGCGGCGGCACGTACCACGAGTCCCTGACGGTGCCCGGCGGCAAGAAGCTCACGGTGCAGTCGTACCCGAAGGAGGCCGTCTACCTCGACGGCAGCTCCGTCGTCGGCGGCTGGGCCAAGAGCGGCTCCGTGTGGAGGGCCACCGGCTGGAACCACGTCTTCGACTCGAGCCCGACGTTCACGCGCGGTGCTCCTGACGGCACGGCCTCCGGCTGGCAGTTCGTCAACCCGAGCTACCCGATGGCCTCCCACCCCGACCAGCTCTGGGTGAACGGCACCGCCATGAAGCAGGTCGCCAGCGCGTCCCAGGTCACCGCGGGAACGTTCTTCTACGACACCGGCGCCAAGGCCCTCGTGCTCGGCACCGACCCGTCCGGCAAGGATGTGCGCGCCAGCGACCTCCAGAAGGCGATCACCGTCGGCTCGGCCGGCTTCACGCTGAAGGGCGTCGGCGTCCGCCGCTACGCGCCTTCGGTGCCCGACATGGGCGCGGTGACCGACTACCAGGGCACCGGCACGTTCGAGAACGTCTCGTTCACGGACAACGCCACGACCGGCATCGCGCTGGGCGGCTCCGGCCACACGCTGCGCAACGTCACGGTGGCCCGCAACGGCCTCCTCGGTGTGCAGACGAACAACTCGGACAACCTGACCCTCGACGGGGTGCTCGCGTCCGGCAACGACGCGGAGCACTTCAACACCTCGCCGGTCTCCGGCGGCGTGAAGATCACCCGCTCGCGTAACATCACGGTCGAGAACAGCGCGTTCGTCGACAACCTGTCGCACGGTCTGTGGTTCGACGAGTCGGTCTACAACATGACCGTCGTCCACAACGACTCGCTGCGCAACGCCGGCAACGGCATCGTCATCGAGATCTCCGCCAAGGCGAGCATCGTCGACAACGTGTCGTCGAACAACGCCAAGGACGGGCTGAAGCTCGACGACATCGGCGGCGGCGTGCAGGTCTGGAACAACACGTTCACCGACAACACCAACCGCAACCTGGAGATCACCCAGGACGCGCGGCGCGGGAACAACAAGAGCGACGCCGGGCACGACCCGCGTCAGGCGTTCCCCGACCCGACGATGACGTGGATCACCGGTCCGGACACGATCCGCAACAACATCATCTCGGGAGGCTCGGGCAACTGCCTGCTGTGCGTCGAGGACTACTCGCACACGTACTCCGCCGCTCAGATGGGCATCGACGCGGACTACAACCTGTACCGCCGCCCGTCGGCCAGCGCCCCGAGCTGGTTCGCGGTGTGGTCGACGGGTGCGGGCAACCCCGCGATCTACAGCACGCTGTCGGCGTTCACCTCCGCGACCGGCAAGGGCGGCCACAACACGCTCGTCGAGAACGCGGCGGCGCAGTCGGCCGCGCCGTCCACCTCCACGGGCACGGCGGCGGGTCTGACCTCGGCCATCGCGGCGCTGGTGGGCAAGGCCGCCGGCACCGCCCACATGGGCGCGTGGTGATCCCCACCGCCTGACCCGCTCTTCGAGCACGCGACGCCGCCGGGCCTTCCACCCGGCGGCGTCGCTCTGTCGTGCGCGGAGGACGGCGTGTGCCTCGTACTGGAGTGCCTCGTACTGGGGTGCCTCGTACTGGAGGCAGAGCCGCGGACACGTTCCTGGATAGGTTTCATCGCATTCGACCTCTCCAAGGAGCGACAGATGACGATCAGGCACCGTGCTCGTGGGCTTGCGGCCCCACGCGTGCCTGCCGTTCCACCCGACTGTCGCCGATCGGCTCGGGGAGGAGCGGGATGACCCAGCTCGGCTGAGCAGCCTCCGCTCCGGGTGAATCGGCGGGTTGGTTTCCCGTCCCGGTTCCGCCCCCCTGTCACATCGCCGGCCCGATCCGCGCGTCTCGCGCTGATACGGTCCCCGGACTCCGCGCTGAAGGGCCGGTCTCACCTTCCAGCTCCATCGATCGCGACGAGCAGCATTGGAATCATTTCGATGACACACGGCACTACCCGCGTCTCTCGGACCCAACCGAAACCCCTCCCCTTCCGAAAAGTCCTCGCATCGCGCAAAGCGATCGTCACCTGCGTCGCCGGTGCGGCGCTCGCCGCGCTCGCCGCCGGCAGCCTGCCGGCCCTCGCCTCCTCGACCGCCACGACGACCTACACGACCGGCCCGCAGCTGGTGTCGGACGCGTTCTCGCGCACGACCACCGGAGGCTGGGGCGCGGCACCGGTGGGAGGCGCGTACTCGGTCAACAGCGCGTCGTCGTTCTCGACCGGCAACGGTGCGGGCACGATGAAGCTCCCCGCCCCCGGCACCTCGCTGACCGCGTCGCTCTCGTCGGTCTCGGCGGCCGATGTGACCGCGGCCGCGACGATCGACGTCCCGGCGATCCCCACCAGCGGCAACGGCGTCTTCGCCGGCGTCGAGCTGCGGGCGGCGGGAGGCTCGTACTACCGGGCCGACATCCGCGTCGGCATGGGCGGGATCGTGACGCTCACCATCGTGCGCGTCAACGGCTCGACCGCGAACCAGACGACCGTCGCGGCCGAGCGCGGCATCGCAAGCGGACTGAAGGCCGGCTCGACGGTCCAGCTGCAGTTCCAGGCCACCGGTTCGAATCCGGTGCACCTCCAGGCCCGCGCCTGGGTCGCCGGCGCCGCGCAGCCCGGCTGGCAGCTCACCGCCGACGACTCGGCCTCCACCCGGCTGAGCAGTCCGGGCGCGGTCGCCGCGTGGTCGTACCTCTCGGCGGCATCGGCCGTGCAGGCCGTCCAGTTCGACTCGCTCACGGCCTCCGCGCTGAAGGCCATTACGTCGACTCCTGTGCCGACCGCCTCGGCCACGGCGACCGCGACGGCGACGGCGACGCCGAAACCGACGCCGACCACGACGGCGACACCGAAACCGTCGCCGACGCCGACCGTCACGCCGACCCCGACCGTCACGCCGACCCCGACCGTCACGCCGGCGCCCGCTCCGACCTCGGCGCCCGCTGTCACTGCGTCTCCCACCCCGACGCCGAGCGGCCTCCCGACCCCGCCGCCGACCATCACGGCGTCTCCCGGACCGATCGTCGTGCGGCCGCCCGTGACGACGCCTCCGGGCGCCCCCGCACCCGGTCCGGCGCCGTCGGCCGATCCCTCGATCGACACCGCAGGCGCGCGCTTCACGACCGGCGCCGCCGCGATCGGAAGCACCGCCTACGACGTCCCCTCCGGGGCGATCGTGGTCTCGCCGACCGGTTCGGACTCCGCGGCAGGCAGCGCGACGGCGCCCTTCGCCACCGTGCAGAAGGCCATCAACGCCGCTGCGAGCGGCGCGACGATCGTGCTCCGCCAGGGCAGCTACCACGAGTCGCTCACGATCCCGTCCGGCAAGAAGCTGACCATCCAGTCCTACCCGGACGAGGCCGTCTACCTCGACGGCAGCTCGGTCGTGTCCAACTGGGTTCCGTCCGGCTCGGTGTGGAAGGCGACCGGCTGGAACCACGTGTTCGACGCGAGTCCCACCTTCACCCGCGGGGCGCCCGACGGCACCAGCTCAGGCTGGCAGTGGATCAACCCGGCCTATCCGATGGCCTCCCACCCCGACCAGCTCTGGGTCGGCGGCACGGCCATGAGCCAGGTGGCGAGTGCGGCCCAGGTCACAGCAGGGACGTTCTTCTACGACACCGCGGCGCAGACCCTGGTGCTCGGCACGAACCCCTCGGGCAAGGAGGTGCGCGCGAGCGATCTGCAGAAGGCGATCACCGTCGCCGGGGCAGGCTTCGCCCTGAAGGGCGTGGGAGTGCGGCGGTACGCCCCCTCGGTGCCCGACATGGGCGCCGTGACGGACTACGCCGGCACCGGCACGTTCGAGAACGTGTCCTTCACCGACAACGCCACGACCGGCATCGCGCTGGGCGGCTCCGGTCACACCCTCCACGGCGTGACGGTCGCCCGAAACGGCCTCCTCGGTGTGCAGACGAACAACTCCGACAACCTCACGCTCGACGGGGTGCTGGCCTTCGCGAACAACGCGGAGCACTTCAACACCTCGCCGGTCTCCGGCGGCGTGAAGATCACCCGCTCCCGCGGGATCACGGTCGAGAACAGCGCGTTCGTGAGCAACCTGTCGCACGGCCTCTGGTTCGACGAGTCGGTCTACGGGATGACGATCGCGCACAACGACTCGCTCCGCAACGCCGGCAACGGCATCGTCATCGAGATCTCGTCGACCGCGACCATCGCGGACAACGTGGTGTCGCGCAACGCCTCCGACGGGCTCAAGCTCAACGACGTCAGCAACGCGCAGGTCTGGAACAACACCCTCACCGACAACACCAATCGCAACCTGGACATCACCCAGGACGCGCGGCGCGGGAACAACGCGTCCGACGCCGGGCACGACCCGCGCCAGGCGTTCCCCGACCCGACGATGACGTGGATCACCGGTCCAGACACCATCCGCAACAACATCATCTCGGGAGGCTCGGGCAACTGCCTGATCTGCGTCGAGGACTACAACCACGTCTACTCGGCCGCGCAACTGGGGATCGACGCCGACTACAACCTGTACCGGCGGCCGTCGGCCAGCGCTCCGACCTGGTTCGGGGTCTGGTCGCGCGGCGTGGGCGACCCTGCGGTCTACAACACCCTCGCGGCGTTCACCGCGGCGACGGGCAGGGACGCTCACAGCACTCTCGTCGAGAGCGCGCCCGCGCAGACCACGGCGCAGCTGAACTCCGCGGCGCCCGGCGCCGCGGCTGCGCTGCCGGCCTCCATCGCCTCGGTCGTCGGCCGCACGACCGGCACGGTGCATCTCGGGGCCTGGTGACCCCGGGCCGGCGACCGGACACGAGCGCATCCGCGCTCACCCCACCTCGGCGCCGTCGGGCTTCTCGGCCCGGCGGCGTCCGAGGTCGCGGGTCACCCACCAGAGGTTCGGGATGACCTGGCAGAGCAGGACGCTGATGGCCGATCCCACGATCGGGCCGCCCGCGCCGATGACGCCGATCAGCCACCACGACAGCCCCAGGTTGAGCGGGACGCTGACGAGGATGGGCCAGACCTGGAAGGTCAGGCCTCGCTTGTCGGTCATGTACATGCCGGCCGGGTACTTGGCGGCCTGGAGGGCGACGAACACGACGAAACCGCCGACCAGCCACGGGTCGAGCGTGAACCTCCCGCCGGCGATGAAGTGCGTCAGCAGCGGCGAGAGCGCGGCGAGCACGAGCCCGATGCCCAGGCCGCCCGCCAGGAACCAGAGCGTCGGCTTCATCGGCGACTCGATCCGCGCCTCCGACCGCGCCTTCGCGTAGATCGGCCACAGCGCCACGCCCGCGGCCGCGATCGTCTGCAGCACCAGCCCGAACAGCTGGGAGGCCAGGTTGTACTGAGCGAGCTCGTCGCCGTGCGTGAGGTGGCTCAGCAGTAGCCGGTCGGTCTGCATCGCGATCGGGAGGGCGACCATCTGCACCAGCATCGGCCAGGCGACCCCGATCGCAGGGACGCCCGGGTAGCGCCGCGGGAACGGCACCTCCCGGATCGCCTTGCCGACCGCCGGCTTGATGAGGCGCGCGGCCATGATCAGGCAGATCAGGGAGGCCAGGGCGTTCGCGATGTAGGAGAGCACGGCCAGGAAGCTGCCCGCGGGAGCCGACACCGCCACGAGGGTGGCGAGGCCCAGGAACATGGCGGGAGCGACCACCGCCTGGCTGGCCACCTGGGTGCTGGTGCGGCCGAGGCCGACCAGGATGCGCGAGCCCACGGTGAGCGGCAGGACGATCGCGAACGTGAAGAGGCAGAGGAAGGCGGCGAGGCTGCCGCCGTCGGGCATCAGCCCTCCACCGAGGATCGCCGGCCACCAGCCGAGCACGCTGATGACGACGCCTACGGCGATGATGACGGCGGCTGACAGCAGCAGGATGCGGAAGGCCGTCACGATCGTGCGGCGCACGGTCCGGTCGGAGGCCGGGGACGACGAGCCGGCGACGGCGTTGATGACGACGGCGGCGATGCCGAGGTCTGCGAACGGCAGCAGTGCGGGGAGGGCAGCCAGCAGACCGTACTGGGCGTAGGCATCCGTGCCGAAGTGCTGGATGATGAGGCGGCTGTTGACGATGCCGATGATGCCGGACAGGCCCATCACGATGATCTTGGCGATGGCCGTCGAACCGACCGAGCGCACCATGCCGCCGCGTCCGGTGCCGCCGCGTCCGGGGCCGCCGCGTCCGGTGGCGCCGCGTCCAGTGCCGCCGGCGCCGGGTCCGTTCGGGTCGGACCCGGCGCCGGCGCGCCGTCCCCGCTCCGATGGCACGCGGACGTGCGTCATGGGCGAGCCCCGGGCTCGCGGAAGAGCGCGCGGCCGGCCGCGATACGGCCGTCCACCCCGGGGAGGTCGGCGAGGATGTCGTCGGAGGTGCGCGGGTTCACGAGCGCGTCGACGACGCCGTCGGCGAGCCCGGCGGACAGCACCTGGGCGGGCAGCACGACGTGCCCAGCGTCGATCAGCCATTCGGCGATCCCGGTCTCGCTCGTCGTGACGATCTCGCAGCCGTGCGCGAGTCCCTCGACGATGGGGAGGCCGACCTGCTCCCGCCAGGTGCCGACCCGGCGCGAGGGCAGCACGAGCACATGCGCCCTGCGCAGTTCGTCGTGCACCACCGAGCGGGGAGGATCGACGATCAGCCGGATGCTCGGGTCGGCGGCGGCCGCCGCCTCGGCCTGCGGGAGCAGCTCGCCTGAACCGACGAGCGTGAGCCGGGCACCGGGGTGCCGCGACTGGATGGCCGGCCACGCCTCGAGCACGTCGGCGAAGCCCTTGCGCGGTGAGAACGAGCCGAGGAACAGCACGCCGTCCGGGTCGCGCTCGACGGGGGATCCGGCGCCGGCGGTGTCGTCCGTGCCGGCCGCGCCTGCCGTCTCGACGTCCGCCTCCGGGTCGAGGCACGCGCACGGGCTGGGCAGGGCCTCCACGGTGAGCTGGCGGCGGGGGATGTGCCGGAACGTCGAGCTGTACAGCGCGTCGGCCTCCGTGGTGCCGTAGACGACGGTGTCCAGCCGGTGCCAGATGTAGCCGGCGAGCACGCGCTCGATCGAGCGACGGACCCGGCTGCGCACCCGGGGCGGTCGCGCCGCGAAGGGGTCGAGGTCTTCGATGGCGTAGGTGGCGATCTCGGCGCGCGGGGCGCCGCCGAGGCGCTTCATGCCGAGCACCGCGAGCACGGCGGCGGTGCGCGGAAGCGAGGCGAGGTACAGCGGCTCGTCGACCTCCACCCGGGTGATGCGGCTGCGCATCGCGAGCCGCGCGGCGGCCAGCGTTCCGGCCTGGGCGAGCTCGACGCCGTCGGTGAGAGCGGGGTCGAAGTCGTAGCGCTGGACTCGGTAGACGATGGCGGCGGGGGCGAGTTCGTGGGCGCGTTCGAGGTGGGCGCTGCGCACCTGCTCGTAGAGTCGCACGTGCTGGTGGTGCAGGATGGGTGCTTCGCCGGCCACGGTCCTCGCTCCACCTCTCGAAGGGTCGCCGCGCGGGGTCGGGCGCGGCCTCTGGTCTGCGATTCTAGGGATTCGCGACACGAATAACGAGGGATTCTCAAAAATCACCCGACAATGGGGGTAGCGCTAGGGTGGTCGCACGATGAGCGGACGCGAACGCATCGTGGTGCAGCAATCGTTCCCTGCGCCACGACCGACGACCAACCCGTACATCGTCATGCTCCTCGACAGTCTGCGCTCGACGCCGGGGCTCGAGGTGAGGACCTTCAGCTGGAGGTCGGCGCTGCTCGGCCGGTACGACGTCTTCCACGCGCACTGGCCCGAGATCCTGGTCGCCGGGCACAGCCCGCTCAAGGCGCTGGTGCGGCAGGGGCTCACCGCGCTTCTGTTGATCCGGCTGGCGATCACGCGCACCCCGATCGTGCGGACGATGCACAACCTCCACCTGCCGCAGGGCATCTCGCGGAGGGAGCGCGCCCTGCTGCGCTGGTTCGACCGGCGCACCGCCCTACGTATCGGGCTCAACCCGACGACGCCGTTCCCGGCGGGGTCGGCGCACGAGACGATCCTGCACGGCGACTACCGCGTGTGGTTCGCCGACTACCCGCACCCCGATCGCGAGCAGGGACGCGTGGGCTACTTCGGGCTGATCCGCCGCTACAAAGGGGTGGAGGAGCTGCTGGAGGTGTTCGCCGGCCTCCCGGGCGGCGGCCTGCGCCTGACCGTCGGCGGCCGGCCCTCCACCGAGGAGCTGGCCGAATCCGTGCGCGCGCTGGCCGCGCGCGACCCCCGCATCGCTGTGCGACTCGCCTACCTGGAGGACGCCGACATCGCCGACCTCGTCGGCCGATCGCAGCTGATCGTGCTGCCGTATCGCGACATGCACAACTCGGGCGGCGTGCTCGCCGCGCTCTCACTCGATCGGCCGGTGCTGGTCCCGGGCAACGCGACCACCGAGGCGCTGGCCCGGGAGGTCGGCGAGCAGTGGGTGCTGCGCTACGACGAGCTGACGCCGCAGGTGCTGGCTGCCGCGATCGCGCGGGCCGGGGAGATCCCGGCCGACGGCCGCCCCGACCTCAGCGCGCGCAGCTGGGCCGACGCGGGGCGCCGGCACCGGGATGCGTACGTTCGGGCGATCGGAGTCTTGCGCAACGGCCGATAGTTACATGCGAAGTATAAATTTCACAGCGAGAATGTTTTACGCTACGTTTGTCTGCTGTGCTTCCCGCTCCTTCTCGCCTCGCGTCCATCTCTCTTTGTCTGACAGCGTTGGCGGTGACGCTCACGATGGTCGTCCTCCCGGCCACGGCGGCGTCCGCGCTTACCGCGACCTCCAACGACGGGCAGGGTTCTGCACCGTGCCCCGCTCGACAGGACGTCACCTCCTGCGACGCTGACGGCGACACGATCCCGGACACCGTCGAACGCATCGTGTCCGGCACGGCGACGGGCGCAACAGGTCGGGAGGACAGCGACGGCGACGGCATCCCCGACTGGACCGAGGTGATGACCTGCGGCACGATTCGCTGCGCGTCGCCCACGACCGACACCGCCGGCGACGGCATCCCGGACTATGCGCGCATCCTGACGTGCGGATCGACGACGTGCTACACGGATAATTCCGACACTAACGCCAACGGCGTTCCGCGATGGGCGAGCGTCGTCATCTGCGGGACTACGGCGTGCGCCACCGGCCACGAAGACTACGACGCGGATGGCGTGTCCGACGCCGTCCAACTGGCAGCGTGCGTGAAGCCACGCGCCGATCTCGCAGCCACTGGCCAGCAGCTGGCAATCGGCCTCCTCGTCGCACTGAGCATCGGCCTGGTCGCAGCAGGCACGGTTCTGGCGCGCAAGCGCAGCCTGTTCCAGGCGGCGCTCCAGTCGGGCGCGGCCGCCTGATGCGGGGCTGGATCGCGCGCCGCCGACGGGTGGCGCAGGGTGTCGTCGCGTCTGCGGCGATCGTCGGCCTGTCGCTGACGGGCACGGTGACTCCGGCGGAGGCGTCGCCGGCGCAGAAGGCGCGCCGGATCGCCGCGGCGACGCTCGCAGAGGTGCGGGCAGCGGCATCCGCTCAGGATGCGCGGGTGCGCACCGAGACCGAGTCGCCCCGCCCGAACGCCGAAGGAAGAATCCAGCCCGGGAAGTCTTCCTCGGTCTCGTCGGAGGAGCTCGGCGCCGCTGCCACCTTCTCCGGCAACGACGTGATGTCGGAACTCCGCGTCACGGTTGGCGCAGCCGCTTCGACGGCTCTCCGTGCGGCCCGCAGCGAGGTGTCGGGGCGCGGGACCGTCGTGTCCGACCCGGTGGAGATCACCGCGACCGATGGCGACGGGAAGGCAGTCACGAAGTTCCCGGCGAAAGCTGTCAATACGCGAGGCGGTGGGGACGAAGGCCCGATCGTCTCGGATGTCGTCCCGGGCGTGACGCTGGCGCTCGAGCCCGACATGGCGCTCGTCGAGGCCAACGGGTTGGATCCTGCGACCCTCCGGGTGTTCACGCGTGAAAGCGCCGGCGAGCAGTGGACCGCGCTCCCGTCGTACTTCGACGCACGAGCCGGCGTCGTACGAGCGGAATCGTCGCATCTGTCGCAGTTCGTGGTCATCGGCATCCCGTTCCCGGTTCCGCCGGGTCCGGTCGTCGTGCTCGATCCGGACAACGACGAAGGGCGCGTCTCGACGCCGGCGCCGCCGGTGACCGAACTCGGATACAATCTCGACCTGGCGACGCGGCTGCAGACTCTGCTTCAGAACGACTGTCGGGCCGACGTCGTCATCACCCGCGACGCTTCGAACCCGATGGTCTCCCGCGAACTGCGCGCCGGGATTGCGGCAGCTCGCAACCCCGATCTGACTCTCGGAATAGGTTTCAACACGAACCAGGGCACAGCATGGGGCGACCCGACCAACGGCGGCTCCCAGGTCTACTCCCGAGGAAGTGCCCTCGACAATGCCGTGTCCGGGTCGCTGGTAGGCGTCCTGCCGTCGTACACGGGGCGACCGGCCAGGAACATGGGGAACAACGGCAACTTCCCGGGTGACGAGTTCGCCGGCCTCCCGAACGCATTCACGCACCTCGAAGCGTTGTTCATGGACCACAACTACGACCGGCCGGTCATCGACGGCGGCATGGCCCACATCGCCGACGGCGTGCTGACGGGTCTCGGCCTCTACCTGGAATCCCAGGGTTTCGACTGCTCCGATCCGGTGACGGGCGGCTGGCCGAGCCCGCCCACCCAGGCCGAGCTTCAGCGCTGGCGGGATCTGGGCCACCAGAACTACCTGACCTACGGCGGTGACCCCGTCTCGTTCTCGACAGGCAACCTGGTGGAGGACGAGAAGCTGTTCGCCCTCCCGGGCCGCGGTGGCCAGTCCACCGACCTCACCCTGACGTACAACTCGCAGGACGGGCGGCTCTCCCGGGTCGGCGCCGGCTGGTCCTTCGGACTCGGTTCGCGGGCGCAGCGGTTCAGCGACGGGAGCGTGCTGGTCGTCCGCGGCGATGGGGCGAGCTACGTGTTCGCGTCCGACGGCCACGGAGGCTATATCGGCGAGGCGGGGCTTCATCAGGCGCTCGCCGAGTCGGGCGGCGGCAACCTGACTCTCACGGCCGCCTCCGGCGAGTCGTGGATGTTCGCAGCAGGGGACATCGAGGGTATCGGTGAACTCATCGAACACCGGGACGCCTTCGGCAACGCCAGCACGCTCGGCTATGGGCCGGCCGACCCGGACGTGAACCAGTTCGTCCCGCTCACGTCGATCACCGACTCCTCCGGGCAGACCGTCGACGTATCCTCGGATGCGCTCGGGCGTGTCACCGGGTTCACCCGTCCCGGCGGGGACCGCTGGACGCTCGCCTACGACGACGCCGGAAACCTGACCACGATCACGCTGCCGGACGGCCGCACGAAGTCGTTCACCTACGACGGTGAACACCGGCTGCTCACTGCCACGGACCCGACCGGAGCGGTGTACCTGACGAACGAATACGACAGCGCGGGACGCGTCGCCAAGCAATGGGATGTGGAGGGCAGCCAACGCACCTTCGACTACTCGACAGCCGGTCAGACGACCTACACCGACAACCTGGGCCGGGAGAGTGTGTTCGCTTTCGACGACCGCAACCGGATCACGAAGGTGACTCATCCGGACGGCACGACCGCATCGTTCGCCTTCGACGACCAGAGCAACGTCACGTCGGCGACCGACGAGAACGGCGAGACGACGCGGTACGAGTACGACGCCGCCGGCAACCTCGTAACAGAGGAGGCGCCGGGCGGCCAGATCACCCGGTACACGTATACCGCTGCCGGTGATGTCGCCACCAAGACGGATCAGGGCGGGGCGAAGGGGGCCGAGCGCACCTGGTCGTACGACTACGACGTGGCGGGCCATCTCGTGGCAATCCACCAGCCCGATGGCACGACGATCGCGCAGCGGTACGACGACGCCGGGAACCTCGTCGCCTCGGAGCAGCCCTCGGGCGCGACGACGACGTACGCGTACGACGCGGTGGGCAACCTGACCTCCCGCACCGATCCGCTCGGGGGTGTGACGATCTTCGCGTACGACGCGGCCGGACGGATGGTCTCGCAGACCGACCCGAACGGTCGCACCACCTCCTACGTGTGGGATGCCGGCGACCGCCTCGTGACGGTGACCGATCCGGCGGGAGGTGAGACCTCCTACGGGTGGGAGCCGAACGACCACGTCTCGTCGATCACCGACCCGACCGGGGCTGTGTCGAACTTCTCGTGGGACGCGATGTTCCACCTCACCAGCAGCACAGGCCCCATGGGCGGTGTCACGGTGTACTCGTATACGGCTGAGGACGCACTTGCGTCTATGACGGATCCTCTCGGCAACAGCACCGCGTACCGGACCGACGATCGCGACCGTATGGTCGCCACCACCGACCCGAACGGCGGCGTGTGGAGGTCGACCTACGATGCCGTCGGCAACCTCCGCAGCACGACGTCACCCTCCGGCGCCAAGACCACCTATCGATATGACAGTCGGGGCAACCTCGTGAAGGAGACCGATGCGACCGGAGCGTCGACCAAGTACACGTACGACTCGGTGAACCGTCTGGTCGCACGCACCGACCCCGACGGCGTGGTGACGAAGTACGGTTACGACCTCCTCGATCGGATCACCCGCGTCACCGACGGTCTCGGAAAGCGGACCACACTCGGGTACGACGTCGACGGCAACCTCACCTCGATGACAGACCGCGCAGGTGCCGTGACCGCGTATCAGTACGATGCGGCGGGCCGAGTGATCGCTGTGATGACCCCGCTCGGTGAGCGGACCAGCTACGGGTACGACCCGGCTGGGCAGGTGACCAGTGTGACCGACCCGCTCGGCCGCGCGACCACCTACGAGTACACGTCGCTCGGCCACGTGTCGGCGGTGACGGACGCGGCCGGGGCCGCGACCTACTTCACGCATGACGGCAATGGGCGCCCATTGACGGTGACCGACGCGAACGGCCACACGACCGCCTACACGTATGACACGGGCGGCGCGCAGACGACGTCGACGGATCCCACGGGCGGTGTGACGCGGTACGGCTGGGATCTGGCCGGCAACCAGACGTCGTTGACCGACCCTGAAGGCCACCTCACCCGGTACGGGTACGACCCCGCTGGGCAGCTGACCAGTGTCGCCGAGAACGTCACGAAGACGGGCAAAGCGACAGCCGATGCGAACACGACCTCCGCGTACGCCTACGACGTGGACGGCAACCTCGCGTCGGTCAGCGACCCAAACGGGCACACCACCCGGTATACCGTCAACGCCGTCGGCCGGACGACCGCGGAGGTCAACGCGGTCGGGAACACGACACACACCGAGTACACAGCGGCAGGCCGTGTCGCTGCCGTCGTCAACGGCGTCGGCGCGACGACCCGGTACAGCTACGACAAGCGTGGTGACCTCGTGCGTCAGAATCAGGCGGGAGCTGTCGCCCGCTACGAGTATGACGCCGAGCAAAGGCTGATCGCGATGACGGATCCGACCGGTGTCTCGGGCTGGATCTACGACGAGAACGGCCGGGCGACGACACAGATCGACCAGCGTGGCGGCCGTCTCGTGGCCGAGTTCGACGCGGCGGGTCAGCGGAATTCGCTCACGCTCCCGACCGGCGAGCAGCTCGGCTATACGTACGACAAGGGCGGCCGTATGACGTCGCAGAGCTCGCCCTGGGGCGATCTGGGTTACCGGTGGGATGCGGCGGGGAACCTGACCGGGCTGTCCCGGTCGACGGGGGTGACGACGTCATATTCGTATGATGCGGCCAACCGGGTTACCGGGATCGTTCATCGGACTCCGGAGCCGACTCAGCCTGCGGTGGCGTCGCCGACCCCGACGCCGGTGCCGTTCGGGGCCGCGGATGTCGCGCAGGCGTGCACGACGGTGGCCGGGTACCTCACCGCGCGAACGGCTCCCTCCGCGGGTGAGAGCGACGTGTGTAAGCACGCGAACACGTACCTGAAGGATCGTGCGCTTCCGGTGCCGGCGAACCCGGTCGCGGACGGTGGGTCACTGGCGTTCTCATACGCGTACGACGCGGACGGCAACGTGACGAAGGCGACCAGGACGATCAGCGGTGGTGAGGGTTCGAAGCCGGGCGCTCGTGATGGCTCGGTCGGTTACACCTATGACGGGTTGGACCGGTTGGTGACCTCCACGACGTCGGCCGGCGAGAAGAACGCATACGTGTACGACCCGGCCGGTAACCGTACCGGCTGGACGCGGTCGGGTGCGAAGGACGGGAACTTCTCGCAGGCGGCGTCGTTCTCGGATGCGAATCAGCTGCTGCGTTCGGAGACGACAGGGTCCGGCCGTGGAGTCGGCGGAGGGGTCGCGAACTACTCGTACGACGGCGCGGGGATGCGGACCTCGCAGTCCGTGGAAGGCGTTGGTACGTCCTACGAATACGACCCGACCGGTCGCACAGCGCAGGTCTCCCGCGAGGGTCGCTCAACGTCGTACACCTACGACGGACTTGGCAGGCAGGCGTCGGTGACGGATCAGACCCGCTTCGGGACGCAGACGACGGCGGCGACGTTCGACGGACCTGCTGTGGTGCAGCAATCGGACGAGTTGCACGGTTCGACGAATCTGCTTCGGGATGCGGCGGGGAACTTGTCTGCGCATGTGGCAGCGTCGGGTGAGGCGACCTGGGATCTGCTGGACGGTCTCGGTTCCGCCGTCGCGGGTGCCGCTGGTGCTTCGATCACGCAGTTGGGTTGGTATGAGGACTGGGGTGATCTGAACCCGGAGACGGACGGGTGGAGCTCCCCTGCCGGGTTCACCGGGCAGCAGCAGGATCTCACGCAGGGGATGGTCCACAACCAGGCGCGTAGCTACGACACTGGGACGGGGTCGTGGACCGCGGCGGACTCGTGGGCGGGTCTGCTTGTGCAGCCACGGAGCCTGGCCCGGTACGGCTACGTGTGGAACAACCCGGCCACCTACCTGGACCCCGACGGACACGTCTGTGCCAAGCGCGGCCCCGGCGACGCACTCCCGCTGGGCTGCGGCGCCCCGCCTCACCATGCGTACGAAGACGTCAATATGCCGCCCCCGGCGCCGCCGTACGTCCCGACGAAACCGGCGAAACCGAAACCGACCGGGCCGACTTCGCAGGACCAGAGCTCGGGACGGCACGACTGCCCTGCCGGACAGGGCATCCACGCGAGTGCCTTCATCAGTGTCCAGTGTTCAAGCAATGCCGCCCTGGCGAACGAGGCTCAGATGATGGACCGGCTTTTCGATTTCCTTGGCTTCATCGGTGCGGTCGCGGGTATCGGATCACTCCTCTTTCCATGGCTGGCGCCCATTGCCATCGTCGCAAGCTTGGCCAGCACGATCTACAACTGCATAAAGGGAGGAGACAGGATGGCCAGCTGCATTATCGGGATAATCACGACGGTGGTACCTGGTGGAGGTCAGATCATTGGCAAAGTCATCCGGAAGGATGCGGAGGATTGGATTGCTGATGCAATCGTCCAAGCGTCGAAGGCTCTTGGCTTATCAGGAGATGCCTTCGGCGTCGCGCGAGGCTGGAATAACTGATGGCGCAAGAGAGCTGGGAACGGCGCGAGGTTCTCTCCGGGCCCACCGCGAAGCAATGGGCGCGCGCAGGCATCTGGAGCATTGGGGTAAGCGGGTTCGGGGCGGTCGGCGGTGTAGCTTGCGCGTTGACCATCGTGGCTCGGACACAAGCGCTGGATCCGGTTACCCTAGCCTTCGTTGCAATGACAGTTGGCGGCGTCGGCGTCGGGTGGTTCTGCAGCTGGATGTCGGACCGCAAGGAGCGCGTAGAACTTGCCGCCGGCTACACCACCTGTGCACAGGGCAACAATGAGGTCGTGCGGTTGCACTCGCGCACGGGCGTGGTGATGCGGGAGGCCGGTCAGCCGAATCTCACGAAACCGCAATGGGAGGCGGCGATGACGCGTGTCCGTGCGTACGAAGCCTCCGTTGGAAGCGTGAAGCCGCGGAAGAACACAGGAGAGCAGTCGTGATTTCTGCTGAGACAGCGGTGTCTGACGACCCGTGGGAGGCATCGATGCGCGATTCGCGCCCGCGGTGGTGGCGTGAGTGGCCGATTCTGGCTGGGGTGGTTCCTGCTTCCATCGTCGTGGCCGCCGTCACGACGATCCGGGTGCCGGAATGGTCGTTCTGGCCGCTTTCCATGGCTTCTGCGGGGATACTCGCGGCGTTGTTCGGCGGTCTGGTCGTCTACCGGGCATTCATCGGTTCACGCTTTGTGCGCGTCCAAGCGCTCCGGCCGGATGCCTTCGTGTTCGAAGCGACCCGCTGTCCTCAGGCGGACGCGGTGGTTCGCGGGTTGAGCGCGTCCCGAGGTCGCCCGGCCTACTGGTCGGTGATCGCCGTCGATGCGACCGGGTTGTACTGGTATCTGGGCGATCCCGAACTCTCGGACTGCGTGTTCTTCGCAGCGAGCGACATCGTGGACCTGGAGCCGACATCCGCCGTGGTGCGCGATGGCTACGGGGGCAGACGCGTTCCGGCGATCCTCGTCGAACTCGGCGGAGATGAGAACTGGAGCGTGCCGATCGTGCCTCGTTCGGTGCGGTGGAATGCGCCGTTCCGCTACGCCGCATCGACTCAGGACCGAGACTCGCTGCTGATTCGGCTTCGGCGTCAGTTAGGCGTTTGAGGGCCAGGAGCATTGCACTCGATGGGTTCACCGTTGGATGACGGCTTCTGATAGAGCTGTCGTTCACGCCACGGCGTCGATCTGGCCGCTCCGGACTCGTCGGTGGTTCTGGTAGGAGGAACTTGGATACTGAACGACTCGTGATGTTCCTTGCGGGTCTGGGCGTGATTTTCTCGGGAGTTCTCATCGTGGTGTTTCGGGACGCGGTCGCACGGCGCAACCGTCGAAACATTGAAGACCGATTCGGCCAAACACATCCAGGCTTCGCGGCCAAGTCGACGCCGCTGAAGATGGCTGTAGTCGGGGCACTCTTGATCCCGATTGGGCTTTCAATCATTGCGAAATCGTTTGGGGCCTAGATGTCGCTGCTGGTCACGTGTCAACAACCGGACGCTTCATCAGGGCCCGCACAATTGAAGGCTTCGTCGTGATCATCGAAGGGAGCAGACAGCGGGAAGCGACGTCGCTCTCCGTTGCCGCAGCGGTCCTTGTCGGGTCGGTGATCCTGCACGCGATCGTCGGGGTCACCTCGACTGTTCTTACCCCGTGGGAGACCCTTCTCCATGACTCGCCGGTCAATCGCGGCCTGACGACCATGGGATTCGTCCTCGGCGCGGGCTTTGGTGCGGGTCTTTTCATTGCCGTACCGATCGCCGCTGCGACGGATGTCAGAGCCCGCCGGCGACGTTCGATCACGTTCGCCGTTCTCAATTTGGCAGTTGCCCTCGCAGCGTTGTTCTTTGGATATTGGGTGGCGGTCATTTCAGCGACGCTGGCTGTACTTGCCATCGTCCTGCTTGCTCGTAAGTCGTCCCGGTCGGCGCTCACGGTTGTGGACCACCGTGGGCGCGGACAATCCCTGACCGTTGGCTACCTGTTGTGGGCGATTGGAGGGTTATGGGGCCTTCACAACTTCTATCTGAAACGGAGCTGGGCGAGCGTTCTGTATATCGGGCTGTTGATCTTTGGGACGGGAACGTGGGGCGGTCTGATGAGCTACCTGTGTGTGGGTCTTCTCGGGGGGATGCTACTGATCGATCTGTTTCTGATGCCGACACGAGTTCGGCGATTGGTCCAGGACGCTCCGTTCATTCGGTAGCGCCCTTTCCACCACTCAGGGAGTGCATGCATCCTGTTCGGCCGGGGCAGCCGACGGCCGCGTACTCCTGCACCACGCCGCCCACCGCGGCCACGACAACTCCGGGAGCAGGCTGGGAATGGCGGGGTCAACGTTCGGTACCGGGTCGCCCCGCGGTTCGAGGTACACACCCGGAGCGAGCGGACAGCCCCTGGGAAGCACGTCGCGCCGGGAGAGAGGATCGAAAGTGCTCGAGGGGCGAGTATGCGCCCTTATCCCGTGGTTTTCGGGGCTTTTTCGTGCCCCTCGGTGGAGGAGAGCGCGGCCGGGCCCGCCGGCCGCGCGTACTCCTGCACCAGGCCGCCCACCGCGGCCACGATCATGCCGACGCCGCGGTAGGCGGCCCGAGAGCCCCGCGCCTGGTGCACCTCCGACCGCGTCACGACCCCGAGCCCGCAGCGGAGCACGCCGCCGACGACGCGCACGGCGCCGCCGATCGCCGACGCCACCCGCGCCGCGACGGCGCGCGCCGGGCTGCCCGCGAGCCGGATGCGCACCACGGCCGCCGAGTTGCCGTGGCTCAGCGCTCGCCGCAGCACCCACCGCCGGGTGATCCGGGAGGCCGGCACGAGGTCGGTCACCACCGACTCCGCGCACCAGACCAGCCGGTAGCCGCGCGCCGCGAGCTGACTCGTGAAGAAGGTGTCCTCGCCGCCGCTCAGGCCGAGGTCGAGCGCGAATCGGAGACCGCTCTCGCGCACCTGGTCGACGTCCAGCAGCACGTTGTTCGAGGCCGACACCGTGAGCGCCGTGCCGGTCGGCCAAGTGCGGCGCACGAAGAACCGCCCGGCCAGGATCCACGACGAGGGCGGCACCTCGTACTCGGGGTCGACCCAGCCCTGGACGAGAGCGGCGCCGGCGTCGCGCTGCACCCGGACCAGCTCGCGCAGCCAGCCCGGCCGCGGTCGCTCGTCGTCGTCGATGAATGCGAGCAGCCGCGAGCGGGCGGCCTCGTCGAGCGCGCGGTTGCGCGCGGCCGCGATGCCGGGCTGCGGCTCGTGCGCGTAGCGGAGCGTGATGGGAGCGCCGTCGGCGCCGGCCTGCGCGGCGGCGGCCTCCACGACCTCGCGCGCGCTGCCGTGCGGGTCGTTGTCGATCGCCACGACCTCGGTCCGCGTCTCCCCGGTCGCGTCGAGCTCCCGCGCCTGCTCGACGAGCAGGGGGAGCAGCGCCGCCAGCTTCTCCGGACGGCGGAACGTCGGCACGGCGATGGTGACGGGGACGCGCTGCTCGGCCATGGAGGGTCCTCACGGGCTTCGGTGGGTCTCTATGCTCACACAGGTATAGGCTTCACGCCAGCGTGGCGAGCGGGAGGAGTGCCGATGGCGGGGGCCGGCGACGGGGAGGGGCGCGGGCGCTTCGCCGGGCTCGCCGTCGTCGTCGTCGGCTACGGCTCGTCCGGCCTCCTGAGCGCCAACCTGGCACCGCTGACCCGCGCCCTCCCCGGAGCCGTCGCGGTCGTGGTCGACAACCGGACCACCGACGACGAACGCGGCCGGATGCGGGCGCTCGCCGCGGCCGAGGGCTGGGTGCTCGTCGAGCCCGACGACAATCTCGGCTTCGGCCCGGGGATGAACGCCGGCGCGGCCGCGGCGCTGGAGGCCGGCGCCGACGCACTGCTGCTGCTCAACCCGGACGCCACCATCGCACCGGACGAGGTGGCGACGCTGCTCGCCGTCGTGCGCGACGACCCGGAGGCGCTGGTCGCCCCGCGCATCCTGCGCCCCGACGGCAGCGTCTGGTTCGACGGCTCCGACCTCCACCTCGGCGACGGCCGGATCTCGGCGACCCGCAAGCGCGCAGAACTCGGCGTGCGCGACGCCGAGCTCTGGTTGAGCGGCGCGTGCCTGCTGCTGTCGACCGCGCTCTGGGAGCGCGTGGGCGGCTTCGGCGACGGGTACTTCCTCTATTGGGAGGACGTGGAGCTGTCGTACCGGGCACGGAGGGCGGGCGCGCGGGTCCTCGTGGTGCCATCGGCGACGGCGGTGCACGCCGAGGGCGGCACCCAGGGCGCGGGGCACGAGCGCAGCGGCGAGGCGAAGTCGGAGACCTACTACTACTTCAACATCCGCAACCGGCTGGTGTTCGCCGCGCGCAACCTCGACTCCTCGAGTGTGCGGCGGTGGCGCAGGGCGAGCCTCCCGATCGCCTACGAGGTGCTGCTGCAGGGCGGCCGCCGGCAGTTCCTGCGGCCGGTCGTGCCGCTGCGGGCCGCGTTCCGCGGGGTGCGCGACGGCCTGCGCCTCTCGCGGCGAAGGTGAACGCCCCCCTAACGGGGGAGCAACAATTGAGGATTTCTCGTCATAGACTGGTCGGGCAACAGAGACCCGACCCTGATGCACCCGACAGCCTCTCCGACGAGGAACTCGCCCCCGTCCGGGCGGCTGTCCCGCTCGTCGCGTCGGGCCACCCGAGACGACCGACGAGAACGAGAGAAGTCCGATGCACAGTGGGGGAACTGAGCTCAGCATCGCGCTAGTGGGAACGCGCGGGGTGCCGGCCCGCTACGGCGGGTTCGAGACCTGCGTCGACGAAGTCGGCACCCGGCTCGCCGAACGCGGCCATCGTGTCCGCGTCTACTGCCGCTCGCAGGAGGCCGACCGTCCGGCGGAGTACCACGGCATGGAGCTCGTCCACCGCGGAGCGGTGCACCGGCGCTCCCTCGAGACGCTCAGCCACAGCGGTCTCTCCGTCGCGCACCTGATGACCCATCGCACCGACGTCGCCATCGTCTTCAACGCGGCGAACTCCCCGTACCTCCCGCTGATCCGCGCGGCGCGCATCCCGGTCGCCACCCACGTCGACGGCCTCGAGTGGAGGCGCGACAAGTGGAAGGGCGCCGGCCGCCGGTACTACCGCATGGCCGAGTCGGCCGCCGTGCGCTGGTCGGACGCCCTCATCGCGGATGCGCAGGGCATCGCCGACTACTACCGGGACGAGTTCCACGCCGACACCCGGCTCATCGCCTACGGGGCGCCGCGCATCGCCGGCGGCGACGACCTCCTCGCCACGACGGACCTCGCCCCGCACGGCTACCACCTCGTCGTCGCCCGCTTCGAGCCGGAGAACCACGTGCACACGATCGTCGACGGGTACCGGCGCAGCAACGCGACCCTGCCGCTCGTGGTGGTCGGGTCCGCCCCGTACGCCGACGAGTACACGGCGCGGGTGCACGCGCTCGCCGACGAGCGCGTGCGGTTCCTCGGCGGCGTCTGGGACCAGCAGCTGCTCGACCAGCTCTACGCCAATGCCCGCACCTACCTGCACGGCCACTCGGTGGGCGGCACCAACCCGTCCCTGCTGCGCGCGATCGGCGCCGGCACGCCGACGATCGCCTACGACGTCGTGTTCAACCGCGAGGTGCTGGGGCCGGCTGGCGCCTACTTCGGCACGGAGGACGAGCTCGCGCGGCGACTGGAGGACGCGGAGGCGCTCGCCGACGACACCGCGCTGCGCGATGAGACGCGGGCACGCTCCCTCGCCTACGACTGGGACGACGTCGCCGACCGCTACGAGTCCCTCTGCCACGACCTGGCCGACCACGTGCAGGTGCGCGCGCACCGGCCCTTCACGACGCAGCGCGTCGGCGCGGAACGCTCGCGGACGCGCAAGGCGGACGCCGCGAGCGGCGCCTCTACCGCCTCTACCGCCTCTACCGCCTCCACCGCCGGCACCGCTCCCGCAGAGACGGCCCGGCCATGAGCGGCTCGGCGATCGACGGCTCCGCTCCCGCGCCCCGGGAGTCCTACGGCGCTGTGCTCCGGAGGCTTTCCGCGGCGCAGAAGCCCGCCGCCCGCAGCGCGCCCGCCTACTCGCGCTTCGTCAACCGCCGCCTCGGCCGGTACATCACGGCCTGGGCGTACCTGGCGCACCTGACGCCGAACGCCGTCACCGCGATCAGCGCGGTCTGGACGTTCGCGGCCATCGTCCTCCTGATCGTGCTGCCGGCCTCGTGGGGCCTCGGCATCGCCGTCGCGGTCCTCCTGCTCGTCGGCTACGCCTTCGACAGCGCCGACGGTCAGCTCTCCCGGCTCACCGGGCGCAGCAGCCCGGCGGGCGAGTGGCTCGACCACATGGTCGACGCCACCAAGGTGGTCAGCATGCCGCTCGCGCTGCTGGTCGGCTTCTACCTCCACGACACGGTCGCCGTCGGCTGGCTCGTCGTGCCCCTGATCTCCGCCGTTGTGGCGTCCGTGCTCTTCTTCGGGATGATTCTGACCGAGCAGCTGCGGCGCCGCTCCGGGGCCGTGCCGCTGGCGGAGGACCTGCCCGGCCGGCCGTCGTGGCTGCGCGCCGTCCTGGTGCTGCCGATGGACTACGGGGTGCTGTGCGTCTCGTTCGTCCTGCTGGGCTGGCTGCCCGGCTTCCTCGTGGTGTACACGCTCATCGTGATCGCCACCGCACTCTTCCTCCTGGCCGCAGCGGTCAGGTGGTTCCGCGAGCTCCGCACCGAAGGGAGTCCATCATGACGCAGGGACACGAGCCGGAGGACGCGTCGGGCCCCACCGAGCCCTCCCGGAACGCAGCCGGTTCGAAGCGACGGCGGGGCTGGCTCATCGCCGGCGGCAGTGTCGTCGCAGCGGCCATCGTCGCGGCGATCGTCGTCGCGGCCATCCACGGTGCGACCCCGCAGCCCGGCAAGGGTGTCGCGAACGCGCTCGACCCGGTGGCGTCGCAGCTCCCGCGGCCCTCGGACGCCGCGAACCCGTCGCCGACGCCCGGCGCGACGGGCGGCCCGTCCACCCAAGCGCCGTCCACCGCAGCGCCGGCCAAGCCGGGCACCGGCAAGCTCGACACGCGCTACGGCGGCGTCGTCGCGAGCACCGCCCAAGTCTCGCAGAACGTCAAGACGCCCGGCGGCCTGACGGCCAACGTGACATCGGTGGAGGCCTACACGGCCACCGCGACGCGCCCCGGGGAGGTCAGCGGACCGGCCGTCAAGGTCACCCTGAAGCTCGTCAACGACACCGGCTCGGACTTCCCGGTCTCGACCGCGACGGTCAATGCGTACTACGGCTCGGCCTCCACCCCGGCCTCCTCGGTCGCCGGCGACAGCGCGTCGAAGCCGTTCACCGGCACCCTGAAGCCCGGCGCGACGGCGACCGCCGTCTACGTCTTCACGGTGCCCGCCGCCGATTCCGGCGACGTCACCCTCACCCTCAGCGATCAGGCGGGCGCGCAGCTCGTGGTCTTCAAGTGACGCCCGCCCGCACGAAAGGACTGGCAGAGGTGGAAGGGATCGAGCCTAGGATGTCTTCCACACCGTGTGCCGGCTGCAGGGGGCCGGTGCCCGGCAACGGGCGGGAGGGGTTCCGATGAACTCCAAGAAGTACGGACAGGCGTTCCGGCGGTTCTGGTACGTCGTCGTGATCGCCACGATCGTCGGGGCCATCGCCGGGTACGGCCTCTCCCAGCTGGCCACGCCCGTCTACACCGCGACCTCCTCGCTGTACTTCTCGCTGAGCTTCGCCGGAACCGCGACCGACCTGAGCCAGGGCGCCACCTACACGCAGAACCAGATGCTCTCGTTCGCGCAGCTCGCAGAGTCGCCCGCGGTGCTGCAACCCGTGATCGACGACCTGAAGCTCGCCGAGACGCCGAGTCAGCTCGCGAACGCGATCACGGTGAGCACGCCGCAGAACACGGTGATCCTGCAGATCGCGGTCGCCGACACCAGCCCGAAGCAGGCGGCCGCCATCGCGAACGCCGTGGCCGCGAACCTCGGCAGCACCGTCGAGCAGATCGCGCCCAAGGGCGCGACGGGCAAGACGACCGTGACGGTGCGCGTCATCGCGCGTGCGCCCGTTCCGCAGTTCGCGTCGGCGCCCAACACGCGGCTCAACGTGCTCTCCGGCCTCCTGCTCGGCCTCATCATCGGCGCGCTGATCGTCGTGCTGCGCGAGACGTTCGACACGCGCGTCCACAATGCCGAGACCGCCGTGGAAGTGGCCAAGGCTCCGCTCGTCGGCTCCATCCCGCGCGAGCGCGGCAGCAACCCCGGTCTCGTGCTCATCGATGCGCCGCTCACGGTCGGTGCGGAGGCGTACCGCCAGCTCCGCTCGAACCTCGAGTTCGTCACGCTGGGCTCCCCGAACCGTGCCATCGTCGTCACCTCGTCCGTGCCGGGCGAGGGCAAGTCGATGATCTCGTCGAACCTCGCTCTGGCGCTCGCAGAGACCGGGCAGCGCGTGCTGCTGATCGACGCCGATCTGCGTCGGCCGATGATCGCGTCGTACAGCGGGCTGACCGGAGGCGCGGGCTTGACGTCCGTGCTGGCCGGCCGCGCGGAGTTCGACGAGGTCGTGCAGAGCTGGGGCGACGGCGACCTCCACGTGCTCGCGGCCGGACCGATCCCGCCGAACCCCAGCGAACTGCTCTCGTCGCGCAAGATGGCGGACCTGTTGGCGCGGCTGCGTACCGAGTACGACACCGTGGTCATCGACACCGCACCGCTCGGCTCGGTCGCCGACGCCTCCATCCTGGCGCGCCAGGTCGACGGCGCACTGGTCGTGGTCGACCGGACGCAGGTGCGCAGGCAGCAGCTCGCCCAGACGATCGACTCTCTCGAGAAGTCGGGCGCCGCGGTTCTGGGCATCGTGCTCAACCGCATCCACAACCGCAGCCAGCGCGGGGCGTACTACGTGACCGAGACGCCGTCGCGGCGCATCGGCCTGCCCGCCCGCAAGACGGGCGACCACGAAGCGGCGGCCAAGGCGGCCGCCAAGTCGGGCGCCAAGACGTCGGCGGAGCGGACGAAGAGCCCGCGCACGACGCCGCAGCAGGCGGAAGGCGAGCAGCTCGAGCCGGTCGCGACCGGCGCCGACGAGCCGGACATCGCGGAGGCCGCAGCCGGCACGGCCTCCGAGCCCGAGTCGTCGGGCGACCCCGCGCGCACGACCTCCTAGCGGCTTCGCAAACCCCGCGGGTCTCAGCGCAGCGGCGCGAGCGACGCGGTGGGTTCGTCCGCGCGCTTCGGGATGCCGATGACGCCGATCTTCATGGCCTCCGGCATCAGCTGGGTGGTCGCGGCCAGCCCGGCGACGAACCACACGAAGATCGAGTACTGCGTGATGAGCGCCACTGTGGCGAAGGCCGGGATCTGTGCGACCAATGCCACGGTCGCGGCGGTCGCCTTGCCGCGCAGCACCAGCAGGATGCCGAACACCAGCGCCACCACCACGGCGACGAGGACGATCACGCCGTTGGTGAGCCCGGTGAGGATGAGCTGGCTGTCGATCGAGCGGAAGTTGCCGAAGTACAGGGTGCCCGCCGAGTTCTTCTCGGCCGAGCTCGCCACCCCGATCGGGTTCATCGTGCCGAAGAGCTGGGTGAGGTCGCCGCGGTAGTTGGCGCTGTCCGTGGCCTCCGAGCCGGCGTCGTCGAAGACCGAGATGACCAGCGGGAACAGCGCGGCCGACGCGATGATGACGATCGTGACGAGGGTGATCCTGGCGCGACGGGAGATCGCGTCGCGCATGAACAGGATCGAGAGCACGACGCCGAGCAGCGCGCACACCATCCCGATGCGACTGAACGTGAAGACGGTCGCGACCAGCATCGTCAGGGACATCCCGACGCGGATCCAGAACCGGAACGGCGACGCCAGCGTGATCGGGATGGCCATCGCGAGGCTCGCGCCTAGGGCGATCGAGTGCCCGAACGCGCCCTCGGCCCGGGGGACGCCTCCCCGCGACTGAATGGAGCCCCAGGCGGAGTACAGCGAGTTCGGCGCCTTGATCAGCACGAACGGGTTGAAGCGGGTGAGCCCCTCCACGATCGCCAGCAGCGCGACGATCGTGAAGCAGACCGCGATCGCGCCGTGGATCCAGAGCGGGTCCACCTTCAGCGGCGCCACCCGGCCGACGATGTAGCCGGCGACGAAATAGGTGACAACGAGGATCGCGGCCCCGAGCGCGATGCCGGCGTTGCCGGTGAACAGCGAGCAGATCGCGCAGACGACGACGAGCGTCATCAGGCCGTCCAGCCAGCTCAATCGGAATCGGGGCACCGGCAGCAGCGCGGCCACGACCAGGAACGCCGCGGCCGTCGCGGGCGGGAGGTAGTAGTTGCCGTTGAAGCCGACTCCGAAGCCCAGCCAGATCGGCACGAAGCAGATCGAGACGATCCAGGAGGCCACGGCCAGTCTGGGGTACCGGTGCAGCACCACGAAGCCCAGGACCGCGACCGCGACAGCGACGGCGATCAGCAGAGTCTTGTCGACCGAAGGGGCGTCCAGCGGCCCGTTCGAGAGTACGAGCACGGCGCACCCCCTCCCGGTCAGCGTCCGCGCGGGCTCAGCCTCAGGCGGCTCAGCGTGCGACGGCTCGGCGTGCGTGGGCTCAGTTTAGGCGCGGGTGCGGTCGTCGCGCCGACGGTGGCTCGGACGAGTTCCGCGATGCGCCGCTGGTACGACTCCGGGCTGTGCCGTTCCTCGGCCGCCTGCACGTCGCGGTCCAGCAGGGCGGAGGCGTCGGCCCAGTGCTCCACCGTCCGCTGCAGGGCGTCCGCGATGGAGGCGGCGTCGCCCGGGCGGACGGTGACGGCCGTGCGGTACCCGTCGGTGGCCTCCAGCAGGCCGCTGGTCGCGCTGGCGATGACGGGGCGGCCGCTCAGGATGCCCTCCACCGCGGTGTTGCCGAACGGCTCGTCGGCGACCGACGGCACCAGCACCACGTCGCCGGCGCTCAGGTAGTCCCACACCGACGGCTGGAAGCCGACGAACGAGACCCGGGACTGCAGCCGCTTCTCGTCGACCTTGCGGTGCAGGTCGCGCTCGTACCACTCGTAGCCGGGGAAGACGGCGCCGACCAGGTCGAGCCGGGCGGGCACCCCGCGGCGCTGGAGCTCGGCGATCGCGTCGATCGCGACGTCGACGCCTTTGCGCGGCGAGAGCCGTCCGATGTAGGTGACCCGCAGGTCTCCGTCGATGACGGCCCTGGCGGGCCGCCGGTGCTCGGGGCCCGGCACGGCGTTGTAGACGACGGTCGTGCGGCGGCCGAGCGACGGGTAGGCGCTGCGCAGCACCTCCACGCTGAAGGCGCTGTTGGCGATCACCGTCTGCGCGAGCAGCAGGGGCGCCGAGAGCACCTTCTTGACGATCGGGGAGGCCGTGCCCTCGCCCTCGTGCACATGCACGACGACGGGGATGCGGGCGAGCCGCGCCAGGCCGATCCAGAGCGGGATGGTCACGGTGTTGACGAACACCGCCGCCGGCCGCTCCCGGCGGAGCAGCGCCCCGCCGCGCCGCAGCCCGCGGAGGGTCGTGGCGGCGAAGCGCACGAACCCCCGCGGGCGGAGGACGCTCTTGCGGACGACCGGGGCGGGGCACAGCTCCACCCTGGCCCCCCGCCGCCGCAGCTCGGCGATCAGGGGGCCGTCGGCCGGGACGGTGACCAGCACGTCCCAGCCGTCGGAGAGGAGTCCGCTAACCGACTCGAGGAGCACCCGGTCGGAGCCGTACAGCTCCGAACCGGGGTGCGCCACGAGGATGGCCGCGTGAGGCGACCGGGTCACGGTACCGGGACCACCGCGAAGTTGTCCCAGCGCGTGACCACCGGGGTGGTGGTCGCGCTGCCCGACAGGTACGAGCGGAGGCCGACGGTGCCGGCGACCTGGAGGGCCGCAGTCGAGTCGGTCGTGCTCAGCGTCCAGGCGGTGGGCTCGGTGCCGGTGCCCGACCAGACCTTCGCGCGGATGGTGGTCGGCGAGGTGCCGAAGACCTGGACCCGCAGCTTCAGCTGGTCGGTGGCGTTGACCACGGTGAGACCCGTGATGTTCGCCGCCGAGAGCGTCGTCGAGCCCTGCAGCAGTTGCAGCTGCACCGCGCCTCCGGCCTTCACCCAGACCCGTGCCTCGTAGTCGGCGCTGCCCACCATTCTGCCGATGCCCGAGTAGTAGAGGCCGCCGCCGCTCGCCGCCGAGTCACCGGAGAGGGTGACCGTCAGGTCGCTGCGGGTGGAGGTGACGGACGGCAGGGTCGCCGTCTTGGTCGTGCCTGCCGAGACCGTCTGCTGGCCGAACCCGCCCGCGGTGCTGAAGCTGGTCGCGCCGCCCGAGAGCGTCCACGCCCCGCCGGTGTCGGCGTTGCCCCAGCCGTTGGGGGTCGACCGCTCGAACGCGTCCTGCGCGAGGGCGCTGGTGACCGTCACCGACTTGGTGGCCGTCGCCGTCGCACCCTGGTTGTCCGTCACGGTCAGGGTGACCGTGTAGGTGCCGGACGTCGCGTAGGTGTGGTTCGCCGTGGCTCCGGTCGCCGTTCCTCCGTCGCCGAAGTTCCAGGCGTAGGAGGCGACGGTGCCGTCAGGGTCGCTCGACGCGCTGCCGTTGACCGCGACTCCCAGCCCCGCCGGGGTGGCGGTGAACGAGGCGACCGGCGGCTGGTTCGGCGGCAGGGTCGTGGTGACCTGGTGCTGGACCTGGTTGGTCGCGCCGGCGTTGTCCGTCACGGTGAGCGTCACGGTGAAGGTTCCCGCCGTGGCGTACGTGTGGCTCGCCGTCGCTCCCGTGCCCGTCGCTCCGTCACCGAAGTCCCAGGCGTAGGAGGCCACGGTGCCGTCCGGGTCGGACGAGGTCGTGCCATTGAACGTCGCGGCCAGGTTGGTCGCCGAGGACGTGAACGCGGCCACCGGGGGCTGGTTGGCCACCACCGTGATCGGGTTGGTCACGCTGGTCTGGGCGCCCTTGTCATCCGTCACCGTGAGCTTGACCTGGAACGTGCCGGCCGAAGCGTAGGTGTGGGTGGCAGTGGAGCCCGTTCCCGTGGAGCCGTCTCCGAAGTCCCAGGCCCACGAGGCGACCGTTCCGTCGGGATCGGACGACGTGGTTCCGTCGAACGAGGCCGCGAGGTAGGTCGAGCTCGAGGTGAACGCGGCCACCGGAGGCTGGTTCGGCGGCGGTGCGACGACGCTCACGCCCTGGCTGGTCGTGTTGGTCGCTCCCTGGTTGTCGGTCACCGTGAGGGTGACGTTGTAGCTGCCGCCCTGCAGGTAGGTGTGGCTGGCCGTCGGGCCTGTCGCGAGCGATCCGTCACCGAAGTCCCACGCGTAGGAGGCGATGGTGCCGTCCGGGTCGGACGAGGCCGATCCGTCGACGTTCACCGTCAGCTGCGACGCGGTCTTGGTGAAGGAGGCCACCGGAGGCTGGTTGGGCAGTGTACCCGACGTCCCCAGGCTGTACTGGTTGGCGACGTCCTGTGCCGAGAGGACGGTCGAGTAGACCGCCGCCTCGTCCAGGGTGCCGTTGAAGTACGGCCCGGTGGAGCCCCAGGTGTTGTCCCCGCCGATGCGCCAGTAGCCGGTGTACGACTGCGCCTGCGTCTGCGGGTTGGTGCCGATCAGCTGACCGTCGACGTACAGCTTCATGCCGTCCGGTCCCTGGGTCGCCACCGCCTGGTGCCAGCTGTTGTCGTTCAGCGGGTTGGGCGAGGTGATGGTGTTGGTCTGGCCGGTCCAGACGCCGAACACGATGCGGCCGTCGTCCTGCATGTAGATGTGACGGTCGTA
The DNA here is from genome assembly GCF_001423695.1 of Leifsonia sp. Leaf336. Lineage (GTDB taxonomy): Bacteria > Actinomycetota > Actinomycetes > Actinomycetales > Microbacteriaceae > Leifsonia. Next base: position 287,630 of record NZ_LMOZ01000001.1, read on the forward strand.
GTTGCTCGACAGGCCGGTCTGCTGGTCGCCGAAGCCGATCAGCTTGCCGCCGTGCGTGGTGTTGGTCTTGAACCAGATCGACTCGGTGTAGACCGTCGGGTTCGTGGCCGGCACCGTGCTCGCCACCACTCCGCCGGACGACCCGTTGGAGTTGGTGTTGAACCTCACCGCGTTGTCGGTGCCGCCGTTCAGCACACCCGCGACGCCTTGAGTCGTCGCCGTGCCGGAGTAGGTCCCGGTCGTGCCGTACGGGTCGGAGGCGAGGGCCGTGCTGCCGGAGGTCTCGTCGAGCCGCCAGTAGATGTCCGGCCCGGCGTTGTAGACGGCCTTGCCATAGGCGTCGGCCGGAGCCGGGTTCAGCGGCGACGGGCGCCCGGAGGCGACGTACTGGTTGGCGACCGTCATCTTGTCGAGCACTGTCGGGTACATCGACACCTGGCCGATGTCACCGGCGAAGAAGTTGCTCGACGGCTGGTTCGGCCATCCGCCCAGGTTGTCTCCGCCGATCCGCCAGTAGCCCGTGTACGGCTGCCCGACCGTGACGTCGGTGCGCGCTCCCGCCGGCTTGCCGTCGAGGTACAGGCGCATTCCGTTGGCGCCGAGCGACGCCGTCACCTGATGCCACTGGCCGTCGTTGTATCCGGGAGCGGTGTTCAGGGTCGCCACACCGCCCGGGTAGACACCGAAGAAGATGCGCCCGGCGTTGTCCATGTAGATGTGACGGTCGTAGCTTCCGGAGGTACCGGTGTTGGCGTTGCCGAAGCCGAGGATCTTGCCTCCGCTCGTCGACGTCGTGCGGAACCATGCGGACACCGTGAAGGTGTTCGGGCCGGCGATCGCGGTCGGCGTGACGGCGAGGCTGGTCGAGCCGTTGAAGGTGCTCGCGGTGACCCCGCTGATCGGTCCGGCGGCTCCCTGCGTGACGGCGGTCTCGGTCAGATCGGTGAACCCGATGTGGTCGAGCGCCGTGGTCCCGCTGGACTCGTCGAACGGCCAGTACGACGTCGCACCCGCCTGGTTCACCGAGTCGGAGTAGGCGCCTCCGCTGCTCGTGGCGGCGACGGTCACCGCGTTGGTGTCACGGGACGTCATGTTGCCGACCGGGTCGTACACCTTCACGTGGTAAACCGGGTGGCTCCCGGGCGTCAGCCCGGAATCAACGAACCCGATGATCGGCCGCGTGTAGAAGTTCGAGTGCACGGTGGTCTGGTAGACCGGGGTGGTGCCGGCGTCGCGGTAGACCTTGTAGGTGAGGTAGCCGTTGTCGCGGTCGTACGTGGCCGCGAAGCTGACGCGCACCTGGCCGGCGTTGAAGGAGGCCGCCGTCGGCGTGAGCGGGATGCCCATGGGCCCGACCTTGTTCGGCGCGGAGCTCGTCAGAGCGAACCGCGCGAGGCCTTGCGTCGCGACACCGTTCACCGACGGGAACTCGCCGCCGTAGACGACGTACTTGCTGTTTCCGTTGACGCTCCAGGTCGCCTGGCCCTGGCCGGTGAAGGTGCCGGTCGTCCAGTCGGGGAACCAGTCCAGCAGCGACGGGGAGGGGTTGCCCGCCCAGTTGAAGTAGCCGTACGGGTCGTTCGTGATCGTGCCCGTCGCCGCCTTGCTGAACGCGAGCGAGTGGTGGAACGTCCACGTCGGGCTGGTCTGCGGGAAGCCGCCGATGTTGCCGCAGTAGTGGATGTGCCCGGCGATGTAGAGCGCGTTGTCCGCCTGCGGGAACACGGAGTACGTGTCGCCGTGGCAGTCCTCGATCCAGTTGATCGCGCCCGTGTTCGGATCGGCCGAGAAGCTGCCTTCGAGGTTGCCTCCCGAACCGAACACATAGCCGGAGCCGTAGACGCGGTCGTTGGTCGTGGCCAGCGAGTAGATGCTCGCCTGCGACCCGGCGTCGCGCACGGTCTGGTTGGCCGCGAACGGCAGGATCGCTGCAGTGCTGGCGTCGACCGCGACGAGACCGTAGTTGGCGAGGCCTCCCACGTTCTGGAACCGGCCGCCGGCGATCACCTTGGAGCCGTCCTTGGTCAGAGCCGTGGCGTAGACCGAGTCGTCGGCGTCCGCCTGCCAGTTGAGCGTCGAGCCGTCGGTGGCGCTCACCGCGGCGAGGTACTTGCGAGCGACGCCGTTGACGGTCGTGAAGTCACCGCCCACGTACGCCGCGGTGTTCGATGCCGTGACCGCGCGGCCCGTCGTCGACAGGATCGGCTTGAACGTGCTGACAATCGTGTTCGTGGCCGTGGAGAACGCGGCGAGACGGTAGTAGCCCTTGCCGTCGATCGACGTGAAGTCGCCCGCGACGTAGATGCGGCTGCCGTCGGGCGACGCCGCGATCGAGAGCGCCTGGGCGTTCAGGTTCGGTGCGAAGGGGAGCAGAGTGCCCGTCGTGATGTCGTACGCCAGCAGGTTGTTGCGCGGGGTCTCGTTCGTCCCTGCGGGCGAGCCGGCCGGCCGCGCCGAGGTGAACTTGCCCGCGACGTAGACCGTGTTGCCGACGACCACCTGCGACCAGACGACTCCGTTGATCTGCGGGGTGGGCAGCACGTCGGCGGTGACGGTCGGCGGGGTCGAGGGGTTCGTGGGATCGGGGGGATTGCTGTCGGCCGCGGCAGGCTGCGCGATGGCGAGCCCGCCGAAGATGAGGCCGACGGCCGTCAGGATGGCGGTCAGCCAGGCTAGTTTGCGAGAACTGGCCAGCGAGCGAGCGCGTGGGACTTTCTCTGTACTCATGACAACCTCGGTGTCTGTTCGGTCGGGAAGGTGCTCGGGATTGCGGTGCGAATACCGGGGGCGCAACTAATACGCCCCCACGGGATGTGTCAGCACCTTGACGGTGCGCCACATGATGACGAGGTCGCCGGTGAGCGACCAGTTCTCCACGTAGTAGAGATCCAGGCGGACGCTCTCCTGCCAGGAGAGGTCCGATCGTCCGTTGACCTGCCACATCCCGGTGAGCCCCGGCTTGATGTACAGGCGTCTGTGCACATGGTTCTCGTAGCCGTCGACCTCCGCGGGGAGGGGCGGCCGTGGCCCGACGAGACTCATCTCGCCGAGGAAGACGTTGACGATCTGCGGCAGCTCGTCGAGAGAGTATTTGCGCAGCACACGGCCGACGTGGGTCACCCGCGGGTCGTCGTGGAGCTTGAAGAGGAGGCCGTTTCCCTCGTTCTTCTCCTGGAGCGCGGCGAGCCGCGCCTCCGCGTCGACGCACATCGACCGGAACTTCAGCATCCGGAATCGCTCGCCTCCGCGGCCGACGCGCTCCTGCGAGAAGATGATCGGTCCTCCGTCGTCGAGCTTGATGGCGATGGCTACCGCCAGGAAGACCGGAGCGAGCAGGATCAGCGCGAGGCCGGAGGCGAAGAAGTCGAAAGCGCGCTTCAGCACGTGCTTGCCGCCCTCGAACTGCGGGATCTCGACGTGGATGAGCGGGAGGCCCTCGACCGGCCGGAAGTGGATGCGCGGCCCGGCGATGTCGGTGAGCGGCGACGCGAGCACGAGCTCGGTCGCGGTGCCCTCGAGCTTCCACGCCAGCCGGCGGACGAAGTCGCCCCCGCTGAGCGCCCGGCCGGCGACGATCACAGTGTCGGCGCCGAGCCGGGCTGCCGCCTCCGCGACCCCCGACAGGTCCGAGACGACGGGCACCTCCCTCTCAGGGGAGGCGATGCGGCGGCTCAGCTCCGCATCCTTCTTGGCGCCTTTCCGCTTCCCCGTGTCGAGAGCGGCACCCACGACGTTGTAGGCCGCTCCCGACTTCTGGTGGATCTGGCGCACGACGGTGTCGACGTCGTCGTATCGGCCGACGACGAGGGCCCGCGAGAGATAGTGGTCGAACGAGCGCTGCCTGATCAGCCAGTGCCGCCACAGCCACCGCGAGAACAGCACGCCGCCCATGCCGAGCGGGAGGGCGAGCACGAAGTAGCCGCGGGCGATGTCGACCTTGCCGACCAGGAAGAAGATGGCGAGGAGGCCGAAGGTGATGGCGGTCGCGGCGACCACCCTCCGGTACTCGATGACCCCGACGCCGACGACCCGGGAGTCGCGGGTGTGGTAGGCCGCGAGCGTGAACATCCAGGTCAGGGCGATCACGAGCGACACCGTCACGTAGTCGATCCGCAGGCCTTCGCCTGCCGTGCTGGGGGTGTCCTCGAAGCCGAAGCGCACGAAGATCGCGCCGATGGTGCTCGCCAGGATGATGAGCGTGTCGGTCGCGATCAGGCGGAAGCGGTAGTGCCGCGCCCAGCTGCGCTCCGAAGTGAGCTGGCGGACGTGGCTGTGGCCGTTGTGGGCCAGTGTCGCCAGGCGCGGGCGGAGGACGGTCATCGTGGGTCCTCCGTCCGGAGTGTGGAAGAGCCGACGGCGGCTTGGGGGAAACCGTGGTCTCGAACGGATTCACCGCCGCCGACTCCGTTCCGCGAGGGACGGCCCGTGCCCGTCAGGCGCCGGGCACCCCGGATGGGGTCGAGTGCGTGAGGCGCTCGGTGCGATCGTGTCGGGTTCACGGGTCGTCCCTGGGTTCGGGTTGGTGCGTTTTCGGGTGGTGTGCACCGGTGAGGTCGCTCCGTGCGGGCTTCGGGTTGTTCTCCTGCAATAAAGTGATTGTTCCTCACCAATTCACAAAGGTGAGAATACATCGTTTTCTCAGGATGGCGCTCCCCGCATTTGGGGGGTGCGCGCGAATGAGCGCCCCCCGGACACGGCGTCGGAGGTCGCGCCTAAGCTAGCGGCATGTGCGGACGCTTCGCGTTGGACAAAGAGACCGACGACATGATCCAGGAGTTCGTGGCCGAGGGCGGGGACTTCCGCGACTGGCGGCCGAGCTGGAACATCGCGCCGACCGATCCCATCCCCGTGTTCCTCGAGAGCAAGAAGGCAGACGAGCCGAGCGTGCGACGGCTCGAGCTCGCCCGCTGGTCGCTCGTCCCCTCGTGGTCCAAAGAGCTGAAGACCAAGGTTCCGACTTTCAACGCCCGCGCGGAGACCGCCGCCGAGAAGCCGATGTTCAAGGCTTCCGTCGCCTCCCGGCGCGCGATCATCCCGGCCCGTGGCTATTACGAGTGGCAGACCGACCCCGAGACCAAGAAGAAGACGCCGTACTTCATCCACTCGGCCGACGGCGAGCTGCTCGGCTTCGCCGGCCTGTACGCCTGGTGGGCCGACCCGGCGCTCTCGCGCGACGACCCCGAGCGCTGGCACCTCACGGCGACCATCCTCACCTCGGACGCCGTTCAGACCCTGTCCGACATCCACGACCGCAACCCCGTGCCGCTGCCGCGCGAGCTCTGGGACCACTGGGTCGACCCGACGGTGGTCGGCGATCAGGCGCTCGTCGACGAGGCCGTGCGCGCGGCGCTGCCGGTCGCGGACGCCTTGGTGTTCGACCGAGTCGGCCCCGTCGTCGGCGACGGGCCGGAACTCATCCAGCCGGTGTGAACCCCCCGGCGACGCACTCGCTCACGCCGCCCGGTCTCCGCTGGCCGCCTCCGTGATCCGCAGGAACACGATGATCCAGCTGAAGATCAGCACGGCCGCGACCAGCTCCACCGCGGTCAGGTTGTAGTAGCCCACCGCGAAGAACAGGGCCACCAGCACGATGACGGCCATGAACACCCAGCCGAGCACGTAGAACGTGCGCGGGAGGTGCGGCATCATCCAGCGGATCCCGACGGCGAGGATGCAGAAGACGACGGCCATCCCGGTCGCGGCGGTGTTGTGCAGCACGAAGAAGCGGTCGACGGGGAACAGGCCGACGCACGCGAGCATCGCACCGACGATGATGAGCCCGGTGCGCACCTGCAGCTCGCCGCGGGTCGGGCGCCGCTCGAGGCTGCCGCTGTCGGTGGCGTACCGGGCGATGGCCGTCACGATGACGCCTCCCACGATCACCGTGATGTTGAACGTCGCCGACGACCAGTCGTCGCTGATGCCGAGCACGCTGAGGTTCTGCTTCCACCAGTGCGGGTTGGAGGCCGTGAGCATGCTCGTCAGAGCCCCCACGACCAGGAAGACCGCGAGCACGGCCGACAGCAGCAGCGGATTCATGTTGGCCGCCGACAGGAACACGTAGTAGCCGGTGACCGCCGCCGCCGTGCCGACGAGCAGGGTGGCCGGGAGGGCGAACACCTGCGCGTCCTGGAAGCTGCGCGAGAGTACGTCGCTCAGCACCGTCCAGAGCAGCAGCACGACCACAGCGTGTGCGACCGAGATCGCGAGCGAGTCGAACACCTCGACGGCCTCGCCGAGCCGCGATCGGTGCTCCCTGGGGCGGCTGAACCACGGGATGCTCCAGGTCGCAACGCGGCCGGCGCCGTAGGCGGCGAGAGCCACGATGCAGCAGGCGATCGCCGCGAACTGGCCGACCGAGCCCGCACCGGCGATCGAGAGATCGTGACCGGCGAAGACGACGAACGCCACCACCCCGACGGCGACGAACGCGAGCGCTCCCATGCCGAGCGCGAGCGACTCGACGGACGCGGCCTGCAGGCGGCGGGAGATCCGCTCGGCGGCCCGGTGTTCGCCGAGACCGTCCTGCGACACCGCGGTGTTCATGGTCCGAGCTTAAGCTCGACCGCCCTGCCCTGCCGAGAGGGCGTCGGCGCGGGAGTCAATCGGCGCGAGAGTCAACGGGTCAGCTCGATGAGCATCGTCCGGTGGGTCGGGATGCTGCGCCCGGTCTCCTCGAAGCCCAGAGCCTGCAACTCGGCGAGCCCGTAATGGTCGAGGCTGCCGTCCACGTCGTTCTCGACGAGCCAGACCCGCCGCACACTGTCGAAGCGGCCGAGCTCAGCGGCCGTCGGGATCGCGTAGACGCGATCGGCCCAGCCGATGTTGCGGTCGTACGGCGTGCGGAGGGTGGGGTCGCTGACCGCGGTGAAGCCGGCCGGGTAGGTGCGCATCGCGAGCCGCGGGCGCTGCGACGGTTTGGTGGACTCGTCGAAGACCACCGCGTCGCCGGGCTGCGCGGCCGTGCCCATCGCTGCGCTGACCTCCGCCCAGTCGGAGTTGTTCTTGGAGTACGGGCCGCGCTGCGACAGGTAGACGGGAGTGCAGACGGCGACGAAGGCGAGCAGGCCGGCCCCGGTCACGGCGACGGCGGGAACCCCGGCACGGCGCGAGACGAGGCGACCGAGCACGAGGAGTCCTTCGGCGACGAGCAGGGCGGCCGCGGGAGCGGCGAACGTGGAGTACCGCGCCGCGTACATCGGGAAGACCAGATTGATCAGGAGCAGGGTGCCGGTCGGCAGGATCAGCCAGCACGCGCCCACCAGCGTGGCCGAGACCGACAGCGACGCCCCCTGTGCCGCCTCCCGCCCGGCCCTGCCCCACCGGGCGTGGGCAGCCGCGCCGACCGCGAGCGCGATGCACGCCCAGGCCGCGATCGCGACCCAGACGTTGCCGAACCACGGCATCCACACCAGGGTGGAGGGGTCGAGGGCCTGATTGCCCAGGTAGCTGATCTGGCTGCGCTCGAAGTAGGCGAGCAGCACGAGCGGGGCGAGAGCGAGGAGCGCGCAGCCGGTCGCCACGGCCCAGGAGCGCAGCGCCGGGCGGGAGGCCCGCGAGAGGAGCAGGATGCCGATGTGCGCGACCGCGATCGACGCGGTGTAGAGGAAGAGGTACGAGGTGAGCGCCAGCCCGGCGGCGTAGACGGCCCAGCAGCTGCGGCGCACGGAGGCGGGAGCTGTTCGTCCGCCACCATCGACCAGCCAGAGCAGCAGCACCGTCAGCCACGCCGCGGCCGCAGCGGTGAAGGCGAACGACCGCGCCTCCTCGCCGGCGTACGTCATCCTCGGGAGGACGCACGCGACGATGCCGGCCACGACGGCGGCCCTCGGGCCTCCACGACGCCCCGCGAGCAGGGTGACCGCCGCGACCGCGAAGCCGATCGCGACCGCGCTCGGGAACCGCAGAGCGAACGGGCTCTCGCCCACCAGCCGGATCCAGCCGTGCATGCCGAGATAGTAGAGGCCGTGCACGGCGTCGACGTGGAAGAGCATCGGCAGGAGCGTGGTGACGGGGCGCCTCGCGGACAGAAGCGTCGTGGCCTCGTCGCCCCAGAGCGACGGGATCCAGCTGCCGGCGGCGCACACGATCGTCGCGACGAGACCGAAGGTGATCGCGAGGGTCCACGGACGGACCGCCCGGAAGGGTTGGGTGCCGACCTGGCGATCGCTCGCGGCCTGCGTGCTCACTGCCATCGAAGTCGCATCCCCCGATCTCGCCTCGCATACCTGAACGGCATCCAGCCAATCAGACGACTCCGGGGACTCCCTGGGGAAGGACTGCGGAAACACATAATCTACGGATATTTCACCCACCAGTGGCCCGGAGTTCACCGCATCGTCGAATACTCGGACCCCGGGAGGCCGGCTCGAAGCCCGCCGCCCGGGATCCGCCCCACACACATCGGGAAGACGCCGTGTCCGTGATCCACGCGACGCCGCATCCGACGTGATGGCACCACGGTACGTGCGCCCGCGCACTCGGGGGAGGGGATTTACGTGCGATCGGAGAGGTGGTAGCCGAGGTGCGTACTCAGACCTCGCCGCGGCGGGCGCCGGCCCAGAGGTCGACGCCGGCGTCGACGGCGAACCCGTCGATCGCCGCGAGCTCCTCGGCCGAGAACTCGAGGTTGTCGAGCGCCCCGATGTTCTGCTCCAGCTGGGAGACGCTGCTGGCGCCGATCACCAGCGACGTCACGCGCGGATCGCGCAGAGCCCACGCGAGCGCGAGTTGCGCGAGCGTCTGCCCGCGGGAGGAGGCGATCGCGTCGAGCCCGCGCAGCCGCTCGACCGCGTCAGCGGTGAGCCAGCTCGCGTCGAAGGACGTCCCCGCGGCGGCACGCGAGCCCTCCGGGATGCCGTCGAGGTACTTGCCGGTCAGCATCCCCTGGGCCAGCGCCGTGAAGCCGATGACGCCGACGCCGAGCTCGCCTGCGGCCTCCAGCAGCCCCTCGGTCTCGATCCACCGGTTGAGCATCGAGTACGACGGCTGGTGGATGAGGAGCGGGGTGCCCAGTTCGCCCAGGATCTCCGCGGCGCGGCGGGTCTCCTCCGCACCGTACGACGAGATGCCCACGTAGAGCGCCTTGCCGCTGCGCACGGCGGTGTCGAGCGCCTGCATCGTCTCCTCCAGCGGGGTGCTGGGGTCGGGCCGGTGCGAATAGAAGATGTCGACGTAGTCGAGCCCGAGCCGGGTGAGCGACTGGTCGAGGCTGGCGAGCATGTACTTGCGGCTGCCTCCACCCTGGCCGTACGGCCCCGGCCACATGTCCCAGCCGGCCTTCGACGACACGATCAGCTCGTCGCGGTACGGGCGGAGGTCTTCGTGGAGGATGCGGCCGAAGTTGATCTCGGCGGCGCCGTACGGAGGCCCGTAGTTGTTGGCGAGATCGAAGTGGGTGACACCGAGGTCGAAGGCGCGTCGGACGATGGCGCGCTGGGTCTCGAAGGGACGGTCGTCGCCGAAGTTGTGCCAGAGGCCGAGAGACAGCGCGGGGAGGTCCAGGCCGCTACGGCCGGTGCGGCGATACGGCATCCGGTCGTAGCGGGACGGGTTCGGTACGTAGGTCATGCCACCAGCCTCCCCGGTGCGCGCCTCTTCGTCCAATAGCGCAGGCCGATGCGATTGTGCCCCCGCACGGATGAATCGGCCGAACGCCCCTGCGGGGTCAGCTGCGCGAGGCGCGTCGGCGCAACCAGCCCACGATCGCCGTGATGACGAAGAACACGATGCCGAGGATCGCCAGCCACAGCAGGCCCTTCACGGCGAACCCGAGGATCGCGAGGATGAGCCAGATCACGAGCAGGATGATGATGAGAGCAACCATGCCACTACCGAACGCCGTTCGAGCGACCTCGTCAATGGGGTGAGGGGGCTCCGGTCCCGTAGACCATCAGGTCGAGGTCGGACCGGCCGTTCGCCAGCGCCCGCACGGCCGGGGTATCCGGGCAGTAGATCGTGACGTCGAGGTCGTGCCGGTTTCCCGAGGCCCCCGGGATCCAGCGCGAGCCCTCCGGCAGCGGGTCGGCGTCGCGGGGCTCGAGACGGTTCAGGAGGCTTGACGCGTCGGCGACCTCCACGCCCCGGCTCGGATCGGTCGCGCTGCCGCCGACCAGCACCTGCCCGGTCGTCTCGTCGACCACCGTCACCAGCAGGAACGGCGTGAGGTTCGGCGAGGCGCCGACCTGACCGGTGCCCGCGACGTCCATCGGGAGGACGGCCAGGGTCACGGCGGCGCCCGTGTCGGGATCGTTGTCGGCGACACCGACGTTCAGGTGGAACGCGCGCCCGGGTGCGTACCGATCGTCGTCGCCGAGCGGGAGGAACGCCGCGTCGCCATGCGATCGGTTCACGATGCCGCGGCTGTCGATCGTCACCAGGTCGAGCGAGGGCGCCATCCCCGCATCGACGCCGGCGCCCGCGCTGTACGTCGGTCCGGCGGCGAGGGCGACGCCGGCGAGCGCGACGAGGCCGGCGACGACCGGGACGAGGGTGCTGGTGCGCATGGCGGGCTCCGGGAGGTGTGGGTTGTCAGAGAGTGTCCCTCCACAGAGCGCGATCCGGGTACCGGAAACCGTGAGAATCACCCCCGATTCACCTGCGGCGCGACTCGTTCGTCACCCGCGTCGATCGTGGCTCTGGCGCGCCGCCTCGGCCGTGTTGCAGGATCGTCAGCAGACGGAGGGAGACCCATGGACATCTCGAACACCGGAGGCGTCGAATACCCCGACGAGGCCGGCTACCCCGACGGCGAGGGCACGCTCGACGAGGGCACCGGCGCGTTCCGCGGCGACCGGGAGGGCGGCGACGAGGCGGAGGGCGGCGACCAGGCCGAGGGCGGCGTCGAGGTGGAGATCGAGGAGCCGCAGGGCATCGATCAGCTCGATGAGTTCGATCGGCCGGACGCCCGTGACGAGTAGAGCCGCGTAGAGCCGAGTAGACCAGAGCCCGCCCGATCGCTCGGACGGGCTCTGGCATTGTTCCCCATACCCGTAGCTACAGGGACCACCACAGTACCGCCGGGCGCACCGTGCCTCCAGCCGTCGAGCGCGGGGAATGGGCGACGACATCATCCGGGGGTACTGTTCGGTCTGTGAGCGACCTCAGGCGCGTGCAGAGCAGCACAGCGGACCCGACCGAGGCCGATGTCCTGCTGCGTGAAGCGGACGGGCGGTTCGCTTTCTCGCGGGATCCCGGCTCCGATTTCTCGTTCCGTGTCGATCAGGCCGGCGACGACGGCCTGTCGGTCGGCCTCTACCGGATCGGCGGCGAGTGGCAGTCAGACGGCGAGTTCGACCAGTTCAGCGTCTCCGGCGTCTTCTCGGGCGACTATCGGTGGGAGATCGACGGGGAGCGCGATTCGGCCTACGCAGCGCCGTTCCTGGCCCGGCCGGGACATGAGTTGTTCGGGCACGGTGAGAATCTGACCATCGTCAACGTCTACATCGCGCCCGAACTCCTCCGCGACGTGGCGCGGGTGGCTTTCGCGGACGACAGCGCCGTGCCGGAGTTCGCCTCACCGCGACCCGTCGACCTGCGTCGGAGCTACCGGATGCTCCAATCCATCCAGCTCGCAGCGGAGTTCCTCCGCTCAGGCACGATCGACAGCCCGCTGGTCCGCGCGAGCCTCTTCCACGAGCTCGCCGTGGACGTCCTCGAGACGTTCCCGCTGGTGGGCGACCGCCGCAGGCGGCCGGCGACCAACCGGTCCGAGCACACCATCTTCCGGCGGGCGACCTCCTTCGTCGACGATTACCTCTCGCTGCCGATCACCGTGGGCGACATCGCGTCAGCGGCGGGAGCGAGCCGCTACGACCTCGATCTGGCGTTCCGGTCGCGCACCGGCTCGAGTGCGGGCCGGTATCTGCGGGATGCGCGGCTGTCCGCGGCGCGCTCCGACCGGATGAGCGACCCGTCGACCAGCGACGACGACCTCGCCGTCCGCTGGGGATTCGCCTCCGGCGATCGTTTCCGGCGGGTGTACACCGCCGAGTTCGGCGCAGCGGAGGAACCGCCGGCATCCCGTCCGTAGGGGACTAGGAAGTCGGGTCCCGTCGCACGCCGTCGGTTCGGGGCACGATCATCGCGCAGTCGAACGCGTCGCGCGCGAGCCGCTCGACGAAGGCCTCCGGGGTCAGGCCGTGCTCCGCGGCACGACGAAGGAGGCGCAGATAGACGTCGTGCTCGACGGTGACCGTGAGCTCGCCGGGATCCGTTCGATCGAGGAACATCGCTGCGGTGGCTCCCTCGGGCTGGAGGCGTTTCTGAGAATGATGGTCGGGGTCCTGCGCACCCGAAGCGCAGGACCCCGACTGAGTCCCGAGATCAGAATCCGGGACTCAGGGTCGAGAGCCGCGTCGGGGGAACGAGGCTCTCGAGAGCGGTATTCGCACTGTGCGTGCAGTTTACGCGCGAACTGGAACTTTAATCCAGATTGAAGTTCCAGTTCGGCCGAAGCCGTCAGTACGATGAGGTCGGGGATACGCGGGTCGGGAGGAGGTGGGGGGATGCCGGTTCCCGGTTCACCGAGCAGCGCACCCGTGCGCCTTCTCGCACGCGACCGCGCCTACGAGGCCCTGAAGAACGCCATCCTCACGCGCACGATCCTCCCCGGCGAGCGACTCGACGACGACCGGCTGCAGGCCTGGCTGGGGATGTCGAAGACGCCCATCCGGCAGGCCCTCCACGCCCTCACCGTCGAAGGGTTCGTCGAGACCGTCGCCCAGTCGCACACGCGCGTCGTCGAGCCGCGGGCGGAGGACGCCGTCGCGAACCTGCAGACGATCGGCGTGGTCGTCCTCGGCATCCTCGACTTCGTCTTCGAGGAGCTCGGCGAGGCCGGCCGGCTCGACGTCGTCGGCGACCTCGACCGGCTCATCGAGGCCCTGGACCGCACGGACATCGACGGTTCCATCGCCGCGTCGGCGGCCTACTACGCGCGCCTGATGACGCACTGCCGCAACAGCGTGCTGGTCGAGTTCTCCGCGCGCGCCCTCGCAGCGCGGGCGTACTACGTGACGACGGCCTACCGCGCGCTCGACGTGCAGTGGGAGGAGGCGGCGGCGGCCTACCGGAGGCTCCGCGACGCCGTCGAGGCCGGCGACGCGCAGGGCGTCGCCGATGCGACGAAAGTGGTGTTCCGCATCGACCTGCCCGGCCTCCAGACCCCGGGGAAGGCGTCGTGATGCCGATCCCGGATGCCGCAGGCGCCGCCGGTGCACCGCGCGAACTCGTGCGCGACCGGGTCTACGGCCGTCTGAAAGACGCCATCCTCACCGGCGTGCTGCTGCCCGGTGAGCGCCTCGACGAGGCCGAGCTGCGCCGCTGGCTCGGCGTCTCCGGCACCCCGATCCGGCAGGCGCTGCACACGCTGAGCCTGGAGGGCCTGGTGCAGACGGCCCCGCAATCGCACTCGGCCGTCATCGCCCCGCGGCCCGAGCAGGCCCAGGAGACCTTGCAGACGATCGGCGTGCTGCTGGCCGGCGCGACCCTCCTCACCCTGCCGCAGCTCGGCGCCGAGGCGCGCGCGGCGATGGGTGAGGGCATCGACGACGTGATCGCGCAGCTCGGCTCCGGCGACGTGCCCGCGATCACGCGCTCGGCGGAGTCGCTCTTCGGGGCGATGCTGCGGTCGTGCCCGAACCCGGTCCTTGTCGAGCTCATCGAGCGTGCCGCACCGTCGCTCAGCTACCACGTGAGCGTGGCCTCCCAAGGCCTGCACGCCGACCTCGGCGACCTGGCGCGCAGGTACCAGGCGCTGAAGAGCGCCCTGCGCCGCGGCGACGACCGCGAGGCGGTCATCGCCACGAAACGGGTGTTCGGCGTCCCGCACCCGACGGCCTGACCCTCCGAGCTCCAGAGGCCGCCCCGACTAGCCGTCGAGTTAGGCCGCACGAAACGCTGGCAATCCGCCCGAGCATGCCGGTGCGGGCGCCGAGGTCCGGAAGGATGGACGACGCGAAGGGGAGTAGCTCCGCACCCGGTTCCCGGGTGTGCGGGCACGTCGACATACTGGCTCGCGTCGAAGCGGCCCGGCGTGCCTCCCGTGCCACATCGGCCGGGCGAGCGAGACCTTCGGTCCCACCACGGTGACCGGACTCTCCTTGCTGCGTGCTGTCCGGCGCCCTCGACCGAGAGGCCGGCCAGATGACCAGCAACAGAACAGACACCCGAGCGACCAGCGCGACACCCGCGCCGCCGCGCGCCGCCGGATCGCTCCGCGGAGTGTTGATCCCGCTCGGGCTGGTGGCGCTCGTCGCGGCGCAGGGCGTCGCGCTGCGCCTGAGCGGCGTCGAGGCGCCGCCGATCGTCGGCATCCTGATGTTCGGTCTCGCCATCGTCGCCGCCGCGTTCGCGCTGGCGTGGGCGGGGGAGGCGGCCGAGGTCGACATCTCGGGAGGCCTGGCGGTCGGGTTGCTGGCGATCATCGCGATCCTCCCCGAGTACGCGATCGACCTCTACTTCGCGTTCACGTCCGGCTCGGACCCGAGCCAGGCGCAGTACGCCGCCGCGAACATGACGGGGTCCAACCGGCTGCTGCTCGGCTTCGGCTGGCCCTTCCTCCTGCTGATCGCGTTCCTCGTGTACCGCACGGCGCGCGCCCGCCGCCGGCCGACCGACCCGGACGTGAGCGCGCGCCCGTTCGCGGTGCGCCTCCCCGAGAGCAATCGGGTCGAGCTCGGCCTGCTGGTGATCGCGTCGATGCTCACCCTGGTCATCCCGCTGACCGGGAGCATCCCGGTCGTGCTCGGCGTCGGGCTGCTCGCGCTGTTCGGCTACTACCTCTGGCGCGTCTCGCGGGGCGAGAGCGAGGAGCCGGAGCTCGTGGGCGTGCCCCGCGCGATCGGCACGCTCCCGACGGTCGCCCGTCGCGCGACCGTCATCGGCATCTTCGTCGTCTCCGCCGTTGTCATCCTGTTGCTCGCGGAGCCGTTCGCGCACAGCCTGATCGCGGGAGGTCGTGCAGCGGGCATCGACGACTTCCTCCTCGTGCAGTGGCTCGCGCCCCTTGCGTCGGAGGCCCCCGAGTTCGTCATCGCGATCATCTTCGCCACACGAGGCAAGGCGGCGATGGGCCTCGGCATCCTGCTGGCCAGCAAGGTCAACCAGTGGACCGCGCTCGTCGGCACCCTGCCCGTCGCGCACCTCGTGGGCGGCGGAGGCTGGGCGCTGCCGCTGGACGGCCGCCAGGTCGAGGAGTTCACGCTCACGGTCGCGCAGACCGTGCTCGGGGTCGCGATGCTCGTCGGGCTGCGCTTCTCCGGCCGCTGGGCCGCTGCCCTGTTCGTGCTCTTCGCGGCGACGTTCGTGTTCACCTCCACCGAGGCCCGCTGGGTGGTGTCGGCCGTCTACGCGGTGCTGGCGGTCGCGCTGCTGGCGCGGCAGGCGCGCCTGGTGCCGCCGACGCTGGCCGCGCCCTTCCGCCGGATCGGGACGCGCACCCGCGACGCGGCCGCCTCGACGGAGCAGCCGGCTCGCTGAGGATCTCCGGTGTGACTGCCCATCCGCCTCGACACCGGCCGCGTCTGCGGCTACCGTGCTTGAGGCCGTGAGGAGGTGGCGTGTATGAGGTCAGCCGGAGGACCCGTCCGGCGTGTCGTCGTCGCCGCTGCTCTCGCGGTCGCTCTCGGCCTCAGCGGCTGCGCTGCGGGATCGGAGTACTCGCCTCAGACCGCCTCCACCCTCCAGCACGGCGTGCTCGAGGTGGCGACGGCTGCGCACGCGAACGACCTCGCCGGCGCGCAGACCAAGCTCGCCGCGCTGGCGAAGCTGAACGACGCCGCCCTGGCGAAGGGCGAGATCAGCGGCGCCAGGCACGCTGCGATCAACACCTCCATCGTCGCGGTGCGCGCCGACCTGACGCAGCTGCAGGACCAGGCCGAGAAGACCCAGCTGCAGCAGCAGCTCCAGCAGCTCCAGCAACAGCAGCAGCAGCAGAAGGACCAGAAGGACAAGGGCCACGGCAAGGGCAAGTCCGGCTCCGACGGTGACGGGTGATGTCGACGACGAACGAGACCCCACGACAGCTGACCGGCGAGACCGGCAGGCTGATCGCCGACCGCTACCGCATCCTCGACCGGATCGGCCGCGGGGGCCTCGCCGATGTCTACAGCGCGACCGACGAGGCGCTGGGCCGGGAGGTCGCGCTCAAGATCTTCCGCCCGGAGTTCGCGTCGGCGGCCGACCTCCGCCGGCAGCAGGATGAGGTCCGCATTCTCGCGACCCGGTCGCATCCGTCGCTGGTGACCCTGTTCGACGCGATCTCGGACGCCGAGGGCCGCGGCGTGCTGGTGCTGGAGTACGTGAAGGGCACCGACGTCAGGGAGCGCCTGCGCTCGGGCCCGCTCGCCACGCCGGCCGTCGCCGCGATCGGCGCGGACATCGCTCGGGCGCTCGCGTACCTCCACGGGGCCGGCGTCGTGCACAGGGACGTGTCCCCGGCGAACATCCTGCTCCCGGAGTCGACCGCCTCCGGGGTCGCCGCGAAGCTGACGGACCTGGGCATCGCCCGCCTGGTGGACGACGCCAAAGTCACCGCGACCGGCACGGTCATCGGGACGGCGAGCTACCTGAGCCCGGAGCAGGCCGCCGGCCGGCCGCTGACCGCGGCGACCGACGTCTACTCCCTGGGCCTCGTGCTGCTGGAGTGCCTGACGGGTCGCCGGGAGTTCCCCGGCAACGCCGTGGAGTCGGCGACGGCCCGGCTCTCCCGCGACCCGGTGATCCCGGAGTCGCTCGGCGTCGCGTGGACGGAGCTGCTGCGCGGGATGACGGCGCGCGAGCCCGGTCGGCGCCTGGCCGCGGGGGAGGCCGCGTCGCAGTTGAGCGCCCTCCTCGCCGAGGAGGCCAGGACGGCGGTGCTTCCAGCGCCGGACGAGGTGCCCACGGCGCCCGTGGCGGCACGGGACGTGACGACGACTCTGCCGCCGACGCTGCTGCTCCCGGCATCGGATGCCGAGCCGACGCATCCGTTGGCGTCGAAGGCGCCGGCGGCGCGGCCGTCGACGACCCCGGAGCCCGAGACCGAGCGGCCCGCACGGTCGGAGCGCGCGGCGTCACCTCGCCGGCGCACGGCGCTCGCAGTGATCCTGGCCCTCGACGCGCTCGCCGCCGTCGTCGCGGTGATCCTGACGATCGGCGCGCTCAGCGCCTCCGCGCACCCGGCACCCGACCCGGTCGGCAGTTACCCTGCGGTCGGCGGAACCCTCGGCACCCACCTGAAGCAGCTCGAGCACCAGGTGTCGACGTCGTACGCGCCGTGAGGCGGGTTAGCCCGCCACCGGCCTCCGGAAGACCCACGCCACCGTCCCCCGCCAGGTCGTGCGCAGTTCGCGGCCGCGGCGCCACTCCCGCCAGGTCAGCCAGATGATGACCGCGTCGAAGACGGTCAGCACGGCGACGCCGATGGAGGGCTTCGTCACCAACTCGTAGACCTGGAAGATCAGGAACGCCCCGAGCGCGGCCATCGCCCAGGGGTAGATACGGCGCGACCCGACCAGCAGCGCGATCACGATCGCGAGCTTCACGGCGCCGTGCACCAGCAGGTAGACCGCGGCGAACACGAGGCTGCCGCGCTGGAGGTGCGCGGCGCCGTGGACGATGAGGTTGGCGATGAGGTCGTGCGGGTCCTCGGCCAGCTCCCCGGACGTCGCGGTGTCGGCGACGTGCTGCAGCTTCGCCGGAGTGACGAAGAGCAGCAGCACGCCGCCGACGAGCTCGACCAGGCCGTCGAGCCCCTTGAAGAGCACGCCCAGGAGGAAGACGAGGTCGAGTATCCGGTCCTTCATCGCACCTCCTGGGCCGTGTTGGACAGCCAGGCTACTTCAGCGTCATCGTCTCCATCGACAGGTACGTCTTCGCCGCCCAGGAGGCCGGGTCGTCCGCGAAGTGCTGGCGGAGGGCGCCGTTCTGGAGGGCGTTGTCGATCGACATCATGATCATCGACTGGTCCAGCACCAGCCGGCGATGCCCGATCGACCCGCTGGCCGGGTTCACGGCGTCGAAGAAGCCGCCGTCGGCGCTGTAGATGCCCGGGTAGAGCGACCGCAGCTTCGCGATGTTGGCGTAGGAGTCCTGCGGCAGCACGCCGAGGGTGGTGAAGGAGGCGTGCGGGGTGACCACGTCCTCCGCCGAGCAGGCCGGGCACTGCGCGAGCGCCTGCCCCGCCGGGAACTTCTGGCCTGCGGCGCCGTAGACGCCGTAGCCGCCCGTGTCATCGGCCGTGCTGGACGGCGACATGCCCCAGACCGGGTAGCCGAGCGTCTGGGTCGCGTACTTCTCCTGCACCTGGGCGGTGCGCACGTCTGCCAGGCCGAATCCGTTCTGGCCCCACGTGGTCTCCGGCACGATCTCGTTGGCGAGTGTCGCCTCGAACATGCCTCCTCCCCAGGTCGGCAGGAACGTCAGCGACGTGCCGGGATAGGTGTAGTGGCCCTCCCAGACGTTGAAGACCTTGCCGCTCTGCGGGTCGGTGTACTTCTGCCAGTCGCCGGCGACCGGCCACTGCCCCTGCCACGAGAAGTCCGGATCGGTGCTGCACTGCTGCGGCGGGAGGGTGCGCCAGGTGCGCCACCAGACGTCGCCCGGCATCTGGTGGAGGCCCATGCCGATGTACATCGCGATGCGCGGGTCGCTGTAGATCGCGCCGTTGTGGTAGCCGGCCGGGCCCTGGTCGGCGTAGTAGCCGCCGTACATCTGGCCGGTGGGCTGGTTGCCCGCGATGTCCGGGTTGGTGTTGCAGGCGGTCTGCGCCCGGTCGTCGTAGAAGATCGAGAAGTCCATCGGCGCGATCAGCGCGTCGATCTGCTTCCGCAGCTCGGGCAGCGCCTGGCGGGCGACGAGCAGACCCGACGCGTACCAGCCGTTGTCGACGGCCGAGAGGAACGAGCAGTTGTCCTGCTTCGGCGTCGTCTCGGTGGAGCAGTCGGCCGCGCCCGGGTTCAGGATGGTGTGGCCGGTGCCGGTGTCGTACCACTGGAACAGGAAGCCGTGCGACGAGCGCAGCGCGGCGACGCCGGTCAGCGTCGACGAGATCAGCGCCCGCTCCTCCGGCCGCTTGATGATCCCCAGGTCGCCGGCGGAGACGACGGCCTCCAGATACACGCCGATGTTGGCCGCCGACGTGTATCCGCCCCGCGTCGCGGCCGGGCCGAGGTTGTCCAGCGGCAGATGGGTGGTGGGGTCGACGTCCTGCTTGAAGAAGTTCCAGGTGTCTTTCGCGACCTGCAGGAGGTCGGCCTTCTGGGAGGCGGTGAGCGGCGGCTGCGCGCTCATCCCCTGCATGCCGCCCGGCCCGTGGCCGGCGGGGGCCGGCGCGGGCGCAGGGGCGGCCGTCGCCGTCTGCGCGGTGATGAGGGACCCGGCGGCGAGGCCGAGCGCGACGGACAGTCGCAGGATCACGGTTGCCCGGCGGGAGCGCCGGGCGGGACGGGGTCTGGTCATGGACGGTCTCCGTTTCGTGTCGTCATTGATCACCCCGCGGACCGTATGCGCATACATTCGATCGCGCAAGTGGGGTCGACCGCGACTTTCGCGAAGCCGCCGTCAGCGCCCGTCCGCCCCGATCACGGACCGGGAGCGAACTGCGAGAGCGTGTCGGTGGCGAGCGCCGTGCGGACGCGGGCGAGCGCGGCCGGGTCCACGTTCACGATCGACTGCCCGTCGGCGGAGGTGCCGGTCCCGGCGGTCGGCAGCGTGAAGGTGTGGATGCCCGACGCGCCTGAGATACGCATGCTCGCCGCCAGCGCGAGCATGCTCGGCAGGTCGAACGAGGAGTCCACGCTGACGGCGGATCCGGTGCTCCGCGCGAACGCCAGGAGGGCGGACGGGTCGGTGAGCACCGAGCGGTGGATCAGGGTCGTGGCGAACCCGGCCAGGAGGGCCTGCTGATCGGCCACGCGCTGATAGTCGGCTTCGGGGAAGGCGTAGCGCTCGCGTGCGAACGCGAGGGCTTCGTCGCCGTCGAGGTGGTTCATGCCCTTGACGAATGTGTAGTGCGGCGACTTGACCGTGGTGAAGGCGACGGGGCTGTCGACGTCCACGCCCCCGATGGCGTTCGTGATGTCTTTCAGCCCGGCGAAGTCGAGGATCGCGACGTGGTCGATGCGCACCTGGAGCAGTTGCTCCACCGTCTGCACGGTCAGCGGGGTGCCGCCCCAGGCGAGGGCCGCGTTGATCTTCGCCGTGCCGTTCCCCGGGATGGGCACCCAGAGGTCGCGCATGATCGACATGACGTAGACGTCCCGGCGGTCGGCGTCGATGTGCACGAGCATCATCGTGTCGGAGCGCTGATTCGACAGCGCGGTGGTGCCGACGGCGGTGGGGTCGCCGCGCGAATCCGAGCCGAGCAGCAGGATGTTCATCGCGCCGGTGGATGAGACGGGCGGTCTCGGAACGGCCGTGGGCAGCGCGTTCGGAAGCCTCGTCACGTGCGAGTCGAACGTGCTCGCGACGCTCCCGGCATAGAACGCCGCGACGCCGAAGGCCGTTCCCGCGAAGAGCAGGACGACCGACGCGAGCACGATCGCGGCACGCAGCCAGCGTCCGTTGCGATCATGCGGATGGATGCGCATGCTGTGGATGGCCATGCGGCTCGCCCCCTCGTGCCGGGGGTCGGGTGCCGGCACCTGAGACCAGTCGAGAAATCCTCAGTTCTCTCTGTGGTGCGGACAGTATAAGCATTCTGTCCTCATTTATGAGGACCCCCACTTCGTGGGGCTACGCACCTCGGCACCAGGGCTTGACAGTCAGGAGGCGCGGGCCGACGGTACGAAGGGAGACCGGAAGGGGTTCGATGCGTGCAGGGGTGCCCGATGTGCAGGCGCGCATCGTAGTGACGTCGGATCGGGGTGGCCGGGCTCGCGAGGGCGAGAGCCTCGATGAGGCGACCGTGCTACTGCTGCACGGGATCGGCGTCAGCTCGCGGTACTTCCATCGGCTGTCCTCCGTGCTCGCCGAGCGCGGCCGCACCATCGCGGTCGACCTGCCGGGTTTCGGCCGTGCGCCGAAGCCCGGACGCCGGATGACCGTCGAGGACTACGCCGACCTCGTCGCGACCTTCCCCGACGGCCGAGAGCTCCGCGGCGTCGTGGTCGTCGGCCACTCGATGGGCACCCAGGTCGCCACGAGTCTCGCGCGGAGTCGACCCGACCTCGTGGCTGAGCTCGTGCTCCTCGGACCGGTCATGGCACCGGAGGACCGCGCTCCGCTGCGCGCGGCGAGCAGGCTGGCCCTCGATACCCTCCGCGAGAGTCCGCACAGCAACGCGCTCGTCCTCACCGACTACCTGCGTTGCGGACTGCGGTGGTATCTGAGCGTCCTGCCCTCGATGCTCGACCACCGCCTCGAAGACGACCTCCCGCTGATCGAGGCGCCTGTCACGATCGTCCGCGGGGAGCGCGACCCGATCGCCCGCGCGGACTGGGCGCGCGCGGTCGCCGCCCTCGCGCCTGAGGGCCGGTTCGTGGAGGTGCAGGGTGCTCCGCACGTGGTGATGCTGAGCCACGCCCGCGAGGTCGCTCGCATCGTGGGCCGGCGCTCCGCGGCCGGAGCAGGAGGACGGGCGGCGGCCGCTTCCTCGTCCGAGCTCGGTGAGTGACCTGATCGTCCCGGGGAGGGGCCTCGCGGTCGGTCAAGGGTTCCGCGGTCTCAGCGGCCACGCTCCGAACCATTGCGGCTCGCCGTACTCCTCGTATCGGCCGAGTTCCTCGAAGCCGAGCTTCTCGATGACCCGCAGCGAAGGGGTGTTCTTGAGCTGCGTCGAGACCACGAGCGGCTCCTCCGGCAGCGCCGAGCGGAACCACTCCATCGCTGCCGCGCACGCCTCCGTCGCATAGCCGTGCCCCCATGACCTCGGCAGCAGCATGTATCCGAGCTCCGCTTCGCCGCCTTCGGGGCGGACATGTCCCAGACGCGCCTCACGTCGATCGAGAGTGACGATGCCGATCGCCTCGCCATCGCGTTCGACGACGAAGAAGCCGGGCCGCTGGCCGGGCACGGCAGGCATCAGCTCGTCGAGATGCTCGCGCGGCTCAGGGCCACCGACGTAGGAGTGGACCTCCTCGTCGCTGAAGAGGTCGAGCATCGGTTCGCGATCGCGCGCCTCTGCTGCACGAAGGATCAACCGCTCGGTCCGTATGGGGGCAGGAGGCCAAGTCACTCCGTCGAGATGCGCCATGGCGCGAGCGTAGCCGTCACCAGCGGAAGAACCAGTCGGCGTAGTGTACGTCATCGCGAGCGGTTTGCCAACGCCCCCGGCCTTCCGAGCGGATACGGGAAACTAGGACGGTCGATGCAAGTTGGGAGGTCAATCGTGCACTTGGACGATCGCCGCGCGCTACTGGAGCGTGACCTCCCGCGCGCCGCGGTCCGCGGCGAGATCGTCGCCTTCTTCCAGCCGCAGTTCTCCCTCGAGACCGGCGAGGTCGTCGGGGCGGAGGCGCTGAGCCGCTGGATCCATCCGCAGCTGGGTCTGATCGCGCCTGGCGAGTTCATCCCGATGGCCGAGCGCCTGGGGCTCGTCGGCGGTATCGGGGATGTCATGCTGCGGCTCGGCTGCAACGCCGCCCGCGATTGGCAGAACCAGGGGCACCCGATCGAGGTCGCGGTCAACGTGTCGATCCTCCAGCTTCGGAATTCGACGATCGTGGACACGGTCGCCGGGCTGCTCGGCGAGTTCTCCCTCGCCCCGAGCCTCCTGACGCTCGAAGTGACCGAGACCACTCCGGTGACCGATGTTCCGGAGGCGATCGATATCGTCCACCGCTTGAGCACGCTCGGAGTGAACATCTCGATCGATGACTTCGGCGCCGCGTACGCGTCGCCGGAGCAGGTCATCGCACTCCAGGCGACCGAGTTGAAAGTCGACCAGTCCCTCGTGCAGGAGACCCGCGGCGCCCACGCCGAAGATCTGGCGCGCGCGGTCGCATTCGGCAAAGCACAGGGGATGCGCTTGGTCGCGGAGGGCATCGAGACGGAGGCGCAGCTGGCGCGAGTCCGCGAGCTTCACTGCGATCGCGGCCAGGGGTATCTGCTGTCGCGTCCGACGACCAAGGCGGATGTGGACAGCCTTCTGGTCGGCGCCGGGCCGCATCCACGCGGATGAGTAGGGCGCGCTGACTTGACGATCGCCTCGGCAACCGTCACTCTCAACACATGCATTTAGACCGGTCACACATTTGAGGCCCGACATGCTCGCCGAAGTCGCGCGCATGCAGCCCTTCCCCCGAGCTCTCATCGACCGATCCCACGTCGTCGTGGATTCCAACATGGCACTGGAGGTCTGGGCCGGCCGAACCTCCGAATCGCTCGTCGGGATGCCGCTCGCCACTGTGCTCGGCGTCGACCCGGACGAACTGGCCGCGGCACTGGCGACAGGCAACCCGGGCGGAATCCGCCTCGCGTCCACCACGCACAGCTACCAGGGGACGCGGAGCTCGGTGGTCATCCGCGCCGTGCGGATCTCCGGGGGACACACGATCGTCGCCTTCGACCCCGAGCTGGCTGCGGTCGGCGAGCGCACCTCAGCGCTCGGCCGACGCGAGAGCGACCGCCTGCAGCTGCTGCTCTCGGCCTCCGTCGCGTTCGCGAAGACGCAGTCGGAGGAGGAGCTCGGCGAACTGCTTTCCGAGACCGCGCGCCGAGCGTTCAACGCGACCGCATGCAGCGTGCACACCGGCGAGCCGGGGAACTACACGCTCGTGGCGGGCGACAACATGCTGGCGAAGGAGTGGCCCAAGGACTCGCAGGGCAAGGCGGTCCCGCTCGGCGGCGTGGTGACGGTGCAGACGCCCGCCGAGGCCGACATCGTCGCGCCGGGCCTCGGATTGAGCGGTGTCTTCGAGCGGGCGGGGGTCTCCGCGGTCATCGGTGTGCCGATCATCGAAGACGGCGTGCTGTACGGCGCGTTCGCCTGCTACTTCGATCAGCCCCGAACCTTCGACGATCAGGCCGTGCCGCTGGCCGAGGCGCTGGCCCAGCTCGCCGGGCAGGTCATGGTGCGGCTGCGCCTGGAGGCGCGGCTGCGCCGCGCGGCGATGCTCGACGAGGTCACGGGTCTGCCCAACCGACGCCTGTTCGACGAGAACCTTCAGCAGACGGAGCTAGCGCACACCGACCAGGTGGCCGTGCTCTTCGTCGACCTCGACGGGTTCAAGGCCATCAACGACACCCTCGGGCACGCCGCGGGTGACACCGTGCTCAAGGAGGTGGCCGAGCGCTTGAGCAGCGTCTTCCGGCAGGAGGACATGATCGCTCGCTACGGTGGCGACGAGTTCATCGCCGCGCTGCAGGTCGGCGGCACGTCGGACGCCCTCGAATTGGCCGACCGGGCCCGGGCGGCCATCGCGCAGGACTTCCCCGGCATCCCCACCGAGTTGAACATCACCGCGAGCGTCGGAATCGCCATCGCCGACGCGGAGGTCGCCGACCGTTCGATCGACCATCTCATCCGCCTCGCCGACCAGGCCATGTACGCCGCGAAGCGGGGCGGCGGCGATCAGGCGGTCGTCCACGGAATCGAGCGGTAGCGGCCGCAGCCGCATCGCATACCGCAGGTTCGCGTCGCGGTCTAGTGGGCGGCGGCGACGCCGGGAATGTCGGAGAATGTCGAGGTGAACAAACCCGACACCCCGGTTCCGCTTCTTCTCGGGAGGTACCGGCCCCACCGGCTGCTCGCGCGCGGCGGCTCCTCGATGGTCTTCCGTGCTCGCGACGAGAACCTGGGTCGCGACGTCGCGGTCAAGCTGTTCTCCTCGGGAAGCCGGAACGATCTCGCGCGGTTCCGGGCGGAGGTGGGCGTGCTCGCCGGCCTCCGCCATCACGGCGTCGTGTCGATCCTCGATGCGGGCGTCGATGACTCGTCGCCCAAAGACCCTCGCCCCTTCCTGGTCATCGAGCTGGTCGAAGGCGACACGCTCCGCGCGGTGCTGAACTCGGGTCAGCTGACCACGCGGCAGATCGGTGAGGTCGCGTTCGAGATCGCGGAGGCGCTCGAGTACGTCCACGCGCGTCGCGTGATCCATCGCGACGTGACACCGACGAACATCATGGTCGTCGATTACGGCACCCGGTTCTCTCGCCCGCGGGCGAGGCTGACGGACTTCGGGATCGCCATCCACGCGACGCGCCCTCAGGAGCTCGCGGAGGCGACGTTCGGAACCGCCGCCTACCTGAGCCCAGAGCAGGTGCGCAGCGAGACGCTGACGCCGGCCTCGGACATCTACTCGCTCGGCCTCGTCCTGCTGGAGTGCTTCACGAGGACGGTCGCCTTTCCGGGGACGCCCGTGGAGTCGGCGCTCGCCCGGCTGGACCGCGATCCGGAGACGCCCGACACCATCCCCGATCGCTGGCGCGCGCTCATCCAAGCGATGACGCACTCCGAGCCGTCGCTGAGGCCGTCCGCAGCGGACGTCGCGACCGCGGCGCGAGGGGCCCTGCGTGCGGCCCGGGAACGCGAGCCCGCGTGAGCGCGTGCGTCGCCCGATCGGCGGCTCGGGCAGCATATGATCGTCAGGCCGACGCGACTCCGCGCGGCGCACGCCCTCGGAAGGAGAGCACCGGTTGGGCACTCTGATCTACGGGTCCGGCGCGAAGATCGACATCGACGACCGCTTGCTGGCCCACCTTCAGCTGGTCATCACGTCGAAGCTGCGGCGGAACGAGCAGTTCCTCTTCGAATGGGACCACGACGAGGCCTACTCGCGCGGCCGGACCGCGATCTGGATCAACCCGTCCGTCCCGGTGCACTTCCAGTACGTGGGCAGCCGCCGGCCCGCGCTGAACCGCGCCTGGACGGAGGCGCTGATGGACGCCGCCAACAGCGTCGGCGGCCTCCGCGCGATCCCCGAGCCCGTGGCGCGCTGATGGGGACGCTCTTCTACGGCGACGATCTGTCGTCGGTGGAGTTCGACGATCGCCTGCTCGCGCACCTGCAGCTGGCGATCGTCACGAAGCTGCGGCGGAACGAGAGCTTCGTGTTCTCGTGGGACATCCCTGTCGCGGGCGGAAGCGGCTCGAACTCGGTCTGGATCTCGCCGACCGTCGGCCTCCGCTTCACCTACCCGACGCATACCCGCGAGTCGATCAATCGCGCGTGGGTGGAGGCGCTCGTCCGCACGGCGAACAGCGTCTCGGGCCTCCGTGTCGTCGACGAACCCGACGCCGGGGCAGAGGCGCAGGCGCAGGCCCAGGACAAGACCGACAGAACGGATGAACAGTGATCGTCAACAGGCTTACCGTGGACGGCAAGGACTACTTCCTGCCGGGTTCAGTGACGGAGCTGCGCGAGAAGATCAAGGCCGCGATCCAGGCGGGTGGGGACTACGTGAACATCCCGCCGCTGCACTCCGGCCCCGGGATCGACATCCTGTTCTCGCCGGGCATGCCCGTGGTGTGGAGTCAGATCGACGTGGGAGGCGACCCGGACGCGGAGGCGGACGAAGTGTCCCAGTCGAGCATCGACGACGACACGTTCGACGGGCTTTGAGCTGCTGAAACGCGCTCGCGCCTGACGCCTCCTCGTCAGAGATCGTCGAAGTCGCCGTCGGAGGTCACGTCGTCGGGCTCAGGCTCGAATGGTTCATCGGGTACCTGCTCGGCGTAGATCCGGCTGGCCTCACTGACGAAGACCTCGGTCGCGCCGACTGCGGTCAGCAGCACTACGAAGCCCCCACCGGTTCGAGCGGCGCCGACGATCTGCTGCCGAGTCCGCTCCCAGCGGATGGCCGGGGCGTAGACACGGCCGTCGATGTGGATCACGATGCGCACGTCGCCTGCCTCCCCCCGTGTTGTCAGGCACAGTACGCGCCATCGAGGAGCAGTCGGCAGGAAGTCGGGACGACGGCGACCGGTGCATCGGGATCCGATGCGAGACCTCGCCGTCGCCCCTGCTGGGAATTGCAGTTCACCGGCCCACGTCAGAGTGGGTACGATCTGCCTTCCAGCGGTTCAGAACACTCAGGACGAATCCTCGTCGGTCGGGTCCGACAGGTAAGCGTCGTGAGCCTTCTGAATTCGGTCGGGGTCGTCCCGGCGAGATGTTCGCAGCGATTGCCAGGCCCTCTCGACGCGGAGCTCGGTCCGCTCGGGAGACTCTTCGGGAAACAAACTATCCGACATGACGTGCCCCTCTCTGACCGATTCGCGTCGATCAGTAGCGAGGAGCCCCGGAATCGAGCATCGACCGGCAGAAACGCGTCTCGGAGGAGCCCGCTGTTTCGAGCGTACGCCTGCCGAGGGTCGTCGGCTACGTTCGCTCGACGATTCACCGGCAACCTGGATGCACGCACAAGTTCAGCGCGTAACGTCCGATCATGAACACACATCGCAACGCCGGGCGGGATGAGCTGCGTGTCGGGGCCATTCTCGCGGATGCATTGCCGAGCGAATTGCTGACGGCGGATGCCCCCGATCGGTACACCGTGCTAGCGGTGTTCAATCGCCGTCCGAGCCGAGCGGAAATCGACGAGATACAGGACAACACCACCAGATCGACGCTGACCGACTCGGGACATCCGACGGTCGAACTGCGCGTCTCCGACCGGCGTCTGGAGATAGCGAACACGAACCTCGAGGAGCTGGCCGGCGGCCTGGCGTCGGTGATCGCAGCACGACTGTACGCGATCAGCGTGAGCTCCGCGGCTGCCCGCGAACGCTCGGAGGCCGAGCCGCCGACGAAGACTCACCGCGAGACCGACCGTGCTGCGCTGATCGCCTTGGCGGCAGCGGCGGTCACCTTCACCGCATCCTCTTCAGGCGGCTCGCCCGGGCCTGTCCTGCACGCGGATGGGTCGTCGGACCCGACGTGGTTCGACGTCCGCAACGACCACCCGGCCGACCCGTAGACGGGCCGAAAGGACATCGTCGACATCCTGAGCCCGGATGGCGGAGTACCCGAAACACCGCGATCCGGGCCAGGCCGGAAGGCGGTGCGCACACTCAGGGGTACCACCTAGGTCTAGGGCGATCACTTGAATTGTCCCACTCGAGACTCCGGCGGGCAATGGTGGTCACGGCGCCGCGCGCCGCTCAGACGGACTTCTTCCGGTTGGCGTTGCGGCGGACGATCCCGAAGATCAGGGTGCCGACGAACAGGATGATGCCGATGATGGCCAGCCAGAGCAGACCTTGGATGGCGAACCCGACGACGGCCAGGATCGCCCACACGACGAGGAGGATCACGATTACTGTCAACATGCCGCTGACGGTACTCGCGAATCCCGGACGCGCGTACGCTGAGTAGCACAGGCGGCCCGGACCCCGACGTCATCCAGCGCGAAGGGGTGTGGCCATGTCCGAGGTCTCTGCGAGTCGGCCGAAGCCGCCGGCATCGGGCGGCGAGTACACCGCACTCGCCGCGATCATCCGCGACTCGGGTCTGCTTCGGCGCCGATACGGCTACTACTGGACCAAGCTCGCGCTGGTTCCGGCGCTCACCGCGGCGATGGTGGTCGTGTTCGTGGTCATCGGCGACACCTGGTGGCAGATGTTCACAGCGGTCCTGTTCGCCTTCCTCTTCACTCAGATCGCGTTCCTCGGCCACGACGCCGCGCACCGGCAGATCTTCCGCTCCGGTCGCTGGAACGACTGGGTGAGCCTGGTGGTCGGGGACCTCTTCGTCGGGATGAGCTACGGCTGGTGGCAGCACAAGCACACGCGCCACCACGCCAACCCGAATCAGGAGGGCGCTGATCCCGACATCGAGCTGCCGGTGATCGCGTTCACCCCGCGGCAGGCGGCCCAGCGGCCTCCCGGCGTTCGCTGGCTGATCGGTCACCAGGGCTGGTTCTTCTTTCCGATCCTGCTGCTGGAAGGGGTCTCGCTGCACGCTTCGAGCGTGCGGAGGGTGCTCGCGCGCGAGCCGGTCAAGCGGCGGCCCGTGGAGATCGCGTTCCTCGCCATCCGTGTCCTGGGCTATCTCGGGCTGGTGTTCTGGGTGCTTTCGCCGGGCAAGGCGGCCGCGTTCCTCGCCGTGCAGTTGGGACTCTTCGGCTTCTACATGGGGGTCTCGTTCGCCCCGAACCACAAGGGGATGCCGCTCGTGCCGCACGGAGTCAAGCTCGACTTCCTGCGCCGGCAGGTGCTGATGAGCCGGAACATCCGCGGCAGCCGTGCGCTCGACTTTCTGATGGGCGGCCTCAATTACCAGATCGAGCATCATCTGTTCCCCTCGATGCCCCGGCCGCACCTGCGACGCGCAGCCCCGGCGATCCGGGCGTTCTGCGAGGAGAACGGCGTGCACTACACCGAAACCGGTCTGTTCCGCTCCTACGCGATCGTGACCCGCCACATCAACCGGGTCGGTCTCGGCGAGAGGGATCCGTTCGCCTGCCCGCTGCTCGAGATCCGCCAGGCGCCCGGGCTCGACGTCGGCGGGCTGCCTCCCGCCGTCGCGGGTGTCACGACCGCACCCCCCGGACCTGGACTTCCCGGATGAGGACGAGCATCCTGGTGAATGAGTTCCGTCGTCACTGACCACAGGGCGTGCGGGGACTGGAGCGTGAGCGATGCCCGGTGAAGACGGGAGGCCGGCGGGGGCTGGCGCAGCCGAAGAGATGGCACGCCGCTTCGTCCGCTCGTTTCCGGTGACCGGGGCCGCGGTGTCGACTCTGGGCGACTTGCTGGGTGTCCAGACCGTGGCGGCCACCGACCGGCTCGCCGCACGCGTCGACGAGATACAGTTCGACCTCGGTGAAGGCCCGTGCTGGGAAGCTGTGCGGTCCCGCCGGCCTGTTCTCCTGCCCGATCTGCGCCGCGATGGCGGCGGCGCGTGGCCCGCCTTCGCCGAGGCCGTATGGTCGGAAGGCATCCGTGCGTTGTTCGCGTTTCCGCTGCTCGTCGGGCCTCTCGAGATCGGCGCGGTCGATCTCTACTCGCGTCGGCCGCTCACACTCGAGCCCGGTCAAACGCAGAAGGCGGCGGACTTTGCCGACGCGACCGCGCGTCAGGTCCTGCAAGCCGCCCTCCAGACTGCGAGCGCAGGCGGCGACGATTACGCGGAAGACAATCGGCCCTACTCTCGGAAGATCATCCATCAGGCGACAGGGATGGTTCTGGCCCAGTTGGGCATCAGCGCGGACGATGCACGCTTGGTCATCCAGGCTCATGCGTTCGCGAGCGACCGATCGATGATGGAGGTCGCCCGCGACGTGCTCGATCGCCGCATCGACTTCTCTGCGCCCGAGACACGGTAGGAGTCGACGTGACCGAGACCCGCGAGCAGTTGTTGCTGGAGGCGTTCGCCGGGCTGGCCGACACCCTGGTGGACGACTACGACGTCGTCGAGTTGCTGCAGACGCTGGTGGAGACCTGCAGTTCGCTCCTCGGCGCCACCGCGTCGGGAGTCCTCCTTGCGGACGAGCACGGCGAGCTGGATGTCGTAGCTGCCACCAGCGAGGCGAGCAGGCTGGTCGAGGTGATGCAGCTCAGTGCGTCTGCCGGGCCGTGCATCGAGAGCTTCCGGACCGGTCGCCCGGTGTCGCTGGCCGATATCCGGGACGCCCCTCCCGAGTGGTCCCAGTTCCGCGCGAAGGCCCTCGACCTCGGCTTTCGTGCCGTCCACGCTGTCCCGATGCGACTGCGGGAACAGATCATCGGCACCCTCAACCTGCTGGGCGAGGAGGTCGGGGAACTGCCCGACGACGATTTGATCGCAGCGCGCGCGTTCGCGGACGTGGCGACGATCGGCATTCTGCACGCACGCACGATCGCGCAGAGCACTCTGGTCCGGCGGCAGCTGCAGACGGCGTTGGACAGCCGTGTCTTGATCGAGCAGGCCAAGGGGGTCGTCGCCTACTCGCACCGGATCTCCGTGGAGGAGGCCTTCACCGTGATTCGGCAGTACGCACGTTCGCATCAGGCACGGTTGTCGGAGGTCGCAGCGGCTGTCGTTCGGCGTGACCTGCGGCTCTGACCGCGGTCGATGCCGCGGCGGCTCTTGCAAGCGCCGCTGCGATTGTCAACTCTTTTCCCGCCCGGGGAACTGTGCAAATCTCTGCACAACGGGGGAGCCGGACTCCTCTCTGTGTGGTTGTTTCGGCGAGTAAAGGTGGGGTATGTCCGAGGTGTTGCCGGGTGCTGTTCTTCCGTTGCCCGATCAGGTCTATGTGGGTCCGGTCACCGTCGATGAGAAGACGCTGGGGGTGAAGCGGGAGCCGATCGAAGTCAAGCGTCCGCCGCAGAAGGCCCCCAACGTGCTTCTCGTCCTGCTCGACGACGTGGGGTTCGGCGCGTCCAGCGCCTTCGGCGGACCTGTGCCGATGCCGACGGCCGAGCGGATGGCAGCCGGTGGCCTCCGGTACAGCCGGTTCCACACCACTGCGATCTGCTCACCGACCCGGGCTGCCCTGCTCAGCGGCCGCAACCACCACCAGGTGGGGATGGGGCAGATCACCGAGACGGCCACGCCGGCGCCCGGCTATCGCTCCACCCGGCCGAACAGTTGCGTCCCGCTGCCGGAGATCCTGCGGCAGGCCGGATACAACACGGCCCAGTTCGGAAAGTGCCACGAAGTGCCGGTGTGGGAGAGCGGCCCGACCGGCCCCTTCGACCACTGGCCGGCGTTCAGCGGCTTCGAGCGGTTCTACGGGTTCATCGGCGGCGAGACCAACCAGTGGACGCCCGCCCTGGTCGACGGCGTCTCGCTGATCGAGCCTCCGGAGGATCCCGATTACCACCTGATGCCGGACCTGGCCGACAAGACCATCCAGTACATCAACCAGCAGAAGGAGCTGACGCCGGACAAGCCTTTCTTCGTCTACTTCGCACCCGGTGCGACGCACGCGCCGCACCACGTTCCCAAGGAGTGGATCGCCCGACACGCGGGTGAGTTCGACGACGGGTGGGATGCGCTGCGCGAGAAGACCTTCGCGCGGCAGAAGGAGCTCGGGGTGGTTCCCGCGGACGCCGTCCTGACCGAGCGGTCCGAAGGCATTCCCGCCTGGGATGACGTGCCCGACGAGCGCAAACCGATCCTCGCTCACCAGATGGAGGTCTACGCCGCGTTCCTCGAGTACGCCGACCACCACACCGGCCGCGTCATCGACGCGATCGACGGCCTGGGGCTCCTCGACGACACCCTGGTCATCTACATCATCGGCGACAACGGCGCCTCGGCCGAGGGCGGACTCGAGGGCGCCTTCATGCTCTCCACCGCCGCCAACGGCGGAGCCGAGTACGAGACTCTCGATTTCTGGAAGGAGCACCTGGACGAGATCGGCGGCCCCGAGGCGTACAACCACTACGCCGTCGGCTGGGCGCACGCGATGTGCACGCCGTACCAGTGGACGAAGCAGGTCGCCAGCCACTACGGCGGCACCCGCAACGGGACGATCGTGCACTGGCCGAACCGCATCGCGGCCCGCGGGGAGATCCGCGACCAGTGGCATCACGTCATCGACATCGCGCCCACGATCCTGGAGCTCGCCGGGCTGGCGCAGCCGCACACCGTCAACGGTGTCACCCAGGTGCCTATGCACGGCGTCTCGATTGAGTACACCTTCGACGACGCCGCAGCCGACGAACGCCACCGCACTCAGTACTTCGAGATCATGGGCAACCGCGGCATCTACCACGAGGGCTGGACGGCGCAGACGAAGCACAGGACCCCCTGGGACGTGGTGGGAGCAGCCCCCGACTTCTCCGCCGACGTGTGGGAGCTCTACGACACGACCACGGACTGGACGCAGTCGAACAACCTCGCGGCCTCCAATCCGGAGAAACTCGCCGAGTTGCAGCAGTTGTTCCTCATCGAAGCCGCCCGCTACAACGTCATCCCGATGGACGACCGCGCAGCCCAGCGGATGAATCCGGAGTTCGCCGGACGGCCGACGCTCGTCACCGGCACCAAGCTCCGCCTCCACGAGGGCATGAAGCGCCTCAACGAGAACGTGGCGATCAACGTCAAGAACCGTTCCTGGTCCGCCACCGCACAGCTCCGGATACCGGATGGCGGAGAGGTCGACGGCGCGATCCTGGCCCAGGGAGGGCGAACCGGAGGGTGGTCCTTCTTCACCGAAGGCGGCAAGCTCGGGTTCCACTACAACTACTGCGGGCTGCTGCGGTCCACCGCGCTGTCCGATCGACGCATCGGGGAGGGCGAGCACCAGGTCCGCGCCGAGTTCGCCTACGCGGGAGGCGGAATCGGGAGGGGCGGCACCGTGACCCTCTACATCGATGGTGAGCCTGCCGGCAGCGCCGAGGTCGAACGCACGCACCCGATGTACTTCTCGTTCGACGAGGGGCTCGACGTCGGCGTAGATACGGGGATGCCCGCCTACGAGGGGTACACCACTCCCCACGGGTCGTTCACCGGGCGGATCGACTGGGCCGAGATCGACCTCGGGCTCGACGACCACAGCCATCTGCTCGACCCGGAGGAGTGGCTCGCGGCCGCCATGCGACACCAATAGGGGCTGAAAACCTGCGGCGCTGTTTCGCGTGGCGGCATGAAAAACCGCCTGAGCGGCATCGCGCGGACGCGACTCAGGCGGCGGATGTCACTTGGCGGCGGGGACGGACGCAGGCTGGCTGGCAGCTGCGTGAATCTTGTCGGCCGCTGTGCGGAGGGCGTCCTCGACAGCGTCGGTGACGGTGTTGACCTTGTCTTCGACCGCGTCGACGACGTGGTCGGTGACCTTGCTGGTACTTTCGCCAGCGTCTTTGATGCTTTGCCCTGCAGTCATGATGACCTTCTCTGAGATTGCCGTTCGCGGGTGAGGCCAACGGACGCGGGCCGGCCGCAGCGCCCCGTAACTGCTGGGCGCAGAATCAGTGCGGTCCGTGTGCACTCACGGTACGTCTGCGAGATGTGTACGCACACATCTGGCAGGGTTGCGCCCCGGCAGAGAGAGAACGAAGCCTTCACAACTCGTCGATGCTGCGTCCGTCGAGCGGGTGTCGATCAGGTCGTGGTCGGACGGTCGTTGTGTGCGCGGCGATGAGGAGACGCGTCGGATCCGCCTTCGCCTTCCCAGCGCGCTTCGGATTCTGCTGTTGCGTCGACTCGCGCGAACGTGACGGCCGCGGCTGCGAGCGCCACGAGCGCCGCACGGTCGGCCTCGCGCTGCGACTTCTCCAGGAGTTCGGCTTCGAAGCGTTCGTGGGCAGCTTCAGAGTCCAGGCTGATGACGTGGAGCCGTTCGGCGATGGCTGCAGCGAGCCCGTACGTGAGTTCCTCGAGGTTGGTGTTAGCGACCTCGAGCCGGCGATCGGAGACCCGGAGCTCGACGGCGGGGTATCCGGCGGCGGTGAGAGCGTCGCGGGTGTCGTTGTCGTGGATGGCGTCGATCTCGGCCCGGCTGGGGCGGCGCGTGAAGACGGCGGAGACGGTGTACCGTTCCGGGGCTTCAGGGGTGAGCAGAGTGGAAGGTAGTGCATCCGTGAGGATGGCGCCGACTTCGAGTTCGGCGGACGGCGAGCGGTCGAGGGCGTTCATGATCGGACGCTACGCGCCGTAGATGTGCGCGCACACAGGCGCGAAAGCCAGGCCTATTCACATTCGGGCGGCGTAACGTCTGAAGATGACGCAGAGTGTGAAGCCCCTACAGAGTGAGAAGCCCCGGACGACAAGCAGATCGGGATCCGCAATGGGAACCGCGGCCGATGTGCGTGCAGGACCGATCCGGCTCCATGTCCGAGAGCCCGCCCCGCGGGCGCATCTGACCAGACCGGCCAGTGCCGTATCCGACCTCGCGATGCCTGGTGAGCGTGTCGTCGTCCTGCATCACAACGGCAACGAATTCTCGGTGAGGGCTAGCATGGCCCTGGTCTTTCAGAAGAACGCAGCGCGGGTGCTGGCGGCAGGAGGATCCGAACTCGTGGTCCTCGCGCACGTGGACGGCGTCGAACTGCTCCTGATCGCGCCGACGACTCCCTTTCATTTCGATGGTTCGCTCGCGGTGGGCGCAGAAAGAACGATCCCCAGACCCTCCGCGCGTCAGCACACCACGAACGGTTTGCGCGTGCGTGCGCCTCTGACTCGCCGCCCACACGGACTCACTGCAGCCGATCTTCGGTCGGCGGAGCTCACGTTGTCGACCTGAGCGAGCGAGGGGACAACCAGCCGCGGGGTGCCCGCGGGGCAATGGAATGAGGCAATGGCATGGCAATCGAGAACTGGCACAAAAAGCACGCTCAATCGCTCACCGCGGGCCAACGTGCGGCCGACGTCCTCCGCAATGCCATGGGAAGCTGGCCGTTCATCGGCGGTTTTCTGCTCGTCATGGCGGTATGGGCTGCTGTCAACTCGCTCGCGTTGGCACACGGGTCGTGGGACCCCTACCCGTACATCCTGCTCAACCTGTTCCTCTCGATGCTCGCCGGACTGCAAGGAGCGATCCTCTTGATTTCCGCCAAGCGTCAAGACACGATCAGTGCCGCGATGGCCCAACACGACTTCGACACGAACGTTGCGGCGAAGCAGGAGATCGACCGCCTGATCCAACTCAGCGAACAGCACCGCCAAATGATGGCCGAACTCAACGAGCTCGTTCAGAACCTGTCTCTGGGGAGGTACCCCTCTCCCACGAAAGCGGCTGACGCCGTGCTCCAACCAGCGCCCGGACTGTCGGAATAGGGCTGGATGGTCAGTCGGCTACGGGCTCCGGCCGTACTTCGTCTCGTAGTCGGCGTCGATGCGGTCGTTCAGCGTGGTGGCGATGGCGCGCCGTTCGTAGGTGGTCCAGGCCGTCATGATTCCTCCGTCACGGACTGACGCGGCACGGGCTGATCGGCGGCCCAGGAGGCGAGCAGCCGCAGCCGCTCGGCCGATGGCGAGCCCGGCTCGGCCGTGTAGACGAGGAGCACATGGCCGGGCTCGGCCGTGATGGCGAACTCTTCGTAGGCGAGGGTGAGCTCGCCGACGAGAGGATGCCGGAACCGCTTGGTGCCGGCGCCGTGGGTCCGCACGTCGTGGGCGCCCCACAGCTTCCGGAACTCCTCGCTGCGGGTCGACAGCTCTCCGACGAGGTCTTGCAGGGCGCGGTTGTGCGGATCGCGGCCCGCCTCGGCGCGCATCATGGCGACGCACATGTCGGCGAACCGGTCCCAGTCGGGGTAGAACTCGCGCGACGCCGGGTCGAGGAACTGGAACCGCGCGAAGTTCGGCGTCCGTCCGCCGTCGCCGATCAGCGGCGAGTAGAAGGCGCGGCCGAGCGCGTTGAACGCGATCACATCCGACTGGGCGTTGCGCACGACCGCCACGCCCTCGGTGAACGCGTCGAGCGCCCAGTGGAGGCTCGGGCGCGCTGCCGGGCTGCTCCCGGCACGTCGTCGCGGCCGCCCCGAGAGGGGGATGCCGTCGGAGGCACGCGCGAGGTCGAACAGGTGGGCGCGCTCGGTGTCGTCGAGCTGCAAGGCCCGGCTCACCGCATCCAGCACCCCGGCCGACACCCCGGCGATACCGCCGCGTTCGAGCTTGGCGTAGTACTCGACGCTGACGTCGGCGAGCATGGCCACCTCGGAGCGGCGCAGCCCCGCGACCCGGCGGCCGCTGCCTGCGGAGAGGCCGACCTGCTCGGGCGTCACCTTCGCCCGGCGCGACATCAGGAACTCGCGCACCTCGGATCGGTTGTCCATGCCGCCCAGGCTAAGCCGAACCCTGCTCCGGCAGGGATGCTCTCTCAGTACACCTCTCGTCCGTACACCTCTCATCAGGGACTCCCTCGGCGCGAGAGGACCCGGTGTGCTGGATGCCGTGAACGAAAGGATCCCGACATGCGCGGAGTAGTCATGTACGCACCCCGGGATGTGCGCGTGGAGGAACGCGCCGACCCGACCATCCAGGAGCCCACCGACGCGGTCATCCGCGTCACCGCCGCCTGCATCTGCGGCTCCGATCTCTGGCCGTATCGCGGCACGGACGCGGTCGCAGAGCCCACCCCCATGGGCCACGAGTACGTGGGCGTGGTCGAACAGGTCGGCGCCGAGGTGCAGAACGTCTCCGTCGGAGACTACGTCGTCGGCTCGTTCTTCGCCTCCGACAACACCTGCGAGATCTGCCGCGCCGGCTACCAGTCGCGCTGCGTGCACGCGTTCCCGATGGGCGCGATCGGCACGCAGGCCGAGAAGCTGCGGGTCCCGCTGGCCGACGGCACGCTCGTCGTGGTGCCGGGCGAGCCCACGCAGGCGCAGGTGCGCAGCCTGCTCGCCGCCTCCGACGTGCTCGGCACCGGCTGGTTCGCCGCCGTCGCCGCGGAGGCCGGGCCCGGCAAGACCGTCGCTGTCGTCGGCGACGGCGCGGTCGGTCTCCTCGGCGTCCTCGCCGCCAAGCGGCTCGGCGCCGAGCGCATCATCGCGATGAGCCGCCACGCCGACCGGCAGGCGCTCGCCCGCCGGTTCGGCGCCACCGACATCGTCGAAGAGCGCGGGGATGCCGGCGTCGCCGCCATCAAGGCCCTCACCGGCGGGCTCGGCGCGCACTCGGTCATCGAAGCCGTCGGCACGCAGGAGTCGATGATGCAGGCCATCCGCGCCACCCGTCCCAGCGGCCACGTCGGCTACGTGGGCGTCTCGCACGGGGTCGAGCTGCCGGGGGAGGAGCTGTTCTTCTCCGGCGTGCATCTGCACGGCGGTCCGGCTCCTGTCCGCCGCTTCCTTCCCGAGCTGATCGAGTCGATCATGAACGATGAGTTCGACGCCGGTGCGGTGTTCGACCTCACCCTGCCGCTCGATGAGGCGGCGGAGGGCTACCGGGCCATGGACGAGCGCAGAGCCGTCAAGGTGCTGCTGGAGACGGAGAACGCATGAACATCGAACCCACCACCCCCACCGCCAAGAACCCGCCGGAGCAATTCGCCGGCGACGTCTGGGTCGACCCGATCGCCGCTCCGCACGATGGCGATCAGCGCATGACCGTCGCGCTCGTCCGCTTCGCCCCGGGCGCGCGGACCGCCTGGCACAGCCACGCCCGCGGGCAGTACCTGCGGGTCACCTCCGGTGTCGCCCGCTTCGGCGACCGCGACGGGAACATCATCGAGGTGCATCCCGGGCAGACCCTCTACACGCCGCCGGGCCAGGACCACTGGCACGCGGCGGCGCCGGGCTGTTTCATGGAGCACATCGCGATGCTGGAGTCGGCCGACGACCCCGCCGCGACGACCACGTGGAAAGAGCACGTCACCGACGACGACTACGAAGGGCGGGCGTCATGAGCACCTGGACCGGAGGACGGCAGGCGTTCGGCGACTTCGCGCCGGGCCTCGTCCACTACACCGACGAGGTGCTGTTCGACGAGGTCTGGGAGCGTCCGGGCCTCTCGAAGCGCGACCGCAGCCTCCTCACCGTGAGCGCGCTTCTCGCCGGCGGGAACGTCGACCAGTTGCGCTTCCACCTCCCCTTCGCCGTGCAGAACGGCGTGACTCGGGAGGAGCTCGTCGAGGCGATCACGCATCTGGCCTTCTACGTCGGTTGGCCCAAGGCGATGTCGGCCATGACCATCGCGAAGGAGCTGTTCGACGGCGAAGGGGAGGCCTCCGCATGATGATCCTGGTGACCGGCGCATCCACTGGACTCGGCCTCGCGACCGCGGACGCGCTGGCCCGCGCCGGCCACCGGGTCGTCCTCCACGCGCGGCGGCCCGACCGTCTCGCCGACGGGGAGGTCGCCGAGCGGATGCACGCCCTCCTGTTCGCCGACCTAGCCGACTCCTCCGCCGTACAGCGGCTCGCGGGCGAGGCGAACGATCTCGGCCGCTTCGACGCGGTCATCCACAACGCGGGCGTGATCGATGGTCCGGTCACGGCGGTCAACGTCGTCGCGCCGTACCTCCTCATGGCCACGCTCACTCCGCCGGCCCGGTCGATCGTGCTCAGCAGCGGGATGCACCGCTCCGGCTCCCCGGACCTCGACCGCGCGTTCGCCGGGAGCGGCGACTACTCGACCAGCAAGCTCCTGGTCACCGCCCTGGCGCTGTGGCTCGCCGCCCGGACGCCGACGCTGTCGCATGCCGTCGATCCGGGCTGGGTGCCCACCCGGATGGGTGGGCGCGGCGCCCCGGACAGCCTCGAGGAGGGGCACAGAACGCAGGAGTGGCTGGCGACCGCGGAAGCGAGCGAGATCCACCCGGTGACGGGCGGCTACTGGTACCACCGGCAACCACGGGCGCCCCACCCCGCCGCGGCCGACCCGGCGTTCCAGGCGCGCCTCGTCGACCGGCTGGAGCAGGCGACCGGCGTGCCGCTCGCGCTGTAATGAGCAACGAACCCCGGGTTCCTCATGGGACGGGTGGAATCTCCTGTCGCGAGATGACGTGGAGCTTCAGCCCGTACGCGTACGCGCTCCCGCCTGCACGTTCTTCGCTAGGATGATCGCGCCCCGTTGCCACGAGGCAAACACACGAGCACACCGGACGACGGAGCGGGGGAGCATGGCGGCGACACGTCGTGAGGTGGCGGAGGCCGCGGGCGTCTCCGTCCGCACCGTCTCCAACGTCGTCAACGGTTTCGACCATGTCGCGCCGGCGACCCGGGAGCGCGTCCTCCGCGTCATCCACGAGCTCGAGTACCAGCCGAGCGAGCTCGCACGAAGCCTCAAGGTGGGACGGTCCGGGCTCATCGGGCTGATGCTGCCAGAGCTGGACACCGCCTATTTCGCCGAACTCACCCGTGCCTTCGTCGAAGGCGGCGCCGAACGGGGCCTGACCGTGGTCGTCGACCAGACCGACGGCGACCGGGAGCGTGAGCTCGCCCTGCTCCGCCGGACCGCGGGCGGTTCGCTCTTCGACGCGCTGGCCCTGAGTCCGCTCGCCCTCCGCGCCGAGGATCTGGAGGCGCTCGCCGCCGGTCCGCTGGTGTTCCTCGGTGAAGACGAGTTCCCGGGTTACGACAAGGTGATGATCGACAACTTCCAGGCCGCTCGGGAGGCTGTCGAGCATCTGCTCGCGCAGGGGCGCCGCCGCATCGCCGCGATCGGCGCCGAACGCAGCCACCGCGCCGCCAGTTCGCAGCGACTCGAGGGCTATCGTGCCGCGATCCGCGCGCACGCCGACCTCGGCCTGCCCGAGATCGTGGGGTACGTGGAGGGGTTCCGCCGGCCGGAGGGCGCCGCGGCGATGCGCCGCCTGCTCGACGGCGGCGAACCGTTCGACGCGATCTTCTGCTTCTCCGACGCCCTGGCCCTCGGCGCGCTGCGGACCCTGCACGAGGCGGGGGTCTCGGTGCCGGACGAGGTGGCGGTGGTCGGCTGGGACGACATCGAGGACGGCCGTTTCTCCATCCCGTCGCTCACGACTGTCAGCCCGGACAAGCAGTGGCTGGCGGAGACGGCACTCGACCGTATCGTGCGGCGGCTCGCGGGCGAGACGCTGGAGCCGGAGGTGCTCGTGGGACCGCACCGGCTGATCGTGCGGGAGAGCGCCCCCACGCTGCGGGCAGGTACGGCTTCTCCGGCCGTCCCGTGACCTGTGCAGCCTGTGATTTCCAACATTTTCCAGAATGTGTTTGCATCGAGGCAAACTGCACGCTAGCATCCTGATCGTGTCATTTGCATCGAGGGAAATCGAACAGGGCGGTCACGCTCCCGTCGCGCAGGCCGTGCCGCGCCCGGAGTACCCGCGCCCGCAGTTCGTGCGCGACCGCTGGCTGAACCTCAACGGCGTGTGGAGCTTCGGTTTCGGCGCGACGGAGGCCGCGGACGCCTCCGCCCCGACCGCCTGGATCCTCGACCGCGACATCCTCGTGCCGTTCGCGCCCGAGTCGGAGCGCTCCGGCATCGGCAGCACGACGTTCCACCCCGCGGTCCGCTACCAGCGCACCATCGAGATCCCCGCTGACTGGGCCGACGACCGCCTCCTCCTGCACTTCGGCGCGGTCGACTTCGACACCACGGTCTGGGTGGACGACGTCGAGGTCGGCCGTCACCGCGGCGGCTTCACCCCGTTCACGATCGACATCACCGACGCCGTCGCGGCTGCCGCCGGAGCCTCCTTCACCCTCTCCGTCCTCGCGGAGGACGACCACCTCACCATCCAGGCGCGCGGCAAGCAGTCCCGCCGCCCCGAGAACTACGAGGCCTTCTACACGCGCACGACCGGCATCTGGCAGACGGTCTGGCTCGAGCCCGTCTCTCCGGCGCACTTCGGCCGCCCGGTCATCCGCCCCGACCTCCCCTCGTCGTCGTTCGCGGTCGAGCTCGACGTCGTATCCCCCGCCGCCGGACTCACCGCGCGGGTCGACATCAGCGACGCCGACGGCCTCGTCGTCAGCCGCGAGGTGGAGGTGACGGCGCAGGTGAAGCCCGTGCTCACCCTCCCGATCGAGACCGATCGCCTGCGTACCTGGTCGCCCGAGGACCCGCACCTCTACTCCGTTCGCTTCACCCTGCTGCGCGGCGAGACCGTGGTCGACGTCCTCGACAGCTACGCCGGGATGCGGTCCATCGCGATCGACGGCCGCCGCGTCCTCCTCAACGGCCGTCCGGTCTTCCAGCGGCTCGTCCTGGACCAGGGCTACTGGCCCGACACCCTGATGACCGCGCCGAGCGACGATGCCCTCGTGGCCGACATCGAGCTCGGGATGGCCGCCGGCTTCAACGGCGCCCGCCTCCACCAGAAGGTGTTCGAGGAGCGCTACCTCTTCCACGCCGACCGGCTCGGCTACCTGGTCTGGGGCGAGTTCGCCGACTGGGGCGCAAAGGTCGGCCCAGGCGGACCGCAGGAGCCGACGCTCTCGTTCGTCACCGAGTGGGTGGAAGCACTGACCCGCGACGTCTCTCACCCGTCGATCGTCGGCTGGTGCCCGCTCAACGAGACCTTCCAGCCGATGACCGACCGGCTGACCGTCCTGGACGACGCCACCAAGGCGCTCTACGCGGTCACCAAGGCGATCGACCCC
The DNA here is from genome assembly GCF_001423695.1 of Leifsonia sp. Leaf336. Lineage (GTDB taxonomy): Bacteria > Actinomycetota > Actinomycetes > Actinomycetales > Microbacteriaceae > Leifsonia. The sequence goes on from NZ_LMOZ01000001.1 coordinate 329,452, forward strand.
ACCCGTCCGGTGATCGACGCGTCCGGCTACTCGCACCGCGTGCCCGGCGCCGACATCTACGATTCGCACCTGTACGAGCAGGACCCGGACGTGTTCGCGCAGCGGATGGGGGGCCTCGCCGACGGCCGCCCGTACGTCAACACCGCGCTCGACGGCACGGAGTGGTCTGTTCCGTACGCCGGGCAGCCCTACTTCTGCAGCGAGTTCGGCGGCATCTGGTGGTCGGACAGCGACCGCACAGGCGACGACTCCTGGGGGTACGGCGAGGCGCCGCGCACCCGCGACGAGTGGATCGACCGGTTCCGCCGGCTCGTGGACACGCTGCTCGATGACGCCGGCATGTTCGGCTACTGCTTCACCCAGCTCACGGACGTCTTCCAGGAGAAGAACGGGGTGCTCGACTTCCGCCGCGTGCCGAAGTTCGACCTCCGGCTCCTGCGCGACATCCAGTCGCGGCCCGCGGCCTATGAGCTCGACGACGTGCCGCCCCTCGATCCCTGACCCGGGGCGGGCCAGGCTTCACACCCCCCGCACCACACCCCCGCACCACCCACTACGCAACGCACCACCTGACAACACCAGGCACCTCACAAAGGAGTGGACACCCATGCGAAAGAAACTGATCCTGGCCGCAGCCGCCATCTCGGCGGCGGCGCTGGTGCTCGCCGGCTGCTCGTCGTCAGACGGCTCCAGCAACGGCAAGACCACGCTGACCGTCGTCGGCTTCGAGGGCGGCGGCACCGAGCTCGCCGACATCCCCCAGATCAACGCCGACTTCCACAAGAAGTACCCGAACATCACGATCGACTACAAGTACGTCGCCAACGGCGAGTACGACCAGTACAACAACACCCGCCTCGCCGCCGGCACCGCCGCCGACGTCCTCATGACGAACGCGACCCGCGTGCAACAGTGGCAGAAGCAGGGCTACCTCGCCGACCTGAGCGACCAGTCCTGGGTGAAGCAGCTCCTCCCGAACGTCGCCCCGTTCGGCGCGATCAACGGCAAGACCTATGCCTTCACCCAGCAGAACATCCCGATCGGGCTGTACGCGAACCTCGACATCCTGAAGAAGGCCGGCATCGACCAGGTCCCGCAGACCTGGCCGGACTTCCTGGACGCGCTGCAGAAGCTGAAGGCCGCCGGCCAGCCGGGCCTGCTGCTCGCCGACCAGGGCGGCTGGACCAGCGAGCAGCTCTCGCTGGCGCTCGCCGCGAACCTGGTGGACGACAAGTGGGGCCAGGGCTACGACAACGGCAAGACCAACTGGAACCCGTCCTTCGCGCCGGTCTTCGACCACATCAAGCAGCTGCTGACCTCGGGTGACGTCGACGGCAAGCTCATGAACGGCATCGAGCCGTTCAACACCGGCAACGCGGACTTCGCCGCCGGCAAGTGGGCCTTCACGATCATGGGCGCGTGGGAGCTGCAGAACTTCCAGCAGAACGCGAAGTTCGACTTCTCGCTCAACCCGTTCCCGGGCGGAGACGCGGGCAGCAGCCCCTACGGCGTGACCTTCGTCGGCTCCGGCTGGGGCGTCAACGCTGCGAGCCAGCACACCGACGCCGCGAAGAAGTACGTGGCGTTCATGGCCGACCCGGCCAACGACAGCCGCTACCTGGCCGCGGAGAACTCGTTCACCACTCTGAAGAACGTGCCGAGCCCGACGATGCAGAAGGCGAGCGCCTATGTGGACGCCTTCAACGCCGGCCACTCGCAGGTGTCGCCGATCGAGTACCTCCACTTCCCGACCTACGAGCAGGAGTTCTGGAAGGTCGGCACCTCGCTCTTCAACGACCCGTCGCAGTCGACGAGCACGCTCCTGAAGCAGCTCGACCAGACGATCCCGAAGACGAAGTAGTCACCACCGTCCCGGCCGAGGAGCTGCCCACGCCTCCCCGGCCGGGAATCCACGCACCACCGCACCCGCTCTACCGCACCCGCACCATCCAGCCCGAAAGGCGATCCCATGCAAATCCGTGGCCGTTCCGCGATGGTGCTGATCGCGCCGGCAGCCCTCATCTTCGCCGTGTTCGTGATCTACCCGCTGATCCGCGGCGTGCAGCTCAGCTTCACCGACGCGATCGGGCCCAGCGGCGGCAACTTCGTCGGGCTGAAGAACTATGTGCACGCGCTGACCGACCCGACCGTGCTGCACGCCCTCGTCAACACGATCGTCTACACCGCGGTCGTCGTGGTCGTGCAGAACGGCCTCGCCCTCCTCGTAGCGTTCTGGCTGTTCAAGCTGGAGCGTGTGCGCAACTTCGTCCGCGCCGGCCTCCTGCTGCCCGCGATGATGGCGTTCGTCGCCGTCGGCTACCTGTGGTCGTACATGTACTCGCCGCTCGGGGGCCCGATCGACGACGTCATGGACGCCCTCGGCCTCCACGCGCTCGAGCCGATCTGGCTGGGCGACCCGCACACCGCGCTGATGTCGATCGCGGCCATCTACATCTGGATGTTCCTCGGCTACACCGCAACGATCTACCTCGCCAACTACATGGCGATCGACCCGGCCCTGATCGAGGCCGCGAACCTTGACGGCGCCGCGGGCTGGCGCCGGTTCTGGAGCATCGATTGGCGGCTGCTCGCGCCGTCCTTCACGATCAACATCACGCTCAGCGTCATCGGTTCGCTGCGGGTGTTCGACCTGCCGTTCATCATGACGCAGGGCGCCCCCGAGGACGCGACGCAGACGCTGAGCCTCGTCATCTACAACAACAGCTTCGCGAACTACCAGTTCGCCTACGGCACTACGCTCGCCGTCCTGCTGCTGATCCTCACGATCGTCGTGGGCGTCACGCAGGCGACGCTGCTGCGCCGACGGGAGGCCGACCTCGCATGACCGCACTCATCAGCCAGGAGACCGAGGCCGCCCGCGACGGCAACGTCACCCCGGAGGCTCCGAGAGGCCGCGCCCCGCGGTTCCGCTCCCGCCGCTTCCGCACGCGCGTGTCGAAGGTCATAGCCTCCATCATCTTGCTCGCGTTCACGGCTGTCGTCCTCACGCCGATCTGGGTGCTCGTCATGGTGTCGCTGCACCACGGGAACACGTCCCCGTCGAACCCGTTCGCGCTCCCGGCGCCGATCGACTTCCAGAACTACGTCAACGCGTTCCAGAACATGCACTACCTCCGCAGCGTCGGGAACACGCTCGTCATCACCCTCGCGACCGCCGTCATCACGGTGTTCGCGGCCTCACTCGCGGCCTGGGCGATCGTGCGCCACACCCGGCGCTGGACGCGCACGCTATACCAGATCTTCGTCTCGGGCCTCACCATCCCGATCTTCGTGGTGCTGACGCCGCTGTACGAGGTGATGCAGAAGCTCCACCTGCTCGACAGCTACATCGGCATCGTGCTCGCGTACACCGCGACGATCATGCCGTTCGCGGTGTTCTTCTTCGCCGGCTTCCTGCGGACGGTGCCGGCCGAGCTCGAGGAGGCCGCGGCCGTCGACGGCGCCGGGCTCATCCGCACCTACTGGAAGATCGTGTTCCCGCTGCTGCGCCCGGCCACGGCCACCCTGGCGATCTTCGTCATCCTGCAGGTCTGGAACGACCTCATCCTGCCGCTCGTGCTGTTGTCGTCGGACGACAAGCAGACCGTCACCCTCGCCGTCTACGCCACCATCGGGACGCACACGATGAGCCCGGAGCAACTGCTGCCGACGCTCGTGCTCGGGGTGCTGCCGCTGTTCATCGTGTTCCTCCTGCTGCAGCGCTACGTCGTCGCGGGGATCGCGGTCGGGGCGGGGAAGTAGGCGCGTCACCGATCCAGCTCCACCCGCTCCACCCACACGGAAACAGGAGGTCGACAATGCAGTCACTCGTACATCGTCCGCTCATGGCCAGGGTCGCGGCGCTCGCCGCCGCGATCCTCGCGATCGCCGTCGCATTCGTCGCGGGGGTCGCCGCGCCGGCGCACGCCAACAGTCCGGGCACGAGCATGTACACGTCCACGTCCTCCAACGACTTCCTCGCGTACAGCAGAGTGATCCGGCTGGCCCACAGCGGCTCGGCGAACGGCACCCTGCTGGGGACGTTCGAGCACGCGGACAAGAGCGGCGCGGCGACCTCGTTCGTCATCCGGCAGAGTACCGACGACGGCGCGACCTGGTCGACGAAGTCGAGCCTGAGCGACCCGCTGACCGGCGCCGGACATCCGTCGTCCCAGCTCTGGCAGCCGTTCCTGTACGAGTTCCCGCAGGCGCTCGGCGCGTACCCCGCCGGCACCCTCCTCCTCGTCGGCAACGTCGCGCCGACCGCGAACGCCAGCACCACCTTCGTGGAGTGGCGCAGCACCGACGATGGCGCGACCTGGACCTACGTCTCGGCCTTCCAGTCCGGAGGCGGCGAGGGCACCGGGATCTGGGAGCCCTTCCTCGCGCTCGACTCGTCCGGCAAGCTGAACTGCTACTTCTCCGACGAGCGGCAGAGCGCCACCTACAGCCAGAAGCTCGCCCACATCGTATCGACCGACGGCGGCGTCAGCTGGAGCGCCAACGCGGACGGTTCGACGCGCGTGGCGCCCGGCGAGGTGAACGACGTGGCCAGCACGGCCCAGTCCGACAGACCGGGAATGGCGACCGTCGCGGTCAGCGCGTCCGGCACGTATGTCATGGCGTACGAGGTGTGCGGCCCTGCGTTCAACTGCGTCGCCCGGGTGAAATCCTCGACCACAGGCGACACCTGGGGGTCGGGCCCGACCGATCTCGGCACGACCGCGACGACGACCGACGGCAGGCAGCTCTTCCACTCGCCGTACATCGCGTGGAGCCCTGCCGGCGGCGGCGAGTTCCTGCTGGCGGGCCAGACCGAGTCGGGAGGCTCGGAGGGCGGACAGATCGTGTTCGTCACCTCGTCCTCGAACGCGACCGGCCCGTGGTCCTGGATCCCGGCGCCCGTCGCGACGACAGGCTCCGCCTCGAACTGCAGCGTGGACTACAGCCCCGACCTCCTCGTCTCGGCGTCGGGTCAGTCGGTTCGCTACACGGCGCCCTCCGCGATCGGGCCGAACGGCTGCGAGGAGGTCACCGGCCAGACCAACGCGGGTGTACTTCCGTTCCGCTCGACCTTCAGCGGCGGCGACTCCGGCTGGGTCGACTACAACGGCTGCTGGTCGACCACCGGCGACGTCTACACCGAGACCTGCGGCGGCACCGCCGGGCCGAAGGCGGTGGCCGGCTCCACCGCGTGGACCGACTACACGGTCCAGGGCGACGTGCGGATCGACTCCGGCACCCAGGCCGGCCTCCTGCTTCGGGTCTCGAACCCGTCCGCCGGCACCGACGCGCTCAAGGGCTACTACCTCGGCATCACGACGACCGGGCTGGTGCTCGGCCGCGAGAACTCCGGGTGGACGTCGTTGTCGAGCGCGAGCCTCCCCGGCGGAGTGACGACCGGAGCCTGGTACCACCTGGTGGCGCAGGCGTCGGGGTGCACGTTCACTGTCAGCGCGGTGCCCGTGGGGAGCACGGCCGCGCCGACCGCGTTGACGTATACCGACAGCGGCTGCACGCTGACGTCCGGCGCGATCGGCGTCCGCGACCAAGGCAGCACCGCGTCGTTCCGGAACATCGCGGTCACCGCCGGCGCCACGGCCTCCACCGCCGTCGCCCCGTACGCCGCGCCATTCGCGAGCGGCGCCGCCACGGGATGGACCGGCTACGGGGGCACGTGGACCACGAGCGCGTCTACAGAGACGTACGCCGACTCGGCAGGCGGCTCGGGCGACAAGAGCGTCGCGGGTTCCGCCACCTGGGGCAACTACTCGCTGACGGGCGACGTCAGACTCGACAGCCTCGGCACGAACGCCAACGCGGGCTTCATCGTGCGCGTGACGAACCCGGCAGTCGGAGCTGACTCCCTCGACGGCTACTACGCAGGCGTCACCCCGACCGGCCTCGTGCTCGGCCGCGAGCTGTACAACTGGACGCAGCTCGCGTCGGCGACGCTGCCGGTCTCGTTGCCCACGGGCACCTGGTATCACCTGACGGTGGAGGTTGTGGGCTGCACGATCACCGTGACGGGTCAGCCGGCGAACGGCGGCTCCATCGTTTCCGCTGGCGCGGTCGACACCGGCTGCACGCCGACGAGCGGAGCGATCGGAGTGCGGACCTACAACGCGGGTGCGACCTGGAAGGACGTCGCGGTGACGCCACGGTGAGTCTCCGCGCTCGCGAGGTGACAGTCAGTAGCCGGCCGCGGCGCCCAGGACGCCGCGGCCGGATGGGACTCATCCGACTTCGGCGGCGACTCGTTGCCCAGCGCCGGCAGCGCACTCCATCCTGACACGGCGACGATGTCGGTCCATGATGGACGTGATGGCAGATCGCGTCTCTCCGCAGAGGATTCTCGAGCACGTCCAGCGGCTCGGGGAGCAGCATCCGCCGATCGCTCTCGACTCGGTCGACCGTGACGTCCGCGCACCAGCGGCTGTCGCCGATCGCTACGGCCACGTCATCGACTACCTCGCGCGGGTGGAGCTCGAAGTCGACCGGAACGTGCTCGAGTTGCTCGTTCTGCTGCCTGACGTGCACGAAGTCGATCGCATGTTCTACGCCGACGTGTGGCAGCCGCAGGAGATCCAGCACGGACTGATCCTCGACCGCCTGCAGCAGGATCTCGGCCGGCCGGCCGCCCAACCCGAGCTCGCCGTCTCGTTCAAGATCAAGATCATGGGCGCTCTCGCGCACTTCTCGTCGATCCAGGACATCGCGCGGCTGCTCTACTACCTGACCGGCGCGAGTACCGAGCGGCAGGCGGTGCTGGCGTACAACGTCCTCTACGACGGGATGCTGGACCTCGGCGAGGCTGCGATCGCCGAGACGATCGTCAGCCCGATCCGCAGGCAGGAACCGGGTCACTTCGCGTTCTACCGGATGAGCGCGACCCAGCTCGTGCAGAGCGGTGAGCTCAAGCCGTGGCAGCTCTACCTGGCGCGCATCCTGAGAGAGAAGACGTACAACCTCGTCGGCACGAACGGCCAGGACCGCTATCGCGCCCAGATGGGCGGTGTGGCGAGCGTGCTCGGCTTCGCCGACGATCTCGAGAAGTACGCGCGCGAGGTCGGCCGGATCGAAGCGCAACTGCTCTGGGCAGAGCGGAGCGGCATGGAGTTCCCCCCGTACGTGCTCAAGGCCCTGAAGGAGAGCATCGACCTCTACCGGGAACGCGGGTTCGACGCGTGATACGGGCGTCCATCGAGCCCCGAGAGGCAACGAAAAACCCCCGGCATCCGCAAGGGATCCGGGGGTTCTCTATTCTGCTGTGGCTCCGACCGGCATCGATCCGGTGACCTTTCGATTTTCAGTCGAACGCTCTACCAACTGAGCTACAGAGCCGGAGGACGCCTATTACTGCGTCCACCTAGACGGAAGCCCTTCCATCTGGAAGGGCTTGTCGCCTTGGCGACCCTGACGGGACTTGAACCCGCGACCTCCGCCGTGACAGGGCGGCACGCTAACCAACTGCGCTACAGGGCCTAATTGTGTTGCTGTTCAATTGTAGAGGATGCCATCGTGACCCCAACGGGATTCGAACCCGTGCTACCGCCGTGAAAGGGCGGCGTCCTAGGCCACTAAACGATGGGGCCGGATCGTCCCAGAAGACTTTCTTTTTCTGATGACCACCGACGAATAAGCATACGGAAGTCCCTGACAGAAAGCGAATCGGGGCTGCAGCCCGGGCGGGTCGATCGTCGCCGGGTTCGCGCGACGCCCCGTCGAAATGCCCGGGAGGCCCGTGAATCCACGGGTAGATTGCGTGCGACGGCCCCCCTGTCGTCCGTGCGACCGCACGTGGTCCGACCGTGCACCGACGCCCTCCCGACCCGGGCGGCGGCGCCCCGATGTTGCTAAAGTTGCATCTGGTGATAACGCGACCCGTGTGATTCGTGTGACTGGTGATACTGACTGACTACGACGGGTTCGAGGTGACGAACGTATGAGACGCGAGACGAGTGACGAGCTCCCCAGGCGGGGGCGCTCGCGCCGCGCCCTGATCCGCCTGCTCTGCGTCGGCGCCATCGTCGTCACGGGAGCGGTCGGCTCGATCGCCGCTCCGGCCTACGCCGACTACCCCAGTTGGCAGGACGTCCAGAACGCCAAGGCCAACGAGGGGGCGGCCGCAGCCCAGGTCACGCGCATCACGACCCTGATCGCGCAGCTGAACCAGGAGGTCTCCGACACCCAGGCCGCAGCGCAGAAGCGCGGCGAGGAGCTGCAGGCGGCCGAGGCCGCCTACGACAAGGCCGACATGGAGGCCAGGGACCTCGAGGCCCAGGCCGCCGCCAGCCAGCAGAAGGCCGACGCGGCGGCGGCGCAGGCGGGCAAGCTCGCCGCGCAGCTCTACCGCACGGGCGGCCGCAACCTCACGGCCAACCTCTTCTTGAGCGGCAACGGCGCGAGCGGCTCGACCCCGGAGCAACTGCTCTCCGACCTCGGCAGCATGTCCAAGCTCACCGAGCAGTCCGACAAGGTCTACACCGACGCGAAGGTCGCCCAGAACACCGCCAAGTCGCTTTCCGCGCAGGCGGAGGTCGCCAAGGCCGAGCGCGAGAAGTTGCGCGTCGCCGCCGAGAGCGCCCTCCAGGCCGCCGTCGCCGCCGCGAAGGCCGCGCAAGACAAGCTCGCGGAGCAGCAGAAGCAGATCGTGATCATGCAGGCGCAGCTCGCTGCCCTGCGCGATGCCACGGCCAAGACCGTCGCCGGCTACCAGGCGGGCGTGGCCGCCGCCGCAGCCGCGGCAGCCGCGCGTGGGTCGGGCGGCCTCCCTGGCGGGTACGTCGGGCCGCAGGGCTGGGCTGTTCCCGCGGCCGGCCCGATCACCGACGGATTCGGCGCTCGGCCGTCGCCGGGCGGCGTCGGCAGCACGTATCACATGGGCATCGACATCGGCGCCTCGTGCAATGCACCGATCTACGCGGCTCACAGCGGCACCGTCATCTACGCGGGGCCGGACGGGAGCTACGGCAACTTCGTGCTCATCGACAACGGCGGCGGTGTCAAGACCGGCTACGCCCACATCCGCAACGGCGGCATCCTCGTCGGCATCGGCCAGGGCGTCGGCGCCGGCCAGCCGATCGCGCACGTCGGCACCACCGGCGCGTCGACCGGCTGCCACTTGCACTTCGAAGTCCGGGTGAACGATCAGAAGATCGACGGGATCCCCTTCATGAGAGACAGGCAGGCACCCCTTGGCTAGCGACTCCTCGAAGAACTCGCGCATCCGACCCGGGCTGGCCATCGGCGCCGGCGTCATGGGCGCGGTCACGGCCTCCATCGGCATCATCACGCCGGCGCACGCCGTCGACTACCCATCATGGAACGACGTGCAGCAGGCGAAGGCCAACGTCACGAACCAGCAGGCGATGGTCGCCAACATCACGGCGCTGATCGGCAACCTCCAGTCCAACGTCGACGCGGCGCGCATCGCGTCCGAGAAGGCGGCGGAGGCCTACTTCCAGGCCAAGGACGCACTGGACAAGGCGACCGCCAAAGAGAACGACCTCCAGGGCCAGGCGTCGGCGGCTGCCGCCAAAGCCAAGACGTCGCAGATGCGCGCCGGCCTCCTCGCCTCGCACCTCGCCAAGGCGGCCGGCGGCGGCGGCGACGTCAGCACCGAGCTCCTGCTCAAGGGTGGAGGCTCGGGGGAGGGCGCCGACAAGCTGCTCTTCCAGCTCGGCACCATGAGCAAGCTGACCGAGCAGTCGAAGGCCGTCTACGACCAGGCCACCAAAGACAAGAACACCGCGGAGGCCCTCACCGCGCAGGCGAAGGTCGCCACGACCGAGCGCCAGTCGCTCAAGGCCGAGGCCGACAAGGCGCTCGCCGCCGCGCAGAGCGCGCAGTCCGCCGCGCAGAGCGCGCTGGCCGAGCAGCAGACCAAGTCCACCGAGCTGGTCGCCCAGCTCGCGACGCTGAAGAACACCTCCGCCCAGGTCGAGGCCGCCTACTTGCAGGGCGAGGCCGTCAAGGCCGCCCAGGAGGCCGCCCGCAAGGCGCAGGAGGAGGAAGCGCGCCGGCAGCAGCAGTTGCAGCAGCAGCAGCAACAGCAACAGCAGCAGCAGCAGGGCGGGGGCTCCTCCGGTGGAGGTTCGTCGAGCGGCGGCTCGTCCGGCGGCGGCTCGGTCGCACCGCCGAACGGCAACGTGGTCCAGACGGCCATCGCCTACGCACGCGCGCAGCTCGGCAAGCCGTACATCTTCGGCGGTGAGGGGCCGACCGGCTACGACTGCTCCGGTCTCACGATGAAGGCCTACGCCTATGCCGGCCTCTACATCGGGTCGCACTCGGTGAACGACCAGTACTACACGGCGCGAGGCCGCGGTCAGATCGTCCCCTACAGCCAGCGCCAAGCCGGTGACCTGATCTTCTGGGGCTCCGGTCCCGGCAGCTTCTATCACGTGGGTATCTACATCGGCGGCGGCATGATGATCGCCGCCCCCACCGAGGGCGACGTCGTCAAGGTCCAGTCGGTGTGGGGTTCGCCCTGGTCGCAGGTCGCCCGCCCGTCCGCCTGAGGTCGAACCGCGTCGCCGAAACGGCGCGCTGACACGAAAAACCGCCGGGGCGGCAGGTCATCTGCCGCCCCGGCGGTTGCGTCTGAGTGCGAAGGTCAGTGGCCCTCTGCGGCGAGCTTGGCGAAGCCCTTCTCGATGATGGACTCGGCCTCGGCGGCGTCGCCCCAGCCCTCGATGTTGACGAACTTGCCCGGCTCGAGGTCTTTGTAACGGGCGAAGAAGTGCTCGATCTCCTTGCGGGTCTGCTCCGGGACGTCGTTCACGTCCTGGATGTGCTGCCAGCGCGGGTCCTTGTAGGGCACCGCGATGATCTTCGCGTCGCCGCCGGCCTCGTCGGACATGTTCAGCACGCCGACCGGGCGGACCTTGACGCCGACACCGGGGAAGACCGGGTACTCGAGCAGCACCAGGACGTCCAGCGGGTCGCCGTCGTCGCCGAGGGTGTTCTCGAAGAAGCCGTAGTCGGTCGGGTAGACGAAGCTGGTGAACAGCACGCGATCGAGGTACACACGGCCGGTCTCGTGGTCCACCTCGTACTTGTTGCGGCTCCCCTTCGGGATCTCGATGACGACGTCGTATTCGGCCATGCCGTTGCTCCTTAGCTGTCGGAAATCTGCACTAACGTTACTGGATGCAGCTCAACGGCTCCTCGGGTGACGCGTCGGGTGAAGCGCCCGAAGAGCCTCCCCGACGCCCCCGGTTGACCCCGCCGATCGCCGACGCCCGCCGCGCGGTACGGGAGGCTCTGGCCGCCGCCGCCGACCTCCCCGCGACGGACCCCGACGACGACCACGGCCCGGCCCGGCCTACCCCGCTCGCGCCGGGCGCCCTCGTGCTGGTGGGGCTGAGCGGAGGCGCCGACTCGCTGGCGCTCGCGGCAGCGACCGCGTTCGAGGCGCCGCGGCGCGGCTATCGCGCGGGCGCGATCGTGGTCGACCACGGCCTCCAGGCCGGGTCGGCGGAGGTCGCGGAGGCCGCCGCGGCGCAGGCGCGCTCGTTCGGCCTCGACCCGGTGCTCGTCGAACGGGTGGAGGTCGGGGCGGGGGAGCGGGGACCGGAGGGCGAGGCCCGAGCGGCGAGGCACGCGGCGTTCGACCGCGCCCGCCGCGCGACAGGCGCGGAGCGCATTCTGCTCGCGCACACGCTCGACGACCAGGCAGAGACGGTGCTCCTCGGGCTCGCACGCGGGTCCGGGCCGTCGAGCCTCCAGGGCATGCGACCGGACACCGGCATGCTGCTGCGCCCGTTCCTCGGTCTGCGCCGGAGCACGACGCGCGCGTTCTGCGCCGACAGCGGCCTGACCCCCTGGGAAGACCCCCACAACGACGACCCCTCTTACACGCGCGTGCGGGTGCGCAACCGGCTCCTGCCCGCCCTGGAGGACGAGCTCGGGCCGGGAGTGGCCGAGGCGCTCGCCCGCACCGCCGAGCAGCTGCGGGAGGACGACGAGGCGCTCGACGGCCTCGCCCTCGAGTGGGCGCAGGAACTGGTGAGCCAGACCGATGACGGCGCCGTCGCCCTCGACGTGCGCGGCCTCGCCGCCGACCCCGCGGCGCTGCGCCAGCGCATCATCCGCCTGGTCGTCTCCGCCGAGTTCGGGGTGTCCCTCAGCCGGGCGCACACGCTGGCCGTCGCGGAGCTGATCACGGCCTGGCACGGCCAGGGTCCGCTCAGCCTGCCAGGCGTTAGAGTTGTCAGGCAGAACGGCCTGCTCACGTTTCACCCCGACAGCTAAAGGACCGCGCCTCCCCCATGGAACTCACGGACGTTCACGACGACCTGACCGAGATTCTCATCACAGAGGAGCAGATCCGCTCCCGCATCGCCGAGCTCTCCCGCGAGGTGGAGGCCGACTACGCCGGCAAGGACGTCCTGCTGGTCGGCGTCCTCAAGGGCGCCGTCATGGTCATGGCCGACCTGTCCCGTGAGCTCCGCATCCCCGTGACGATGGACTGGATGGCCGTCAGCTCGTACGGCAGCGGCACCGCCTCCAGCGGCGTCGTGCGCATCCTGAAAGACCTGGACACCGATCTCAGCGGCAAGACCGTGCTGATCGTCGAAGACATCATCGACTCCGGGCTCACGCTCTCGTGGCTGCTCGCGAACCTGCACAGCCGCGGCCCGGAGTCGATCGAGATCTTCACCCTGCTGCGCAAGCCGGAGGCCGCCCGGGTCGAGATCGACGTCAAGTACGTCGGCTTCGAGATCCCGAACCAGTTCGTGGTCGGGTACGGCCTCGACTACGCCGAGCGCTACCGCAACCTCCGCGGCGTCGGCATCCTGGCCCCGGCCGTCTATAGCTGACGAGGGCCGCAGCGGTGCGCTGACCCGCTCGTCCACTTGTGCAGCCGGCTCAGGAGTGATCCGATGTCCGCATGCCTGACGAACCCACCGAGCTCTACCGACGCTGGCTGGCCGCGTGGAGCGACCGGCACGCCGCGCTCGAGCCGATCATCGCGGCCGAGGCCGTCGGGCACTGGCCGGAGGGTGACGTCGTCGGGCCGCGCGGGTTCGCCCGCGCGATCGCCGAGACCGTCGACCAGTTCGACAGCGTCGAGTTCGACGTGCAGGCCGGCCCACTCGTGGACGACGGGATCGTCGCGGCGCGCTGGGTGGCCACCTGCCGTATGGGCGACGAGACGATGGCCTTCGCCGGGCACGACTTCGTGCGCGTCGCCGACGGGATGATCGCCGAGTACTGGCCGGCCATCTTTCCCGTCACCTGACGCGTCCTCCGGCATGGTCTCTCGCGCCCGCAGCCGTAAGCGCGCCCAGAGCGAACACGCAGCCGACCCACAGCGCTCAGGCGGTACTGTGGTCGCACCATGAACCTCAAGAAGATCTTCCGCGGCCCGATCCTGTACGTCGTGCTCGCGATCATCGCGGTGTGGATCGGCTCCAGCCTGATCACGATGTCGGGCTTCAAGAGCGTCACGACGCAGGAGGGCCTCGACCTCCTGTCTCAAGACAAGGTGTCGAGCGCGAAGATCGTCGACGGTGAGAACCGTGTCGACTTGACGCTGAAGCAGGCGGACGGCTCGCTCGGCACGCAGGTGCAGTTCTATTACGTCACCCCGCGCGGCCAGGACGTCGTCAAGGCGATCGACGACGCGAACCTCCCCAAGGGCTACGACGACGAGGTGCCGCAGCCGAACTGGCTCGTCAACATCCTCGGGTTCCTCATCCCCGCACTGCTCATCGGCGTGTTCTTCTGGATCATGATCTCGGGCATGCAGGGCGGCGGCAACAAGGTCATGCAGTTCGGCAAGTCGCGGGCGAAGCTCGTCACCAAGGAGACGCCGAAGGTCACCTTCGACGACGTCGCCGGGTCCGACGAGGCCATCGAGGAGCTGCAGGAGATCAAGGACTTCCTCAAGGAGCCTGCCAAGTTCCAGGCGGTCGGCGCGCGCATCCCCAAGGGTGTGCTGCTGTACGGCCCTCCCGGCACAGGCAAGACGCTGCTGGCCCGCGCCGTCGCGGGTGAGGCGGGCGTCCCCTTCTACTCGATCTCGGGTTCCGACTTCGTCGAGATGTTCGTCGGCGTCGGCGCGAGCCGCGTCCGCGACCTGTTCCAGCAGGCCAAGGAGAACTCGCCCGCGATCATCTTCATCGACGAGATCGACGCCGTCGGCCGTCACCGCGGTGCCGGCCTCGGCGGCGGGCACGACGAGCGCGAGCAGACGCTCAACCAGCTGCTCGTCGAGATGGACGGCTTCGACCCCAAGACGAACGTCATCCTGATCGCGGCGACCAACCGTCCCGACATCCTCGACCCCGCGTTGCTGCGTCCCGGCCGCTTCGACCGGCAGATCGGCGTGGACGCCCCCGACATGCTCGGCCGCAAGAAGATCCTGGAGGTGCACGGGCGCGGCAAGCCGCTCGCGGCCTCCGTCGACCTCGAGGTGCTCGCCCGCAAGACGCCGGGGTTCACCGGCGCCGACCTGGCGAACGTCCTCAACGAGGCCGCTCTGCTCACGGCGCGCTCCAACGCGCAGCTGATCGACAACCGCGCACTCGACGAGGCGGTCGACCGCGTCATCGCGGGTCCGCAGAAGCGCACGCGGGTCATGAAGGACCAGGAGAAGCTGATCACGGCGTACCACGAGGGCGGTCACGCTCTCGCCGCCGCGGCCATGCGGCACACCGACCCGGTGACCAAGATCACGATCCTCCCGCGCGGTCGCGCCCTCGGCTACACGATGGTGATGCCGCTGGAGGACAAGTACTCGGTCACCCGCAACGAGCTGCTCGACCAGCTCGCCTACGCGATGGGCGGCCGCGTCGCCGAGGAGATCGTGTTCCACGACCCGACCACCGGCGCCTCCAACGACATCGAGAAGGCGACCTCCATCGCCCGCAAGATGGTCACGGAGTACGGCATGAGCGCCGACATCGGTTCGGTCAAGCTCGGCCAGGCGAACGGCGAGATGTTCCTCGGCCGCGACATGGGCCACCAGCGCGACTACTCGGAGCGCATCGCCGAGCGCGTCGACGCCGAGGTGCGCGCTCTCATTGAGAAGGCGCACGACGAGGCGTGGGAGGTCATCAACGACAACCGCGCCGTGCTCGACCGGCTCGCCGCAGCTCTGCTGGAGCAGGAGACGCTCGACCACAACCAGATCGCCGAGATCTTCGCCGACGTGAAGAAGCTGCCGGAGCGCCCGCAGTGGCTCTCCAGCGACAAGCGGCCGATCTCCGACCTTCCGCCCATCGAGTTCCCGAAGGCGCCGATCGACGCCGGAGCGGTCGATGGCGGAGTGGACTCCGAGCCGCCGTCGTCGAAGCCCAAGCGCGCTCCCGCCATCAAGCCGCGGCCGGCGACGGCCTAGGCCGCGCGCCGCATGACCGGTTTCGATCGCGCACGCATCGAGGCGGCCGTCGCCGAGATCCTCGCCGCCATCGGCGAGGATCTGTCGCGTCCGGGGCTGGCCGAGACGCCATCGCGTGTCGCCGACGCCTACGAGGAGTTCTTCGCGGGCGTCGGCGTCGACGCGCGTTCGCAGCTCGGTGAGCCCGTGCCGCTGGAGGGCGCGACGGCCGAGACGGTGATCCTGCGCGACATCCGGTTCCGCTCCGTGTGCGAGCACCACCTCCTCCCGTTCCTCGGCGTCGCGCACGTGGCGTACCTGCCGGGGGAGGCCGTGATCGGTCTCGGCCGCATCCCGCGCGTGATCGAGACCCTGTCGGCCCGACCGCAGCTGCAGGAGCGGCTCACCGAGCAGATCGCCGACACCATCGAGAACGGCGCCGCGGCCCGCGGCGTACTCGTCGTCCTTGACGCCTCCCACGAGTGCGTGACGACCCGCGGCGCCCGGCAGACAGCGGCCTCCACGGTGACGATCGCCGCGCGCGGAACCTTCACCGAGCCGGCAGCCCGCGCCGAGCTCATCGCCCTCATCGGCCGGGGCGTCGCGTGACCACGCCTGCCGGCCGCGCGCGGAGGGGTGCGCGGGCGTGACTCTCATCATGGGCGTGCTCAACGTGACGCCCGACTCCTTCAGCGACGGAGGCCGGTGGCTGGAACCGGACGCCGCCGTCGCGCACGCGCTCGACCTGGTCGCCCAGGGCGCCGACCTGATCGACGTCGGCGGCGAGTCCACCCGCCCGGGCGCCGTTCGCGTCGACCCGGTGGAGGAGCAGGCGCGCGTGGTGCCGGTCATCCGCACCCTCGCCGGGCTCGGCGTGACCGTCAGCGTCGACACGCTCAACGCCTCCACCGCCCGGGCGGCCGCCGACGCGGGCGCCGCGATCATCAACGACGTCTCGGGAGGCCTCGGCGACCCCGGGATGCCCGACGCCGTCCTCGACACCGGCCTCCAGTACGTCGTCATGCACTGGCGCGGCCGGCTCGACGCCGCGGACTCCCGCGCGGTCTACACCGACACCGTGGCGGAGGTGCGCCACGAGCTGTCCGCCCGGGTCACCGACCTCCTCGACCGCGGCATCGACCCGGCCAAGCTGGTGCTCGACCCCGGTCTCGGCTTCTCGAAGAACGCGACTCACAACTGGCAGGTGCTGGCCGGCCTCCACGAGTTCGAGACCCTCGGCTACCCGGTGCTGATCGGCGCCTCCCGCAAGCGATTCCTGGGTGCGCTGCTGCCGGAGGACGCCGCAGTGGAGGACCGCGACGCCCCGACCGCGGTCATCTCCGCCCTCGCCGCGCAGGCGGGCGTCTGGGCCGTGCGCGTTCACGACGTGGCGTCGACGCGGATCGCCCTGGATGTCGTGCGGGCGTGGCAAGCTGGACGCGATGACTGAATCCGATGCCGCGACCGCCTCGCTGCGGCCGACGGACGCGATCGTGCTGACCGGGCTGCGCGTGCGCGCTCACCACGGGGTGTTCGACTTCGAGCGCGAGAACGGCCAGGACTTCGTGGTCGACGTGACCGCGCACCTCGACCTGTCGCCGTCCGCGGTCTCCGACGACCTGAGCCGCACGGTGCACTACGGCGAGCTCGCGGTCGAGGTCGCCGACGCCGTGCGCCGCGACCCGGTCGACCTGATCGAGACCGTCGCCGAGCGCGTCGCCGCTGTGGTGCTCGCCCACGAGCCCGTGCACTCGGTCGAGGTGACGGTCCACAAGCCCGATGCACCGATCGAGGTGCCGTTCGACGACGTCGCCGTGCGCATCCTCCGGGGCCGGTCGTGAACGCCCCGCGTCCGGAACGTCTGCGGGTCGGGTCGCCGGCGGTGCTGGCGTTCGGCAGCAACCTGGGCGACCGCGCCGCGACGATCCGGGAGGCCTTGCGGATGCTCGGCGACGACGCCGGCCTCCACATCGAGGCGGTGTCGCGGCTGTACGAGACGCCGGCGCTCAAGCCGGAGGGCATCTCCGACGAGGCGCCCGCCTACCTCAACGCCGTCGCCCGGGTGCACACGATCCTCGACCCGCTGGCCCTGCTCGCGGCCGTCAACCAGGTGGAGGACGCCCTCGGCCGCGTGCGTCACGAGCGCTGGGGCGACCGCACGATCGACATCGACATCGTGGACTACGGCGGGATCGTCGCCGACGACGACCCGCGCATCGTCCTCCCGCACCCGCGCGCGCACGAGCGGGCCTTCGTGCTAGTGCCGTGGCTCGACGTCGACCCGGATGCGGTGCTCGCCGGGTACGGCCCGGTGGCGGCGCTCGCCGCGGCCGCGACCGACCCGGTGACGCTCTACGACGAGCGCGGCGACGACGACGGGAGGACCCGCTCGTGAAGCGCACCCGTCCGACCTCCCTCATCGGGCTCGGCGTGGGTGGCGTGGTCGTCGGCTTCCTGCTCGAGCTCGCGGCCTCCGGTATGGGCGTCGCCGTGTTCGTTCCGCCACTGACCCTCCCGATCACGCTCGTGGCGGTCGCGATCATCGTCGTCGCCTTCGCCATCCCGATCCGGCGCGCGGTGCGGGGGCGCAGCTCCCGCCGCATCGACCCGTTCCAGGCGATGCGCATCGTCGTGTTCGCCAAGGCGTGCAGCCTGAGTGGCGCGCTGCTGACCGGTGCGGGCCTCGGCATCCTGCTGTACCTGGTGACCCGGGACGTGCTCCCGGCCTCCAACGCGGTGCTGCTGACGGCGCTGGGAACGGCCGGCGCGATCATCCTGATGATCGCGGGCCTGATCGCCGAGTTCTTCTGCACCCTGCCGCCCGATGACGACGACGATCCGGAGACCGCCCGTGTCCGCTCGCATTGACCTCTCCGTCGGAGAGTGGAACCGCGTCTCGCCGAAGTATGTCGTCGTGGTGGTCGTCAGCACCCTGCTCACCGGGCTGGTGCTGAGCGCTGCGTCGGTGTTCCTCTGGCTCGTCGCTGGCTGGTCGTGGGCGTGGATAGCGCTGATCGTGATCGTGGTCGTCACGCTGATCTCGCTGTTCGTCGCCAACCGCCGCACGCGCTCGATCGGCTACCGTCTGCGTGACGACGACCTGCTGTTCCGCCGCGGCATCATGTACCAGCGGTTCGTGTCGGTGCCGTACGGGCGCATGCAGCTCATCGACATCACGCGCGGGCCGGTCGGGCGCATGCTGGGCCTGGCCGACCTCAAGTTCGTGACGGCGGCCGCGTCGACCAACGTCGTCGTCCCCGGGCTTCCGGAGGCCGAGGCGGCCGAACTGCGCGACCGTCTCGTGGAGCTGGCGGAGAGCCGCCGGGCGGGACTGTGAGCCTGCAGGGGCAGCCGGGCGCCCCGCAGCCGGAGGCGCCGCTGCCCGGTGGCCCGCTCAGCGCGGCGGAGCGCGCCGCCGAGCATCTCACCGACGGCGAGTGGCATCGCCTCCACCCCGCGACGCCGCTGCTGCGCGGCGGCATCGTGTTCATCGCGGTGCTCGGCTTCGTGCTGTCGAACCTGCGCGAGCGGCTCGTGAGCTTCTTCGTCGGCGCACCCGACGTCGGCGGCGACCCGATCGACGCGATCGTCAACCACGGTTGGGAGGGCTGGGCGCTGCTCGGCATCGCCGTGGTGCTGCTCGGCTGCCTCGCGGCGTTCTACGTGTCGTGGCGGATGCACAGCTTCCGGATCACCGACGACGCGGTGGAGGTGCGCAGCGGCATCCTGTTCCGCACGCAGCGCAAGGCGCGACTCGACCGCATCCAGGGCATCAACATCGTGCGGCCCCTGCTGGCACGCATCTTCGGGGCCGCGAAGCTCGACATCACGGTGGCGGGTCACGACGCCAACGTGCCGCTGGCGTACCTCGGCTCGGTGCTGGCCGACGGGCTGCGGTCAGACGTGCTGCGGCTCGCCTCCGGCGTGCGCGCAGCGGAGGCGGCTCAGGCCCAGGGGGTCGAGGGCGTCGCCGGCGTCGGTGCTGCGAACCCAGCCGGCGCGGGTACCGGTCCGGTGCCCCCGGCCTCCCGCAGCGCTCAGGTGGGCGACTTCATCGGCCAGCGCGTCAACGACTTCCTCGCCCCCGAACTCGACCCGAACGCCGCTCCGCCCGAGTCGGTCGTCAAGATCCCGCCGCTGCGGCTCGCGGGCTCGCTGGTGCTGAGCGGCTTCTCGATCTTCGTGGTCGTCGTGATCGTGCTGCTGGTGATCGGGTCGGCCGGAGGGGCGCCGTGGCTGCTCATCGTCGTCCTGCCCGGCCTGATCGGCTCCGCCAGCTTCTACATCAACCGCTTCACCAAGTCGCTGCGCTACTCGATCGCGGGGACACCCGACGGCGTCCGCGTGGGCTTCGGCCTCCTGAGCACGAGCAACGAGACCCTCCCGCCGGGCCGCGTGCACGCGGTGGAGGTGCAGCAGCCGCTGCTGTGGCGCCCGTTCGGCTGGTGGCAGATCCGCATCGACACCGCGGGTCACTCGCGCGAGAAGGGCGCTGCAGGGCAGCCGAACACGACCATGCTGCCGGTCGGCGACCAGGCCGACGTGGCTCGCGTGCTCGCGCTCGTGCTGCCGACGTTCACCGCAGAGCACAGCGACGCCGTCCTGCAGGGGATGACCTCCCGCGGTCGTGACGACTTCACCGGCAGCCCGCGCCGTGCCGCGTGGCTGCGGCCGTTGTCGTGGCAGCGCACCGGGTTCCGGATGGTCGACGGCGTCGTGCTGCTGCGCCGCGGCTTCGTCTGGCGCAGTCTCGCGATCGTGCCGCTGGCCCGGCTGCAGAGCCTCGAGCTCCAGCAGGGGCCGATCGACCGGCTGCTGGGGCTGGCCGAGACGCGATTCCACACCGTCTCGGGGCCGGTGCGCCCGCGGCTCGGCGCGATGGACTCCACGATCGGCGTCGACCTGTTCGAGACGGTGGCCGCGCGGGCGGTGGAGGCCGCGGCCCGCGACCGCAGCCACCGCTGGGGGGTGCACGGCCCCGCTCCCGCTCCCGCTCCCGCTCCTGCTCTGGACCAGCGCATCGAGTCCGCACCTCGTAACGACACCCCTGGGGAGGACGCATGAATGCCGCCGCACGCTCGGGTCGTCTGGGCCTCGGCATCGTCGGAGCCGGGAGGGTGGGGCCCGTGCTCGGCGCCGCCCTGGCCGGCGCGGGGCACGCGATCGTCGGCATCTCGGCGGTGTCGGCCGAGAGCCGCGAGCGCGCGCAGGCCATGCTGCCGCAGGCGCCGATCCTCGACGTGCCGACTCTCGTCGAGCGCAGCGAGCTGGTGATCCTCGCGGTTCCCGACCTCGAGCTCCCCGGGCTGGTGGCCGGGCTCGCCGCGACCGGCACCTGGCAGCCCGGCCAGCTCGTCCTCCACACGGCGCCCGCTCACGGAGTCGGTGTGCTGCGCCCCGCCGCCGAGGCCGGCGCCATCCCGCTCGCGGTGCACCCCGCCCTCGAGTTCACGGGCACGAGCCTCGACCTCTCCCGGCTGGGCGAGAGCTGGTTCGCCGTCACCGCGCCGGCGCCGGTGCTGCCGATCGCGCAGGCCCTGGTGGTCGAGATGGGCGGCGAGCCCGTGGTGATCGCCGAGGAGGACCGGCCCGCGTACGCGGAGGCCATCGCGACCGCCACCGCCTTCTCGCGCTCGATCGTGGAGCAGTCCACCGGCATCCTCGCCGGGATCGGCGTGGAGAACCCCGGGTCGTTCCTCAGCTCGCTGCTGCGCTCGGCCGTCGACAACGCGTTGACGCGCGCCGGCGCACCGAGCGCGCTCGACGTCGGCCTCCTCGACGAACTGAAGGAGGGCGGCGTCCGGCCCGGCGACGGCCCGGCGGACGACGACGGGCGCGGCTGGTTCCTGCGCGGCGAGTAGCCTGGATGCGGCCTCCCGAGACGGAGGCCGCGCACCAGCACAGAGACCAGCGCAGTACCGAACCAGCACAGAGGAGACCCGTTCATGCCGGACGTCGTGACCACCATCGCCGAGCTGCGCGAGCGTGTCGCGAGCGCCAGGCGGGAGGCCGCCCTCGACGGCCCGGTCGACGCACCGGTCGGCCGGGTGGTCCTCGTGCCCACGATGGGCGCGCTGCACCGCGGCCACCTGCGGCTCGTGAGCCGTGCGCGCGACCTCGGCGGCCTGGTCGTCGTCTCGATCTTCGTCAACCCGCTGCAGTTCGGGCCGGGGGAGGACCTCGACCGCTACCCGCGCACGCTCGACGCCGACGTGGAGGCCCTCGAAGGCCTCGCCGATCTGGTGTTCGCGCCCACGGCCGCCGAGATGTACCCGCACGGAGCGACCTCCACCCGGGTCACCGCCGGCGACGTCGGCCGAATGTTCGAAGGGGCGTCGCGGCCGGGGCACTTCGACGGCATGCTCACGGTCGTCGCCAAACTGCTCAACATCGTCCAGCCCGATGTCGCGGTCTTCGGCCAGAAGGACGCCCAGCAGGTGCACCTGGTGGGCCGCATGGTCGACGAGCTCGACCTCCCGGTCACCATCGCGGTGGTCGACACCGTGCGCGAAGACGACGGGCTCGCCCTCTCGAGCCGCAACCGCTATCTCGACGACGACCAGCGTCGTGCGGCCGTCGCGCTGTCGCAGGCGCTCGCCGCGGGCGCAGAGGCCGCGTCGGCCGGGGTTGAGGCCGCGCTCGCCGCCGCGACCGCGCGCGTGCAGGCCGAGCCGGTCGTTAAACTGGACTATCTCGCGATCGTCGATCAAGACACGTTCCTCGAGGCGGGCGCCGACCTCCACGGCCCGGCACTGCTGCTGATCGCCGCGCGCGTCGGCTCCACCCGCCTGATCGACAACGCCAGGATCGCACTGGGCTGAGCGCAGCCTCCCGAACCACCGACACACACCGCCACCCGCCGGAACGGAAAGACACCATGACCGAAGCGCCGCCCACCGACCTCACCGACGACGAGATCAGCGAGCAGAAGGCCGTCCGGCTGGCCAAGCGCGAGCGCCTGATCGCCGAGGCCGGCGACGCGGGCGGCGGCGCCTACCCCGTGCACGTGCCGGTGACCACCACCATCCCCGAGGTGCGCGCCGCGTGGGGCCACCTGGAGGCCGACCAGGCCTCCGGCGAGACCGTCGGCCTCGCGGGCCGCGTCGTGCACCAGCGCAACACCGGCAAGCTGTGCTTCGCGGTGCTGCAGTCCGGCGACGGCTCCCGCATCCAGGCGATGCTCTCGCTCGCCGAGGTGGGCGAGGAGTCGCTCGTCCGCTGGAAGGAGCTCGTCGACCTGGGCGACCACGTGTACGTCTCGGGCGAGGTGATCTCCAGCCGCCGCGGCGAGCTGTCGATCATGGTCCGCGGCTGGGAGATCGCGTCCAAGGCGATCCTGCCGCTGCCGAACCTCCACAACGAGCTCAGCGAGGAGACGCGCGTGCGCTCGCGCTACCTCGACCTGATCGCCCGCGAGCAGGCGCGCCGCAATGTGCTCGACCGCGCGGCGGCCGTCGCGAGCCTGCGCAGCACCTTCGCCGCGCAGGGCTTCGTGGAGGTCGAGACGCCGATGCTGCAGGTGATGCACGGCGGAGCCTCCGCCCGCCCGTTCGTCACGCACTCCAACGCGTTCGACACCGAGCTCTTCCTGCGCATCGCGCCCGAGCTGTACCTGAAGCGCGCCGTCGTCGGCGGCATCGACCGGGTGTTCGAGATCAACCGCAACTTCCGCAACGAGGGCGCCGACTCGACGCACTCGCCCGAGTTCGCGATGCTGGAGGCCTACCAGGCCTACGGCGACTACAACTCCATCGCCGACCTCACGCAGCAGCTCATCCAGGACGCCGCCGTCGCGATCTCCGGCTCGCACGTCGTCACCTGGGCCGACGGCACCGAGTACGACCTCGGCGGCCAGTGGGACCGCATCCGCATGTACGACAGCCTCTCGGAGGCCATCGGCGAAGAGATCACGCCCGAGACGCCCATGTCGCGCCTCCGCGAGCTCGCCGCCCAGGCGGAGATCGAGGTGCCGCACCCGCTGCCCGGCAAGTACGTCGAGGAGCTGTGGGAGCACCACGTGAAGTCGGGGCTCGTGCGCCCGACCTTCGTGATGGACTTCCCGGTCGACACCAGCCCGCTGGTGCGCGCCCACCGCTCGCGCGACGGCGTCGTCGAGAAGTGGGACCTCTACACCCGGGGCTTCGAGCTGGCGACGGGCTACTCCGAGCTGGTCGACCCCGTCGTGCAGCGTGAGCGCTTCATCGAGCAGGCCCGCCTGGCGGCGGCCGGCGACGACGAGGCGATGCGCCTCGACGAGGAGTTCCTGCGTGCCCTCGAGTTCGGCATGCCGCCGACGGGCGGCATGGGCATGGGCATCGACCGCCTCCTGATGGCCCTCACCGGCCTCGGCATCCGCGAGACCATCCTCTTTCCGCTGGTCAAGTAGCGCCCCGCGCTTCACCACCCGCCGAAGGGCACGTAGACGCCCCTAAAACCCAGTTTTAGGGGCGTTTGCGTGCCCTTCGATGCGAGAGAGCGGCGGTGCGGGACACCGCCGCGTCAGCCGTGCTGGCGGAGGTGCGCCTGAGTGAGCGCCTCCATCTCCTCATCGCTGAGCTCGTCGAGCTTCTTGCCCTCGCGGCGGTCGAGCCGCATCCAGCGCACGAACAGCAGCACCAGCACCGGCACGTCGGCGACCTCGGCGATGAACCACAGGAAGTCGCCGGACAAGTGCTGGTCGTGCAGGGCGCTCGGGAACCAGAACGGCACGTTCCCGACGACCGCAGGGGCGTGGTCCAGCACCGCGTCGTTGAGGCGCAGCAGGAGGCCGGGGATCGCGTCGAGGATCATCGCGACGAACGCGAGCAGGAACTCCACCGTGATGAAGAAGCTCGTTCGCAGCACCGAGTGGGCCGCGATCGGCAGCACCATGAGCAGTCCGGCGAGCGGGACGAGCACCGAGATCGTCCACTCCGACCAGGGGTTGTCGCGCAGCACGGCCGCGATCGGCGTCAGGAAGATCATGAACGCCACGCACGCGAACACCGTCGCGAAGATCGCGTTGCCGAACAGCCGCACCGGGCGCGATCGCAGGAAGCGGTCGGTGCGGCGCTGCCCCGTCGCGCCGAGCGCGGCGCGGGCCAGCGCGATCGGCCTGCCGAGGCTGACGAGCCCGGGCACGACGAAGAGCAGCAGCGCGATCCGGGTCGTGAACGCCCAGCGCAGCTCGTGACTCTCCGCGCCGAGGAATCCGAACGAGATCACCGCGTACGAACCGAGGCCGAGCACGAAGTACATGGCCGTCAAACGGGCCGGCCAGTGGTGACCGCGCCGGCGGAGCGACCGCACACCGCCGAGGTAGAGCACGGCCGCCGCGACGAGCACGATCGCGGCCGCCGGGTCGAACGACCACGTGGTGAGGAAGACGAGGAAGGGAGGCGTGGTACAGCTCCGGGAAAAGGTCGGCCAGAGGCGGGTCAGAACTTACATGTACGGGAGGTACCATTATCCCGCTATGGGAGACATCATCGGTGGAATCGTCTGGGCGCTCGCCCCGACCGTGCTCGTCGGCCTGCTGTTCTGGCTGATCATGCGCGCGATCGTGCGCGCCGACCGCACCGAGCGCAAGGTCTACTCCCGCATGGAGGCTGAGGAGCGCGCCCGGCGCGGTCTCGCTCCCAAGAGCTAGCGCCCGCTACGGTAGGCGTGAGAGGGCACTCATCCCAGTCCTCGACGCGAGAACGCCGGAGGGGGCCTGAATGGACGCGGGTTTCCTGACCACGACGATCGTGGTGGTGCTTCTGCTCGTCGACTTCGTCATCCGCGTCATCGCGATCATCGTCGTTCCGCGCAACCGCAAGCCCACCTCGGCGACGGCCTGGCTGCTGGCGATCTTCCTCATCCCGTACATCGGCGTGCTGTTCTTCCTGCTGATCGGCAGCTACAAGCTCCCCAAGAAGCGGCGCGAGAAGCAGGACGAGATCAACCGCTTCATCATCGACAGCACCGAGGGCATCGAGCGGGTGCGCCGCGACCACCCGTGGCCTCCGTGGCTGGAGTCGGTGGTCGAGCTCAACCGCAACCTGGGCGCCATGCCGCTCGTCGGCGGAAACCGTGCCAGGCTCATCGGGCACTACGACGAGTCGCTCGCGGCGATGACGGCCGCGATCGCCGACGCGAAGCGCTACGTGCACGTCGAGTTCTACATCCTCACGCTCGACAAGACCACCACGCCGTTCTTCGAGGCGATGGAGGCCGCGGTGAAGCGCGGCGTCGTCGTGCGCGTGCTGCTCGACCACATCGCGTCCCGGCGTACGCCGGACTACAAGGCCACCATCGAACGGCTGACGGCCATGGGCGCCAAGTGGCACCTGATGCTCCCGGTGCAGCCCTTCAAGGGGCGGTATCAGCGTCCCGACCTGCGCAACCACCGCAAGCTGCTCATCGTGGACGGCCGGGTGGGGTTCATGGGATCGCAGAACGTGATCGACCGCAGCTACAACAAGAAGTCGAACATCAAGCGCGGGCTCAAGTGGAAAGAGCTGCTCGTGCGGCTCGAGGGCCCGATCGTCGCCGGTCTGAACGCGATCTTCATCACCGACTGGTACAGCGAGACCGACGAGCTGCTCCGCCGCGAGACCGAGCCGATCACCGACGAGATCGACCCGGACGAGCTGGATGCGCAGGTCGTCCCCTCCGGGCCCGGGTTCGCGGGCGAGAACAACCTCCGGCTTTTCCTCGCGCTGCTCTACTACGCGCAGGAGCGCATCGTCATCACGTCGCCGTACTTCGTGCCGGACGAGGCGATGCTCACCGCCATCACCACCGCGACCCAGCGCGGCATCGCCGTCGAGCTGTTCGTCTCCGAGATCGGCGACCAGGCGCTCGTCTACCACGCCCAGCGCTCGTACTACGAGGCGCTGCTGCGTGCGGGCGTGCGCATCTGGATGTACAAGGCGCCGTACATCCTCCATGCCAAGCACTTCACGATCGACGACGACGTCGCCGTGATCGGGTCGAGCAACATGGACATGCGCTCGTTCCTGCTCAACATGGAGGTCTCGCTGATGGTGCGCGGCCGCTCGTTCGTGGAGGCGATGCGCGAGGTGGAGGACGGCTACCGCCGCGACAGCCGCGAGCTCACCCTCGAGGAGTGGATGCGCCAGCCGCTGCGCTCGACCGTCCTCGACAACCTCGCCCGCCTGACGTCGGCCCTGCAGTAGAGCGTCGCCGCCCCCAACCGGCTAGCCGCGGGGCTTCAGCCGCACCGTCGGCAGCACCGGCGCCGGCAGGGCCGCGCCGTCGAAGCCGCGCACGGTCCCGAACCGGCCGTCCGGGTCCTCGCCGTCGATCACGTCGCGCTGCCATTCGGCGCGGGCCGCGACGACGTCCTCGTGGCTGCCGCCGATGAAGTTCCACCACATCACGATCTCCTCGCCCAGCGGCTCGCCGCCGAGCAGCAGGAGGCGCGCCGGGCTGTCCGCACCGGCCGCGACCTCCAGCGCATCGCGGCCGGGGCACAGGTAGGCGAGGTGCGCGAGCGGCACCGGGGAGCCGTCGACCGTCACGTCCCCCGCATCGACGAGCACTCCGTGCTCGAACGACGGATCGAGCGGCACAGTGACGCGCGCTCCCGCCGGCACGAGCAGCTCGGCGCCCACCAGCGGCGAGAACACGGTCGCGGAGGTGCCGCTGCCCGCGAGCCCCCCGACGAACGTCCGCACGGTCGCCTTCCCGAGCATCGACGCCACAGGGACGTGGTGCTCGAAAAAGGGCGCCACGTCGCGGGAGGCGCTCGGCAGCGCCACCCACAGCTGCACGCCGTGCAGGCGCTGCGTCCCGGGTGTGGACACCTCCGAGTGGCTGATCCCGCGCCCGGCCGTCATCAGATTGAGCTCGCCCGGCCGCACCAGCGCGTGGCTGCCGACGCTGTCGCGGTGGTCGATCTCGCCCTCGAACAGCCAGCTCACGGTCTGGAGGCCGGTGTGCGGATGCGGCGGCACCTGCATCCCCCCGGTCGCCGACACGTCGTCCGGCCCGTAATGGTCGACGAAGCACCAACCGCCGATCAGCGAGCGGCGGCGCTGGGGGAGGGTGCGCCTCACGGTCATCGCGCGGGGGCCGCCGAGCGGCACCTCCCTCGGCTCGAGGATCTCCACCCGGGCGTCGTCGACCACCGCGTCGTCGCCGACCAGGACCTCCACCGGGTCGCGTTCGAGGTTGCTCATAGCGGCATCCTAGGCTCCCGCGCGCCCCGCGCCGGCCCCCCGAAAACACATCCGGAGGCACCTAGAATGAGCGCGTGAACCGAGCAGCGCGCCCTCTGACCTCCTTCATCGCCGTCGCCGCCGCAGCACTGCTGCTCGCCGGCTGCTCGAGCACGCAGGTGAAGCCCGTCAGCGATTACGCGGGTGAACCGAAGGGCGTCGAAGCGCCGGCCAGCAGCGCGGGAGGCGCCTCCTGGGCGACCTGGATGCAGAGCGGCAAGCAGTTCGGGATCGTCCTCTACGGCAGCTCCACCTGCCCGCCGACCGTGCAGTCGGTCAAGGTCGTGGCCTCCAACCAGCTGGAGGCCATGCTCGCCCCCGCGTCCGGCGGGGTCTGCACGCACGACCTGGTGCCGCACACCACCGCGTTCGCGAGGCCGAGCGGCGTGACCACGACCTCGGACGTGACGGTCAAGCTGCCCGACACGACTCTCACCATCCCGGCCCTGCGCGGCTGACCGGGAGGCCGCCCGCGCGCACGACGCGGACGTGCGCCTCCAGCGAACATGACTCCGCAGCCCGGCGACCCGCGGTTACCCTCGATGTATCGATACCGACCCTGCAACGGTGTCGAGAGGAGTAGAGATGTTCGAGAGATTCACCGACCGCGCTCGACGCGTCGTCGTCCTGGCCCAAGAAGAGGCCAAGATGCTCAACCACAACTACATCGGGACGGAGCACATCCTGCTCGGCCTGATCCACGAGGGTGAGGGTGTTGCCGCCAAGGCGCTGGAGTCGCTCGGGATCTCGCTGGACGCCGTCCGCGAGCAGGTCCAGGACATCATCGGTCAGGGCCAGCAGCAGCCGACCGGCCACATCCCGTTCACGCCGCGCGCCAAGAAGGTCCTCGAGCTCAGCCTGCGCGAGGCCCTCCAGCTCGGCCACAACTACATCGGCACCGAGCACATCCTCCTCGGCCTGATCCGCGAGGGCGAGGGCGTCGCCGCCCAGGTGCTCGTCAAGCTGGGCGCCGACCTCAACCGCGTGCGCCAGCAGGTCATCCAGCTCCTCTCCGGCTACCAGGGCAAGGAGCAGGTCCAGGTCGGAGGCAACGATCAGACCACCGCGCAGGCCGGTAGCCAGATCCTCGACCAGTTCGGCCGCAATCTGACGCAGGCCGCTCGCGACAACAAGCTCGACCCGGTCATCGGGCGCGAGAAAGAGATCGAGCGCGTCATGCAGATCCTGTCGCGCCGCTCCAAGAACAACCCCGTGCTGATCGGCGAGCCCGGCGTCGGCAAGACCGCCGTCGTGGAGGGCCTCGCCCAGGCGATCGTGCGCGGCGACGTGCCGGAGACGCTGAAGGACAAGCAGCTCTACACGCTCGACCTCGGCTCCCTGATCGCCGGCTCCCGCTACCGCGGCGACTTCGAGGAGCGCCTCAAGAAGGTCACCAAGGAGATCCGCACCCGCGGCGACATCATCACCTTCATCGACGAGATCCACACCCTCGTCGGCGCGGGCGCTGCGGAGGGCGCGATCGACGCGGCCAGCATCCTCAAGCCGCTGCTGGCCCGCGGCGAGCTGCAGACCATCGGCGCCACCACGCTCGACGAGTACCGCAAGCACTTCGAGAAGGACGCCGCGCTGGAGCGCCGGTTCCAGCCGATCCAGGTCGCCGAGCCGTCGCTGCCCCACGCGATCAACATCCTGAAGGGCCTGCGCGACCGCTACGAGGCGCACCACAAGGTGTCCATCACCGACGGCGCGATCGTCGCGGCTGCCAACCTGGCCGACCGCTACATCCAGGACCGCTTCCTCCCCGACAAGGCCATCGACCTGATCGACGAAGCCGGCGCCCGCCTGCGCCTGTCGATCCTGTCGGCGCCGCCGGAGCTGCGCGAGTTCGACGACAAGATCGCCGCCGTGCGCTCCCAGAAGGAGGCCGCGATCGAGGACCAGGACTTCGAGAAGGCCGCGAGCCTCCGCGACGAGGAGAAGAACCTCCTCGGCGAGCGGCTGCGCCTCGAGAAGCAGTGGCGCTCGGGCGACGTGAAGACGACGGCGGAGGTCGACGAGGGCCTGATCGCGGAGGTGCTGGCGCAGGCCACCGGCATCCCGGTGTTCAAGCTCACCGAAGAGGAGTCGGCCCGTCTGGTCTACATGGAGAAGGCGCTGCACCAGCGCGTCATCGGCCAAGAGGAGGCCATCGCGGCCCTCTCGAAGACGATCCGCCGCACGCGCGCCGGTCTGAAGGACCCGAAGCGTCCCTCCGGCTCGTTCATCTTCGCCGGCCCGACCGGTGTCGGTAAGACGGAGCTGGCCAAGGCGCTCGCGGAGTTCCTGTTCGACGACGAGTCGGCGATGATCTCGCTCGACATGTCGGAGTACGGCGAGAAGCACACGGTCTCCCGGCTGTTCGGCGCCCCTCCCGGGTTCGTCGGCTTCGAGGAGGGTGGCCAGCTCACCGAGAAGGTCCGCCGCAAGCCGTTCAGCGTCGTGCTGTTCGACGAGATCGAGAAGGCGCACCCCGACATCTTCAACTCGCTGCTCCAGATCCTGGAGGAGGGACGTCTGACGGATGGCCAGGGCCGCGTCGTCGACTTCAAGAACACCGTGATCATCATGACCACGAACCTCGGCACGAAGGACATCTCCGGCGGCCCCGTCGGCTTCCAGATCGAGGGCGACCCGACCACCGGCTACGACCGGATGCGCGGCAAGGTCTACGAGGAGCTCAAGAAGAACTTCAAGCCGGAGTTCCTCAACCGCGTCGACGAGATCATCGTGTTCCCGCAGCTGAACAAGGCGGAGCTTCTGCAGATCGTGGATCTGTTCATCAAGCGCCTCTCCGACCGGCTGCTCGACCGCGACATGACGATCGAGCTGGCGGTCCCCGCCAAGGAGCGACTGATCGAGGTCGGCTTCGACCCGACGCTCGGCGCCCGGCCGCTGCGCCGCGCGGTGCAGCACGAGATCGAGGACCGTCTCAGCGAGAAGATCCTCCACGGCGAGCTGAACGCCGGCGACCACGTCCACGTCGACTTCCAGAACGGCGAGTTCGTGTTCACCACGACGGCTCGTCAGGAGTCGGTCGGCGCTGGCGTCAACGCCGCCGCGGCGATCGGCACCGGCCCGGTCACCCCGGATCTCGCCGCGAACGACTGACCCACTCGGCACCAGGGCCGGCCTCCGCGCACGCGGGGGCCGGCCCTTCGTCGTGCTCGGGGTCGGTAGGGTTGGAGGGTGAGTGGTGACGGCAGCGCGTATGTGGTTCGGAGGGCGCGTACGAGCGACGTTCCCGGCATCCAGAAGCTTGTCGAGCCGCTCGTGCAGCGACGCATCCTGCTCGGCAAGGAGGCCGTGACCTTCTACGAGTCGGTGCAGGAGTTCCGCGTCGCCGAGACCGCCGAGGGCGAGCTGATCGGCTGCGGCGCCCTCCACGTGATGTGGAGCGACCTGGCCGAGGTGCGCACCCTCGCCGTCGCCGACCCATGGCTCGGCCGCGGGGTCGGCCGCGCCCTCCTCGCCCGCCTGGAGGGCGACGCGCGCGAGCTGGGGCTCAGCCGGCTGTTCTGCCTGACGTTCGAGGTGCCCTTCTTCCAGCGCAACGGCTTCGAAGACATGGGAACGGAGACGGTCGACCCGACGCTGTACGCCGAACTCGTCCGCTCCACCGATGAGGGCGTCGCCGAGTTCCTCGATCTGGCCCGCGTGAAGCCCAACACCCTGGGAAACACGCGCATGTTGAAGCACCTCTGAGCGCGCCTGCGTCGGCGTGTCGCACGTCGGGGCTAACCTTCGGGCATGTCGACGTTCAAGCGCCCTGTCGGCCCTCAGCCGAGCAGCGTCTACTGGCGCCGGAGGCTCATCGTCCTGATCGGCCTCGTCGCCGTGATCGTCGCGGTCGTGCTCATCGTGGTGCGGCCCGGTTCGTCGAGCGGCGAGCCCGCGAAGGCCCCGGTCAGCACGAACTCGTCGACGCCGGCTCCGGCCGCGGCGACCAGCATCCCGACCTCCAGCGCGAGCGCGAGCGGCCAGGAGTGCAAGCCGACCGACGTCAAGGTGGAGGCCGTCACCGACGCCGCCCAGTACGCGGCCGCGCAGCTGCCGCAGCTCTCGGTCGCGCTGACCAACACGGGTTCGTCCGCGTGCGTCATCGACGCGGGCACGTCGCAGCAGGTCTTCACCATCACGAGCGGCTCGGAGGTCTACTGGAAGTCGACGGACTGCCAGGCCTCCAAGGTCGACGCGCAGGTGCTCCTGCAGCCCGGCAAGACCATCTCGTCGCAGACGCCGATCACCTGGGACCGCACGCGATCCGACCCGGCCACGTGCCAGGCGCAGCGGCAGCAGGTTCCCGCGGGAGGCGCGTCGTATCACCTACAGGTGTCGGTCGCGGGCATCACGTCGCCGACGACCAAGCAGTTCATCCTGCAGTGACGCTTCTCCTCCACAGCGCGGCCTGAAGGCCCTTCTCCACGAGTTCCGCGATCCTCCGGCGAGTGACGGTGGCCGCCCGTAGTGTGGGAGGCGCCGGATCGACCGGCCCGACCGAGGAGGTGCCGTGGCTAAAGCCGCTGTGTCGTACCGCTGCACCGAGTGCGGCTGGACGACCGTCAAGTGGGTCGGGCGTTGCGGCGAATGTCAGGAGTGGGGCACGGTGGCAGAGGCGGCGGCGCGCACAGGGGTGCTGCGTTCGCTGACGCCGGTGAACGTGGGCGCCGACCGCGCTGCGCGGTCGATCACCGAGATCGGCATGGAGCCGGCGCGGCGGCGGCCGAGCGGCATCGGCGAGTTCGACCGCGTGCTCGGCGGGGGCATCGTGCCCGGCGCGGCGATCCTGCTGAGCGGGGAGCCCGGGGTCGGCAAGTCGACTCTGCTGCTCGAGGTGGCCTCCCGCGCTGCGCGCGAGGGCCGGCCGGTGCTCTACGTGAGCGCGGAGGAGTCGGTGAGCCAGGTGCGCATGCGCGCCGAGCGCACGGGCGCCCTCCACGATCAGCTGTTCCTCGCCGCCGAGACCGACCTGGCGACCATCGTCGGGCAGATCGACGCGGTGCGGCCCTCCCTGGTGATCGTCGACTCGGTGCAGACCGTGTCGAGCAGCTCGGGCGAGGGAATCGCCGGAGGCCCCAGCCAGGTGCGTGAGGTGGCGAGCACGCTCATCCGCGTGGCCAAGGAGCGCGACCTGCCCGTGCTGATCGTCGGGCACGTCACCAAAGACGGCTCGATCGCCGGCCCGCGGCTGCTCGAGCACCTGGTCGACGTCGTGTGCCAGTTCGAGGGCGACCGTCAGACGGCGCTCCGCTTCGTGCGAGCGCTGAAGAACCGGTTCGGGCCGACCGACGAGGTGGGCTGTTTCGAGATGGCCGGCGACGGCATCGCCGAGGTGCCCGACCCGAGCGGCCTCTTCCTCAGCCGCACGACGACTCCGGTCTCCGGCACCTGCGTCACGGTGGCGATGGAGGGCAGGCGTCCGCTGCCGGTGGAGGTGCAGGCCCTGGTCGTGGCGACCACCGCGCCCAATCCGCGGCGGGTGACCAACGGCGTCGACTCCTCCCGCGTCGCGATGCTGCTCGCCGTGCTGGAGCGCCGCGCCGGCATCCGTCTCGGCGACAAGGATGTCTACGTCTCGACCGTCGGCGGGGTGCGGCTCGCCGAGCCCGGCGCCGACCTCGCCATCGCTCTGGCGGTGGCGTCGGCCGCGAGCGACCGCGCCATCCCGCACACGCTCGCGGCTTTCGGTGAGATCAGCCTCGCCGGCGAGATCCGACCCGTCACCAGCGGCAAGCAGCGCACCGCCGAGGCGGCCCGGCTCGGCTTCACCACCCGCATCGACGAGCGCAGCGCCACCGTGCGCGAGGCTCTCCGCGTCGCCTTCTCGGCGGCTGCCACCCCCCGCGAGCGGGAGCTCGACGCCGCGTTCTGAGCGTCGCCCGTCGTCGCCGGGAACGGAGGAGAAATCGCCGCGACCGCGTCCGATCTCCTCCCGAAGCCTTCGGCCCACGGCGCGTCGCACCGGATCTCCTCCGTTACCGTCGCGCGCGGGATGGGGTACTGCGTGTCGGCTGTGCGGAGCACAATGACGGCATGGCCAACCTGACCTTCACCCTCCGTTCTGGCCGGCGCGTCGGCGTGACCACCCTCGGCGACCCCGTCGCAGAACGCGTCGTCGTGTTCTGCCATCCGGCGCCGGGTTCGTCGGTGTTCGATCCCGACCCCGACGAGTCGGCGAACCGCGACGTCCACATCGTGTCGCTGGATCGCCCGGGCTACGGCTCCAGCGACCCGTGGCCGTTCGGCACCTGGCCCAGCATCGTCCGCGCCGCGGACGACATCGCCGAGTACATCCGTGACATGAAGCGTTTCGAGGGTCCGATCGGCGTCCACCGGCCGCCGACCATCGGCATCGCGGGCTGGTCGGCCGGCGGCCGCGTGGCGCTCGCCTTCGCGGCACGCCATCCCGACCTCGTCGACCGGGTCGCAGTGGTCGCGACGCCGGCGCCGAACGAGCACGTGCAGTGGATCCCACCCGAGCTGCAGAAGCTCTCGGACGAGCTGGGCCACCAGCCGCCGGACGTCGCGTTGAGTCGGCTGTCCGGGATGATGCAGGGGCAGGCGGACGCCGTCAACGCTGCCGACGGTGAGGGCGCGGTTCCGCTCGACCTGCTGGGCGCGGGGCCGGCGGACGCCGGGGCGTTGCAGCGCCCCGGCCTCCACGACCGGCTCGGCCGAATGCTGATCGATGCGTTCCGGCAGGGACCCGTCGGCGTCGCCGGCGACGTGCTCAGCTACACCGCGCAGCCCTGGGGCTTCGACCCGGGAGACGTGCAGGCCAAGACGCTCATCATCGGCGGTCAGGCCGACCCGATCGCGGGGAACGCGCACGCCGCCTGGTATCAGAAGGCGATCCCGGATGCGGGGATGGAGATGGTTCCCGGCGTCGGCCACCTGGTCATCGCGCAGGCGTGGGGTCGCGTGCTGTCGCACCTCGCGCCGGGCACCAAGTCGTGAGGCGGAGCGGTCAGGCGTCGACGGGAGGACGCCTCGGGAATTTCGTCGTGGCCCGCTCGAGCACCGCGGGGAGGAAAGCCGACGCCCATACCCGGTAGCCGTGATCGTTGGGATGGAACCAGTCCTCCGCGAACTGGGTGATCGCCCCGCGGATCCCCTCCCGGCGCATGGCTTCGTGGAGTGGCACCACCGTCAGCCCGCGTTCGCCGGCCTCGTCGCGGAGGATCGTGTTCGCGACGGCGACCTTCCTCTCGTTGGCGGGGAAGTAGAAGTAGGGCAGGTCGGCCACCACGGCGTCGGAGGGCACGGCATCCAGAACTCCCCGGATACCCTCCCGGAACCGGTCGGCGTCGAAGTCGGCGATGTCGTTCGCGCCGATGGACACGGTCACCAGGTCGGGCTCGTACCCGGCGAACCGCGGAAGCTGGTCGGCGACCGCGAGCGCGACCGTCGCCCCTGACACCGACAGGTTGACCACGCGGACGCTGCGCCCGGTCGCGGCGCGGATGTGGTCGGCGATGATGCCGACGTAGCTGTTGCGCGGCACGGACGCGCCGATGCCCTGCGCCGCGCTGTCGCCGATCGCAACGTAGAGGATCTCGCCCTCGGTGTGCGCGTGCTCCCGCCACCAGGCCGAATGGACCGGAAGTGTCTGATTGATGCGCTCCCGACCGGCCTCCAGCCGCGCCTGATGCTGGGCGAGCCCCGCCCGAACGGCGGCCGTCGTCGCAGTCGCGACGGCGAGGGCGCCGCTCACCCACAAAGCCGGTTTCAGGAACCCCATCCCCGCAGCGTACCCCGCTGTTTCGCGGCCCGGCTGGGGGTCGCCCGCACGCGCCACCCGCTCGATTGGCGACCTCGCCGCCGTTCCAGTAAACTCGCCTGCGGTACCGTGTCCGAGCGGCCGAAGGTGCAACTCTCGAAAAGTTGTGTGGGTGAAAGCCCACCGTGGGTTCAAATCCCACCGGTACCGCCATGAAAATGCCCCGGGATTCCTTGAAAATACAGGGATCCGGGGCGTTTTGCATGTAGGCCAAGAGCCGGTTGACTACATTTGACTACATCTCGTTCGGGGCCGGCCGGACGGCGGGCCCACGAACAGCCGACTCACTTCAATCTCGGTTCGGGAATGACGTATCAGCAGCCCCGCTCGTGCCGGTTCAGACGGGCAGGATCTTGTTCGACTTGGTCCGGTTGTATCGCCAGCACAGTGTCTGCAGATTGTCCTCGGTCGTCATTCCGCCCTTCGACACGGGAATGACATGGTCGACTTCGAGCAATAGGTGAGGTTCAGTCGCGAGCGAGACCGAACAGTTTCGACAAGTGTGCTGATCCCTCGTCTTTATGAAGGTTCGGAGCCGCGCGGTCATCAACGCTCGCTGGCCGGCCGCGGACTTGTTGAACTTTATCTTCTGCGAAATCGTCTCAACGAGGGCGTCGATGGTCTGGGTATTCAGCGTGACCGTGCTTCGCTGGGAGCTGTTGCCGCCGGCGCTGACGTACTCGAAGGCGTAGACCGGGTACGGAACGGTGATCGGAGAAAGTTCCACTCCAACGTGTCCCATGAACTCGTCGGAGTAGTGCTTGAGAATGAACGCGGGTGGCTCGATTGATGCGCAGCGAGTGGAGTCTGCAAAAAGCGAGTGGAGGGAACGGAGCTGGTTCAGCTCGCTATGATCGGCTGCCGGATCGGAAAGAGGGCGTAGCAACGCAGCACGCCTAAGGCGTTCGAACTTCGACTCGCGGGCGAGCGTGCTGGCCGGACGTGCGGTTGCGGCGTTCGCCGCGGTCGCGATCCGCGTGGATGAGGTCGGCCTTCGAGGACATCCTTACGCGCGATGACCTCCAAGGCTAAGTCGACGGCGAGTGCATTGTTCCGCCGGCTCATCTCTGCAATTTCACCGTCTGCGCCTCGCTAGTACTCACGAGTCAAAGGAGTAGCCGAGAGCGTCGACGAGTTTGAGGATGGCGCCGTCGTTTCCGCCGTTGCGATCCGCTCTTGCGATCGCGCCCCTAATGACGCAGACAGCAGGGTACGCTATCGGCCTCGGATGTGGCGAGGGTTCTCGCGTTCGAGAGCTCTTCTGCCGATTGCACCGGTGCTATCGAATGTGAAACGCGTATCGCCGGGAGAGCGCATCGAGCCGACAGTTGCGACGTTCAGCGTGAGAAGACGACCTCTCCGGCAACGACGGTGACGGCCGTTTGCACCGACCCGATGGCGTCGGGCGGCAGTTCGAACGGATCCGCGGTGGCGATGGCTAGATTCGCACGCTCCCCGACGCGGATGCGGGCCGACCGCGCAAGGACGAGTTCGGCGGATCCATTCGTGTATGCACTAAGCGCCTGCTCCAGGCTGAGGGCCTGGTGCTCGGCATCCAGCGTCGCGGTTTGTGAAGCCGCAAGGTGTGTAGTCGCGTTGCTCGCGACCGGACGCGGAGCTTGCCGGTTGACGGCTACGTGGATGGCCAACCAGGGGTCGGCAGGCGACACCGGCCAGTCTGATCCCATGGCGAGGTCGCCGCCGCCTTCTGCGATCAGCCGGAACGGATAGCCTTCGTGCATCCGTTCTTCACCGATCAACCCTGCCAGGTAAGGGTCTGGCGTTGCCCACAGAGCTTGCATGTTGGCCGTTACTCCGAGCGGTCCGAAACGTACGGCGTCCTCCGGTCGAACCATGGACAGATGGGCGATGTGATGCTGGGGGCCAGCGCCGTTTGCGATGCGTGCCGCCTCGATCGCGTCAAGGGCCACGCGGATTCCCCGATCGCCCATGATATGCAGGTGCATGGCGAACCCTGCTGCGTCGAGCTGGGTGACAAAGGCAAAGATCGTCTCCTCGTCGAAATGCAGTTCGCCCGCGAAACCATCGGCGTGATTGTAGTAGGGCTCCAGGAGCGCCGCGGTTTCGCCATGGGGGACCCCGTCGATCATGACTTTCGCGGTTGAGGTGGAAAAGCCTGCGGTCGCGTTGGTCTCGCGAAGATCGATGAAGTGGGCCACAAGCGCTGCCACATCCTCTTTTTTGAGTCCACGCTCAATCCAAAGGGCACCCGACGTGTCACTTCGCAGTGTGTTGTCTGCAATGCTTCGCACGTACGCGGCTGTGGCATCGGCCTTTCCGTTGTACTCACCGAGGATTGCTTCGTGCCAGCCCGTGACGCCCAGCGACCACAGGTGATCTTGCGCGTTCAGCAGGCCGGCGTAAATCTCGTCGTCTGTTGCCGGAGGAATGACCCGACCGACGAGCTCAGCCGCGGTCTCGTTGAGGTAGCCGATTGGGTCGCCCGCATCGTCGAGGTAGATGTTCCCACCGTGCGGTTGCGGGGTGTCGCGGGTCACCCCGGCGAGCTCCAGCGCTTTCGTGTTGACCCACAGGGTGTGGTGGCCGGCGTCGCTGAGGGCGACGGGCCGATCGGCGACAATCTCGTCGAGCGCGTGGCGGGTGGGCATTGGGAAGAGTTCGTGGTCCCAGCCTCCACCTGTGATCCACGTGTCGTCGCTGTGAGCTGCTGCCTGCCGGATGAGGTCGAGCGTCTCCTCGACGCTCCGGGCCGGTGTGAGGTCAAGACTCAAACGTTCCACACCGGCAAATGCGGCATGCACGTGCGCATCGACGAACCCGGGATGGATGATTCCGCCGTCGGCTTCAATCACACGCGTGGAATCGCGGATGAGTTCGCTCACGCTTTCGTCGGAACCGACGCGCACGATGCGGTCGCCTGACACAGCCACTGCGGTGGAGGAGGTGCGCACCTTTCCGTCGAATACGTGGCCGTTTAAGACAACTAGGTCTGCGGAGCTCATGTTGGGGTTCCTTTCGCGGGAATCAGAGAAGGCGGAAGACGCGGATGACGACGAGACCGGGCTCCGCGCGGGCGTAGCCGACGAACTGGGATTCCACCAGCCACTGCAGATCGGGGTGATCGGTGCGGAACTGGAAGGCGGTGCGGTAGTAGAGGTCCTCCTCGCGCACGTGGTCGCCCGCGAGCATTCGCTCGAACGTGGCAGCATCGGTGCGCCAGATTCCGCGGTTGACCACTTCCACGCCGGCGCGCGCGCCTGTCTCTGGGAGATCGGCTTGGATCACGTACCGGGCGTCCAGCCGGACAGTGAGCCCTTTGCCCTGCCACCAGTCGCCGCCGCTGTCGAGGATCGTCCCGCGCAGCCGTGGCCCGTCGAACGAGCCGCCGGATACCCGGGCGAAGTGCAGTCCTTCGCCTGGCATTTGTCCTCCGAGCGGCAGCGCCTCGTCAACCTGGCAGCGCAGCTCGAAGCAGTACTCGAAGGCGGGTTCCATCAGTGGTGCTGGCATGAGGTGTGCCCTACTTTCGACGCGTCTTGCTGCTGGTTATGGCTGGAAGTGCTCGGGTTCGTCCTAGGCGCTGTCGCTGAGGGGTCCAGCCCTCGCGTGGGATCGAGTCGAGAAGAAGGCGGGTGTATTCCGCTTGTGGCGCGTCGAGGATGTCGGCGGCGGTGCCGCGTTCTTCAACGCGGCCGTTGCGCATGACGATGACCTGGTCGCAGAGCCGTCTGATAACGGTGAGGTCATGTGTGATCATCAGCAGTGTCACCCCGGTCTGCCGTCGGATCCGGTCGAGCAGGGTGAGTATCTCTACCTGGGTCGTGACGTCGAGGGCCGAGACGGCTTCGTCCAGCACGAGCAGGGCGGGGTCGGCGGCCAGGGCGCGCGCGATCGCGACGCGTTGGCGCTGACCGCCGGACAGCGCGCGCGGCCGGGTGTCCAGCAGTGCTTCGTCCAGGTGCACTTGCGACATAAGCTCCGTCACCCGTTCGGCGATGGCGGCTTTCGTGTCGTGTGGGCGGTGCACGCGGATCGCCTCGGTCAGGCATTGCCTTGTCGTCTGGCGGCGGTCGAGGGACTGGTAGGGGTCCTGGAAGACCATCTGCGCGATCTTGGCGCGCTGACGGCGTTCGCGGCCGGTACGCGCGGGCTGGCTCCACTCCTGGCCGTTGACGGTGATGGTTCCGGCGTTGGCATGCTCGAGTCCAAGGAGGACCCGTGCGGTGGTCGACTTGCCCGAGCCCGACTCGCCGACAATACCGACGGATCCGCCGCGGAGCACCTCGAGCGACACGTCGTCCACGGCGATGAGGGTTTCCTTCCCTCCGTCAGCGCCGCGGATCCGGTAGGTCTTGCGCAGGCCGTCGATCGTCAGGATCGGCGCGGCAGCCTCGTTGTCCGAAGCTATCGGGGGAGTCTCGTCGAGCGCTGCCGACATGAGTGTCCGCGTGTATGGCTCGGTGGCGTCGCGGCGCATCGTGCTCGCCTGGAGGGTTTCGACGATGCGCCCGTGCTGCATCACGGTCACGCGGTCGCACACGGCGCCGGCAAGGGCGAGGTCATGGGTGATGAAGAGCAGCGACAGCTCGCGGTGCGTCCGCAGGTCGGCGATGACCGCCATCACCTCCTCCTGCGTCGTCACGTCGAGCGCGGTGGTGATCTCGTCGGCGAGCAGGATGTCCGGGTCCATCGCCAGCGTCGCGGCGATCATCACACGTTGGAGCAGGCCGCCGGACAGCTCGGCAGGATGCTGGCGCAGCCGTCGGCGGGGATCGGTGATCCCGACCTCGTCAAGCAGCTCGCACGCCCGCTGTTCGGCCTGCGCGCGCTTCTCGCCCGCGACGTGGACGAGCGCCTCGGTCAGGAACTCGCCGATGGTGAGAAGCGGGTTGAGGTGTGCGCGGGGAGTCTGGAAGACCATCCCGAGCCGACGCGCACGAAGCGCGCGCAGATCGCGCTCGCCCAGCGTGGGGAGGTTCTGCCCGTCGATCCGGATCGTGCCGGAGGTTGTGAAGCCGTCCGGGAGGATCCCGGCGACGGCGCGGACGGTGAGTGTCTTGCCTGACCCGGACTCCCCGACGAGGCCCACGGCCTCGCCGCGGCCGACGGTGAGGGAGCTTCCGAAGACGAGCTGACGGGGGCCGTCGGCGGCGGGGGCGAAGATGTCGAGATCTTGGAGTTCGAGGACAGGATGGCTCATTGTTCCTTCTCCTCGGCCCAGACGGTGACGCGAGCGCCGACGATGCCGACGGCGAGCACCGTTACGACTACGAGTATTGAGGGGTAGACCGATTGCTCGGGTGCGCCGGCCAGGATGCCGGGTTGGCCGCTGGCGATCATTGATCCCCAGTCGGGTGCGGGGGGCTGCTGGCCGAGTCCGAGGAAGGAGATCGCGGCGAGATCCAGCATTGCGTAGCCGAAGCCGACGGCCATCTGAGCGGCGACGAGTGGGACGAGCGCGGGGACGAGGTGCCGGAAGCAGATCGCGGGGCCCGATACGCCTTGTACGCGGAGCGCGGCCATGAAGGGGCGGCCGATCTCTCGGGAGGCGGCGGTCTGAGTTAGGCGTGCGACGACAGGGATGTAGGCGATTGAGAGCGCGACGATCGGGGCAGCGAGCCCCTTGCCGAAGATCGTGACTGCCAGGACGGCGATGACCAATCCTGGGATCGCGAAGATCACGTCGACGATGCGGGCGATGCCTCCGGAGACCCAGCCGCCGAACCAGGCGCCGACGATCGCCACGGAGACACCGAGCGCCGTGGACAGGATGACCACGAAGACAGGGGCGAACAGGCTGGTCTGGGCTCCGACAAGGACGCGGGAGAAGATGTCGCGGCCGAGGTCGTCGGTGCCGAACAGGTGCGCGAGGCTGGACGGCCCGTTGATCGGTCCGGTGTACAGCTGGTTCGGGTCGTACGGCGCAATCCAGGGGCCGAGTACCGCACCTACTGTCAGCACGGCCAGCACGGCCAGCGCGCCGATGACGAGCCAGTCTCGGGAGGCTGCGCGTTTGGCGGCGTGGGGAACACGCCCGCGGGCGATCTGTGCGACGCTCATGCTCGGCTCCCTCCGGAGATGCTGGACGGATCGATCAGGGCGCTGACGAGGTCGGCGAGGGCGTTTAGCACCACGAAGATGGTGACCAGGATTAGGGACACGATTTGAACGACCGGCAGATCAGCGCGGCTAGCTGCCTGGACCAGCAGCGATCCGATGCCGCCGATGCCGAACGCGACTTCGGCGATCGCGGAGGCGGCGAAGAGCCCGGCGATGGTGGTTCCGGCGATCGCGAGAAGTTGGGGCGAGGCGTTGCGGAAGACATGGACGGTAAAGACCCGGCTGCGGGGGATGCCGCGCACGCGTGCGGTGTCGACATGCTCCGAGTGCAGCTGCGCCACGAGCGAGCTGCGTGTCACCCGGCTGATGTAGGCAATGAAGAGGACGGCAAGGGACACCGCGGGCAGGAAGAGATGCCAGGCGCGATCCCATACGCCGGTGCCCGCGCCGTAAACCGGGAACCAGCCGAGGGTCTTCGCGAAAATCCAGATCAGGAGGATGGCAACAACGAACGTCGGCAGCGCCATCCCGAGCGAGGTCAGGATCGACACCGTCCGGTCGACCGCTCGGCCGCGGATGGCGGCCAGGATACCCGAGCCTACGCCGAAGACGAGGATGAGTATGACGGTCAGGAGCACCAGTTCGAGAGTGATCGCGAACCGGGGTGCGATCAGGGTCATGACGTCCGTCTTGTAGACGAACGAGGTGCCGAAGTCGCCGTGGAGGGCGGCGGTGAGCCACAGCCAGTAGCGGGTCCAGAGCGGATCGTCGAGGTGATACGACGCGCGGATCTGCCCAATGAGCTCGGGAGTCGGTTTCGCGCCGCCTGCCAGCGCGGCGAGGGGGTCGCCGGCCAGCAGGGTCGCGGAGAAGATCACGATGCTCGCGAGGAATAGTGTCAGCACAAGTCCGCCGAGCCTGCCGAGCAGTGTTCTGGCGACGGTGTTCATCCGCTTCTCCTCTCTGTGTCCGAAGTGGTCATTGGTGCGTTTCCGTTGGTCGGGTGGGGAGGGGCCGTAGCGGTGGCGACCCCTCCCCAGGTTTCTATTTGCCGCCCAGGCGCAGGGCCCAGGGGCTGTCGTAGGCGGCCACGGAGGTCGTCACGCCGGTTAGCTTCTTGTTGAGGTAGGTGAGCTGATACGTGCCGGCGAGGGTGGTCTGCAGCTGGTCGGGCGCGAAGATCTTCTGAGCGGAGACGAATTCGTTCGCCGCCGTCTGCGGGTCTGTCGCGCTCCGTGCCGCCAGCATGTGCTGCGTGACCTCAGGGTTGCTGTAGTTGCTCCAGTTGAAGACGCCTCCCTTGTCGGCGGGGAGAACGAACAGCGACGGGTACCCGACGACGCCGGGCGTCTCGAGATAGCCCTGAGTGGCCACGAAGTCGACTCCCTGCCGTTTTGTCGGGTCGTAGAAGAGTGCTCCGAAGTCGGAGGCCTGCATCTCATCGATTTTGATGCTAAGGCCGATCTGCTTGGCGGCAGATTGCATAATCGTCGCCGTCTGCAGGAACTGCGTCGCCCCTGCCGGAACCGCCACGACGAGCGGCTTGCTGACGTCCTCTCCGCTGTTTTTGATCAGCTTTTTCGCGCCGGCGATGTCGACTTTCGGGGTCGGTAGTGCGTCGTATCCGGCCTGGTAGGTCTTGGCCTCCTGCATGGTCTGGAACGAGAACTCCGGGACGATCGTCTTTTGCACGTAGCCGAGGCCGTTGACCACGGTGTCGATGTACTGCTGCCGGTCGATCGCCATGCTCAACGCTTGGCGGATCTTCGGGTTCGCCGCCAGCCCGGTAGCTGAGGCGGGCCCGAAACCGTAGGAGGCGGTGGAATGCCCGATCGTCAGCGTGCCGGCGCCGCCCTGGAACGCGCTCCGTGAGCTCGGCGGCACGTTGATGGCACCGTCGATCTCGCCTTGAGTGAGCGCCGTGGTAAGTGTGGAACCGTCGGAGACGAACGTGTAGTTCAGGTTCTTGGCGAGCACCTTGCCGTTCCAGTAGCTGGGGTTGGCGGTCGTGTCGATCTCGCTGCCGGCCTTCCAGCCACCCTTGGCTAGCTCGTAGGGACCGGTGCACATCAGGCCGCCGTCGGCTGTGCCGAGCGCCGCGCCCACCTTTTCGCCGTACGCCTTTTCCATGACGGCAGCGCCTTGGCCGGACAACGCGTCTCGGAAGGCGGAGTCGGGTGCTACGAAATGAACAGTGACTTCATGGGGTCCGGTAGCGACGATGCCTTGACCCGGAGCCGGGTTGACCAGTGCGAACGCCCCGTACCACTGCGAGGTTGGGTTCATGTTGAGGCCAAGGCTATAGACGACGTCGTCGGCGGTGACGGGGGTTCCGTCCCAGAACTTCACGTCGTCGCGCAGTTCGATGACGAAGGTCGTGGGATTGACGAACTCGGCGCTCTTGGCGATTCCGGGTTTGATGGAGTAGTCCGGCTGCAGGGTGAGGAGGTTGTCGCACAGGTTCGGGATGATCAGGTTGGCGGACGCGGCAGGGTTGAGTGTCGCGGGCTCGCCCTCGACGATGGCCCAGGTCACTTTGTCGACGGTTTTGGTGCCCGCCGGCTGGGAGTCGACAATGGTGAGCTTTCCGCTGGAGCTGCTGGTGTCGGAGCCGTTGTCGCGGGGCGCGCATCCGGCGAGCGTGAGCGCTGCCACGCAGGTCAGCGCTGCTACCGAGACTGCTGTTCGTTTCATGCTGCTGTCCTTCTGTCGGGGTCGTTGTCGGGTGTATCGCTTAGTTCGGTTGAGGAGCCGTTCGGTTGCTGATTCTGTTCGGTTATGTGAGGAGGAAGACGCGGACGCAGACGGCCCCGTCTTCGTCGCGGGCCAGGCCCACGAAC
This sequence comes from Leifsonia sp. Leaf336, assembly GCF_001423695.1. Classification (GTDB taxonomy): domain Bacteria; phylum Actinomycetota; class Actinomycetes; order Actinomycetales; family Microbacteriaceae; genus Leifsonia. Next base: position 373,648 of record NZ_LMOZ01000001.1, read on the forward strand.
TGGTTCTCCGCGAGCCAGCGGTGTTGGGGTGCGTCGGTCTGGAAGACCGGCGCGGTGCGGAAGTAGAGTTCCGGTTCGTCTTCGGGGACGTTCTCGCCGCGCTCCATGCGCTCCCACACGGCCGGGGACGCCCGGAAGTACCCCCGGTTGAGGATGTCGATGACGGCGCCGTCGTCAGCGCGGAGAAGGTAGTGCGCTTCCAGCTGCGCCGTGCCGAACCGCTCCACCGCCCAGTCGCCGCCGCCGGAGAGGACTTCCCCGTTCAATCGTGGCCCGGCGACGGTCCCACCCGTGACGGGCGTGAACGCGAGCTTTTCCTCCGGGCCGCGACCGATGTGCAGGTCCGCGGCGATTTGGGCGCGGATTTCGAAGACGTATTCCAGCCGGGGCTCGATCACGGCAGTTCTCCTTCCAGGACGGTGAAGGTCAGGGCGAAGGCGTCGTCTCCGCCGAGGGTGAGGGACTGCGTGTTCGTCGCGGTCTCACCCCAGGTCCAGGGGTCGGCACCGGTGCCGGTCTGGGGCAGGAACTCGGGGTAGTCGCTGCTGGACACGTGCACGCGCAGCCGGTGGCCCGCCCGCAGCCGGTAGCCGAGTTGACCGAGGTCGACCTCCACCACGCCCGGTTCGCACGCATTTAGCATCTGCACCTGACCGCGGGCGATGCGCAGCGCGGTGCCGTCGGGTGCCACGTCGAGCACCCGCACAAACAGGTCCATTACCGGGCCACTGGAGTGGATCTGGGCTCGTGCACGCACCGGCCCAGCGAGATCGACATCGGCCGCTACCGGCAGCGAATCGAATCGGAGAACGTCGGGCCGTTGCCCGATGGGTCCCTCGTCGGGACGGGTGAGCAGGTACGAGAAGGCATCGGGCACGCTGGAGGGGACTAGGTGGTCAGGGTTGTGCGTCCAGTTCGCCGTGGACGCCTCGGCCGGGCGCTCGGAGAGCAGCGCTCCAGTCGCCGAAGCGAAGCGGCTGACGGCGCGCGCACCCGCCGGTGGCCACGTCGCACTCTCGCGCATCCCGTCGGTGTGCGCGAGGTTCCAGGACACCCGGGGGATGTCGGCCACCGTGCCGTTGCGGCGCACGAAGACCTCGAAGAACTCCAGAGCGGGGTCGAGCGTCCGCGGGAGGAGGGCATGGATCTGCTCATCGCTCCGGTCCCACGTGCGGTCGTCGTCGGCGTCGAGCAGTTGGAAGCTCTCATGGTCGATCGGCTCGACCCGGAGGAAGTGGTGCGCATCCCACTGGGGGTGCCGCGCGATGTGCTCGACGTCCGCCCACGAAAGCGGAGCGCAGTTGTCCCACCAGCCGATGGTGTGCAGCACTGGTACAGAACGGCCGGCGAAGGGGTCGCCCTCCGGAAAGCGCGGCAGGTGGACGGGACGCGGATACCACTGGTCGTAAGACACTCCGCGCTCGCCGACCTGCGCCATGAACTCCTCGGCCTGGGCCGCGAAATCGCGGCGCGACCAGTCCGGCTCCCACTGGAACGTATCCCGGCCGAAGAACTGCGTGAGCGGGTACATGTAGGTCACGGCCCACTCGACCGGCCGGGTGCGATCGCCGGAGTTCCGGTGCACCGGCTCGCCGAGTTGGGTGCCCGTTACCCGCGGCGAGATCGCCTTGAGCGCGGGATGACCGCTCGCCGCCGCTGCCCATTGGGTGTAACCGTAATAGCTGTCCCCCCACATCGCGACGCGTCCGTTCGACCAGGGCTGCTGCGTGATCCACTGGATTGTGTCGTAGCCATCGTCGACCTCGTTCACGAAGAGCAGCGCTTCGCCCTCGGAGCGGAATTTTCCGCGCACGTCCTGCGCCACGACACGGTATCCATGGCGTGAGAAGTAGTTGGCGATCTGCGGGATGAAGCAGTATTTGCCCGACTTGTCGTAGGGCAAACGGATAAGGATGGTGTCACCCGGTGTCGCGTCGAGCTGAGTGGGCGGGCCAGGCAGATATACGTCGGCCGCCAGGAGGATGCCGTCGCGCATGCGGACCCGGGCCGGGACCGAGAGGGCACTCTCAGGGGCCGAGGACAGGCGCAGAACTTCAGGCATTTCTCTCCTTCGAGACGGTCGGATTCATTCCATACGGATGATCACGGTGAGGTCACGCTACGGAGTCGCTCTATGTTAGTCAAGTCGGACTAGACTAGAATTTACTCACTCGTTACAATCGAGCTGGAGGAGGCGCCATGCCACGTGCATCAGTAGCGGCCGAACGGCGCGAGCAGATCTTTGAGGCGGCGATGGCGACGATCGCGGAGCACGGTATCCGGGGGGCGACGCTGGATCGGATCGCCGAAACAGCAGGGATGTCGCGTGGCCATGTGCGGCACTTCGTGGGTAATCGCGATCGGCTGATGTTAGATATCGCCGTTGCGGTGTTCTCGGATGGGTCTGGCGAAGTCGGATCGATACTCCCAGGCCCGGTGGCCACCATTGCCGAAGCGCTCGACTATCTCTTCGGCCCGGTATTCGGCTCCCCGGACCGCGAGAGTGCTGTGGTGCTGGGGCTCGTTGAGCTCTCCCGTACGAACCCGGAGATCGCGGAGGTGCTTGCCTCGTCGTACGCCCTGACCAGCAGTCAGCTGGCCGAACTCGTAGCCGAAGCCAAGCCGGCCGCCTCGCGCGAGGCATGCGCCACTATCGCGTACGGTGTCCTCACCTGTGCGCTTGGCTCGGCCTTCCTCGGAGACTTCGACGCCGACCCCGCGCGGCTAGGGCGTTCGCGCGCCGCGGCCGAGATGTTGCTCACAACTTTGTGAAGCGGGAGTGCTTCTTGCGCGACGCGATCCCTATCAGGCGCGACTACCGCTCCACGTGCATCGTCGCGGAGTTCGCGTCCCCGGATTCTCTGGACATCGGGCTCGGGAACGCCAACTCGCGCAAGAGTGCGATGACGCCAGGTCGCTCCTGTTCGGAGAGTAGCGCGTGCGTGGCCCGTTCGGCCGCCCGAGCGTACTGGGCGGCGCGACTTTGCAGAGCCGCGCCGTCGCTCGTGCATACAACGATCTTCGCCCGGCGGTCAGCTGGGTCCGGGACGCGCTGTACGAGCCCTCGCCCTTCAAGATCGTCGACGATCGCTACCACCTGGCTCGGATCGAGCCTGAGGAAATCGGCCAAGTCGCGTTGCGTCGGCCTGGCCCCGTCCGCAACGACAGTGAGCACTGAGTAGGAGCGCGCTCTGAGGCCGAGAGGGGCGAGTGCAGCGTTTGCTGCCGAAACGGAGATGGCGCTCGCGCGTGCCAACAGGAAGCTCATGTCCTCGGCGAGGGTGGTCTTGTCTAGGTCGGCCATGGTCCGAGGATACTCAATCAGTGATGCTCTTACTTATTGACAATCACAATTATTGTGTGATGCCATTACACGAGGGCGCGTCATACGGCGAGCTTCGCCGAGGAAGTTGGAGTGAGTATGACGCTTGAGAGCAAGGTTGCTGTCGTCACAGGATCCGGACGCGGACTGGGTCTCGCGTACGCCCGTGAGTTGGCCCGCCAGGGTGCCGCCGTCGTGGTAAACGATGTCGATGCCGCGACGGCCGCGGACGCCGTGGCCAGCATCGAAGCCATCGGCGGAAGGACCGTAGCGGTGGTGGCACCGGTTGGTCCGACCGCGACCGCTGAGAAGCTCGTGAGCACCGCCGTCGAGACATTCGGCCGCCTCGACATCCTGGTCACGAACGCGGGTGTGCTTCGCGACACGGTGCTCTGGAAGATGAGCGATGACGACTTCGACACCGTGATCGGCGTGCACCTGCGCGGCACATTTACCTGTGCCCGGGAAGCTGCGCGGTACATGCGCGAGAACGAGATCGCCGGACGCATCATCTGCATCGGCTCCCCGACCGGGCAACGCGGCAACTTCGGCCAGACGAACTACGCCGCAGCCAAAGCCGGCATCGTAGGCATGATCCGCACCTGGGCCCTCGAACTGAAAAAGGCCGGGATCACTGCCAACGCGGTCATCCCGGTCGCGGCGACAGCCATGACCGCCACCGTGCCTTACTTTGCTGCCGCGGTGGAGGCGGACGAGAAGGGCGAGCCGATGCCCGCCTTTTTCCGCCACGACCTAGGCTTCGGCACCGCCGACGACGTCGCCGGCCTCATCGCCTATCTCGCCTCTGACGACGCGGCGGGCGTGACCGGCCAGGCGATCGGCATCGGCGGCGACCGCATCCAGCTGTGGTCGCACCCCGAAGCGGTCGTCACCGAATACCACAACGGCGGCTGGAACGCCGATGCACTCGCACAGGGACTCCCCACCTCGATCGCTAGCGCTCTCCAGTCCGTTGGCGAGCAGTTCCCCGCGCTGCCCGAGGAACTCCAGCGGTCATGACCCGCTACGAGCCCGCGATTGACCTCGACAGCATCGACGCGATCGACGTGCACGTGCACATCGAAGTCGACAGTCACGGTCATGCCTCGCTTCCCGACGACCTGGCGGAAGCCGCGTCAAAATACTTCCGCACGGACGGCCCACGACCTGACCTCGACTCCGTCGCGGCATACTACCGAGAACGAAAGACCGCCGCAGTGGTGTTCTCAGTGGACGCCGTGAGCGAGCTCAGCCACCCCCCAATTTCGAGCGCCGAGATCGCCGAGGGCGCCGCGCGGAATTGCGACATCATGATCCCGTTCGGATCTGTCGACCCCCGACGATCGGATGCGCTCGATCGCATTCGCCGCCAGCTCGACGAGAACGGCATGCGCGGATTCAAGTTCCACCCCACGGTGCAAGGGTTCGACCCCAGCGACGAGCGCTACTACCCGCTCTATGCCGACCTCCAGGCCGCAGGCGCCGTCGCCCTGTTCCACACCGGCCAGACGGGCATCGGCGCCGGGCTCCCCGGAGGCCGCGGCCTCCGACTCGGACTCTCCAACCCGATCCTCCTCGACAGTGTCGCAGCCGACTTCCCCGACCTGCAGATTGTGATGGCCCACCCCTCGGTGCCGTGGCAGGAAGAGGCGCTCGCCGTCGCAACCCACAAGCACAACACCTGGATCGACCTTTCCGGGTGGAGCCCGAAATACTTCCCAGCCGAACTCGTGCGGCACGCCAACACGCAGCTGAAGGATCGCGTGCTGTTCGGCTCCGACTTCCCGCTGCTGACGCCCGACCGGTGGCGTCGCGACGTCGAGACGGCCGACCTATTTAAGCCAGAGGTCCTGCCAGGCATCCTCAAAGAAAACGCGGCGCGGCTGCTCGGTCTCCCCGGCTGACCCCCAATCCTCCTGACGAAAGGTATCCCGATGACAACCACCGCCTCCTACTCCGACGCTCCCGCGCTCGCCGGCGCTGACCTGGGCTGGAGCGACTGGCTCGAGGTCACCCAGGACCGCGTGAACCTCTTCGCCGACGCGGTCGACGACCACCAGTGGATCCACGTCGAACCCGAGCGCGCGAAGAACGGCCCCTTCGGTGGCCCGATCGCCCACGGCTTCCTGTCGCTGTCGTTGGCGACGAAGTTCTGGACCGACCTCTTCGATCTGCAGGGCGTGACCACCAAAGTCAACTACGGCCTCGACAAGGTGCGATTCATCTCTCCGGTCAAGGTCGGCGCCCGCGTACGCATGAACGCAGTGATCGCCGAGGTGACGGAGATTCCCGGCGGCTACCAGTTCATGGTCGACCAGACCATCGAAATCGAGGGTGGCCTCAAGCCCGCCGTCGTCGCACGGGGGCTGTATCGCTTCTACGCGTGAGCGCCCCTCGCGCCGGTTAGCACTACTCATTCGTTCCTCAGAGGAGAGGCCGATGAACAATCGTGGACTCGCGGCATGGATGGACAAACGCCGGCTGAAGTCGCCGCAGAAAGACGCCATCGTCTTCGGACAGGGCATGACCATCACATATGCCGACCTCGCCGACACCGTCGACCGCGTCGCCACCCTGTTGCGCCACCGCGGTATCACTGCCGGCGACCGGGTGGCGTTCCTCGGCGAGAACAGCCCCGAGTTCCTCGAGGTGCTGTTCGCTGCCGCGCGGATCGGAGCAGTCTTCGTCCCTGTCAATACCCGACTCGCGCCTCCCGAGATCGCACACGTTCTCCGCGACTCGGGAGCGCGGCTGCTCGTGCACGAGCCCGAGTTCGCCGAGCGGATTGAGCTCATCGCGGCCGATGCGCCGCCGACCCTAGTGACCGACGCGGGAGAGATCGACGACCCGGGCCTCGCCGTCCTTGCCCGGCTGACCCAACCCGAGGTCCACGACATCGCTTTCGCCCCAGACGATCCCGCCGCAATCGTCTACACCTCCGGCACCACCGGCACCGCCAAGGGTGCCGTGCTCACACACAGCAACCTGACCTGGGTAGCCGTAAACACGCTGGTGGACTACGACGTGGTGTCCTCGGAGGTCGCTCTAATGATTTCCCCGCTCTTCCACGTCGCCGCACTGGGGATGGGGGCGCTCCCGGTCATCCTCAAGGGAGGCACGCTCATCCTAGAGCGCTCGTTCGACCCTGGCCGAGCGCTGCGACTCATCGAACGGTACGGCGTCACCATGCTTAGCGGCGTCCCCACAACCTTCCAACTACTTGCCGACCACAAAGATTGGGCGGCGACCAATCTCTCCAGCCTGAACAAGCTCACCTGCGGCGGCTCGCCCGTGCCGACTCGGGTGCTCAACTCGTATGAGGAGCGCGGCCTACACTTCTCGCAAGGCTACGGGATGACGGAGACCAGCCCCGGCGCGACGTCTCTCGACCCGCAAATGACACGGGCCAAGCAGGGAAGCGTTGGCCTGCCACACTTTTTCACAGACGTCCGTGTCGCTGACGAGAACGGTACCCCCCTTCCACCATACGTCGTCGGCGAGATTCAGGTCAGCGGACCGAACGTGTTCGGTGGTTACCACGGCCTTCCAGATTCAACTGCCGCGGCCTTCACCGCCGACGGCTGGTTTCGTTCGGGCGACCTCGGCTCAGTTGACGACGACGGCTATCTATTCGTCTCCGACCGGCTGAAGGACATGATCATCTCCGGGGGAGAAAACATATACCCAGCCGAGGTGGAAGACCTTATCTCCGAACTGGACGGTGTAACGGGTGTGGCCGTCATCGGCATCCCGAACGACCGTTGGGGAGAGGTCCCGTGGGCGGTCGTCACGCTGCGGGTCGGCGCGAGCCTCGATCTCGATGGCGTGCGCGCCCACCTGGAGGGGCGCTTGGCGCGTTACAAACATCCGAAACAATTGATCGTGCTCGATGACCTCCCAAGAACAGCAACAGGAAAGGTGCGCAAGGCCGAGCTGCGAAGTCGAGTGATTGCCAGCGCAACCTGACGCTGACCCCATCCAGGCAGGCAGGTGGCCAGCTGCGATCTGAATTGATCCTGATGTTTTGCCCGTGGCACCGTGGAAGGGACAGCCGTCGGTCTTGGCCAGGGACTTTCCGCCCCAGGCCAACAGTCGTCGGCGTCCGGCAGTGTGCTTAACGCTGCGTCCCTTCGCTCTGGGCAGCTCGACCTGTTTGTTCGAGGCGAAGGTAACGGCGGCTCGAATGTGGGTTGGAGACTCCGTTTGGACCGTTCCCCTCTCTCGCTGGGTTCCCGTTGTTCCCAGTCGCAAGATGCTGAGGTCGCCGCCCGCGGGCGCGGTTACGCTGAAGTCGTGAAGCCACCCCCAGCGTTTCGTGCCGGCTCCTACACCCTGCGCCAGGTCGAGTGTTTTGTGGCGGTCGCCGATGCCGGCAGTATCGCAAGTGCAGCGCGCTTGCTGCATCTCTCCGAATCGGCAGTGGCAGAGGCGCTTGGAAGTTTCGAGGGCGCTTTCGCGACCACACTGCTCGTCCGCCAGCGTGCCCGCGGCATTGAGCTGACCTCAGATGGGATCGCCGTGCTCGCGTCGGCACGTGATTTATTGCGCCAGTCCGAACGGCTCTCTGCCGTGCTCGGGCCCGAAGCGGGGCAAGCCAGTGGAGTCGTTCGAGTCGGCGCTGTCCAGGCGCTTGCTCCGAGCGTGCTCCCGCTGCTGCTCGTCGTTATGCAGCGTGAGTTTCCGGCCGTCGAAGTCCGATACACCATCGCCGACCAGCATGAGCTGGTGGATGCGCTGCGTGAGGGTCGGCTCGACGCGGTGCTGGCATTCGATATCGATGTCTCGCACGAGCTGCCGAGCTACACGCTCGATCGCACGCAGGCGACTGTGGTCGTCCATGATGGGCATCCTCTCGCACTGCGCGAAGTGGTGGAGTTGCGGGAGCTGTCAGACGAGCCAATGGTGCTGCTCGACATCGATACGGCCCGCACGCACACCCTCGAGCTGATGGGGCGTGCCGGCGTGCGGCCCCGCATCGCACATCGTGCCATTGACGTTGAGCTCTGCCGCGCGATGGTGGGGCAGGGGCTGGGATATTCGATCTTGATGTCTGACAGCGACCCGCAGCTCACCTGGGATGGCAACCGGGTGCGGCACCTACGCATCGCACCTGAGAGCCCGGTGATCGACATCAAGCTGGTGTGGCGGGACGCAGACCCAAACACGGCGGTCAGCCTGCTGCTGCGGGTGGCCGATGAAGTGCGACGTGGTGTGGAGGCTGCGCCCTAACACCCCGGTTCTTCCGAGGATGCTACTCGGCGACTCAGAGGATCACCGCGCTGTCTCGCTCGTCACGCTAAGTCTGGGCCCGAGAATCGGGACCCAGATCGCTGCGATCTGAGAGCTCGGATTTCTGGGAGTCGCAATGCAACAGGACGGGATCGAAGCGCCCCTCGCCGACTGGATCGACTTCGAGGAGATGGAACGAGACCCGTATCCGAGCTACGCAAGGCTGCGCGAGACGGGGCCGGTCGTGCGGGTTCCGGGGCTCGATGGCTACCTGCTGACCACCCACGAGACCGTGGTTGAGGCCGAACGGCACCCCGAGCTGTTCAGCGCGCTCATCCCCGGTGAGGATGTCGACATCGTGACCGGCGGCCGAGCAATGCTGCACAAAGATGATCCCGAGCATGCAAGCGAGCGAGGTGCGATCAATCCCACCCTGCGGCCGCTCGCGGTGTCGCAGATCTGGAGGGAACGCTTTGAGGCCAATACCAGCCGAATGATCGAACGCCTCGCAGAGATCGGCCCGGAGCAGGCCGATTTGGTGCGCGACTTTGCCACGCCGCTTGCAGCGCAGAACATCATCGACCTCGTGGGGCTGCCAGATTCCGTTGTGGCCGACGACATGGCACGCTGGTCGAGCGACTACATTTCCGGCCTCGACAATGAGTTCGCCGATCCGGCGGTCTGGGATCGTGCGCGCAGCAGCCGCGCCGAGGTCGACGTTCTGCTCGACGATCTGATCCCGATCCTGCGTCGCACGCCCGACAGCTCAGTAACCTCGCATCTGCTGGAGGCTGGAGTGCCGGAACGGATCACGCGTTCCAATGTGCACCTCGTCATTTCTGGCGGGGTCAACGAGCCTCAGCATATGATCACCAGCTGCACGTGGGCGCTCCTCGAGAATGATGCCCAGTTCGGACTGGTGCGCAGCGGGCAGAAGGACTGGGCTGACGTGTTCTACGAGACGTTGCGATGGCTCTCACCCATCGGCATGGTGGCGAAGGTGACCACCCAGGATCTGGTGTGGCAGGGGGTGCGTATGGATGCGGAGATGCCGGTCGGCCTGCTCCTGGCTTCGGCTAACCGAGACAGTGCGGTATTCGAGCAGGCCGACCGCTTCGACCTTGAGCGCGGCTCACGTGGGCAGCTGGCTTTCGGCACCGGCGTGCATCAGTGCGCCGGTCGTTGGATCGCGAAGTCGAGTGTCGCTGACTGTGCCTTGCCCAGACTCTTCGACCGGTTCCCGGGGCTGCATCTCGACCACAGCCGCGAGTCGCGCGCCGCGGGCTGGGGCTTCCGCGGCTTTACCAGTCTTCCGGTCAGCTGGTAACCGGCTCCGCATACTCAAAAACGAACAAGGAGTACCACCATGTCGCCTCGCATCCTCTACTGTCAGCCAGACGGATCCCAGACGCAGCTCGAGACCGACGCCGGCACGTCGGTGATGCGTGCCGCCGTGATGACGGGCGTTCCCGGCATCGTCGGCGAGTGCGGCGGGCAGGCCATGTGCGCCACCTGCCACGTCTATGTGCGCCCCGCCTGGCTCGACCGACTGCCCGGGATGAGCGAGGACGAGGACGAGATGTTGGACTGCACGAGTGAGGAGCGCAGCGAGCGCTCGCGCCTGGGCTGCCAAATTCGCATGAGCGACGAGCTTTCCGGCCTAGAGGTCGACGTTCCAAAGAGCCAGCTGTGACAGCCGCAGACGTCGAACGTGTGGTGGTGGTGGGGGCCGGGCACGCCGGCGTGCAGTTCGCCGATTCGCTGCGCTCGGGCGGTTTCGAGGGAGCAATCAGCCTGGTGGACGAGCAGCCAGCGCAGCCCTACCAGAGACCACCGCTCTCGAAAGACTTCCTGGCCGAGTTCGTTGGTGATGGCTGCGAGCTCGATGCGCTCCCGCTCCGGGCGCCCCGCTTCTTCGAAGACGCCGCTATCGAATTGCGTCGCGGCATGCGTGTGGCCGAGATCGACCGAGGCAACTCCGAGCTTGTGATCGCGACCGCGGGCGGGGGTGAGTCAGAGCGAGTGCGCTATGACCGGCTGGTGCTTGCCACTGGGGCCGAGAACCGGGCCCTGGGGGTACCCGGAGCAGGTGCGGTCGGCATCTTCGGTTTACGCACACTTGCAGACGCTCGGGCGTTGCGTCAGGCGCTCACTACCGCACGCAACGTGGTGGTCGTAGGCGCCGGGTTCATCGGCTTGGAGTTCGCCGCGGCCGTGCGCGAGCGCGGGGTGAACGTGACTGTGCTCGAATACGCGCCGCGGGCGATGTCGAGGGCGACGAGTCCGTTGCTCGGGGAGTGGATTGAAGCCGCCCATCGGGGGGCGGGCGTCGAGCTCCACTTCGATTCGGCCGTCGTCGCCTGCGAAACGGATGGATCGGGGCGCGTGACCGCGGTTCGCACGCAGGGGGGCGGCGCCTACTCGGCGGATCTCGTCCTCTACGGGATCGGAGTGCTGCCCCGGGTCGGATTGGCCGAGCGCGCTGGACTCGAAGTTGGCAACGGGATCGTCGTCGACGGGTCGCTGCGAAGCAGCGATCCGAGGATCTACGCGATCGGCGACTGTGCGAATTTTCCGTACCGGGGGGTGCCGACGAGGCTGGAGGCGGTGCAGAACGCCGGCGACCAGGCCCGCTATGCCGCGCGGCACATGCTGACGGGGGCAGAGGATCCCTTCGACGCCCTGCCGGTGTTCTGGTCGCATCAAGGTTCAGTAAAACTGCACATCGCGGGGCTTACTCGGGCAGACGACGAGTATGAGGTCGTGGGTGACCCTAATTCGGGGAAGTTCTCCGTGCGCAGTTACCGGCTCGGCCGACTCGCCGCCGTCGAATCGGTAGGAGACGCGCGCGCGCATATGAATGCTCGCCGGGAGCTACACGGAATCGGTCGCTAAATGTGGCGAATAGACACGGCAGAGCGCGGCGATCATTGCCTCGGCTGCGGCACGCGAAATGGTAGGACGGGTCGGATACTTGTCGACATCGCCGAGAACACGGTGCCGATGCCGCAAAGTGGGCACTCCGTAGGCGGTCACATGGCAGACCTTGGCGCTGACCTCGGGTTTCGCGAGTTGCACGAGTCGACGAGCGGCACCCGGGTGGCGCTATACGCGGTCGTGAGCACCTCCGGCGATTTCGGCATGGTGCGCGAGAGCTCGACGAAGCCGAGGACGAGCGCGTTCTCGGCATCGGGCGAGGCGAACTCTGGGCCGAAGAAATAGTCGATCGCCATCGTCGGACGACGCTCCTGCTGATGCTGATCGCCGCGGTCATCGATTTGCGCTCAACGGCCGTCGCGATCAACCCGGCTCGTGATCTTGGCTCATCGGTTGACCGGAGAACGGTTCCTGCTCGAGCATGACGTCACCGATCTACCGGGAAATCGTCGCGCGAGATACCGTGACCAACATCGGCGGGCGCTCAGGTGACGAGGTCATGCAGCTGGACACGCAACGACCTCCGTCAGTTCAGCGGAGACCAAACTCGCCCGCCGGTGGACTCCCGTCCCACGACGGTATACGGGCTGACGATCTCGACGGCTTCGCGGTCATTGCTTTCGATTCGTGCGGCGAGCAGTTCGACGGCTGTTTGCGCCATGAACGCATGGTCGGGGTTCACGGACGAGAGCGAGGGCACGACGTACTTCGAGAACTCGACGTCGTCGAAGCCGATTACCTTCACGTCTCCCGGAACATCGACTCCGGCGTCCGCAAGGCCACGAAGGACGCCGAGCGCGACATAGTCGGTGACGCAGAATACGCCATCGAAGCGCATGCCTTGCGTCAGCAGTCGCGCGATGGCTTCGGCGCCTCGCTCAGGCGTGAACTCGTCGATCTCGACGACCAGTGACGGGTCGTAAGCGATCCCGTGTGCCGCGAGAGCGCGACGGTACCCGGCGTTCCGGAGGCTGGAGACGCTGACCTCGTCGCCCTCGAAATGGTCGTGGATGGCGACGATGCGGCGGCTGCCGCGAGCGATCAGGTGCGAGACGGCGGCCGCGGAGCCCTCGACGTTGGCCATCGCGACGTGATCCACGGGCCCCTGGAAGATGCGCTCACCCAGAATCACCACGGGGAAGTCGACCCGGAGGAGATCGCGGTCGGATGAACCCAGGCCGACGGCGCTGAGGATCAACCCGTCGTACATGCGGACGCGCGACGCCGCGAGTGCGTTGAGCTCGCTCTCGCGGGAGCGTCCCGTCTGCTCGACCACCACATTGAGGTCGCGCCGCGCGCCCTCCTCGATGACCGCCGCTGCGAGCTGACCGAAGTAGGGGCGGTCGATCTCCGGGACGGCGAGGCCGATGGTGTGCGTGCGCCCGCGCCGGAGGTTCCTGGCCGCTACGTTCACGCGGTAGTCGAGCCGATCGATCGTCTCGAGAACTTTCTCGCGTGTGGCCTCTGCCACGTGCGGGCGCTTGTTGAGGACGTTCGAGACGGTCATCGGCGAAACACCGGCTGCTTGCGCGATGTCGCGAATCGTCACCATCTTTCAGCCTTTCCGGTTCGAGGCGCCTTCCCGTATTGAACGTTACATCAACGCGGATTCTGTTCGGCACTTGCGCGCCCCCGGTTCGATATGTAACGATACATCCCATCGATCGTGTATCGATACAAAAATGGAACCCCTTCGATGGTGAGGAACAAGATGACCGAACCGGTGAAAAGAGATTCTCCGCACTCGCCGCGGTTCTTCGCCGACCCTGCTCTCGTACACTTCGACGGCCGCTACTACCTGTATCCGACGACGGACGGCCTCGTGGACTGGTCCTCGACGTGCTTCCATGTGCTCGCATCCGTTAACCTGCGCGACTGGGAGGACTGGGGAGAGATCCTGCGCCTGGGCCGCGACGTCTCCTGGGCTCGCCGCAACGCGTGGGCGCCCGCCGCCGCCGAGAAGGACGGGGTCTACTACTTCTACTTCACGGCCGACGACAACATCGGCGTCGCCACTGCTATGGCACCGGAGGGACCGTTCCGCGACTCCGGGCGCCCGCTGGTGGCCAAGGGCCAGTACCCGGGCCGGGCGATCGATCCCTCTGTCTTCACCGACCGCGACGGCACCAGTTACCTGATCTGGGGAAACGCGGTCGCGCACTTCGCAAGGCTCGAGGCGGACATGGTCTCGATCGACGAGTCCTCGGTCGTCGCGTGGGAGCACGCGACATTTCGCGAGGCCGCACACGTCCACGAGCACGCCGGAACGTATTACCTCACGTGGTCGGAGAACGACACGCGAAACCCCGACTACCGCGTCCGCTGGGCGCGGGGCGCGAGCCCGACCGGGCCGTGGGAGGACGGGGGGATCCTTCTGGAGCAATCCCCGAAGGACGGCATCCTCAGCACCGGACACCACTCGATCCTGCGGCTCTCCGGCACGGACGAGTGGGTCATCGCGTATCACCGTTTCGCTATTCCGGACGGGAACGGATTCCACCGGGAGATCGTCATCGACCCGCTGACGCACCTCCCGTCCGGCGACCTCGAGCGCGTCACCCCCACGCTCGAGCCGATCCGGTTGACGAAGACAGCAATTCCAGAAACCCTCGATATCTAGAGGCTCAGAGAAAGAAGAAAGCAATGTCGCTTCCCGCAGCCCCCTTGCGCCGCCGCGCGCTTGCGCGGACGGTGGTCGCGCTCTCCGCGATCGCCGCCACGGCCCTGGCCCTGACCGGCTGCTCAGCCGGCTCGGCGAGCGCCGATTCCAAGACTGTCACGTTCCTCTCGTGGGACTCGCAGCAGACGATGCAGCCGGTCTTCGCGGAGTTCGAGAAGGAGAACCCGGGCTACAAGGTCCAGGCGTCCTACGCGCCTCCTGTGCCGCAGTACATCCAGAAGCTGCAGACCCAACTGGGATCGGGCACCGCACCCGATGTGTTCATCATCACTGCTGAGAACAAGACGCAGATCATGAACGGCGGGTTCGCCAAAGACCTGAGCGGTGAGTCGTGGATCTCCAACGTGGCCAAGGCCGCCCGCGACACGTACACGAAGGATGGCAAGGTCTATGGCGCCGCGGTCGCTTCGTGGGGAGGCGGGTTCCTGGTGAACAAGGACCTCCTGGCCAAGGTCGGCTACTCGGCGCCCCCGAAGACCTGGGACGACTTCCTCGCCCTGGCCAAGAAGCTCAGCAGTGCGGGAATCACCCCGTTCTATGAGGCAGCGGACGGCGTTCCGGTCAGCCTGGCCGCGCTGCTAGGGCTGGAGAACGAGAGCCACGGAGGCAGCATGGACAAGCAGATCTGGGCTGGCAAGACCACCTTCGCGAAGACCTGGACTCCCGCGGTGAAGACCTGGAACAAGCTCTTCACCGAGAGCGCCGAGCCGCGCACGGTGGCCGGCCTGACGGGCGACCAGGTGACGCAGCAGTTCGAGCAGGGCAAGGTCGCCATGATCGGCACCGGCTCCTGGAACCTCGGCGCGGTGCAGCAGGCCGCGCCGAACCTCAAGCTCGACTTCCTCGCCGTGCCCGGCGCGAGCGGGGAGAGCTACTGGGCGGGCGCCGTGTCTCCGGGCTACGCGATCAATGCCAAAGCGAAGGACCCGGCGGCCGCCGACAAGTTCGTACAGTTCCTCCAAAGCAAGAAGGGCGTCGAGATCTACCAGAAGCAGACCCAGTCGATCACCACGACCGCCGACTTCACCCCCTCGCTCGACCCGGCCCTGACGACGATGAGCTCGGCAGTGAGGGACGGCAAGTTCTACTTGCCGCAGGTGAGCTGGCCCGACCACAGCGATGTCCTCAACAGTGAAGCCGTCGCGCTGCTGCAGCAGCTGATCGCAGGGAAGATCAACCCTGAAGACGTCGGTACCGGCCTGGACGCGAAGCTGCAGTCCACCAAGTAGTCACCGTCGGGGCGGGCCGACGCGCCACAACCCGGCCCGCCCTGCCAGATTCGAGAAAGTCAGTCACATGGTCAACGCGACACCGATCCGGGACACCGCCACCGTCCGGCGCCCTCAGATCGTTCCACGCCCGCGACTGGCGATGGGCACCAGAGGGAGACGGGAAGGATACGCGTCCTACTGGTTCGTCGTCCCCATCCTGATCGTCTTCGTCGTCCTCTACCTGATCCCGCTCGCCCAGTCCGTCTACTACAGCTTCACCGACTACAACGGCTACGTCAGCTCTCCGAGCTTCGTCGGCTTCAAGAACTACCTCAGCATCGGCTCCGATCCATCGATGCTGGCGGCCCTGGGCTTCACCTTCGGCTACGCGCTCATCACGACTCTCGTCGTGACGTTGTTCGCGATCCCCCTCGCGATGGTGCTTAACCGCCGCTTCATCGGCCGGGGCTTCGTGCGATCGGTGTTCTTCTTCCCCGCCGTGCCCAGCGTGGCCATCCTCGGCCTCGTGTGGACCTTCATCCTCAGCCCGCTCGGCTCCGGCGTCATCAACTCGCTGATCGGCCACCTCGGCATAGCCCCAATTCCATGGCTCTCCGACGAGACGCTGGCGCAGTTCAGCGTCATCCTCGTCGCGGTCTGGGCGCAGACGGGGTGGCACGCCATCCTCTACCTCGCCTACCTCCAGTCGCTGCCCAGCGACATCTTCGAGGCGGCGAAGATCGACGGTGCGAATCGCTGGCAGGAGTTCCGGATGCTGACCCTGCCCCTCCTGATGCCTGCCGTGTCGGTCAGCACGCTCCTCCTCCTGACGAACGGATTGAAGGTCTACGACCTGCCGTTCACGCTCACCAAGGGCGGTCCCGGATTCGCGACCCGGACCCTCACCCAATCCATCATCGAGAACGGCATCGCGCAGTCCGACGTCGGGAAAGCATCAGCGCTGAGCGTGCTCTTCCTCCTCGCTGTGGGACTGGTCATCGTCGTCCAGCTCGTTATCTCCCGCCGACTTCAGGAGCGCTACTCATGAAAAAGAGCCGTGGGGTCATCCTCTCCGTCGTGATGCTGCCCATCGCCTGCGTCGCAGCGATCCCCTTCTACTACATCCTCGTCAACACCCTGAAGACGCAGGAGCAGACAGCGGCGAACCCGCTCGCACTGCCAACCTCGTTCTATCTCGGCAACTACGTCCACGTGTTTCAGACCCTGCCGATCTTCCAGAGCTTCCTCAACACGCTCTACGTGACCGTGATCTCGATCGCGCTCATGCTGCTGATCGGGTCCATGGCCGCGTTCGGCGTCCTCATCGGCCGGGGCCGCTTGGCCACGATCATCGGGGTGGTCCTCGTGATCGCGTTCCTGGTGCCGGGGCAAGCCACGCTCATCCCGCTGTACCACATGCTCGCGGGGGTGCAGCTCGTGGACTCGCTCAACGGACTGATCGTCATGTACGCCTGCGGATCCATCTTCTGCTACTTCCTCATCATCGGTTACATGCGCTCGCTCCCGGGGGAGCTCTTCGAGGCGGCGCGCATCGACGGCGCCGGGCCGTTCCGGATCTACTGGTCCGTGGCCCTCCCGCTGATCCGTCCGATCCTCGTCACGGTCGGCGTCTTCCAGACGATGTGGGTGTGGAACGACTTCATCACACCGAACGTGTTCATCAACTCCCCGGACAAGCAGACCCTGGTCCTCCAGGTGTATTCGGCGGTGGGGCAGTTCACGACCGACTGGCCGGCCTTCATGACCCTGAGCGTCATCGTCCTCGTGCCGATGGTCATCTTCTTCCTGGTGGCCCAGCGGCAGATCGTCAGCGGTCTGGTGAGCGGAAGCGTCAAGGGCTGAGATGGGAGCCTTCGCGGCCTACCTCATGGCGTACTTCTGCAATGGCGATAGCGAGGACGCCGAGCAGATCCGCTTCGCGCTGAGCGCAGGTCGCTCGCCGACTCGCTGGATCCCGCTCCGAGGGGGCGCCCCGATGCTGCGGTCCACCGTCGGACAGCTCGGCGCCCGCGACCCGTTCCTTCTCCGCGACGAACGCCGCGGCCGCTTCATCGTCATCGCGACGGACCTGCGCATCCACCCGGATGGCAATTGGCACCGGGCAGTTCGCCAGGGGAGTCGCTCGATCACGATCTGGGAGAGCAGCGATCTGCTGGCCTGGACGCCTCCCCGTACGGAGGAGATTGCATCGGCCTCGGCGGGCAACGTGTGGGCGCCTAAGGCGTTCCTCCTTCCCGACGGAGAGACGTGGCGGGTTTTCTTCGCTTCGGCCCTGTACGAATCGCCGACAGACCGGGAGGCGGAAGCGCACCAGCGCATCCTCACCGTCGACACCACCGACTTCCGCGCTTTCACATCCCCTGCGGTCTATTGGGATCCGGGCCACGACGTGATCGATGCGACCTTCCTGGAATGGGAGGGTGAACTCTCGCGATTCGCGGCCGACTCGCTCACCGCCGACCGAGCACGGAGGTCGCAATTCGTGCGGCAGGACAGGGCGGCATCTCTGGACACGTCGACCGGGCGAACAGTTTCGCTGATGCTGGGGAGCGCGGACCAGGCGCGGGCAGAGGGGCCCGCCGCATTCGCAGGCCTCGACGACGGCTTCGCCTACCTGCTGCTGGACGAGTTCGAACTCCGCGGATACCAGCTGTATCGGAGCCGGGATCCGCACTCCGGCGACTGGGAGCACGTGACCGAGACCATGCTCCCGGCTGGCGCGCGGCATGGATCCGTGATCCCTATCACCGCCGACGAGGAGGCGCGACTCACTTCGTGGCGCTCCTAGCCCTCGTGCTCGGTGGATCGAACGGCTAATTCGCCGGACTTGACGCTGCTACCACACGCCTCGCATCGAACATCTGCGACGAAGGCGTTTCCGCACGCGGTGTGAGTGAAATCCACCTGCGACACGTCGTCTGGTTTGTACAGGTCGCCCCACCTCTTCAGCACGAGGATCACCTGGCCGAGGTCGTTGCCCTTTTGCGTGAGCTCGTACCCGGCGACGCCCGATTCGCTGGACCTGGCCTGGATGATTCCCGTCTCCGCGAGCTTCTTGAGTCGCGCTGAGAGCACATCACGCGGCGCACCGACCGATCGAAGGATCTCCGTGTACCGGGAGGCGCCGAAGGCGAGGGCGCGCACGATGTGAAGAGACCATCGGTCGTTGACGGCGTCCAAGGCGACCGCTAACGAATCCTTAGATGGTTTGTTTTTCAAACCGCTGGCGGATTCTTATCGGAGTTTGACATCCAAACCATTCTAATCGAGAGGGCAGTGCCATGTCTTCCCCGCACACGTCCCCCCGCGAATGCAGCTCCCCGAAATCATCACAACGCGTGGATAGCAGCCGTGGTGAGCAGCCTGATCATCGGTGCGGCGTTCATCGCGGTCTACGTGGGCATCCAGCGTGACCCCGGAGCCGCTTCATCTCCCATTGGCGGTCGCCAGCGAGCGGCTCGCCTCGGCGGCACAGCAGCAGCTGGGTGACAGGGTCGAGGTGAAGCGGGTGACCTCGCTCGAGGATGGCGCTCGTATGGTGCGTGACGGGGACGCTGTCGCCGCCATCGGGTTCACCTCCCGGTAGGCCATGGAGCTCGACTACGCCGGTGCCAAAGGGCTGACCGAAAGCGGCGCAGCACGAGTCCTGGTGCACGGTATCGCGGCACACGCCGGGCTCGCGGTTCAGGAGGAGGATGTCGTTCCGCTGGCAAAGTATGACAGTCGCGGACTCTCCGCGTTCTACGTGGTCTTCGGCGTGACCCTGTCCTCCTTCGCGCTTGCGCAGGGTCTCACCGGCGCCGCCGGCCGAGTGCGGCTGCGCCATCGGCTCTATGCAATGGGCGGTTTCGCCATCGTCATCGGCGCAGTGGCGGCCACCATCGCAGGGCCAGTCCTGGGCGCACTGAATGCGCCCTGGTTCGCTTTGGCTGCGAGTCTGAAGAGACCGAGCGGAGTCGCGAACGCGAAGCCTGCGAGCGATTCGTCGCGGTCCTCGTCTGAGTTTTCGACAGGAGTGGTCATGAGTTCTCGCTTTCCGCCGTGGTCGGCAACTCAGGTTGGGTAGATGAAGCAAGCTCGCATGGCTCGCAGAAGCGAACTCTGTGGTCGCGCCAATAGAGCGGCGGGCAGGATCACTCGACCTCCCCGACGTTCTTGACTCGGAGGTAGTGAGTCGGCTGCATCGAAAACCGACGCCACAATCGCCGCAAAGTTAGCGCTTATGCGCCGATTTGATGAAGCGTACGATCTGGAAACGCGTCGGTAGGAGGATTCACAATGAAGCCCAATCCCGTCAAAGTCGCAGTATTACGCTTCCAGTTCGCGCCCGGGGGAAAAACGGATGGCGAGGAGCCGTCCCTAACATGGCCTGACGAGCTCTTCTACGAGCTGTTTCAGGGCTCGAATGGGTGGAGCGTCAGAGATTACTGGCTCCGATCGTCTCTTGGGCTTCTTCAGCTTGAGTTCGACTTCAGCATCGGCAAGTGGTGGCGCCTTGGTGACATCTCGCGCAGCTCAACGGCGCCGAACGGCAAATTGCTCAAAGATGATAGGGGCCAGCTTTACGCTGCCATCCGATCATTCTTGAACAAAGAAGACGTGTCATTGGACGGCTTTGATCAAGTAATTGCGTTCGTGCACCCTCCGCCGGTCGACGCAGGAGCGACGCCGGGTGGGGCTGTATTTGACCAGGGTGGAATCATCGGCTTTTACGAACACGAGCTCGGCCATGTGCTTGGTTTCCAACATTCGTTTGGGCCATTCATCCCACCGCCAAATGTTTTCGGATCCCTCTACAATGACCCCTACTGCGTCATGGGGTACACGCAGCCGCAATCGCCCGTCGACGTTCCGGCGGAGTTCGCACAAACCCAGGTCCTGGACCCCAACTTTTGGTGGAGTGAACGCAGGGCTGCGGCCGCTTCTCTGTACCGGCGTTTCCGTGGAACGCCGTTTTTCGAGGACTCGGGTTGGGTCACCCACAGTTCAATCGGGGAACGAACGTGGGTAGGAGCCCTAACCGACTTCTCGAACACCTCGGCTCAAGCGACCCCAATTGTCTCGGTGCTTTCAGCACCTGACGCGCCGAACATAAGCCTCACCGTCGAGTACCGAGCACCATCAGGGGCTGCTCACGACGATGACCGGGGCCTTATGCCGGCAGTCGTGATTCACTCGCTCGGCGCCCATGACGTCGGAGCTGGACGCTCGGAGGTGGATCCCGCCTGGTTCGAAGCAGCCCTAGACCCGCAAGTGGGAGCGTCGGTTACCGTGCTTGGCACGCGTTTCGAGGTCATGACCGTCGATACGGGTTCGCCCAGGGGTGTAGAGGTGCAAACCTCGCGCAGTCTGGACGTGCCGTTCTCGCCAGACCATCTGTCGAAGCATCACGGTATTGCGGATCGCTAAGAAATGCTCAGTCCTACAGCGTGAGGGCTCGGGTGAGCGTCTGGTGACCATTGGCGACCTCCGAGGTGCTGCCGCAATGCAGATCGGGCACTGCTGCTTAGCGGTCCAATTGAGGAGCGTCACGCGTCAACATCGTCGCGAATGAATGATTCGGCGGCGGATTGAACGTCGGTGTGCCGATTCGCGCGGATAGCCATCACCGGTGTACCGCCGCCAAGCTGCGGATTCCCTCCTATGAACCAACGTCGGGCGACGTCGCGACGCTCGTTCGCCTCCATCGACGCCCACAAGTCGTGGGCGAATTCCAATCGCTTCCACGTCCCTGTCCGGAATGTGAGCAGTTCATGAGGCGACAACTTCCGCCGCAGGCCTAGTCCCTCGAATCCCGAGAGGGCCGCAACAAGCGTAGGCCCCAGATCCGGGGGCTTTTGCTTTTCGCCGAAAGGGCCACTTTCCCAGCGTGCGCGAGTGCGGGGCTCGGCGCGGTTGAGCGTGGCCCCCGGTTGGGGGCATTCGATTCTTAATCGAATATCCCTCATGATTTCCTCAGGCGAATCCGAGCGGGGGGACCATGTTGAAGGCACGCGCCATAGCTGTCGTCGCGGCAGTGGCCGTTGCTGTCGCCGCGCTCGTCGGTTGCACACCAGTCGGGCCGACCGCCACGACAAAAGTCGACGACAACGGATTCAGTGCTGCCGTCGCTGGCGCCCGCATTCAGGGGCCTGCGGGCGTGTCCGACAACGGCACGAAAGTCTCCGTCAGGACGATCTCCGCGCCTGTCCCAGAAGACCTAACCCGGTTCACAAAAACCGCCGGCACGGCGGTGTCCATTAGCCTCGACGGGAAACAGCCGGCGAAACCGCTGAGCGCCGTTTTCGATGTCCCGGACGGGGCAGACCCTGCCAACGTCTTTGTACTCGGCGAGGACAAGACCACCCGTTCCGGCGTAGCTTTCGTGGACTCCACCTATGACAAGACCGACCACCAGGTCACTGCTGCACTCACGCACTTGAGCTGGTACGCACCTGTCGTCGTCGACCGCGGCCGCCTTGTCAGTCAGCTCACCAGCTGGATCGGCCAGGCAGCTGGAATGAAAACGAACCCGCCCGACTGCTACAGCGACAAGTCGAGCGACCTGAAAATCACGGGGCTGACCGAAGACGTCGTCTGGCCGTGCGCGACCTCGGCGATTCATGGGACCGACTGGTCGATCCAGTCGAACGACGGCCTCGTCTGGCAAATCCTCACCGATCCGGACACCACCTACAGGCCGGTCACCGCCAGCACCCTATCCAATGCCGCAACCGCAGCCCTGTTCAACATCATCAAACCGGCGCTGAAAGGCAAGAACGTGATGCTGCCTGGCGAAACTCTCGCCGGTCACTTCGAGGCTGAACCGCCGTACACCGTCGCGCTGAAAGTAGAACCCGGGCTTAGCCAAGTCGCCAGCATCCTGTGGGGTCTCGGGATGATCTTCCCTAACAAGTGGCTAGACCTCGCCGACAAGGGCGAGTGCATCCTCGGCGTCGTCAACTCGGGAACCAGCGCCCCGAGCGGGGAATCGCTGCGCTCAATTCTCTCCTGCGTTGCCACCCTGATGAAGGGTGCGGGCGCCGCCATCCTCGGCATCATCCTCACCGGCCCTGCACTCCTCGTCGCCCAGCTCGAGGGAGCCGCTCGGGAAATCGCCCATACCAACGCCGTCCAATTCACCATCGCCGCCAAAGACCCGAACAAGGTCAACAGCATCCCGACAAGCGCACAGTGGCTCTTCCAGATGGGCGGCTCCCTCCTGGACGAGGTCGTGCGGGACAACCCCACCATCACGGCCAACGGCGTGACCAACTCCTACCCGAACAGCACGAAGATATTCGTGGGCTGCGGCACCGACTCGTACGGCTCGTCCATCTACATGAGAAGCGACGCATACACGAAGGTCAGCTTCGCCCTCGCCCTCAACAACGATGTCCCGTCGGACTACTCACTCACCCTGTCGCTCGGCGGCAGTAGCAGTCTGGGAGCGTTCGGAACGCTCCCCGAGGTTACCTACGGAACGTGGACCCTGCATCCCGGCGAAATCATCCCCAGACAGACGGTGGACTTCACTGGGATGTGGGCCCTAACCATCACCGCCACCCCGTCGGTACCCCTCTGCGGCGACTTGCCCGTGGCCGTAGCGGACTTCCTCGACGCCTACGTCCAGTGACGGGCGCCGGCGGCCAGCGCGAATATAGGTCGACTGCGCATCCGCAAAAGCGGGCGGGCAGCCGTCAACGCCAGGCTGCGAGTACCGTCGTGTCGTCGACGCCGGTGGTGTTGACCATCTGTGGTTGTCCGCCCATGATCGGCACGGTGTAGAGGTGGGTGCCGTCGGCGGTTTTCGCGAGAAAGGCAACTGTCTGCTTGTCGGGGCTGATGACCGGAGACCGTACTGTGAAGCCGTTGACCTGCGGTGTGACAGCACGGCCGTCCGACCCCCAGTCCATGACGTTGATCTGGTCTCTTGGTAGCACTGTTGAGTCGGCCCACACTTGCAGCCCGTTCGAATCGACGCCAAGCCAGGTACCGGCGTCGACCCAGCTTTCCGCGCGGACCGAGCCGATGCCTGGGGTGACGTTCTCTTCGTAGTGGTAGCCGCCTGGGCTTTGCGGGGTGATCGTCCCGTTCGGTGAAACCCAGAACCAGTACGGCGTGTAGTCCGCTGCAGGCGTGTTGACGAGGGTCGGCTGGGTGCTGCCGGGTGCTGCGGTGTAGAGCTTCGCAAGGCCGGTGTCCCCGCTGGATCCGGTGTACTGGGAGACGTAGAAAGCGTCGCCTGGTCCGAAGATCGGGTCTCGGTAACCGGGGACGTCCGCGAATTGACCCTGCTGGTAGAGGGATCCCGTGACGTTGGTGAACTGGCCGGAGCTGTCGATCCAGCCGGCGTTGATCAGATTGGTGGTGGGGTCTGTGATCGTGGCGGCGACGCGTGTGAAGTCGTGGGAGAACATGGCGGCTACAACGTCCGGCGTCGGGCCACCTTCGTTGCGGACGAGGTCGGTGGAGACCTCGGGTCCGCTGCCGTCGGTAGCGGACTGGAACGTCGCGTACGTCGTGGACGAGCCGCTGCTGGGGTCGATGGTGAGTACATCGAGTGTCGCCGGCCCAAAGGAGGTCGTCGCCCCTTGGACGGCGATGATCCCGCTGAGCTGTGGCCCCGGTGTCTCTGTTGGTGTGGCGGTGGAGGCGGCGTCGGATGCTGGCGGCGCGGTGACGACGCCCTTCGAAGTGGAATCGTTGCCTGTTCGGGTATTGGCACAACCGGCGAGGGTGGCGGAGAGAGCGAGCACCGCAGCGACCGTTGCGACTCTGAGCGCGGCGTTACCTGTCATGAGTCCTCCCCTTGGGCGCTAGACCGGTGGCTGACGATAACACTTTTGTTGAGGTTTTTTCATGTATTACGAATGATCGTGGCCTGCCGTCTGCGTCAGTGATGGGAACCGGTCCGGATGCGCAGGCCGACGAGGCCGGCCGCCAGAAGCGCGATCGCGGCGATGGCGAAGCTCAGCTGCATACCGCGGATGAAGGTGTCGGTGTTGGCGATGAACGCGCCGAAGACGGCGATCGCGACGGCTCCGCCGACCTGTCGGAAGGTGTTGAAGACAGCGCTTGCGGTGCCGGCCCTCTCTGCCGGGACGCTCGCCAGCACCACGGAAGTCACCGGGGGCATGGCGACCGAGCCCCCGGTGCCGGTGAAGATCAGGAACGCACCGGTCAGGATCGGTGAGCCTGCCGGGGCGGCAAGGAGCAGTCCGACGAAGCCGGCCGCCATCAGCGCGAACCCGAGCACGATCGGGAGGCGCGCGCCGTATCGGTTGGCGAGCGTCCCGCTGATGATGTTGCCGGTGATGCTGAACGCCGCCGACGGAAGGAACACGAGCCCGGCGAGCAGGGGGCTCAGACCGAGGTGCTGTTGGAGGTAGAGGCTGACGACGAAGACCGACCCGAAGTTGCCGACCATGAACACGAATCCGTCGACGAGTGCGATCCGCATCCCGCTGTAGCGGAAGAGCTGGAGGGGCATCATCGGGTGACGCACCCGTGACTGGAGGACGAGGAACGCGGCGATCCCGGCCACGGCGACCACGAGCGACAGAATGACCGAGGGTTGCCCGAAGCCTTGGTCGCCTCCGGTGATGAGGCCGTACATCAGGGCGGTCAGCGCCACGATCGATACGGCTTGGCCGGCCCAGTCGAACGGTGTCGGTCGTTTCGGTGAGTGGGCGACGAAGGCCAGCAGCACCAGCATCACAACACAGACGGGGAGGTTGATGCCGAACACGAGCCGCCAGTCCACTGTGGTGAGCGCTCCGCCGACAAGTGGGCCGACCGCGCCGGCGACGGCCCCTCCCACGGCCCAGATGCCGAGGGCGTGGGTGCGCTGGCGAGCGTCGGGGAACGCTTCGCGGATGAGCGCCATGGACGCCGGCAGCATGATCGCAGCGCCGGCGCCTTGGACGACGCGTGCGGCGATCAGGAGACCCAGTGAAGGCGCGAGCGCGCAGCCGATCGACGCGACGAGAAAGAGGAGGATGCCGCATCCGAAGGAACGCTTCGCGCCGATCCGGTCGGACAGATTGCCGGCGAACAGCAGCAGCACTGCGAACGTGAGCGTGTAGCCGTCGATCACCCACTGTCGGCCCGCGGTGCCGCCGCCGAGCTCGACGCCGATCTGTGTCAGGGCGAGATTGACGATGAGGATGTCGAGGGTGATCAGGAAGAACCCGAGCGATGCCAGCAGCAGCGTGAGGCGCGGGCGGCCTCCAGCGGCATCGGCGGCTGTGGTGCGTGCCGGTGCGACGGCGTCAGTTCGAGGCACGGAAGTCCTTCCTGGTCGGGGTGATTCAACGGAACCTCGTATTGCGGGTCCACGGGAGTCCCTGGTGAAAGGTGTTCCGGCAGGGCACCCCACCGGGCGGGATTCGCTCGTACGGTGGAGGCCATGACGAAGCAGAAGCGAACCCTCGGCACGGCCGGGCTCGACGTGTCGGCGATCGGTCTCGGCTGCATGACCATGACCGGGGGCTACAGTGGACGGCCCGACCGTGAGCAGATGATCGCTGTGATCCGCGGCGCGGTCGAACGCGGGGTCACATTCTTCGACACCGCGGAGATCTACGGCCCGCACACGAACGAGGAGCTCGTCGGCGAGGCGCTGGAGCCCGTACGCGACTCCGTCGTCATCGCCACCAAGTACGCCCAGGACATCGATCCGGTCGAACGCAGGGTGCGCGGACGGATGCTGCTGCCGGGGGACCTCGCGGCCGCAGTCGAGGGATCACTCAGACGCCTGCGCACGGACACCATCGACCTCTACTACCAGCACCGCATCAACCCGGACGCGCCCATCGAGGACTTCGCCGGCGCCATCCAGGAGTTGATCGCCGCCGGCAAGATCCGCACGTGGGGGCTCTCCGAGGCATCCGCAACGACGATCGAGCGGGCCAACGCCGTCACACCGGTCACCGCCGTCCAGAGCGAATACTCACTGTGGTGGCGTCGGCCGGAAGAGGGGGTGCTCGCCGTCTGCGAGGCGAACGGGATCGGTTTCGTGCCGTTCAGCCCGCTCGGCAAAGGCTTCCTCACGGGAACCGTCGACACCTCGACGACGTTCGATCAGGGCAACGACCTGCGCGCGCAGATTCCGCGATTCGCTCCCGACGCCCTGGAGCACAACCTCGCACTGGTGGAGGCCGTCAAGGAGGTCGCGGCCGGATACGACGCCACCCCGGGCCAGGTCGCTCTGGCGTGGCTGCTCGCCCGAAAGCCGTGGATCGTGCCCATCCCCGGGACGACCAAGCTGAACCGTGTCGAGGAGAACCTCGCCGCGGCCGACCTCGTGCTCTCTCCCGAGGATCTCAGCCGCCTGACCGAAGCGTCGGACAACGCCGACATCCAGGGCGGCCGTTACCCCGGGTTCCTCGAAGCCCAGACCAACCTGTGAGCGGGGGAGGGAGGTCATGAGTGCGGAGAACAGCGACGACGTCCGTGAGTTCCTCACGACCCGACGCGCGAAGGTGCGGCCGGAGCAGGTCGACCTGCCGGGTGGCCCGAACCGTCGCGTGCCGGGCCTCCGCCGTACGGAGGTGGCACTGCTCGCGGGGGTCAGCGTCGAGTACTACTCGCGGCTGGAGCGCGGGAACCTCAGCGGTGTCTCCGAGGCCGTCCTGAACGCCATCGCGACCGCGTTGCTGCTGGACGAGGCCGAGCGCCGGCACCTCTTCGACCTCGCTCGGACGGCGAACGCATCGACGGTGCGCCGGCCGCGCAGCAGTTCTCGTTCAGCGACCATCCGACCGGGTCTCCAGCTGATGCTCGACGCCGTGACCGGCGGCCCCGCGCTGATCCGCAACGGCCGGATGGACATCCTGGCCACGAATCTCCTGGCACGAGCCGTTCACGTCGAGGCCTACAGCGCCCTGCGCGAGCGGCCGGTCAACCTGGCCCGATTCGCGTTCCTGCACCGTGAGAGCGCGGAGCGGTTCTACCCGGACTGGGACCTCGCCGCCGACATGATCGTCGCGATCTTGCGCACCGAAGCCGGCCGTGACCCCTACGACCGGGACATGCAGGACTTGATCGGCGAGCTCTCCACCCGAAGCGAAGAGTTCCGGAGGAAGTGGGGCGACCACAACGTGCGCCGCCACGTCACCGGCGTCAAGCGCTTCCTGCACCCCGTCGTCGGAGACCTGGAGTTCCTCTTCGAAGGCACCGAGCTTCCCGACCACCCTGGCTGGAGCTTGAACGTGTACATGGCAGAACCCGGCACACCCACCGCCGACGCCCTCCGGATTCTCGCCAGCTGGGAGGCCACCCGCGAGCAGGAGGACACCACAGAGCAGGGTAGGTCGAGAGCCACTCAGGACGTTCCTTCTCAGGCCGCCGACGGGTAAGAAGCCGCAAGAGACGTCACCGGCGGCGTGTGGATCGACGGCTCGTGGAGGTGCGAATCAGCGGCTTCGGATGGAGTCGAGGTCGCGGCGGAAGCTCTCGGGTTCGCGGTCGAGGGGCAGCACGGAGGCGTCCTCCGCGCCGTCGAGGGAGGCGCGGCTATCGGTTGCGAGCGCCGCGAACACCGGGGTGAGGTCGTCCTGCTCTGGACCATTCTCTGCGACCAGCTCGAAAGTCTTGTGGTCGGCGGCCTCCGACCCGAGCGCGTCGATGAGGACGCGGGCGATCTCGTCGCGGGCGATGACACCGTCGCGGGGCGTGCCGGACTGGCGGGTGTCGCCTTGCAGCATGACGATGGTGCGCTGGTCGT
Source organism: Leifsonia sp. Leaf336 (assembly GCF_001423695.1). Classification (GTDB taxonomy): domain Bacteria; phylum Actinomycetota; class Actinomycetes; order Actinomycetales; family Microbacteriaceae; genus Leifsonia. The sequence continues at coordinate 401,757 of NZ_LMOZ01000001.1, forward strand.
CGTCGTTGTAGTCGAACCAGCCGGGCCGGACGATCGTGTACGCGTTGCCGCTGGCGCGCACCAGGCGCTCGCCGCGGAGCTTCCATTCGGCGTAGGAGACGCCGGGCCGGGTGGTTCCGATCGCGGTCATCAGGGCGATCCGGACGCGGCGCCCGTCGAGCGCCTTGAGGATGTTGGCGACGCCGCCGTAGTCGACGTCCCGGACATCCCGCTCACTGGTGGTGGTGCCGTGCACGAAGACGATCGCGTCGACGCCGTCGACAGCTGCGGGAAGGGTGTCGGGTTCGGTCAGGTCGCCGACGACCAGTTCGATGTCGTCGGGGAGGCCGCGGCTGCGGTCGGGATTCCGGACGAGCGCTCGCACGCGGTAGCCCTGGCGGCGGGCTTCGGTGACGACGTGGCGGCCGATGCTGCCGGTGGCGCCGACGATCAGGACGGTTTCGGGGCGGCTGGTCATTTCTTCTCCAGGGTGATTTCGTCGGCGCTCTCGGTCCCGGTCACGTGTGCGGCGTCCTGCTGCTCCTGGGTGGCGGCCCAGCTGGCGAGCAGCGTGAGGGCGTCCTCGGACGGGGTCCCCGGGTCGGCGGTGTAGACGTTGATGCGCAGACCCGGTTCGCCCGGGAGTTCGAGGGCTTCGAACGCGAGGTCGAGGTCGCCGACGATGGAGTGGTGGATGCGCTTGCGGCCGGTGCGGTGGTGGCGCACGTCGTGCCGCGCCCAGCGGGTCCGGAACTCCTCGCTGCGGGTGGAGAGCTCGCCGACGAGGTCGGTGAGGTCCTTGTCGTACGGATTGCGGCCGGCGGCCTGGCGCAGGATCGCGACGATGTCGTCGGCGGCCTGCTCCCAGTTCGAGTAGAAGTCCCGTGCCTTCGGGTTGAGGAAGGTGAAGCGGGAGTTGTTGGGCGGCTTGACCTCCTCGGCCATCAGGTCGAGGTAGAGGGCGCGTGCGAGCTGGTTGGCGGCGAGGACGTCGCCGCGGTCGTTGCGGATCCAGGCGGGGGCGGTCTCGATGGCGTCGATGACGCGTTGCAGGCTGGGCCGCACGGTCTTCGGGCTGCGCTTGCGCCGGATGCGAGGGGCGACATCGGCCGCCCGGGCGAGGTCGTACAGATGGGAGGTCTCGGCGTCGTCGAGCTGCAGGGCGCGGGCGAGCGCTTCGAGCACGCTGTCGGAGGCGCCGGAGAGATTGCCTCGTTCCAGGCGGGTGTAGTAGTCGACGCTGAGACCGGCGAGCATCGCGACCTCCTCGCGGCGCAGCCCCGCCACGCGGCGGTTGCCGCCGTAGGCGGGTAGTCCGGCCTGCTCCGGGGTGATCTTTGCGCGGCGGGAGGTGAGGAACTCCCGCACGTCATCGGCGTTGCTCATGGCTTCGACGCTACGCCGGGATCATCCGGCGAGGGAGGCTCTGCCATTACCTGGAACGACCGTGACCGCAACATCATCGAGGCGCTCGTATACATTTCGTGTGAGTCGCCGACGTCGGCGGTCGAACTTCGGAGGGACGGCACATGGTCGATGGCGAGCAGGTGACCTGGGTGGATGAGCCGACGCTGCGTGCGCTCTTCGAGACGGTCGTGCCGGCCGACGAGTGGCCGGGAGCGTGGGACGGAGGGGTCGGGCGACTGCTGCAGGAGCACCACGCCGACCTCCTCTCGTGGAGCGAGGCGCCGCTCGCCCGGGCGGCGATGCTGGCGGAGCACGCCGCGTCCGCCGCGTATGGGCGCCCCTTTGCCGCGCTCGGTGCCGCCGAGCAGTCCGCCGTCGTCGCGTCGCTCGTGGTGGACCCGGTAGCGGCCGGTTCGATGGACGCACTGATCACGGTCGCCTTGCAGGGCTACTACGCGGGAACGCGCGAGCCGGCGGGCTGGCGGATGGTCGGCTACGCCGCGGTCCCCGATGGGGTCGAAGCCGTGGAGGCCGCCGATCCCGCAGGCATCGACGCCGGTGCGCTCGCCGACCACTACGACGTGATCGTCGTCGGAGCCGGCGCCGGCGGAGGGGCCGTGGCCGCCGAGCTCTCCGAACGCGGCAGGCACGTCCTCCTGATCGAACGCGCCCGGCCGATTCGCAACGGCGACCTCCGCGGCAACCACCTGCAGGGCAAGCGGACCGGTCTCTACGACGTGCGTGTGGGGCCGCACGCCGGCAATCCGCGCGTGCTCGAGCACGCCGACGGCAGTGCGGAAGTGCTGCGCGGGGAGGGCGATTCCCTCGCGTACGGCTTGAACGCGATGGTCCTCGGCGGCGGCACCCGCGTCTGGCAGGGGATGTCGTGGCGGTTCTGGGAGCAGGACTTCCGGATGGCCTCCACATACGGCGTCCCTGCAGGGAGCACCCTGGCCGACTGGCCGTTCGGCTACGAGGAGTTGGAGCCGTACTACGAGCGCGCGGAGTGGGAGCTCGGCGTTGCGGGCGACGCCGATAGCGCGGTCGGTCGCGCGACCCGCCGTCGCCGGGGCTATCCCATGCCGGCGATGCCGGGCGACCGCACCCGCGACACGTTCACGTCGGCGGCCGGGCGACTCGGAATCTCGGCCTCCCCGATCCCGTTCGCGATCAACACCGTCGATCGGGCCGGGAGGCAGGCCTGCGTGAGGTGTCCGCAGTGCATCGGCCACGCCTGCCCCGTCGACGCGAAGAACGGAGCGCAGAACACCTTCGTCCCGCGCGCGCTCGCGACGGGACGGACGGACCTCCTGCTCGGCGCCCAGGTCACATCGATACAGCACGATGGAGGCGGGACCGCTTCTGGGGTGGTCGGGGTGGTCGCCGGCCCGGACGGCGAACGCGAGTTCCGTGCACGCGCCGATCGGATCATCGTCGCGGCGGGAACCATCGAGACCGCCCGGCTGCTGCTGGCCTCGGGCCTCGGCAACGAGTGGGTCGGCCGCAACCACATGACGCATGGCGTCGCCCTCGCCATGGCGGGCACCGCACCGGACATCAAGGAGACCGTCGGGCCCGGGCACTCCGTCGCAACCGTCGACTTCGTGCATCACGACCCGAACGGGTGGGGAGGAGGCGTCATCTTCGACGCCGCCCTGCAGTTCCCGTACGACAAAGCTCAGGCCGGGCGGCAGCTGGCCGCGGAGCCGTTCGGCCATGCTCACAAGGCCTGGATGCGCGACACCCCGAACCTCGTCGGGACGATGTCGATGGTCCAGGAGATCCCGCACGAGCAGACGCGTGTGAGCCTCGACCCGGTCGTGACCGACCGGCGTGGGATGCCCGCCGCGCGGCTGCGGGGAACGGCCCACGAAGCCACGAAAGCGAACGTGGCCGAGATGGCCCGGCACTGCTCGGACTGGCTGGAGGCCGCCGGCGGTCGCGACATCGTCACGCGTGAGCTGCCGATCGCCGTCCAGGGCCAAGAGCACTCCGCGGGCACGGCGCGCCTCTCCGCCGACCCCGCGGACGGCGCGTGCGACCCGACGGGACGGCTCTGGGGCACCCGCAACGTCTACGTCGCCGACGCGTCGCTCCACGTGACGAACGGCGGCTTCAACCCCGCACTGACCGTCATCGCGAACGCTCTCCGCGTCGGGGCGCTCATGTAAGCGAGAGCGTGTCCGCTCAGGAACGGACCTCTCGGCCGTGAACGGTAACAGCGAAGATCACGAGGATGTCCAGCGCTACCATCACGAGCGACCACCAGGGCTGTGCGGGCAGCGACAGCAAATGGCTGACCGCATTGACCGCCGCGAGTGCGACGACGACCACCCGTGCCCAGGTCCTCCCGGTGAGGAGGAAGAACGCCGCGACCGCGAGCAGGACTCCGATGATCAGAGACCACCAGCCCCACCCGGCCACGTCGAATTTCGCCGCGCCGCCGTTCGGCCCGACGAAATAGGCGGTGTTCGGGCCGACGATCGCCATGATGCCGTAGAAGATGTCGATCGCTGCTCCGATGAGGAGCACGACCCCGGCGAAGTAGATCCAGCCGACCCATCCGGTCCGCTGCTGAGGGGCGTGTGTCTGCGTCTGAGCCATGATGGCCGACTCCCTGCGTGTGAGGTGGAGCGAGACTTCCTGTGATCCGCATGATGCAGCGGCCGAGTGAGCCTTGGCAATGGGGCAGTTTCACGCCCCGATTCGGTATAGCCAAGGGGTCGCTCGGCGTCGTACCTTTCGGCCATGCGAAGCATCCCTCGCCTCGCGGGAGGAGCGCGGTCGCTATGACTTTCTGGGATTTTCTCGTCTGGTCCTTCTGGTTCTACCTCGTGGTCGTCTGCATCTCGATCTTCATCCGCGTCTTCATCGACCTCTTCCGCGACCCGGAGCTCAATGGGTGGGCGAAGGCCTTGTGGGTGCTGTTCCTCGTGGTCGTGCCCTTCCTGGCGGCCTTCATCTATCTGATCGCCCGCGGCGGGAGGATGGCGCAGCGCAGCATGGCCGGCGCGAGGCAGGCTCAAGCGCAGTCGGACGACTACGTCCGCTCGGTAGCGGGGACCAGCTCGCCCGCGGCCGAGATCGAGGCGGGCAAGCAACTCCTCGACAGCGGAGCGATCACGCCGGCGGAATTCGAGGCGCTCAAAGCCAAGGCGCTCGGGGCTGCGGCCTGACGGTTCGGCGGCTCGGCTTTGCGGTAAGACGAGCGCATGCCCCGGACCCGCAGTGGACGTCCGGACCTGGTCCCGATAGTCGGCCAGCTCCGCTCCTACCGGCGCGCGTGGCTCCGGGGCGACGTGATCGCCGGGGTCACCGTCGCGGCCCTCATCGTCCCGAAGAACCTGGGCTACGCCGGCATCGCCGGTGTCCCGTTGCAGAACGGCCTCTACGCGGCCGCCGCCGGCGCGATCATCTACGCGATCTTCGGGACCAGCCGGCAGATCTCGATGGGGCCCAGTTCCGGGCTCGCGGCGGTGGCGGCCAGCGCCGTGCTCGCGGCGAACATCACCGGCGAGAAGGACGTCGCCTCCTTCGTCGCGGGGATCACACTCGCGTCCGGCATCCTCTTCCTGCTGCTCGCCGTCTTCCGGATGGGCTGGATCGCGCAGTTCCTCTCGCGAGCCGTGGTCACCGGCTTTCTCTTCGGCGCGGCGATCGACGTCGTGATCGGGGAGCTCCCCAAGCTCACCGGGACCGAGACCAGCGGCGCCAACCCGATCCAGGAGCTGTGGTCGTGGATCGGCTCGCTGGGAGGAGCGCACCCGACGACGGTTCTCGTGGGGGTCATCTCGCTCGTCGTCGTCTTCGGGCTGCGGGTGGTCGCTCCGCGGGTCCCCGGGGCGCTGGTGCTCGTGGTCGGCGGCCTGCTGGCGTCGGCGCTGCTCGACCTCGGGGCCAAAGGCGTGGCGGTGGTCGGGGAGGTGCCGCGCGGCCTGCCGTTGCCGCAGGTCCCGGACCTCCAACAGCTGTGGGATCACGCGGGCACGGTCGCGCTCGCCGCGGTGGCGCTGGTCATGATCGGCTTCTCGCAGACGGCGGGCGACGCGCGTACGTTCGCGGCCAGGCACCGCTACGAGATCGACATCAACCAGGAGTCGTTCGCCCAGTCCTTCGCCAATATCGGTGCAGGGCTGTTCCAGGGGATGCCCGTCTCCACGAGCCTGTCGGCGAGCTCGCTGAACGACCGCACCGGGGCCAAGACCGGGATAGCGTCGCTGACCTCGGGCGTCACCGTGCTGCTGACGCTGCTGGTGCTGGCGCCGCTGTTCTCCATCCTGCCCAAGGCGGTCCTGGGAGCGCTGATCATCGAGGCCGTCGTCAGCGGCATGATGGACGTGCCGGAGCTGCGACGGCTCTTCCGCGTGAAGAAGGTCGACTTCTGGATCGCGATCGTCTCCCTCCTCTCGACCCTGGTCTTCGGGGTGCTCGCCGGCGTGATCATCGGGATCGGGCTCTCCCTGGCCTGGCTGGTCGCCGTGGCCACCCACCCGGAGATGCCGACCCTGGGCCGAGAACGGGGCACACAGGTGTTCCGGGAGGCCGACACGAACCCGGGCGACGAGATCCTGCCCGGCGTGGCCGTGGTCCGCTTCGACGCCGGCCTGTTCTTCGCGACCGCCGACGCCCTGCAGGACCACCTCCGCGAGGTCATCCAGGCCAATCCGGACCTGACCGGGATCGTCCTCGATTGTGGAGGGATCAACTTCGTCGACTCGCAGGGCGCCGCCACGATGGCGGACGTGGTGACGCTAGCCCGGGAGGCCGGCATCAACCTCCGTCTCACCCGGCTGAAGCCGGGGCCGCGGGCGGTCCTCGAACGCGAAGGTGTGATCGAACTCATCGGAACCGACCACATCCACGGCAACATCCACAGGGCGGTGGAGGCCGAGCAGAACGATGCCGAAGACCGGCGCGGCGATGGAGGCTGAAAGCGCCGACAGATGGTCGGCAGAGGAACGGCACGGCGGGACCGTGCCGTTCCGGAGTGCCGAGTGGCTCCCCGCGCTGCCGATCTACTTCTTGTCGGCGTCGTCGCTCGCGGTGGCGGAGGGTGAATCGGCCGCGCTGTCCGATTCTTTGCCTGCGGCCTTGATGTCCGCCGCGGCGGCATCGTCGACGGCCTTCTCGACGATCCGGTCGGCCTTCTCGAGCGCCTTGCGGATCTTGACCTCGCCGGGGTTGGAGACGAGTGCGATGATGCCGGAGTGTCCGGGGTCGATCGCATCCTCGAGCTCCTTCGCCAGCTCCTTCTTGTGGTGGCGCTCTCGCAGCTTGCCGAAGATCCCGCCGCCTGCGCCGACGACGAGCGCGCTGCCGATGATGGAGGGCGGGAACAGCACGCCCAGGACCGCGCCTCCCACGGCGCCCCAGGCGAGGCCCTCGCGGGTGCTGTGATCAGTGGCCTTCTGCACTTCGAGCTTGCCGTCCGTGTTGCGTTTGACGACGACGACCCCGTCGATCTTGACCGTCGCGCCGTCCTCGACCTTCTTGAGTTCTTCGTACGCCTCCAGTGCGATGTCGGTGTCCGCGAAATCGGCGGCGATCAGCGTGTAGGCGCCGTCGCTGATGCCCGCCGCCTCCACGCTGACGGCCCCGTCATCAGCGCCTGACTTGTCGGCGGGAGTGGATGTTGCATCGGTCATGTCGGGTCTCCTTAAAGAGCGGTGACTGCCGTTCGGCCGCAAGTATAGGAGGGGGCTTCGCCGGCGGCTATGCCGGATCGAGACGGGACTTCGGCGCGGGTGAATCCGCCTGTGCTGGTCCGCGCGCCGGGCGCGGGACAGGTCGACCTGCCGAGGTAATTCGGGCCTGCGAGGAGTTCTCGCCGTGCACCACGGCCTTGCCCCGCTCGTCGGCTTCGATCCAGGACCGGTTCTCTCGAGTGAACTCGGTCGCGAGGTCCAGCCGGGCCAGGCGGTTGGTCATCTTTTCGTCCCAGATCGCACGCACCACCGCCTGGCCGCGCTCACCGAGCTCGTCATAGGCCGCGTCGCCCGCGAGCACGCGCTGGATATCACTGGAGACTCCGCGAACGGCTTTCGCGGCATCGCCGTCCATCCGCATCGGCATGGTGTGGCTCATTCCCCGAATGTAGCAACTCACTACAGCAGCACTAGTGCCAGCCTTGACGTTCTGGCGCGATGGGCTGAGTGCCCAGGACTGGGGTGCTGAGGATCCGTCAGCGGGCTGCCACTATGGATCTGATCATGAACAAACTCACACCTTTCGCGCTCGCAATCACCATCACAGCAGCCCTCGCCCTCACCGCGTGCAGCACCGCCCCGGGCACCGCCCCGGCGTCCTCCTCGGACTCGAAGAGCAGCTCGTCCGCCGAGCCGACCAAGGAGGCCTCCAAGGCTCCTGACCTCACGGGCACCTGGAAACAGACGAACTCGGCGGCCGTCGACTCCTACCAGGAAGCCGAGATTTCCGGCGACGTCATCACCATCAACTGGGTGAGCGACAACGGCGACACCAAGTCGATCTACTGGGTCGGGTCCTTCGCCGCGCCGACCGACGCGTCGACGCCCTACAAGTGGACCTCGACGCGCGATCAGGAGGCGACGGCATCGGCCATGCTCGCGTCGCAGGACGCCACGAAGGAGTTCACCTTCCAGGACGACACCATCAGCTACTCCGCCAGCGCTCTCGGCACCACCACGACGATCAAGCTCAAGAAGGGCTGATTCTCTCATCGCCTGGTCGAAGAAGTCGACCGGGATCTCGGTGCCGCGCTCGATCGGTGCGGGCGATATCGGAGCGCTTCCGGTGCTGCAGCGGCTGATGCGGAGAGCGCGGGCCGTTTGATCGATCCGGCTCATCATTGGCAGAGCCAATAGTTGTTGGACTTCCGAATGGCGCCTTCGTAACGTGGGAGGCGCGTCCGTCCGAGGCGCGCCACCACCGCTCCCCGAGAGGACGACCCGTGCGAATTTTCACGTTGCCCGGCACTGAGATCACCGCGCCCAATGTGGTGCTCGGCCTGATGCGCATCCAGGACAAGTCCGACGAGGAGGTGCGCACGCTCGTGCGGACCGCCCGGGACGCCGGCATCAACTTCCTGGACCATGCCGATGTCTACGGCTCCCCGCTGCACGGCTGCGAGCGCCGGTTCGCCGAGGCGATGAAGCTGAGCGCCTCCGAGCGCGCGGAGTTCGTCATCCAGTCCAAAGCGGGCATCGTGCCGGACGGCCCGTACTTCGACTTCTCGGCCGAGCACATCCTAGAGTCGGTGAACGGCAGTCTGGAGGCGCTCGGCACCGACTATCTCGACATCCTCCTGCTGCACCGCCCCGACGCCCTGGTCGAGCCGGAGGAGGTGGCGCGCGCCTTCGACGAGCTGTCGAACTCCGGCAAGGTGCGGGCCTTCGGGGTCTCGAACCACACGCCCGGCCAGATCGAGCTGCTGCGCCGCTACGTGACCCAGCCGCTCGTCGCCAACCAGCTGCAGCTGTCGATCACGCACGCGCCGATCATCGCCCAGGGCGTGGCCTCCAACATGCAGGCCCTGGACCAGTCGATCAGCCGCGACTCGGGCATCCTCGACTACTGCCGCCTCCACGACATCACCGTGCAGGCCTGGTCGCCGTTCCAGGCGGGCTTCTTCGACGGCCCGTTCCTGGGCTCGGAGCGGTACCCCGAGCTCAACGCGGTCGTGGACCGCCTGGCCGAGAAGTACGGCGTTCCCGCCGAGGCGATCGCCGTCGCGTGGATCACGCGACACCCGGCCCGGATGCAGGTCGTGCTCGGCACCACGACGCCGTCGCGCGTGGCCGCAGCGGCGCTCGGCTCCGAGCTGCCGCTGACGCGGCCGGAGTGGTACGAGCTGTACCGGGCGGCGGGGTACCTGGTTCCGTAAGGGAGGTCCCCGTGCGGCCCCGGGTGCTGCGCTAGGTCGAGTCCTACTTCCACCGGAAGTGCACGAACACCCGGCCGAAGTTCTTCGAGTCCTTCTCGACCCGGTGATACTGGGCCTTGATCTCCGGCAGGTCCAGGAAGCGCAGCACCCGCTTCTTCAGCGCGCCCGATCCCTTCCCCGGGATGATCTCGACCAGCGGAGCCTTCTTCGCCACGGCCTCCGCGATGACCCCACGCAGGGCGCGGTCGATGTCGCCGCCTCGGTTGTAGATGTCGTGAAGGTCGAGCGTCAGCTTCATGTGCTCATCCTGCACCCGTGCGAAACTCGGCAGGGTGGCTGGTCGGGCGGAACTCGGGGAGGGATCGGCATACCCGTCAATCGTCGAACTCGACCTGCTTCCCGCGGAGCGCGGAGATCGCCTTGACGACCAGTTGAATGGCGGCGATCGCGATCAGAGCGGATACCCCCAGTGCGAGAACGGGGTCGAGCCAGAAGAGACCGTTGGTGATCAGGATGATGGCCCCGGCCACAGCGACCGCCGCTGCCGCGGCTGCATCCGCGACGGCGTCGATCAGCACGGATCGCATATGCAGGTCCTCGCCTGCCGCCGAACGGCCGAGCACGAGCGCGCCGGTCAGCATCACGATGACGGTGGCCACGCTGACGACAACCATCGGGAGGCCCTCGACACTGGGGGACCCTTCCACGAGTCTGGACACTGCCTCGACAGTCACCGTGGCGGTCACGATCAGAAGGAGCGTGGCGTTCACGAGGGCGGCGATCGCGATCGGCCGCTGGGCGTGCGGTCGGTCGGGATCGCGGTCGCGAAGGGCGATGGCCACCAGACCGAGCACGAGAGCGAAGCAATCGGCGACGGTGTCTCCCGCCGCGGCGAGCACGCTCACCGAGTGTGCGAGCAATCCGGCGACGACCAGACCGATGATCAGCGCGAGATTGAGGACGAGGACGATCGAGATTCGACGGCGCTGACTCCACCGCGGCGGTTTCATCGCCGCCGGTGAGGACGCGCCAGGGTCTGCGGTATCGGACACACCGTAAGTCTTTCGCGTCCTGACCTGCGAATCGAGCCGAGATCGGAGTGCGTCCGAGGGCACGAGTCACAGTCGCCTCCCATCCGTGAGGTCTACGTTCTCGACCGATCAGCAGACGAGGGAGGGCGACGTGGCCGACGATCGAACACTCGGTCTCGTGCTCAGCGGCGGAGGCGCGTTCGGCGCGGCTCACGTGGGCGTCCTCCAGGTGCTCGCCGAACGGGGCGTGCACCCCGGGATCGTGACCGGGACCAGTTCGGGCGCCCTCGTCGGGGCAGCGTATGCGGCGGGGTTCGAGGCCGACGCGATCGAGCGGGGCGCCTTGGCGTTCCGCTGGAACGCGATCGCGCGGTGGTCGGCCGCTCCGCGCTGGGGGCTGCTCGACACCCGCGCTGTGACGGAGAGCGTGCTGCGCGTCCTCGGCACCGACCCGCTCGTGGAGAGCCTCCCGCGCACGTTCGGCGCCGTCGCCACCGACCTGCGCACGCGGCGGGCGGTCACGATCGACAGCGGACCGCTGAGTGCCGCGCTGCGGTCGACGATCGCGATCCCCGGGCTGCTCCCGCACGTGCGGCGCGACAGCGCCCGCCTCGCGGACGGCGGAATGGTCGACAACGTGCCTGTCGCCGCCGCTCGCGCGCTCGGCGCCTCCCGTGTGATCGTGGTCCGGCTGCACGCGAAATGGGAGAACGTGCGCATGATGCGCACCGTCAGCCGCACTGCCGACCTCCAGAACGACCCGTCGGTCGTCCTCCTGCAGCCCGAGATGGAGGGCATGGCCCAGTGGGCGATGTCGGACGTGCCGCGACTCATCGCCGAAGGGCGCCGCGTCGCGGAGGCGGCGCTGGACGCCGGCGCCTTCGACGCACGCGCGGAGGTCAGTGCCGCGCTCGTCCAGTCCGGAAAACGACCCGTGCGCTAGCGCCGGAGGGTCGCCGACGGTCGCTCGCCGAAGGCACGTGAATAGGCGGCGGCGAACCGGCCGAGGTGCACGAACCCCCAGCGCGTGGCGACCTCCGTCACACTGACCGCGGCGGGGTCGGCCGCGGCCAGCTCCTGGTGGACCTCCTCGAGCCTGAGTCCGCGCAGATACGCCATCGGCGTGGTGTCCAGCGATCGGCGGAACCCCTCCTGGAGGCTGCGGACGCTCATCGAGACCGCCGCCGCCAGTTCGGCCACGGTCCACGGATGAGCGGGTCTGCTGCGCAGAAGCTCCACCGCCTTCGCGACGGGCCGGGTGCCCGCCGCCGCCGTCGGGGCGACCAGCGCGGCCGTGTAGTTGTGCGGCTGAGCGAACAGGAGGCTCTGGATGAGGGTCTGCTCCAGCCGCTGCGCGGCCAGCGGATGGCAGAGCGCTCCGCCGGGCTGCGCGGCCGCGCTGTCGAGCATGCGGATGGTCTGCATGATCGACTGCCCCCCGGTGCCGGTGAGCTCGAGTTCGGCTGCGAATTCGAGCGGGCGTGTGACGGGTTCGCCGAGAAACTGCTCCAGTTCGAGCTGCAGCTCGTCGCGGGGGATCATCAACGCGAGCTGGGAGAAGTGCTCGCTGCAGTCGAGCGTGACCGGCCTTCCCGGCATGAAGACTCCGGCCGTCTGCGACGTGCCGTACACCGGAGCCGACAGGGAGGCTTGCATCTTCGCGTGACGGGTCATGGGGATGTCCACGTGGAAGTTCGCGGCTTCGGCCGTGTCGATGCGCACGGCCTCCCGAAACCGCATGAAGCCGCACGTGATCCGGCCGACCGTCATCGCGTTCAGGGTCAGGTCGACCGTGCTCGACGACGTGGCGGCGGGGAAATCCACCGGCAGGAAGACCTGGGAGAGCACGTGGCGCGCCTCCTCGACGCCGGGCGCCGACGCGATGCGGCGGCTCCCGAACATCTCGATCTCTGGCTGCATGCACAGATTGTATGTGCCCTAATCGTATGTGCCCTAACGGACGGAGGGCCAGCTGAGGGGCTTCTCTGGCCGGGAGCATCCGGACGCCGACACTCGCGCACGATGGACAGTGAGCCGCGCGGACCGGATATCGACGCCGTTCCACCCCGCATAGCGTGGAGGCGTCGTCGAGTCCCCGGGTCGACGACGCGGTAGCCCTCCCCTTCGGGTGGGGAGGGCCACCGCACCCTGCGCCGCTGTTGCGGCCGCAGGCAGAGATCCATCCCCGAGGCGGAAGCGAATGCATCACAGGAGCGGACGGCCGACGTTCGATGGCTGAGTCGGAGAGGCCTGTGTGGCCGAGGACGTGCCCGCGATGCGGTGCCCGCGCGAGCATCGCCCCCAATCCCTACTTCGGTGTGGGCCTGGCGGTCCACAGCCATCTGTGGAGCTGTACGCGCTGCGAGTTCGTCGGACTTCTGCGCCTCCAGAGGGCCGACGGCGGCGACGACTCCGGCGACCAGAACCGGCCGGCCCCCCGGCGACGGCGCGGTGGGAGGCTCGCGCGCCTGTTCCGGTTCGGCAGGCGATAGGGCCCATGGCCGGCTCCCGTTACCTGGGCCGCGATGCGTGGATCACCGCGGTCGGTCGCGCTCTGACGCGCGCGGATGCCCGGCAGGTCCTGGCATTGAAGGACATCGATCCGGAGGTCGTCCTCGCGGTCGCCCTCGTCGAGGCGTCGTGGGCCACCGACGGCGGGGTCTCGACTCTGAGCCATTCGCAACTCGCGGAGCTGACCGGACATCCCCGCTCGTCCGTTCTGCGCGCGCGCCTCGCCCTGGTCGAACTGGGGCTGGAGGACTTGGCTGCGGTCCCCGGAGCGCCGGGGACGTGCCACCGGGAACTGCGTCACTATTGAGGCCCTGTATGTCAGCGACGCCGCGGTTTGCGCGGCGGCCGATCGTCGCGCTGCCGATCCTCGCGTCGCGGGGCGTCGCGGCGCGGGCGGGCGCCCCGGTCGGGCCGGAGCTCGATCAGCTTGCCGCTGATCCGCGTTCCCGAGAGCCGGGAGAGCGTCTCTGCGGGAAGGTCGGCCGGCAACTCGACGATGGAGAACTCCGGCATGATGCGGATGTGACCGAAGTCTTCGCGACTCAGGCCGCCTTCGTTGGCCAGAGCCCCGACGATCTGGCGCGGTTCCACCTTGTGCCGCTTGCCCACCTCGATGCGGTACGGAGCCATCGGCTTGTCGTTGCGTTCGCGTCGCGGCGATCGGTCGCTTCGTCTGTCGGAGCGCCCGGAACGGTCGTCGGAGCGGGAGTCGCGCTCGACGCGCAGCGCGAGAGCGTCGTCTTCGCTGAGGAGCAGGGGCTCGTCGCCTTGGGCGACGACGGCGAGGGCCGCTGCCACGTCGGCTTCGGGCACGTCGTGGTGCTCGACGTAGTGGCCGATGATGTCGCGGAATCGCGTGATGCGGTCGTCCTGTGCGAGGGCCTCCGTGATCGCGTCGTCGAAGCGGGCGAGCCGGGTGACGTTGACGTCCTCGATGCTCGGGAGCTGCATCTGAGTGAGCGGCTGGCGCGTGGCCTTCTCGATCGCGGTGAGCAGGCGGCGTTCGCGCGGGGTCACGAAACTGATCGCGGCGCCGCTTCGTCCGGCGCGACCGGTGCGGCCGATGCGGTGCACGTACGATTCGGTGTCGATCGGGATGTCGAAGTTGATCACGTGGCTGATGCGTTCGACGTCGAGACCGCGCGCCGCCACATCCGTGGCGACCAGGATGTCGAGCTTGCCGGACTTCAGCTGATCGACCGTGCGCTCGCGCTGGGCCTGCGCGACGTCGCCGTTGATCGCCGCCGCCGAGTAGCCGCGGGCGCGGAGCCGCTCCGCGAGCGTCTCCGTCTCGTTCTTGGTGCGGACGAAGATGATCATGCCCTCGAAGTTCTCCACCTCGAGGATGCGGGTGAGGGCGTCGACTTTCTGCGGGTACGACACCACGAGGTACCGCTGCGTCGTGTTCGCCGAGGTGGTGGTCTTGGTCTTGACCGTGACCTCTTCTGCGTCGTGGAGGTACTTCTTCGAGATGCGGCGGATCTGCGGCGGCATGGTCGCCGAGAACAGTGCGACCTGCTTGTCGTCCGGGGTGTCGGCCAGGATGGTCTCCACATCCTCCGCGAACCCCATCTTCAGCATCTCGTCGGCTTCGTCGAGCACGAGGTACTTGAGCTCGGAGAGGTCGAGCGTCCCCTTATCGAGGTGGTCCATGATGCGGCCCGGCGTGCCGACCACGATGTGGACGCCCCGCCGCAGCGCCGAGAGCTGAACGCCGTATCCTTGCCCGCCGTAGACCGGGAGCAGGTGCACCCCCCTCAGGTGCGCCGCGTAGCTCTCGAACGCCTCCGCCACCTGCAGGGCCAGTTCGCGGGTGGGCGCGAGCACGAGCGCCTGCGGAGTCTTCTGCGTCAGGTCGAGCCGCGACAGAATGGGGAGGGCGAACGCCGCCGTCTTGCCCGTTCCGGTCTGGGCGAGGCCGACGACGTCCCGGCCCTCCATCAGCAGTGGGATCGTCGCCGCCTGGATCGCCGACGGGGTCTCGTAACCGACGTCTTTCAAGGCTCTGAGCACGGCGCTGTCGAGCCCCAGGTCGGAAAAGGTCATCGCGTCGTCGGTCTCTGCCTCGCTGTGCGAGTCTTCGGGCGTGGTCATCGTTCAACGGTAGTCCCCGCGGGGTGCGCGCACCACGCGGGGACCGTCGTTGTCACCCGCCGATGTTCTTCCGCCACCGCGCCGAGAAGCTCGCCGGGGCGAAGCCGATCGCGTCGTTGACGTCGAGCATCGGGCGGTTCTCCTCTGCGTTCACCGTCTCCACGCGGTCGCACGCGGGGAAGCGGGCGGCCAGTTCGCGGAGGTTGGCGAGCTTCAGCAGCATCCCGAGCCGGTGTCCGCGGTGTTCGCGCAGCACCAGGGTGTCCATCTGCTCGGCCGGCCGGTCGGATCCGCTGGAGACGTCGAGTTCCGTGAAGCCGGCGACCTGGCCTGTCGCCGTCTCGACGACGATCGACGTCAGTGCGACGCGGGGGCTGGCCTCCCACAGGTCGTCGACGGCCCGCACGCGGTCCGCCGTCCAGACGTCGGTCAGCTCGATGCCGGCATTGGGGGCATCGGTGCTCATCCGCGTGCGCAGGAGCGCGATGGCTTCGACCCACTCCTCGGGCGTGCGGCCGTGCCAGCTGACGGTCCGGTAGCCGGCGGCCGCTTCTGTCGCCTCGGTGAGAAGGGCGGCGAGCACGTCCGCATCGACGGGCAGCGACAGGGCGCTGATTCGCCCCACCTGTTCCAGCGAGTAGCCCTGACGGCGCAGGAACCGGGTCGACGGGAGGGCGACCGGCACCGACCCGAAGCCGGTCGGTGCGGGAATCGCCTCGCCCTCCACCCCCGCCGGGTAGGTCGTCTGGTTCTGGATGGTGGTGCGGCCGGCCTCCCGAGCCAGCTGCTCGAGCCGCTCGTAGAGCGCCGAGCCGATGCCGCGGCCGCGGAACCCGGGGAGGACCGAGATCGCTCCCCAGCATTCGCGCGCGTCGGCGGGCAGCGCCAGGTTGGCGCGGGCGACGACGCGGCCGTCGACCTTGGCGACGAGCCCGGCCATCTGCCTCGACGCGTCCTTCCAGTCGGGCAGCAGTTCGGCGGCGGTCATGACCTCGCCGTCGTGGCCGCGCTGCTCCGCCTCGACGGCGCTGCGCACCGCGGCGAAGGCGACGAAGTCGGCGGCGTCGGCGGCGTCGACGCTGGCCGGGACGACGAGCGGCTCGATGGTGAAGCCCGGGAGCGTGATGGTGTGATCTGAAGATGACATGAGACCTCTTTGCAGGCAGGATCGATCGACTCACCCACGGTCGTGGGGAGGAAGGGAATCGCTGCTACAGAATCACGGGGTACAGCATTCCATGGCGGCGCTCGGGATCACAAGTGCTAAGCGGGCGGCCGCGGGGGCCGCGATCGCGGCGGCGGCGCCGCGTACAGGGGTTGGCCGCCCGCCGGGCTCGCATACGGCAGCGGAATGGGCGGCCAGCCGTAGTCCCGTGCCGCGAGTCCGGCCCCGGGAACCGACACGGTGTATCCCGGCACCTCGGCGTCGGGGCGGTCGAAGCGGGCGCCGCGGGGGTTCGGCGGGAGGAGGGTCATCGCGAGGATCGCCAAGCCGCCCAGGCTCGGGATGAGGAGCAGGAACAGGAGCAGGCCGCGGAGGTCGACGTCGTGCAGGCGGCGCGCCGCGAGGGCGAGTCCGGGTATCACCGTGCCGAGCCACCACACGATGAGCAGGACGATGCCGACGGTGATCCCCAGCGACCCGATCCACACGATCGCGCACAGACCGAGCACGATCAGTGCGTCGGCGAGTGTCCACCACCAGAATTCGCTGCGGCTGGCGCGCCCGTCGAAGCGCGCGTACTTCTTCCAGTAGCGGACGAAGCACACGCCGAACGGCGCCCTGTAGTACGGCGCCCACAGGGGCACGCGCTGCTGTGCCGTCTCCATCACAATCATGGTGACACCCTGAGTGCCTATTCGGGAGAGTGCTCGGGCCAGCCGCCCCGGCCTCCTCGCGCTCGACTGGTACTTTCCATGATGTGACCAGCGCTGACCGTCTCCCCGTCGTCGACGCGCAACGGAGCGTGTCGCGTCGACCGTTGCCGTGGTGGGGATGGCTGATCGCGGTGGTCCTCATCTTCCTGGCTTCGGTACTCGGTGTTCGCGTCACGCCTCCCGGCGGCGAGGTCGCGATCTGGTGGCCCGCTGCCGGGCTTTCGGTGCTGTTGATCCTGCTCGCACCCACAGGGCGTCTCCGCGGTTGGGCGCTGGTCGCGATCGTCCTCTCCACAGGCCTCGCCAATGCGGTTGCGGGTCGACCGCTTCCGGTCGCGGGCGCCTTCGGAGTGGCGAATGCGCTCGAGGCCCTGGTGGTCGTGCTGGTGCTCGTCCGGCTGGGCGGACGCGAGTTCCGGCTTCGCAACCTCGCGGCGGCGATGCAGTTCACGATTGCCGTTCTCGCGGGCGCCCTCACGATCGGCGTGCTCGTCGGTGCGGCCGTCGTGGTGCTCGAGGGCGGCGGTTTCCTTCCCACCGCCGTGTTCGTCGCTGCCTCTCATATGGCCGCCGTCTTCATGATCGCTCCCTTCGGCTTGCTGCCGCCGGCGATCCCCGTTCGCGCGACGATCGCCGAGATGACGATCCAGGCCGTCATCCTGGCCGGCATCATCGGGTTGGTCTTCCACCCGTCGGTGCATCTGCCGCTGGCGTTCCTCCCGTTCCCCGTGCTCGCGTGGGCGGCATTCCGTTTCCCGATCCGCGTCGTCGTCGTCGAGACACTGCTCGCGTCGATGGCGATGCTGGCGCTCACGGTCATAGGCGGCGGCCCGTTCGACCGGGTCGGCTTCGACCTCACGCAGGAGGCAGCGCTCGCGGAGACATTCCTGGTCATCTTCGCCGGCTTCGCGATTGTGTTGTCGACAGCCCAGTACGAGCTCCGGGCCACCACCCGCCAACTGGTTGCGACGTCCCGGCTGCTCTCCGGCAGCCTGGTCGAGGCGTCGGTCGGACTGATCATCGCGGAGAGATCCGACGACGGGGCGCTTCAGGTGGTCTGGAGCAATCCCACGGCTACCGCCCTGCTGCCTCCGGGCAGCGGTCGGCGATGGGAGGGTGAGACGGCTGACGCTGCCCGCACCGCACTCACCGGGGCGGGTGCCGTCACCCTGCAGTCGGACACGCGCACCATCACCGTGGCGGCCAACCGGATCCCCGACGAGTCCGACCGATTCGCCGTCCAGCTCGTCGACGTGACCGACACGCTGCGGATGCAGGCGGCGACGCTCGAGGCGGAACGGGAGAAGGAGGCGGCCCGCTCGACACGGCTCGATCTCGAGCGGCAGCGAGGGGATTTCGTCGCGACGACGAGCCATGAACTGCGCACGCCGATCACCAGCATCGTCGGGTTCTGCGAACTGCTGTCCTCGTCCGACGCGCTCGGTGACCAGGAGCGCTCCTGGGTCGAAGTGATCGATCGGAACGCCGTTCGGCTGTCGTCGCTCGTCGAGGACCTCCTGACGCTCGGCGCAAGCGGGGCAAGACCGGTGGAGTCGAGCACTCCGGACGTCGACCTGAACACCCAGATCGACGAAGTCGTGACCGCGGCGAGCGTACTCGCCGCGAAGAAGGACATCGTCCTCTCGACGGTCGGCCGAGCGGGCATCGCCCTGGCCGAACCGGGCGACGTCAACCGGATCCTGACCAACCTCGTCGCGAACGCCATCAAGTTCACACCGCGCGGCGGGAGTGTCACGATCACGTCGACCGTCACGGATGCCGCGGTCTCGGTGGTGGTCGCCGACACCGGCCCGGGCATGAGCGAAGAGACTCTCGCGCATGCCTTCGATCGGTTCTACCGGGCTCCCGGCATGGACCGTGCCGCCGTCCCGGGAACCGGCCTCGGGCTGGCGATCGTCGCCGAACTCGTCGAACGCAACGGAGGCTCCGTTCGACTCGAGTCGCCCGCGCCCGGCGGAACGCGCGCGACCGTCGAACTGCCGAGAAGCGTCGGCAGAGAAGCGTGACTGTCCGTCACGCCTCCTTGACGTACGAGCCCAGCGCCGGCCCCGCCTTCAGCACGCCGTTCACGATCGCCTCGATGGCGAACTCGCTCGCGCCGGCGAGGTCGACCGCGGTGGGGTCGAGGAGCCACTGGAGCTGGAGGCCGTCCATGACGGCGAGGATGGAGGCCGCGCCCTTGTCGATCGTCTCGGGCTCGGTCACGCCCTCCTGAGCGCAGAGCGCACGGAACGCTGCGTCGATCTCGAGCCGGAGGTTGCGGTACCGCTCCTGGAAGTACTCCGTGGCGGGGTGGTCCTCGGTCACCGACTCCGCGGAGAGCACGGTGAACACCTGCACGATGCCCGGCCGCAGTGAGTTGCGCTGCGCGGTCGCGACGAGGTGCGCGAACAGCGCTGGGCCGCCGGGGATGTGCCGGTCGGCGAGGTGGGCGACGTCGTCGCGGTCGCGGAACTCCAGCACTTCGAGCAGCAGGTTGTTCTTGGAGCCGAAATGGTGGAGGACGCCCGCGTGGGTCATCCCGACCTGCTCGGCGATGTCGGTGAGGGTTCCGTTCGTCGACCCCTTCGTGCCGAAGGTCTCGATCGCCGCACGGAGGATCTCCGTGCGTCTGCGCTCGGTTTCCGGGCGCGGACTGGCGCTGCCGCCGCTCATTCGGCCCTCCGTGTCGCTTCTTCGCCGCATCCCGTCGGGGCTGCTTGCGAGCGAGCTTACCACCCAGTAACCTCGCCTCAGCCAACTTGCTTTCTGACCAGTAAGCAAGTTATGGTCAGCCAACATTCCGCAGCACCAGGGCACAACGGATGTGCCCGTCACGAAGGAGAAGCAATGAGGCTTAGGAAGCACTTGATCACGGTGACGGCGATCGCCGCGCTCAGCGCGGTGGCACTCACCGGCTGCTCGTCCGACAACAAGTCGGGGTCGAGCACCGCGAGCAGTGGATCGCTCACCGTGGCGAAGCCGGATGGCGCAGCCATCCTGGCCACCCAGATCAACAACCCGTTCATCACCACCGGTTCGGGCATGTCGCTCGGCTACGACCGGATGATCTACGAGCCCCTCGCGATCGTCAACCCGGTCGGCAAGAACGAGACCACCCCGTGGCTGGCGTCGAAGGTCCAGTGGAACTCGGACTACACCCAGCTGACGGTCACCCCGCGCAAGGGCGTCAAGTGGAGCGACGGCAAGCCGTTCACCGCCGACGACATCGTCTTCACGTACAACCTCATCAAGAACACCCCGGCTCTCGACCTCGCCGGCCTCAAGCTGACCGAGGTCAAGAAGGACGGCGACAACGTCGTGCTGAACTTCAGCGAGTCGAAGTTCGTCAAGCAGGGCGACGTGCTGCAGGTCGCCATCGTCCCCGAGCACCAGTGGAAGACCATCGCCGACCCGTCGAAGGACGCGGTCAAGGAGGCGGTGGGCACCGGCCCGTACACGATCAAGAGCTTCTCGTCGCAGGGCGTCGTGCTCAAGGCGCGCACCGACTACTGGGGCGGCACCGTCCCGGTGGCCCAGCTGAACTACCTCGAGTACAACGACAACACCGGCCTCCTCCGCGCCCTCCAGAGCGGCGAGACCGACTGGGCGCAGATCTTCATCACGGACTACCAGAAGAACTACGTGGACAAGGACCCGAAGCACAACGTGTTCTGGGGCGCCAACGTCCTGAGCCCGGACATGATCGTGGTCAACACCACCAAGGCCCCGTTCAACAACGTCGCCTTCCGCAAGGCCGTCAACATGGTCATCGACCGCAAGGCGCACGCCGAGAAGGCCCGCAGCAACGCCGGCCCCGAGCTGAAGAACGTGACGGGCATCCCGCAGCCGACCGGTGACCAGTACATCGCGTCCGAGTACAAGGACCAGGAGTTCAAGATCGACGTCGACGGCGCCAAGAAGGTGCTGAGCGACGCGGGCTACACCTGGAAGGACGGCGCGCTGATCGACCCGTCGGGCAACCCGGTCTCCTTCACCCTGCAGGACCCGCAGGGCTGGAACGACTACGTCACCGGCATCCAGCTGGCTGCGACGCAGATCAAGAGCACCCTGGGCGCCGACGCGAAGGTCGCCACCCCCGACGCCGACACCTGGTTCGCCAACATGGCCTCCGGTGACTTCGAGGCCGCTCTGCACTGGACCGGCTCCGGCTCGAACCCGTGGCACATCTACGACGACGTCATGAACTCGAGCTACATCGACCAGGCGGCCGACGGCAAGGTCTCGGACAACTTCGGGCGCTACAGCAACCCGGAGGCGACCGCCCTGCTCAAGGAGTACGCACAGGCGTCCGACGACAGCGCCCGCACCGCTGCGCTGAACAAGCTGCAGAAGATCTTCGTGGACGACGTCCCGGCCATCGCGATCGGAACCCACCCGCAGCTCGCCGAGTACAACACCCGGAAGTTCGTCGGCTGGCCGAGCGAGAGCGACCAGTACGCGACCGCCGACCCGACGCAGCCGTCGGCGGTGCAGGTGCTCATGAAGCTGAAGCCCGCGAGCAAGTAATCACCCAGCACGTCCGGGGCGGGGGCAGGCCATCGGCCGGCCCCGCCCCGGACGACCCGCGGACGGAAAGCGCACCATGACAGACTCCCTTCTCTCCATACGCGACTTCTCGGTCGTGTACGACGTCGATCCGCCGGTCGCGGCGGTGAAGAACGTGACCCTCGACATCAAGCGCGGTGAGATCGTCGGTCTCGCCGGCGAGAGCGGGTGCGGCAAGACCACACTCGCTTACGGTGTCCAGCGTCTCCTCAAGCCCCCGGCCGTCATCACGACCGGCAGCGTCGTCTTCCACGACGAGAGCGGCGAGGACATCGACATCAACGCCCTCGACGCGGAGCAGATGCGCCGCTTCCGGTGGGACAAGACCTCCATGGTCTTCCAGGGCGCCATGAACGCCCTCAACCCGGTCGCCACCATCGGGGCTCAGCTCGACGACGTCTTCCTGGTGCACCGCCCCGGCATGAGCCGCGCGGAGCGCAAGGCCGCGGTCATCGAGCTCCTCGAGATCGTGAAGGTCGGAGGCCAGCGCATCCGCTCGTACCCGCACGAGCTCTCCGGCGGCATGCGCCAGCGGGTCATGATCGCCATGGCCCTCGCGCTCCGCCCCCAGCTGATGGTGATGGACGAGCCGACGACCGCCCTCGACGTGCTCGTGCAGCGCGAGATCCTCAAGCAGATCTCCCAGCTCCGTCACGACTTCGGCTTCTCCGTCGTCTTCATCACCCACGACCTCCCGCTGCTGCTGGAGATCAGCGACCGGATCGCCATCATGCGCGAGGGCGAGATCGTCGAGCTGGCGCCTGCCGAGCAGATCTGGACCGACCCGCAGCACGAGTACACGCGAACGCTGCTCAAGTCGTTCCCGCGGCTCACGGGCGAGAGAGGAGTGGTCGTCCGATGACGACGCTCGAGTTCAAGAACATCACCAAGATCTACAACGTCCGCGGATCGGGGCAGCTCAAGGCCCTCGACGACGTCAGCTTCGCGCTCGGCTCCGGGCAGACCATCGGACTCGTCGGGCAGTCCGGCAGCGGCAAGTCGACGATCGCGAAGATCCTCACGCAGCTGGAGATCCCGACCAGCGGGGAGGTGCTGCTGGACGGCGCCCCGATCCCGCGCAGCGGCAAGCGGCTGCGGCGCTATCGTCAGCAGCTGCGGATGGTCTTCCAGGACCCGTTCGCGTCGCTGAACCCCTCGCACACGATCCGCCACCACATCGAACGTCCCCTCCGGCTCGACAAGGTCGTCCCGGCCAAGGAGGTCGACGACGAGGTGCGGCGCCTCCTGACCCGTGTGCGACTCGACGCGGACGCCGTGATCGACCGCCGACCGCACGAGCTCTCCGGAGGTCAGCGCCAGCGTGTGGCCATCGCCCGCGCCCTCGCGTCGCGCCCCGCGCTGCTGGTGGCCGACGAGCCCGTCTCGATGCTCGACGTGTCGCTGCGGCTCGGAGTCCTCAACCTCCTGGCCGACCTGCAGCGCGAAGACGGCCTCGGCGTGCTCTACATCACGCACGACCTCGCGACCGCCCGTCACTTCAGCGACGAGATCATCGTGCTCAACCAGGGCAGGATCGTCGAGCACGGCCCCGCCGACGACGTCATCCTGCGCCCGCAGGACACGTACACCCGCGAGCTCCGTGCCGCGTCCCCCGACCCCGAGAAGCACTTCGCGGCGCTGGCCGCACAGACTGCAGGAGGTGCCCTGTGAGCGCCGAAACGACACGGTCCGCCGGCCTGACGCCGGCCGACCTGACGCACTCCGACCCCGCGCACGTCGACCCGACCCTCATCGGAACGACGGCCACCCGCGCGGAGCGGAAGGGCCGCCGCATCCCATGGCGCTTCATCGGCGGACGCGTCGCCTTCTACGCGTTCACCCTCTGGGCCGCCATCACCATCAACTTCTTCGTGCCCCGGCTGATGAAGGGCGACGCCGTCAGCGCGTACATGGCCCGCAGCCAGGGCCAGCTCACCCCCGACGCCGAGAAGGCCCTGCGCATCATGTTCGGCGTCGATCAGTCGGTGCCGCTGTGGCAGCAGTACGTCAACTACTGGGACATGCTGCTGCACGGCAATCTGGGCGTCTCGATCTCCACGGGCATGGCGCCGGTGGGCGACGCGATCGCCTCCGCCCTCCCATGGACGCTCGGACTGGTCGGCTTCGCGACCGTGATCTCCTTCCTCGTCGGCACCAGCCTCGGCGCCGTGATCGGCTGGAGGCGCGGCGGACGGCTCGACGTCTTCATCCCCATCACCACGTTCCTCGGCACCGTGCCGTACTTCTGGGTCGGCCTGATCTTCATCGCGCTCTTCTCGACGACCCTCGGCTGGTTCCCCGCCGGGCACGCCTACGAGCTGGGCGTGGAGCCGGGCTGGAACGGCGACTTCATCGGCCAGGTGATCTCGCACGCCGCCCTCCCGATGCTCACCATCGTGATCGTGTCGATCGGCGGCTGGGTGCTCGGCATGCGCAACATGATGCTCACCGTCCTCGACGAGGACTACATCACCGTGGCGCAGGCGAAGGGCATGCCGAACCGGCGCGTGCTGTGGCGTTACGCCGCGCGCAACGCGGTGCTGCCGCAGATCCAGAGCTTCGCGCTCGCGATCGGCTTCATCGTCAGCGGCACGATCGTGATGGAGATGGTGTTCTCGTATCCCGGCATCGGGCTGCTCCTGCTCAACGCCACCAACGCCAAGGACTACGCGCTGATGCAGGGCATCTTCCTCGTCCTGGTCCTGGCCGTGCTCATCGCGAACATCATCGCGGACATCGCGTACGCCATCCTCGACCCGCGCACTCGTCAGACGGAGGCCTGACCATGACCATCCCCACCTCCACCGGTGTCGGCACCCCGGAGACCGTTGCCGTGCTGGCCGTCGACACGAAACCCCAGAAGAAGACCACGTTCTGGTCGCAGCTGAAGGTCTCGCTGGCCATGTTCAGCAACCCGAAGTCGGCCGCGGGCCTCATCATCATGGGCGTGTTCATACTCGTGGCGATCTTCGCCCCGCTGATCGCGCCCTACGACCCGAACGCCCAGCACCTGAACGAGACGCTGCAGCCGCCGTCGTTCAAGCACCTCCTCGGTACGACGCACATCGGCCAGGACGTCTTCAGCCAGCTGATCTACGGAACCCGCGGCGTGCTCGTCGTCGGCTTCCTGGCGACCATCATGGCCACGATCGTGGCGATCATCGTCGGCGTGACCGCGGGCTACCTCCGCGGCTGGAAGAGCGAGTCGCTGTCGGCCCTCTCGAACGTGTTCCTGGTCATCCCAGGCCTCCCGCTGATGATCATCGTCGCCTCGCAGTTCCAGGACCCGCCGCTCGCGCTCATCGCCGCGGTCCTCGGTCTGACCGGCTGGGCCTGGGGCGCGCGCGTGCTGCGCGCGCAGACCATGTCGCTGCGCAACCGCGACTTCATCCAGGCCGCGCGCGCCAACGGCGAGCCGCTGCACCGCATCATCCTGGTCGAGATGCTGCCGAACCTGATGGCGATCATCGCCTCCAGCTTCGTCGGCACCATGACGGCCGCGGTGCTGGGTCTGACGACCCTCGCGTTCATCGGGGTCATCCCGGTCTCGAACCTGAACTGGGGCACCATCCTGTTCTGGGCGCAGCAGAACAACGCCTTCCCCGACTACTGGTGGTGGTACGTCCCCGCCGGACTGTGCATCGCGCTGCTCGGGGTGTCGCTCGCGCTCATCAACTTCGGCATCGACGAATACGTCAACCCGCGCCTCCGCTCGGCCGGCGAGCGCGCGCGTGCGATGAAGCGCAAGGGCATGAACGTCAACGCCGCCGTCACCCAGGTGCGCACGGAACCCGCCGCCACCCCCGCAGCCTCACCCGAAAGCAACACCGCATGACTTCGATCCTCCCGTCCACGACCACAGAAGCCGAACAGGAGGCCCGCCTTCCGTACCAGGACCCGTCGCTGACGACCGCCGAACGCGTCGCCGACCTCCTCGGCCGCATGACGATCGAGGAGAAGGTCGGGCAGATGCTCCAGCTCGACGCGCGCGACGACCTCCGCGACCACGTGCTGCGCCGTCACGTCGGCTCGATCCTGCACACCTCGCCCGAGCGCATCGTGGAGGCCAACCGGCTGACCGGGCAGACCCGGCTGCGGATCCCGCTGCTGGTCGGCGAGGACTGCATCCACGGACACTCGTTCTGGCCCGGCGCCACGATCTACCCGACCCAACTCGGCATGGCCGCCTCGTGGGACGCCGAACTCATCGAGCGCGTCGCCCGGGCCAGCGCCGAGGAGGTCGCCGTCACCGGTGTGCACTGGACGTTCTCGCCCGTGCTGTGCATCGCACGCGACCTGCGCTGGGGCCGGATCAGCGAGACGTTCGGTGAGGACCCGTACCTGATCGGCGAGCTCGCCAGCGCGATGGTGCGCGGCTATCAGGGCGACGGGCTCGACGACCCGACCGCGATCCTGGCGACCGCGAAGCACTTCGCCGGGTACTCGGAGACGCAGGGCGGCCGTGACGCGAGCGAGGCCGACATCTCGCGACGCAAGCTCCGCAGCTGGTTCCTGCCGCCGTTCGAGCGCGTGGCCCGCGAGGGCTGCCGCACCTTCATGCTCGGCTACCAGAGCACCGACGGCGTGCCGATCACGATCAACGACTGGCTGCTCAGCGAGGTGCTCCGCGGCGAGTGGGGCTACACCGGCACCCTCATCACCGACTGGGACAACGTCGGCCGGATGGTCTGGGAGCAGAAGATCCAGCCCGACCACGCCCACGCCGCGGCCGCCGCCGTGACGGCGGGGAACGACATGGTGATGACGACCCCGATGTTCTTCGAAGGCGCACTGGAGGCCGTCGAGAAGGGGATGCTCACGGAGGACGCCTTCGACGCGGCCGTCGCCCGCATCCTGACGCTCAAGTTCGACCTCGGCCTGTTCGAGGACCCGCGCCTCCCGTCGCCCCGCCTGGACGAGGTGGTCGGCAGCGCAGCCCACGCGGAGCTCAACCTGGAGGTCGCGCGCCGCTCGATCGTGCTGCTGGAGAACGACGGGACGCTGCCGCTGGCTGCTGCTCCGTCGGCTGCTCCGCTCCGCGTCGCCCTCGTCGGCCCGCTCGCCGACGACGCCCAGACCCAGCTCGGCGACTGGGCCGGCGGCTCCGGCCAGGCCGGTTGGCTCGACGGCCAGCCGCGCGAGATGATCACGACGGTGCTCGACGGTCTGCAGGCGATCGACGGCTGGAGCGTGGAGTACGCGCGCGGCGCCGACATCCTCACCCTCGAGGACGACCCGCGCGGGGCGACGTTCCCCGACGGGCAGCCGCGGCCCCGGGTGGTCGTGCCGACGCCGCCGTCCACCGAGCTCATCGCGGAGGCCGTCGCGGCCGCCGAGGCGTCCGACGTGGTCGTCGCCGTGGTCGGCGACCGGATCGAGCTCGTGGGCGAGGGCCGCTCGACGGCGACACTCGAGCTGATCGGTGGCCAGAACGCGCTGCTCGACGCGGTGATCGCGACCGGCAAGCCGGTCGTGGTGGTGCTGCTCGCCTCCAAACCGCTGGTGCTGCCGCCGTCGGCCGCCAAGGCCGCTGCCGTGCTGTGGGCGGCGAACCCGGGCATGCTCGGCGGTCAGGCGATCGCCGAGATCATCGCCGGTCGGGTGGAGCCCTCGGGCCGTCTGCCGATCTCGTTCGCCCGCCACGTCGGCCAGCAGCCGACGTACTACAACCAGATCCGCGGACAGCACGGCGACCGCTACGCCGACCTGACCCAGGCGCCCGCCTGGGCGTTCGGCCAGGGCCGCTCGTACACGACCGTCGAATACTCCGACTTGACGCTCGCGAGCGACGCGCTCGGAGTCGACGACGAGATCGTGGCCGAGGTGACCGTGAGCAACACCGGCGACCGGCCGGTGCGCGAGACGGTGCAGGTGTACGTGCGCGACCTCGTCACGAGCGTGAGCTGGGCCGACACCGAGCTGAAGGCGTACCGCCAGGTCGACCTGGCGGCGGGGGAGACCGCACGCGTGAGCCTGCGGCTGCCTGTCGCCGACTGCACGATCGTCGACGCGGCGGGCGACCGCCACGTGGAGGCGGGGGAGTTCGAGCTGCTCGTCGGGGCGTCGTCACGGGAGGTCGACCTGCTGGTGGCGGGGTTCGTGGTGCAGTGACGGATGACTGATGAGGTGAAGCGCGTCATCGGCGTGCAGGCCTCACAGGGCCCCAGGGTGATCGCCTGTTCTTCGCTCGGCCGGGCAAGCTATCCTCGTGTGATGACGAGTTGGACACCCGTTCCCGAGGAGGAAGCTCCCATCATGGCTGAGGCCATCGGAAGCACTGCTTTCTCGTTCCTGGGTGGGTGGAATGCGCTGCAGTCGCTTTCCGTGCGCTTCTACTTGAACGAGTCGCGTGCGATCGTGTGGGCTGATCTCGTCGACAACTCGCTCGACAGCCAGCTCGCCGCAGTCTCCGCCTTCGCGGACGTGCGGGATTGTTACGTCGAGGAGTTCGAACTCGAGCTTCGGTTCGGCAGCGACACCGCTGACGATCCGCAGCTCGCCGACAGCGCCCGGATCGCGGTAGCCCGGTAAGTAGGTGTCCTCCGCCCCATTCGCCGGTGGCGAGGAGGCGACTGCGTACGCTGGGCGCATGGAACTCGTCTTCCTCTTCGGGGCCGCTGCCGCGGGCAAGCTCACCGTGGCCCGCGAGCTGGCGGCGCGCATCCACTTCGGCGTGTTCCACAACCACCTGATCGTCGATGCCCTGACCGCGGTCTTCACGTTCGGCTCACCGCCGTTCGTTCGGCTCCGCGAGGAGTTCTGGCTCGCCACGTTTGCCGAGGCGGCGGCATCCGGAACGGATCTCGTCTTCACCTTCGCCCCCGAGCCGACCGTGGAGGCGGGGTTCCCCGGGCGTGCCCGGCAGGCGGTGGAGGAAGCCGGTGGCCACGTGCGGTTCGTCCGTCTCGACGTGGGCGATGACGAGCAGGAGCGGCGCATCGAGGACCCGAGCCGGAGCGAGTTCGCCAAACTCAACGATCTCCCCACGCTGAGACGCATGCGAGAACGCGAGGCCGGCAGTCCGGCGACCGAGACGATCCCGGCGGACCTGTCGATCGACACGGAGCGTTTCGCGCCGGCGGAGGCCGCGCAGCTCATCATCGACGCCTTCGCGCTCCGGCCGGCGACGCCGCATGCGCGCTACCCGGGAGACTAGGGCGCTCGTCCCGCGGTGCTCGCTGATGCCCGCCCCAGCACCAGCGCCTCCGCCCCGCTCTCGAACCAGCGGCCGGCCGCGGGCCCGCCGTAGCAGGGTCCGTCGCTCGCGCCCGGATGCTTGACCCAGAGCAGCGCGTCGAGCTTGACCGTGGGCGACTCGGTGATCTGCGGGTTCTGGCCCAACGCGGCGCCGGGCGGGTTGCACCAGTCGCCGGTCCAGCCGTTGCCGTTGCGCGAGACGTCGATCACGAAGTGCTTCCAGCCGACGCGCGACGACACTTTGCCCGCGTAGTCGCGCTCGACTTGCGTGGCGTCGAAGTTCGAGACGTTGGTGAAGAAGCCGCGCGCGTCGGCGATGCCCGCGGCCTTCAGATAGGAGGCCTGCACGTCGGGTGTCAGCCAGCGCGCGTTGCCGCCGTCGAGGTACGTGCTGAGCCCGGCCGCACCCAGGATGCTCACCGCGGAGCGGAGCAGCGGGAGGCGGGTGTCGGCGACTCCCGCGCACTTCGGGCTCGGAAGCATGGAGAGGGAGTCCGGCTCGATCAGCACCACGGCGCTGCTGCCTGCGAGCACGGCGGCGATCCGGCGGTTCCAGTCGAGGTACTGGTCGGGCGTGAAACCGCCGGCGGAATAGCCTCCGCAATCCCGGTCGGGGATCGCGTAGGTGACGAAGACGGGCGTCGCGCCCTGCGCGGAGGCCGCACGCAGGTGCCGCTGGATCACGCTGCTCAACAGGTCGGGGCCGTACCAGTCGCCCAGCCAGACGGCTGTGGGCTGGCTCGCGATCTGCTCGATCAGCGCCGCCCTCGCGGTGTCGCCGGAGGCGGCCAGCCGGTCGGCGACCAGCCGGGCGTCGCTGGTGGGGTCGACGTAGAGCCGGCTGCCGAAGGCGGAGTCATCGGCCCGGGCCGTAGCGGCGGGCGGCAGGGGCGTCAGCAGCGCAGCAGCGGCCAGAGCCGCGCCCAGCAGTGAGATGAGTGTGCGCATACCCGCACTATCGGCTCCTTGCTCCCCCAGGTCAGGGGTCTGCGGAGATCGGGATTCTGAGGATCCCCAGATGATTCGGATCGACCGCGCGGCGGCGGCACAGTCGCGGCTTGGTTGACTGAGAGCGTGAACGACAAGAACGACCGACGCATGGAGGCGCAGCGGCGCGCGACCGAGCTGCGCCGGCAGGAGGCTCGGCGCGCGCGTCGACGGCAGCTGCTGATAGGCGGCGGGGTCGTCGTCGCTGTGCTCGTCGTGGCGGGACTCATCACGGCGGTCGTGCTGAACGGCAAGCCGTCGGCGTCGGTCGCGTCGGCCTCCGATGGTTCGGCCAGCAGCGCGTCATGGGCAGCCCCCGCCGATGTCGAGGCGGGCGTGAAGGCCGCCGGCCTCCAGATGCTCACCGCCGAGGGGACCGCGCTGCACATCCACCAGCACCTCAGCGTCACGGTCGACGGCTCGCCCGTCGTCGTGCCGGCCGAGATGGGCATCGACGTGGCGCAGCAGCGCATCTCGCCGATCCACACACACGACGAGTCCGGGATCATCCACGTCGAGTCGCCGACCGTGCAGACGTTCACGCTCGGCCAGGTCTTCGACGAGTGGCAGCAGAAGCTGGCGCCGGGCCGGGTCGGCCCCTATCGGGACGGCGCGGACGGCCAGACGGTCACGGTCTTCGTCGACGGCAAGACCTACGCGGGCGACCCGCGGTCCATCCCGCTCACCTCGCACGAGGACATCGACATCGTCGTCGCCAAGAAGGGCTCCGCCGTCACTGCGCCGCAGGCGTTCTCCTGGCCCGCAGGCTACTGAGAACCGCCGGCTGCTGAGAACCGCAGGCTACGGAGAACGGAGGTCTGCGGAGGCCGGTTCGGCCGCGACCGCCCAGCAGTACCACGCCACGATCGTACGGTAGGGGCGATACGCGTCACCGGCCGCCTGGAGCTCTTTCGGCGTCGGGGTGGCAACTCCCCAGCCGCGGCCGTAGCCCTTGCGGACGGCCAGGTCGCCGACCGGCCAGACGTCCAGACGGTGGAGGTGGAAGATCAGGAACATCTGCGCCGACCAGGGGCCGATCCCGCGGACCCGCGAGAGCTGAGCGATCACCTCGTCGTCGGTGAGCGCGTCGAGGGCGTCGGTGTCAAGCACGACGTCGCCGTCGACGACCCGGGCGGCGAGATCCCGCAGCGACGCCACCTTGTTCTTCGAGAGGCCGACCCGACGCAGCTCCTCGTCCGACAGGGCGAGCATGCGCTCGGGCACCACCTCGCCGAGCGCGGCGACGAGGCGGCCGTGGATGGCCGCAGCCGCGGGGGCGGCGATCTGCTGGGAGCAGATGCCGCGGACCAGCGACGCGAACGGACTCTCGAACGGGATGGGGAAGTGCGGGATGCCCGGGTGCGCGTGCAGGCGGGCGAGCACCGGGTCCCGTGCGCCGAGCTCCGCCGCCGCCGCTTCGAGGTCACTGGTCTGCGGCATCAGGTCGCAGTCCCCTCGCTCAGCGCACGTACGTGCCCGAGCAGTTGTTCGGCGACGCTGTCGAACGGCTCGATACTCGCCTGCGCGCGGCTGAGGATGACGCCACCCTCGCTGCCCGCGATCAGCAGCGTGGCCGCTGCCGGAGCCGCGGCCGGATCGACGCCGCCGAGCGTCAGCAGTTCGGCGAGCAGCTCGGCCCAGCCGCGGAACACATCGCCGGCCCGCTGCAGCAAGTCGTCGGAGTCCGCCGCGACCGTCACCGCGACGGCGGAGCAGCCGATGCGGAACTGCGAGACGATCAGGAGGCTCCGCCAGCCGCCGATGAACGTGGACGCGACGTCGACGGCCGGCTTGCCGCGCGCCGACTCGATGAGCGCGTTCGACTTCGCGCCCTGGAGCTCGAGCGCCTGGGCGACCAGGCTCGCCTTGCCGTCCGGGAAGTGATGGTAGATCGACCCGCGCGGGGCGCCGGTGAGGGCGACCACCTCCGAGAACGAGGTCTCCTGGAGGCCCTTCTCTGCCAGGAGCCGGGCCGCGCCTTCGATCATCCGCGCCTTCGCATCCGAGACCATCCATCGCCTTTCGCGTCAAAAGCTATTGGCTATGACGGGCATCATACTCCACACTGGTCGGGCTGACCCGGATTCGAGGAGCTGATTCCCATGCCCATGATCGACGTCTACGCCACCGCCGGAACGTTCTCCGACACGCACGCGCTTGCCCGCACCCTCGCGGACACGCTGAAGGTGATCGAGCAAGTGCCCGACATCCCGCTCTTCCGCAAGAACACCGCGGGCTTCGTCCACGACCTCCCCGCCGACGCGCTCTCCAACGTCGACGGCGACTCGAACTACGTCCGCGTGCAGGTGCTCACCAACGCCGGTGCGCTCGACCGCGCCAAGCAGCTCGCCGTGGTCGAGCAGTTCACCGCGCTCATCGCGGAGGCTGCGGGCGACCCGTCGCTGACGGAGCGCACCTGGGTGCTGCTCACCGAGGCCGTCGAGGGCGGCTGGGGGCTGGGCGGCCACGCCAACACCAACGAGGAGCTGGTGCTCGCGGCCCGCGCGCAGATCGCGGAGCTGCAGGCGGGCGCACAGTAGCGGCGGTCACGCGACGCGGTGGCACGTCGAATAGAGGACATGATCTGTCCGCTTGCTTCGGGATGCTGGAGGGAACGACCGCAGGAGGATCTCATGACCGCATTCCAGCCCACCGGCTACACCACCGTCGCGCCCTGGGTGGTGACGGACGACACCGGTGCCTTGCTCGACTTCGTCGCCGACGCCTTCGGCGGCGTGGAGCTCGCCCGGGTTCAGGTGGAGGACGGCAGCATCGGCCACGCGGAGATCCGCGTCGGGGACACGGTGCTGCTCGCGTTCGACCGCCGTGCTGACTGGCCCCGGCTCCCTGCGCTGCTGCGCGTTTTCGTCCCCGACGCCGATGCCGCGATGGCACGTGCCGTCGAACGCGGCGCGCGCGTCGTCACCGAGCCCTCCGACAGCGCGTTCGGGCAGCGCGGAGGCCGGATCGCCGATCCCTTCGGCAACATCTGGTGGGTGATCACCGTGGTGGAGGAGGTGGCGGAGGACGAGATGTGGCGACGCCTCTCCGAGCCGCACTACGCGGAGGCGATGAGCGTGGCGCAGAGCACGCTGGACACCGAGCTCAGCGGCGTCGCGCGCGCATACGAAAGCGCACCGCTGCGGCCCGAGTAAGCGGGAGAGGCGCCCGGGCCGCCTCAGATGATTGTGAGCGCGTCCATCGTCGGCGGACCGACGACCGCGATCCCGGACACCTGGCACGCCTCGGCGCCGGTCATGTGCTGTCGTTCGGCGTACCCGACGGGGGCGCCCCCGGCGCCGCCGAAGATCGCTATGGCCGTTGCTGGTCCCGTCGTGTACGCCGAGCCGTAGAAGACTCCGTCGAAGCCGTTGGTATCGAAGGCCTGAGCCCATTGCTGCGGGATGTCGTAGTCGGCCGTCGTCACCAGCTCTCTGACGATGCCGTGCTCGACGGCCCGCGCACTACTCACTGCAGCACAGCGGAAGTCCGACGGTGTGGTGATGACCGAGACGATGAACGAATCCGCCAGCTTTCGAGAGATCACTCGGCTGGCGCTGATCTGGTCGCGGAGCTTCTCGCGGACGGCAGTCCGCACCCTCGTCGCGGCATAGCAGGTGCCACGCGCGCCGTGCAGATTGAAACGGCCGTGCACGCTGCTGTCGAACCACCAGGCGCTCCGGTGAGGCGCGTGCGCACGGAAGACCTTCGACGTCGCGTGGAGCTGCCGGACCGGGAACGCTCGGAAGTCGCGGGTCGGGTCCGGCGGCCCTTGGGCCGCCGTCACGCAGCCCAGCTCGATGCCGCGGCCTCGGCATCGCAGACCACGCCCGCGAGATCCCCATCGGCGAGCCGCTCGATGTTCCGGCGCATCGGGGCCTCCGCACCCTCCGCCACCACGGCAGTCCGGTCCGGAACAGGCGTGTTCAGCCACTGCGCCCAGGTCCAGGGATCGTCCGGCGCGCCGAGACGGAGTGCGTTGAGCACCTCACGCAGCCCTCGCACCAGCGCGCCGTCGACCACCTGGAAGGCGGGATAGACGTAGTGGCCGTCCGAGGTCTCCAAGCGAAGCAGGCGACGCTCGCCGGCAGCCTTCGAGACCGCGGCGCGGCTCATCCCGAGTTCACGCTGCAGGGACCCGCTCGAGTAGCACGGACCGACGATCCGGGGCCACGGGTTCGAGACCGGCAACCGACTGACCAGCTGTGCAGCGACGTCATCCGCATCCCCGAGCTGAATCAGCTCCGCGCCCTGGTCGACCAGTTCGAGTAGTCGGACGCGAACAGCGTCCGAGATCTCGTCTGCACGATGCACCTCGATGTCCCGAGCGGACTCCGGTGGACGCTCGGGGGAGACGATACTCATGAGAGACCTCCAGGCGTGTCAACTGCGTCAACTCAGGATGTCACGCCTGCGTCAACCATGTCAACCAGGGCGGGAGGTCTCCCAGCCGGCCGGGGCCCGCCTATTCGTCCGCGTCGAGTCTCTTGCCGCGCATGACGATCAGCGGGTCGGGACGCGTGACGACGGAAGCGTCTTTGCCCTCGTAGTCGAACTGGGCGAGGAAGTGGCGCATCGCGTTCACGCGCGCACGCTTCTTGTCGTTGGAGCGGACGATCGTCCACGGAGCGTGCCGCTTGTCCGTGCGGCGGAACATCTCCTCCTTGGCCGCCGTGTACTCGTCCCACCTGTCGAGGGAGGCGATGTCCATCGGCGACAGCTTCCAGCGACGCACCGGGTCGAGCTGGCGCATGGCGAAGCGGGTGCGCTGCTCGGTGCGCGAGACCGAGAACCAGAACTTGGTGAGGTGGATGCCCGAGTCGACGAGCATCTTCTCGAACGCGGGCGCCTGCGCCATGAACGACTCGTACTCCTCGTCGGTGCAGAATCCCATCACGCGCTCCACGTTCGCCCGGTTGTACCAGGATCGGTCGAACATCACGATCTCACCGGCCGTGGGCAGATGCTGCACGTAGCGCTGGAAGTACCATTGGCCGCGCTCGCGGTCGCTGGGCTTCGACAGGGCGACCACGCGGGAGGTGCGCGGGTTGAGGTGCTCGGTGAACCGTTTGATGGTGCCGCCCTTGCCCGCGGCATCGCGCCCTTCGAAGACGATGACCGCGCGGCGGTCGTTGTCCTCCAGCCAGTACTGGAACTTCAGCAGCTCCACCTGCAGCTGGTACTTCTCGAGCTCGTACTGCTCGCGGGTCATCCGCTCGGAGTACGGATAGCCCTCCTGCCAGGTGTAGACCGGGTTGCCTTCGGGGTCGATCAGATCGGGGTCGGGAGTGTGCCCGCCCTGCACGGTGTAGCCGGCCGTCCGCAGGTACTCGATGTACTCGCGGAGGTCGTCGTTGGGGAACTCGCCTGTCATCCGTCCCCCTGCCGGGAGTGTACGTGAGCCAGGTGTACAGCCGGTACTACGGACGTCCGGTGGGCGCGGTCGTGACGGGAGCGGGCGGGCGACCCGATGAAGGGTCGTCCGCCCACTGCTCTCCTGCTCGACGACGGCTGCTCGCCGCAGTCCGGGTCAGGCGACCCGGCCGGTGGCGAGGAACTCGATGAGCAGTTCGTTCACCCGCTCGGCCTCGTCGTGGTGAACCCAGTGCGATGCTCCCTCCAGGCGCTCGACGGCGACCAGGTTCGGCACGTCCTCCGCGTGCGGCTCGGCCAGGCCGGCGCCCAGGAAGCGGTCCTCCTGGCCCCAGATGACGAGGGTCGGTGCGGTGACGGTGAGCACCTTCTGCTTCGACCCGAGCCGCACGGCCGCGCGGTAGTAGTCGATCATGCCCGTGGCGGCGCCGTCCTGCGACCAGGCCTCGCGGTACCGGTCGAGTTCGTCCTCGGTGTAGGCGGGCTGGGCGTCGCGGAAGAACCGGCTGAAGAACCGCCAGTCGTCCTTGGCCGCGTGCCGTTCCGGCGTGCCCATCAGCTGGAAGTAGAAGAAGTACCAGCTGCGCTCCAACTGACGCGGGCTCTTCAGGCCCTCGTTGAGCTTGCGCGGGTGGGCGGCGTTCAGGATGACGAGCCGCTCGACGACCTCCGGGCTGTTCATCGCCAGCGTCCAGGCGATCGAGCCGCCCCAGTCGTGGCCGACGACGGTCGCGGTCTCGCTGCCGAGCGCATGGATCAGCGCGGCGATGTCGGCGGCCGGCTTGTCGGCGGTGTAGTCCGCGAACTCCGCGGGCTTCGACGACAGGTTGTAACCGCGGAGGTCGGGCGCGACGACCCGGTAGCCCGCCTGCACGAGCGGCGCGATCTGGTCGCGCCAGCCGTACCAGAACTCCGGGAAGCCGTGCAGCAGCAGGACGAGCGGACCGGTGCCGGCCTCCACGTAGTGCAGCGTCACGCCGTCGGCGACCTCGGCGAAGCCGTCGCGGAGCTCGACTCCGATGCCGAAGGCCGAGCGGGCGGTGGTGGTTGCTGTGGTGTTCATGATGGATCCCCTTTCCTGAGATCTCGTTCCGATGTCACCAATCGTCGTCGTGCGCTCACCCCGTCGCGCCCGGGTGACCCCCGGGTCCGCTGCCGTGCGGGTCCCTTGCCAGCGGATGACCGCATCCCTAGGGTCGGAACCGGCGGTGGGTCATGTCGATCGAGGAAGAGCGCCCGGCGTTGCGGGGCAGGGACGACGAGTGCGCGCGGCTCGACCGGCTCCTGGCCCAGGCGGCCTCCGGTCGGAGCGACGTGCTGGTGTTGCGCGGCGAGGCGGGCGCCGGCAAGACCGCCCTGCTCGACTACGCCGCGCAGCGCGCGGCCGGTCTCACCGTCGCGCGCGTGAGCGGAGTCGAGTCGGAGGTCGAGCTCGCGTACGCGGTCCTCCAGCAGCTGTGCGCGCCGTTCGCCGACCGCGTCTCCGGGTTGCCGGAGCCGCAGCGGCAGGCGCTCGGCACGGTGTTCGGCCTCCGGAGTGGGGAGCCGCCCGATCGGTTCCTGGTCGGGCTTGCCGTGCTGGGTGTGCTCGCGGAGGCCGCGGAAGCGGTGCCGCTCCTGTGCATCGTCGACGACGCGCAGTGGGTGGACGCGGCGTCGCTGCAGACCCTGGCGTTCGTCGCGCGGCGGCTCGGCGCCGAACGGGTCGGGATGCTGTTCGCGATACGGGAGGCGGAGGAGTCCGCAGAGCGGCCCGCGGCCGGGATCGACGACCTCCCCGCCCTCGAACTGCGTGGCCTCGCGGATGCCGACGCGCGGGCCCTCCTCGACTCGGTCGTCGCCGGCGCGCTCGACGAGCGGGTGCGCACCAGGATCCTCGCGGAAGCGCGCGGCAACCCGCTCGCCCTCCGGGAGCTGGCGCACGACAGGGACGCGGTGGACGGGTCAACAGGCAGCGCCGATGACGGCCAGGCGGTCGCCATCCGGATCGAGCGCGGCTTCGCCCGTCGGCTCGAACCGCTCCCTCCCGAGACACGGCGGCTGCTGCTGATCGCCGCCTCGGACCCGTCGGGCGACGTTGCGCTGCTGTGGCGGGCCGCCGACGCGGCCGGCATCCCGGCCGACGCGCTCCGGCCCGCGCAGGAGGCCAGGCTGCTGGAGCTCGGCGCACAGGTGCGCTTCCGGCATCCGCTGATGCGCTCGGCGGTCTCGCACTCTGCGACGGAGACCGAGCGACGCGCGGCCCACCGCGCTCTCGCGGACGCCATCGTCGACCCGGCCGACGCCGACTACCGGGCCTGGCATCGCGCAGCGGCCTCGACCGGTCTCGACGAGGAGGTCGCGACCGAGCTCGAAGAGTCGGCGGACCGGGCGCGCGCACGCGGAGGCTGGGCGGCGGCCGGCGCCTTCCTGACCCGATCGACGGAGCTCACTGTCGACCCCTCCTGCCGGGCCCGCCGGGCGCTCGCCGCGGCCGACGCGCGGATGCAGGCCGGCACCGTCGACGCGGCCCGCGCGATGCTCGCCATCGCGTCCGCGGGCCCGCTGTCCGAGCTCGACGACGCGCGAGCCCAGCTGCTGGGCGCCCGGCTCGCGTTCGCCGCCACGCGCGGAAGGGAGGCGCCCGCGCTGCTGCTGAGCGCCGCGAAGCGCTTCGAGACACTCGACGCTGGCACCTCCCGCGACACGTACCTCGAGGCGTTCACGGCCGCGCTCTTCGCGGGTCGGCTCGCGCGCGGCGGCCACGCCCTCGACGAGGTGGCCTCCGCAATCGGGGAGGCGCACTGGGGCGACGCCGGGGAGGGGCCGCCGTCAGCCCGCTCGCTGCTCCTCGGCGGCTTCGCGCAGCTCGTCATGCGCGGGTACGCCTCCGGCATCCCGGTGCTGCGTCGCGCGCTCGACGCTCTGCGCACAGATCCGCTGCCCGACGAGGACGCGCTGCGCTGGCTCTGGCCGGCCTCCCGGGCCGCGCGCGCCGTCGGCGACGACGACGCCTGGATCGAACTGACAGCCCGGAACGTGGACCTCGCCCGCCGCTCAGGCGCCCTGAGCATGCTGTCCATCGCGCTCACGGAGCGGTTCACCGTCGAGCTGTTCGTCGGGGACCTGGCTGCCGCGCTCGCCGTGGCCGCCGAAGCCGACGCCGTGACGTCGGCGACCGGCCGCGGACTGAGCCCGCACATCGCATTCCTCCGCGCCGCCTGGGGTGGAGCCGAGACGGAGGCCCGGGCGATCTTGGACGCGAACCGCCCCGACGCCGCCGCCCGCGGCGAGGGGCTCTGGCTCGCGGGCACCGAGCTGACCAGCTCGGTCTTCCTGAACGCGTTCGGCCGGTACGACGAGGCTCTGGAGGTCACCGAGCGCGCCGCCGGACACCCATTCGAGCTGGGACTGTCGACCTGGGTGTATCCGGAGCTGATCGAGGCGGCCGCCCGCAGCGGACGGCCCGGCAGGGGAACGGATGCCCTCGCCCGCCTCGACGAGATCGTGCAGGCCTCCGGAACCGATTGGGCGCTCGGGGTGCTCGCCCGCTGTCGCGCCCTCCTCGCCGACCCCGGCGATGCCGGCGATCCTGAGGCTCTCTACCGCGAGTCGATCGACCGCCTCGCTCGCACCCGCATCCGTGTCGCGCTGGCGCGCACCCGCCTCGTCTATGGCGAATGGCTGCGCAGGCAGGGCCGTCGCGTCGACGCGCGCGCGCAACTGCGTGCAGCGCACGAGTTCTTCCGCGAGGTCGATATGGAGGGATTCGCCGAGCGCACCCGGCGGGAGCTCGCGGCGACCGGGGAGACCGCCCGCGCCAGGACGGTCGACACCGCCAACGACCTCACCGAGCAGGAGGCCCTCATCGCCCGGCTCGCCGCGGACGGCCGCAGCAACCCGGAGATCGGCGCGCAGCTCTTCATCAGCCCGCGCACCGTCGAGTGGCATCTGGGAAAGGTGTTCACCAAGCTCGGGGTGACGACCCGCAGGGAACTGCGGACCGATGCCGTGGGCTCCCTCGCGCGGGGGCTGGGTTCGACCTGAGGCGAGCGGAGCGATCCCTACACCAGCGCCGCCTGATCCCTGGCGTCCTTCCACAGGGCGAACAGCTCTGCCGCGACCTCGGGCGCGGCCACGAGGATGCCTCCGGTCTCGGGGAAGAGCGTCGGCCGGCCGTCGTGGCCGAGCACCGCGGCGCCCGCCTCGTGCGCGATGAGCACCGCCGCCAGGTGGTCGACCGGGCTGAACCGGTGGACGAGGCCTCCAACACCGCGGCTGGCAGCCGGGCCGAGGAGGGTGAGTGTTCCCGAGCCCATCACGCGCAGCGTGCAGAACGCGGTCGAAAGCGACTGCGCGAGCTCGCGCAGACCGGTCCAGGCGCGGTGGCCGGCGAGTTCGCTGCCGACGACGCCGCCGGTGAGCGAGCCACCCGAGCGGAGCGTGAGCGGCTCGCCGTTGCAGCGGGCGCCCTCGCCGGCGACGGCGTCGAAGAGCGCGTCGTGCCACGGGTCGGCCACGACGCCGACGAGCGGGCGGTCATCGATCGCGAGCGCCAGGGAGAACGCCGTCCAGGGGATGCCGTTGGCGAGGTTCGTGGTGCCGTCGACCGGATCGAGGTACCAGGTCGGGCGACCGGGAACCGCTTCGCCGCCGAATTCCTCGCCCACGAACGCGTGGCCCGGGAAGCGGAGGCGGACCTGTTCGCGCACGTACTGCTCGATCGACCGGTCCAGATCGGTGACAAGATCGGCGGGGTCGGCCTTGGTCGTCACCGTCGTCACCGGATGCGTCCTTGTCTGCTCGATCGCCCAGGCGCCCAGCTCGACGGCGAGGGCGCGGGCAGCGGCCAGTTCCTCCGGCTTCATAGCGTCGTTCTCGTTCACAGCCTCGTCTCCGTTCACAGCGTCACCATCCCCGTCCGCATCGTCAGCAGCCTGTCCAGCTGGTTGGTCGTGATCGTGTCCACGCCCAGGTCCAGCGCGCGGGCCAGATCCTCCGGCTCGTCGAGCGTCCACGCCGTCACCGTCAGGCCGGCGTCGTGCACGCCGCGGACGAACGCCTCGTCGACGATCGGGAACGGCACGTTGATCGTCACCGGGTTCAGCGCGGCGAGTTCTGCCGCCCCCGGCACGCGCAGCTGGCGCCATGGCAGCCAGATCCGGGCGGAGGCGTCGAGGTCGCGCAGCACGCGCATCCCGTCGAGGTCGCCGCACCAGTCGACGGTGGTGCCGGTGGCCGCGGCGAACGCGGAGGCCACGGCGTGAGCCGGCGCCGCGAACCGGGCGTCGTCCATGTCGACCACCAACCGGCTCGCGACGCCGGCGAAGAGCGGGAGCACATCGGCGAGCAGCGGAGGCCGGTCGTCCGGGCCTCCGAACGCCCGGAGCTCGGCCGCCCCCACCTCGTCGATGCCGCGCGCATCGCCCCAGAGCCGCTCGAGCGTGGGGTCGTGCAGCACGACCACCTCGCCGTCGACGGTGAGCCGCACGTCGATCTCCACGATCTCGGCGCCCTTGGCGATGGCGGAGCGAACGGCCGGGAGGGTGTTCTCGCGGAACACGGACGAGTCGCCGCGATGGGCGGAGGCGCGCGCGATCATGCGACCACCGCCTCGGGCTGGCGCACCAGACGGCCGTCGCGGTAGATCAGCGCCGCCTCGATGGAGGCGAAGCCGACCGCACCGAGCGCAGGCGGACGCCCTGACGCGTACGCCGACAGCGTCACGTCGTCGCGCCGCAGGCGCAGCTCGTGGAAGTGGCCGTGCGGCACGACCCGCTCGACAGTCGCGTGCAGCGCGCCCGGCCGGGGCGTCGTCGTGAACGCGACGGACTCCGGACGGACGCCGACGACTCCGGGCCCGTCGACGATGCGGACACCGTCGAACGACCCCTCGAAGCGGTTGAGGGAGCCGATGAACGTGGCGACGAACTCGGTCTCCGGCCGCGCGTACAGCTCGGCCGGTGTCGTGAACTGCTCGATGCGGCCCGCGTTCATGACGGCGACGCGGTCCGAGATCGAGAGCGCCTCCTCCTGATCGTGCGTGACGATCACCGTGGTGATGCCGAGCCGCTGCTGGAGGTCGCGGATGTCTTCGCGCACCTTGACGCGCAGCTTGGCGTCGAGGTTGCTGAGCGGCTCGTCGAGCAGCAGCACGTCCGGCTCCTGCACGAGCGCGCGGGCCAGCGCGACGCGCTGCTGCTCGCCGCCGGAGATCTGCGGCGGGCGCGAGTCGCGGTGATGCAGGAGGTTGACCAGGCCGAGCATGCGCTCGACGCGGTCGGCGACCTCCGCGCGAGAGAGCCGGCGCAGCCGCAGCGGGTACGCGACGTTCGTCGCGACAGTCATGTGCGGCCACAGCGCGTAGTTCTGGAACACCATCGCGCTGGGCCGCTTGTCGGGACCGAGGCGCGTGACGTCGCGGCCGGCCATGGTGATGCGGCCGGCGTCGGGGGCGAGGAAGCCGGCGATCATCCGGAGCGTCGTGGTCTTGCCGCAGCCGGAGGGCCCGAGCAGGGAGACGAGCTCGCCGCGCTGCACCGTCAGGTCGAGGTCGTCGATGATGGTGCGGCCGCCGAGCGTCTTGCGGAGGGCGGTCAATCGGAGGCCGCCGTCGCCGGTGGGGTCGGCGCCGCCGACAGGGGTGGGGGAGGACATGGAGCGCTCCTTCATTCGGGCTGGCTGTTCATTTGAGCTGGAAGCCCTCGGCCAGCTGGCCGCCCATGACGTGCTTGCGCACGGCGAGCAGCAGCACCACCGAGGGGATGGCGAGCAGGATCGAGAACACGGCGGCGACCTGCTTGGGGAAGTTGAGGACGAGGCTGTACATCTCGGTGGGCATCGTGAGGATGTCGGGCGCGCCGACGAGGTAGGTGCCCTGGGCTTCGTCGAACGCCGCGAGGAAGGCCATGACCGCGCCGACCAGGATGCCGGGCAGTGCCAGCCGCAGCGTCACCGTGAAGAACACGCGCGCCCGTGAGGCGCCGGCGTCGCGTGCCGCCTCCTCGAGCGAGCGCGGCACCGCCGAGAACGCGGCGGCAGGGATCCACGTCATGAAGACGATCGTGCCGAGCAGCTGCACGACCACGATTCCGGCGAACGTGTTCATCAGGCCGAGCGCGTAGTAGAGGGAGGCGAGGGTCGCGAACAGGCCCATCCGCGGGAAGGCGTTGGTCGCGAACAGCCCGATCAGGAACAGCCTCCGCCCCGGGAACTCGAAGCGCGCGAACGCGTACGCGGCGGGCAGGCAGACGACGGCGGAGACGAGCACGACCACCGGAGTGATCAGCAGCGAGTTCTGGATCGACGAGCCGAGCGCCTGGTCGGTGAAGACGGTCTGCCACCAGCGCAGCGTCCACGAGTCCGGGAGCAGGTTCGGGTAGGTCCAGCGGTCGGCGAACGCGTGTGCGCCCAGCCAGACGAGCGGCCCCAGCACGAACACCAGCAGCACGACCGCGAAGGCCGTGACGCCCGCCGTGCGCAGAGCTGCAGAGACGGGGCGCGGCATCAGATCCTCCCCTCGCGGCGGGCGCTGCGGAAGTTCGCCCAGACGTACAGCGCGCCGATTCCGGCTGCGGCGAGGAAGACGACGAACGCCATCACGAGCGACTGCTGCGGCTGGTTGTACGCGGTGAAGTAGCTGGCGAGCGAGACGCCGAGCATCGTCGGCGCGTTCGGGCCGGTGAAGTACGGGACGGTGTAGGAACCGATCACGCCGATGGCGGTGAACGTCACCGCGATGACGATCGGCACGGCGCTCATCGGGAGCAGGATGGTGCGCACGATGCGCGCGGTGCCGGCGCCGGCGTCCCTAGCCGCCTCGATCAGGGCGTCCGGCACGGACTGCAGGCCGGACGCGATCATCAGCACGGCGAACGGCAAAGAGGTCCAGGCCGAGCCGATCACGATGGCGACCGCGGTGTACGACCACACCGGAGCCTCCAGACCGACCTGGGCGAACAGGCTGCGGAGGAAGCCGTCGGCCGAGTAGAACGTCAGGATCGCCCACGACGCGATCACCACGGGGATGAAGAGCGGCACGATCGCGACCGCGGATAGCAGCCGCGCGAGCCGGCCGCCGTAGAGGCGCAG
The DNA here is from genome assembly GCF_001423695.1 of Leifsonia sp. Leaf336. GTDB lineage: Bacteria > Actinomycetota > Actinomycetes > Actinomycetales > Microbacteriaceae > Leifsonia. Next base: position 444,714 of record NZ_LMOZ01000001.1, read on the forward strand.
GTAGAGGCCGATCCCGCCGGCCAGGACGACGACGATGGCCGTGCTGGCCAGGGTGACGCCGACGGTCAGGCCGAGGTCCTGCCAGAAGGCCGGGGTCGTGAACACGTCGCCGTAGGCGGCGAACGTCGGTACGGCGCCGTCGGCGTGGTGCACGTTCTGGCCCACGGCGGCGACGACCGAGTTCAGCCCGCCCGTGAAGCCGACGCTGAAGGCGAGGGCGAGCACCACGGGCACGCCGACGAAGAGCGCGATGACGACGACCGGCGGAAGGGCGAGCAGGAAGCCCGCCGCCGCGGACCGCGACGCGTGGTGCGCGCCGCGGTCCGCGGTGGCCGCCGCCGTGGTGGCGGTGACGGTGGCCATTACTTGCCGGGGACCTTCTGGGCCCACGCCTTGTTCATGTCGGCGGAGACCGTGGCGAAGTACGACGGGCGCAGGTGCGCGATGTCGGCGTCCTTGAAGAGGGCCTGCGAGGCCGCGGGGAGCTTGTCGAGCGCGATCACCGGGTAGCCGGAGATGCTGTCGGAGACGAGGCCCTGGGCGGCCGGCGTGAGCAGCCAGGAGACCAGCTTCTCCGCGCCCGCCTTGCGCGGCGAGGCGGACGGGATGCCGAGGTAGCTGGCGCCGCCGGTCAGCGACGGGTCGGAGATCTGCGTGTAGGCGATGTTCGCCGGGATCTGGCCGTTCTTGTGCCCGGTGATGAACTGGTCGCTCCACACCGGGGCGACCGAGATCTGGCCGCTGGAGAGCAGGTCGAGGACCTGGTTGTTCCCGTTCGGGTAGACGCCCTTCTGGTACACGTACGGGTTGAGGGAGGCCAGCGTGGCGAAGCCCTTGTCCCATCCGCTCTCGACGCTCGGGTCGGTGCCCGTGACCAGCTTGGTGCGGTCGGCGTCGGAGAGGTTCTGGTCGAGCACCGTGGAGACGAACGCCGCTCCGCTGCCGCCGGTGTCGGGGGAGTTGTAGGCGAACTTGCCCGGGTGCGCCTTGATCCACGCGAGCAGGTCGTCGAGGGTCTTCGGCGGCGTGGGGACGGTCTTGGTGTCGTACGCGAGGACGACGCTCGAGCCGCGGTAGGGGATGCCGCCGTTGCCGCCGGCGGTGACGAGGTCCTTCGGGACGTCGGCCAGGCCGGGGACGTTCGCACTGGTGACCTTCGTCAGCAGGCCCGACGCGGCGACCTGGGCGACGAAGCCGGCGTCGACGAGGTCGTAGCCCGGGTCCTTCTTCTGCAGGGTCGCCGCGGTGAGCTTCGCGACGGTCTGCTGGTCGTGGAGGCCGTGCAGGTCGAAGTCGACGGAGACCGTGTAGCCCGGGTTGGCCTTCTCGAACGCCGGGATGAGGGTCTTCTGCCAGAGGTCCTGGATGTTGGTGTCCGCGCTGAGGAAGACGGTCAGCTTCTTGTCCGAGCCGTCGGTGGACGACGCGGCCGAGCTGCTCTGGGCGCAGCCGGCCAGGGCGAGGCCCGCGGCCGTGACGACCGCGAGGGAGGCGAGCAAGCGGGAGGTTTTCACGAAAGCGCTCCTGAGTGGGAGAGGGAGTGAGTGGGAGTCGCTGCGCCCGGTCGGGGGCGAGCGGTTTCACGCTAACCGTGCTGCGCGTTCGTGGCGATAGTCCAGAGCGAGGTTTCAAATGAGCGCCCAATACTGTTCATTCGGCATTCATATGAGCGAAAATGAGCACCGTGACGCTGGAAGTGTTCACATCTGAGAGGAGAGCGCATGCTGACGCACCAACGCGAACAGGCCATCGTCGACCGCGTCCGCACGGCGGGGAGCGTCACGGTCGAGGAGCTGTCGGCGCTGTTCGACGTCAGCGGCACCACCATCCGGCGCGACCTGGAGCGCCTCGAACTCGCCGGCAACGTGCGGCGGGTGCACGGCGGCGCCACCCTCCCTGAGGCCGAGCACGACGAGCTGGCGGACCTGGACGCCGACGCCGCCGAGAAGCGCGTCATAGCGTCGGCGACCGCCGACCTCGTCCGCGACGGCGATGTCGTGCTGCTCGACATCGGCCACACCACGCTCGCGATCGCCCGCCACCTCCGCGATCGGCCGGTGACGATCGTCACGAACAACCTGTGGATCCTGCGCGTGCTGGGCGACGACCCCGTCTGCACCCTCATCCTGCTCGGCGGGGCCGTCGGGTCGAAGCCGGGCACGGTGTCCGGTCCGCTCACCGAGCAGATGCTCGCCCTGATCCACGCGGACGTCGCCGTGATCAGCAGCGGGGGTGTCCGCCCCGACGGCTCGGTGGTGACGGACCTCAACCAGGAGGCGACGATCAAGCACCGGATGTGCCGCGCGGCCGACCGGACCATCCTGGTCGCGACGTCGCTCAAGTTCCCCGGAGAGGGCGCCTTCCAGATCGCGTCCCTGCACGACTTCGACATCGTCGTCACGACGCCCGGCTCGGGCACGGCGACGCTGGAGGGCGCTGGCGGGTACGGGACGCAGGTCGTGATCGCGGGTTAGAGCGCGGCCGCCGTCGGCGAGGAGATCGTCCGCGCTATCGTGGTCGCCGCGGCGAATGCGCGCGTGCTGGAGGGATGACACGATGAGGGCAGCGGTGCTGGGCAGCATCAACATCGATCTGGTGGCCTCGGCGCCGCGCCTTCCGAACCCCGGCGAGACAGTCTCCGGGCACGCGTTCCGCCGCGAGGCGGGCGGCAAGGGCGCCAACCAGGCGTCGGCCGCCGCGCAGCTCGGCGCCGACGTGGTGATGTTCGGCGCGGTCGGCCAGGACGCCGACGGCGACCTCGCGCTCGCTACGCTGCGTGCGGTCGGCGTCGACGTCGAGAGCGTCCGTCGCGTCGCGGAGCCCACGGGCGTCGCCCTGATCGTCACCGACGACGCGGGCGAGAACCAGATCGTCGTCTGCGCGGGAGCGAACGCCGAGGTGGTGGCGCCTCCCGCCGATGTCTCGCCCGGCGACCGCGCCTTCGACGTGCTGATCGCACAGCTCGAGATCCCTGCGGAGGTGGTGGAGGCCGCATTCCTGGCGACCGACGCCTTCACCGTGCTGAACGCCTCGCCGGCGCGCGAGCTGCCCGAGCGGCTGGTGCGGCGAGCCGACCTGATCGTGGTCAACGAGCACGAGTACGCGGCGATGGAGTCGCTGCGCGCCGCGCGCCGTGTGGTCGTCACCTACGGCGGAGCCGGGTCCGCGCTCTTCGAGAACGGCGAGCGCACGGCCACGGTGCCTGCGGTGCCCGCCACGGTCGTCAACTCGGTCGGCGCGGGCGACGCCTACTGCGCGGCCGTCGCATTAGGCTTGGCGGCCGGCGCCGACCCGTGCTCCGCGCTCGCGACCGCCTCGGCCGTCGGCGCGGCCGCGGTCGCCGACCCGGCCTCCCAACCGGCCCTCTTCCCACTCCACGACTACGAGGCGATGACATGACGGCTCCGCTCTACCTCGACTGCGACACCGGAATCGACGACGCGCTGGCGATCGCCGTGCTGCTCCGCGCCGGCGCCGACCTCGCCGGGATCGGCACGGTCAGCGGCAATGTCTCGTCGGCGGTGGCCGCCCGGAACACCCTCCATCTGCTCGAGCTCGCCGGACGGACCGACATCCCGGTCGCGATCGGCCGCCACGATCCGCTGAGCGGGCGGTTCGGCGGCGCCGCGGCCGACGTCCACGGATCGGAGGGCCTGGGCGGGCTCGTCGTCCCGGAGCCGCTGGCCCAGCCGGTCGCATCGACTGCGGTGGAACTCCTCCTCGAGCTGTCGCACCGTCACGCGGGCGAGCTCGACATCCTCGCGATCGGGCCGTTGACGAACCTCGCGGAGGCCCTCGCGGTCGACCCGACCCTCCCCGAGCGGATCCGCCGGGTCACCATCATGGGCGGCGCCGTCGAGGTGCCGGGCAACATCACCCCGATCGCCGAGGCCAACATCTTCAACGACCCGGAGGCCGCGGAGATCGTCTTCGCCGCACCGTGGACGATCACGCTCGTGCCCCTGGACGTGACCATGGACCACGTCATCACGGCGGAGGAGGTGGAGCGCCTCGCGGCGAGCGACGACCCCCTCCTGCACGCCGTCGCCCTGGCCTTCGAGCTGTACCTCGACTTCTACGCCGGCGTGTTCGAGAGCCGGAGCGCGGCGCTGCACGACCCGCTGGCCGCGTTGGTCGCGATGGAGCTGCTCCCCGTCACCGGCCGGCTCGAAGGACCGATCACGGTCGAGACGGCTGCCGGCGCGGAGCGCGGACGGACGGTCCGGGGGAGCGGGCAGAGCGACCGCCCCGTGCACACGGCCGTGGTGGCGACGGAGCCTGCGGCGGCCGCGATCCTGACGGTGCTCGGCCGCTCCGGCGCCGCCTGAGAATCTGTGCAGCTCGCGCCGGGTGCGGAATTCGGGCGACTCCTCCGGGTTGAAGACGTCATGACCAACGTAGGAATCATCGGAGCCGGCCACATCGGCACGGCACTCGCCCAGACCTTCATCGAGCACGGCTACACCGTCACCATCGCGAACTCGCGGGGTCCGGAGACGCTCGCGGATCTCGTCGCGAAGCTCGGCCCGTCCGCGACCGCCGCGACCGCCGCGGAGGCCGCCGCGGCCGGCGACTTCGTCGTCGTGACCGTGCCCCTGAAGAGCTACCGGGACATCCCGGTGGCGCCGCTCGCGGGCAAGATCGTGATCGACACCAACAACTACTACTTCGAGCGCGACGGTCACATCGCCGAGCTCGACGACGGCACCGCGACCGTGTCGGGGCTGCTGCAGGCGCACCTGCCGGAGTCGAAGGTCGTCAAGGGCTTCAACCACATCGGCGCCCGCGACATCCCGACGACCGGCTCGCCTGCCGGTACGCCGAACCGCCGAGCCCTCGCCACCGCGAGCGACTTCGACGACGCCGCCGCACTGGTGACGTCGATCTACGACGAGTTCGGCTTCGACACGGTGAACATCGGCCCGCTCTCGGAGAGCTGGCGCGTCGAGCGCGACCGCCCCGCGTATGTGGTCCGCCAGAACCGCGAGGAGCTCGAGGCCAACCTGGCGAAGGCGTCCCGGACGCTCTGAGGTCGCAGCAGCATCGACCACCTTCACGAAGGCCGGCACCGTGTGGTGCCGGCCTTCTGTGTTCTCATGCTTCGCAGATGAGCAAATTGTCCTATTTGCACGATTACGTACATTTTGCTAGTCTTTCCGTATGATTGAGGTTGCGATCACGGATGCGCGGGGCCGGTTGGCGTCCATCGTTGACGAGGCGCGGGTCGAGCCGGTCTATCTCACTCGGCGCAATCGTCCCGTGGCGGCGGTGATCGACTCGGGGCAGCTGGAGCATTTGCTGGAGGACGCAGAGGAGCTCGCGGATATTCGTGCCGTCGACGCGGCGTGGGAAGAGACTCAGAACCTCGGCGAGGCTCCCATTCCATGGGAGGACGTCAAGCGCGATCTCGGCCTGACTCTGTGAGCTATGTCGTCGAGGTGCTGCCCGCGGCAGCGCGAGCGATCCGCAAGCTCCCGCCAGAGGCCCGCACTCGCGTTGCGGCTGCAATCGAACTGCTGAGCGATGAGCCCCGACCACCGGCGGCGAAGAAGCTCACGGGGCGCCCGGAGTGGCGTGTGCGGACGGGGGACTATCGGGTTCTCTACCGGATCGAGGACAGCGTCTTGACCGTTGTGATCGTCCACGCCGGCCACCGTCGGCACGTCCACGAGCGCTGACGCGCCCCTACTCCCGCGCCGTCCCGGTCGCCAGGAACGCCGTGCCGATGCAGAGCTCCCGCCAGCCCGGGTCGGCCAGGCCCTCCCGCGCGGCCGCGCGGATCTCCTCCCACGGCCGGCTCGCGATCCACTCGTCGAGGGAGGCCGACCTGCCGACGACGGCGACCCCGAGCCGGGACATCCACGTGGGCGTTCCGACGGGCAGCTTCAGGTCGAGCACGGCGAGGCGGCCACCGGAGGCCAGCGCGGCGGCGGCGTGCGCGACCGCCTGTCCACGCCCGGGCACCTGGGTCAGCGCATAGGTGGACAGCACCGCGTCGACGCCCGCGGGAAAGACGAACCCGGCGGCGTCGGCCTGGACGAGACGGACGTTCCGCCAGCCGTTCGCCTCCACCCGGCCCCGGGCGCGCGCGAGCATCGCGTCGGTCAGGTCGACGCCGATGATGCGGCCCTCCGGCCCGATCGCCCGCTGCAGCAGCGGGAAGTTCAGGCCGGTGCCGCACGCGAGGTCGACGACGGTCGCGCCGGCGTGCAGGCCGAGCGCGCGCACCGCGAGCAGGCGCTGGCCGTGCTGCGGGTAGCCGGGCACGGGCGAGAGCCGGGAGGTCACGTCGTAGTGCGCGGCCTTCCTCCGGTAGGTCTCGATCAGGCGTTCCCTGGTGCGGTCGGCGTCGGTCACGGCGACCCCGTTCCGGCCTGGACGTCGGCCTCCACCGCAGCGCGGATGCCCGTCATCTCGAGGTCGCTCACGCGCTGGATCTGCGCCTGGAGGGCCCGCGCGGGGTAGATGCGCATGACGTTCGCCAGGTCGACCTCCACCCACATCATCGCTGCGGTGCCGCTCTCGCCGACCGGGACGAACTCCATACCCCAGCGCGCGACCGAGGTGCCCATCGTGCCGGCGAACGCCATCGCGTGGGGCTCGTCCACGGCGGTCACCCGTTCGCTCCGGCGGTGGTCGAACCCCAGGTCGTGCGCGCGCTGATCCACCCATGCGCCGGCTCGCAGGGGGCCGCCGCCGCGGATGCGGCACTCGACCACGGTGGGCGCCCACTCCGCCCACCGGGCGACGTCGCACAGGTACGCCCACACGGTGTCGATGCCGGCGGCGACGATGATGCGGCTCTCGGTCCGGATGGTGCGGGCGCGGGTGTCCGCGCTGGTCTGGTTGATGCTGTGTCTGATGGTCATGGGCCGACGGGGGCTGCGGCGTCCAGCTCCGGGCGCGCGGCCTCCGACCTCCTCAGTGGGTTACACGAGGTGGCGGCGCGCGCGGTTCACTCCGCCCGCGCGGTTCCTTCGCCCTTCGGAACCCTCACCAGCAGGGCGCCGGGGTCGATGCGTGTGCGCATCGAGGAGACACGGCCGAACAGGTCGCCGTCGAGTTCGACGTCCTCCGGGCGGCTCAGCTTGACGATGAGCTCACGGCCCTTCAGGTAGTTCATGGCGCGCACCTCCTTGTCCGCGCCCATCAGGCGCCGGCCGGCACTGGTGCGCCGGAGGACGCCGTTCTCCCAGAAGATCTTGACCATGATCCGGAGCCAGCCGGTGAAGCCCTCCGGCCGCAGCACCACGATGTCGAGGAGGCCGTCGTCGACGGAGGCCTCGGGCAGCAGCAGGATGTTGGCCGGCAGCGAGCCGCAGTTGCCGATGAGGACCGTGTGGGCGTGCATCGAGTGCGTCCGGCCTCCGTCGAGCTGGTAGCGCAGCCGGAGTTCGTTCTTGTCGCGCAGCACGGTCGTGATCGCTTTGACGTACGCGAGCCAGCCCGCCTTGGCCTTGAGGTCGTCGTCGGTCGCGGCGATCATCTGCGCGTCCATCCCGATGCCGGCCATCACGAGGAAGGCCCGCTTCTCGGTGCGGTCTCCGTCGCGGAGCTCGGCGATCCCCACATCGATGGGCCGGTCGTCGCCGTCGAAGGCGGTGTCGAGCGCGTGCTCGACGTCGTCCAGCGTCAGGTCGAGGTTGCGCGCGAGGAGGTTGCCGGTGCCGGACGGCAGCAGCGCCAGGGGCGTGTCGGTGCCGCTCAGCTCCTCCGCCACTGTGCGCACCGTGCCGTCGCCGCCCGCGGCGATCACGACGTCGACACCGTGCTCGAGGGCCTCCCTGGCCTGACCCGTCCCCGGGTCGTCCTCGGTGGTCTCCAACCAGAGGGTGTCCTCCCAGCCGTGCCTCCGCTCGGCCGCCTCGAGCGCGGCGCGCAACGCAGCCTCGTCCATTTTCACCGGGTTGACCACGATCGCGGCCCTGCTCATCCGACTCCCCTCGATGTACTGACAGTGACAGTACGCCCGACTCGAGCAATTCCGGAGGTCGTGGCCGAAACGCCTATTGAGTGCCGATCAGTCGCGGTCGGCCAGCGCGGTGACCTGGGAGAGGAAGGCGACGATGGTCCGCGACCGCTCGGGCCCGAGCTCGGCAGCCACTTCCAGAAGACGGCGGTGCATCGCGGTGAGCGTGTGCCGCACCTCCTCGTCGGCGCCGGGCGTCGCCCGGATGGTGATGCTGCGCCGATCGCTGGGGTGCGGGTGGCGCGAGACATGCCCCGACGCGGTCAGCCGGTCGAGCATCGCGGTGACCGAGGACGACTTCATTCCGAGGTGGGCGCCGAGTTGCACAGGCGTCGTGACCCGCTCCTCCTCCTGCGCCTTGAGGAGGAACTTCAATGCCCGGAGGTCGGCCTCGCCCATGCGCATCGACTCGCGCGTGCGCCGCCGCATCGCCTGTTCGGCCGTGCGGTACTCGCGCAGGGAGGCGATGACGCGCACCGCGTGCGGCGGAGCGGTGTCGAACCAGGGCGTGTCGGTCATCGGGTCGATGATAATCGCACGCGCGTGTCAGTCGGCTGAGCGGACCTTCGCCTGTTCGGCACTCGTGGCCGGGTTGTCGATGTGGTCGACGGCGTCGCGCAACCGGTCCATGAACTCGATTACGGTCTCCGCGTCCTCCGGAGTGAGGCTCGACGCGACCTCCACGAGCTCTTCGCGCACGTCGCCGAGGATGGCCTTGTGCAGCTCGCTCGTCGGCACCATCGGGATGATGATCAGCGCCCGGCGGTCGAACGGGCTCGGCTCGCGCCGGATGTGCCCGGCCTTCTCGAGCCTGTCGAGAAGCACCGTGATCGACGAGCTCTGGATGCCGAGATACTCGGCGAGCTCACGCGGCCCGACCGTCAACCCGCGCTCGTGCGCACGCAGCAGGTAGCGCAGAGCCGAGATGTCGTTCTCGTTCATGCCCATCGTCTTCTCAGACCGACGCTGCATGGCGCTGTCCGCTGCCCCGTAGGCGCGGATGTGCTCCAGCACGTCGATCGCCCGTTCGCGATCCGTCTCGGCGCTATACCAGTAGTGGGGCGCCGGACGCTTGTCGTCCGTCGTCATGGAAGAAATGATAGACCAGCTACAAGCTAGAAGATCTAGCGACAGCGGTCAGTGACCGGCGGATGCCACCTGGCGCACCATCCCGCGGCCTCGGCGGTCGCGGTACGCGCCCAGGCTGGCCGGCTCCTCGGTCACGAGCAGCCCGCTGGCGCGACTGGCCATCTCGACCATGCTGTTGAGCCACGCGTCGTTGAGCCGACCGGGGTCGGCCTGGTCGAAGTCGTACCGGATCGGGATGGCGTTGTCGATCCAGAGTGAGGTGCGGGCGAAGTCACCGGCCTCCTGCGGCACCCAGCTGAGGAGGAACGGCTCCCGACGCCGCAGCTTGAGCGTGAGTGCCGCCTGCAGGTGCGCGAGCGTCCTGTCGTCGAAGGTGAAACTGTCGCCGTTGTAGGTCAGCGTTCCCATGGCTCTCTCCTTCGTTCCGGGTGGGTTCCCGTGATCGCGATGAGCCTAGCTGATTGCTAGGGAATCTAGCTACATCAATCTCTAGATGCTCAATCGCCGCAACTAAGTAGCAGGAACACCGCGCAGAATCAACCCCCCGAGCGAAAGTTGCTACGACGATCAATTAGCTAGAAGCTCTAGTTACTTCACGAAATGCACGTCTCCAAGGAGTAGTCATGACGATCGCGATCAAGGATGTCCGACCGGCCCTCCGCCTGCCCGTCGCAGTCCGGAATGGTCGTCGCAGCGACCAGACTCCTGCACCCAGCGAGCACCTCGCCTGGCGTCAGCCGGTCGACGGGCTGTGGGTCGCCGAGACGCCATCGACCTACCTCGGCATGATCGAGCGCGTCGACGACGGCTTCGTCGCCTCGGCCGCGGACGGCCGCGAACTCGGCCGCTTCAGCACGCCGTCCGAGGCCAAAGTCGCGGTCTACGCCAGCTGGTTCCGCCGCCACGAGACTCCCGGTCTCATCGGCTGGGTGCGCAGCATCCTGCGCCGGTCGGTCACGGCGTGACCTCCAGCGTGACCTCCGACTCCGAAGACGAGGTCTGCGATTGGTCGCAGCTCGTCCCGAAGCGCGCCTATGTGCTGCGCTCCCCGCAGGGTGACGAGCTGCTCTCGACCTACGGCGGCCCGGGGGAGGCCGACGGGTCGGCGGTGTTCTTCGCGCACGAGCCCTCGGGCGACGGCGAGCTCACGATCCTCCCCGGCGACGGCTGGTCGGTGCTCCGCAGCCTCGCGGACGACGACTAGCAATCGACAGGATTCGGCCTACGTGAGCGGCGGCGCCGGCGCGACCGGGGCCTTCGGAGGCTTCGCATTCACTCGGCCGTCGCTGGGCGCGGGGACGGTGGTCCCGTCGAGGGTCACGAGCGGGGGGAGGGGCCGGCCGACGGGGCCGGGCCACGGCTGAGGTGGAACGGGAACCGGCCGCGGGTTCGGCGCGGTCGGCTGCGGGAACGACGTGCCCGGTGCGGGCGGCACCGGTCGCCCGAGCCCCGGCTGCACCAGGTGCGCGAGCGACGGTGCGTCGTCCACGCGCGGCACCCCGAACGATCCCAGCCCGAGGAGGTCGCAGATGGTCTTGGGGATCGACGCGTGCGAGTGCCATTCGGGGTCGATCGCCTGGGTCACCGGACCGCCGAACATCAGCAGCGGGATGCGGGAGCCTCCGATGATCGGGAAGCCGTCGGGATGGAGGGCGTCTGGCACGGTCTCGATGCCGGGGGTCGGCACGGAGTCCGCGTAGCCGCCCCAGTCGTCCCAGGTGAGGATGAAGACGGTCTCGTCCCAGCCTCCGCCGTCGATGACCGCCTGGACGCGCTGCCACACCAGACCCTGCCCCTTGGTGAGGTAGTCGGGGGCGCTGGTCGCAGGCGGGTGCTCGTCGTATCCCGCGGGGGACCAGACGTAGCAGACCTCCGGCAAGGTGCCGCCCTTCGCCATCGGGATGAACTGCGACGGCGGGTGGATGTCGTCGGTTCCGGGCGGCTTCGAGAGCGACGTATAGAACTTGACCGGGTAGCCGTCCTGGTCGGGGAACGCGGCCCAGCTGACGCCGGCCTTCTGGGCGACCGTGAAGATCGACGGGAGGTCCCACACCGGGTGCGTCCCGACGAAGGGAGGATTCTTGAGCGTCGGCATCTGGCCGCCGACGGCCAGCATGTGGCCAGGCGTCGAGTTGGAGCCGGAGCCGAAATGGTGGTCGCTGAAGACGAACGTCTTCGCGAGCCAGCTGTAATACGGGATGAGCGCATCGTTGTCGAGCTGCATCGGCTCGGCCGGGTAGTCGCCCATCGCGTAGTGCACCCAGGCGTTCCGGTCGTGCGGCTGGTCGAAGTCGGGCGCCGAGGTGCGCAGGCCTCCCGTGTTCGCGACCTGAGCGCCCCACTCCGAGAGGCTCGGGAAGTAGAAATCGGTGGTCTTGTTCTCCTGCAGAAAGACGATCACGCGTTTGACGTCTGCCATGAGACCCAACGAAGCACGCGAGCGCAGCGTGCACCAGCATCGTGTCGGGATTCGCAGGCGGCGTCGATGATCGCTCAGCGCAGCATCGTCGTCATCGCCGACGCGGCCGCATCGTTCCCGGTGAGCGGGTTCATCCCCCACGCGCGCTCGATGGTGCGCAGCAGCGAATAGTGCGTGTACGGGGTCGCCGACACCGTATGCGGCCGCGCCGCCAGGCCCGCGAACACGCAGGCGACGGTGTTGTCCGACGCGTCGCCTTCGTCGAAGGTGACGACGAGGAGCGACCGCTGCGTGGTGAACGCAGGGGAGGCGAGGATCCGCGGGACGTTCGCCCGGAGCCAGGCATCGCCGGCCGCGACAGAGCAGTCGTGCATGTCGTCGCACAGGTTCGGGGTGATGAAGGCGAGATCGGGCAGCGACGCCCCGGACGCCAGGTCGGCGCCGAGCTGCGAATACGGGACGTCGTGCGATGCGCAGTACGCCCGCTCGGAGGTGACGCTCGGGTAATAGAGGAACGGGTTGTGTTTCACCGCGTACAGGCTCGTGTTGGTGGTCGTGCACGGAGCCGGCATGCTCTCGGCGTACAGCTTCCACGACCGTCCTGACCGGTCGAGCGCGTCTGCGAGGTTCGGTCCGGTGACCAGGCAGGAACCTCCCGGCGGGTTGCAGTCGGTGGTGATGCCTCCGGTGGTGCCGCTCGTGAGCGCCAGGTAGTTGGGGAGGCTCGGGTGCGCCGCCGCGGAGTAATGGGTCGCCAGCGCGCCGGACCGCGCCAGCTGGTTCAGGTAGGGCGCGTCGGGGTCGCCGAGGATCGCGGTGGCCGGCTTGTTCTCTTCGACTATCACGACGATGTGCTGCAGGGCGGCGGAGGAGAGGGTCGCGGCGGGTGGCGGGGCCGACGGCGCGGCGCTCTGCGCGCTGGGCGCGCTCGTGACCGGCGCCGGGCCGCCCGGGGTGCAGCCCGCCAGGCAGAGCCCGACGCACGCGATCAGAACTCCGACGCGCCTGAGCATGCCTGCACAGTACGCCGCGGGCCGGGACGCGTGAGTGATCGGCCGCGGTCTAGCGGAGCGGGCCCTCGCAGCTTTCGCGGAGGAGGACCGTCACCGGCAGCTCGGTGTTGACCGGCTCCCGGTCGGGGTCGTTCAGGCGCGCCACCATCGCGCGCACGGCCGCCCGGCCGAGCTCGAGCATCGGCTGCCGCACGGTGGTGAGGCGTGGGGTCGATCGCGCTCCGTCGTCGATGCCGTCGAAGCCGGTCACGATGACGTCCTCGGGCACGCGGAGGCCGGCGGCGCCGAGCGCGTCCAGCACGCCGAGAGCCATCTGGTCGTTGGCGCAGACCAGCGCGCGCGGGAGGCGTCCGCCGTCGATAAGGTCCGCGGCGACGGCCCTCGCGCGCTCGCGCGAGAACTCGCCGTGGAGGACAGGGAGCGCGGTCGGGTTGATGCCGCGGCCCTCCAGCGCCTCGGCGAAGCCGCCGTAGCGCTCAGCGTCGTCGGGGGAGTCGAACGGCCCGGTCAGGTACATGGGGTCGCGGATGCCGTGCGCGTCGATGAGGTGCTCGGTGAGGGCGCGCATGCCCTCCCGGTTGCGCACGGTGATGTGGTCGAAGTCATCGCCGCGGCGCTGGCCGGCCAGGTAGACGACCGGGATGCTGTCGCCGATCCGCTTGAGGACGTCGTGCGGCGCGCTCTGCGCGATCACCGCCAGGCCGTCCACTTTGCCTGCGAGGTCGCTCAGGGCGATCTCCAGGGATTCGGGGGAACGGCCGCGCCCCACGCTGATCATCAGCGAGAAGCCCTGGCGCCACGCTTCGAGTTCGCAGCCGCGCAGCACGGCCTCGAAGTACAGGTCGGCGCCGAGCCGCTGGCCGGGTCGCACAGGGTCGAGTCGCACCTCCACAGGGCGGTCGGCGTCGATGGCCGGATCGCTCAGGTCTTCGACCGCGTCGACACCGGGGAGGAAGAGTCCGAGGACGCCGGTGCGGCGGGAGGCCAGCCCGCGCGCGCTGCCGCTCGGCACGTAGCGCAGCTCACGGACGGCGGCGAGAACCCGCTCCTGAGTGGAAGCGCGTACATCATCGGGTCGAGTGAGCACGCGCGACACGGTCGCGATCGATACGCCGGCGTGCGCTGCGACATCATACACCGTGGGTTTTCCCGCCACTTTTCTCCCGAGTTCCTCTTCGAATTGGTGGACTAGATCACATTGTGGCATGTGGAACGATCTTTCGGGGCAGGGGTTGAAAGACGTTTCGTATGCGCTTACAGTGGGTCCCGCTCACCGTTCGGCCTCCTGCGCCGAGCCGAGCCGAGCACAGCCTCGCCGCCCGAGTGCGGAGCACCTCGTCACCGTCGACTGAAGGGACCCTTGCGATGAACAAACCCAGAACGCGCCTCCGCCGTTCACTCGTCGCCCTCGCCGCCGCCGCATCGCTGCTGGCGATGAGCGCGTGCAGTATCCAGACCTCCGCCTCCAACGGATCCGGCAACTCGGGGGCCAGCGGCTCCCTGCTCTTCGGCGCGGACGGCGGCAACCCGACGTTCGTGCGCAACTTCAACCCGTTCTCGCCGACCGCCCGCACGGGCGCTCACTACATGTACGAGCCCCTGCAGGTCGTCAACGCCATCGACGGCAAGGCCACGCCGTTCCTCGCGACCGGCGACAAGATCGTCGACCCGAAGACGATCGAGTACACGATCCGCTCGGGCGTCGACTGGTCCGACGGCAAGCCGTTCACCGCGGCCGACGTCGTCTACACGTTCGACCTCCTCAAGAAGACGCCGGCGCTCGACCTCCTCGGCCAGTGGCAGAACATCGACACGATCAGCTCGTCGGGCAGCACGGTGACGTTCCACCTCAAGGGCCCGAACGTCCCCGCGGCGAACATCATCGACCAGCAGATCATCGTGCCGGAGCACGTCTGGAAGTCCGTCAACGACCCGGTGACGTGGCCGAACGAGAAGCCGGTCGCCACCGGTCCGTACGTCGTCGGCGACTTCGCGCCGAACCAGTACACGATGGTCAAGAACACCAAGTACTGGCAGGCCGACAAGGTCGCGGCCGAGAAGCTGGTGCTCCCGGCCTCCAACACCAGCCTCCAGATCGTCAAGGGCGGCTACGACTGGGCCTACTCGTTCATCGACAATGTCGACAAGACCTGGGTGGGTGCGAACAAGCAGCACAACAAGTACTGGTTCCCGCCCGGCGGCACCATCTCGCTGATCCCCAACCTGACCAAGGCGCCGTTCAACAACCTGGACTTCCGTGCGGGCCTGGCCTCCGCGCTCGACCGCGACAAGATCGCGAACGACGCCGAGCAGGGCTACGTGAAGGCCGCGGGCCAGAACGGCCTGCTGCTGCCGAACGCGCAATCGTGGCTGAACTCCTCGCTGCCGAACCAGGGGATGATCAAGCAGGACACCCAGAAGGCGCTGCAGTCGTTCGCGAAGGCCGGCTACACGCAGCAGGGCGGCAAGCTCGTCGACTCCTCCGGCCAGCAGCTCCAGCTCACGATCACCACGCCCAACGGCTACACCGACTGGCTCCGCGGCGTTCAGGCCATCCAGTCGCAACTGCAGTCGCTCGGGATCGCGGTGACGATCGACCAGCCGCAGCCGGCCGCCTACACCCAGGCGCAGAACAACGGCGACTTCCAGCTCCTGATGGGTGCGTTCGGAGGCGCGGGCAGCGTCTACCAGGACTTCAACACCCTGATGAGCAGCCAGTTCGCCAAGCCGATCGGCACGGCGGCGTCCGGCAACTTCGAGCGGTTCAGCGACCCGCAGGCGGATGCCCTGCTCGCGCAGATGCGTTCGGCCACCTCCGACAGCCAGCAGAAGAAGATCGCCGGCCAGCTGCAGGAGGTCATGTACACCAAGATGCCCGTCATCAGCCTGTTCTACGGCGGCCTCTGGGGCCTGTTCAGCGACAAGAGCTTCACCGGCTGGCCGAGCGAGAGCGACCCGTACGCGACCCCGGCCACCTGGACGGAGAACTCGCTGCTGATCCTCACCCACCTCACGAAGGCGAAGTGATTCCTGGCCGGTCGCGGGAGGCCTCCCGCGACCGGCCACTGCCGAACCCCACACATCGAAAGGAGGCGTCGTGCGCTATCTGCTGGGCAAGCTCGGACTCTTCGTCCTCACGCTCTGGGCCGCCATCACAATCAACTTCATCCTCCCGCGTCTGATGCCGGGATCGCCCGCCGACGCGGCGATCGCCAAGCTCAGCCAGAACGGCCCGGTCTCACCGGCGATGCGCGCCTCCATCGAGGCCCAGCTCGGCGTGCCGACCGGCAGCCTCTGGGACCAGTACGTCACGTACCTCGGCCAGGTCGTCCACTTCGACTTCGGGCCGTCGTTCAGCTACTTCCCGCAGTCGGTCTCGAGCCTGATCGGGGCGGCGCTGCCCTGGACGCTCGTGCTCGTCGGCACCGTGACCATCCTCGCCTTCGTGCTCGGCACGCTGCTCGGCGTGCTGGCGGCGTGGAAGCGCGGCACCGCGCTCGACACCGTCCCGACGGTGGGAGGCCAGTTCCTCTCCGCGTTCCCCTACTTCTGGATCGCGCTGCTGCTGCTGTTCTTCTTCGGGTACGTGGCCGGCTGGTTCCCGACCAGCGGGGCGTACTCGCAGACCGCGACGCCGAACTGGAGCTGGGACTTCTTCACCGATGCCGTCTACCACGGGATCCTGCCCGGGCTCACGATCCTGCTCACCGCCTTCGGCGGCTGGATCATCGGCATGCGCAACGCCATGGTGAACACCCTCGGCGAGGACTACGTGACCTTCGCGGAGGCAAACGGCCTGCGCACGCGCACCGTCGCGCTGCGCTATGCGGCGCGCAACGCGGTCCTGCCGCAGTTCACGTCGTTCGGCATGGTGCTGGGCGGCGTCGTCGGGGGCTCCCTGCTCGTGGAGACCGTGTTCGCCTACCCGGGCGTCGGCCTCCTCCTCTTCCACGCGGTCACGAACCAGGACTACCCGCTGATGCAGGCGCTGTTCCTCATCATCACGGTGAGCGTCCTGATCGCGAACTTCCTGGTGGACATCCTGTACGGCGTGCTCGACCCGAGGACCAGACGATGACTCAGAAGGAACCCACGATGACGCAGCCACCGACGACGACCTCCGTCCGTGCGACAGAGGTCGCGGCCGCCGCGGCGAGCGACAACAGGAAGTGGAACCCGCTCCGGGTGGTCGGGCGCGCGTTCGGGACCGTCTGGTCGGAGCCGAAGGCGCGCTTCGGCATCGTCCTTCTCGCGCTGTTCATCCTGATGGCGATCTTCGCCCCGCTGATCGCGCCGTACGATCCGCACGACACCTCCTTCCCGCACGGCCAGGACGGCAGCGCGGCGCACCTCCTCGGCACCACGGCCGTCGGCCAGGACGTGCTCTCGCAGCTGATCTGGGGCTCCCGGATCTCGGTGTCGGTGGCCCTGGTCGCCGGACTGCTCAGCACGATCATCGCGGTCGCCGTCGGCCTCAGCTGGGGCTACGTGCGTGCGTTCTGGGGCGAAGGCGTCGGCTTCGTCGTCAACCTCTTCCTGGTCATCCCGTCGCTGCCGCTCATGATCGTGATCGCGGCGTACCTCCACAACGGCGGGATCGGCGTCATCGTGCTCGTGGTCGTGGTGACCGGCTGGGCGTGGGGCGCCCGCGTGCTGCGCTCGCAGACGCAGACCCTCCGCTCGCGCGACTTCGTGACCGCGGCCAAGTTCAGCGGAGAGAGCGCGAACCGGATCGTGTTCCGCGAGATCCTGCCCAACATGACGTCGCTGATCGTCGCGAGCTTCTTCGGCGCCGCGACCGCAGCCATCCTGGCGGAGGCGGGCCTGGAGTTCCTGGGTCTCGGCGACCCGAACACGGTGAGCTGGGGAACGATGCTCTTCTGGGCGCAGAACAGCAACGTGCTGCTCACCGGCCAGTGGGTGCAGCTCTTCGCGCCGGGCCTCATGATCGCGCTGTTCGCGGTCTCCATGACGTTCATCAACTTCGGAGTCGACGGGCTCAGCAACCCCCGTCTGCGCGAGAGGAAGGCGGCACGATGAGCCTACTGCGAGTCGAAGACCTGTCCGTCGTCTACGACGAAGGCCACGGCACCGCGTTCGAGGCGGTCAAGAAGGTCGGCTTCGAGCTCGACCAGGGCGAGTTCGTCGGGCTGGTGGGCGAGTCGGGATCCGGCAAGTCGACGCTCGGCTTCGCGCTCACCCGGCTGTCGAAGCCTCCGGCGCGCATCGCGGGAGGCCGCATCCTGTTCGACGGCACCGACATCGCCGCGCTCTCCACCGAGGAGGTGCGCACCCAGCGGCAGGGCGGCTTCGCCATGGTGCTGCAGTCGGGCATGAACGCGCTCAACCCGGTGCGGACGATCCGCAACCATTTCATGGACATCTTCGCCGCGCACGGTCATGTGCCGCCGCGTGCCAGGGCCGCCAGGGCGGAGGAGCTGATCGCCAAGGTCGAGCTGCCTCCCGCGACGCTGAACCGGTACCCCGGCGAGCTCTCGGGCGGGATGCGCCAGCGCGTCTCGATCGCGCTCGCCCTCTCGCTCGAGCCGCGGCTGATGGTCTTCGACGAGCCGACGACCGCGCTCGACGTGCTCGTGCAGCACGCCGTGATGAACACCATCCGGCAGCTCCAGGCGTCCGAGAACTTCACGGCCGTCCTCATCAGCCACGACCTCGGGGTCGTGCTGGAGGCGACGCAGCGCGTGCTCGTCATGCACGACGGCGTCATCGTGGAGGACGCCCCGAGCGAGCGCATCCTGAACGCTCCGCAGCACCCCTACACGCAGATGCTGCTGAGCCACTACGGCGACCCGCGGGCCGCCGAGGTGACCGTGCCGGGACTCGTCCGCCGCGCCGACGCAGACGTGCGCCCGGCGGACCGCCAGCGGGTGGGCGCACGCGAGCCGATCGTCGTCTCGAACCTGACCAAGGTGTACCCGAAGGGGCGCAGGGGCAGCGCGACACGCGCCGTCGACGATGTGTCCTTCACTCTCGAACCCGGGATGTCGATGGCGCTCGTCGGGGCCAGCGGCAGCGGAAAGTCGACGATCGCCAAGATGATCACCGGCGTGGAGCGGCCGACCTCCGGCACCATCGCGTTCGGCGGCACGCGTATCGACACGCTGCGCGGT
Organism: Leifsonia sp. Leaf336; assembly: GCF_001423695.1. Lineage (GTDB taxonomy): Bacteria > Actinomycetota > Actinomycetes > Actinomycetales > Microbacteriaceae > Leifsonia. The sequence goes on from NZ_LMOZ01000001.1 coordinate 463,335, forward strand.
CGCCGCGCGCTCAAGCAGCTGCATTCGGAGGTGCAGATGGTGTTCCAGGACCCGTACGCGGCGCTCAACCCCCTGCACACCGTCGAATACATCCTCACCAGACCGGTCGAGAACTTCACCGGTCTGCGCGGCGGCGCCGCCCGCGCGCGCGTGCTCGAACTGCTCGAGACGGTCGGACTCACGCCGGTCGAGAAGTTCGCGACCCGGCTGCCCCACCAGCTCTCGGGAGGCCAGCGCCAGCGTGTCGTCATCGCCCGCGCGCTCGCGAGCGACCCGCAGGTGATCATCGCCGACGAGCCGGTGTCGATGCTCGACATGTCCCTGCGCGCAGGCGTGCTCGCCCTGCTCGAAGAGCTGAGGCGCACCCGCGGCGTCAGCATGCTCTACATCACCCACGACCTGCTCAGCGCGCGGCTCGTCACCGACCGGATCATGGTGCTCGACAAGGGCGTCGTGGTCGAGCGCGGCGACACGGCCGAGGTGCTGCAACGACCCCAGGACGACTACACCGTGCGGCTGCTCGACGCCGTGCCGAGCCCGCGCGGCTGACGTCCGGCGACCCATCCGATCTCGACCGAGGAGAAACTCTGTGCTCACCTTCCCCGACGGCTTCCTCTGGGGCGCCGCGACCGCGGCCCACCAGGTGGAGGGCAACAACGTCAACAGCAACTGGTGGGTCATGGAGCACACCCCCGGCACCCCGATCGTGGAGCCGAGCGGAGATGCCGCCGACCACTACCACCGGTATCCGGAGGACCTCCGGCTGCTCGCCGACGCCGGCCTGAACAGCTACCGCTTCTCGGTCGAGTGGGCGCGCGTCGAACCGGAGTGCGGTTTCGTCTCACGTGCCGCTCTCGACCACTACCGGCGGATGATCGACGCCTGCCTCGAGGTCGGTCTCGAGCCGGTCGTGACGCTGATGCATTTCACCGTGCCGCGGTGGATGGACGAGGCCGGCTTCTGGCGCAACCCGGAGGCACCCGACCTGTTCGCCCGCTACACCGAGACGGTGCTGCCGATCCTGGAGGATGGCGTGCGCTACGTGTGCACCATCAACGAGCCGAACATCGCCGCGATGCTGGCCGGAGGCGAGGACGCCCGCAACCTGGTCGCCTTCGGCCTCCCGAACCCCGACCTCCAGGTCGCCGACGCACTGCTCGCCTCGCACCGGAGGTCGCGCGAAGTGCTCTCGTCGGTCCCCGGTCTGCAGAGCGGCTGGACGGTCGCGACACAGGACTTCCGGGCGGTCGACGAGCCCGGTGCGGCCGAGATGCTGCACGAGTACGGCTACCCGCGCGACGACTGGTACCTGGAGCAGGCGGAGGGCGACGACTTCGTCGGCGTGCAGGCCTACACGCGCACGTTCATCGGGCCGGAGGGCCCGCGCCCGGTCGCCGAGGACGCCGAGACCACGCTGACCGGGTGGGAGTTCTACCCGCCGGCCGCCGCTAACGGCATCCGCTCGGCGTGGGAGAAGAGCGGGCACACGCCGGTGATGGTGACCGAGAACGGCATCGCGACCGCCGACGACGGCCGCCGCGTCGACTACACGAAGGAGTCGCTGCGCGCCATCCACGAGACGATCGAGGAGGGCATCGACGTGCGCGGCTACCTGCACTGGAGCGCGCTCGACAACTACGAGTGGGCCAGCGGCTACCGGCCGACCTTCGGGCTCATCGGCGTCGACCTGCAGACCTTCGAGCGGACGCCCAAGCCGTCGCTCGGCTGGCTCGGCGCCGTGGCGCGGCGCAACGCGCTGTGAGCGCGAGATCCGCCCCGGCTCGGCGCTGGGTGGCCCTCCCGCCGAGGGGCACGTAGACGCCCCTTCCCGCGCGTTTTGAGGGCGTTTACGTGCCCCTCGGGAGAGCGGTGGTTGCGTCCGCGCCCTCCGGATGACACGATTACCGAACGATCGGTAAGGAATTCGGGCGTCGCCGAGGACGCTCCGATCCTCCGGCGGGTGAGGATGACGATGTCCGACACTGTCCTGGTGAACCCGGTGCGGCCCGAGGCACGCGCATGAGCGCAGAACGGGTGCAGGCCGTGCGCCCGATGATGCAGCGGGATCGCGCCTCCGCGGCCCTGGGCATGGTCGTCGAGAAGGACGAACCCGGCGAGTCGATCGTCAGCATGCAGGTGCGCGACGACATGACCAACGGCTTCGCCATCACGCACGGCGGACTGGTGTTCGCGCTCGCCGACACCGCGTTCGCGATCGCGTGCAACGAGGACGAGCGAGTGACCGTTGCCGCCGGAGCCGACATCACCTTTCTCAAGTCGACCAGCTCCGGGCAGACACTCACCGCGCACGCCGTACGCCGCAGCCTGGTCGGGCGCACCGGCGTCTACGACGTCACGGTCAGCGACGAGACCGGCGATGTGGTCGCGGAGTTCCGCGGCCGCTCGCTCACCACCAACCGTGCCGCCGGCGACGCCCCCGGCACGGCCGACTGAACCCGGAGGCATCCGTGTCGAAGACGACCACAGCTTCCGCCGGGCTCGACCTCACCGAGGTCGAGCCGGCGACCATCACCCGAGACGAGCTCCGCGACCTGCAGCTCCGGCGCCTCCAGTGGACGGTGCGGCACGCGTACGAGAACGTGCCGCTCTACCGCGCGAAGTTCGACGCGGCCGGCGTCGGGCCTGCCGACATCCGCACTCTCGACGACATCCGCCTCCTGCCGTTCACCACGAAGGAGGACCTCCGCTCGACCTACCCGTTCGGGATGTTCGCGGTGCCCATGGCGGAGGTCCGCCGCATCCACGCGTCGTCCGGCACGACCGGGAGGCCGACGGTTGTCGGCTACACGCAGGGCGACCTCGACCGCTGGGCCGACCTGGTCGGGAGGTCGCTGCTGGCCGCGGGCGTGGAGGCCGGCTGGAAGGTGCACAACGCCTACGGCTACGGCCTGTTCACGGGAGGCCTCGGCGCGCACGCGGGGATCGAGCGGATCGGCGCGACCGTCATCCCGATGTCGGGAGGCCAGACCGCCCGGCAGGTGCAGCTCATCCACGACTTCGAGCCTGACGCGATCATGTGCACGCCCAGCTACCTTCTGACGATCGCCGACGCCATCGAGGCTGCGGGGCTCGACCCGCGCGGCACGACGCTGAAGGTCGCGATCCTCGGCGCGGAGCCCTGGACGAACGAACTGCGGGCCGAGATCGAGCGCCGGCTCGGCCTCGACGCCGTCGACATCTACGGCCTCAGCGAGGTGATGGGCCCGGGGGTCGCGAGCGAGTCCGTCGCGACGAAGGACGGCCCGCACGTGTGGGAGGACCACTTCCTCCCCGAGACGATCGACGGCGACACGGGGGAGCCGGTCGCCGACGGAGAGCACGGCGAACTCGTCTTCACCTCGCTGACCAAGGAGGCGTTCCCGGTCATCCGCTATCGCACGCGCGACCTGACGCGCCTGCTGCCGGGCAGCGCCTACCCGGCGCTGCGCCGCATCGAGAAGATCACCGGCCGCGACGACGACATGATCATCCTCCGCGGCGTGAACCTCTTCCCCACCCAGATCGAGGAGCTCGTGCTCGGCATCGAGACGCTCACTCCGCATTTCGTGCTCGAGCTGCGCAAGGAGGGCAGGCTCGACACGCTCACGGTGCGCATCGAGCGGCATCCCGCCCTCGACCGCGAGGTGTGCGAGGCGGCCGCGAAGGTGCTCCAGCAGCGGATCAAGACCCATATCGGCACCACCGTCGACGTCGTCCTCGCCGAGCCCGCCGAGCTCCCGCGCAGCGAGGGCAAGTACAAGCGCGTCTACGACTACCGCTGAGCTGGCGCGACATTCGTGACGAATGTCGCTTTTCGTGCCACGAAACACGCCATTCGTGACGAAGGTCGCGCCTCAGGGCCGCAGCAGCGCGAAGAACTGCTCGACGTCGGCGGCCATGTCGATCGTCGGGTCGAGGATCCACGCGTTCTGGAGGCCGTCGGCGAGGGCGTGACCGGCGCGGATGATCCAGTCCGGGTCCAGGTCGGCGCGGAGGCGCCCGGCGCGCTGCTCGGCGACGAAGGCCTCCCGGGCCGCCGCGTGCACGGTCTCGGTGCGATCGAGGAAGAAGGCACGGGCCGGGTGACCGTCGTCGCCCGCCTCCGCCGCGAGCCGCGTGTAGAGCTCGACGAGCCCGGGCACCTGCGCGTTGTGCCGGATGATCTCGACCAACGATTGCTCGAAGCCTGCGTCGGGGAACTGCTGGACGTCGTGCTCGTCGCGAGCGCGAAGGATCTCGACGAACAGCTGCTCCTTGGAGCCGAAGTAGTGCAGGAGGCCCGCCGGGCTGAGGCCGACCGCGTCGGCGATCTCACGCACGGAGGCGCTGCGGTACCCGCGCTGGCCGATGATCTCGAGAGCGGCCTCGAGGATCTCCTCGCGTTTGACGACGCCTTTCGCGTACGCACCTCTCTTGGCCATGGGATCCAGGATAGGCGGTCAAACGCGAACGGAATCCGGTTTTCGAGCCGAAACCCTTGCAGCGTTCGGGTTTAGCTGCGACAATCGTCACGATCCAAATACCGAACATCGTTTGGTATTGCGATCGGCATCCGTCCCGCTCAATGAGGAGCTCCGCATGACCATGACCCCTCCCGATCCGGCCGCCGAGGTCGCGCCGACCGGCTTCATCAGCGCGCAGCAGCCCGCCGTCGGCCGGCCCGCGGCCAGCCCGCCCGCCACCAAGCGCCTGCTGCCCAGCCTGCTCGCCGCCTCCCTGACGCTCTTCGCCACCTACGGCGGACTCATCGCGATCCTGCTCCCCGTGCAGGTCGCGCTGCTCGACCCCGCGCACAAGGTGGGCAACCTCGCGATCGTGACCACGACCTCCTTCGTCTTCACCCTGTTCGCGCAGCCGCTCGCCGGCGCGTTCAGCGACCGCACGCGCTCCCGGTTCGGGCGCCGCGCTCCGTGGATGGTCGTCGGCGCGATCGTCGGCGGCATCTTCCTGTTCGGGCTCGGCTCGCTCAGCGACCTGCTCTGGATCACGGTCTTCTGGGTCGTCATCCAGGTCGCGCTGAACTTCCTGCAGGCCCCGCTCACCACGATCACGGCCGATCGCTTCCCGCGTTCGAAGCGTGGAGGCGCGAGCGCCATGATCGGCCTCGGCACCCAGCTCGGCATGACCATCGGCGTCATGCTCGCCGGTGCCTTCGCCCAGCAGGTCGGCGTCGGGTACTCGATCTTCGGCGGCGCCGTCATCGTCGTCACGGTGCTGTTCGTGCTGATCAACCGCGACTGGTCGTCGAAGGACTCCACGGTCGAACCGTTCCGCTGGGGCGCGTTCTTCTCGGGCTTCTGGATCAACCCGCGCAAGCACCCGGACTTCTTCTGGGCCTTCACCGCGCGGTTCCTCCTGATCCTTGGCTACTTCGTCGTCTCGACCTACCAGCTCTACATCCTCACCGACTACATCAAGCTCTCGCTGCAGGCGGCGACGGGCGCGGTCATCACGCTGACGCTCGTGGCCTTCGTGCCGACCCTGATCGCGATCGTGGTCTCGGGATGGTGGAGCGACCGGGCGGGGCGCCGCAAGGTGTTCATCTACACCGCGACCGTGGTCATGGCGATCGGGCTTGCCATGCCGCTCCTCATGCCGAACCTGACCGGGATGATCGCGATGAGCGTCATCAACGGCATCGGCTTCGGCCTCTACATGTCCGTGGACGCGGCGCTGATGACAGAGGTGCTGCCGAACGAGGGCGGCGCCGCCGGCAAGGATCTCGGCATCCTCAACGTCGCGACCAACATCCCGCAGGCGCTCAGCGCGCCGATCGCCGCGATCATCATCGGGTCCCTCGGCGGATACCCGGTGCTGTTCGTCTTCGCGATCGTCTTCGCCATCCTCGGCGCGGTGGCCACCGCTCCGATCAAGAGCGTCAAGTGAAAGGCAGAATGATGGTGATGGAGAACACGCAGACCCCTCTCGACCCGGAGGCGACGGCCGAAGAGGCCGCGCACCCGGAGGTGCAGACGCTCGCCGGACCCGTGCGCGGGCGATGGAAGGACACCACCCCGCCCGGATCGGGCGCCCGCGGCGCCCTGCGCTCGGCGGCGTTCCTGGGCATCCCGTTCGCCGAGGCCCCGGTCGGTGAGCTGCGATTCGCGGCGCCGGTGCCGAAGGCTCCGTGGGAGGGCGTGCTCGACGCTGCGTCGTTCGGACCCACCGCGCAGCGCGGCGACCCGGGTGTGACGCTCATCCCCGAGCCGAGCGTGCCGGGGGAATCGACGCTGAACGTCAACGTGCACACGCCCAGCCCCGAGCGGGCGACGGACGGCGACGGCCTCCCCGTGCTCGTGTACATCCACGGGGGCGGCTATTTCGCGGGCTCGCCGGCGAGCCCCTGGTACGACGGGCGCAACTTCAACCGCGACGGCGTCGTGACCGTCACGATCTCGTACCGGCTGGGCTTCGACGGTTTCGGCTGGATCGAGGACGCGCCGTCGAACCGCGGCGTGCGTGACTGGCTGCTGGCGCTGGAGTGGGTGCAGCAGAACATCGCGGCGTTCGGCGGCGACCCGGCCCGCGTCACGATCGCTGGCCAGTCGGCCGGCGGAGGCGCTGTGCTGACGCTGCTCGGCATGGAGAAGGCGCAGCACCTGTTCCACTCCGTCTACGCGATCTCGGGCGCGCTCGCCGACGTGACCCCGGAGAAGTCGGAGGCGTTCGGACGCGCGCTCGCCGCGACCGCCGGCGTCGAGCCGACCCGCGCCGGCTGGTCGACGCTCGACGAGGAGCGCATCCTCGAGCTGCAGAAGAAGGCGACGGAACTCGGACCCGACGCGCTGAACGAGGTCGTCGACGGCGGCCTCCCGCTCGGCCCGACGATCGACGGCGACCTCCTCGTGCGCTCCACGCCGGAGTCGCTGCGGAACGGGGTCGGCGCGAGCAAGCCGCTCGTGCTCGGCGCCACCGACGACGAGTTCACGATGGCGATGGCCGACGCGGGCGCGAAGCTGGCGCTGGTGCCGAAGGGGATCCTGCTCGGCAAGCTCGGCGTGCCGAAGAGGGCGCAGAAGGCGTACCTGGAGGCGAACGCCGACGTCGTCGCGAAGGGCAAGGCCCGGCTGGCCGGCCGCGTGCTCACCGACCGGATGTTCCGGATCGCGGTGCTGAAGATCGTCGCCGACCGCGGAGCCGCGCCCACCTGGGTGTACCGGTTCGCGTGGCCGTCCGGGCACTTCGGCTTCGCGGAGCACTGCCTCGACGTGCCGTTCTTCTTCGACTGCCTGGACGGACCGGCCATGGAGCCGCTGGCGGGTCCGAACCCGCCTCAGGCGCTCGCCGACGAGCTGCACGCGGCCGCGGTCGCGTTCATCGCAGCCGGCGACCCGGGCTGGCCGCGGTACGACGACGCCTCCGCGCGCACCGTGCGCGTCTACGACGCCCGCACGCGCGACGAGGACGACGCCTACGGCTCGGTGCGGCCGCTGCTGACCTGAGGCGACCGGGCCTGAGGCGACCGGGCCGGGACGATCCGGCTCAGTTGAAGATCGCCCACTCGGCCCGGTCGAGAGTCATCGGCTGGCCTTGTGCGATCACCTGCCAGTGCTTGTCGTCGCGCCCGGCGTACTCGGCCAGGAGGGTCGTGTACTTCCAGTCGCCGGCGACGCGGTTCCAGTGGATGAGCGCGATGAGCTGCCCGTGCCGCAGGTACGGGACGGGTGAGGTCTCGTCGAGGTGCGGCTCGTGGTGGATGGACGGGTGCATGGTCACGGCATACCTCCCTGTCGCCGAGCACCGGTCCGTCGCCGACGGCGAGGGATGTGCCGGGTGTGCACAGTGTGATCCCTGAGCACGGCGCTCGGCTAGTGTCTTCGACACTCCGTGACCGGTTCGGAACCGAGCAGGATCGGAGAAGCGACGGGCCTGGCTCGCGGCCTAGGGTGAACTCAGGTCACGAGAGGGGAACGGAACCATGGCCGACACCACGTTCAGCAAAGAGGAGAAGGCCGCGATCAAGGCCGCGGTCGCCGAGAAGAAGGCGGCGCAGGAGGGCGCGGACGCCGCAGCCGCATGCGACGAGGCGATCGCCTCGATGACCGGCACCGACAAGGAGTTCGCGCAGGCGTTCCACCGGCTGGTCGCCGAGAACACGCCGCTGGCCGCGAAGACCTGGTACGGGATGCCGGCGTACGCCGACGCCGCGGGCAAAGTCGTCGTCGCCTTCAAGCCGGGATCGAAGTTCAAGATCCGCTACGCGACGATCGAGTTCCAGCAGGCGGCCCAGCTCGACGACGGCGGCCTGTGGCCGGTGGGATACGCGATCACCAGCATGACCGCTGCGGACGAGGAGCGGATCGCCGCGATCCTGCGCACAGCCGTCGGGCGCTGACCGCGCGTTCACGTCGAATTCTCTTGCCACCGGGCATGAGGAGACCTCAGGATGGCGCCGTGGAGGCCGCCCACGTCGGTGGCCTTACGGAACCACGTCAACCACCTGAGGAGAGACTCATGCCCGCACTGCCCACGATCGTCCTCGTTCACGGCGCCTTCGCTGACGCCTCCGGCTACGCCGGCATCATCACCGAACTCGAGGGATCCGGCTACACCGTGGTCGCACCGCCGAACCCGCTGCGCGGCCTCCTGAACGACGGCGAGTCGGTGCGGCGCGTCGTCTCCGCCATCGACGGTCCCGTCGTGCTCGTCGGCCATTCCTACGGCGGCGCGGTGATCGGTCAGGCCTCGGCCGGGCTGAGCAACGTGAAGGCGCTGGTCTTCCTCGCCGCGTTCGGGCTGGAGGTGGGTGAGAGCGCGGTGAGCGCGCAGCAGCCCTACCCGGCGCCGCTGCTGGCGACCGAGAACGAGCCGACGCCGTACGACGCGGTGGGGGCGCCCGGAGGCCCGGAGATCTACGTGAAGAAGGAGCGCTTCAAGGAGGTGTTCTGCGGCGACTCCTCCGATGCCGTCGCCGCCGTCCTCTACGCCACGCAGCGTCCGCTGGCGGTGGCGGCGCTCACCGAGCAGGCCACGGGGGCCGGCTGGCACGACATCCCGAGCTGGTTCCTGGTGTCCGACAAGGACAACGCCATCTCGCCGGAGGCCGAGGCGGCCTGGGCGCAGCGCATGGGCGCGACCACGGAGCACATCGACGGTTCGCACACGGCCTTCACCGTGCAGTCCGGCCGGGTGGCGGCGTTCATCCGGGCGGCAGCGGAGAACAGCTAGCCCTTCTGCAGCTCCTCGGCCAGCATCACCAGGATGCCGCTCGGACCACGGAGGTAGGTCAGCTTGTAGATGTCCTGGTAGGTCGCGACGCCGCGCAACGGGTAGCAGCCGTGCGCGGCCGCGACCTCCAGGGCCGCGTCGATGTCGTCGACCGCGAACGCGACTCGGTGCATGCCGATCTCGTTGGGGAGCGTCGGCTCGGTCTCGATGGCGTCGGGGTGGAGGTACTCGAACAGCTCCAGCTTGCCGTGGCCGTCCGGTGTCTGCAGCAGAGCGATCTTGGCGTGGTTGCCGTCGAGGCCGACGGCGGTGTCCGTCCACTCGCCGCTGACGGTGTCACGGCCGACGACCTCCAGACCGAGGTCGGTGAAGAAGGCGATGGTCGCTTCGAGGTCGCGCACCGCGATGCCGACGTTGTCGAGTCTGATGGCCATGGGGTGCATGCTACTCAGCCTCCGGGATGGAGCGGCTCACGGGTTGTGCGTGATCGTCAGCTCGGGCGCGCTGAACGGGAACGGAAAGATGATCGTTCCGCCGCTGGTCAGCGACTCGTGCGGGACGAGGAACAGCCACGCCATCCCGATGAACCCCGCGACCAACGCGAGAGCGATGGTGAGGGTGGCGGCGCGATCGAGCGTGCGGAGCGCGTCCGCGACCGTGGAGGCCTGGCGGGCGACCCGGCCGATCGCGACGAACAGGATGACCGCGAACGCGGCGTAGACGATCCAGCTCGGGCGCACGACGAGGTTCGCGCACGTGACCTGCGTGGTGCCGGAGTCACCGCCGCCGGGGGAGTCCGAGCATGTCCCGATGCTCCCGGTGCTGAGCAGCGTGTACACCGCGGCGGCGGCGGCCCCCGTGATCAGCACCCGGCGCAGCCGCACCAGGATCGGGCCGGCGGGAAGCCGCGACAGCTCCCCGGTCTCGACCGTCGACGTCCCCGTCGTCCGCATCACGTTGTCCCCCATCGTGTCGGCGTCTGCACCGATCCTGGCATGGATTCGGCTCCGGATGCTTGCGCATCCACGCGCCGAACGGCCAGTCTGTCCCCATGGGGGAATCCGGGACACTCGGCCGCACGTCGACAGTGACGCTGACCTGGGGAGGTGCCGGACTCGCGGTGGCGGCGGTGTTCCCGCTGCTCTCGAACGCCGCCTTCCTGATTCCCGCCGTCGACGTCTCCTGGATCTACGCGAATTATCCCGTCGTCGGAGGGCTGTCGGCGATCGCCCTGATCGCCGCCTGCATCGTGCTCGCCATCGGGCTGCGCGGCGAGACGGGCATCGTGGGAACATCGGTCGTCGGAAAGCTCGCGCTCATCGTGTTCGGTGTCACGCACACCCTCTCCACCGGGTACTTCTCGTGGCCGGCGCCGAGCGCCGTCGCGGCGCCCGCGGTGCTCGTCGTCTGGTCCTCGCTGATCTGGGGGATCGACGTGCTGTCTCTGATCGCGCTGGCTGTCGCCGCGTTCGCGGTCGTCCGCGCCGGCGTGCTCCGCGGTCCCGCTCGCTGGGCGCTGCTCGCGTTCGCCGTGACGACGGTGGTCGCCCTCCTCGTCAGCACCCTCCCGGTCATCGTTCTGATTCCGGTCTGGATGGGCGCACTGATCGCCTCGCAGGCGCTCCAGCTCGCGACCGGAGTCCTCTACATCGTCGAGGGGCAGCGCGCGCGGCGCGGGGACGGGCTGCGCGCCGCCTCCGCGTAGGCGGCGACGCTGTCGCAGGCGGAGGACGGGATGCTCGCGGTCGTCGGTGCCATCCTCCCGCTCGCACTGGTCGTGTGGTTCAGCCCGACGCGCGTGATGGCGGCGACCGCTCTGCTGCTCTCCGGCCGGGCGCGGGCGGTTCCCGGCGCCTACGCGATCGGCTGGGTCGTGGGGATCGCCCTCTACATCGTGCTGTTCACCGTCTTCGGCGCCGCCATCGGGGCGATCCAGCTGCCCTCGCTGAAGAGCGACGCCTGGTTCCTCGACCCGATCGTCGCGCTCGTGATGTTCGGGTCGGCCGCCCTCGCCTGGCGGGCGCGCCCGCGGCCCGGCATCGAGCTACGACCTCCGCGGCTCTCGCGGATGATCGGCCGGCTCACGCCGTGGTCGGCGCTGGGGCTCGGGCTCGTCCTCTCGATCGTCAGCCCCCTGCACCTCGCGGTCGCGGCGGCTGTCGGCGTCGACATCGCGACCGGTGGCCTCGCCGCCGCCGCCCAGCTCGTAGTGGTCGTCGTGTTCGTGCTGCTCAGCACCAGCTCGGTGACCATCCCGGTCGGTGCCGCGATCGTCGCACCCGACCGGGCGGAGGCCCCGCTACGGCGGCTGCAGACCTGGCTCGCCGAACACGGAACCACCCTGCTGGTCGTGGTGCTGCTGGTGATCGGGGTCGACTTCGTGGGGCGCTGGATCGCGGCGGTGCTCTGACGGCGGCGGTCGTGCTCAGGCGGGGGGTGCGCTCGCGTTGGTCAGCTCAGGCGTCGGTCGTTCTCAGGCGTCGGCGGCGCATCGGAACCCGATGTGCGACATCCCGGTGTCCTCCGCTTGCGGTGACCGCGCCGCCGGGCGGAACCGCAGGCAGTACTCCGGCGAGCACAGGAACGAGCCGCCCTTGAGCACGCGCCGCGGGATGGTCTCGCCCTCGTGCGCGCTCGCCGTCGCGAGCAGGTTCTGCCGCTTGCCGGCGTCGACGGGATTGTCGCTCAGTCGCACGTGCCGGGGCGTGTAGTAGTCGGTCGTCCACTCCCAGACGTTGCCGATCAGGTCGTAGACCCCGAAACCGTTCGCGGGATACGAGCCGACCGCTGCGGTGCCGCCGACCCCGTGGTTGTCGTAGGGGAAGCGGCCCAGCCAGGAGTTGGCCTGCGGCACACCGCCGGGGTAGGGCTCCTCGCCCCACGCGAACCGTGCGCCGGCGACGCCTCCGCGGGAGGCGAACTCGTGCTCGGCCTCCGTCGGCAGCCGCTTGTCCGCCCAGGCGGCGTAGGTCTGGGCGTCCTCGAACGCGATGTGCACGACGGGATGGTGCAGCCGGTCGTCGATCGCCGAGCCGGGACCGAAGGGCGCCCGCCAGGAGGCGCCGGGCTGCCACCTCCACCAGTTGCGCCAGTCGCCGAGGTCGACGGGACCTGCGGTCGGCGTGAAGACCATGGCACCGGGTACGAGATCCTCCGGCGCGACGCCGGGGTAGTCGGCGGCCGCCATCGGACGTTCGGCGACGGTGACGTACCCGGTGTCGGCGACGAAGCGCGCGTAGTCCTCGTTCGTGACCTGGTAGCGGTCGATGAGGAAGGAGGCGACCTCCCGTTCGACGACGGGCTGTTCGTCCGGGTAGAACTCGGCGGACCCCATCGCGAACGTGCCGCCCTCGATCAGGACCATCTCTCTGCCGTCGTCGGTCACGCGATCACCGTATCAGCGCGCACGCCGCCCCCGGCAGGCCCGGCCGGGAGGTGTGGATGACGTGCGCGGGGCCGCGCTTGTGGACCGCAGGAGACACGCCCGAGGATCTCCTGTCAGAGGGTGTCTGGAAGGAGATCACGGGCGTGTCGCGCCCGGATCTCCTTTCTGCGGGAGGGGCAGGGGCCCGGTAGGAGGGCGCGGGGTAGGTTGGTGCCGTGCTGAGCGAAGTGGCTGACGGGGTGCTCGTCTATACCAGCGCGTGGTGTCAGACCAACGCGGTGGTCGTCGTGGGGGAGTCGGGGGTGCTGGTCATCGACCCGGGCATCCACGAGGGCGAGATCCTCGAGCTCGCCGGCGACCTCCAGCGGGCCGGTCATACGGTCGTCGCGGGATTCGCGACGCACCCGCACTGGGACCATCTGCTGTGGCATCCCGCGCTCGGCGAAGTCGACCACTGGGCGACGGCGCTCGCCGCGGACACCGCGCGCCGGCGGCTCGCGGCCGGGATCGACGCGAAGCGGTTCGGCATCCCCGACGACGTGCGCCTCACCGGCCTCGGCGACGACATCACCGGTCTGGCCGCCGACGCCGACCGGATCCCCTGGGACGGCCCGACGGTGCGCGTCCTCGAGCACCGGGCGCACGCGCCCGGCCACGCGGGGCTCGTGATCGAAGCGGCGGGCGTGCTGGCGGCGGGCGACATGCTGTCCGACGTGTTCGTCCCGATGCTCGACCTGGCCGGCGCCGCGGACCCGCTCGGCGACTACCTCGCCGCGCTGCAGCTGCTGGAGGCCGAGGCGGGCACCGCGACCGTCGTCATCCCGGGCCACGGCTCGGTCGGAGGCGCGTCCGACCTGCGCGACCGCCTCGCCCGCGACCGGGCCTACGTGGAGGCCCTCGCTGACGGCTACGAGCCGCACGACCCGCGCGTCGAGTCGCCGCGCGGGGGCTGGGAGTTCGTGCGCGGCGTGCACGAACGTCAGCTCGACCAGCTGTCGATCCCGCACACGTCGCCGCCAGCGGAGTCGTGACGTGGCGTCCTTCGGCGATCCGGGCGCGACCGTGCCGGTCGCGCTGAGACACGAGCGCTTCGTGCTGCGCCCGATCCGCACCGACGACGCTGCGGACGACTTCGCGGCGCTGATGGAGACGCGCGAGCTGCTCCGCCGGTGGGAGCAGTCGGAGTGGCCCGCCGACGACTTCACCGTGGAGGCGAACCGGGAGGACCTCGCCGGCCTCCAGCAGCGGCACGACGAACACCGCGCCTACACCTTCACGGTGCGCGACCCGGGGGACACCGTCTGCCTCGGCTGCGTCTACCTGTTCCCGACGACGGCGAGCTTCCTGGCAAGATCGACGGTCGCGCCCGTGGGTGGCGAGGCGTGGAACGACGTCGATGCCGTCGCCTACTTCTGGGTACGGCTGTCGCAGCTGGAGGCCGGCCTCGACCGGGCGCTGCTCGGCGCGCTACGCGCATGGTTGCGCGACGACTGGGGTTTCGAGAGGGTCGTCTTCGTCACCAACGAGCAGTTCGAGCAGCAGGTGCGCCTCCTGGCGCACACCGACCTCGCCGTCCGTTTCGAGCTGCGCGAGCCGGGCAAGGCGGGGACGTACCTGGCGTTCGGATGAGCGCGCTCCTTATGCTGCTCGCATGACCGGCACGACCTACACCTCCACGTTCATCTTCGCGACGAAGCCGTACGACGATGAGTTCCATCGGCTCAACGACGAGATCGCCGAGCGCGCCCGCAGCATCCCGGGCTTCCTCGGCGAGGAGGCGTGGGAGAACGCAGAGACCGGTCTGCACTCGGAGGTCTACTACTGGGAGAGCCTGGAGGCCCTCCACCAGCTGATCGGCATGGATACGCACCGGGAGGCGAAGCGCCTCCACGAACGCTGGATCGGCTCGTACCGGGTCGTGATCGGGGAGGTGCTCAGCACGTACGGGCAGGCGGGGCTGGGGCTGGAGCACGTGCCGGCGCCGGCGCCCTGAGACGGTGGTTTGCGGTGGCCCGCGCGCGCGACTATCGTTCAAGCGTTCGTCCGTACGCGCTGCCGTAGCGCGCCAGCAGAGGAGGTGAGTCCGATTTCCATCAACAGTCGGGTGCTCGCCCCCTTGCGCCGCAGCCTCTAGCGCTGCGTCGTCGATCCGCGGGTGCCCTTGCACTTCTCCCGAAGGATCACGACATGGATCAGAACCACGAACCGCACTCTTCTCACGACGTCGCCCTCGTCCTCGGCGGCGGGGGAGCCGCAGGCAATGCCTGGCAGATGGGCGTCATCGCCGGTCTGGCCGACGCCGGCCACGACCTGACCGAACTCGCCGACCTGGTGATCGGCACCTCCGCCGGCTCCACCGCGGCGGCAGGCGTCCGCAGCGGGATGCCGGCCGCCGACCTGTACGCCGCCGCGCTGGTGGCATCGGCCCGGCCGAGCGGCGCCCCGCAGAGCCCGGCCCAGCGGCCGGCCTCCATCCCGCAACAGGAGCTGTTCGAACGACTGCGCGCCATCGGCGCCGCGGCCTCCTCGGCGGAGGAACTGCACAGGGCGCTCGGCGCCTTCGCCCTGGAGAGCGATGACGTGCTCCGCCCCGGCGCCGAGCAGCGGCGCGCGCTCGTCGCCTCCCGGCTCCCGAGCCAGCGCTGGCCGGAGCGCCCCATGCTCGTCGTCGCGCTCAACGCGCACACCGGCGAGCTGGTCGCCTTCGACCGCGACTCCGGCGTGCAACTGGCCGACGCCGTCACTGCGAGCACCGCGCTGCCGGGCGGCACCGCCACGCACGTCGTGGACGGCGTCCACTACATCAACGGAGGGGTCCGCTCGGCCGAGAACGCCGACCTGGCGGCCGGCTACGCGACCGTGATCGTGCTGTCGCCGTTCGGTGGCGCGGACTGGGTCCGCCCCGGCCAGTTCGAGGGCATCCGGCGCTTCCCGGGCTACGAGCTCGCCGACCAGGTGGAGGCGCTGCGGGCGCAGGGCAGCCGGGTCGTCGTGATCACGCCCGACGCGGCCTCCCTGGAGGCCATGGGCACCAACCAGATGGACCCGGCGACGCGCCCGCCCTCGGCCCGCGCCGGCTTCGCGCAGGGCCGGCGCGAGGCGCGGCGCATCACGGAGCCGGCGGTGTAGCTGCGTCCGCAACTCCGGAGATCCGCGTCGCCCGACGTGGATTCTCCGGAGTTACGGGCGGTCCGCCGGCGCGCCGCCGCCCTTCTCCGGATGAGCCGCAGCGCCCCCGATCAGGCCCCCTCGTTCTGGGTGTACCCCACCTGTTGTCCTCCATTTGACCGACACGCTAGTGTCGGCGTCGAGCCGGTGCGACCTACCCGAAAATCGGTCGCAGGTGGCTCGTCGACGGGGATCCGACCCTCCCCGCTGGAGCACAGCACCACGCCCGACCTAGAGGGCGGCCCTGACTGACGGGGCACTCCGCATCACCGACGTCGACCCGAACGACGTGCCTGTGACGCGCTCATCGTCGAGCGCGCTCGCGCCTGCCGGGACTCGACCCGAACAGAATGTGAGCACACCCCATGAACAGGTTCACCAAGGGCGCCATCGCCGGAGCCGTGGGCATCGCCCTCCTCCTCACCGGCGCCGGATCCTTCGCCCTCTGGAACGGCTCGGCCACGGCCGCCGCCGGAACCGTGCAGTCCGGCACGATCACCATCGTCCCGAACGGCACCGGCAGCTGGACGGCCGCGCACGGCAGCGGCGCGGCCTCCCCGATCACCATCTCCAGCTTCCGCGCCGTCCCCGGCGACGTGCTGACCTTCACCCAGAAGGTCGACCTCTCGGCGACCGGCGACAACCTGAGCGCGCTGCTCACCGTCGACCCGACCTCCATCAAGGCCGGCACCGGCACCGCGAGCGCTCAGCTCGCCGCCGCGCTGACCAGCGGGATGACCGTCACCATCCCGGGCACCCTGCCGACCGGCATCACCGCGACGGCCACGCCGAACACGTACAAGGTCGCCGGCCTGGCTGCCACCACCACGGTCACCGTGGTCGTGACGCTGCCCTTCGACCCCACCACCTCGGGCACCACCGCCCAGGGCGGCACGGTCGACCTCACCAAGCTGGCGATCACGCTGCAGCAGCAGTAGCCGGGCGCGAGCGACGCGGCGGAGGCGCGAAGTCATGGCGGGCGGCCGGAGGGGCGCGAGGCACCGGGCGGACAACCGCCCGGGCCTCCGGTCTCCGGCTGCTCGCCGGCGCCTTCCGCTCGTGCTCGCAGGGGCTGCCGCTCTGATCGCGTTGACAGCGTTCGCCGGCCTGCCCGGCGGAGGCAGCTACGCCCTCTGGAACGGAGCCGCCTCCTCCAACGGCGGCACGGTCACGGGAGGCACGGTCTCGCTCACAGAGACGATGGGGCCGACGCTCGCGTTCACCTTCCGCTCGGGGCAGACCACCACGACGGGAGGCGTGGTCGTCACCAACACGGGCACGGTCACCAGCTCGCTGAGCTCGGTCGTGACCCTCGGGTCCGGCAGCTCGTCGGCGCTCGCGCGCGCCATCGGGATCACCGTGTGGCCGGTGGCGAGCGTCGCATCCTGCACGGCGGCGGCGACGGCGCCCTCCGGCGCGTACACCTCCACCTGGGCGTCGGCCGCTGGCATCCCGCTCACCGGCACGATCGCGCCCGGCGCGACGAGCGCGTACTGCATCCGCTCGGCGATGAACGTCGCCTCCGCCTCCGGGATCGCCGGCGGCTCGGCCGTGGCGCTGACCATCACGTCGGTCGTCACGGCGGGCACCTGGACGAGCAGCGCGTCGGTCAGCTCGACGCAGTCGTTCACCGACGACATCGCGCCAGCGACGCCGACGCTCTCGCTGACGTCGTCGACAGCGACCTCGGCGACCCTGGCGTTCTCGTCCACCGACAACGTCGGAGTCACGAGTTACCGGATCGCCCGAGACGGCGTGACCGTGGCCTCCGTCGCAGCCCCGGCGACGACGGCGACCCTCCCGCTGCCACCGGGCGACCACACGGTCACAGTCACGGCTGCCGACGCGGCCGGCAACGTCTCGGCGGCCTCCACCCCCGTCACCGTTTCGGCGCCGATCGTGTCCACCACCTGGTACGAGGTGGTCAGTGCGGCGACGGGTTTGTGCGCCGCGGTGCCGGCGACCGGACTCGGCAGCGGAACCGCCGTGAGCCAGACGGCCTGCGTCGCGACCACGGCCGCCGGCGGCCAGGCATGGACGCTGCCTGCGGCGAACACGACGGGAGCCGTGACCTCTTCCCGGCCGAGCCCGACCTCGCCGCTGTACTACTGGAGTGCCGCGGGCTCGCCTCCGAACGCCCTGGTGCAGCTGGGCATCAACGCGGGCCAGACCCGGGCCCAGTGGACGACCACTGCGCTGGTGAACGGACTCTTCCGGTTCGCGGTCACCCCCTCCGCCAACGGCACCACGGTCTGCCTCGACGCCGGCACCGGAGGCCAGCTGCGCGCCGCCACCTGCTCGGCGACGGCGGCGTCGCAGCAGTTCTCGCTCGTGGCGGTGACGCCGTGACCGCCGTGATGTCCCGCAGCCCCGGTCGGCGCTCCCGCCGCCGGCGACCGGAGACCCTCCTCGAGTACATCGGGATCGGCGTGAGCGCGGGCCTCCTCGGCCTCGTGCTGCTGCTCGCCACCGTGGCCATCGTGGTGCCTCGCCTCGCCGGCGCCGTGCCGGTGACCATCCTGACGTCATCGATGGAGCCGACCCTCCCTCCCGGGACCCTGGTCGTGGTGAAGCCGGTCGCCGCGGCCGACATCCGCGTCGGCGACGTCGTCACCTACCAGATCCGATCGGGACAGCCAGAGGTCATCTCCCACCGCGTCATCGCGATCACGCACTCCACGACTGGAGGCCTCACGTTCACGACCAAGGGCGACAACAACGCGAAGGCCGACCCGCCCGTGATCGCCGACCAGGTGCGCGGCGAGGTCTGGTACAGCATCCCGCTGCTCGGCTACGTGAACAGCGCCCTCGACCAGGGCCAGCGGTCCTGGATCCTCCCCGCCGTCGGCATCCTCCTGCTGGCCTATGCGGGCTTCCTCATCGTGCGGGGCGCCGTGGCCGCGGTGCGCGAGCGCGCTCGCGTCCCGTGACCCCGGAGCTCCCGACAGTGGCCCCGCTCACGCGCGCGGTGCCGCATCCCCCTCCAGCTCGGCGCGGTACTTCGCGTACTTCGCCGCCCCGACCCACCGCCAGAGCAGCGTCACCGGACCGGGGAGATGCTTCTTCATCCACTCGTCGCCGCCGTCGGGCTGGGAGGCGAGGATGGCGCCGAGCATGTTCCAGTTCTGGCCCTTGGGGGTGCTGGCCCGGCCGTGCTTGGCGAACCACTCCTCCTCCTGCTTGGTGATCGTGTACTCCATGACCGGGACGATGTTCGCCTCCTCGTCGGGGAGGTGCAGCGCGAGCGCGGTGTTGATCCCGTCGAGGGCGCTGTGCACGGGCGCGGCGGTGGTGGAGGCCGGAGCGGCCCTCCACGCGGGGAGCGCGGCGTCGAGCGCGTTCAGCTGCACGAGCATCGCCGCGTGCTGCTGCTTCATCCGCTCGACGTGCGCCGCGCAGGCGGGGGCGCGTTCGTCGATCGCCGGCCAGAGCCGTTCGTCCTCGGCCTCGTGGTGGGCGTGCAGCGACACCGAGATCAGCGAGAGCTGGGCCGCGACGACGTCCGCGTGAGCGGTGTCGCCGTCCGCGACGCCGTCGACCAGGCCGCGGGCTTCGCCGAACGAGTGCCGGAACAAGCGGTGGATCTCGATCATGCCGCTCGCGTCGCAGGTCTTCGGCCCGTCGAGGGGAGGCTCGCCCGACGCGGGGAGGGAGGTGGCTGACATGCGGGCACTCTACGTCGGCGGGGCGGGTCTGCGCGCTCCCCTTCGTCGTGCTCGCTAGTCGCTCTGCGCGAGCCGGTCGACGGCCTCCTGGGTGAGCGCGATCGCCTCCTCCTGGTAGCGCGTGAGGAATTCGAGCTGCTCGGTGGTCAGTGAGTCGTGCAACGCCCGGAACGCCTCTCCGATCCACTGGTAGACGTTCGGCCCCGAGGTCAGTACTTCGAAGTCGGCCGAGAGCAGCACTCGGCGCCGGTCGGCGGCGTCGGTCTCGCGGCGGGCGAACCCGCGCTGGATCAGGCGGTCGGCGATCCCGGTGACGGCTCCGGAGGTCAGCCCGAGCGCCGCGCCGAGCTGACCGGCGGTCTGCGGGCCGTTACGCATCAGCAGGTCGAGGGCCTTCATGTCGCTCACGCCGAGGCCGTAGCTCGCCGCCGCCCGCTGCTGGAAGAGCGCCGTCAGGCTCGCGGATTGCGCGCCCAGGTCGGTCAGCCGCGCGATCAGAGCGTCACGATTGTGTGCTTCCACTCTTGCAAACCTCTCATTTACTCATTATCTTAGTGACTAAGACAATTCTTCGTCGTCACGAAAGGCAGTTCCGATGTCCCGTACAGTCAGCACCGCACGACCCGCCGGCGGCCTCACCGCCCACCTCGTGTCCTCCGAGGATGGCACGCCGATCGAGTACTTCAGCACAGGAACCGGCCCCGGCCACGTCGTCGTGCACGGCACGATGCAGTCGGCCGCCAGCCAGAGCGAGCTGGCGGAGGCGCTCGGCGACACGTTCACCGTGCACCTGATCAACCGCCGCGGCCGCGGTCGCAGCGGTCCCTACCCGGCCCTGAGCGCGTACGACCCGGCCTCCGAGCTCGCCGACATCGAGGCGGTCGTCGCGGCCACCGGGGCGACGACCGTGCTGGGCATCAGTTCCGGCGCCATCCTCGCCGCGGAGGTCGGCCTCCGGCACCCGGAGCTCGCCGTGGTGCTCTTCGAGCCGGCTCTCGTCGCCGACGGGTCCCTCGACCTCGAGGGGTTCCTGCCTCGGTTCGACCCGGAGGTCGCGCGCGGCGACGTGGGGGCCTACATGGTCACCGCCCTGCTCGGCACGCAGATGGGGCCGGGCTTCCTCCGCTTCTTCCCGCGGCGGATGCTCGAGTCGAGCACCCGGAAGATGATCGCCAAGGACGCCGGCACGCTGCCGGTCGGCGGAGCCTCCATGACCGAACTCGCGGCCGGCGTGCCGTACGACATGCGCATCGTCGCCGAGCACGCCGACGACATCGAGCGCTATCGCGCGCTTCGCGGCACGGTCGTCCTCATCGGCGCCGCGAAGTCGCCCGGCTACCTGCGGCACGCCGTCGAGCGCCTCCACCAGCTGCTGCCCGGCGCCGCGACCGCCACGATCGACGGCGCCGGCCACTCGGCCACCCAGAACGCCGCCGACCGCGGCAAGCCGCAGGCCGTCGCAGCCGCGCTTCGCGCACACCTCCCCGTCCGCTGACCCTGGACATTCGTCACGAATGTCGAGATTCGTGGCACGAATCTGCGTTTTCGTGACGAAGGTCGGAGGCCGGGACGCCTACACGCGGCTCGACACCGAGTCGCCGGCGAGGCGCTGCGAGATCCACACCGGGATGATGGCGAGGATCGTCAGCACCGCCGCCACGACGTTCACGACCGGCGCCTGGTTCGGCCGGAACAGGTTCTGGAAGATCCAGATCGGGAGGGTCTGCACGGCCGGCCCCGCGGTGAACGTCGTCACCACGATCTCGTCGAAGCTCAGTGCGAACGCCAGCAGCACGCCGGCCGCGAGCGCACCGCGCACCTGCGGCAGCGTCACCCAGAGGAACGTCTGCCAGCCTCGGGCGCCGAGGTCGCCCGAGGCCTCCTCGAGGGAGGTCCCCATCCGCCGCAACCGCGCCTGCACGTTGTTGTAGACGATGACGATGCAGAACGTGGCGTGGCCGATGATGACGGTGGCCAGCCCCAGCGTCACCCCGACCGGGCCGAGCACGGTGGTGAAGGTCGACGCGAGCGCGATGCCGGTGACGATCCCCGGGAGGGTGATCGGCAGCACCACCAGGAAGTTGATGCTCTGGCGCCCGAAGAACCGGAACCGCTGGACGGCGAACGCGGCCATCGTCCCGAGCACCAGCGCGATCGCCGACGCGCACAGCCCGGCGATCACCGAGGTCGCGAGCGCGTCCGCGGCTCCGCGCGAGTGGAACGCGTCCACCCACCACTGCAGCGTGAACCCGGGAGGGGGGAACGAGAACGTGCGGGAGCTGTTGAACGAGTTCAGCACGATGAGCAGCAGCGGCACGTACAGGATGACGAGGCCGACGGCCATGCAGAGCCCGACTACGATGCGCGCGGGCGTCGAGAGCAGCTTCATACGTTCTCCAATGCGCCCGTGCGGCGGACCGCCAGCAGGTAGAGCACGACGGCGATCAGTGGGATGACCGAGAGAGCGGCCGCGAGCGGCTGGTTGTTCGCGGTGACCAGCTGGCCGTAGATCAGGTTGGCGAGCAGCTGCGTCTTGCCTCCCACGATCCCGACCGCGATGTAGTCGCCGAAGCTCAGCGCGAAGGTGAAGATCGAGCCGGCCACGATCGCGGGGAACACCAGGGGGAACGCGACCGTGCGGATCGTCCGCCAGGTCGACGCGCCGAGGTCGTAGCTCGCCTCGAAGAACGAGTCGGGGACCCGGTCGAAGCCGGCGTACACGGGGATGATCATGTACGGCAGCCAGAGGTAGGCCAGCGTCATGATCGTCGCCGGGAGGCCGAACCCGGGTGTGTAGCCTCCCGTCGCGACGGCGATCGGGCCTCCCGGCTCGACGAGGATGCGCCACGCGTACGCCTTGACCAGGTAGCTGGCCCAGAGCGGCGTCGTCACCGCCACGAGGTAGAGCGCGCGACGGCTCGGCCGGGCCACCTTCGCGATGTACAGAGCCATCGGGAAGGCGACCACGGCGTCGATGAGCGTCACGCCGAGCGCCACGAGCAGCGTGCGCAGCGCGACGGTCCCGTAGAGCGGGTCGGTGACCAGCGTCGCGTAGTTCTGGAGGGTGAAGGTCGGCTCCACCGCCCCCGTGAAGCCGTTCACCGTCCAGAAGGACGACACCAGGAGGACGGCGATCGAGCCGAGGTAGATGACGACGAGCCAGAGCAGGGGAGGCCCGAGCAGGAAGCCCAGGCGTGCTTTCATCCCTTGATCTCCTGCCACTTGCTGACCCATTCGCTGTAAGCGGTGCAGTTCGTGCCGCTGCCGTCGACGCACTTGGTCTGCGGCGTGGTCCAGTAGTGGATCTTGGACGCATAGTCGGCGTCGGTGGCGTGGTAGGTGGCGCAGAAGTTGGGGTCGGCGGTCTGCTCGCAGGCCTTCGTCTGGGCGGGGGCCTCACCGAACCACTCGGCGACCTCCGCGTTCACCTTCGGGGAGGTATCCAGTTCATCCACTGGTACATGCAGTTCGGGTGCTTCGACTTGGACGAGATCATCCAGGTGTCCGACCAGCCGGTGGAGCCTTCCTTCGGGACGGTCGTGCCGACCTGCACC
The DNA here is from genome assembly GCF_001423695.1 of Leifsonia sp. Leaf336. Classification (GTDB taxonomy): domain Bacteria; phylum Actinomycetota; class Actinomycetes; order Actinomycetales; family Microbacteriaceae; genus Leifsonia. The sequence goes on from NZ_LMOZ01000001.1 coordinate 486,275, forward strand.
TTGCCGTCGCTCTGGATCAGGTTCGCGATGACCTGCCACGAGGTGCCGACCTCGCTGCTGCCCGACTCGAATGACTGCACGGCCTTGGTGTAGTCCGACCAGTACTCCCCGACGGAGGCCTTCTGCTTCTTGAGCAGCGACACGGCGGCGTCGAGCTGCTTCTCGGTCAGCGAGTACGGGTCCTTGATGCCGAGCGACTTGTCGTGCGCCTGCAGGTAGAGGGCGGCGTCGGCGATGTAGATCGGCGAGTCGTAGGCCGTCACCTTGCCGGTGTACTTGGAGGCGTCGTCGAAGACGGCCGACCAGGAGTCCGGCGCCGGGGTGACCGTCGCCTTGTTGTACATGAGCACGTTCGCGCCCCAGCCGTGCGGGATTCCGTACATCTGCCCGTCGACCGAGTTCCACGCCTTGTTCTTCAGGAAGCTGGAGATCGTGGTGTAGTTCGGCACGAGCTTGGTGTTCACCGGCGCGACCTGGCCGCCGTAGACGAGACGCAGGGTGGCGTCTCCGGAGGCCGAGACGCCGTCGTAGTCGCCGGTGCGCATGAGCTGCACCATCTCATCGGAGGTGCCCGCGACCTTGGCGTTGACCTGGCAACCCGTGCTCTTCTCGAAGGGGGTGACCCAGTCGACGCTCGGATCGTTCGTGCCGTCTTCGGCGTAGCCCGCCCAGACGATGATGTTCAGCTGGCCCTCGTTGGACCCGAGCTTCTTCGCCATCGGGACGCTGGGGACCGAGCCCGCCGAGCCTCCCGAGTTGCCGCCGCCGGAGCAACCGGCGAGCACGAGGATGGCGGCGGAGACGGCCGCAACCGCGGCGGCCGAGCGCGCGAGGCGCTTCGTTCCACGAATCATGAGTCTTGCCTCTCTTCTACACCTCTGCTGCGAGGTACGTCTGCTGTTGCGGGCTCCGGCTCCGGCTCGGGCTCGGAGTCGGGGGACGCCGGGGCGAGCTCCCGGAGGTCGTCGTCGTTCCACGAGATGTGCACCCGGGTGCCGCGATCGAGTTCTGTGCGGTGGGTGCGGTCGTTGCGCTCCAGCACCGAGATGCGCAGACCGGCGTCGAGGTCGACCACGCGCCGGATGCTGTTGCCCGCGTACACCGACTCGACGAGCGTTCCGGCGGCGCTCGCCGTCCCGGCCAGGTCTGCGGCCTCGCCGACCGTGTGAAGCGCCAGCTTCTCGGGCCGGATCGAGTACTCGCCGCGCCGGGCGAGGATGCTCCAGGCGTGCTCCGGGCCGAACAGGTTGGAGGTCCCGACGAAGTCGGCGACGAACCGCGAGACCGGGTGCTCGTAGAGTTCGCGGGGGGTGCCGAGCTGCTCGATCCGGCCGTTGTTGAAGACCGCGATGCGGTCGGAGAGCGTGAGGGCCTCGTCCTGGTCGTGGGTGACGAAGACGAACGCGATGCCGAGCTCGTGCTGGAGCTGCTTGAGTTCGACCTGCATCTGCTGCCGGAGCTTGAGGTCGAGTGCGCCGAGCGGCTCGTCGAGCAGGAGCGCCTTGGGCTGCACGACCGTCGCGCGGGCGAGTGCCACGCGCTGTCGCTGACCGCCGGAGAGCTGGGCGGGCTTGCGATCGGCGAACCCCTCCAGCCGAACGGAGGCGAGCGCGTCGAGCGCCCTCCTGCGCCGCTCGGATCGTTTGACGCCGCGGACGCGCAGGCCGTACGCGACGTTGTCCACGACGGACATGTGCGGGAACAGCGCGTAGTCCTGAAAGACCGTGTTGACGTCGCGGGCGGCGGCCGGCTTGCTCGTCACGTCCTGCCCGAACAGCTCGATCGTGCCCGATGTCGGTTGCTCGAAGCCGGCGATGCAGCGCAGCACGGTGGTCTTCCCCGAGCCCGAAGGTCCGAGCATCGAGAAGAACTCGCCGGCGGCGATCTCCAGGTCGAGGTGGTCGACGGCGGCGACCGATCCGAAACGCTTGGTCAAACCGGTCAGCCTGATGGCGGGCTGCTCGCTCACATCCAGTCTCCTTCGACGGTGGGCGGGGCCAATCCTATGCGATGGGATGTCCAGGCGCGCTACGCAATCCGCAGCGAATCTTCGTGTCGAGTGTCGATTCCCGCTGCGGGAGACTCCTCACGCGGTCGGAATCTTCGGTTCACCGACCGGCGTGCGCCGTGGGCGAACGACGGGAGCAACGCCGTGCGTGAGGCGCACACTCGTCTTATGACGGATGCCGGAGCCCTGGACGCCTACTCGGCGGTGGTGGTGCGGGTCGCCGCCGCGGTCGGGCCGGCCGTCGCCGCGGTGACTGCGCGGACCTCCCGCGGTGTCGGCCTCGGCAGCGCCACGGTCGTCTCGGCGGACGGCCACCTCCTGACCAGCGCGCACGTCGTGGAGGGGGCGACCCAGGTCGACCTCGCGTTCGGCGACGGCACCCGGGTGCGGGCTCACATCGTCGGGAGGGACCCGCTGTCCGACCTCGCCATCCTGCAGGCCGACGCCCCGACTCCGGCCCCCGTGGAGCTCGGTGACGCCGCCGCCCTCCAGGTCGGCCAGCTCGTCGTGGCGGTCGGCAACCCGCTGGGCCTCGCGGGAAGCGTGACCGCCGGCATCGTCTCCGCGCTCGGCCGTTCGCTGCCCACGCGGGCGGGGCGAGTGGTTGACGAGGTGATACAGACGGACGCCGCGCTCAACCCCGGGAACAGCGGCGGGGCGCTGGCCGACAGTTCCGCCCGCATGATCGGCGTGAACACGGCCGTCGCCGGCACCGGTCTCGGCCTCGCCGTGCCGATCAACGCGACCAGCAGGCAGATCGTGGACACGCTGATGCGCGAGGGTCGCGTGCGTCGCGGCTGGCTCGGCATCGCGGGAGCCGAGATCGCCCTCCAGGAGGACGTCGCCCGCAAGGCGGGAGCCCGTACCGGGATCCAGGTGATGTCGGTCGTTCCGGACAGCCCGGCCGACCTCGCGGGGATCCGCCCGGGCGACGTGCTGATCTCGCTCGACCGGATGCGCATCCACGCCGTCGCCGACCTCCAGCGCCTCATGATCGCCAGCACCATCGGCCGGCGCCTCGAGCTCACCGTCTGGCGCAACGGCGCCCTCGTCGACGCGATCGTGGAGCCGACCGAGCTCGCCGACGCGTAGCGGAGGCTGTGGATTTGCGCCGAATGTGGCGTCAGACGCCGCCCCCGACCAGTCGCGCCAGGTTCTCCAGCTCGTTGGCCCGGCCGGCGAGCAGCCGCTCCGTCCAGACGTCGTCGTGCATCTCCTCGACCTGCATCACGACGCGCGTGCCTTCGGCGGTCGGCTGGAGGTCGACCACGGTGAGCTGCTCGTACGGCTCGTGGTCGGGGACGAAGTCGATGACCGAGCGGTAGGCGATCCGGCCCGGCTGCTCCAGCTCGGTGAAGACCTTGCGCGACTCGGTGCTGAGGGGGAGGCCGTTCTGCTCGAGGAAGGCCACCTGCTCCGGCGCCTCCGCCGTCATCGTGTAGACGAGTTCGCCGCCGGGCCGCAGGTCCAGACTGTCCACGTCGGTGCGGAAGCCGTCCGGCGCCCACCAGCGCGAGATGCCCGCGGGCGTGGTCCAGAGCTCCCAGACGGTGTCCGGCTGAGCGGACACGGTTCGTTCGATGGTCTTCATCGTGGTCTCCTGTCGTCGTGGATCGTGCGTTCGAGAGCCACAATATATTCGTCTAGACGAATGTGTCAACGTCCATTATTCTGCGTAAGGGAGGCGAAGTGGACGCGCAGCAGGTCTTGGCGACGATCGGCGAGCCGACGCGGTTCCGCATCGTGATGCTGCTCGCCGACGGCCCTCGCACCGTGGGCGAGCTGACCTCCGCTCTCGGCGCCCTCCAGCCGCAGACGACGAAGCACGTGCAAGCGCTGGAGGCCGCCGGCCTCATCCGGGTGCAGAAGCTGGGCCGCCGCCGGTTGGCGAGCCTGGACCGTGAGGCGCTCGGCCGGCTCGCGGCCTGGTTCGACGGGCTGGCCGCGGAGACGGAGGACGACCGGGCGCTCGACGACTACGCGGCGGGAGTGGCCGAGGCGGAGGAGCGCACCGGTTCCGGGCGCCCCGCAACAGTCGATTTCACATTGCAGCGCCGCGTGCCGGCCTCCCGTACGGCCGTCTGGCGCGCGTGGACCGACCCGGAGGTGGCCGCGCGGTGGTGGTCTCCGCGGCACTTCACCGTGGTGCGCTGCGCGGTCGCCCCGGTGCGGGGAGCACGCACGGAGCTGGTGCTCCGTGAGGCCGACGGGGCGGAGTACGCGTCCGCCGGCGCGGTGCAGGAGGTCGAAACGGGGACACGACTGAGGTTCGAACTCTCCCCGCTGCACCCCGATGGGCGAGTCGTGTTCCCGGTGGAGGTGGATGTCCGGCTCGCCGGGGAGGCCGAGACGGCGATGCGCGTGACGATCCGCGCCAGCGCCGAGCACCCCGAGGCGGCACCGATGCTGGCGGGGCTGGAGCCGGGTTGGTCGCAGCAGCTGGAACGTCTGGTGCACCTCCTGACGGAGGCGAACTACAATCCCCTCCATGACCGCCCGCACCCCCGGCGACAGCGCTGACGCGCCGCTCCCGCACGCCATGACCGGCCGTGCCAGCCCCGCGAAGGCGGCCGTGGGCGACAAGCCCGTCTTCGCGTACATCGCGAGCCTCCCCCAACCTCAGCGGGGCATCGCGGAGGCGGTCGACGCGCTCGCGGCGCGCACGCTCCCGAACCTGCAGCGCTCGATCAAGTGGGGGATGTCGTATTACGGCGTGGGTGACGGCTGGTGCTTCTGCTGCGGCGGCTTCGACGACCATGTCAAAGTCATGTTCATCAACGGCGTGGCGCTCGATCCCGTGCCGCCGGTGACGCCGATCGGCATGGGGAAGGCCACCCGGGGCGTCGAACTGCACACGATCGACGAGCTCGACGAGCGCCTTGTGGGCGAGTGGATGAGGCAGGTCGCCTCGGTGCCCGGCGTGGGCGGCAAGCGACGCTAGTCACAATCTGGGGTTGTGCCCCCACAACGCGAACCCGGTAGCGGACGGCCCCCGCGATCCACCAGGCTCGAACACATGCAGTTCGCCCGCGCCCGCACCCTCCCGACCCGACTGACCACACGAGCGGTGGAGGTCGCCCCCGGCGTCGCGATCACCGTCGTGATCGCCCTGGTCGCCACCGTGGTCTCCCGGTTCGTCCCGGCGCTCGGCAGCGCGCTGCCCGCACTGATCATCGGAGTGATCGTGGGAGTGATCAGGAGGCCGTCCGGTCGCTTCGCCCCGGGGATCGCCTACTCGGGCAAGTTCGTGCTGCAGCTCGCCGTCGTCCTCCTCGGGGTCCAGCTGTCCCTGTCGAGCATCCTCGTCGTCGGCGTGCAGTCGCTGCCGGTGATGCTGACGACGCTCGCGGTGTGCCTGCTGGCCGCCTGGCTGCTCGGAAAGGCGCTGCGCATCCCCACCCGCGAGCGCACGCTCATCGGAGTCGGCACGGGGATCTGCGGGGCGTCCGCCATCGCCGCGGTGTCGCCGATCATCGGGGCGGCCAGCGCGGAGATCGCGTATGCGGTGTCGACGATCTTCCTCTTCAACGCCGTCGCCGTGCTCGTCTTCCCCCTCATCGGCCACGCGCTGGGGATGACGCCGCACGCGTTCGGCCTGTTCGCCGGCACGGCGGTGAACGACACCAGCTCGGTGGTGGCGGCGGCAAGCCTGTTCGCGACCTCCGCTCTGGGCTTCGCGGTCGTCGTCAAGCTGGTGCGCACGCTCATGATCATCCCGATCAGCGTCACCCTCGCCGTCGTCGAGCACCGGAGGCGCAACGCCGGTGCTCCGCTCACCGCCCGCCGGATCGTGGGGCTCGTGCCGTGGTTCCTGGTCGGGTTCCTGGTCGTAGCGGCGGCGAACTCGGTCGTGCCGATCCCGGCCGGGGTGCATGACGCGCTCGTGGCGGTCAGTGTGTTCCTGGTGTCGGTCGCGCTCGCCGGGATCGGCCTCTCGACCGACATCGCCGCCATCCGGCGCGCGGGGTGGAGGCCGCTGCTCCTGGGCGGGATCCTCTCGACCCTGGTCGCGGTCACGAGCCTGGCGGTGCTGGCGCTGACCGGCCAGCTCTGACCGGCCAGCTCTGACCGGTCAGCTCTGACCGGCCGGCGCTGACCGGCCAGCTCTGACCGGCCAGCTCTGAGGGTCCAATCCTGCGGTCGGGAGCGGAGGACATCCGCCCTCAAACCCCGCCGATCTCCTCCGTTATCTGCTTTCTCGCTGCCGTCCGCCCTGCATTTCCTCCCTGAGCCGCATCCCGTGCCCCGCCGCAGCGGCGCAGCGGCCGCGCTCAGGACGCCGCCCGCACGACCTCCAGCAGCCGCCGCACCGCGTCCGGCAGGCCTGCGTTGCTGCGCCGCCACACCGCGGTGAGCGGTCGCACGATCCGCAGCTGCCGCACCGGCACCTTCGCGAGCGTCTCGGCCGCGAGCTGCTCGCGCACGGCGAGAATGCTGAGCACGGCCGGGTGGTCGCCGGCCGCCGCCGTGGCGCGGATGGCGCTCGTCGATGAGAGCTCCAGCGCGGGGCGCACGGCCGGGTGGCCGGCGTCGGCGACGGCGCGCTCGTAGGCGAGTCGGGTTCCGGAGCCGCTCTCCCGCGCCACGACGGGTGTGCGGGCGAGGTCCTCCACGGAGACTCCGCGCGTGCGACGCCCCCATGGGTGCCCCCGCCCGACGACCACCACGAGCTCGTCCGAGCCGATGGTGGCGGCCTCCAGGTCGGCGGGGAGGTCGGGCGTCTCGATGAACCCGATCGCGGCGGCACCACTCCGCACGGCAGCAACGACGGCCTCGCTGTTGGCGGCGATGAGCTCGATGCGCAGGTCGGGCGACTCGCCCTGCATGGCCGTCAGCCAGCGCGGCGCCAGGTTCTCGGCGATGGTCATGCTGGCGGCGATCCGGAGGCTGCCCTGCGACGACTCGCGCAACGACAGCACGCTCGCGTCGAACCGGTCGGCGGCGTCGAGCACCTCCGCCGCCCACTCGGCGACCAGTGCGCCGGCCTCGGTGGGCCGCGTGCCGTGCGTGCTGCGCACCATCAGGGCGACGCCGAGATCGCGTTCGAGCGCGGCGAGCCGGGCGGAGGCCGCCTGCTGCGTCAGGCCGACCGCGCGCGCCGCCTGCGAGACGCTGCCCCGCTCGACGGTCTGCACCAGCAGCCGCAGGCTCACGATGCTCGGAGTCACGCGTGCGCCCGCGGCAACCGCACCACGACCTCCGCGCCGCCGCCCGCAGCGCCGGCGGCCGTCACCGTGCCGCCGTGCCGGTCGACCACCTCCGCGACCAGCGCCAGCCCGAGCCCGTAGTGCCGCTCGTGGCCGCCTCCGATGGCTGCGCTCGCGGCGCGCGTGGAGGCGAACCGGTCGAACGCGCGCTCTTCGTCTGCGAATCCCGGCCCGTCGTCCGACACCGTCAGCACGACCTCGTCGCGCGATGCCGTCACCGCGATGCCGACCTGAGCGACCGCGTGATCGAGCGCGTTGTCGACCAGCGCCACGATGAGCCGCCGCAGCGAGACCGGAGCACCGGTGACCACGGCGTCCTCCACGGCGTCCGTCGAGATCGCGATGCCGCGATCGTGCGCGCGTCCCTCGGCCGAGCGCGCCACGACCGCCGCGAGCGCGCCGATGTCGACGCCCTCCGCCTCCGCGCTCTGGCGCGGGTCGGCCGCAGTGAGGAGGTCCTCCACGATCTCGGTCAGCGCGCGGCTGTCGTCGACGATCTCGTCGAGCCCGTCGCGCACGTCGACCTCGGAGACGGAGGCGTCGCCGGAGGCCAGCCGCCGTCGCAGCAGTTGCGCCCGCGTGCTCAGCAGCGTCAGAGGGGTGCGCAGCTCGTGCCCGGCATCGGCGACGAACCGTCGCTGCAGGGCGAGCGCCTCCGACATCGGGCGCATCGAACGGCGGGCGAGCAGGAGGCCGATGCCCGCTGCCGCGACGGTCGCGATGATGCCGGAGATCACGAGCGCGACCAGCAGCCGGTTGAGCTCCTCCTGCTGCTCCCTGAGCCCGTAGGAGACCTGCACGACCTTGCCGCGCCGCACGTCGGTCTGGGTCAGGTAGCTCTGGCCGCCGGCGTCGACGGTCTCCAGCCGCGAGCCGCCGTTCTGGATGACGTCCTGCAGCGCCTTCTCGTCGGGAAGCCCGCTCGGGAGGTGCGGCGAGCTGTCCCTGCCGCCGTCCGGCATCACCACCGTGATCAGCAGATTCCGTGGTGCGTCGTGCACCGAGTCGATCATCGAGGCGTCCTGCAGCGCGCGGTGCGCCGCCTCGTTCTGACCGGTCGAGACCACGACGTAGACGACGCCGCCCAGCACCGCGAACAGCGCCACGATGATGAGGGCGAACTGCACGGCGAGCCGGCTGGAGGCTGCGCGCAGCTCGCGCTGATCGGCCCTCATTCCAGGCCGCCCAGCCGGTAGCCCACCCCGCGCACGGTCTCGATCAGGGTGCGGCCGAACTTCTTGCGGAGGTGGTGCACGTAGGTGTCGACCACGCCGGGGTCGTCGGCGTCGGCGAACACCTCGTCGAGCAGCACGCCGCGCGAGAAGACCTGCTCGGGACGCCGGGCCAGCAGTTCGAGGAGGCCGGCCTCCCGGTCGGAGAGCACGGTGCGGCCCCCGTCGGCGAGCGTCACGGTGCGGCTGCCGACGTCCAGCCTCCCGCCAGGGAACCGCACGGTCGGCACGCTCGACGACGCGCGGCGGATCAGAGCACGGACCCGCGCCAGCAGCTCGTCGATGTCGAACGGCTTGGCCAGGTAGTCCTCGGCGCCCGCGTTCAGTCCGTCGACGCGGTCGGGCGCGGTGCCGAGCGCCGACAGGATCAGCACGGGCGTCGTCACACCGTTCTTGCGCAGCCCGGCGAGCACCCCGAGCCCGTCGACGGCGGGGAGGCCGCGGTCGAGCACGACGGCGCCGAACGCCTCGGTGAGGCCGAGGTGCAGCGCGCGCTGCCCGTCGCGGGCGATCACGACGTCGTACCCGTCGGAGCGCAGCAGCGTCTCGAGCATGCCCGCGAGACGGCTGTCGTCCTCCGCGACGAGCACGCGGGGCCCTTCGGTGCGTGACGCGGCGCTCATTCCCACAGCATAGGAGGCCGCATCCGAACCGTCCGCGCTCACCCGTCGTCCTCCGCGCGCGCGAAGGCCAGGTCGCCCACGCCCAGCAGCGTTCCGTCGGCCGCGACCGCCAGCACGGCGCGAGCGCCGTGGCCGAGCGCCCAGCGCACGCCGTGCGGCCCGAGGGCGAAGACGGCGGTCGCCAGCAGGTCCGCCATCGTCAGGTCGTCGGCGACGACAGTCGCGCTGCGCAGCCCGGTCGCCGCCGCTCCCGTGCGGCCGTCGACGATGTGGGTGCCGCGCTCGTAGGCGCCGGAGGTCGCGACGCCCCCGTCTGTCACCTCCAGCACGGCGAGCAGCTCGGTGGCGCTGTCAGGGGAGCGCACCGCGACGTGCCACGGCCTCCCATCGCCCGGACTGCCCGCGACCGCCACGTCGCCGCCGGCGTTCAGGCAGTGGTCGCGGAAGGCCGCCTCGGTCAGCACGCGCGCGGCGCGGTCGGCCGCCCAGCCCTTCACGACGCCGTCGAGGTCCCAGCTCCCGTCCGGCCGGCGGATGCGGAACGCCCCGCCGGACGCGTCGGCCAGCGCCGACCCGAGCGCCACGACCTCCCGGAAGTCGTCGCTGACGCCGTCGAGCCCGCCTCCGTGCGCGTTCACGCGGCTGAGCTCGCTGTCGGGCCGGTAGGCGCTGAAGCGCTCGTCGGCCTCCCGCAGCACGGCGAAGGCGCGCCCGGCCGCCGCCGTCGCGTCGCGCGGGTCGCGGACATCGATCGACATGGGGATGCCCATCACGGTATCGAGGAACCTCATCGCTGGTCGATCGCCGACTGCAGCGACTGGATGTAGCCCTCCGAGGTGTAGGTCGCCCCGGAGACCGTGTCGATCTGGGCCGACTGCTTCGACAGTGTCTCCTGCTGCAGGATGGGCAGCGCCTGCGAGTTGATCTCGACGTCGCGGCCGCTCTCGCTCGGGTACTGCACGGTGTCGACGGCGGTGATCGTGGTGCCCGAGAACGTCACCTTCACCTGCACCGGCCCGTAGCGCGTGTCGACGGCGGTGCCGGTGACGGTCTTGGTGGCCGACGCGGCGGAGGCGGCCGGCGCGGAGGCGGTCGCGCTCGGCGACGGCGTCGCGGTCGCGCTGGGCGTGCTGGTGGTCGGGGCGGTGGAGGTCGTGCTGCCCGAGGCGGAGGTGGACACGTGGACCGAGGTCTGAGCGCTGGTCGCCTGCTCGCCGACCCCGTACAGCTTGAGGCCGACGGTCGCGCCCATGGTCACCAGGATCACGGTGAAGAGGATGGTCCCCCGCCACGACTTGTTGTTCATGACATGCTCAGTTCTTCTCGGTGGATGAATCGCTTGGGCATCCGCAGCTCCTTCAGGCTGGCCTCCACGTTCGCCGCCATGCCCTCCGGCCCGCAGATGAAAGCCTCCCAGTTGTGGGCGTCCGGGACGATCCGCTTCAGGTAGCCGGGGCCGAGCGGGTCGAAGCCGAGCTCGGCGCGGCGGCCGACCAGCGGGTAGACGGTGACGCCCGGCATCGACGTGAGCTCGTTCAGCAGCGCGAGCTGCTCGGGCCGGCTCACCCGGTAGAGCACGACGGGCTGCGCCCCGCGGGCGACCAGGTCCTCCGCGAGGGCGCGGATCGGGCCGATCCCGGCGCCGCCGGCGACGAGGAGGATCTTGCCGCGGCTCGCCCGGTCGGCCGTGAAGTGACCGAACGGGCCCTCCGCGAAGACCAGGGTGCCGGGCTTGAGCGCCGCCAGCCGGCTGGAGTGGTCGCCGAGCGTGCCGACGGTGATGCGTAGGTGGTCGTTCGACGGCACGGCCGACACGGAGTACGGGTGTGCCGTGCCCAGGTGTCCCCAGGCGACGAACCGGAACAGCAGGAAGTTGCCCGCGCGGACCCCCAGCCGATCGACGTGCGGCCCGGTGAGCCAGACGCTGTTCAGCCCGTGCCCCTCCGGCACGACCGCGGCCACGCGCATCCTGCGCTGCCAGGCGTCCATGGTGGGGAGGATGAACCGCCAGGTCAGCACGGCGGAGGCGGTGCCGAGGTAGAGCGCGATCCAGAGCACGCGGTTGAGCGGGTTCGACACGAAGTGCGCGCCTCCGCTCAGCTGGTGCAGGAAGGTGAGGAAGATCGCCACGTAAGTCGTGACGTGCAGCCAGTACCAGACCTCGTACGACAGCTTGGCGCGGATGAGCCGGGCGCTGCTGAGGCCGACGGCGAGGAACGCGATGGTGCCGACGAGCGCGGTGAACATGTCGGGGTAGGAGTAGTAGACGTTCCAGAACTCGTCCCACGGCGTCGTCTTGTCGACCACCTCCGTGCCCAGCACGATGAAGACGACGTGGACGACGATGAGAAAGATCACCGAGGCTCCGAGCGACCGGTGCCACGAGACCAGCTTGTCGAGGCCGACGGCGTTCTCGAACCACGGGATCCGGGCGATCAGCAGCACCTGGTAGCAGACCAGCAGCGCGCCGACCATCCCGCTCAGCTCGCCGATGGAGGTGATCGCGTTCGCCGGGGTGGAGGCGAAGCTCGCCGGGACGCTGAACCACCACATCCCGAGCACCACGACGACACTCGCCACGAGCACGACGCGCACCGTGCGCGCACTGCGCCGGTGCCGCGTCGCGGTGCCGCGGCGCGGTCGCCTCGCGGGGTTCGTCGTGGGGGCCGTCGCAGCGGCCCAGGTCTCTGCCATGACTCCAACGATGGCGGCTGAATCTTTGTGCATTCTTACGTGGGCTGAGAGTCGCCTAAGGAAGAGCTATGGAGTCGGCCGAGCGTCGGTGGCCGTCGGCGCATCGTCGGAGGGTGTCGCCGTCCGCACAGCGCCCGGCCCCGCTACGGTTCCCTCATGAGCTTCGCCCTGCTCGCGCTGGTGGTCGCCGTCGGCCTGCTCGGTCCGCTCGCGTCGGCCCGGGCGCGGTGGCGGGTGCCCGTCGTGGTGGGAGAGCTCGTCGGCGGCCTCGTCATCGGCACGTCGGGATTCCGGCTGGTCGATCCGACGAACGACGACTTCACCCTGCTCGCCCAGATCGGTTTCGGGCTGACGATGGTCGTCGTCGGCTCGCAGGTGCCGCTGGCTGACCGGGACGTGCGCGCCGCCTTCGCGCGCGGCGCCCTCGGCGCGGCCGCTGTCGGGGCGGCCTCCGCCGCGCTGGCGGCACTGCTCGCCCTGGTCTTCCACTCCCCGCACGGGTTGCTGTACGGCGTGCTGGTGGCGTCGTCGTCCGCCGCCCTCGTGCTGCCGATGCTGCAGTCGGTGGGCATCGACAAGCGGTCGGCCGCGCAGCTCGTCGCACAGATCGCGGTCGCGGACGTCGTGTGCGTCGTCCTCCTGCCGCTCGTCATCGAACCGGGGCGCGCGCTCACCGCGGGAATCGGCCTGGTCGTCATCGCCGCGATCACCGTGGCGCTCTGGTTCGCGCTGACCCGCTTCGTGCGCTCGGGCCGCCGTCAGTTCGTCCACGACTACTCCGAACGGCGGAGGTTCGCACTGGAGCTGCGGGTCAGCCTCCTGGTGCTGTTCTCGTTCGCGGCCATCGCGCAGTTCGCGCACCTGTCGATCATGATCGCCGGCTTCGCACTCGGGCTGCTGCTGTCGGCCGTCGGCGAGCCGCACCGACTCGCGCGGCAGCTGTTCGGGATAACGGAGGGCTTCTTCGGCCCGCTGTTCTTCGTCTGGCTGGGTGCGTCGCTCGACCTCCGCGAACTCGTCGCGCACCCGGCGATGATCCTGCTCGGCCTCGCTCTCGGCGCCGGCGCGATCGTCGCTCACCTGGCCTCCCGCCTCGCCGGCCTCCCCTGGGCGCAGGCGGTGGCGTCGGCCGGTCAGCTCGGCGTGCCGGTCGCGGCGGTGACGCTCGGCCTCGAGACGCATGCGCTGGCACCGGGCGAGGGAGGCGCGATCCTGCTCGGAGCGCTCGTCAGCGTCGCGACCTCCGCGGTCTCGATCGCTGCCGTCGCGCGGAGGGATGCGGCGGCGCAGGCTACGCCGGCGTCATGACGAGTTTGTCGAGCCCGCCGGCCGTCGTCGGCTAGGCCGTTTCGTCCGGACCCCCGGCGGGGATCACGCGTTCCCGCAACTTTTCGCGGAGGTGACGCCGGTCGACGCCGAACAGATAGACGGCGTCGAGAGCGCCGAGTGTGTTGGTGAGCAGCAGAGTCACGAACCACGGCTTGCTGCCGTTCCTGGCCGCGCGCCACAGCGAGGCGCCCTTCCAGGCGAGGCTCCAGACGACGACCGCGACGACCAGCGCGCGACCGGAGGGCGGCACATCCTGCATCCCCATCCGGGACACTTCGTAGTGGTTTCTCATGCGCTCATTCGACCGCTCGCGCGGCGCGTGCGGCAAGGGTCCCCCGTCGACGCGGCCCCCTCGGCTCAGCCCTCGTCGTGCTCGCCGCGGAAGATCTGCGCGGCCTCCCGCACCGCGTACCCGACGATCACCAGCCCGGCGACCGGGTCGGCCCACCACCAGCCCAGCAGCCCGTCGAGCGCGATGCCGACGAGCACCGCGGTGGCGAGGATGCCGTCGATCAGCGTCACCCGGCCTTCGGTGATCAGCACGGGGTTGCCCAGCCGGCGACCGGTGCGGGCCTTGCCGAACGCGAGTGCGAACATGACGGCCGCGGTAACGGCCGTCCAGCCCGCGCCAGCGGGCGACGGGGCCGCGCGGTGACCGGCGAGCAGGGCGACGATCGCCTGGACCAGCAGGTAGGCCGCCAGCAGCACGAAGGCGGCGCCGATGAGCCGGAGGGCGATCCGCTGACGTCGCTCGCCGCTGCCCGTGAGCTCCCAGATCACGACCGTGCTGGCGCCGATCTCGATGAGGCTGTCGAGCCCGAAGCCCAGCAACGCGACGGAGGCGCTCGCGTAGGCGAGCACCCCCAGCACGACGACGCCGATGACGTTCCAGGCGAGGGTGACGACCTCGAGGCCGATGCCGAACCGGATCAGCCTGCGCCGCGCCGGGCCGTCCACCGCCGCCTCGCTCGTCATCGCGTCGGGTGCGCAGCCGTCGGCGCGACTTCCAGGTGCAGCTCGTCCAGGTTGCGGAGGTGCGACCCCGCGTGCGCCCGGGCGGCCTCCACGATGCGGTGCGCGTCGTCGAGGGAGGTCGCGGCGACCTCCAGCCGCGCGCTGCCGTGCAGCCGGTGACCGACCCAGCGCAGCTGGACGCGCGGCACGGCCGCCACGCCCGGCGTCTCCTCGAGCGCGTGCTCCAGGCGGTCGACCAGTTCGGGCTCGATGCCGTCGAGCAGGCGGCGCCCGATGCTGCGGACGGTTCCCCAGAGCAGCACGATGATCGCCGCCGAGATGAGGAGGCCGACGATCGGGTCGGCGAGCGGGAAGCCGAGCATGACGCCGATCGCGCCGATCACGACCGCGAGGGAGGTGAAGCCGTCGATGCGGGCGTGGACGCCGTCGGTGACCAGTGCGGCGGAGCCGATCCGCCGGCCCACGCGGATGCGGTAGATCGCGACCGCCTCGTTGCCGGCGAAGCCGATGAGTCCGGCGACGACCACCCAGCCGATATTCTCCAGCGGGTGCGGGTGGAAGAGCCGGTCGATCGACTGCCAGGCGGCGACGACCGCCGACAGCGCGACGACGGCGATGATGAACAGGCCGGCGAGGTCCTCCGCGCGGCCGAACCCGTAGGTGTAGCGGCGGGAGGCCACACGCCGGCCGAGCACGAACGCCACCCACAACGGTATGGCCGTCAGAGCGTCGGAGAAGTTGTGGACCGTGTCCGCCAGCAGTGCGACCGACCCGCTGAAGGCGACGATGACGGCCTGGAGGAGGGTGGTGCCGAGCAGCACGAAGAGGCTGATCTTGAGTGCGCGGACGCCCTCGGTGCTCGCCTCCAGGGCATCGTCGATGGAGTCGGCGGCGTCGTGGGAGTGCGGGACGAAGAGCCCGTAGAGGAAGCCCTTGAAGCCGGTCGGGTGGTCGTGGTCGTGCGGGTGCTCGTGGTCGTGCGTGTGCTCGTGCGTGTGGTCGTGGTCGTGCGGGTGGTCGTGGTGCGTGTGCGCCGCCCCGCTCATGCCGATGCCTCCGTCTCGGCCGTCGCCGACGCGTGGTGGTGCCGCGGGGTGCCGCCGAGCGAGTGCTCCGCCTGGAAGATCGCGTCGGTCACCAACCGGCTCGCGTGCTCGTTCTCGAGGCGGTAGAAGACGCGCTGGCCGTCCTGCCGGGTCGCGACGATGCGCGCGAGCCGCAGCTTCGCGAGGTGCTGGGAGACCGCGGCCGGCTGCTTGTCGAGGATGTCGGCGAGGTGGTTGACCGACAGCTCGCCCGCGTCCCGCAGCGCGAGGATGATGCGCACGCGGGTGGCGTCGGCGAGCATCCCGAACACCTCCACCGCGAGTTCGACGAACTGACTGTCGGGCAAACGTCCGCATATCGGCTTATCTGCATCCATACGCAGATTAAAGCACATGCCATCGAGCCCTCCAGATTCGTGACGAATCGCGGCATTCGTGGCACGAATCGACGGATTCGTCACGAACATGCCCGCCGGACGTCAGGCCTCCACCGGGGCCGGCCGCTGCAGGACCAGGAACCGCACCCCGTACGGCCCGATGCTCAACGGGAAGCTGCTGAGGTTGTCGACGGTCGCGATCTCGGCGTCGTCACCCGCGTCCACGACCGCCGCGCCCAGCGGCATGGCGTCGGATCGCACCGTGCCGTCCACCGCCTCGGCGCTCAGGTTGAGCACCGTCAGCTGCACGATCGGGAGGCCCTGCTCGTCGAGCGTCTCCAGCTCGTGGACCAGCACCAGCATCCCGGGATGCGCGACGTCGGGCACGTCGACCTGGCGAGCGGAGGCGATGCCGTACTTGGAACGGATGCGCAGCAGGTCGCGCAACCCGCTCGCGAACGAGTCGCGGCGCTTCAGCTGCTCGGGCAGCGTGCCGTAGAGCGAGCGCGCCCGCGGCATGCCGGACGCCGAGCGCTGCTCGTCGGGGGCGACGCCCAGAAGGTCGTGCGCGCCGCGCTCCACCCAGCGTGTGTCGCCGTCGGCGATCAGGTCGGCGACCTCGGTGCGGGGGAGCGTCAGCGCCCCGAGCAGATCCCAGCCCGACAACGCGAACACGCCCGGCTGCCACGCGTTGAACGCCGCGAGCAGCAGGTGCGCGTCGCGGATGGCCGCAACGTCGGACTCGGCGATCGAGTCGAGCGTGGGGTGACCCTGCGTGGCCGCGATGAGGGAGGCCGTGGTGCAGGCGATCCCGTTGGTCGTGAACACCAGGTTGTAGTCGGCGGACGGTGCGGTGAGCTTCTCGACCAGCTCCGACCGGATCAGCTCGGCCAGCTCGCCTCCGGTCAGCTCCTGGTACCGGAACGGGTACAGGTCGTTCTTGTGGAGCGTCGCCCAGTGCACGAGCTCGTAGGTCAGCTCGTCGTGGTTCTGGAGGCCGTGCACCAGGCTCACCGGCTCGACCCCGAGCTCCAGGGACGTGCGCAGGGTGAGGCGCAGGAACTCGGTGTCACCGGTCGCGAGAGCGTGGTGGTACGCCGGGCGGTTGATGAAGTCGTAGGACAGGTCGGCGCCGACAGCGCCGGTGTCGCGGATGTCCTCCACGGTCAGGTTGAGCTCTTGGAACGTGAAGCCGCCGACCTTGCGCACCATGCCCGCGATCACGTGGTTGGCCGCGTGCGACAGCGGGTGGCCCTCCGACCAGGCCGGCAGGCCCTCCGCGCTCTTCTCGACGCCGAGGAAGCCGTTGGCGTCGAGTCGCAGCGCGCTCGTGCCGAGGTCGCCGAGCGAGTGGAGGGCGTCGCCGATCACGAGCCGCATGCCCGAGAACGTGGGGTCGAGCCAGTTGACCGAGGGCTGCCCCTCCTTGAAGTAGTGCAGGTACACCCAGCGCCGTGTCACCCCGTCGACGCCCACCACCGGCGCGGTGACGCTCCAGTTCGTCTCTTTGATGCCTGGAGCGTAGAAGATGACACGCTGCAGCTCGCCGATGATGTAGCCGCGTTCCGCGAGCGCCGCCTCCGTCGCCAGATCGAGGTTGACCGAGTCGCGGTGTTCGGGCACCTCGGGGAGCAGGTGCCACTCCTCCGGCGGGATCTCGACCATGTGATAGATGCCGGGGTAGTCCTTGTACGCCATCTCGGCGAGCCGGAAGTCGGCGCCCTTGCCGGTGTGACCCGGCACGATGTCGTCGATGACGACGCCGCCGTGCTCCTCGGCGACGTCCGTCAGGCGCTGAAAGGTCTCCTCGTCGCCGAAGATCGGGTCGATCTGCGTGCCGATCCGGTCGAAGTGGCCGTCGACGCTCGGGGTCTCCTGCCACCCGCGGATGCCGCCGGCCCTCTTCACCGGGCCGGTGTGGACGCCGTTGATGCCGATGCGCTGGAAGGCGGCCCACAGGTCGGGGTCGGCCAGCGCGGCCAGGAAGCTCTGATCCCTGCGGGTGATCAGCGAGATCGGGTAGGCGGTGAACCAGACGTCGGAGGTCGCGACCGCGCGCCGTGCGTCCGGGCGCGCGTAGGGGTTGCGCCACATGCTGGGCGAACCGGAGAGCTGCCGGCTGAGCACGTCGGCGTCTTTCAGCATCGACTGCCGGACCAGCCACTGGACGTAGGCGGGGTTCAGGCCGTTGGCCGCGCGCGGGTCTGACACCGTGCGACGGATGCTGCCGCCGCGCAGGTTCGCGCGGGGCCGCAGCCGGCGCGGACGCGCCGGGTACAGCTGTTCGTCGTAGGTGATCTCGGTGGCTTCGGACTCGGCGACCTCGGCCTCGGCGGTCTCCACTTCGGCCGCCACCTCGCTGGCCTGCGTCTCGGTCTCTACCGACTCGTCCATCTGCTCTCCTCCCGGCACGACTGCCACGCTATCCCAGCTCCGAGCCCGCGAACCCCCGGCTCCGTGAACCTGTGGAGAACTAGATCTCCACAGGAGACCCCGTGGAGATCGGCCAGGGGAGCGGCAACGACAGGGGCTCGCCCTCGTGGGGCACGACCAGCAGGCCGGTCGCTCCGGCGAGCCCGCGCAACATGGCGGCGCCGCGCCAGGCCGCGACGACCGCGCGCCCGCCGACGTCGGTGTAGGGGGCCAGTACGGTCGTCCCCGCGCGGCCCTCCACGTCGGTGCCGCGCACGACGCGCGTCGGCACCGGTTCGCGGCCGGCCAGGCCGGCGAGCAGCGGCTCCACGAGCGTGATCGCCGCCACCATCGCCGCGAGCGGGTTGCCCGGGAGGGCGACGACGAGCCGGCCGTCCGGCAGCCGGGCGATGCGGGTGGGGCCTCCCGGTCGCATCGCCACACCGTCGACGAGGAGGTGGGCGTCGAGGGCGAGGAGCGCCGCCCGCACGTGGTCGGCCGACGAGCCTCCGGTGCCGCCGGTCGTGATGACGACGTCGGCGCGGGAGTCGCGCAGCGCCGCGACGGTCTCGTCGTGATGGTCGGGGACGCGCACCGCTCCCGTGACACGGCCGCCGAGCATCCGGACGAGCGCCGGGAACTGCACGCCGAAGCTGTCGCGCACACGCCCCGTGGGCGGCACGCCCTCGGTGACCACCTCGTCGCCCGTGAACACGAGCGCGACCGACGGCACCGCCTGCACGGTCAGCTCGTCGGCGCCGGTGGCGGCCGCGAGGGCGACATGCGCGGGGTTGAGCAGGGTGCCGGCGGCGATGAGCAGCTCGCCGCGCCCGGCCTCCGTCGCCGGCCGCCGGATGTGATGGTCGGGCCGCGGCTCCGCTGCGACCGTCGAGCGCAGGAGGCCGTCCTCCACGACCCCGCTCTCGCTGCGCAGCACCGCGATCGGAAGGCCCGGCTCCGGTGCGTCCGGCACCGGTGCACCCGTGACGATCGGCCACGCCTGGCCCCCGGCCGGCGCCGTGGCTCCGGCGGTGACGACCCGCCACGGGCCGTCCCCGACGACGAACCAGCCGTCCATCGCGGCGGAAGCGAAGTGCGGGAGGTCGATCGGCGTCACCAGGTCGTCGACGAGGCGGCGCCCCACCGCACGATCGAGCGCGACGGGCTCCGGAGGAAGCATCGCACCGGCTCCGGCGGAAGCCGCGATCGCGCGTGCCTCCAGCCAGGTCGGCCGCGCGGTCACCGCGCCATGTCCATCCGTGATGCTGTTCCACACATCATTCGAGTATGGGCCAGGGGCCGCCCGTGGTAAGCCTGGAACATGAGTCGAACGACATCGCGAAAACAGATCACGCGCATCGTCGTCGGTGAATCGCGCAGCCGGCGGGAGGACGTGCTCGCCGTCGAGGAGCCGCTCGAGATCCGGGTAGCGGGCACCCCGCTCTCGATCACCATGCGCACCCCCGGCAGCGACTTCGATCTGGCTGCGGGCTTCCTCGTCTCCGAGGGCGTGATCGCGCACGCCGACCAGCTGAACGCCATCCGCTACTGCGCCGGCGGCACGGTCGACGGCGAGAACACCTACAACGTCCTCGACGTCACGCTGGCGCCCGGCGTTCCGCGCCCCGACGTGAGCCTCGACCGCAACTTCTACATGACCAGCTCGTGCGGCCTCTGCGGCAAGGCCAGCATCGACGCCGTCCGCACCCGCTCCGCCTACCCCGTCGCGGACGACGCCGTCCGCGTGACCGACGAGCTGCTGACCACCCTCCCCGACCGGCTGCGGGAGGGCCAGGCGATGTTCGAGAAGACCGGAGGCCTCCACGCGGCCGCGCTGTTCGACGCGTCGACCGGCGCGCTGCTCGTCCTCCGTGAGGACGTCGGCCGGCACAACGCGGTCGACAAGGTGGTCGGCTGGGCGCTCAAGGAGGGCCGCCTCCCGCTCAGCGGAACCGTGCTGATGGTGTCGGGCCGGGCCTCCTTCGAGCTGGTGCAGAAGGCCTCGATGGCCGGCATCCCGGTGCTGGCCGCGGTGTCGGCGCCGTCGTCGCTCGCCGTCGACCTCGGCACGGAGCTCGGCCTCACGGTGGTCGGGTTCCTCCGGGGATCGTCGATGGTGGTCTACTCCGGGGCGGAGCGCGTCGTGCCGGCGCCCGTCGCGCAACCGCAGGCACGCGAACCGCAGAGTCAGGAGACCCTCGTCTGATGCATGAGACGGATGTGAACCCGGGAAGCGAGTACCCGGACCTCGAGGTCGGCCACAAGAAGGAGTGGGCCGTCGGCGTCCCCGCCATCCTGCACTCGATGGAGCCGGCGATCCGCGAGATGGGCCCGGCGCGCACCGCGAAGCTGATGACGGCGATCAACCAGAAGAACGGCTTCGACTGCATGAGCTGCGCGTGGCCCGACCCGGGCGAGCGCAACCTCCTGGAGTTCTGCGAGAACGGCGCCAAGGCGGTCACCTGGGAGGCGACTCCGATCACCGTGCCGACGACCTTCTGGGCCGAGAACTCGCTGACCAGCCTGCTCGACAAGTCCGAGTACTGGCTCGGGATGCAGGGCCGTCTCGTCGAGCCCGTCTACAAGCCGGCCGGTTCCGACCACTACGAGCCGATCGGCTGGGAGGCCGCGTTCGCGCTGATCGCCGACCGCCTGAACGCCCTCGACTCGCCCGATCGCGCCGCCTTCTACACCAGCGGTCGAACGGCCAACGAGACCGCCTTCGTCTATCAGCTGTTCGTGCGCGCGTTCGGGACCAACAACCTCCCGGACTGCTCGAACATGTGCCACGAATCGACCGGCACCGCGCTGAGCGAGACCATCGGCATCGGCAAGTCGACGATCGCCTACGACGACTTCGGCAAGGCCGAGCTGATCATCGTGATGGGCCAGAACCCGGGCACGAACCACCCGCGCATGCTCACCGCGCTGGAGGAGGCCAAGCGCAATGGCGCCACCATCGTGGCGGTGAACCCGCTGCCGGAGGCCGGGCTCATCCGCTACAAGAACCCGCAGAAGCCGCGCGGCATCATCGGCAAGGGCACGCAGATCGCCGACCACTTCCTGCAGATCCGCTCCGGCGGTGACATGGCGCTCCTCCAGGCGGTGTCGAAGCGGGTGCTGGAGGCCGAGGACGCCGCACCGGGAACCGTGCTCGATCACGCGTTCCTCGCCGAGCACACCCTCGGGCTGGAGGAGTTCCGCGCGCACATCGCGACCCTCGACGACGCCACGGTTCTGGAGGCCACCGGCCTCAGCCTGGCCGACATCGACCTCCTCGCCGACCTCTACGTGCGCTCCGACCGCACGATCATCACCTGGGCGATGGGTCTCACGCAGCAGAAGAACGCCGTCGCCACCCTCAAGGAGCTCATCACCCTCCTGCTGCTGCGCGGCAACATCGGCAAGCCGGGGGCGGGCGCCTCCCCGATCCGCGGCCACAGCAACGTGCAGGGCGACCGGACCATGGGGATCTGGGAGCAGATGCCCGAGAGGTTCCTCGACGCACTGCAGCGCGAGTTCGGGTTCGACCCGCCGCGCGCCCACGGCTTCGACGCCCTCCAGACCATCGAGGGCCTC
Source organism: Leifsonia sp. Leaf336 (assembly GCF_001423695.1). Taxonomy (GTDB): domain Bacteria; phylum Actinomycetota; class Actinomycetes; order Actinomycetales; family Microbacteriaceae; genus Leifsonia. Next base: position 507,757 of record NZ_LMOZ01000001.1, read on the forward strand.
CAGCGCGGCGAGATCGACGTCTTCTTCGCGATGGGCGGCAACTTCGTCGGGGCGATCTCCGACACGGCGGCGGCGGAGGCCGCGATGCGCGGCGCCGGGCTGACCGTGCAGGTGTCGACCAAGCTGAACCGTTCGCACGTGGTGACCGGCGACGAGGCGCTCATCCTGCCGACGCTCGGCCGCACGGAGGTCGACCTCCAGAAGGGTGGCCCGCAGTTCTTATCGGTGGAGGACAGCGTCTGCGCCGTGCACGCGACGCACGGCAAGGTCCCCCCGGTCGCGTCCGGCCTGCTGTCGGAGGTCGCGATCGTGTGCCGGCTGGCGCAGGCGACCCTCGATCCCGCGCTGGGCATCGACTGGGCTGGCTTCGAGGCCGAGTACGACGTCATCCGCGAGCACATCAGCCACGTCGTCCCAGGCTTCGAGAGCTTCAACGACGACATCCGCCGCAAGGGCGGCTTCGTCCTCCCGAACGGCCCCCGCGACGAGCGGCGCTTCGACACGGCGACGGGCAAGGCGATGATCACCGTCAACGAGCTGGAGCACCTGGAGCGGCCGGAGGGCCGGCTGATCCTGCAGACGCTGCGCTCACACGACCAGTTCAACACGACGATCTACAGCCTCAACGACCGCTACCGCGGCATCAAGAACGGCCGCGACGTCGTCTTCGTGAACCCGTTCGACCTCGCCGAGCTGGGCCTGACCGACGGCCAGCGCGTCGACATCCGCAGCGAGTGGCGCGACGAGCCCGACCGGGTGCTCGAGAACTACCGCGTGGTGTCGTACCCGACCGCTCGCGGCTGCGCGGCCGCCTACTATCCCGAGGCGAACGTCCTCGTGCCGCTGCAGAGCGCCGCCACCGGCAGCAACACCCCGGTCTCGAAGGCGGTGATCGTGCGGCTGGTGCCGCGCGAGTGATCGCCCGTCGACCGGACGGTCACGGGTGCGGTACACGCCGTGGTCGCCGACCCGCCGCCACCGGGAGGCACAGCAGCGAAACCAGGCGTACTACTGGTGCATGCCACAGACGCACGAACACACACCCGACAACCCGGCCGGCTGGGCGACCGATCCGGGGGCCCTCGTCTACGGCCTCGACCTGTCCCGGTTCGCCGACAGCGACGGCGATGGCTTCGGCGACCTCCGCGGCGCCATCGAGCATCTCGACCACGTTGCATCGCTCGGTGTCACCTGGATCTGGCTGCTGCCGTTCTACCCCAGCGCGCGCAGAGACAACGGCTACGACGTCGACGACCACTTGGCGGTCGACCCGCGCTTCGGCGACCTCGACGACCTGCGGGAGCTGATCGCGCGGGCCCACGATCACGGGATCCGCATCCTCATCGACGCGGTCCCGCACCACACCTCCGACCGGCACCCGTGGTTCCTCGCCGCACGGGAGGACACCGACGGCCGGGCGGGGAAGTTCTTCGTGTGGAGCGATGACGACTCCACCGAGCCGGGCGATCATCCGATGTTCCCCGGCGAGGAGGAGAGCGTCTGGACGTTCGACGAGCGGGCCGGCCGGTACTACCACCACCAGTTCTACTCGTTCCAGCCCGACATCAACGCGACCGATCCCGATGTCTTCGAGGAGATCGTCCAGCTGCTCACCTACTGGCTCGGCGTCGGGGTCGACGGCTTCCGGATCGACGCCGCGCTCCTCCTCGTGCAGGGCAAGGGGAGGCCGGACACCGATGTCGACGACGACGTGTTCTTCGACAGGCTCCGGGCGCGCCTGCGCGAGATCCGACCCGATGTCGCGCTCATCGCCGAGGCCGATGAGGCGCCGGAACTGATGGCGAAGCTGATCGAGAACGACCGCTTCGACGCGGTCATCGACTTCAGCCTCAACAACGCGACGTTCCTCGCCCTCGCGCGCGAGCAGGCGCAGCCGATCGTCGAAGCGCTCGCCCGCCTGGACGCCAACATCCCGCCCGAGTCCCGCCTGAACCTCATGCGCAACGCCGACGAGCTCGACCTGTCGCAGCTGAGCGACGACGAACGGCAGGAGGTCTTCGACCGGTTCGCGACCGATCCCCGCGCCATCATCTACGGGCGCGGCATCCGTCGCGGCTGGGCGCCGATGCTGCAGCCGCAGCAGCGCGTCCGGATGACGCTGAGCCTCCTCCATGCCCTGCCCGGCGTGCCACTGCTGCAGGCGGGTCAGGAGGTCGGCGTGGGCGACGACCTGAGTGTGGAGGGCCGCGGGGCCTCCCGCACGACGATGCAGTGGGACGACACCGAATGGGGAGGGTTCACCTCGGCAGCCGAGTCGCCGCTGACGCTGCGGACGCAGGTCGACGGTCCGTTCGGGTTCCCCGCGGTCAACGTGCGAGCGCAGGAGGCCGACCCCGGTTCACTGCTGGCCCTCGCGCGCGAACTGGCCCGGGTGCGACGCGACACCCACGCCGACGCCGGCGGCTGGACGGTCGTCGACAGCGGCGACCCGGCCGTGCTCGCGCTTCAGCGCGACGGCCTCCTCACCCTCCACAACCTGGCGGATCGCGACGCGACGGTGAACGTGCACGGGCACGGGGAGGTGGTGCTCGCCGACGGCTGGGACGGCCGCGTGCTCGCTCCTTACGGCTTCGCCTGGCTCGTGTCGCCCCGCGACCTCTTGAGGTAGCCGCGCGAGCGGGCCACCTGGTTCTCCAGCGCGTCGACCGTGCTGGCCATGCTGTCGATGGCCTGGCCGCGGTAGGTCTCGATGCTGTCCATCGTGGCGAAGACGTTGTCGAACGCCCGCTGCAGCGCTTCGACGTCGACCGCCGAGGATGTCTGCTCCTTCTGGATCTGCTCGGTCTGGTCGCGCAGCGCGTCGCCCGTGCGGCCGATCAGGGTGTTGGTGCTCTGGTGGAGGGCGGCCAGCTGGTCGATCACCATGCGCTGGTTATCGAGGGCCTGGGCGACCACCACCGCGGTGCGCAGGGCGGAGACGGTCGTGGTCTTCGCCCGCTCGACTCCTTTGATGAGCTGCACGTTGTTCTTGGCGATGACGTCGAGCGCGAGGTACGCCTGCACGGAGACGGCGATCTGCGTCGTGAGGTCCTGCCGACGCTGGCGGATCGGGAAGAGCGCCTCGTCCTCCAGCGCTTTGGCCCGATCGGGATCGGTGACCCGCAGCCGCGCCGCGTACTCCACGGTCGCGCGGTCGAGCGCGCCGGCGAGCAGCACGTACTCGTTGAGCCGTTCCGTCGTCTTCCACAGCGCGGCACGTTCTTCGGCGATCGCCGCGTTGTCGCGGCGGAGCGACTCCTCGCCGTGATCGAGGGCGGCGACCATCGTGTCGAGCTGCCGCTGTGCCGACTCGAAACGCTCGATGTAGCGTCGCAGCCGCCTCCCGCCGGGAAGGCGCGAGAGAGTGCGATAGCGGCCGGCAAGGTGCTGCGGGTCGAAGTCGCTCACGGTCGAGCGAAGCTCCTGCAGGGTGCGCAGCACGCCGTACTGCGGATCGGAGCGCACCGACTTCTTGCCGCGCGCCGCTGCGAGCGACGCCGCCGGGCGGCTCAGCATCTGCCGGGAGGCGTCGCTCGACTCCCGCATCTCTTTGTCGCCCAGCCGGGAGAACCCGACGATCTTGCGGCGGAACCCTTCGCTCTCCGGGTCGGCGGCGGCCAGCTCCGCGATCCAGGCGCGGGCCCGCTGCTCGAGCTCGGCCGCGCGGTCAGGTGCGACTCCCACCATGCCCACGGCCTGCTCCTCGCCGACTTCGGCGACGGCCTCCGGTGGCCGCAGGCCGTCCCCCGGGCTCGCGTTCATGCGCTGCTCCTCCCGCCGAGGCCGACACGTGCTCCCAGGGTAGGCCGCGGGGCTGGGAGTGCGGTAATGCCTGCAGCGCTGGCGACCCTCGCACCGCGGTGGGATACTCGCGACATGGGCAGCACCACCACCGATCGGGCGACCTTCTTCGACGGGCTCGCCGCCGAATTCCTGCAGCACTACCGCACGGGGCCGAGGTTCGTCGCGGTCACGGGCGTGCCGGGCGCCGACCTCCCCGCCGCCGCCGACGCGCTCGCGGACGCCCTGCGCGCCGCGGGGCAGCAGGCCGAACGCGCGCACGCGGCCGCGGGGGTGCAGGCCGACGACCTGCGCGCGGGGGTCGTAACCCCGTTCCGGTCCGCGGCGCCCGACGCCGTGCTCGTCGTCGACGGTCCCGGCCTCCTGGATGCCGGGCTGCGCGGATTCTGGAACTTCTCGGTCTGGATCGAGCACGACCCGGAGCGCGACGCGGACTGGTCGTTCGTCGCCACCGGCCGCAAGGATCCCCTCGGGGCGCCGCGCGAAGTCGCGTCCGTGCTGTTCGACGACGCGGATCCCGATCGGCCGCGGAGGCTGTTCGCCGATTCCTGCTGAGCCGCCCCAGGCACACCCCCCGGTCGCGCAACGCGCCGGAGCCCGTCTTGCGCCGCCGGTTTGCTCGTCGCGGCTAGAGTTGGCCGCTGGGGGACCACCGGTTCGAACGGATCGAGGACCCTCCATGCCACGCCAGGAACGCGCCGAGCGCAGTCGCGCCGCCATTCTCGACGCGGCGGCGGACGAGTTCGATCAGCACGGTTACGCAGGCGCCCGCCTCGAGCGGATCGTCGAGCGCACCGGGCTCACCAAGGGCGCGGTGTACTTCCACTTCCGGTCCAAGCTCGACTTGGCCAAAGCGCTGCTGGAGGAGAAGTACGGCAACTGGCCCGCGATCGTCGCAGAGATCGACGGGAGCGGCCTCCGGGGCGTCGAGGCCGCCGTGGAGCTCACGCAGAGAGTCGGCGGGGTCTTCGCCTCGGATGTGCGTGTGCGGGCGGCGATGGCTCTGTCGCAGACCGTCCTCCCGCCCGGGCCGGACGCCGACCCGTACGAACACTGGGTGGGCGTCGTCGAGCGCTACCTGGCGCAGGAGGACGAGCTCGCGGGTGGGTTGTCGCCGCGTGAGGTCGCGATCGTCGCGGTGCAGGGATTCTTCGGCGCGTACATGATCGCTTCCGAGCGCGGGAGGCTGGACGACCTGCGGGCCGACATCGACCGGCTCTGGCGAGCCCTGCTCTAAGCCCCCCATCAGCCCGCCCTGACGGATGCCGAGGGGCACGTTGTTGTCCCTTTCGGCGCCTGAAAGGGACAACAAGGTGCCCCTCGGCGGCTCAGGTCGTCGTGAGCTCCTCGCGCACGAAGCGCGCGAACTGCTCCGCCGCCGCCGACTGCGAGCGCAGCCGGTTGCGGGCGAGGCCGACGACCCGCTCGGCCTCGTCGGCGAGCGGCACCGCGACGATCCCCGGCTCGGCGGGAGTGTCGGGGATGAGTGCCACTCCCACACCGTCGCGGACGAGCGCGCGCAGAGTCGAGAGCTCGGTCACCTCGATGACCGGTGCCATGACGACCCCGTGCGCGGCGAAATACGCGTCCGCGATGGTCCGCAGGCCCGATCCCGGCCGCAGCGCGACCAGCTCCGCCTCGGCGATGTCCGCGAACGCCGCCTCGGTCCCGGAGGCCAGTGGATGGCCCTCCGGCACGCCGAGCACAAGCCGCTCAGCGGTCAGCGGCACCCAGTCGATGTCCGGATCGCGCGGGTCGGGGCTCAGGAATGCGAGATCCGCCGAGCCTTCCCGCAACGCGTCGAGCACGGTGTCGGCCGTGCCGCCGCGCAGCGCGAACCGGATGTCCGGGAACAGGCTGCGGTACTCGCTGACCACCCGTGGCAGCAGCCAGCTGCCGAACGACGACACGTACGCGAGCGACACGATTCCGGCGGCGGGGTCGCGCAGAGCGTCGATGCGGGCCCGTCCGGTCTCCAGCTCCGCTTCGGCCCGGACGGCGTGGGCCAGCAGGATCTCTCCGTAGCGGTTGAGCTCGAGGTGACCGCGACGCCGGTCGAACAGCTCGACCCCGGCCTCGGCCTCCAGCCGCGCCAGGGAGCGCGAGAGCGTCGACTGCGAGACGCCGAGGGTCTCGGCCGCGAGCGCCAGGTGGCCCTCCGCCGCCAGCGCCCGGAAGTGGGCGATCTCGTCGATCCGCATGAACACCATCATGGCGCAGCTGCGTCACCAGCGCCGTGAGGTGGTGGTGCAGACCCGCGAACAGGGCTAGGAGGCGGGGTCTGCTCAAATGAGCGGTCTACCCCTGTACGAGTTTTCTGTACGTTCACTCACGAGACAGCGTGCGGTTCTCCACGATTCCTAAGGTTGCGGCGGACTCGCACGAGTTCCCCCCTTCCGACCGAGGAGAGAGATGTCATTGAGACTGCGCACACTGGTGCGCGCCGCCACCGCCGTGGCCGTCGGAGCAGGCCTTGCCGCCGGCTCCCTTGTCGCAACCCCCGCTTTCGCGAGCACTGACGGCACCGGCGTCGTCATCAACGAAGCGTACTTGTCCGGCGGCAGCGCCGGAGCCGCCTACACCAACAAGTTCGTCGAGCTCTACAACCCGGGCGACCAGGCGGTCGCGCTCACCGGCTGGAGCCTCCAGTACCGTTCGGCCGCGGGCACGGGCGCCGCGAACGGCGTCGTCCCGCTGAGCGGCAGCATCGCCGCCAAGGCGTTCTACCTCGTCGCCGGCGCCTCCAACGGCACCAACGGCGCCGCCCTCCCGACTCCCGACGCCGCCAGCAACGCGCTCAACCCGAGCGGCACCACCGGCACGCTCGTCCTCGCGAAGTCGGCCACCGCGCTGACCCTGCCGACCGGTTCGGTCACGGGCAACGCGAGCGTCGCCGACCTCGTCGGCTACGGCACCTCGAACACCTTCGAGGGCAGCAAGCCGGCTACGGCGCCGAGCGGCAACACGGACGTGAAGTCTCTCAACCGCGCGGCCTTCAAGGACACCGACGACAACGCCGCAGACCTCGCGCTGAGCGCGACGATCACTCCGCAGAACACCGCGTCGGCCACCGACCCCGGCAACCCGGGCGGCGGAGGCGGCACCGACCCGGGAACGGGAACCGACCCCGGTCCGCCGGGCACGGTGACCATCGCCGAGATCCAGGGCACCGGTGACACCAGCCCGAAGGCGGGCCAGACGGTCAGCACCGTCGGCGTCGTCACCGCGGCTTACGCGACCGGAGGCTTCAACGGCTTCTACCTGCAGACCCCGGGCACCGGCGGCGCGATCGACCTCGCGACGCACACGGCGTCCGACGCGGTCTTCGCGTTCGGCTCCTCCTTCGCCTCCGGCGTCGCCGTCGGCGACTACGTGCAGGTGACCGGAGCGGTCAGCGAGTTCAACGGCCTGACCGAGATCACCCCGACGAAGGTCGACAAGCTCGACGCGAGCACGGTCACCGCGCCGGCCCCCGCGACCGTGGCCCTCCCGACCACGGATGCGCAGCGCGAGAGCCTCGAGGGGATGCTGGTCGCACCACAGGGCGCGTTCACCGTCACCGATGTCTACTCGGCCAACCAGTACGGCGAGATCGCGCTCGCGGCCGGCGACAAGCCGCTCGTGCAGCCGACGGAGACCGCGCGCCCCGGCACCGCGGAGTACACGGCCGCCGTCGCCGACAACAAGGCCCGCTCCGTCACGCTCGACGACGGCGCCTCGACCAACTTCCTGAGCGCGGCCAACAAGTCGAAGCCGCTGCCGTACCTGTCGCTGACCAGCCCGGTCCGCGTGGGCGCCCCGGTCACCTTCACGAAGCCGGTCATCCTCGACTACCGCAACGACGCCTGGAAATTCCAGCCGACCGCCGAGCTCACGCCCGCGAACGCCGCGGCCGTCCAGCCCGTCACGTTCGGCAACACCCGCACCGCGGCTCCGGCGAACGTCGGAGGCGACCTGCGCCTGGCGACCTTCAACGTGCTGAACTACTTCACCACGACGGGCGACCAGCTCAGCGGCTGCACCTTCTACACCGACCGCGACGGCAGCAAGATCACCGTCAACTCCGGCTGCGACGCCCGCGGCGCCGCCGACGCGACCAGCCTGAAGCGCCAGCAGGACAAGATCGTCGCCGCGATCAACGCCCTCACCGCCGACGTCGTCTCCCTCGAGGAGATCGAGAACTCGGCGCGCTTCGGCCTCGACCGCGACGACGCGCTGAAGACCCTCGTGGCCGCCCTGAACAGCGCGGCCGGCAGCGAGGTCTGGGCGTACGTGCCCTCGCCCGCGACGGTCCCGTCGAGCGAGGACGTCATCCGCACCGCGTTCATCTACAAGAAGGCGGCGGCGGCTCCGGTCGGGGCGTCGAAGATCCTCGACGACGCCGCGTTCGCCAACGCCCGCCAGCCGCTCGCCCAGGCCTTCAAGAAGGTCGGAGCCGCGGACTCCTCGGCGTTCATCGCCATCGTGAACCACTTCAAGTCGAAGGGCTCCGGAACGGGCGCCGACGCTGACCAGGGCGACGGCCAGGGAGCGTCCAACGCCTCCCGCGTCAAGCAGGCCAACGCCCTCGTCACGTTCGCGGACGAGCGCAAGACCACGCTGGGCACCGACAAGGTGCTGCTGATCGGCGACTTCAACGCCTACCTCAACGAGGACCCGATCAAGGTCCTCACCGACGCCGGCTACGTCGACCAGGTCAGCACCCGCACCACGAAGGCGACCTACTCCTTCGGCGGCACCGTCGGCTCGCTCGACCACGTGCTCGCCTCACCGGCGGCCAACGCGGTCATCACCGGTGCGGACGTCTGGAACATCAACTCCGTCGAGTCGGTGGCCCTGGAGTACAGCCGTTACAACTACAACGTCACCAACTTCTACGAGCCGGGCCCGTACCGCTCCAGCGACCACGACCCGGTCATCATCGGCCTGGGCCTCAAGGCCGCACCGGTGACGCTCAACCTGCTGAACATCAACGACTTCCACGGTCGGATCGACAGCAACACGGTGAAGTTCGCCGGGACCGTCGAGAAGCTGCGCGCCGAGGGCGGGGAGGGCAACACCCTCTTCCTCTCCGCGGGCGACAATATCGGCGCCTCCCTGTTCGCCTCGGCTTCGGCCGGTGACATCCCCACGCTCGACGTGCTGAACGCGCTCGACCTGAAGACGAGCACCGTGGGCAACCACGAGTTCGACAAGGGCTACAGCGACCTGACCGGCCGCGTGAAGGACGCCGCCGACTTCAGCTACCTCGGCGCGAACGTCTACCAGAAGGGCACGAAGACCCCGGCGCTGCCGCAGTACGCGGTGTTCGCGGTCGACGGCCTGAAGGTCGGCGTCATCGGCGCCGTCACACAGGAGACCCCGACCCTGGTCACGCCGGGCGGCATCGCGTCGCTCGACTTCGGAGACCCGGTGGAGGCCGTCAACCGCGTGGCAGGCGAGCTCACCGACGGCGACCCGGGCAACGGCGAGGCCGACGTGATCGTCGCCGAGTACCACGAGGGCGCCGGCTTCGGTCAGCCCGAGGGTGCGACGCTCGACCAGGAGGTCGCGGCCGGCGGAGCGTTCGCCGACATCGTCACCAAGACCAGCGCGAAGGTCTCCGCGATCTTCACGGGGCACACCCACAAGCAGTACGCGTGGGAGGGCCCGGTCCCGGGTGTCGCGGGAGCGACGCGTCCGATCGTGCAGACCGGCAGCTACGGCGAGAACATCGGCCAGATCACGCTGACCGTGGACGGCGACTCCAAGCAGGTCACCGGCCATACCGACCGCAACGTGGCACGCACCACGGACAGCGACGCCAGCCTGGTCGCCGCCTACCCGCGGGTCGCCGCCGTGAAGACAATCGTCGACAAGGCGCTCGCCGATGCGGCCGTCATCGGCAACCAGAAGGTCGGGTCGGTCACCGCCGACATCACCACCGCCTACCTGAACGGCGCCCGCGACGACCGGATGAGCGAGTCCACGCTCGGCAACCTGGTCGCCGACTCGCTGCTGTCGACCCTGTCGCCGGCCCAGCTGGGCGGCGCCGAGATCGGCGTTGTGAACCCGGGAGGCCTCCGCGCGGAGCTGCTGTACGGCACCGACGGCACCGTCACCTATGCACAGGCCAATGCTGTGCTGCCGTTCGTGAACAACCTGTGGACGACCTCCCTCACCGGGGCGCAGTTCAAGCAGGCGCTCGAGCAGCAGTGGCAGCGGAACGCCGACGGCACCGTGCCGAGCCGGCCGTTCCTCGACCTGGGACTGTCGAAGAACGTCAGCTACACCTACGACGCGACCCGTCCGGAGGGCGACCGCATCACGAGCATCATCGTGAACGGCGCGCCGATCGACCCGGCCAAGTCGTACCGGATCGGCACGTTCTCCTTCCTTGCCCAGGGCGGCGACAACTTCCGGGCGTTCGCGGCCGGAACAGACACGCGCGACTCGGGTCTCATCGACCGGGACGCCTGGATCGGCTACATCACCGCCCACAGCCCGCTGTCGCCGAGCTTCGCCCGCCGCGGGGTGTCCGTCACGGACGTCCCCACGACGACGCTGCAGCGCGGTCAGCAAGTGAGCTTCGGCGTCCAGAAGCTCAACCTGACCAGCCTGGGCAGCCCGGCGAACACCTCGCTCGAGCTGAGCTGGGGCGGCTCGGCCGTCATCGGCTCCGTGCCGGTGGACGCGTCGGGCAACGCGACGGTGACCTTCACGGTCCCCGCCGGCGCCGCGGGAGCGAGCACCCTGGTGCTCACGGCCAAGGAGTCCGGCACGACGGTGCGCATCCCGCTCACGGTCGCCGATGCCCCGACCGACGGCAAGCCCACCTCCGACCCGGTGGCCGCCGCCGAGTCGAAGCTGACCAAGGCCCTGAACGGCAAGATCTCGTTCAAGGACAAGGCCTACCACGCGGGAGACCCGATCGACGTCACGGTCGGCAAGGCGCGCGCGGGCCAGTGGGTGTCGGTGTGGGTCTACTCGCAGCCGGTGAGCGTCGGCGGAGGCTGGGTGAAGGTGCCGGCGGACGGCATCCTGCACCTGACCCTCCCGAAGCCGCTCGCCAAGGGCGACCACAAGCTGTCTGTGCAGGACAGCACCAACACGGTGATCGGCTGGGACGACCTCAAGGTCTCCAACGGCAACGCGGTCGGTCACTGGATCTGGACGCTCGTCTGGAACTGGCTCACGGGCTGGCTCTGGGGCTGGCAGCAGCAGTAGCCGGTAACGGCTGACCACGGCCGCCGGGCGCCTCGCGCGCCCGGCGGCCGTCGCGTGGGGCGCCGCGACCTTCGTCACGAATGTCGACATTCGTGGCACGAATCTCGACATTCGTGACGAATGGCGGCCTCTGCGCAGCGCGGGGAGGGCCTCCTCACACCTCGAAGTACAACTCCGTGTGCAGCTTGCACCCCGGGTTGAACGCGGCGCCGCACGCGGGGCACGCGTCGGCCTCCAGGTAGTCGGCGATCGTCAGTGTCGCGGAGCAGACGCCGCACAGCACGGCGTGCTCGTCGCGTTCGGCGACCGGCCACTGCCGTGCCGAATGGTCGGCGGTCTCGGCGTGGCAGAGATGGCACGGGTAGAACTCGCCGCAGCACGCGAAGCGGATCGCGATGACGTCGAGCGGGGTGCGGTAGTGGATGCAGCGGGTCTGGTCGTCCACGGTCGGGCCGAGCACGCGGGGAGCGGCGTCGCCGACCGCGCTCACCGCACACCCCGCGCGGTGAGGGCGTCGCCGAGCTCGTCGGCGTGCTTGAAAGCCAGTACCAGGAACAGCACCGCGAACGCCTGGAGGCCCATACGGGCGCCGCGGGCGCGCTGCGCGTCCCGCACGTCGCGCGCGAGCCCGGCGAGAACCGGCACCGTGCTCAGCGTGACCGTGAGCAGCAACGCCACCCGCGCCGGGTCGACGCGCAGCACGGAGAGCGGGCGCAGACCGCGCTCGAGGGCGTCGAGGAGGTCGGCGACCCGCGTCGTCAGGACGAGCAGGGCGGCCAGGACGATCGCCGAGGTCACCCTGGCGGTGTTGGCGACGGCCGGCTGCGGACCTAGGAAGATCAGCTGGCCGGCGATGGTGATCACGATCACCCAGCGTACGGCGAGCACCTGACGGCCGAGCTCGCGCATCCCGAGCAGGCCGTCGTGGAGGCCCGCCGCGGCATACGCGAGCGCAGGCACGACGGCCGCGACGCCCGCCCCGGCCCAGGTGGCGGGCAGCAGCGAGACGGCCAGGACGGCGACGAGGACCAGCAGCAGCTTGGGCCCGGCGGGCATCCGGTGCAGCGGCCCGGTGCCCGGGCGGTAGAGGGTCAGCACGGGAGGCTCCCCTCGGCGAGCAGGCGCTCGTACGCGGCGACGACCTCCACCGGCTCGCCGACCGCCTCGACGGTGCCGCCCGCGAACAACACGGCGACATCGCAGCGCGCCGCCAGCGTCAGGTCGTGGGTGACGAGCACCAGGCGGTGGCCCGCGTCCTCGAGCAGGTGGTCGGCGACGCGTCGGGCGTTGCGGGCGTCGAGGTAGGCGGTCGGCTCGTCCGCGACGACAAGCTCCGGGCGCCGCACGAATGCGCCGCACAGAGCGAGGAGCTGCTTCTGGCCGCCCGAGAGGTCGTGGGAGGGACGGTCGGCGAGAGCGGTGAGCCCGAAACGGTCGAGCGCCTCCGCGACTCGGAGGGCGGCCGCCTCCCGGCCCAGTCGTTCGGGGCGGAGGGAGAACGCGACGTCCTCCTGCACGGTCGGCATGATGATCTGCGCGTCGGGGTTGCTGAACACGACCGCCGTGCGGCGCCGCAGCTCGCCGGCCTGCCGCGCAGGGTCGTATCCGAGGATGCTCAGCGCGCCCGTGGAGGCCGGGACCAGGCCGCCCAGGAGGCGCGCGAACGTGGACTTGCCCGACCCGTTCTCGCCGATCACCGCGATGGTGCGGGCGTCGAGGTCGAGGTCGACGTCGTGGAGGGCGTCGACGTCGCCGAGCCGGACTCCCACGCCCGTCAGCCGCAGCGCGCTCATCGCGACCTCCCCTGCATACCGGGGACCCTGCCCGCGAGGGGCACGTTGTTGTCGCTTTCGAGCCCGAAAAGTGACAACAACGTGCCCTTCGGCGACGCGAGCAGCGCGCTCATCGCACCACCTCGAACACAGCGGCCACGCCGAGGCCGCCGCCGACCGACGCCGCGGCGACGCCAAGCGTGCCGGCGGGCGCGCCGCCGCGGACCAGCCGGCTGAACAGCCGGACGACCGCCACCGCGCCGCTCGCACCCCACGGGTGGCCGAGCGCGAGGGCTCCGCCGTCCGCGCACACCCGCGGGTCGTCGTCGGCCACGCCGATGCGGCTCAGCACGGCGATGCTCTGCGGCGCGAACGCCTCCACCAGCTCGAAGGCCGCGATCTCGTCCGCGTCCGCCCCGGCGGCAGCCAGGGCCCGGAGGATCGCGGGCGCGGCGCCGAGCCCCGGCAGTGCCGGATCGCCGCCCACGATCGCGCCCGACCGCACCGCGAGCCCGGGCGCGGTCCCGGCCGGCGCGACGATGACCGCGGCCGCCCCGTCGCCGATGCGGGTGGAGGTGCCGGCCGTCAGCACACCACCCGGGAACAGCGCGGGGAGCCGGGGGAGGACGCGCTCCGCGCCGCCCGCCGCATCGTCGCGGTCGAGCCCGGCCAGCGGCACGAGTTCGTCGGCGAAGCGTCCGGCGGCGTACGCGGCGTTGGCGCGCGCGTGGCTCCGCGCGGCGTGGGCATCGAGCCGTGCCCGCGCGAGGGCGTCGTGCGCGGCGAGATCCTCGGCCGCCCGCACCATGTCCGGGTCGGGGAACCCGGCGGGAGCGAACGGCGCCCGGTCGTACGGAACGCCGCCGACCGAGCGCACCGGCGCTGTGGAGGCGCTCTCGGCCCCACCCGCGAGCCGTGCCCGCCCGTCGCCCGCTCGGATCGCCGCCGCGGCGTCGAGGATGGCGGCGAGACCGCTGCCGCACTGGCGGTCGACGGTGCCGCCGGGGATCGCCGGGTCGAGGCCGGCGGCGAGGGCGGCCAGACGCGCCGGGTTGCCGCCCGGCCCCATGCAGTTGCCCAGCAGCACGTCGGCGATCTCGACCGATCCTCCGGTCACGGTCTCGGCGTCGTGGAGGGCCGCCTGCAGCACCGGGGCGGCCAGTTCGTGCACGCGCACGCCGGCCAAGGCTCGGCCGCGCGTGCCGATGGGGGTGCGGCGGGCGGCGATGACGACGGGAGCCTCAGTGCTCAAGGCGACGCACCTCCCCGGCGAGCACCCGGCGCACCGCTTCGGCGCGCGCCGGCTTGCCCGAGGCCGTGCGCGGGAGCGCGCCGAGGTACCACCGTCGCGGACGGTGCGCCGGCGCGAGCCGCTCGGCGGCAGCCTCGCGCAGAGAGGCGAGCGAGAGGGCGGAGCCGGCCGGCTCGATCAGTGCCGCCACCAGCGCGCCGACGCGACCGGTCGGGAGGCCGAACACCACCGCGTCGCGCACGCCGGGCATGCCGCGCAGCGCGGCCTCCACCTCGTCGGGCACGATCGTCGCCGAGGCGCTGAGGATGGCGTCGTCCGCGCGCCCGAGCAGTCGCAGCCGTTCGCCACCCGGGCCGCCGCGGTCGCCGACCGTCGACTCGAGCACGGCGCGGTCGCCGACCGTCGCCCACGCCCCGTCGCGCCGCAGCGGACCGTCCGCGCCCGCGTAGCCCGCGGCGACGAACGGCGATCGCACCCACAGTTCGCCGTCGACCACGCGCAGCTCGACGCCGGGGAACGGCGTCAGCCCGTCGCCGTGGTCGACCGCGACGAACGACAGTTCCGCTGCGCCGTAGTACGCCGTCACCCGGATGCCCGCCTCCTCCGCGCGTGCACGCAGCGACGGATCGAGGTGCGAGCCGCCCACGAGAGCGGTCCGCAGCCCCGGCGCCGCGCCGCGCTCGAGGAGACGCCGCAGCCCCTCCGGCGTGCCGTGGAAGCCATCGGCCGCGGCGACGTCGCCGAGCAGCGGTCGCGGGCCTCCATCGAGGGCATGCGCGAGCGAGAACAGCGTCAGCGATGAGGAGGCAGGGGCGGGGAGGGCGACAGCGTCCGCGGCTCCCAGCAGCTCGGCGACCGGCGCGAACGACGCCGCCCACGACGCGTGCGTGCGCAGCACGATCCGCGGTGCGCCGCTGCTGCCGGAGGTGAGGGTCGCCCAGCCGATCCCGTCGAGGTCCGCACGGGAGGCCGCCGCCACGGCGGCCCGCAACTGCTCGGCCGGCCGGCGGGCGTCGAGCACCAGCGGCACGTCGCCCCTCGCGCGCGCCGACGCGAGCCGGTCGAGCAGCGCCGGGTCGTCGTCGTGCAGCGGGACGATCACCGTCACGAGACCGGCGCGCCGTCCCGGTCGCGCGCGGGGGTGGCGTCGGCAGCAGGCTTCGCGGCCCCGGTGCGGCGGAACGCCCGCGGGTACGCCCGCACGAGCGTCACGACCACCGCCGTGGCGATGACCGCCTTCACCAGGTCGCCGGGCACGAAGATCAGGCTGGCGAGTGCGGTCTCGGCGAGCGGGAGCCGCGTGACGAGGCTCTGCACCGGGATGCCGACGGCGTACACGACGAGGATGCCTCCCACCACGACGCCCACGAGGGTGCGCCAGACGACCGGCTTGCGGCCGCCCGCGTGGACGATCAGCCCGATGACGAGCGCGCCGAGGATCCACCCGAAGAGGTAGCCGGCCGAGGGCCCGACGAAGACGCCGATCCCGCCGCGGCCTCCTGCCAGCAGGGGGAGGCCCGCAGCGACGAGCGCGAGCAGCACGGCCATCGAGAGGGCGCCGAGCCACGGCCCGAGCAGTGCGCCGGCGAGCATGACGCCGAGTGTCTGGGCGGTGATCGGCACGCTTCCGAAAACGGTGAAGCCTCCGGGGAGGCCGAGGACGGCCACGATCGCGGCGGCGACGGCGACCCGGGCGAGGTCGGTGGCGTCGAGAGAGCGGACGCGGCGGGTGCTGGGGGAGTCGGTCATGGGCCAGTCCTTCGGAGTGAGGGGTCCTTCACCTGAACGGTGTTCACCTGAACAGCGTTCACTATAGTGGTGACGTGACGGGAAACGAAAGCGGCCGCAGGCACACGCGCGACGACGTGGCGGAGACCGCGCTGCGCATCCTCGACGACTACGGCCTGCCCGACCTCACCATGCGTCGCCTCGCCGGTGCGCTCGACGTGCAGCCGAGCGCGCTCTACTGGCACTTCCCCAACAAGCAGACGCTGCTCGCCGAACTCGCCGACCGCATCGTCGCGCGTACGGCCGACACGGCTGCCGATGCCGGCCCCTCCGCGCCCTGGCCCGACCGTCTGCGCGCCGAGTCGGCCGCCCTCCGGAACGCCCTGCTCGCCTACCGCGACGGCGCGGAGGTCGTCGCCAGCACTTACGCGCTGGGTCTCGGCGACGCCGCGGCGCAGCGACGGCTGGCGGCCGCCGCGGCCGCCGGCGGCTTCGACGCCGAGACGTCCGAGAGGGCGGCCACCGCCCTCCTGCACTTCGTGCTCGGCCATGTGTCGCACGAGCAGCAGCGGATGCAGTTCGACAGCATCGGCGTGCTCGCCACAGGGGAGGCCGCGGACCCGCTGGACGTGTCGGACTCGGCGGAGGCCTTCGCGTTCGGCGTCGACCTGCTGGTCGGGGGCCTCGAACGCCTCGGCGAGCGTGCGGACGCGGCGCTCAGTCGCTCCCGAACGTGACCTTCCAGCCGCCGACGACGTTGGTGGCCAGGTTGAACAGGGCGGCGAAGATCGCGCCGAGCGCGGAGACGACGATGACCTCCAGCAGCGACACCACCAGGGTGAAGGTCATCACGTTGGCGAAGGTGAGGCCGGAGACGAGCGCCGCGCCCTGCGCGCCGGCGATGCTCTCGAGGAAGCTGCTCATCGAGGACACCAGTCCGAGCTTGTCGAGCACCGACCAGAGCAGCAACGTGAGCACGACGATGACCACGGCCAGCACGAGGCTGATCAGGAACGACATCTTCAGCGCGGACCAGAAGTCGATGTAGACCAGGCGCATCGACGCCCGTTTCTTCTGTTTCGTGCGTGCCGACATCGACGACCTCCCCGTGGTGCCATTCCTCGCCGCTCGCGCGGCTCCCCCTCGGCGAGTCTAACCGACGTCCGGCGGCCGCCGGTGGACCCGTGACGGCCCTGTGAAACAAACCGATCGACCGGTTATGCATGTAATATGGGCGTGCGGGGGCGGTCGCCCGACCGACGTACATGCTTCGGCAACTGGGGGGATGTCGGTCGGGCGGTTCCCTTGTGCTGGGAGGCCGCCCAGCGGTCACTCCACTCTCACTCCACGATGAGATCGGGCAGGTCCCGCAGGGCGTCCAGCCGGCCTTCGGCCGCGATGCCCGGCAGGATCACCGTCCACATCTCCCGCACGCGTTGCAGCAGGTCCGCGCGCCGGGTCAGCGTCGCCGACACCAGCTGCACGCCCGTGAACGCGGGCGAGAGGAAGTGGGCGAACACCGCCGGGTCGACGCTCTCGGCGACATCGCCTTCGGCGATCGCCCGGCGGGTCAGCTCCTCGATCGCCGAGAACCAGTCCTCGTAGGGTTCGACCACCGGGTGGTCCGTGGAGGCGACGTCGGTGGTCAGCCGGATCCCGGCCTGCACGACGGGATCCTCCAGCAGCTGATGCGCGAGACTCCGGCTCAGCACGATCAGCGTCTCGAGGGCGGGGCGCCCCTCGGCGAGGATCGCCGCGGAGGCGGCCATGGTGCGGCGGTGCTGCTCGGCGATCACCGCGAACGCGAGCTCGTCCTTCGAGGCGAAGTGGAAGTACAGGGCGCCCTTCGTCAGGCCCGCCGCGGCCGCGATGTCGGCGATGGAGGCGAGGCCGTATCCGCGTGCGCCGAAGATCTCTGCGGCGCCGCGGAGGATGGCGTCGCGAGTGACGAGCGCGCGAGGTTGGCTGACCATGTCGAAATCACATTAATGCCGCGGACCTATGGGTGTGATGTGCGGATCCGAGCAGAACGGATCCTGACGCGCTCGCATCGGGCGAGTAGCGTGATCCGTATCGCCGCCAGACCGACCGCCGCCGCCGTGCCGACCGAGGAGGACGCCGCATGACAACCGTCGCCGACACCATCGTCCAGATCATCCGGGAGGCCGGGGTCCAGCGGGTCTACGGCATTCCCGGCGACTCGCTCAACGGCTTCACCGACGCGCTGAGACGCTCCGACGGCATCACCTGGGAGCACGTGCGGCACGAGGAGGCCGCCGCCTTCGCCGCCGCGGCCGAAGCCGCGCTCACGGGGGAGCTCGCCGTGTGCGCCGGCAGCTGCGGCCCGGGCAACCTCCACCTCATCAACGGGCTCTTCGACGCCAATCGCAGTCGCGTGCCCGTGCTCGCGATCGCGGCGCAGATCCCCGGCCCCGAGATCGGCAGCACGTACTTCCAGGAGACGCATCCCCAAGACCTGTTCCGCGAGGCGTCCGTCTACACCGAACTGGTCAGCTACCCCGAGCAGCTCCCGCGCATCCTCGAGATCGCGATGCGCACGGCGATCGAGCGGCGCGGAGTGGCCGTGGTGGTCATCCCCGGCGAGGTCTTCCTCAAGGACAGCGTCGGGCGCCGGCCGTCCGCGCCCATCGTCTACAGTCCCCGGGTGACACGGCCGACGGAGGCCGAGCTCAGCGCGGCGGCGGACCTCCTGAACGACGCCAAGCGGGTCACCATCCTGGCCGGGGCCGGCGTGGAGGGCGCGCACCCGCAGCTGATCGACATCGCGGCAGCCCTGCGGGCACCCGTCGTGCACGCCATGCGGGGCAAGGAGTTCGTCGAGTACGACAACCCCTACGACGTCGGGATGACCGGCCTCCTCGGCTTCTCGTCGGGCTACCGCGCCATGGAGGCCTGCGATGCCCTGCTGATGCTCGGCACCGACTTCCCCTACCAGCAGTTCTATCCGTCGAAGGCGAAGATCATCCAGGTCGACATCCGGGGCGAGAACCTCGGCAGGCGCACGCCGATCGATCTCGGCCTGGTGGGCAGCGTGAAGGATACGGTGGAGGCGCTGCTGCCGCTCCTGAACGACCGGAACGACACCAAGCACCTCGAGTCGTCGCGATCGCACTACCTGAAGGCGCGCAAGAGCCTCGACGACCTGGCGGTCAACGACCGCAACCGCACGCCGATCCACCCGCAGTACGTCGCCCGGCTGATCAGCGAGCTCTCGAGCGAGGACGCCGTCTTCATCCCGGACGTCGGTTCACCGGTGGTCTGGGCGGCGCGCTACCTGCGGATGAACGGCTCTCGCCGGCTGATCGGCTCGTTCAACCACGGCAGCATGGCGAACGCGCTGTCGCAGGCGGTCGGCGCGCAGGCGGCGTTCCCGGGGCGTCAGGTGGTCGCCCTCGCCGGCGACGGCGGTCTGGCGATGCTGTTCGGCGAGCTGCTCACGCTCGTGCAGAACAAGCTGCCGGTGAAGATCGTCGTCTTCAACAACTCCTCCCTCAATTTCGTGGAGGTCGAGATGAAGGCCGCGGGTTTCGTCAACTACGGCACGGGTCTCGAGAACCCCGACTTCGCGCGCGTCGCCCAGGCGATCGGCATCCACGGCCAGCGGGTCGAGAAGCCCGACGAGCTCGAGAGCGCGCTGCGCACGGCGTTCGCGCACGACGGTCCGGCGCTGGTCGACGTGGTGACGGCGCGTCAGGAGCTCAGCATCCCGCCGGCGATCACCGCCGAACAGGTCAAGGGCTTCACGCTCTACGCGCTGCGCACGATCATGTCGGGTCGCGGCGACGAGCTCATCGACCTCGCCGACACCAACGTCTTCCGCCGTCTCTTCGACTGACGCCGGTCGGCGTCAGTTGATGCAGACCTTGGAGTCGTAGTTGGTGCCCACTCCGGTGGGCGTGGGCGACGGTGCGGGGGCCGTGGAGGCGGCACCGCCTCCGGTGCTCGCGGCCCCCGGAGCGGTGGGCATCAGCCCGTCGTCGCCGAGCACGACCGTGACGCCGCTGACGCTGCCGGTCTCTTGCACGGCCGCGCCGGGGAGCAGAGCGGCGACGGCCTTCGCCTGCGCCTCCTGACCCTTCGGGTACTGGATCGTCGTCGTCGCCGTGGTGTCGGCGTCGCCCGGGGTCCCGGTCTTGAAGCCGGCCGCCGAGAAGGTCTGCGTCGCGGTGCTCGCGGCCCCGTTCTGGCTGCCGCCGTTCAGCACGGTCACGGTGGTGTCCGCCGGCTTGGCCGCCGTGGCGCTGTCGTACGCGGAGGGGACGCCCTCCAGACTCTGGACGAACGCGGGCATCGCCGCGGTGTCGACCTGCACGATCGACAGGTCCTGGCCGTCCACGGTGATCGTCGGCGTTCCCGAGATCGGGATGGTCGCCGACTTGATCTTGCCACCGGTGAGCCCCTGCAGCTGCGCGGCCAGCTGCAGGAAGTTGAGGCCGGGGTCGGTCTCGAGCGAGCCGCTGACGGCATCGAGCGTCGCGGTCAGCTTGCCCGGGTTGAGCAGGGTGCCCGCCGACAGGAACTTGTGCGCCTCCACCGAGAGGAAGTACTGCTGACGCACCACGCGGTCGAGGTCCCCGCGGGGGAGGCCGTGACGCTGGCGCACGAACGACAGCGCCTGCTTCGCATCGAGCGTCGAGACGCCCGCTGGGAAGTCCGCTCCGGAGTACGGGTCGTTCACGGCGTTGTTGAGACACACCTGCACCGGCCCGAGCGCCTGCGCGATCGTGTAGAAGCCGAGGAGCGAGACGCGCACATAGTGGTCGATCGTCAGCCCGGTGAGGCCCTGCACCGTCTGGATGAGCAGCTTGGCGCCGCTGGTCGGGTCGCTGCCGCCCCCTCCGAGCGAGAACGCCGAGTTCAGCTTGTTCATGCCGTGTCCCGGCACGTTCACCCACGAGTCGCGGGGGAGGGAGATGAGCGTCGCCGACTTCCCGTTGGCCGGGATGTGCAGGATCATCATCGTGTCCGTGTTGGTGCCGCCGCCGTCCTCGGTGGTGCTCAGCTGGTTCAGCTGCTCCTGGGTGGCGTTGTCGGGCCGGTGGTCGTCTCCGACGAGCAGGATGTTCTGCGTCGTGCCGTCGCCGTGGCCCGAGATGACATCCACGTGGCTGACGCCGCCGACGAAGCGGAAGTAGCTGTACGCCGCGTACCCGCCGACGACGACGAGCAGCACCGCGAGCGTGCCGGCCGTCCAGGCGATGATGCGCTTGGCGCGGCGGTGCTTGCGCGGGCCTTTGCCGCCGCGGCCGCCTCCGCCGCTTCCTCCTGCGCCGCTCCCGCGGCCTCCACCGGTGCCGCCGCCCGCCCCGCCGTCGCCGAAGCCGCCGTCACCCGGCGCCGGGGCCGGTGAGCCGGAGAGCCCGAACAGGTCCGAGGCGGGGTCGTTCTGCGGCGGGCCACCCGCTGCGCCCGCACCGGCAGCTCCCGCTGCGGCGCTCCCGCGACCCGAAGGCACGCCGGACGCCGGTCGCGTCGCCCGCACCGGCCGGCGCGGATCGGCTGCGGGCACGCGTCCGTAGACCTCGGTCGCCGGCTCGCGACGGTCGCGGCCGGCGGCGGAGTCGTCTCCAGCGGGGAAGTTCGGGCGTCGCACATCAGCACGCTAGAGTGCGCGGCCTGCGAACCGGCTGGTTTCCGGCGGTGTTGCCGGGAATGGCCAGGCGATCCCGGTCCCTTTCCCAGCGAGCTCTCGGCTAGGGGATCGGCGGGGCTGCGAGAACCCTCACAGACCGGGCACGTCCTCCGGCTCCTCCATTGCGGCGATCATGCGCTGCGAGATCGCCAGCAGCTCCTCCTGCTGCTCGTCGCTGAGCGCGTCGAAGAGGATGCGTCGGATGGTGGCCGTGTGCTTCGGGAGGGCGTGGACGACCACGCGCCGGCCGTCGCCGCTCAGCCGGATCCACGTGGCCCTGCGGTCCTCCGCGCAGTCTTCGCGCTCGAGGAGGCCGCGCGCCGCCATGCGGGTGACCTGGTGGGAGACCCGGCTCTTCTCCCAGCCGGTGAGGGTGACGAGATCACGCACCCGCAACCGGCGTCCCGGGGCGCGGACGAGAGTCATCAGCACCTCCAGCTCAGAGATCGAGATGCCGTCGTCGCGCTGCAACTGCGCGTCCAGCGCGCGATCGAATCCACGCCTCATCAGGTAGAACGCGTGAAAGAGCTCCTCTTCGGGCGCGCTGAGCTTGCGCGGGTCTGGTCGGGTGCGCAGGGTCGGCATACATCATCCTTGCACGGGCTCGTCGTCAGTGGGCCAGCTGCTCCAGGAACACGACGACGACTCCCAGCAGCACGATCCCGCCGAGCACGATCAGCTGCTTCCACCAGGAGAGCCCGGTGCGCGAGACGGCGATCCGGGCGATCACCGCGAGCGACGCGATGAGGGCCGAGATCGCGACGATCACGGCCGTGCGCGCCTGCATGACGCCGAAGTAGGCCAGGACCAGCACGATCACCGGCACGGCGATGACGCCGAGGGCGCGGGAGGCCACCGCCAGCATGTGGCGTAACTCGCGCGCCGACGGAAGCGTGTCGTGCACGATCATGTGCGACACGAGATCGGAGGCGAGCCCCGCGAGCAGGACGCCGACGACCGAGATGATGAGCGTCCACAGCACAGTGGGGGAGTCGAGGTGCTCGCCGTGCGCATTGAGCGCCATCAGGATCGCCAGCGCCGTGAAGGTCACGTAGATGCGCTCGCGCAGCCGGTCCCCGGCCTCCTGCCGCTCCTGCGGGGTGGCGTCGGCGGGCAGGTGCGCGTCGTCGGGCTGCCGGTCGTGCGGATGCTGCGACATGTCGCGAGCCTAGCGGGAATACGACGGCGGGAGTCCGGGTTCGCGCAGGTGACACGTCATCAAAACGGAAAGGCTGACATGACCAGGATCGCCATCATCATCGGGAGCACCCGCCCGGGTCGCAACGGAGAGTCCGTCGCCCGCTGGGTGCTCGAGCACGCCGAGAAGCGCGCCGGCGTCGAGTACGAGCTCGTCGACCTCGCCGAGTGGAACCTCCCGCACCTCGACGAGCCGATGCCCGCCGCGATGGGGCAGTACGCCAACGACCACACCAAGGCGTGGGCGGCCAAGATCGCCGAGTTCGACGGCTATCTCTTCGTCACTCCCGAGTACAACCACAGCACCTCCGGCGCCCTCAAGAACGCGATCGATTTCGTCGGTTCGGAGTGGTACAACAAGGCGGCCGGCTTCGTCAGCTACGGCGTCTTCGGGGGCGCCCGCGCGGTGGAGCACCTGCGCCTGGTGCTCTCGCAGCTGCAGGTCGCGACCGTCAGCGCGTTCGTCGGGCTGAGCCTCCAGCACGACTTCGAGAACTGGGCGCTCAAGCCGACCGCCGGTGCGGAGGCCGGCCTCACCCCGCTCTTCGACCAGCTCGAGTCGTGGTCTGCCGCGCTCGCGACCGTGCGCGAGGGCTCCGTGGAGGAGGACGCCGCCGCGTAGCACCCCCGTTTCTCACTCGAGGGGCACGTTGTTGTCGCGCTCGCGCCGCTAAAGCGACAACAACGTGCCCCTCGACGCGCCACCGCTCAGGTCTGGCAGACGGGGCAGAAGTAGGTGACCCGCTCCTCGAGCTCGGTGCGCCCGAGCTGCGAGCGACGGATGAGGGTTCCGCAACGGAGGCACGGTCGGCCTTCCCGGCCGTACACCCAGGTGTTGCGGCCGCGGCGGGTGTCGCCGGTCGTGACGCGCACCGTGCGGTCACGATTGGCGACCAGCATGCGCCGCGCGAGATCCACCGCGGCGGGCACATCCGACTCGCCCACCGGCCGCGTCGGCAGCATGCCGCGCACGAAGCAGATCTCGTTGGCGTAGACGTTGCCGACGCCGGCGAGGTTGCGCTGGTCGAGCAGCGCGACGGCGATCGGCGTCTGGGGATGCGCCTCCACCCGCCGCACGGCCTCGGCCGCGTCCCAATCGGGGCCGAGGAGGTCCGGCCCGAGATACCCGACGACCGACTCCTCCTGCGACCGCGGGACGACCTCCAGCACGCCGAGCAGGAACCCCACCGCCTGCGTCTGGGCGGTCCGCAGCACTGCGCGCGCCTGAAAGGCCGGATGCCGCCAGCGGCCGCCCGGTGGGTAGACCTCCCACGAGCCCTCCATCTTCAGGTGGCTGTGGATGCTGTGCTCCCCGACCCGGATGAGGAGGTGCTTGCCGCGACTGACGACCTCGTCGACGCGCTGCCCGCTGAGATCGACCGTCGCGTACGCGGGAACCCGGAAGTCGGTCTGCGTGAGCACGCGCCCCTCCAGTGCGCGCCGCAGGCGCGCGGCGGTCTGGAAGACGGTGTCACCTTCGGGCATCCGCCGTCACCCGCGCAACCGGAGTCCGCGGGGGGTCGCGAGGAAGCCCGCCTCGCCGAGCGCCGCTCCGAGCGCAGTGCCCAGCACGGACGCGCCGTTGACGGTCTCGATGGCGAGCTTGTCGACCCGGCGTGAGGTCACCAGCCCGGCGAGAGCGCGGGAGGCCGCGAGCAGCGCCGGGCGGCCCTCCTCGTCCTCCTGGTCGACGAAGCACAGCAGGCTCTTGCCTCCGCGCTCCACGTACAGGGTCAGCTCGCCGTCGACGAGGGCGACCAGCGCGCCCGCCTTGCGGCCGGGGCGATGCCCGGTGCCGCCCTCCACACCGCCCGGCGTCGACGGCACGGACGGCCACGGCAGCGCTGCCCCGTACGCGTTCGCCGGATCGGTGGCCGCGATGGCGAGCGCCTCGAACGGCCGCGGCTGCGTGTGGTCGCGCGCGAAGGTGCGGAGGCGGTCCACCGTCGGGCCGCTGGCGAACTGCGCGGCGCCGAGCGTCTCGACGAAGTAGCCGCGACGCGCCCTCCCCGTGTCCTCGAAGCCGCTGAGCACCTTGTAGGCCAGTGCGAAACCGCCGGGCGTGCCCTCGTTCATCACCGAACCTCTGGTCACGACGCCGTAGCGGTCGAGCAGCGTCTCGGCCTGACCGTGCGCGCGCACCGTGGAGTCGAGGTCGCGCTCCGGGAGCAGAGACCACCGGCCGGCGACGGTCGGCGGGCCCATCCGGGTCACCATCGCCGACTGCCGCGCCGGACCGACGCGTCCGCGGTACATCCGCGACCGTGTCGGCTGCCGCGGCCGCTTGTGCGCGCCGCCGCCCGCGCCGGTGACCGTACGCAGCGGCGCCAGCGTGTCGTTGGTGACGAGCCCCGACCAGACCAGCTCCCAGAGCGCGGTCACGAGCTCGGCGTCGTCGAGCGCCTCCCCGCGCTCGGCCCCGAGCGTGTCGGAGAGCTGCCGGAAGAAGTAGCCGCCGCCGCGCGCCAGCGCGGCCAGGATGCCGCGCTGCAGCTCGTCGGGCTCACGGTCGGCCGGCGGCGCGAGCGTGAGCGGCGCGGAGTCGGCGAGGTGGAGGCTGATCCAGCCGTCGTTGCCGGGCAGGGACCCGTCGCCCGACCAGATGACCTCTCCGGTTGCCGTGAGCTCGTCGAGCATCGCCGGGCTGTAGTCGGCGACGCGGCCGGGCAGCACCAGCGACTCCCAGGCGGAGGCCGGGATGCGGGCACCGGCGAGCTGTTCGACGACCGACGCGACCGCGTCCACGCCCCGCAGTGTCGAGCCCAGGTGCTGCCAGTCGCCGAGGAACCGCGCGAACGTCGCGGTCTCGACCGGCTCGACCTCCTGCCGCAGCGCTGCGAGCGACATCCGGCGCAGCCGGCGCAGCACTTCGGCGTCGCACCACTCCGACCCGTGCGCGTGCGGGCGGAACTCGCCCTCCACGACCCGGCCGTCGTACGAAAGGCGCCGCAGGGCGTCCTGCACGATCGCGGGGCCGAGTCCGAACGTGGAGGCGAGCTCGCCGATCTCGAACGGCCCGTGCGTGCGGGCGAACCGGCTCACCAGGTCGCCGAGCGGATCGTCGACCGGTTCGATGAACGCGACGGGCACGCCGATCGGGAGCGGCACACCGAGGGCGTCGCGGAGCCGGCTCGCGTCTTCGATGGCGGCGAAGCGCTCGGCACCGGCGAAGCTGACCGCGAGCGCCCGCTTGGAGTCGACCAGGGCGGCCAGGTGGGCGGCCGCCGTCTCGAGGGTGGCGTGCGGGGGAGCGGGGGCGTCGTCCTCGGTTGCGGCCTCGG
The DNA here is from genome assembly GCF_001423695.1 of Leifsonia sp. Leaf336. Taxonomy (GTDB): domain Bacteria; phylum Actinomycetota; class Actinomycetes; order Actinomycetales; family Microbacteriaceae; genus Leifsonia. The sequence goes on from NZ_LMOZ01000001.1 coordinate 533,647, forward strand.
TCGACGCGTCGGTCGCTGTCACCTCGGCCTCTCCCTGCAACCGCTGCGCGACCTCCTCGACCGTCAGCGGGCCGAGCAGGCGCAGGAGGTCGGCCACGCCCTCCTCGCCCCGCACCCGCCGGTCGGGGGCGAGTCGCTGCAGCTGCAGCTCCACCCGCTCGATGACCGTGGGGTCGAGCAGCTCGCGCAGCTCGGCGCGCCCCAGGAGTTCGGCGAGGAGCCCGGCGTCGAGCGACAGCGCGGCCGCCCGGCGTTCGGCGAGCGGGCTGTCGCCCTCGTACATGAACGCGGCCACGTAGCCGAAGAGCAGCGAGCGCGCGAAAGGCGACGCCGTCTCGGTCGCGGCCTCCACGATCGCGATACGGCGCTGGGCGATGCTCTGCGCCACCTCGTCGAGCGCGGGGAGGTCGTAGACGTCTTGCAGGCACTCGCGCACCGTCTCGAGGATGATCGGGAAGCTGGGGTACTTGCGGGCGACGTCGAGCAGTTGCGACGCCTTCTGCCGTTGCTGCCACAGCGGCGACCGCTTGCCCGGGTTGTACTTCGGCAGCAGGAGGGCGCGGGCCGCGCACTCCCGGAACCGCGACGCGAAGAGCGCGGAGCCGCCGACCTCCAGCGTCACCAGCTCGTCGAGCTCGGCCGGCTCGAAGACGAACAGCTCGCCGCCCGGAGGGGTGGATTCCGTGTCGGGAATACGCACGATGATCCCGTCGTCGGCGGCCATCGCGCCGGCGTCGATCCCGTATCGCTCCCGCGCCCGCGCCTGCACGGCCAGCGCCCACGGCGAGTGCACCTGCATGCCGAACGGGGAATGCAGCACCACCCGCCAATCGCCGAGCTCATCGCGGAACCGCTCGACCACGAGCGTGCGGTCGGTGGGGAGGTGGCCCGTCGCCTCCTTCTGCTCGCGGAGGAACGCCAGCAGGTTGGCCGTCGCGAACGCGTCGAGCCCGGCCTCCACGCAGCGCAGCTCCGCATCGGCGGGGGAGGCCGTGCTCAGCTCGCGGATGAAAGCGCCGACGGCCGCGCCCAGCTCCGCGGGCCTCCCGAGACCGTCGCCCTTCCAGAACGGCAGCCGCCCCGGCTCCCCGAACGCCGGGGTCACCAGCACGCGGTCGTGGGTGATCTCCTGGATGCGCCAGCTGGTCGAGCCGAGCGCGAAGACGTCTCCGACGCGCGACTCGTAGACCATCTCCTCGTCGAGCTCGCCGACCCGGCTCGCCCGTTCGCCGACCATGAACACGCCGAACATCCCGCGGTCGGGGATGGTGCCGCCGCTCGTCACCGCGAGCCGTTGAGCGCCGGGACGGCCGGTCAGCGTGCCGGCGTCGCGATCCCAGACGATGCGCGGGCGCAGTTCGGCGAACTCGTCGGACGGGTAGCGGCCGGCGAGGAGGTCGAGGGTGGCGTCGTAGGCGCTGCGGGGCAGCGTCGCGAACGGGGCGCTGCGACGCACGGTGTCGAACCAGTCGTCGGCGTCGAGCGGCTCGAGCGCGGTCGCCGCGACGGTCTGCTGGGCGAGGATGTCGAGCGGGTTGGTCGGCACCTTGAGGGTCTCGATGAGGCCGCCGACCATCCGCTCGGTCGCCACCGCCGAGTGGATCAGGTCGGCGCGGTGCTTGGGGAAGACCACGCCACGCGAGACCTCGCCCACCTGGTGGCCGGCGCGGCCGACGCGCTGCAGACCGCTCGCGACCGACGGAGGGGCCTCCACCTGCACCACGAGGTCGACGGCGCCCATGTCGATGCCGAGCTCGAGGCTGGAGGTCGCCACGACGCAGCGCAGCCTGCCGGATTTCAGGTCATCCTCGATGAGCGCCCGCTGCTCCTTGCTGACCGAGCCGTGATGCGCGCGGGCGAGCACGAGCGACTCCGGGTCGGCGACGGCGGCGGAGCCCTTGGTCTGGCCGGAGCCGCCCATCAGCTCGGCGGGCGGGCGGGGCGGGGCGATCGCCGGAGAGGTAGGGGTGGCGGTACGGGCGGCCGCCTCGCCGCCCAGCACCCGCTCCTCATAGATCTCGTTGAGCCGTGCCGTGAGCCGCTCGGCCAGCCGCCGCGAATTCGCGAAGACGATGGAGGAACGGTGCTCGAGCACGCGGTCGACGATCGCCTCCTCGACGTGCGGCCAGATCGAGCCGGCCTGCGGGGCCGAGCCGTCGTCGTTGCCGCTCGCGAACGTCGACGTGCCGAGCTCGCTCATGTCTTCGACCGGCACGACCACGCGGAGGTCGAAGCGCTTGCCCGCGGGCGGGGCCACGACCTCCACCGGCGCGCGGCCGCCCAGGAAGCGCGCGACCTCCTCCGCCGGGCGCACCGTGGCGGAGAGCCCGATGCGCTGCGCGGGCTTCGGCAGCAGCGCGTCGAGGCGTTCGAGCGAGAGGGCGAGGTGCGCGCCGCGCTTGGTCGCGGCGACGGCGTGCACCTCGTCGACGATGACCGTCTCGACCGTCGCGAGCGTCTCGCGGGCCTGCGAGGTGAGCATCAGGAACAGCGACTCGGGGGTCGTGATCAGGATGTCCGGCGGCGAGGCGACGAGCGCCCGGCGGTCGGCCGAGGTGGTGTCGCCGGAGCGCACGCCCACGCTGACATGCGGAGGCTCTGACCCGAGCCTCCGCGCGGTCTGCGTGATTCCGACCAGCGGGGCCCGGAGGTTGCGCTCGACGTCGACGCCGAGCGCCTTGAGCGGCGAGATGTAGAGCACGCGGGTGCCCGGCCGGTCGTCCGGCTTCGTCTCGCGGCTCGCCAGCCTATCGATCGCCCAGAGAAAGGACGCGAGGGTCTTGCCCGAGCCGGTCGGCGCGATGACGAGCGCGTGGCGCCCGTGCGAGATGGCCTCCCACGCCTCGGCCTGCGCGTCGGTGGGCGCGGCGAAGGCCCCGCGGAACCATTCACGGGTCGCGGGGGAGAACCGGTCGAGCACGTCGCTCATCCACTCCATCCTGCTCCCGCCCACCGACACGGACCAGTGCAGCCCGGGTCGCGCTTCGCCCGAGGGTCAGCCGCGGCGTGGGAGGTTCGCCCGGATGAACGACGAGATGTCGCCGAGCTCGAGCGGCGAGATGCCGTGTGCGAGACCCTCGTAGATGCGGGCGTCGAGGCTGCTGTGGCCGGGCAGCCACTCCTCGGCGCGCGCGATGGAGGCCGCGGGGATGGTGTCGTCGTGGGTACCGCGCCCCCAGAACACCGGCGGACGGCGCTCGGCGAGCGTCGCATCCCCGTCCGCCGCGCCCTGCACGACGAAGCCCGACAGTGCCACGGCGAAGTCGAACCGCTCGGGGGCCAGTCGCATCAGCTGCAGCGCGAGCGCGCCGCCCTGGGAGAAGCCGAGGAGGCCGGTCGGCGCCTCCGGCTGCTCGTCGATCCAGTCGAGGACCGCGCGTGCGGCCGCGTTGGCGTTCGCCGCGAGCGGGTCGCCGGAGACGTTCGTGAAGCGCGAGAACCACGCGAAGCCGGGACCCTCCGGGATCGGCGCGCGCAGCGACGCGATCACCGGCTCCAGCGGCAGGTAGGCCGAGATGCCGAAGAGGTCCGCCTCATCCGATGCGTAGCCGTGCAGCAGGATCAACCGGGGCCGGCCGACCCGATCGGTTTCGCCTGCCGACCACAGCACGGCGTCGTGGTCGAGGTGGAGCTCGGGGGCGGGAAACGGCATGTTCCATTCTGTGCACTACATGACCGTCCTCCACAGTCCCCAGATCGCGGCTCAGTCCACAGATCCGTCTGTCTGCGTGGACGAGCGCCGCGGCATCCGTAGGATCGGTGCATGAGCGTGCGCACCCCCGACCCGGACCCGACTCCCGACCCGCTCGACGGTTCGGGGGCCCGGCCGGGCCCCGCCTGGCTGAGTGACATCGAGCTGGAGCAGATCCGGCGACGGCTCCCCCTGCTGTACGTGGAGGCCGTGCCCGTGCGGGTCGACGGCCTCGGCCAGGTGACGGAGGTCGGCGTGCTGCTGCGGGCCAACGCCGTCGGCGAGATCACGCGCACGCTGGTCTCCGGGCGCGTCATGTACGGCGAGACGCTGCGGGAGGCGCTGTTCCGGCACCTCGAGAAAGACCTCGGGCCGATGGCCTTCCCGCTGCTGCCCGCGAGCCCCATCCCGTTCCAGGTGGCCGAGTACTTCCCCATGCCCGGGGTGTCCGCGTTCACCGACGAGCGCCAGCACGCGGTCTCGCTCGCCTACGTCGTGCCCGTCACAGGTACCTGCGAGCCCCGGCAGGACGCCCTCGAGATCACCTGGATGACGCCCGACGAGACCGTCTCGCCGACGGTGTGCGAAGAGCTGGAGGGCGGCCGAGGCGCGCTCGTCAAGGCCGCGATGGCGTCGGTGGGGCGCCTCGCCTGAGCCGCCTAGCCTGAGCCGCCTGGCCTGAGCCGCCTCGCCTCCCTCGACGACCTCCGCCGGTTCGTCGCCAACGGAGGAATCAGGCCCGATCCCGAGCCCGATCTCCTCCGCTAACCGCCTTTCCCGGGCGTGTCGCACCGGATGTCCTCCGTTGCCGTCGGCGTCGCTAACGGAGGTGATCGGCCGCGACGCGCGGGCCGGTCGCAGGCAACGGAGGAGTCACGGGCGGGTTGCGCGCCGCGATCCTCCGTTGCAGACGGGACTGGCGTTTCGTCCGGACGAGGCGCGCCCGGACGAGCGCCCCGGGCAGCGGACCCCCGGAGTCACCGTCGCACGCGCAGCGTGTCGGTGCCGATCTCAGGAGTCGTCGACGCGGGCGGCGTCAGCCGCGGGCGCGGCGGGTGCCGCGGCCTCGGCTGGTGCTTCCGCCGACGAGGTCGCCGACGCGCATCCCGGTGCGCGGAGCGCCGCCGCTGCGGGCCGCCCCGCCGTTGCCGCCGTTGCCGGTGCGGGAGGCGCCGCCGTTGCCGGCGTTCCCTCCGTTGCGTCCGGCGCCTCCGGTGCGCTCACCGGTCACCGGTCGAGCGTCGGACTGCGCCGCACCGCGGCCACGGCCGCGCCGGCGCGACGAGCCGTCGCCGCGCGCGTTGTCGCGGCCGGCGGTGTCACGACCTCCTGCGTCGCGGCCTCCACCGTTGCGACCGGCGTCGTTGCGACCGGCGTCGTCGCGACCGCCGGCGTTGCGGGCGGCGCCGTTCCGGCCTCCACCGTTGCGCCCGGCGTTCTCGCGGCCACCCGCGTCACGACCGTCGCCGTTCGAACCGCGACCGGCCCCGCGACCGCCGCGGCCACCGCGACCGCCGCCACCACCGGAACCGGAGCCACCGTTCCCACTCTTCGACGCAGACGCAGACGCAGACGCAGGCGCCGGCGCGACATGCGGCGCGCGCTCACCGACCAGCGAGGTCACAGCGGGCGAATCCGCGGTGACGCGCTGCGGGCTCGCCGTGATGGCAGCCGCGCGCAGCAGCGATCGCACGTCGCCCGCCTGGTCGGGCAGCATCACCGTGGCGACGTCTCCCGCGCTTCCGGCGCGGGCGGTGCGGCCCGAGCGGTGGAGGTACGCCTTGTGCTCCGCGGGCGGGTCCACGTGGACCACGAGCTCCACTTCGTCGACGTGCACGCCGCGGGCGGCGACGTCGGTCGCGACCAGCACGCGCACGTCTCCCGAGCCGAAGGCGGCGAGGTTGCGGTCGCGGGCCCCCTGGCTAAGGTTGCCGTGGAGGTCGACCGCCGGGATCCCGGCCGAGGTCAGCTGCTTGGCGAGGCGCTTGGCCTGGTGCTTGGTGCGCATGAACAGGATGCGTCGGCCGCGCCCCGAGGCGAGGGCGTGGATCAGGTCCTTCTTGGCGTCCTGGTCGCTGACCTCGAACACGTGGTGGGTCATGGCCTCCACGTGGCTCGTCGCGTCGTCGACCGAGTGCAGCACCTCGTTCGTGAGGAACTTCGACACCAGCTTGTCGACGCCGTTGTCCAGCGTGGCCGAGAAGAGCAGGCGCTGGCCGCGCGACGGCGTGGCGTTCAGGATGCGCGTGACCGTCGGCAGGAAGCCGAGGTCGGCCATGTGGTCGGCCTCGTCGAGCACGGTGATCTCGATCTTGTCGAGGTGCACGATTCCCTGCTTCATGAGGTCTTCGAGGCGGCCGGGGCAGGCGACGATGATGTCGACGCCGGCCTGCAGCGCGGTGACCTGGCGGCTCTGCGAGACGCCGCCGAAGATGGTGGTCGTCGTCAGGCCGAGCGCGGCCGCGAGCGGCTTGAGGGTCGCGTCGATCTGGGTGGCGAGCTCGCGGGTCGGTGCGAGCACGAGGCCGCGGGGCCGGCGGTATCCGCGCGAGCGGCCGCCGGGAGTGGTCGAGGAGGCCGCGAGCCGTGCCGCCAGCGGCAGCGAGAACGCGATGGTCTTGCCCGAGCCGGTCTTGCCGCGTCCGAGCACGTCGCGCCCGGCGAGGGTGTCGGGCAGGGTGTCTGCCTGGATGGGGAACGGCTCCGTCTTGCCGTCCGCCGCGAGGACGGAGACGAGGGGAGCGGGGACGCCGAGGTCGGCGAAGGTCTGGGTGGTCACAAAGTGCCTTTCTGGCAGGGCGCGGCCCTGCGGGCGGGTTCGGGCGGTCGTCGCAAGAACGGGACGTCTTCGCCGGAAAGAAGAGTGGAGGTGCGCGGCGGGGCCACCGCCCGGCGCTCGCGCACACCGGCGAATGCCGGCAGGCCAGTCGTGCTGGTCCGCCAAGTCTACCCTGTGCCGCCCCACGCTTGCTGGGAGCGGATTCACGGCGGGAGGTCGTAGACTGTCGGCCCGTAATCCGGAAGGTGGTCCGCGCGTGCAGGAATCGGAACTCGAACGTGAGCGGGCCGTCGTCTCCGGACTGTACGAGCGGCTCGACACGCTCCGGGTCGAGACGGAGGAGCGGCTGACGCGCGTGCGCCGTGAGAGTGTCGGAAGCAACCACCAGGCGCGCAGCGAACGCGACGCCTTCGCCCGCCTGTACGAGGACCAGCTGCTGCAGCTGCGAGACGTGGATGCGCGGCTCGTGTTCGGCCGCCTGCTGCTCCAGGAGCCCGTCGACGGCACCGACCACCGCTACATCGGGCGCGTCGGGCTGCGCGACGACGACCAGCGCTCGCTGCTGGTCGACTGGCGTGCCCAGCAGGCGAGCGCGTTCTACCAGGCCACCGCGAGCGAGCGGATGGGCGTGCGGGCCCGTCGGCACCTCACGATGAACGGGCGCCAGGTCGTCCGCATCGACGACGAGGTCTTCGACGAGGCGCTGCTCGACGAGGGTGCGGCGGCAGGCAAGGTGCAGGGCGAGGGCGCCCTCCTGGCGGCGCTCACCGCGCAGCGCACCGGCCGCATGCACGACATCGTGGCGACCATCCAGGCCGAGCAGGATCGCATCATCCGCTCCGACCTCCGCGGCGCGCTCGTCGTGCAGGGCGGTCCCGGCACCGGCAAGACGGCCGTCGCGCTCCACCGCGCCGCCTACCTGCTGTACGCGAACCGGCAGCGGCTCAGCACCTCCGGTGTGCTCGTGGTCGGCCCGTCGTCGGCGTTCCTGCGTTACATCGAGGCGGTGCTGCCGTCGCTCGGCGAGACGGGCGTGGTCATGCAGACGCTCGGCGAGCTGTTTCCCGGTGTGGAGGCCACCGCCGAAGACGCCCCGGAGGCCGCGCGTCTCAAGGGTGCGGCGACCATGGCCCGCCTACTGTCGCGCGCGGTGCGGTCGCGGCAGAAGGCGCCGGACGAGGCGCAGACGATCGTGGTGGACAACGAGCGGCTCGTCGTTCAGCCCGAGCTCGTCCAGCGGGCGATCGCGAAGGCGCAGCGCACCGGCAAGCCGCACAATGTCGCCCGGGTCACGTTCGTCAAGCAGGCGCTCGGCGAGCTGACCGACCAGCTCGCGACCCAGCTCCGGGCGGGAGGCTCGACGATCGACGAGGCCGACCTCCGGGTGCTGAGGGAGGACCTCCGCACCTCGTACGACGTGCGGGTGCTGCTCAACACGGCCTGGTTGCCGCTGACACCGCAGAAGCTGCTGCAGGACCTGTACGCGCGCCCGGCCTGGCTCGCCGAGCTCACCCCGCGTTGGACGCCGGCGCAGCGGGAGGCGCTACTGCGCGACAGGAGCGAGCCGTTCACCGTCTCGGACGTCCCGCTGCTCGACGAGGCCGCCGAGCTGCTGGGCGACTTCCCCGGCCGTGCCGACCCGGCCTCCCGCGAGCGCGATCGCCAGCGCAAGCGCGACCTCGAGAACGCGCGCGCAGCGATCCGCAACATGGGCGTGGAGGGCCTGGTCAGCGCCGAGCAGCTGGCCGACGGGTTCGCGGAGCAGGCGGACCGCGGAACGACCGCCGAGCGCGCGGCCGCCGACCGCTCCTGGACCTACGGTCACGTGGTGGTCGACGAGGCGCAGGAGCTGTCGCCGATGCAGTGGCGCGTGCTGGTGCGTCGCTGCCCGATGAAGTCGTTCACCATCGTCGGCGACATCGCCCAGGTGGCGTCGGCCGCGGGCGCGACGAGCTGGGAGGACGCGCTGCGGCCGTCGTTCAAGGACGCCTGGCGCCTCGAGGAGCTGACGGTCAACTACCGCACTCCGGCCCAGATCACGCGGGAGGCGGAGCGCATCGCCCAGGACGCCGGACTTCCGATCACGCCGACGCGCGCGGTCCGCGAGGGTGACTGGCCGATCCGCCGGGTGGGGGCGGGCGCGGCCGGCCTCCCGGTCTCGGTCGCGGAGGCCGTCGCGCACGATCGGAGCATCGACCGCCAGGGCACGCTCGCCGTGATCGCGACCGCCGGCGACGTGGAGGCCGTCGCCGCCGCGGTGCGGGAACGCTTCGGCGACGACGCGGCCCGCGGGGCGGCCGGGCTCACGCGTCCGATCTCGGTGCTGACCGGCTACGAGGCGAAGGGTCTCGAGTTCGACGCGGTCGTGCTGGCCGACCCGGACGCGCTCGCCGCCGAATCGGTGCGCGGCGCCGCGTCGCTCTACGTCGCGATGACGCGCCCGACGCAGCGCCTCACCCTCGTGGCCCGCTGAGGCGTCGCCCGCTGAGGCGTCGCCCGCTGAGTCCCGACCTCGCGCTCACGCGCCGGAGTAGCGCTCGCCGACGGGGATCTCCACCGCGAGGGTGTTGCCCGCCTGCGCGAGCGGGCAGGCCCAGGCCGGGTCGTACGCGCACGACGGGTTGTAGGCGAAGTTGAAGTCGAGGACGAGCGTCGCCTCGCCGTCGTCGGCCGACATCCCGAGGTCGGCGCCCTTGATCGTGTCGATCAGGTAGCGCCCGCCGCCGTAGGTGCCGCCGCGCTTGCCGGCGAGGGCGTCCTTGATCGGCACGAACAGACCGCCGCCGTAGGAGGCCAGCCGCCACACGTCGAGCGTGCCGGCGAGCGGCACGCGCACGGTGCCGAGGAGTTCGAAGGGCACGACGCCGTCGGTGCCGGTCTCTACGTCCATCCGCTTCGGCTCCGCCGGCGGGTGCACGGGCAGCTCGTAGCGCCAGTCGGGGTCGTACGGCGACACCGGGAGGCCGGTGAAGCGCTCGCGGTCGGCGTCGAGCAGCGGGGAGGCCGGGTGCGACGAGAAGAGGTCGTTGCGGCAGGAGATCCAGTGCGCGTGCGCGGCGGCCGGGTCGCTCGAGGCGATCCGCCGCACCGACGCGTACAGCGCGAAGACGCTGCGCCGCCAGTCCGCGGTCTGCACCGCCGTCGCGGCGCGTCCGTGTCCGGGATCGACCGTGGGTGCGGGCTCGGGGGTGAGGGTGCTCATGCTGCTGCCTCCGTCTCGGCGCTCTCGTGGTTCTCGGCGCTCTTGTCTTTCTCGTCGGGCGTGGGGGGATCGTACGCCCAGGTGGGCGCGAGGCGCCGCAGACGCACGCCGCGCCACTGCCAGAACGCCCACAGCCCGTACCAGGCCAGGGGGGTGACGAGACCGGCGCGCACGATCAGCCGGTCCCGGTAGAGGGTGCGTAGGCGGCCGTCCGGCCCGGGCCCTGCGGGATCGGGCGCGACGGCCATCCGATGGTCCAGGTGCGGCATCGCGGAGAGGACGCCGCCGGTTCCGCCTCCGCTGTCGCGCAGGATGCGGGTAGCGCTCTCGCGGGGGTCGGTGGAGCGCAGGGTGTCGAGCCGGATCGCCTGCGTGCCGACGGTGAACGCGCCCAGCGCGCGCACGCTCACCCGGTGCTCGGCGGTGTCCCAGACGGTCGGGAACCCGGCGGGTTCGTCCGACCGGAAGTCCACCCACGGCATCGCGACCTCCCGGAACGCGGTGGGGCTCTGCAGGGCGCGCCAGGCCGCATCGGGGTCGCAGTCGAGGATGAGCTTGAGCAGGACTCTCACCTCCCCAGTGTCACGCATCTCCTCGCACCGGGGCAGGGGGAGGCGGCATTCACGGCGCACTCCCGGATGCCCCGGAGGCGCCCGCTGCCGCAGCCTCCGCCGCCCGTCCCAGCAGCAGCGTCCGCTCGCGCGCGTTCGCGGTCATCGACGCGGCCCGTTCGAACTCGACCTCCGCCTCGGCGTGCCGGCCGACCTTGAACAGGAGGTCGGCGCGCACCGACGGCAGCAGGTGGTACGAGTCGAGGGCGCCGCCCTCCACCAGCCGCTCGACGACGTCGAGCCCCGCGTCCGGACCGTAGGCCATCGACACGGCGACCGCGCGGTTGAGCTCGACGACGGCGGAGGGCCGCAGTCTCGCCAGTGCGCCGTAGAGCGCGACGATCTCCTCCCAGTCGGTGTCGCCGGGGGCCGGCGCGGTCGCGTGGCAGGCGGCGATGGCGGCCTGCAGCGCGTACGGCCCGCGGCCGCGTGCGCCGAGCAGGCGGTCGGCGCGCGCGAGGGCCGCGACGCCGCGACCGATGAGGATGCGGTCCCAGCGGGTGCGGTCCTGATCCTGCAGGAGGATGGGCGTGCCGTCGGCGGTCGCCCGCGCCGGCAGGCGGGAGGCCTGGAACTCCATCAGCGCGACCAGCCCGTGCACCTCCGGCTCGTGCGGCGTGAGCTCGGCCAGCACCCGGCCGAGTCGCAGCGCCTCCTGGCAGAGGTCGGGACGCATCCAGTCGTCGCCTGCGGTGGCCGAGTAGCCCTCGTTGAAGATCAGGTAGACGACCTCCAGCACCGACGACAGCCGCTCGGCGTAGTCGGCGCGATCGGGCACCTCGAAGGGCACGTGAGCCGCGCTGAGCGTGCGCTTGGCGCGCACGATGCGCTGCGCGATCGTGGGCACGGGCACCAGAAAGGCCCGCGCGATCTCCTCAGTGGTCAGGCCGCCGAGCAGCTTGAGCGTCAGCGAGACCCGGGCGCCGGGCGCGAGCACGGGGTGGCACGACACGAACACGAGCCGGAGCAGGTCGTCCTGGATCTCCTCCTCCGCCACCGCGGCCGGATCGTCGTCGTCCTGCTGCTCCAGGTCGCGGGCGAGTGCGGCGTACCGCTCGTCGAGCCGCTCGCGCCGGCGCCAGCCGTCGATCGCGCGGCGCTTGGCGACCGTCGTCAGCCAGGCACCGGGGGTGCGCGGCACGCCGGTCTCGGGCCATTGCTCGAGCGCGGCGACGAGGGCGTCCTGCGCCAACTCCTCCGCGAGCCCCACGTCGCCGGTCCACCGGGCGAGCCCGGCGACCAGCTTGCCCGACTCGATGCGCCACACCGCTTCGACGGCGCGCCGGGCCTCGTCGGGTGTCGCGTCGTGCGAGCCCGTCACGTCCTGCCCCTCCGCCACCAGCGTCCCTCCCCGGTCTCCAGCGCCGCTCACGCCTCCGCCGCTCACGGCTCCGCCGCTCACGGCTCCGCCGCTCACACCAGCGCCGCTCACGCCTCTGCCGCGGCGCCGCCGACGATGCGGCGCACCTCGACTCTGCCACGATCCAGCGGCAGGCGCCTGGCCCATTCGACGGCTTCTGCGCGATCGGAGGTCTGCACGATCCACAGGGCGCACGCGCTGGCCGCTGTGGTCGGAGCGTCGGCGATCCGGCAGGGGCCGTCGGTCCTGAGCTCGACGAGGAGGCCGTCCCCGGCGAGCAGCTCGCCCGCGAGCAGCACCCCGGCGTGGATCAGGTCGACGGTGAACCGCTGCAGCACGTCGGACGCGGGCGGCGCGTCGAGCGGGTCCGTCGAGAGGACGAGGAGGTAGCGCATGCAGGATCCTTCCGTCTGGTGCACTCATCGAGACGTCGAGCGGCGCGCGCGGGATTCGACATCCAGCGCCCGTCCTGAGCGCGATGTCGGACGCGTGCGCTAGAACGGGAGCATGGCGATCCGCTATTGGCTGGGCGTGGTTCAGCACGACCACGTGCTGCGCGGGGTCGCGGGCGGCTTCGTCCAGGTCAACCACGGCGCGCGGGCTCCGCTCGAGCGGATGGGCGCGGCCGACGGGTTCGTGTACTACTCGCCGCGGGAGTCGTATCCCGATGGTGATCCGCTCAAGCAGTTCACCGCGGTCGGCAGGCTGGCCGACGCCGACGTGTACCAGGCGACCCAGGGCATGCAGCCGGGTGCCGGCCAGCGCCGCAACGCCTCCGCCGACTTCGTCGCGTGGCGCCGCCGCGTCGACTGGGATCACGACGCGGTCGCCACTCCCATCCGACCGCTGCTGTCCTCCCTCGACTTCACGCGCGACAAGCCCGACTGGGGCTACCAGTTGCGCGCCGGGCTCATCGAGCTCACCCGGCACGACTTCGAACTCATCCGCGAGCAGATGCGCCCGTCGTCCGCACGGGAGCGCGAGCACGAACAGCGTCACCGAGCGCAACACGTGTCGACCGGTTTCGCCGCGCGATTACGCTGATGCGGTGACTTCCGCCAGCTCGCACCCTTCGACCGTCCCCGCCGCGCACCGTCAGGCCAAGTACCAGGTGCGCTTCGACTGGGCGGCCGCAGGGGCGGCTGCCGTGGCGACCGACGCCGACATCGTCGTGTGGGTGGACGCGCTGACCGACGAGCCCGTGGAGGCCGCCGCCGCGCAGATCCCCGGCGCGGGCGCCGTCGTGGCCGCCGGGCTCACTGACGCCCCCGCGGTCGCGCGCTGGATCCTAGACGAGCAGGTGCGTCTCGGACGCCGAGCGATGGTCGCCCTGATCGCGGCCGGAGGCACGACGGCGGAGGGCGGGACGCGCTTCGCCGTGGAGGACCTCCTCGCCGCCGGCGCCGTCGTCGACGCGCTCGCGAGCGTCGGTATCGACTACAGCTCTCCGGAGGCCGCGGCCGCCTGCGCCGCGTTCACCGGCCTGCGCGGAGCGGTCGCGCACCTGCTGACCGCCTCGGTCTCTGGGCAGGAGCGGATCGCGTCGGGCGCCGACGCCGCGGAACTGGCCGGCTCCGGACGGCTCGGCACGGCCTCCGAGGTGCGTGTGCTGCGAGCAGCCTGAGCGCTCGGTAGCAAACCGCGGTGCCGCCGGAATGATCCGGTAGACCCGGGTGTTCACTGCGATCAGGAGGTTTCACACATGAAAGCAGTTCTGAACGACACCGTCATCGCCGAGGCTCCGACCGAGGACCTGATCCGCATCGAGGGCAACTGGTACTTCCCGCCCGCGAGCGTGAAGTCCGAGTACCTGGTCGAGTCCGCCACCCCGTACACCTGTCCGTGGAAGGGCGAATGCCAGTACTTCTCGGTGAAGCACGGGGACACGGTGCTGCAGGACCGCGCCTGGAGCTACCCGACGCCGTACCCGAGCTCGTTCGACCGCGTCGGGCAGGACTACAGCGACTACGTGGCGTTCTGGAAGGACGTGCGCGTCGTCGACTGAGTCGACTCAGTCGACAGAATCGACCACCCCTGTACTGGGGGACACGCTCTGTCCGCATTTTTGGGGACTGACCCTCGAAAACGGGGTACAAACGTACTTCCGACCGAACGGTCGGAATTGCTAGACAGGTAGTGCGAGAGAACCTCCCGGGACCCGAACCGGGAGGCGCGCGAGGGCATACCCGGCCCGTACTTCGGCGCGCGTACCCGAGCTCACGCTTACCCGAAACCCGATCGCCGTGCTTCGTCGTGTCTTCCCGCATGTCCGCAATCCGTTCCGCAGCAGCACCGACCGCAGCAGGCCGCCCGCGCATCGCGCGGACCGCCGAGGAGCCTCCCGCACCGCACCGCGGCTGAGGCTCCTCGGCGCGGTGAGCGCCGCGACCGTCGTCGCGCTGATCGGGGGAGGCCTGGCCGCCGCGCCGGCGTTCGCCGCCGATGCCGCGCTCACCGTCGACAAGACGGTGGGGGACGGCCAGAAGGCCGTCACGGTCCTCAAGGGCGCCGAGTTCACCTACAAGATCGAGGTGGGCTGCGACGACAACGACTGCGTCGACGCGAAACTGGTGGATGCGCTGCCCGCGGAGTTCGCCGGCTTCAGCATCCTCGACACCAGCGTGCAGCCGACCTCCAAGCCCGCCACGAAGAGCCTCGCAGGCTGCACCGACACGGTGACCGCGTCGTGCGTCCTCACCGTGCAGTTCCAGGAGCCGGTCAGCGGAGGCGTCGGCATCCCCGCCGGCGGGACCTACCTGGTGATGGTGACGCTGGCGGCGCCGCAGACGCTGACACCGCAGTCGCCCGCGGTGAACCACGCGGTGACGAACACGGCGGTCGGCACGTTCGCCGGCTCCGCCACCCCGGTGACCAGCAGCGCCGACGTGACCGTGAATGTGCCGACCTCGGTGGATGTCGCGGTCGGCAAGACCTGGACGCCCGCGAGCCAGCAGTACCTCCCCGGGGCGCAGTCCACGATCTCGCTCTCGGCGCAGAACGCCTCCAACGTCCCGGCTTCGACTCTGACGCTGCAGGACCCGGCGACCGCCGCCGACGCCGCCGCGGCGCTCGACGCAGCCAACCCGTTCGCCCTGGTCGACTTCGCCGGATTCGGCGGTGTCGTGCTGCCGCAGGGCGCGACCACGGTGCAGGTGGACGCCTACGTGCGCGACACCGCGACCGGCGCCTGGGCGTGGCACACCGGACCTCCGGCCGACCCGTCGGCGATCGCCCTCCCGGCGGGCGTCCAGAACGGCGACGTGGGCGGCCTCCGCTTCACCTTCGCCGGAGCCGACGGCACCGCACTGACCGAGGGAGGCGCGGTCGGCTCCGTCGGCGTCCTCGTCGCCCAGCGCACCACGAACCGCCAGACCGGCGCCGCGCTGGTCACCGGTGCGAGCGTCACCAACCGTGTCGCAGGCACCGTCGCCGTCGAGAACCAGACGCCCGTGACGAAGACCGCCACGGCGCCCTTCGCCGTCGGCGGACTGACCGTCGCCGTGACCCCGGGCAAGCAGATCTCTCCCGCACGCATCCCGGCCGGCACCACCGCCACCGCGACGATCTCGGGCAAGAACGCCTCCAACGGCCCGCTCGACTCACTCACCCTCTCCGACCTGGGCTACTTCACCGACGACCTCCGCTTCGGCGGGTTCGCGGCCGGCGTCTCGTACCCGTCCGGCGCGACCGCCGCCCAGGTCGTCTGGCACTTCTCCGACGGGTCCACCCAGGCGGTCCCGTTCGCCGACGGCAGCACACCGGTGGCCCCGGCGGCTCCGGCCGGAGAGCATCTGACCGGCCTCGAGCTCACCTTCACCGGCGCCATCGCCACCGGCACCGTCGCGACGGCGCAGTTCCTGATCGCCCCGACCTCCGACATCGCGGCGGTCGGCGCGCACGTCGACACCACCAACACGCTGACGGTCACCGGCGCGAACGCCGCCGGCACCAAGAGCGCCCAGGCGACCGCGCCGCTGTCGATCTTCTTCCCCGACATCGAGCTCAGCCTCGCCAAGACCATCACGCCGTCCGCGCCGGTGTCGCCCGGTGCGACCGTCACGGCACAGCTCCCCGCGACCACGTCGAGCGACTCGGCGTACGTGCGCCCGACCAGCATCGTCGTTCAGGACGTCTGGCGACCCGGCGTCGCGAACGACTTCTTCAACGGCTTCGACCCGATCGGCATCGCCCCGACGCAGGTGCTCAAGGGCTCCACGCTGACGGTGAAGTACACGACCGACGGCACCACGTGGACGCTTCTCGACACCGTCGACGCGACCGCCGCCGCGCAGATCTACCGGGCCGCATCGCTCCCGGCCGGCACCGTCGGGCTGCAGTTCACCTTCGAGGACGCCGCCGGCTTCGCGCAGGGCACCACGGTGCGCCCGGCCATCACCGGTCAGGCGCGCGCCACGCTGCGCGACGGCTCCGGCGCGACCTCCACGGCGGGAGGCGCGGCCAGCACGTACACGAACCACGCGGTCGCGAACACGGTGGGCGCGGTCGACGGCTCAGTCGTCACCGGTGCGCAGAAGACCGCCGACGCCGACGCGAAGATCCAGTCCACCACCGGCGCGGGCTCGCTCGGCATCACGAAGAAGTGGACGAAGACCGACCTCACCGGCGACGTCACCGACCTCCCGTCGCAGTCGGGCGACCAGGCGGGCACCCTGCTCAGCTGGGGCGTCACCGACACGGGCTACAGCTCGGTCGCTCTGACCGACCCGGCAGGCGACCCCGCGCACCCCGAGTCGACCGTGTTCCAGTCGTTCGACCTCCTGAAGGTCTCGCCCATCTCGTACAGCGCCGACCCGCTGCTGCGCTGGGACTCCGTGAGCGCCGTCGAGCTGTTCCGCGGCGGCGCCTGGACGACGGTGCCCGCGCCGTCCGGCGGCTGGATGAACGGCGCCGGCTTCGTCGGGTACACCCTGACGCCGGCGCAGACGGCCGACACCACGGGCGTGCGGATCACGGTGGTGCCGAACGACCTCGCGCGCGCCGCAGCCACCGACCCGACCGCGCCGCCCGCAGGCTCCGGGGTCGCGACCGTCGCCTTCGGCCAGTCGAGGCCCATCGGGCTCGTCTGGCAGCTGCGCAACGTGCAGCGCGTTCCCGCCGACCCCGCGCATCCCTGGGTCACCGAGGGCACGACCGGCTCGGTCGACAACGTGGCGCAGGCCGACGGCGTCAAGGGCGGCACGAACGTCCCTCCCGTCACCGGCCATGACACCGTCACGCTGATCGACCAGCCGCCGGCGGTCAGCCTGACCAAGACCAGCTCGCGCTCCACGATCGTCGTCCCGCACCTCGGCGACGTCGACGCGGCCGACTACCCGACGAACACGTTCACGCTGACGGCCGAGAACACCTCGACCTCCCGGGCCTCGTACGTGCGGGTGACCGACCCGTCGCCGTGCGACGCGGGGGCCGAGACGGCCTGCCTCTCTGCCGCGGGAGCTTGGGGAGCCGACCCGTTCTCCGGCGCGACCTACACGGATGCCAGCCCGTTCGAGCGGCTCGACCTCACCCGGATCGCCTTCGCGGTGCCCGCGGGGCAGGTCGACCTCGACGCGTCGCAGGTCACCCTGTGGCACCGCGCGGCCGACGGCACCATCTCCACCTCCCAGGTCTCGATGCGCGTGGCAGCCGCGCTCGCGCCGGCCGACCTCGCCGACGTCGTCGGTGTGAGCGTCGTCTACCAGGGCACGAGCCCGCAGACGACCGGAGGCACGATCGCGTCCGGCCAGGCCCTCACCATGACCCTGGACACCCGCGTCCGCGCGGTCACCCGCACCTCGGGCGCGGCGGTCACGGCCTTCCGCATCGACAACCACGGCTTCACCCAGGGCTATGACCCCGTGCTCTACCCGTCGGGCCAGGGCTCGCAGCCGTACGCCTCCGCCGACGCTGCGCTGACCCTGACCACGGGCGCCATCGGCGTCACCGCGGCCAAGGCGATTTCGCCGAGCACCCTGCTGGAGCGCGACCGGAACGCCCCGGTGACCGTCACGCTCACTGCCACCCCCGGGTCCGCGACGGCGGCGACGCACCAGGTCGTCCTCACGGATGACGACCCGGCGTTCTGGAACCGCTTCGCGCTGACCGGTCTGACCGCCGGCGACGTCACGCTGCCTGCCGGCGCCGACCAGGTGCGGGTCGATGCCCAGACCGACGGAGGCGGCACCTGGATCATCGGGACCCCCGCGGCCGCTGCGGCCCTGCCGACGGCCGCCGTCGGGCACGTGACCGGGCTGCGGTTCACGTTCCTGCGCGCTGACGGCGCCCTCCTCAGCAGGAGCGCGGTGCCCGCGGGCTTCACGGCGACGGTCGTCCTGCACGTCGCCCTGCTCGCGGTCTCCCGTGACGGATCGGCGATCGCCTTCCCGAGCACGGTCACCGACAGCGTGCAGACGGTGAGCCACCGCACCGACACCCCGACCGTGTACGCCGACGCCACAGCCGGCGCCTCCGCGGGCATCCAGCTCGCGCCGGGCACGGCCTCCCTCGATGTCGCGAAGTCCCCGGCCAACAACGTGCACACCGTCTCGGTCGGCGACAGCGTTCCGTGGACCCTGACGTTCGCGAACACGGGCACGGGCTACCTCGACCTCACCGGGCTGACAGACACCCTGCCGTCCTCGCTCGCGTGGGACGGCGAGGCACCGACCTTCACGACCAGCGCCGGCGGGACCCTCTCGACGGCTCCGACGGTGGCTTACGACTCCGCGACCGGACGGATCGGCCTGACCTGGCCGGCCGGCGCGTCGCGGATGTCGCCGGGCGAGCGGTTCACGATCGTGCTCGGCCTGATCCTCAAGCCGGGCCTGGCTTCGGGCGACCGGGCGACCAACCAGTTCGTCGTCTCGACGGTGCAGACCCTCACTGCGTGCACCAACTCCTCGGGCAACGGCCAGGGGACGCTGAGCGGCCTCCCCGCCACGGAGTGCGGCACCACCAACTACGTGCAGCCGGTGAACGGCCCGTCGCTCTACACGACCAAGGGCGTCCAGGGCGACGTCGTCGGCCGCACGGTCTCGGGCGCGGTGAATCTGACCGACCCGACGGCGACCTGCCGCACCGACGCCGACGGCTACTACGCGTCGCCGTGCGCCGCGAACACCGTGGTCGGCGGCACCGACCAGTGGAGGCTCAACGCGCTCAACACAGGGACCGTCGACTACGCCTCCCTCGTCTTCGTCGATCCGCTGCCCACCATCGGCGACCGCATGCTCGCCACCGGAGGCGCTCGCGGCTCGACCTTCCGGCCGGTCTTCGACGGCACGGCCGGGGTGACGGTGCAGGACGTGCCGGCCGGGACGGCCGTCAGCTGGGAGGTCACCACCGAGCCCGGCGTCTGCCAGACCGGAGCGACCACCGCGTGGCCGAGCGATCCGACCTGCTCGACGCACCCCGCTTCGTGGACGCCGTCTGGCGCGTTCACCGGTGACTGGGCCGATGTGACGGGCCTCCGTGTGACGCTCGACTTCACCGGCACCGCGAGCGGCGCGCTGCGCGGCGGCGACGGGGCGACGGTGCTGTACCGCACCATCGACCGCCCGGCCACGTCGACGGCGACCGACGGCGCTCCGGTGTCGCTGCCTGCGTCGCCGGCCTCCGCGCCGGCCGTTGCCTGGAACCAGTTCGGGGCGACCGCGTCGCTGGTGGGCGGCGGCACGGTGCGCCGGGCGCCGGTGAAGGCCGGCGTGACGATCGCCACCGGTCCGTTGCAGATCGACAAGGTCGTGACGGGCGCTGCGGCCTCCGCCGCACCGGACGAGTTCGGCGCCGATGTCGTCTGTACGGTCGCGGGAGTGCCGGTCGATCTGGGAGCGGCAGCGCACACCCTGCTCGAGCGCTCCGCCGGCTTCACCGCGCGCATCGACGGCCTCCCGATCGGATCCGACTGCACGGTCGCCGAGTCCGGCGCCGCGGGCAGCTCCGGGGAGGCGGACCGCACGGTCGCCAACGGCAGCGTCCACATCGGCGCGGGGTCGGTGCAGGGTGTCGTGCCGCCCGCGCAGATCACCACGATCACCAACACCTTCGAGTACGGACGGCTCGAGGTCGCCAAGCGCGCCTCGGCCCCGGTCGTCGGAATGAACGAGAAGCTGACGTACACGATCACCGTCACCAACATCGGAGCGCTCGACGCGACGGGGTTCGACGTGGTCGACACGCTCCCGGCCGGCGCGACGTTCGTCTCGGCCGACCAGGGCGGCACGTTCGCTGCCTCGGGTGCGGGAGGCGCGGGTGCGGGAGGCGCGGGCTCGGCCGGCACGGTCACCTGGCCGGTGGCGAGCCTGGCGAAGGGCGCGAGCCTCGACCTCCACGTCGTCGTGACCTACGCCGCGGAGAGCCACCCGGTCAACGCGGTGCGCGTGACGACACCCCCGGTCGGCCCGTGGCAGCCGCCGGCGATCGACGGCCCGTGCGCCGACGACGCACAGGCGGCGTGCGCGACGGTCTACGTCGACCCGCCCGTGACCGCGCCCTCGGGCGACCTCGCGAAGACCGGCAGCACCGGCGACTACCTCCTCGTCGCCTTCTGGGCCGGCATGCTGGCCCTGATCGGAACCGCGTTCGTCGGCTGGCGCCGCCGCCGCGCCTGACGCGCGCCTGACCCGGCGCAGAGAAGGGAGGAGTTGCGGTGGAGAACCCACCGCGACTCCTCCGCTACCTGCCGCCGCCCCGGGCCTCTTCGCGGAAATCCTCCGTTGCCACCCCGCTCGTCCCCGCGCCGGACACGCGGCAGCCCGGGTAAACGGATTCGGACGACTACTCTGGAAGGAAACGCACGACCTGGGAGCCGACCCTGAGCATCATCCTCGGATACGATCCGTCCACGCTCCGCGAGCGTGTCGATCTGCGTGCCGCTGACGAGCGGCTCGACGAGCTCGGCAGCCTCCGGAGCCTGAGCGCGCTCAACGAGAAGACCGTCCTGCTGCGCCTGCTCGGCCGGCTCGACGAGGCGCTCGTCGTCGGCAACGAGGCGGTGCGTCAGGCGCGGTTCACCGGTGACCGCGAGCAGCTGCTCGGAGCACGCATCCGCCGCGCCCAGGTCCTCCAATACCAGGGCAAGTTCGACGAAGCGATCGTGGAGCTGACCGGCTGCGTCGACGAGGCGCGGGGCCGTGACTGGAGCGCCTTGGAGGCGTTCGCCGTGCAGAACCGCGGCAAGTGCTACTTCGACCAGGCCGAGTACGAGCACGCACTGTCGGACATGACGGCCGCGGTCTTCCTGCGTGAGAAGCTCGGCGCCTCGCCGGCCGAGATCGAGGGTGCCCTCACCGCCGTCGCGGTGGTGCAGCGGTTCCTGGAGGCGCAACGCGCCGCCGCGGGCGAGGAGACTCCCGGCGCGGACGACGGCGGTGGTCCGGCGTAGGATGCGGGTCATGAGTCGACCAGGGGATCAGCGCTGATGGCCGAGCTCGACCGCGTGCGCCGCTGGGCGGACGCCCTGATC
Source organism: Leifsonia sp. Leaf336 (assembly GCF_001423695.1). Lineage (GTDB taxonomy): Bacteria > Actinomycetota > Actinomycetes > Actinomycetales > Microbacteriaceae > Leifsonia. The sequence continues at coordinate 554,753 of NZ_LMOZ01000001.1, forward strand.
GCCCTCCACCTCGACCCCACCGTGTGGAGTTTCGACTTCGACAACGCCAAGACCCGCGCGGGTCTCTGCAACTACAGCGCCAAGCGCATCACGGTGTCCCGCTACCTGGCCGCGCGGTACGAGGACGACGACATCCACCAGATCCTCCTGCACGAGGTGGCGCACGCGCTCGCCGGCTCGCGCGCGGGCCACGGACCGCGGTGGCGGGCGATCGCGCTCGACCTCGGCTACGAGGGCAAGCGGCTGCACGGCGGCGCCATCGCCGACGACCTCGCGCCCTGGGTCGGCACCTGCCCGAGCGGCCACACGCATTACCGCTACCGCAAGCCGGCCCGCGCCTTGGCGTGCGGGGCGTGCAGTCGCCGGTTCGACTCCGCCAACCTCATCTCGTGGGTGCACCGGGAGGTGTCGACAGCGCAGCGGAGGATGGCGGCGGCGGCAGCGTCCGAGGCGCTCGACCCGCGCGGGCTCGAGCTGGACTGACCGGGGCCCGACGGGCAGGTCCGCACGACTCAGGCCGTGGCGAACCCCAGCCGGGCGTCCAGCCCGTCGCGCACCGCCGGCCATTCCTCGCGCAGCACCGAGTACACCGCGGTGTCGCGCCAGGTGCCGTCCGCGCGCGGCTGCGTGTGCCGCAGCACGCCCTCGAAGGTGGCGCCGAGGCGGAGGATCGCAGCGCGCGAGCGCTCGTTCAGCACGTCCGCCTGGAGTTTGACCCGCTCGAAGCCGTTGTCGAACGCCGCGCCGAGCAGCAGGCGCTTGGTCTCGGCGTTGACGCGGGTGCCCCAGACCTCCGGGGCGTAGGCGGTCCAGCCGATGTGGGCGGAGCCGTTCACGAGGTCGAAGTCGCCGAGCGTCGTGGTCCCGACGATGCGGTCGCCGTCGCGCAGGCAGACCGCGGTGACGTTGCCGCTGTCCCAGGCGAGGTAGCCCAGGATGAACTCCCGCCACGCCTCGTAAGTGTCGCGATACGCGGCCGGGCCGCCGCCCCAGCCTCCCGCGAACACCTCGGGGTGAGCGATCGCGTCGTGGAGGTCGGGCAGGTCGTCCGTCGTGAGCGCCCGCAGGCGCACCGTCGCGCCCTCGAGTACGGCTGCCGGGTCGGGGCGGGTCGCGTTCATCCGCTCAGTATCCCATCCCGCGATCGGGGGCGAGCGGCGTGGGCGTCGGCGATAACCGACTAAGGTAGTTCGGTGCCTACCGACGTCCTCCTGCCCCGCGAAACCGGACAGTGGATGGACGATTCAGACGGTTTGCGCTGGTGGTTCGACTCGGGATCGCTCGCCCTCGACTTCTCGTACACGGGCGGCCTCGATGAGCCGGACAACGCGGAATGGTGTTCGATCGACGGCCCGGAGGCGCTCGGCGGCTGGCTCCGCGATCGCTTCCCCGAGGTGGCGGCGACGGCGGGGGAGCGGGAGTTCCGCGACGCCGAGATGCTGCGTATCGCCATCGGCCGGCTCGCCCGTCAGGCCAGCCGGGGCGAGACGCTCGCGCCGAGCGACGTCGACGTCGTGAACCTGTTCGCGGCGACGCCGGACATCCCGCCGGTGCTGGCCGGGGGAGGCCGCCAGGCCGGTCGCACTCTGGCCCGGCCGCACCAGGCGCTCGGCACGGTCGCCCGCGATGCCGTGCGGCTCTTCGGCCCCGACGCCGACGGCCGCATCCGCGAGTGCTCGGCCGACGACTGCCGGCTGGTCTACCTCGACACGTCGCGCAGCAGCAACCGCCGCTGGTGCTCGATGCAGCGCTGCGGCAACCGCGCCAAGGTGCGGGCGCACCGGGCGCGCGCCGCCGGTGCGAGGGGCGCGGCCGGTACCGCACAATAAGTGGATGGAGCCCATCGCCGAGCGCAGCAGCGTCGACCTCAACAGCGACCTCGGCGAGTCGTTCGGCGCCTGGACGATGGGCGACGACGCCGCGATGCTGCGACTGGTGACCAGTGCGAACGTCGCGTGCGGGTTCCACGGGGGCGACCCCTCCACCATGCTGTCGACCTGCCGTCTGGCGGTCGAGAACGGCGTGACCGTCGGAGCGCACGTCTCCTACCGTGACCTGGCCGGTTTCGGCCGTCGCAGCATGGACGTACCTGCGCGCGAGTTGCGCGACGAGGTGCTCTACCAGCTGTCGGCGCTGGCGGGGATGGCGCGCGTCGCCGGAACGGCCGTGCTCTACGTCAAGCCGCACGGCGCCCTCTACAACCGCATCGTCGACGACGAGTCGCAGGCGGCTGCCGTCGTCGACGCCGTCGCTGCGTTCGACCCGGCGCTTCCTGTGCTCGGCCTTACCGGTTCCGCCGTCGCGCGGGCCGCTGTCGAGCGCGGCCTCCGGTTCGTCGGCGAGGCGTTCGTCGACCGCGGCTACCGCGCCGACGGCACGCTGGTTCCGCGCACCGAGCCCGGCGCCCTCCTCTCCGATGTGGAGGCGATCGCGGCGCGCGCCGTCGGCATGGTGGTCGACGGCACAGTGGAGGCCGTGGACGGCACGCGGATCGCCGTCGCCGCCCAATCGCTGTGCGTCCACGGCGACACCCCGGGAGCGGTCGCGATGGCGGAGGCCGTGCGACGCGGACTGGTCGAGGCCGGAATCGCCGTGGAAGCGTTCGTCTGATCGTGGAGGCGCACGACGACCTGACGTTCCGGGTCCTCGGCTACGGCGACCGCGCGCTGCTGGTCGAGGTGGAGGCGAGCGCGGTGGAGGCGGGTGACGCCGGCATCGCCCGCGCCGAGCTGGACGCGGTGCTCGGGCTGTTCCGCGCCCTCGACCGAACCCGGCCGGCGGGCGTCGTCGACCTCGTCCCGGCGGCCCGCACGATAGCCGTGCTGCTCGATCCGCGCGTGCTGTCCCCGGCCGCTGCGCGCGGCTGGATCGAGCGAACCGTGCCCGAGCCTCCCTCGACGGTGGCGGACGAAGTGGTCGAGCTCGCCGTCCGCTACGACGGCGACGACCTGACCGAGGTGGCGGCGTTGCTCGGCATCACACAGCGGGAGGTCGTGGAACGGCACACCGGCTCCCGCTGGCGCGTGGCGTTCGGCGGTTTCGCACCGGGCTTCGCCTACCTGGTGACCGACCACGACGGCCTGCGCGTGCCGCGCCGGTCCACACCGCGCACCTCGGTGCCGGCCGGCTCGGTGGCGCTGGCGGGCGAGTTCAGCGGCGTCTACCCGCGATCGAGCCCCGGAGGGTGGCAGCTCATCGGCCGCACCGAGGCCGCGCTCTGGGACGTGCACGCAGACCCGCCCGCGCTCCTTCGCCCCGGCGTCGAGGTGCGGTTCGTGGAGGTCGCGCTGTGACCGCCGCGCAGCCGGGAGCAGCAGTGAGCATCCTCACACCCGGCCCGCTCGCGCTGATCGAGGACCTCGGCCGGCCCGGGCACGCGGCCGTCGGGGTGAGCCCGTCCGGCGCGCTCGATCGCGGTGCGCTCGCGCTGGCGAATCGGCTGGTCGGCAACCCCGAGTCCGCAGCCGGCGTCGAGATCCTGCTGGGCGGGTTCGCCGCGCGATTCGAGGCGCCGGTGTGGTTCGCCGTGACGGGTGCGCCCGCGCGGCTGTTCCTCGACGGCCGTCCCGTCGACCCTCACGCAGCCGTGCACGCGGAAGCGGGTGCCGAGCTGCGCATCGCCCAGCCCGCCGCCGGGATGCGCAGCTACCTCGCGGTACGCGGGGGCATCGACGTGGAGGCCGTGCTCGGCTCCCGCTCCCGCGACACCCTCTCCGGGCTCGGTCCGGGCGCCCTGCAGCCGGGCGACCTCCTCCCGATCGGCGCGGAACCGCCGACGCCGGTGCCGGCGATCGACTTCGTCCCGCACGCCGAGCCGGGCGACGAACCGACGGAGGTGCGCGCCCACCGGGGGCCCCGCGCCGACTGGTTCACCCCGGCCGCACTCGACGCCTTCTTCACCGTCGAGTGGCGGGTGAGTGCCGACGGCGACCGCGTCGGGGTGCGCTTGGATCCGCCGCGTGTTCGCTCGCACGCTGTCGGCGTCGAGCCGTCGCCTCCCCCGCTGCTGGAGCGCGCCGTGACGGGCGAACTGCCGAGTGAGCCCATGGTCGCCGGCGCAGTGCAGGTCTCGCCCGACGGGCGCCCGACCGTCCTCCTCGCCGACCACCCGGTGACCGGCGGCTACCCGGTCATCGCGGTGGTCGCGGAACGCTCCCTCGACGCCTTCGCGCAGCTGCGCCCCGGCCACACGGTGTTCTTCCGCCACGCCTAGGTCGCGACAAGGCGGGCCGCGCCGACCTGCTCAGTCGCGCCGCGTGCCGCTCTGGAAGATGCTGCGCGCGGGCGGCGGCGACGGCACGCTCGTCTGATCGGTCACGATGGGCGCGGCTGCGGCGAACGTGCGCAGCTCCTCGCCCGCCACGGCCTTCGCGGGGTGCGGTCCGCTCGCCAGCAGGCGCGGCAGCCACTCCAGCGGCAGCGGAGACTGTGACCCCACCAGCACCACATTCCCGAATCGCCGCCCCTTGAGCACCTGCGTCTCGGCCAGCGCCGCCACGTTCTCCACCACGGCGCCGAGGGTCGAGACCTGGCTGCGGGCGAATGTCAGCGGAGGGCCGTCCGCCACGTTCACGAGCACGATGCCGTCCGGCTTCAGCAGCGAGACCGCCGATCGGTAGAACTCCACGCTGGTCACATGCGCTGGTGTCCGTGCGCCGCTGAAGATGTCGATCACCAGGAGGTCGACCTCGCCGCGCAGGCCGGCCGGTAGCTTGCCGACGACCTCCCGCGCGTCGCCGTGCCGGATACGGATCTGCGCGTAGCGCGGCAGGGGCAGGTTCTCGCGCACCAGATCGACGAGCCGGCTCTCCAGCTCCACCACCTGCTGCCGCGATCCCGGGCGCGTGTAGGCGACATAGCGAGGGAGGGTCAGCGCGCCGGCACCCAGGTGCACGGCGGTGATCGGCTGGCCCGGCTCCCCGATCAGGTCGATCACGTTGCCCATCCGCTGCACGTACTCGAAGAACAGCCGGCTGGGGTCGTCCAGGTCGACGTGCGACTGCGGCGTCCCGTCGACGATCAGCTGGTACGCGCCGGGCACGAACCGGTCGGGCTCGATGCTGGCGAGGTAACCGCTCTCCGCGAGGACGACCGACGGGACCGACGGGTTGTGGGGCACCCGACCAGCGTAGTCTCCACCCGATCTCCACCCGACCTCCGTCGTCGGGAGGTCCCGCCCGCCGCCCCCGGCGACGACGCTGGGGGAGTGGCCGGATCCACCGGCCGGAAGGACCTGACCTCCATGACCGTCCAGACGCTGACCAACGCGATCCTCATCCTGCTGCTGATCTGCTGGGTCGGCTACCGCCAGCTCACCTGGCGCCCGGTGTCGATCGCCAAGATGTGGCGGTTCCCCGCGATCCTGGCGGTGGTGGGGCTCGTGACGATCGGGCAGCAGGTGAAGCCGTCCGCGCTCACCCCGCTCGACATCGCCGTGGTCGCCGGCGAGATCGTGCTGTCGCTCGGGATGGGCGCGTGGATGGGCGCGATCGCGCACTTCCGCCCCCTGGAGACCCCTGTGCAGCTCGGCAGCGACGCCCGCTACGTCGCCACGTACGAGTCGCGCACCGGTGTTCTCGGGATGGTGCTGTGGATCGCCGTGATCGGCGTCCGCATCGGAGTGGACGTGCTCGCCTCCGCCGCCGGGTCGCACCTGGCGACCGCGACCGGCGCCATCTTCCTGGTCTTCGCCGCCAACCGCGCCGCCCGAACCGCCGTCTTCGCGGCGCGTCTCGATCGGCACGCCGCGCTCGCCGCATGATGGTCTCGTGGACTTCTCGACCAGACCGGGGCTGCTCGCCCTCGTCCTGAACCTGCTCGGCGCCGTCGCCGTCGGCTGGTCGCTGCTGCGCACCCACACCGAGGATCGCCCGGTGTGGGTGCTGGTGGTGGCCTTCGTGTCGGTGGCCGCGTGGGCCGTGCGTGCTGTGCTCAGCTTCGTCGGGTGGGGGCGCACGGCCCTGGCACTCAGCCTCGTCGCGGCGATCGCCGGCTCGTTCGTGGCGCCGGCGACCGACGGGCTGGCGATCGTCCCGGCGGCCGTCGCCGTTCTGTATCTGATCGGCGACCCGGGGCGCCCGGTCCAGCTCGGCGGGGCGGTCGCCGTGCTGAGTGCCGCACTGGTCGCGGTCGGCGCCGTGCCCTTCGGCTCGCCCGTCGCCGCGGTGCTGGGCGAGATGGCGGGAATCGTCCTGGCGGCGTTCGCCGGCCTCAGCCGCCGCCAGTTCCGCACAACGGAGGAGCAGGCGGCGCTCCTGCGCGAACGCGATCTCGAGATGCGCGAGGAGGCCGCCCGCGTGGCCATCGCGCGCGACCTCCACGACGTGCTCGCCCACAGCCTCGGCGGGCTGGTCATCCAACTCGACGCGGTCGACGCGCTGCTGGAGGCCGGCGACGCGACCACGGCACGCGACCGGGTCGTCGTCGCACGCGGTCTCGCGGCCGACGGGCTCGCGGAGGCGCGCAGGGCGGTCGCCGCCCTGCGCGACCCCGAGCGCTCCGCCGTGCCGGCGACGGTGACCCCCGCCGACTTCCGCGCCGGCCTCGACGACCTCCTCGCCGCCCACCGCACGCTCGGCGGCGCCGCCGGCCTCAGCGTGTCGGGCGAACCAGCGCCGCTCAGCGCCGGCCAGGCGACCGCGCTGCAACGGGCATTGCAGGAGGCGCTGAGCAACGCCCGCAAGCATGCGCCGGGCGCTCCGGTCGACGCCCGGCTCGACTGGCAGACTGAGCGGGTGCTGCTCACCGTCTCCTCGCCGCTGGTCGCGTCGGCCGCGTCGGCTCCGGCCGCGTCGACGGCCGGTTTCGAGCTCGCGGGCTCCGGAGGCGGCCACGGCCTCGAGGGGATGCGCGAACGGTTCGCCGCCCTCCCGCTCGGAGGCTCGGCGACCGCGACCTCCGACGGCGGCCGGTTCACCGTGACCGCCGAAGCGAGGCTCGCATGAGCGCCGATCTCCCCGACGCTGAAAGGACGATCCGCGTGGTCGTCGCCGATGACCAGGCGATCATCCGCGACGGGCTCGTCACGGTGCTCGGCCTCCTGCCCGACGTGCAGGTCGTCGGCGCCGCGGCCGACGGCGCGGAAGCGGTCGCGCTCGCCGTGTCCGAGCGTCCGGACGTCGTGCTGATGGACCTCCGGATGCCGGTGCTCGACGGCGTCGGCGCCACCGAGCGCATCACCCAGGCGGCGCCCGGCGTCGCCGTGCTGGTGCTGACGACCTTCGCCGACGACGAGTCCATCCTCGCCGCGTTGCGCGCCGGTGCCCGCGGTTACCTCACGAAGGACGCCGGCCGTGCCGAGCTGGCGGCCGCTGTCCGCGCCGTCGCCCGGGGGCAGTCGACGTTCGCTCCGGAGGTCGGCGCCCGCATCGTGGGTTCGCTGACCTCGGCCGCACCGGGGCGGCCGGCCGACCGTCCCGACGCGCTCGTGGCGCGGTTCCCGACGCTCACCCGCCGGGAGGCCGAGGTGCTCGGACTGGTCGCCGACGGCCTCAGCAACGGCGAGATCGCCTCCGCCCTGTTCGTCGGCGGTTCGACCGTCAAGACGCACATCAACGCCATCTTCGCCAAGCTCGGCGTCCAGACCCGCGCCCAGGCGATCGCCCTCGTCCGCCGGTAGCCCGGCGCCGAGAGGCGGAGGAGGATGTCGTCATGGCGGATCGGGTGCTGGTGACGGGCGGGTCGGGGTTTCTGGGTGCGCACTGCGTGCTCGCGCTGCTGGAGGCGGGCTACGACGTCCGCACCACGATCCGGTCGCCGCAGCGGGCGGCCGACGTGCGCTCGCAGTTGGCCGCGGGCGCCGACCTCTCCGGAGAGAACAGCCCGGACGCCGGTGACCGGGTCGAGTTCGCCGTCGCCGACCTCCTCGACGACGCCGGCTGGGCGGAGGCCGTCGCGGGCTGCCGCTTCGTGCTGCACGTCGCGTCGCCGTTCCCGATGACCGAGCCGAAGGATCCCGACGAGCTGGTGCGGCCGGCCAAGGAGGGCGCCCTCCGCGTGCTGCGCGCCGCGCGCGACGCCGGCGTCGAGCGGGTGGTCCTCACCTCGTCGTTCGCCGCGATCGGCTACGGTCACCCGCCGACGAAGCGCCCCTTCACCGAGAGCGACTGGACCGAACTCGACAGCGGCCGTCCGATCAGCGCCTACGTCCGCTCCAAGACGCTCGCCGAGCAGGCGGCGTGGGCCTTCGTCCGGGAAGAGCAGAGCCTCGCGAAGGACGGCGGTGGCCTCCAGCTCGCCACCGTGAACCCCGTCGGCATCCTCGGCCCCGTCCTCGGGCCCGGCTACTCGAGCTCGGTCGAGCTCGTGAAACTGGTGCGGGAGGGCCGCCTCCCGCGACTGCCCGACGTGTGCTTCGGCGTCGTCGACGTGCGCGACGTCGCCGGCCTCCACCTGCTCGCGATGACGCGACCCGAGGCGGCTGGCGAACGGTTCCTCGCGACGGCCGGGGATGCGTTGAGCGCGTCGGAGCTCGCCCTCCTGATCCGCGGCCACCTGGGATCGCCGGCCGGAGACCGCGTCCGGACGGGCGTGATGCCGACGTGGGTGATCAAGGCTGCCGCGCCGTTCAGCAGGCGGGTCCGCGGCTCGCTGCCCGACATCGGCGTGTACCGCAACGGCTCGTCGCACAAGGCCCGCACCGTGCTCGGCTGGAACCCGCGCTCCCGTGAGGAGGCCGTCTTCGCGACGGTCGACTCCCTCCCGCCGCGCCTGCGCTGACTGGAAGTTCGCCCTGAGTATCAGCCCCGGAATCCCGGGAATACCGGGACGCCCGCGTGGTTATACACCGTGACTGCGCTTCGGGTCAAGAAAAGACTGGACACGGCGCGTCAGTTTGACATATAGTGGTTCTTTGCGCTCCCAGCGCACACCCTTGCCTTCATATTGCGGTCGGCTCTGACTTTCCACGCACGCGCCTGGGCCCGGTTCACCGGGTCAGATACGGCGCCGCGCGACGTGTCTGGGAGTCCTCGTCCCTTAAAACACCACATCTCGACCGACAGTAATTGGCCCGACGGGGCCCACGGAGGTTATTTCCTTGGCTGCTGCGCGCAACGCAACCAACACTGACAAGACACCCAAGAACGGACGAGCCGCATCTCGTCTTTCGTTCGCCAAGATCACGGACACCCTCACCGTTCCCGATCTGCTCGCATTGCAGACGGAGAGCTTCGACTGGCTGGTCGGAAACGACGCGTGGAAGGCACGCGTCGCCGAGGCCGAAGCCCAGGGTCGTCAGGATCTGCCCGCCAACACGGGCCTCGAGGAGATCTTCGAAGAGATCTCTCCGATCGAGGACCTCGGCGAGACCATGCAGCTCTCGTTCACGAACCCGTTCCTCGAGGAGAAGAAGTACTCGATCGACGAGTGCAAGGAGAAGGGCAAGACCTACGCGGCCCCGCTCTACGTCGAGGCCGAGTTCATGAACCACCTCACGGGTGAGATCAAGACCCAGACGGTCTTCATGGGCGACTTCCCGCTCATGACCGAGAGGGGCACGTTCATCATCAACGGCACCGAGCGTGTCGTCGTCTCGCAGCTCGTCCGCTCGCCGGGCGTCTACTTCGAGGCCGCTGCCGACAAGACGTCCGACAAGGACATCTACTCGGCGCGCGTCATCCCGAGCCGCGGTGCGTGGCTCGAGTTCGAGATCGACAAGCGCGACCAGGTCGGTGTCCGCATCGACCGCAAGCGCAAGCAGTCGGTCACCGTCTTCCTCAAGGCCCTCGGCCTCACGAGCGAAGAGATCCTCAGCGAGTTCGCCGGCTACCAGTCCATCGAGCTGACCCTCGAGAAGGACGCCATCCTCACCAAAGAGGAGGCGCTGAAGGACATCTACCGCAAGCTGCGTCCGGGCGAGCAGGTCGCCGCCGAGGCCGCGCGTGCGCTGCTGGACAACTTCTACTTCAACCCGAAGCGCTACGACCTCGCCAAGGTCGGCCGGTACAAGATCAACCGCAAGCTCGGCCTCGAGGCCCCGCTGACGGACTCCGTGCTGACCGTGCAGGACATCCTCGCCACGATCAAGTACCTGGTCGCCCTCCACGACGGCCAGACCACCTTCAAGGGCCTGCGCAACGGCGTCGAGACCGACATCCGTCTCGACACCGACGACATCGACCACTTCGGCAACCGTCGCATCCGCGCCGTCGGCGAGCTCATCCAGAACCAGGTCCGCACGGGCCTGAGCCGCATGGAGCGCGTCGTCCGCGAGCGCATGACCACGCAGGACATCGAGGCGATCACCCCGCAGACCCTGATCAACGTGCGACCGGTCGTCGCCGCGATCAAGGAGTTCTTCGGAACGTCCCAGCTGTCGCAGTTCATGGACCAGAACAACCCGCTCGCGGGCCTGACCCACAAGCGCCGCCTGTCGGCGCTGGGCCCGGGTGGTCTCAGCCGTGAGCGCGCGGGCGTCGAGGTCCGTGACGTGCACCCCTCGCACTACGGCCGCATGTGCCCGATCGAGACGCCGGAAGGCCCGAACATCGGTCTGATCGGCTCGCTCGCGTCGTTCGCGCGGATCAACTCGTTCGGTTTCATCGAGACCCCGTACCGCAAGGTCGTCGCCGGTCGCGTGACCGAGCAGATCGACTACCTCACCGCTTCGGAGGAGGACGACTTCGTCGTCGCGCAGGCCAACGCCCCGCTCGACGCGAACGGCCACTTCGTCGAGGAGCGCGTGCTCGCCCGTCAGAAGGGCGGCGAGGTCGACCTGATCCCCGCCGACGAGATCGGCTACATGGACGTCTCCCCGCGCCAGATGGTGTCGGTGGGTACCTCCCTGATCCCGTTCCTCGAGCACGACGACGCCAACCGAGCCCTCATGGGTGCGAACATGCAGCGCCAGGCGGTGCCGCTGCTCCGCTCGGAGAGCCCGGTCGTCGGAACCGGTATGGAGGGCTACGCGGCCATCGACGCCGGTGACGTGGTCACCGCCGAGAAGTCCGGTGTGGTCTCCGAGGTCTCGGCCGACGCCGTCACCGTCCAGGCTGACGACGGCACGATCAAGACCTACTACCTGCGCAAGTTCGACCGCTCCAACCAGGGCACCTCGTACAACCACCGCGTGGTCGTCGACGAGGGCGACCGGATCGAGGCGGGCGAGGTCGTCGCAGACGGCCCGGCCACCGAGAACGGCGAGCTCGCGCTCGGCAAGAACCTGCTCGTGGCGTTCATGCCGTGGGAGGGTCACAACTTCGAGGACGCGATCATCCTCAGCCAGAACCTGGTGAAGGACGACACCCTCTCCTCGATCCACATCGAGGAGTACGAGGTCGACGCCCGCGACACCAAGCTGGGCAAGGAGGAGATCACCCGCGACCTGCCGAACGTCAGCCCGGACCTCCTGGCCGACCTCGACGAGCGCGGCATCATCCGCATCGGCGCCGAGGTGCGCCCCGGCGACATCCTCGTCGGCAAGGTCACCCCGAAGGGCGAGACCGAGCTGTCGGCTGAGGAGCGCCTGCTCCGCGCGATCTTCAACGAGAAGAGCCGCGAGGTGCGCGACACCTCCCTCAAGGTCCCGCACGGCGAGGAGGGCACCATCATCGGTGTCAAGGTCTTCGACGCGCAGGACGGCGACGACGAGCTCGGTTCCGGCGTGAACCAGCGCGTGGTGGTCTACATCGCCCAGAAGCGCAAGATCACCGCGGGTGACAAGCTCGCCGGCCGTCACGGCAACAAGGGCGTCATCTCGAAGATCCTCCCGGTCGAGGACATGCCGTTCCTCGCGGACGGCACGCCCGTCGACGTCATCCTCAACCCGCTGGGTGTGCCCGGTCGAATGAACTTCGGCCAGGTCCTCGAGATCCACCTCGGCTGGATCGCGAAGAACGGCTGGGAGATCTCCGGCAAGCCCAAGTGGGCCGCCGACCTCCCCGAGGCCGCGCACAGCGCAGCGCCCAACACCAAGGTCGCGACCCCGGTGTTCGACGGCGCCAAAGAGGAGGAGATCGCGGGTCTGCTCGACTCGACGCTCCCGACGCGCGACGGCGACCGTCTGATCGGCTCGTCCGGCAAGACGCAGCTGTTCGACGGCCGCTCCGGCGAGCCCTACCCGGACCCGGTGTCGGTCGGCTACATGTACATCCTGAAGCTGCACCACCTGGTCGACGACAAGATCCACGCGCGTTCGACCGGCCCGTACTCGATGATCACCCAGCAGCCGCTCGGTGGTAAGGCGCAGTTCGGCGGTCAGCGCTTCGGTGAGATGGAGGTGTGGGCCCTCGAGGCCTATGGAGCCGCGTACGCGCTCCAGGAGCTCCTGACCATCAAGTCGGATGACATCCTCGGCCGCGTCAAGGTGTACGAGGCCATCGTCAAGGGTGAGAACATCCAGGAGCCGGGCATCCCGGAGTCCTTCAAGGTCCTCATCAAGGAGATGCAGTCCCTCTGCCTGAACGTGGAGGTCCTCTCCGCCGACGGCCAGACAGTCAGCCTGCGCGACGCCGACGACGAAGCCTTCCGCGCTGCGGAGGAGCTCGGCATCAACATCTCCTCCCGGTTCGAGTCCTCGTCGATCGACGAGATCTGATCCGGTAGCCAGACCCACCTGACGAATCTTTCTAGGAGAGAGTTAAACATTGCTCGAATCGACAACTTTTGACGAGCTGCGTATCGGCCTGGCCACCGCTGACGACATCCGTCGCTGGAGCTACGGCGAGGTCAAGAAGCCCGAGACGATCAACTACCGCACGCTGAAGCCCGAGAAGGACGGCCTGTTCGGAGAGCAGATCTTCGGCCCGTCCCGCGACTGGGAGTGCTCGTGCGGCAAGTACAAGCGCGTCCGCTTCAAGGGCATCGTGTGCGAGCGCTGCGGCGTGGAGGTCACCAAGTCCTCCGTGCGTCGCGAGCGCATGGGCCACATCGAGCTCGCCGCGCCGGTCACGCACATCTGGTACTTCAAGGGTGTGCCCAGCCGCCTCGGCTACCTGCTCGACATGGCGCCGAAGGACCTCGAGAAGGTCATCTACTTCGCCGCCTACATGGTGATCGAGGTCGACGAGGACGGCCGTCACGCCGACCTCCCCGGCCTCGAGAACGAGCTGCGCCTCGAGATCAAGACGCTGTCCGACCAGCGCGACGCCCGCGTCGCCGAGCGTCTGCAGCGTCTCGAGACCGATCTCGCCGCCCTCGAGGAGGAAGGTGCCAAGGCCGACCAGAAGCGTCGCGTCAAGGACACCTCCGAGAAGGAGATGGGCCAGATCCGCAAGTCCTACGACGAGGACATCGCCCGCCTCGAGCGCGTGTGGGAGTCGTTCCGCACCCTCAAGGTCGGCGACCTCAAGCCGGAGGACGCGGACTTCAATGAGCTCGTCGACCGCTACGGCCTGTACTTCGAGGCGTTCATGGGCGCCGAGGCGATCAAGCGCCGTCTGCAGTCCTTCGACCTGACTGCCGAGGCCGAGCTGCTCCGCGAGCAGATCGCCAACGGCAAGGGCCAGAAGAAGATCCGCGCCATCAAGCGCCTGCGCGTGGTGTCGTCGTTCCTGGCGACCGGCAACTCGCCGGCCGCGATGGTCCTCGACGTCGTCCCGGTCATCCCGCCGGAGCTGCGCCCGATGGTCCAGCTCGACGGCGGCCGCTTCGCGACCTCCGACCTGAACGACCTCTACCGTCGTGTGATCAACCGCAACAACCGTCTCCGTCGCCTGCTCGACCTCGGTGCTCCCGAGATCATCGTGAACAACGAGAAGCGCATGCTCCAGGAGGCCGTCGACGCGCTGTTCGACAACGGTCGCCGCGGCCGCCCGGTCACGGGCACCGGCAACCGCGCGCTCAAGTCCCTCAGCGACATGCTGAAGGGTAAGCAGGGCCGGTTCCGCCAGAACCTGCTCGGCAAGCGCGTGGACTACTCGGGCCGTTCGGTCATCATCGTCGGTCCGCAGCTCAAGCTGCACCAGTGCGGTCTGCCCAAGCAGATGGCCCTGGAGCTGTTCAAGCCGTTCGTGATCAAGCGCCTGATCGACCTGAGCCACGCTCAGAACATCAAGGCCGCCAAGCGCATGGTTGAGCGTTCGCGTCCGCAGGTCTGGGACGTGCTCGAGGAGATCATCCGCGAGCGCCCGGTCCTCCTGAACCGCGCGCCCACCCTGCACCGTCTGGGCATCCAGGCGTTCGAGCCGCAGCTCGTCGAGGGCAAGGCCATCCAGCTCCACCCGCTGGTGTGCGCCGCCTTCAACGCGGACTTCGACGGCGACCAGATGGCCGTGCACCTCCCGCTGTCCGTGGAGGCCCAGGCCGAGGCCCGCATCCTGATGCTCGCCTCGAACAACATCCTGAAGCCGTCCGACGGCCGCCCGGTCACCCTGCCCTCGCAGGACATGATCATCGGTCTGCACCACCTCACCACCGTCCGCGAGGGCGCCGTGGGCGAGGGTCGCGCGTTCTCCTCGGTCTCCGAGGCGATCCTCGCGAAGGACCAGGGCTCGCTGCACCTCAACGCCAAGGTGAAGATCCGTCTCGACGACTACGTGCCGTCCGACGCGGCCGACACCGGTACGCAGCCCGTCACCGCCATCGTGGAGACCACTCTCGGTCGCGCCCTCTTCAACGAGGCGCTTCCGGCGGACTACCCCTACGTGGAGGCCGTCGCCGACAAGGGTCAGATCTCGTCGATCGTCAACGCCCTCGCCGAGCGGTACCCGAAGGTGGAGGTCGCCGCCGCGCTCGACCGGATCAAGGACGCCGGCTTCTACTGGGGCACCCGCTCGGGCGTCACGGTGTCGCTGAGCGACATCCTGACCCCGCCGAACAAGGCGCAGATCGTGGCCGGCTACGAGAAGAAGGCCGCCAAGATCACCGCCGAGTTCGAGAAGGGTCTCACGACCGACCTCGAGCGCCGCCAGGAGCTGGTGAAGATCTGGACCGAGGCGACCAACGAGGTGGCCGAGGCCATGCGCGCCAACTTCCCGGCCGACAACACCATCAACCGCATGGTGACGTCGGGTGCCCGTGGTAACTGGCTGCAGGTGCGCAACATCGCCGGTATGCGTGGTCTGGTGAACAACCCGAAGGGTGAGATCATCCCCCGTCCGATCATCTCCTCGTACCGCGAGGGTCTGTCGGTGGCGGAGTACTTCATCGCGACGCACGGTGCCCGCAAGGGTCTGGCCGACACGGCTCTCCGTACGGCCGACTCGGGCTACCTGACCCGTCGTCTGGTGGACGTCTCGCAGGATGTCATCATCCGTGAGGACGACTGCGGAACGACCAAGGGCCTCGACCTCCCGATTGCGACCGTGGGCGCCGACGGCGTCCTCACCCGCGACCCGAACGTCGAGAACTCCGTGTTCGCGCGTACCCTCGCTGCCGACGCGGTCGGCACCGACGGTTCCGTCGTGGCGAAGGCCGGCGAGGACGTGGGCGACGTGCTCATCGACAAGCTGGTGGCCGCCGGCGTGACCGACATCAAGGTCCGCTCGGTGCTCACCTGCGAGTCGGCGGTCGGCGTCTGCGCCGCCTGCTACGGCCGTTCGCTCGCGACCGGCAAGCTCGTCGACATCGGCGAGGCGGTCGGCATCATCGCCGCCCAGTCGATCGGTGAGCCCGGAACGCAGCTGACGATGCGTACCTTCCACACCGGTGGTTCGGCCTCCGCGGACGACATCACCCAGGGTCTGCCGCGCGTGCAGGAGCTGTTCGAGGCGCGTACCCCCAAGGGTGCGTCCCCGATCGCCGAGGCTGCCGGCCGCATCGTCATCGAGGAGACGGACAAGTCCCGCAAGGTCATCCTGACCCCGGACAACGGCGACGAGCCGCACGTCTACCCGGTGCTGAAGCGCTCGACCCTCCTCGTGGAGGACGGCCAGCACGTCGAGCTCGGCCAGCAGCTGATCGTCGGCACCGTTGACCCGAAGGAAGTCCTCCGGGTCAAGGGCGTCCGCGAGGTGCAGAAGCACCTGGTGGGCGGCGTGCAGGGCGTCTACCGCTCGCAGGGTGTGCCGATCCACGACAAGCACATCGAGGTCATCGTCCGCCAGATGCTCCGCAAGGTGACCGTGGTGGACCACGGTGACACGGATCTGCTGCCGGGCGAGCTCGTCGACCGTTCGCGGTACAACGAGATCAACCGCGCTGCGCTGACCGAGGGCAAGAAGACGGCGTCCGCCCGTCAGGAGGTCATGGGTATCACCAAGGCCTCGCTGGCGACCGAGTCCATGGACGTCGTCCCGATCGAGAGCGCTCCGCCCGCCGCGTCGGTGCGGGTGTTCCGAAGCTCATCCCGGCCGGCACGGGTCTGTCCCGCTACCGGAACGTCTCGGTGGAGGCGACGGAGGAGGCCAAGGCGGAGCGGTACCCCAACCGCATCTTCGCCGACGACTCCGCGTTCAGCGAGAACGACCTGAGCTTCGTCGACTTCGACAGCTTCAGCTCGGACGACTACACTCCGGGCACCTACAACTGATCCGTAGGTAGTCCGTACCACGAAGGCCCCCGGCTCACGCCGGGGGCCTTCGTCGTTCGCGGGTTGGTCGCCTGCGTCATCCCTGATGTAACCTGTAAAATTGATATTTGATGTTGTTTCGAGGTGGCAGTGGGGAATGTGAAGCAGATGGGTGTGGTGGAGTTTTCGGCGGATGCCTGGCAGGCGTCCTCGCCCGGGTTGCAGAGCGGGCTTGCCAAGAGGATGGAAGCGGTCCACGAGTTGGCGCAGGGGTTGCAGGTCCTCGCGGCGTCGGAAAAGGTCAGAGGCCTGGGCGCGGACGGGATGCGTGCTTACATTCGGGAGGTGCATGGTCCGATCCTGCGCTCGTTGCTGATCGGGCTCTCCACGTTCCAGACCGCGGTCGGGGTGTATTGGAACGGGTACGCGCAGGTCGACACGGGCGGGAACTTCTGGCTTGTGCGGGACGAGTTGCAAGCGCATCTGACTCAGTTGGGGGCGGGGATGGGCACCCTGCAAGATGTCGCTGCGGAGTTGCGGACGATCGCTGGGGACGCTTCCCACCTGGTCTCGCTGGGTGGGGCCGGGGCCGTCCAGGCGGAGCGGACGGTCGAGGACTTGGGCCGGATGCACGCGATCGTGAAGGGCCAATTGGGGACCTGGGAAGCGTATGAGGCCTCCGATCACGGGTTCGCCCAGGTGCAGGGCCTGATCGCCGAGTTGCGTCGGGTGGTCAACAACGTCGGCTCGCTCACCGTGGGCCGGGGCCGGTCGTACATGCCGGGCAGCTTCGCCCTGTCCGCGCAGGGGCTCGGCGCGTTGACGGCGGGGATGGTGGAGTATTGCCAGGCCCACCAGGACGCCGCCACGAAGGGGTGGACGAAGGCGTTCGAGGGGTTCCAGGAGGACCTGGAGGCGGCGGAGAAGGCGCGGCGGGAGCAGGCCGGGTGGGACCTGCTCTGGGACGGGCTGCAGGTCCTGACCGGCGCGGTGGTCACCGTCATCGGCCTCGGGTTGACCCCCTTCACTGCAGGATCCTCGCTGTTTCTGACCGGGCTGGGTGCGGCGATGGTGGTCGGCGGGATCAACAACGGCATCAACCATTACTCCATCGCCACCACCGGGCGGGAGTTCAACCTCGCCGGAATGGCGGCCACCTGGATCGACACGAATGTTGCCAAACCGGTCGCGGCTGTGTCGCCGTTCACCGGCGGCCTCATCTCCGGTGCCGGTCACGCTCTCACCGGCCTTGCACAACTCAGCGTGAAAGACACCGCTGTTGGGGTGTCGGCGCTGATCACGGATCAGGCCGCCCGCGACGCGTTGTGGAACCAGCTGATCGAGACCGGCGCCAAGGTGATCTCCGGTGACTGGTACAGGGGCGGACAGATCGTCGGTGAGCTCGCCGGCCTGATCATCCCCGGCGCCGTGGTCGCCAAAGCCGCACGCGCCGCAGGCCTAGCCGGCAAAGCAGGCGAACTCGCCAACGGTCTGGCCCAACCCGGCAAATACCTCCCCGGCGTGAAACCGCTGGGCGCCCCCGGTACCGTCTCCCGAAAGGCCGATGAGGTCCAGGCGCTGAAGAGTGAGCTGATGGACGCAACCCGTGCGAAGAACTTTCCCGGCTACGATCCCACCGGAGGACTTGGCTGGGACGGCTTCCTGGAGAAGTACCTGAAGGGGTTCGACGGCGAAGGACGGCCCCGATGGAACTGGCCCGATGCTCCACCTCATACGGACGGCTTTGTTAATGGGGTCTCAAAACCGGCGGATCTTGTTCCGGGCGACGTCCTCGAACGAATCACGTTCCGCGACAACGATGGCAACCTAGTTGATGGGGACTTTGCTGCCCCTCCGGAAACGTCGTTCGAGAAGTTGTCGCTGCCGCCTGATCGTCTTGGGGACAACGCGACAACGGTGCGTTACGAGATCGTGAAGCCTGTGCCAGATAATGTCCGGATGGGCGACATCGCGCCGGGTTTCGAACAGCCGGGTCTGGGCACGCAGTACCACTTCCCGGACGGTGTCCAGGAGCTTATCGATCAAGGGTATGTGAGGGAGGTTCCGTGAATCACGAGCAGTACATCCGAAGAATGGCAGAGCTGGGCTATGCGCGGGAAGGGGCGGAGGAGCTGATCAAGCTCCCGAAGGACCGAGCCAGCTGGGCCTTACGAACCTTCAATTTCGTCCCCGCGGGTGATGGCCTCTATGAAATCTGGCTCTCCGGCGACAGGGACGACTTCTTCCGTGTATCCGGAGCGGATGGTGAGAAGTTCATCGGAACCCTGAGCGAGGCGTATGAATGGGTTGTGGAGGACAGGCGAAAGCGGCAGGAAGAGCGACTCGCGCGGCGCCCCCAGCCTGAATGAGCCCTTGTTTTTGACATGTTCGTTGGCCAAAGCTGAGTCGGCCTGAATGATCTTGAGGGCCAAGCCTGGGCAAGGGTGATCAAGCGAACCACGAGCGATACGTTCAGGAAATGTCACACATCGGGTAGTCGCGAGAGGTAGCTGAACGGCTCATAAGACTCTCGCATGATGCATCCGATTTGGCTTTGCGAACCTCGAATATCGTGCGTAGAGAGACGGCGTTTCGAACAGCCAGGTGTCGGCGCGCGTTACCACGTCCCGAAGGCTCAAAAGCTGCTCAAGCAAAGGTAATGAGGTAGATTCCGTGAATCACGAGCAATACATCCAAAGGACCGTAGGGCTGGGCTACTCGCGGGAAGGGGCGGAGGACCTGATCTGGCTCCCGAGGGATTCGTCTGACCTGGTATTGCGGAGCTTCAACTTCGTGCCAGTAGGCGAAGGCCTCTATGAAATCTGGCTCTCAGATGAAAGGGACTACTTCTTTCGAATTGGAATGGCCGGCAAGAAGTTCCTTGGAACGTTGAGTGATGCGTATGACTACGTTTTCGAAGACAGGCGAAAGCGGCAGGAAGACCGTATCGCGCGGCGCCCCCAGCCTCATTGAGCGCTCGCTTTTGACTTGTTCGTCACAGATCGACTCTCGCATGATCCAGGTCTCGGCTCGCAGCACCACGTCCCGGAGGGTTCAGAAGCTGGTCAAGCAAGGGTATTTGCGGGAGGTTCCGTGAATCACGAGCGGTACATCCGAAGAATGGCAGAGCTGGGTTATGCGCGGGAAGGGGCGGAGGAGCTGATCAAGCTCCCGAAGGACCGTGCCAGCTGGGCCTTACGAACTTTCAACTTCGTGCCCGCGGGTGATGGCCTCTATGAAATCTGGCTCTCCGGCGACAGAGACGATTTCTTCCGTGTATCCGGAGCGGATGGTGAGAAGTTCCTCGGCACCCTGAGCGAGGCTTATGAATGGGGCGTGGAGGACAGGAGTTCGTAGTATTCGAGACCGTTCGCGGTACAACGAGATCAACCGCGCTGCGCTGACCGAGGGCAAGAAGACGGCGTCCGCCCGTCAGGAGGTCATGGGTATCACCAAGGCCTCGAGACCGTTCGCGGTACAACGAGATCAACCGCGCTGCGCTGACCGAGGGCAAGAAGACGGCGTCCGCCCGTCAGGAGGTCATGGGTATCACCAAGGCCTCGCTGGCGACCGAGTCGTGGCTGTCGGCCGCGTCCTTCCAGGAGACCACCCGCGTCCTGACGCAGGCGGCCATGGAGGGCAAGTCCGACCCGCTGATCGGTCTCAAGGAGAACGTCATCATCGGTAARCTCATCCCGGCCGGCACGGGTCTGTCCCGCTACCGGAACGTCTCGGTGGAGGCGACGGAGGAGGCCAAGGCGGAGCGGTACCCCAACCGCATCTTCGCCGACGACTCCGCGTTCAGCGAGAACGACCTGAGCTTCGTCGACTTCGACAGCTTCAGCTCGGACGACTACACGCTGATCGGTCTCAAGGAGAACGTCATCATCGGTAAGCTCATCCCGGCCGGCACGGGTCTGTCCCGCTACCGGAACGTCTCGGTGGAGGCGACGGAGGAGGCCAAGGCGGAGCGGTACCCCAACCGCATCTTCGCCGACGACTCCGCGTTCAGCGAGAACGACCTGAGCTTCGTCGACTTCGACAGCTTCAGCTCGGACGACTACACCCCGGGCACCTACAACTGATCCCGTAGGTAGTCCGTACCACGAAGGCCCCCGGCTCACGCCGGGGGCCTTCGTCGTCGGTGCCCGCGTGAATACGCGAGAATGGAAGCGTGTGGAGGCTTCTGGAGTACACGGACACGGTCGGCCGCTCGATGCTGGGCTTCGCCGCCGTCGCACTCGTGGTCGCCGTGGTCAGCTTCGTCGTGGGCATCGTCCAGGCGGCCACCGGTAACGCTGCCGGCACCCTCCCGTTCTGGCTGACGACCATGGGCTGCGCCGTGCTCGGCGGCATCCTCGTCTACCTCGCCAGCCGCCGCGGCGACCTCCGCCGGCGCTGACCTGATCGCGCTGTCGCGACGATCGGTCAGTGCGAGAAGACCACGATCGTGGCCGCACCGACCGCCAGGAGTCCGACCGCCCCAGCAATCGCCGGGCGTTTCCATCCGGGTGTCCACGGGGGCAGCGCGAGTGCGAGGAACGTGAGCAGCAGGATGCCGAAGAGGAGCGGGACGGCCGCGAGGAGACTCATTCTCGATTCCGCGGGACTGGTCGGGTAGAGGCAGGAGTTCAAGCCGCACCACGCGAAATCGGCCAATCCGGTCAGGCAGACGTCGAGGACGAGAGCGAACGGCACGGAGGCCAGTAGCCAGTAGGCGTACCGAGCGCGACGGGGAGGGGCGTCGTTCGGTGTCGCGTCATTCGGCGCTGCGTCCACGAGTCTCTCCTTCCCCGAGCCGCGTCTCTCGGTCAATCTATCGGGCGGCGGGCAGCACATTCGGCGCTCCGCAGCGCTGGCCCCCGCGCGCGGGGCACCCGCAAGCGGGTCTGTTCCGGGTGAGCGCGGGGCGGTTACGGTGACAAGGCTTCGCCCCGCCCGGAGTCTCGCCCGGGCGACGGCGGCGCCCTGTCGTATACCCGAAGCGGCAGGACTTCTATCCGAGGAGGTCCCCCGTGGCGTCCATGACCGAGATCCTCATCCTGCACGGCCATCTCCCGATCGAGTACCTGGACCGTGTCGAGACCGAGCCGAGTGCCGACGAGGCCGTCGTCCGTGAGCTGCTGAGCCGCGGGGCGATCACCGCCGGGCAGCTCGCGCGCGCCCGCGCGACGCAGTCCGGCCTCCCCTTCGTCGAGCTCGCCGACTACCCGGTCGACCGCACGGCGGTCGCCCTGATCCCCGGCGTGATCTGCCGCCGGCACACCGTGCTGCCCATCGGGATCGTCGACGGATCTGTCGTGCTGGCCATGGCCGACCCGGGCAATGTCTTCGCGCTCGACGACGTGCGTGCCGCCGCACGCATGGGCGTGTCCCCGGTCGTCGCCGACGAGGCCGACCTCCTGACCGCGATCGATCGCCACATCCGCGCCGACGATGAGCTCAGCGACCTCACCACGACGCTGGAGGAGGAATCCGCTCCCGTCGAGGATCAGAGCGCTCTGACCGACGGCGACGACGAGGCCCCGATCGTACGGTTCGTGAACCTGCTCGTGAGCCAGGCCATCCAGGACCACGCCTCCGACATCCACATCGAGCCTGCCGAGCATGACGTGCGCGTGCGGTATCGCATCGACGGCGTGCTGCACGCGATGCAGAGCGCGCCGAAGGCGATCCAGAACGGCGTGATCTCGCGCCTCAAGATCATGAGCGACATCGACATCGCCGAGCGCCGCAAGCCGCAGGACGGCCGCATGTCGGTCGTGCACGGCGGCCGTCAGATCGACCTCCGCGTGGCGACGCTGCCGACCGTGTGGGGCGAGAAGGTCGTCATGCGAATCCTGGACAACTCGAACACCGGGATGACGCTCACCGACCTCAACCTGCTCGAGCGCAACTTCGAGACCTACCGGGCGTCGTACTCCAAGCCGTACGGGATGATCCTGGTCACCGGCCCGACCGGCTCGGGCAAGTCGACGACGCTCTACACGACCCTCAATGCCGTGGCCCGCCCCGAGATCAACGTGATCACCGTGGAGGACCCGGTCGAGTACCGGATGGCGGGGATCAACCAGGTGCAGGTCAACCCCAAGGCGGGCCTGACATTCGCGAGCGCGCTGCGCAGCATCCTCCGCAGCGACCCGGATGTCGTGCTGCTGGGCGAGATCCGCGACCATGAGACCGCGCAGATCGCCATCGAGGCGTCGCTCACCGGCCACCTGGTGCTCTCGACCCTGCACACCAACGACGCGCCGAGCGCTGTGACCCGTCTGACCGAGATGGACATCGAGCCGTTCCTGGTGGGCTCGGCGCTCGACTGCGTGGTCGCCCAGCGCCTCGCCCGCCGGCTCTGCGAGCGGTGCAAGCAGCCTGGGGCGTACACGCACGACGACCTGATCCGGTTGCGGTTCCCGGTGTCAGCCGAGCAACCGCTGCCTGACCTCTACGTCCCGGTGGGATGCCCCTCCTGCTCCAACACCGGTTACCGGGGCCGGATCGCGGTGCATGAGGTGATGGCGGTGACCGAGGACATCGAGCGGCTGGCCGTCGAGCGCGCCTCGAGCGCCGAGATCGGACGCACCGCCCGGGAGCAGGGCATGTTGACTCTGCGCGAGGACGGCTGGGAGAAGGTCAAGCGCGGCATGACGTCCGTGGAAGAGATCCTGAGAGTGGTTGCCTAGGAGGGCCGATGACAACGAACGACGAGAGCTGGGGCGGGTTCCCGCCGCCGACGGCGAAGCCGATCTACGAGATCCCCGTCACGCCTCCGGGCGCAACGGCGGAAGGCTGGAATCCCGGAGCCGGCGTGCCGGTCGAGCCGCCGACATGGCCAGCGCCGCGATCTTTCGCGGAGCAGCCTCCGGCGCCCACCGCGGCGTATCCCGTCATTCAGGGCGGGGTGGAGCACCTCGCGCCCGCTGCTCCGCCACCGGCAGGCTCTTCCCCATCGTCAGTGGTGTGGTCGTTGGAAACGGCCGCCAACGCCCCGATCGACCCGGCGCACCCCACGGAGGCTCCACGTCTCGTTCCGGCAGGACGACGGGCCGCCGAGTACACCGAGGTCGTCGAACCCGCGACGGCGGTCGCCGCCACTCACGACCACCCCGCCGACGACCTCACCCTACTGACGCCCGACGAGCGGTCGGCTCTGGAGGGTGCGGACCCCGAGCTCGTCGCCGCGCTTCGCGAGGTCGTCTATCGCGGTGCTTCCGACCTCCACGTCACCGCCGGCGCGTCGCCGATGGTCCGCATCGACGGATCGCTAACGCCGGCCGGAGCTAGCGATCCCTGGAACCACGACCGGACGAGAACGGCATTGATGAGCCTCCTGACGTCACGTCAGCAGGAGATCTTCTCCCGCGAGCTGGAGCTCGACTTCGCGTTCACGATCTCTGCGAACTCGCGATTCCGCGTCAATCTCTATCAGCAACGCGGTTCGATCGGAGCTGCCTTCCGCCTCATCCCGACGGAGATCAAGCAACTGCGAGAGCTCGGTGTGCCCGAGCAGATCGCGAAGTTCGCCCAGCTTCCGCGCGGACTGGTACTCGTGACGGGACCGACCGGATCCGGCAAGTCGACGACTCTCGCGGCTCTCATCGATCTGGTGAACACCACGCGAGCGGACCATATCGTCACAGTCGAAGACCCGATCGAGTTCATGCACAAGCACAAGCGCGCGATCGTGAACCAGCGCGAAGTGGGCCACGATACCCACAGCTTCAACAACGCGCTCAAGCACGTTCTCCGTCAGGACCCCGACGTGATCCTGATCGGTGAGCTCCGCGACCTGGAGACGATCTCCGTCGCGCTGACCGCTGCGGAGACCGGTCACCTGGTGTTCGCAACCCTGCACACGCAGGACGCGCCTCAGACGATCGACCGTGTCATCGACGTATTCCCGCCGCATCAGCAGGACCAAGTGCGCGCCCAGCTCGCGGCCACACTTCAGGGGGTCGTCTGCCAGACGCTAGTCAAACGCGCATCCGGGCGTGGGCGCGCGGTCGCGACGGAGATACTCATGATCACCCCGGCGATCGCGAACCTGATCCGTGAGGGCAAGACCTATCAGATCTCGTCCATGATGCAGGCGGGCCGCGAGTCGGGGATGCACACTATGGACCAGCACCTCGCAGACCTGGTCAATGCGGGAACGGTGACGCGTACCGCCGCTCTCGAGAAGGCTCACGACACCGAGGGCATCGGGCGACTCATCCAGCGCGTGGACGGGGCGGCTGCCCAGGGTGCCGCGATCTCGACCAGCGGGCCGGACTATGGCGACACCTACTCAGGCACGGTGAGGTAATTGGCTGGAGCAACAACCTTCGCTTACAAGGGCCGCGACGTCGACGGCAAGATCGTCAAGGGGAAGCTCGACGCGCAGGGACAGTCGGCGGCAGTGGCTCGGCTGCGCACGCTCGGGGTCTCACCGATCTCCGTCTCGGAGGCACCGGAAGGCACCGGCCTCAATCGCGACATCAACATCGGGTTCGGCACCGGCGTAAAGCTGAAGGATCTGGCGATCCTCAGCCGGCAGATGGCCACGATGATCGCCGCGGGTCTCTCGTTGCTGAAGACGCTGAACATCCTCGCCGAGCAGACGGAGAACAAGAAGCTCGCGGCGATGATGGAGGGCGTCCGTGACGACGTCGAGACCGGTGTCTCCGTCTCGGATGCGCTTCGGAAGCACGACAGGGTCTTCCCTCCCCTGATGATCAACATGGTGCGTGCTGGCGAGACCGGTGGCTTTCTCGACGACGCCCTGGAGTCGGTCGCGGAGAACTTCGAGAAGGAGGTCAAACTCCGTTCGACGATCAAGTCAGCGATGACCTACCCCGTCATCGTCCTGGCCATGTCTCTGCTCGCGGTAATGGCGATGCTGCTCTTCATCGTCCCGGTGTTCGAGAACATGTTCAAAGGCCTCGGGGCACCGCTGCCGGTGCCGACCGAGATCCTCGTCATCCTCTCGCATGCGATGGTCTGGATCGCTCCGATCCTCATCGTCGGCCTGATCGTCTTCGCGATCTGGTGGTCGCGCAATCGGCACACGGTCGAGGTCCGGAGGCGCGTGGATCCGCTCAAGCTCAAGGTCCCCGTCTTCGGGCCGCTCTTGAAGAAGATCGCTGTCGCGCGCTTCAGCCGCAACCTCTCGAACATGATCGGTGCCGGCGTGCCGATCCTGCAGGCTCTCAGGATCGTGGGCGAAACGAGCGGCAACTGGGTGATCGAGCGGGCTCTTGTCGAGGTCTCCGAGTCGGTCCGCCAGGGCGAGTCGATTGCGAAGCCTCTGTTGCAGCAGCCTGTGTTCCCGGCCATGGTCACGCAGATGATCGCCGTGGGGGAGGACTCCGGCTCGCTGGAGACCATGCTGAATAAGATCGCCGACTTCTACGAGCAAGAAGTGGAGGCTGCGACGGAGCAGCTGACCGCGATGATCGAACCCATTCTCATCGGGTTCCTCGGCGTCGTGATCGGCGGCATGGTCATCGCTCTGTACATGCCGATCTTCCAGATCGGTTCGCTCATCAAGTGACTCGTTCGGGGGTTCTGTCCCCCCGGACTGGGGTATCTAAGGTGCGATATTCCCCCCTTTCGTGGGATTATCCTCCGAATTTTCTTCGAAATAGCATCAAGCGACGAACGGACCGATTGGCCGCTCGAATTCCCGACCGAAGGACAACTGCAATGTACTTCCGACTCATGGGCAAGCTGAACGCCCGTCGTAAGGGCCTCCTGGAGGAGGGCGAGAAGGGCTTCACCCTGATCGAGCTCCTCGTCGTGGTCATCATCATCGGCATCCTCGCCGCCATCGCCATCCCGATCTACATCGGCATCCAGAACAACGCCAAGGACACGGCGGTCAAGACCGACCTGTCGAACGTGAAGACCGCCCTGGTCGCCGCGTACACCAACAACCCGTCGGCGACCTTCCCGACCTCGTTGGACCCGACGACGGTGATCGGCACCAGCGGTCCGACCCTGAGCTCGCTCGGAGCGACCGCGAGTGGAAACTACACCGGGACCGGCGGGCAGGCCCCCAAGGCCTTCGCCAGCTCGACTTTCACCAACTTCTGCGTTGACGCGATCAGCGCCGACACGAAGAACCCGTTCCACGTCGACTCGAAGAACGGCGTCTCCTCCGGAGCCTGCACGGCGCTCCCGGGTAACTGATCCGTCCGGCCAGTGGGGCGCCATTCTCGCGGCGCCCCACCGGCCGTCCCTCGTCTCCAGCAGTCTCGCCTCAACCCGAAGGAGGTGACCATGTCCATTAGCCGGATCCTCCGCCGCCTCGACGGCGACGACGGTCTGACGCTGATCGAGGTCATGATCGCCATCTTCGTCTTCGGCATCATCGCCACCCTGGTCGCCTTCTCGATGACCAGCTCTCTGGTCCGCGTCCGCGAGTCCCGTGCCCGCGAGATCGCCACCAACCTCGCCGCGCAGGAGATCGACTACGACCGCTCGGTGAGCAATGTGTTCACCATCGACAGCGACGCGTGGACCCAGGTCGTCAACGGAACGACCTTTCACATCAGCCGCAAAGCTGACTGGGTGCCGACGAACAACAGCACCGTCGCTTGCGGCGCCGGCGGTGGCACGCTTCAGTACAAGAAGCTGAACATCTCCGTCAGCTGGGATGGTCAGGTAGCCGGGACGAGTCCCGTCACCGCCAACAGCATCATCGCGCCGAACAGCC
This sequence comes from Leifsonia sp. Leaf336, assembly GCF_001423695.1. Lineage (GTDB taxonomy): Bacteria > Actinomycetota > Actinomycetes > Actinomycetales > Microbacteriaceae > Leifsonia. Next base: position 581,833 of record NZ_LMOZ01000001.1, read on the forward strand.
GCATCAACGATCCGATGCTGGGCACGATCATCATCTCCGTCACCTCCTCGACCGGTGCCGGAACCGAGGGAGTGACGGCGACGGTCTCGCCGTCATCGACCAACCCCAATGGTGCGGTCGCACTCGCGGCGCAGCCCGCGGCGACGGATTCCAACGGCTGCACATATGCGCTGAAGGTGACGCCCGGCAACTACGATGTGAAGCTCTCCACGCCGAACTACGTGGACATCAAGCAGAACCCGAACCCTGTCGTCTCGACACTTCCTGTCTCGGGCGGCGGCGTCGGCAAGGCGCCGTTCACCTACGACAACGGCGCTCTGTATTCGCTGCAGTACACCTCCGGGGTGCCTCCCACGAACCTGCCCGTCACCTTCGTGAGCGTGGTCGGAGGTGTGTATACCCAGACCCTCGGCACCACCGCGAGCATTCGGCTATTCCCGTTCGCTGACGGCTATTCCGCGTTCGCGGGTGCCTACGTCGCACCGGTCGGTTCGAATCCGACCTGCCTCACCGTCGATCCCGCCGCCTGGACGACGCCCGCCTCCGGCGATGGCGCGACAGGCAAGGCGGTCGGTGCCGCGCCGGCGGCTGGCCCCGGCGGGTCCGGTCCGATGCCGGTGGCCTCCGGCGTGGTGAAGGTCAGCGGTCTCACTGTGGGCCGGTATGTCACCGCCGTGTCCCAGTCGCCGGTGAGCGGCTCCGGAGATCCCGGATGTGCGATCAGCACGCCGAACCTAACGTTCGGGCCGGTCACCGCGACGACCATGACTTACGTCCTCCCCTTCGGCGCCTGGAAGCTCTATACGGGAACGAGTTCGGGCAGCACGACGACCTCCATCCCCACGACTTCAATGACTCCGGTGACGCGAGCGATCGTCACAGCGCCCTCGACCATCACGCTCGACCCGAGAACGGTCGGCCCGTGAGCACGTCGACGGAACGCACACAGCCTCGGGATGCCGGCATCACGCTCGCCGAGGTACTCGTGGCGATGATGATCTTCGGGATCATGCTCACAATCGTCGGTGCCGTCTTCGTGTCGACGAATCGCAACTTCGCCATCTCCCGTTCGTTGGACACCAATACCAAGTCCGCTTCCAACGGGATGAACGAGGTGTCGCGTGTCCTGCGCGCCGCCACCGAGAACCCGGTCAGGGGACAGGCACTGAACGATCCCGCGTTTCAATCGATCGGTCCCGAGACGCTCACCGTCTACGCCTACGTCAATCTGAGCTCGTCGGCCGAGCAGCCCATCCAGGTCCGGTTCTCCGTGGATGCCAGCAGGAACCTCGTGGAGGAGGTCTGGCCGGGGACGGCTCAGACCGGCGGATACTGGACGTTCCCCAATCCCACCTCGGTCGCTGCGACCACCAAGCGCATCCTTGCCAGCAGCATCATCCCCTCGTCGGGAAGCGTCGCTCCGCTGTTCAGCTATCTCGGGGTGACGAACACCCCCCTATCGAACCCAGCGACGAACCCGAGGAGCATCGCCGCCGTCCAGGTGTCGATCACGGCAGGTACGACCACGGCCGGCGACATGTCGAACGTGACCATCCAGAACACGGTCGGTCTTCCCAATCTCCCTCTAGCGAGGTCGTGATGATGATCTCCAAGCTCGTGCCGCGACGCCCGGGATCCGAAGATGGCTTGGCGCTCCCCATGGTGCTGATCATCGGCATGGTCCTCCTGCTGCTCGTCTCGGTGATGGCTGCGTCGACTCTCAGCGGCACGGTGAAGTCGGCAGGCGACTCCAACTGGAACGCCGCGATGTCTGCCGCTTACGCCGGCATCGAGGACTACCAGGCCAAGCTCGCCAACGACAACACCTATCAGCAGTACGGCAACTCGACGGCGCCGTTCAGTGCAGGGAGCACCTTCACCGGCACGAACGGCAACCCGGCTTTCGGGGTCGGCCCTCTCGGTTCTTGGGCCACCGTTCCCGGTAGCGCCGGAGCAGCGATGTACCGCTATGAGGTGGACAACTCGAAATACTCCCAGATCGGAACTCTGCGATTGCGTTCCACGGGCATGGTCGGTACGACGACCCGGTCCATCGTCGCGGACCTGAAACAATCCGGCTTCATCGACTTCCTCTATTTCACCGATTACGAGATTCAGGACCCGGCGACCTCGTCCACCTTGTGCACGCCGGCGTACGCCTGGGCGGTGAGCAGTCGACCCAACTGCACCACCATCCAGTTCGCCTCGAATGACGTGATCAACGGGCCGGTGCACTCGAACGACACACTGCAGATCTGCGGCACCACGTTCAACGGGATCGTCACCACGGGTTACAACCCGTCGTCGGGCATCGACTACGTCATCCCGAACGGATGCGCCGCGGGTACCTTCGCCATCTCGGGCTACCCGCGTTACGGGCCGGTCGTACCGATGCCGGCCACCAACACGCAGATGAAGCAGGAGACGCGCACCGACCTGCCGGCGACGGTTGCCCGCCCGGGCTGCCTCTACACCGGTCCGACGACGATCACCTTCAATTCGGACGGGACGATGACCGTCCGCAGTCCGTGGACGCGCGCGACGAACGTCACCGGGGATCCGCCCTCCGGCGTCGGCGTGAATCCCACGACCACCTGCGGCACTCCCGGCTATGCCTCGACCGGCAAGCTGGGAAGCCCGGCGGGACAGACCATCCCGGTTCCGGCGAACAACCTGATCTTCGTGCAGACCGTTCCGACCTCGTCGACCGACCCGAACTACTACGCCTCCGGCACCTTCCCGACCAGCTTCACGTGCTCGAACGCGTCGGGCAGCTCGGGAACGAGCAACGGGCTGGGATACCCGATGGCGAACGAGAAGGCTCCGTCGTCGAGCACCTCTGCCCCGTCGTACGGCTGCCGAAATGGTGACGTCTTCGTGCAGGGAACCTTCCACGGTGCCGCGACGATCGCGGCCGACAACTACGTCTACGTCGTCGGGAACCTCAAGTGGGTGGACAATCAGGCGGACATGCTCGGGCTCGTGGGTCAGAACGCCGTCTGGGTTTACAACCCGGTGAACTCGAGCGGCTCGCTGCTCGACTCGTCGCAGAGCGGACTCGAGATCGACGCGGCGATCCTCTCAGTCGCGCACACCTTCCAGGTTCAGAACTACACGGCTGGCAAGAAGGGGACGCTCACTGTGAATGGGGCGATCGCCCAAAAGTTCCGAGGCCCGGTCGCCCAGTCCAGCGGCGGAACCGTGTCGACCGGCTACGTCAAGAACTACCAGTACGACTCCCGGCTCGCCTATGAGGCGCCTCCTAAGTTCCTCTCGCCGGTCTCGACGACCTACGGAACCACGGCCGTCGTCGAAGTGAAGACCGCGTTCAACGCGGACGGGTCGGTGATCCCGTGATCGATCAAACCATGACAGTCCTTATGGGCATCGTCGTCGGATTCGCCGGCGTGCTGGGCCTTCTCATCGGCTCGTTCCTCAACGTCGTCGCTTATCGTGTGCCCGAGGGGCGATCGGTTGTATCGCCGGCGAGCGCCTGCCCGTCCTGCGGATCAGCGATCCGACCCTGGGATAACATTCCCGTGTTCTCCTGGCTGATCCTGCGTGGTCGGTGCCGCGACTGCTCCACTCCGATCTCCGTCCGCTATCCGCTCGTGGAGGCGGCGACAGGTCTGGCCTTCGCCGCCGTGTGCTGGTGGGCGATCACCGTCGCCGGAGGCATCGCGGAAGCTCCCCCGTTGCCCACGGTCTTCGGGGCGTTCGCCTTCCTGCTGTTCGCGGGTGTGAGCATCGTCCTCGCACTCATCGATGCCGATACGCACCGTCTGCCCGACGTGATCGTCCTCCCGACCCTTGGCGTCGGTGCCGTGTTGCTGTTGGCGGCAGCCGTAACCGGCGGAGGGTGGGGCGACGCCCTTCGTGCCGTCGTAGGCAGCGGCGTGCTGTTCACGTGCTACCTGCTTCTCGCGCTCGCCTACCGCGGCGGAATGGGTTTCGGAGACGTCAAGCTCGCCGCGGTCATCGGGATGTACCTCGGCTGGTCGGGGTGGTCCGAGCTGATCGTGGGATCGTTCGCCGCGTTCGTGTTGGGCGGCCTCTATGCCGTAGTCCTCCTGGGCCTCCGGCGCACAAGCCGCGGGAAGGGCATCCCATTCGGCCCGTGGATGCTCGCCGGGTGCTGGGTCGGCGTGTTCTGGGGCGAGCCTCTCGCCCGCTTCTACCTCTCAATCGTGGGATTGAATTAGGAAAACGAGGAACCACATGACAACCAGAATCGTCGGCGTGGACATCGGCACGACCTCGCTGCGCGCCGTAGAACTCGAGAATCCGGATAAGGCGAAGCCGACGTTCGTCAGCTACGCGACCGTTCCGCTTCCGACTGGAGCCGTCGAACGAGGGGAAGTGATCGAGCCGAACACGGTCGCCCATTGCTTGAAGCAGCTGTGGAGCGCCGGAAAGTTCCGCAGCCGTACCGCGGTACTTGGGATGGGCAACCAACGCGTGCTCGTGCGCGACCTCACGGTTCCGTCCGGGCCCCGCGAGCGGATCCGTGAGTCGCTTCCGTTCCACGTTCAGGATCTTCTGCCGCTTCCGGTGAGTGACGCGCTCCTCGACTTCTATCCCGTCGCCGAGTCGCAGACAGACACCGGTCCCGTGCTCACCGGGCTCTTGGTAGCCGCCGTGAAAGACGCTGTTCTTGCCAATGTCCGTGCAACCGAGCTGGCGGGTCTTCAAGCGTCCGACGTGGACCTCATCCCGTTCGCACTTGCGCGGGCACTGGCTGCTCGTACGCAAGTCGGCGGCACCTATGCGCTCGTGGACATCGGCGCCGCGACCACCAATGTGGTGATCGTGAAGGACGGTGTACCGCAATTCGTCCGCATCATTCCGGCGGGAGGCGCCGACGCGACGAAGGCACTCCAATCGGCGCTGGAAGTGGACCTCGAGACCGCGGAACGCCAGAAGCGGGAGTTCGGACTCGTGCGGCGGGCGGAGACCCTCGATGAGAAGCGAGTCGCGGATGTGCTCCTGCAGGTCACCGGCGAGTTGCTGACGAGTCTCCGGAACACCGTCAACTACTTCATCAACACCCGGCCGGAGGAACGGATCGCAGGAATCGTCCTCACCGGCGGCGGATCGCAGCTCGCGGGTCTTCATGAGGCGCTCGCAGAGATGTCACGCATTCCCGTCCACGCGGGCGACCCGTTCCGCGCCGTCGGTTTGTCCAGGAAGGTCTCGACGGACGCGTTGCGCGCCGATCGGCCGTCGCTCAGCGTAGCGCTCGGCCTGGCCTTGAGGAGGGCAGCATGACTCTCGCCATCAAGAACTCGGCGGTGTCTGAGGAGGAAACGGCCGCGGGGCGACGGAAGGCGTCGCAGCGGTCCCGGGGGCCGCAGCAAGCGATCGGGTTCCGCATCCCGGAGCCGGTTGTCGATCTGATGCCTCCGCAGATCAGGGCCGAGCGCAAGGCGCGCAGCACTCGGCGTGTGCTGATCTATTCGGTGCTGGGCGTGGTCGTCCTGGTGATCCTGGGCGCCGGCGGCGCCGCGGCACTTTCCGTCGCAGCACAGTCGTCCGTGGCCGAAGGCCAAGCCGAGTCCCAGTCGTTGCTACAACAGCAGCAGTCGTTCCTCTCGACGCGCGTAGCGCAGCAGCAGGTCGAGGTCGCGAAGGCGGCGCAGCAGGTAGCGGGTTCGACAGAGATCGACTGGGCGAAATACTACGGGCTCCTCGAAGCGACAGTACCGGCCGGCGTGACACTGACCGCGCTCCAGACCGATTCGGCATCACCGATCGCCATCTACCAGCAGGCCGACGCTCCTCTTCAAGGGGCGCGCGTCGCCACTGTCAAGATGACGGCCGACGCCGGCTCCTTGGACGCGATGCCGGCCTGGCTCACTGCGCTGGGAAGTGTCCCCGGAGTGGTCGATGCCATCACCGATGACGCGTCGCGCGACGCGACGACCGGGGCCTACACCGTCAACGTGACCGTGCACCTCAACGAGAAGGCGTACGACCACCGTCTCACCGGAAAGGGGGAGTAACCGTGGACAAGAATCGCTTGTGGATCATCGGCGCCGTCGCGCTGTCAGCCCTGGTGCTGGTGGGGGGCTGGTTCGTCGCCATCGCCCCGCAGCTCGGGGCCGCTGGGCAGGCGGCGGTCCAGCGCGCTCAGATCGATGCTCAGAACGCCACTTACAACTCGCAGCTCCAGGCGTTGAAGGATGCGCACGCGAAGCTGCCGGAGACGCAGGCGCAGCTCGCGGAACTGGCCAAGGCCATTCCGGCGGATGCGGGGCTCCCCGCGTTCTACTCCGAGCTCAACCAGCTCGCCGCATCCGCGGGCGTGACGATCACCAAAGTGACCCCGTCGGACGCCGTCCCTTACACGGCCCCCGTGCCGCCTGCGGCGCCGGCGGCGGCTGCCTCCGCGTCCGGGTCGTCGACCGCGACGCCCACTCCGGCTCCTGCAGCGACTCCGACGCCCGCGCCGAGTGCGAGCAGCGTTCCAGGGATGCCGCCCGTCCAGAACCCGGCTATCACGGCCGACAACCTCTCGCTCATCCCGATCGTCATCACCGCGTCCGGTTCTCAAGCCCAGCTCCAGGCTTTCGTCGGCGCCATCCAGTCGGGAGACCGTCTGTTCCTGGTCACCGGATCGAACGTAGCGTCCTCGACGACCGGGCCGGGCTGGGACGGGCGCGTCTCGGGGTACCTGTTCTCTCTGAAGCCCACGACGGCCGCCCCCGCTTCGAAGCACTAGGGCCGCATCCCGGCCCGCCCTCCCTCGACTTGGGCACCCCCGTTGCTACAGTGGGCACCACTTACAGGTGCCCACTGGGGCGGAGCGAGGAGTGCCAGCATGAGCGACACGACACCGGAACCCGCTGACAAGCGGGACGGCGCAGGGCCGAACGCGCCCGACGTCGACCCGGCCACCGCGCCCGCCGCCTCCGCGGCAGCCGAGCCGACGCCTGCCGAACAGCCGGCGACCACCGCAGAAGCACCCGCCGAGCCGGCCGCCGCCGACTCTGCAACCGAGCCGCACGACACCGATCCCGACATGGCCGCGCCCCCGTCGGGCCCCGTCTCCGCCCGCGGTCACGTCAACCGTCCCGCTGACGAGAACGCGCCGGCGACCCCGGCACCGGCCGCTGCCGCACCCGCCGCTCCCGCGCCGACGATCGAACTCGAGCCTGTGACGGCCTCCGACGACGACATCGCGGCCGCCGTCGCGCGCACGCACACCGAGCCGGGAGCGACCGCCGCCGGTGACGCTACGGTCGACACGGCGTCGCCCGCGCAGTCGGCCGCGCCCGTGATCATCGCAGGGGAGGCCGCCCAGCAAGCGGCCGCCCAGCAGGCTGCGGCACCCGCCGCAGCCACGGCCGCCTACGCCGCCCAGCCCGAGCCGGTCGCCGCGCCGCCCATGGCGCCGCATCCGGTCGCACCGATCTTCCTGCAGCGGCCCGAGCCGCCCAAGCGCAAGAGCAACCGCGGCGTCGGCATCCTGATCGCGCTCGTCGGCACCGTGCTCTTCGCCGTCCTGTGGGCGCTCGCTGTCGTCGTGGTGGGAGCGATGATCGCTCCCACCAGTGACTTCATTCCGGCCCTCATCCAGTTCTCCACTCGTAGCGCGGCGTGGGCGCCGATCGTCGCCTTCTTCGTCGGCATGGTGGTGCTGATCCAGATCATCAACCGCGCCCGCTGGTGGGCGTACATCCTCGGGGGCCTGTTCGTCGCCATCCTCGTCTACCTCGTCTACATCGGCGCCGTGCTCGTCGACAATGGCTACTTCCAGAAGAACCCCGGTGAGCGGCAGATCCTGCTCAACCAGGTGTGGGTCGCTCCGTTCGCCGTCCTGGCCGGCGTGATCGCCCGGGAGGTCTCCATCTGGACCGGCGCCTGGCTCGCCGCTCGCGGCCGTAAGCTCAAGGCACGCAACGCGGAGGCGCAGGCCGACTACGAGCAGCAGGTCGCCGATGCGCAGAACCAGGCCGCCAACGCCTACGCGCAGCAGGGGTACTGACACGCCCGTTCCGATCCGTCGCAGGCCGGCTCCGGGAGACTCCTATGCGTGAGGAACGTTCCTACGTGATCGTCGTCGCCTGCTTCGCCGCCGGGCTCTACCTCGCCGTGCTCGTCGCCGCGTTCGGCGTGATCTCGCTCGCGACGGACACCGAGGTGATCCCGGATCCGGCGGCTGGGCCGCTGGTCGGGCCGATCATGGTCGCCGTCGCCGTCGGCGTATTCCTCGTCCTGCTCATTCTCACCGGGATCCGCGTGCCGGGAGAGCAGCAGCGTATCGCACCGCTCAATGCGCTCGGCGCGGGCCTGGCGTGCTACCTCGCCTACTGTCTCTCCGGAGGAGTGGCCGGTGCGCTCGCGACCGGGGACGCCCTCCGCTTCGCGCTCTTCGCCGTGTCTCGGTTCGCCAGCCTGTATGCCATTGCGGTCGCGGTGGTGGCGTTCCTGATCATGCTGCTGTACCAACTCGTGCTCGTCGGCCGCTTTCGGCAGCGCGGGAGGCCGCGTTGGCCGTGGGAGCGTCCCGACGACGAATGAGGGTCGTCCCGCGGGATGTGACTCGGAGGGTGGACGTAGCGGTCCATCCCTGCCGATACGCTGCGGCAACCCGTCAGAGAGGTTCGATTTCCGACGCTTCCGTCCCGCCGCCACGCGACTGGACAGTGACAGCATGGCCGGGAGCGTCTCCCCGCTGATCGGACGAACCTCGGGACGCCAGGCTCGCCCCTGACCCGGGGGTCAGGCCGCTCGATCGGAGCGCTCGCTCGCCACGCTCTCCTCCGCGCTCTCCGGCGCGCGGGAGGGTTCCGCGAACGAGTGAGGGGCCGCCGTCGTCCGGCGACGCCGGGTCCGCACCCGCTCTGCCAGCGCGATCGGGATCATCCCGACGAGCCACGGCAGATCCTGCAGCAGGTAGCGCTTGACGAGTCGGTGCGGGTCCTGCCCCATCCTCCACACCCACTCCAGTCCGAGTCGGCGCATCAGGTGCGGCGCCCGGGGAAAGTGGCCGGTGTTCATCTGCGCCGCGGCGCCTGCGCCGATGAAGACGATGCTGTCGATGTGCCTCTTGCGCAGTTCGAGGATCAGGCGCTCCTGCTTCGGGAAGCCTAAGCAGACGAACAGGACGTCCGGACGGACGGTCTCGATGAACGCGCTAGCCGCGTCGATCAGCGCGAGGCTGCCCGGTTCCGCGAACGGGAGGTCGGACCCGTGCACGTGCGAGTGTCCCTTCGCGCGGTAGAACGTCTCGGCTTCGGTCGCCGCCGCGCCGACGATGCCGACGCGCAGGTCTGTCGCGGCGGGGTGCTCGATGACGGCGTTCATCAGGTCGGTGCCGGTGACTCGCGGGAACCGCCCCCTACCAGCGATCCGCAGCAACCAGGTGAGGGGGACGCCGTCCACGGTCCAGAACGAGGTCTCCCGCTCGAGCTCGGGGAGGCCGACCGTCCGCAGGTGCCGCGAGATCGAGACGTTGGAAGTGACGACGATCCCGCCGCCGGAGCGGGAGAGGTCGATGACGTGGCGGCTGGACTCGTCGAGGTCGGCGCGGTCTAGCTTGAGGCCGCCCAGGACGGCGCGTTCGAAGGTCTGCACCCGGCAAGTGTCACATATGTATTGTGGATGTCACACACGAGTTCGGTGTACGACCCCGGTGGAATCACCCCGGGTTTCACGCGAGGGTGAGATCTTTCGCTGTGCGCGGACAGCGCGCTAGCACGCCCTCGTTCATTTGACCGCTTACCGCGCGGACGATAGTATTTATCGGGTGTGCGCTCTGTCGCGCGCTTGTTCCATGCCTGGCGACGGGCGCCCTCACGGGGAAACAGGCGGGCCGGCACGTACTCATCCGATGGGCAAGGAACCGCACGGAACCCTGCCCCCACGGCATATCGGCCATCGGTCCGATACTCCTCACTTCCCGAGCGACCCGCGAAGCGGGTGGATCGGGGTGCGGGGAAAAAGCAACAACTGTCACCGTGCAGTCCATATAAGGAGAAGTTCAGTGCCAACCATTCAGCAGTTGGTTCGGAAGGGCCGGACGCCGAAGGTCACCAAGACCAAGGCTCCCGCCCTGAAGTCCAACCCCCAGCAGCGCGGCGTGTGCACCCGTGTCTACACCACCACCCCCAAGAAGCCGAACTCGGCGCTCCGCAAGGTCGCGCGTGTCAAGCTCTCGAACGGGACCGAGGTCACCGCGTACATCCCCGGTGAGGGCCACAACCTGCAGGAGCACTCGATGGTGCTCGTCCGCGGCGGCCGTGTGAAGGACCTGCCCGGCGTCCGCTACAAGATCGTCCGTGGCGCCCTCGACACCCAGGCCGTCAAGAACCGCAAGCAGGCTCGCAGCCGCTACGGCGCGAAGATGGAGAAGAAGTAATGCCTCGCAAGGGTCCCGCTCCGAAGCGCCCCGTCGTCGCCGACCCGGTGTACGGCGCGCCGGTCGTCAGCCAGCTCGTCAACAAGATCCTCCTCGACGGCAAGAAGGGCCTCGCCGAGCGCATCGTCTACGACGCGCTCGAGGGTGTCGCCTCCAAGTCCGGCCAGGACGCGGTCGTCACGCTCAAGAAGGCGCTCGACAACATCCGCCCGACCCTCGAGGTCCGCAGCCGCCGCGTCGGCGGTTCGACCTACCAGGTGCCGGTCGAGGTCAAGCCGCACCGCGCGAACACCCTCGCGCTTCGCTGGCTCACCAGCTACGCCAAGGGCCGTCGCGAGAAGACGATGACCGAGCGTCTCACCAACGAGATCCTCGACGCGTCGAACGGTCTGGGTGCCGCGGTCAAGCGCCGCGAGGACACCCACAAGATGGCCGAGTCGAACAAGGCCTTCGCCCACTACCGCTGGTAACACTTTTCGTCGTCCGGGCGTTGTACTCCCCAGGAGTGCTCCGCCCGGGCGGCACCCCTTCCACTCTCTACTTTTCGGAGGAAACCTGTGGCACAGGACGTGCTCACCGACCTGAAGAAGGTCCGCAACATCGGCATCATGGCCCACATCGATGCCGGCAAGACCACCACGACCGAGCGCATCCTGTTCTACACGGGCGTCAACCACAAGATCGGTGAGACCCACGACGGTGCGTCGACCACCGACTGGATGGAGCAGGAGAAGGAGCGCGGCATCACCATCACGTCCGCGGCCGTGACCTGTTTCTGGAACAAGAACCAGATCAACATCATCGACACCCCCGGACACGTCGACTTCACGGTCGAGGTGGAGCGTTCGCTCCGCGTGCTCGACGGTGCCGTCGCGGTCTTCGACGCGAAGGAGGGCGTCGAGCCCCAGTCGGAGACCGTGTGGCGTCAGGCCGACAAGTACGTCGTCCCGCGCATCTGCTTCGTCAACAAGATGGACAAGCTGGGCGCCGACTTCTACTTCACCGTCGACACGATCGTTTCCCGCCTCGGCGCCAAGCCGCTGGTGATGCAGCTCCCGATCGGTTCCGAGTCCGACTTCGTCGGCGTCGTCGACCTGATCGAGATGCGCGCGCTGGTGTGGCCGGGCGACGCCAAGGGCGACGTGACGATGGGCGCCAAGTACGAGGTCCAGGAGATCCCCGCCGACCTTCAGGAGAAGGCCGAGGAGTACCGCAACCGTCTCCTCGAGACCGTCGCCGAGACCGACGACGTGCTGCTTGAGAAGTTCTTCGGCGGCGAGGAGATCACCGTTCCGGAGATCAAGGCGGCCATCCGCAAGCTCACCGTGAACAACGAGATCTACCCGGTCCTCTGCGGTTCCGCGTTCAAGAACCGTGGTGTTCAGCCGATGCTCGACGCAGTGATCGACTACCTCCCCTCGCCGCTCGACGTGCCCGCCATCGAGGCGCACAACCCGCGCGACGAGGAGGAGGTCATCCTCCGTCACGCCGACGCCACCGAGCCGTTCTCGGCCCTCGCGTTCAAGGTCGCAGTGCACCCGTTCTTCGGTCGTCTGACCTACGTGCGCGTGTACTCGGGCCGTGTCGACTCCGGTGCCGCGGTCGTGAACTCGACCAAGGGCAAGAAGGAGCGCATCGGCAAGATCTTCCAGATGCACGCCAACAAGGAGAACCCGGTCGACTACGTCACCGCCGGCAACATCTACGCGGTGATCGGCCTCAAGGACACCACCACCGGTGACACCCTGAGCGACCCGGACAACCAGGTCGTGCTCGAGTCGATGACCTTCCCGGAGCCGGTGATCGAGGTCGCGATCGAGCCGAAGACCAAGGCCGACCAGGAGAAGCTGGGCACCGCGATCCAGAAGCTGGCCGAAGAGGACCCGACGTTCCGCACCGAGCAGAACCAGGAGACCGGCCAGACCGTCATCAAGGGCATGGGCGAGCTCCACCTCGACATCCTCGTCGACCGCATGAAGCGCGAGTTCAACGTCGAGGCCAACGTGGGCAAGCCCCAGGTGGCCTACCGCGAGACGATCCGCCGCACGGTCGAGAAGTACGACTACACCCACAAGAAGCAGACCGGTGGTTCCGGTCAGTTCGCAAAGGTGCAGATCAGCCTGGAGCCGATGGACGTCACCCCGGAGACCTCGTACGAGTTCGTGAACGCCGTCACCGGTGGTCGCGTGCCGCGCGAGTACATCCCCTCGGTCGACGCGGGAATCCAGGACGCGATGCAGGTCGGCGTGCTCGCCGGCTTCCCGACGGTGGGCGTCAAGGCGACGCTCGTCGACGGTGCCTCGCACGACGTCGACTCCTCGGAGATGGCGTTCAAGATCGCCGGCTCGATGGCCTACAAGGAGGCTGCGCGCAAGGCGAACCCGGTGCTCCTCGAGCCGCTCATGGCGGTCGAGGTGCGTACGCCGGAGGAGTACATGGGCGACGTCATCGGCGACCTCAACTCCCGCCGTGGACAGATCCAGTCCATGGAGGATGCGAGCGGCGTCAAGGTCGTCCGCGCCAACGTCCCGCTGTCCGAGATGTTCGGCTACATCGGCGACCTGCGGTCCAAGACCTCGGGCCGTGCGGTGTACTCGATGCAGTTCGACAGCTACGCGGAGGTCCCGAAGGCTGTCGCCGACGAGATCGTCCAGAAGAGCAAGGGCGAGTGACCTCGGTCACTGCTCCCAGGCAACATCCCGTAACATAAGAAACCAATCCCGTAGACCCTCCGGTCGAAATCCGTCGACCGGGGTGTCTGCACGAGAGTCCTGAGGAGGACCACAGTGGCTAAGGCCAAGTTCGAGCGGACTAAGCCGCACGTGAACATCGGAACCATCGGTCACGTCGACCACGGCAAGACGACGCTCACCGCGGCGATCTCCAAGGTGCTTGCTGACAAGTACCCGTCGGCGACCAACGTGCAGCGCGACTTCGCGTCGATCGACTCGGCTCCGGAAGAGCGTCAGCGTGGTATCACGATCAACATCTCGCACGTCGAGTACGAGACGCCGAAGCGCCACTACGCGCACGTCGACGCCCCGGGTCACGCCGACTACATCAAGAACATGATCACCGGCGCTGCCCAGATGGACGGCGCGATCCTCGTGGTCGCCGCCACCGACGGCCCGATGGCTCAGACCCGCGAGCACGTGCTGCTGGCCAAGCAGGTCGGCGTTCCGTACCTGCTCGTCGCGCTGAACAAGTCCGACATGGTCGACGACGAGGAGATCCTGGAGCTCGTCGAGCTCGAGGTCCGCGAGCTGCTCTCCAGCCAGGACTTCGACGGCGACAACGCCCCCGTCGTGCGCGTCTCGGGCCTCAAGGCTCTCGAGGGTGACGAGAAGTGGGTCCAGTCGGTTCTCGACCTCATGGACGCCGTCGACGAGTCCATCCCGGACCCGGTGCGCGACAAGGACAAGCCGTTCCTGATGCCGATCGAGGACGTCTTCACGATCACCGGTCGTGGCACCGTCGTCACCGGTCGCGCCGAGCGTGGCACCCTCGCCATCAACTCCGAGGTCGAGATCGTCGGCATCCGCCCGACGCAGAAGACCACGGTCACTGGTATCGAGATGTTCCACAAGCAGCTCGACGAGGCCTGGGCCGGCGAGAACTGTGGTCTGCTCCTCCGCGGCACCAAGCGCGAGGACGTGGAGCGCGGCCAGGTCGTCGTGAAGCCGGGTTCGGTTACGCCGCACACCAACTTCGAGGGCACTGCCTACATTCTCTCGAAGGAGGAGGGTGGCCGTCACAACCCCTTCTACACGAACTACCGTCCGCAGTTCTACTTCCGTACCACCGACGTCACCGGCGTCATCTCGCTGCCCGAGGGCACCGAGATGGTCATGCCCGGCGACACCACCGACATGTCGGTCGAGCTGATCCAGCCGATCGCCATGGAGGAGGGCCTCGGCTTCGCCATCCGTGAGGGTGGCCGCACCGTGGGCGCCGGTACGGTGACCAAGATCAACAAGTAAGTCATTCGCTCGGTCTACCGAGCAGACTCACTCGGCGAGGGCCGGATCCGCGAGGATCCGGCCCTCCGTCGTTTTACCCGCCTCAAGACGATCATGGTTCGGGGGGTTTACCTCTCGGCCGGTCGGGCGCAGAATTGTCCCACCGTTTCAACCGAACGGATCCGTCGACGAAGGGAGAGTGCCTATGGTGAGCATGGACCTCGCAAACCAGACCAAGCCGCTGACCGGATCACGGATGAATAGTTCGGACACCGCGTAAGCGGACTTGGAACCACGAGAGCGGCGGCGCGAGGCGCCGTTCGGGCGGGATCGACCGAGGTCGGTCCCGCTTTTCCGTGCAATCACGCGTCCAGGCCGAGCTCGGCACGACGGGAGACGGGGTCGAGTGGCATTCCCTCGCTCACCAAGAGCTCGCGCATCCTGTCGACACGACGGCCGGTTTCCCTACGCCAGCGGATGATGCGCAGCCCTGCGGCCTCGATCCGCCGCTGGCGCTGCGTCCGCGCCGCGAGGCGATCTTGGGCATCGCGCGAGCGGTGAAACACGGGGTGAAGGAGCCTTTCGGCGCCATCCACTTCGCCCGCCAGTCCGAGCGTCGGCCAGCCGAAGGCGACCCGCGCGAACTGACCGTCCAGGTCGTGGACCGCGAATTGGAGCTCAGGAGCAGGCGCACCCGCCAGTGCCATGGTCGCGCGGCTGATCGATTCGAGCGGCGAACCTGCGCGGCCGTCCGCAAACCGTGCGACTGCCAAGGCGCGCGACCGTTCGCCGGCATCGACGATGCGTTCGGCGGCGGCCATGATCTCGATGCGTGCGGTGAGCGGCGTCTGGTCGCCGAACGGGCCGCTGGTTAGCACGTGATCTGCGACGACCACTCCTTCTTCGAACGACGTGCGTCCCGCGAGGTCGGCCACCGTCTGCGCGGCTGAGGTCACCAGCAGGCCGTGTCGGCGCTCCACCTGCATTTCCACGGGTCGTGGGGACGAGACGACGCCCCGGCCGGCGCTTCCGTACGCACCCGTCGTGACGACGTGGATCGTCGAAGGGGGAGGGGTCAGGAACGGGAGACCATGGATCAGCGCTGCCGACCAGTAGGCGAAGACCGGCGGTCGTGCCCGTAGAGCTGCAAAAAGCTGGAGGCGCTCGAGCAGCTCCTGCCGGGAGCGAGGTCGATCGCCCCGCCGGAAGGTCGCAGGGCTTCCGGACTCGACCAAGCGGAGGTGGGCGCGTCTCTCTGCGGTATCGGTTGTGCGCGAAATTGCTGTCATGTCCTCAGCATTGTGGCCGGGGAGGCCCTCTGGCCTCGCCGGGCGAGATCCGTGGAAAACGAGACGGGAGCCCCAATGGGGAGGATTTCGTCGCCGTAGTCTCCGCGTCAGATGCGACGGGAGTGAATAAATAGATATGTTACCTGCAGTAGTATGACCGGGACATCATGGTGAATTCAGTACCCGAGTATCCGATCAGCATCGTCGTCTGCTTCCACAACGCGGGCGATGCTGTTGAGCACACGCTGGCGTGGCTCGATCGCATCGATCGCGGTGCCCAGGTCGTGCTCGTCGATGATGCCTCGCACGACGGCACGCCGGAGCGGCTGGGGGCCTGGGCGGCGTCGAAGGCGGACGCCGTGGTCGTCGCACTCGACGAAAACCACGGTCCCGCCCGTGCGCGCAACATCGCGCTCGGCCACGTCCGGCGCGAATATGTGTGGTTCGTCGATGACGACGACGAGCCCGCCCCGAATGCGCTAGCCGTCTTCGACCAGGTGATTCGCGAGAGCCGACCTCACCTCGTCTTCGCACGCGCGCGCTTCCGGTCGGCCGCTGCCGCTGAGCGCTGGGTCGACGGAGTCGACGAGTCCCACGTCATCGACCGCGAGACGGCCCTGCTGCGAATCCTCCGCGGCGACGTCCAAGGCTTCCTCTGGAGCAAGCTCTTTCATCGATCCGTGCTCGGAGACACCCCATTCGGCACCGAGTACCCGCAGGAGGACTTCGTCGGCGTGATCGGCGCGATTGAACGCAGCGAGCGGATCGCCCTGTCTCCGCACTCCGTCTACACCTATGTCGAGCGGTCGGGCTCGCTGAGCCGCGGACGACGTCCCGACTTCAGCCGCTACGCCGCGGCCAGAGACGTCGCGGTCGCCGCTGCCGGCCGGGCGGGCATCGACCCGCGTCTGGTGGAGTACTTCCGATTGTGGTTCTACGCGATCGCCGTCGCTTTCGTCCCGATCCGGCGTCGCGCGCCCCGTCCCGACGTGCGAGAGGGAATCCGCTTGGCCCGAGCCGAGTTGCGGAGGCTCGACCTCGCCGAGTGCGCGGCGATCGACCGCCGCGCCACGCTCCACGGACGCATCATCCTGGCGGCCGGGCCCGTGTACCCGGCCCTGCTGATCCCCGCTCTCTGGCTCCATGACCGGCTCAGGAGGCTTCGCTCATGACCACCTTGCACGACGCCGTTTCCGTCGTCATCCCGACGATGAACACCCGGGCAACCCTTCACACCGCGGTCGACTCCGCGCTCGCCCAGCGCGACGTCGAGGTCGAGGTGGTCGTCGCGATGAACGGGCCAGGCGAGAACCCGGAATTCGACGACCCGCGCGTGCGGGTCGTCCGCTCCGACCCGGCCGATCGCGGAAACGGGGCGCGGATGGCGGGCATCCGCGCCGCCCGGCACGAATTGATCGCATTGCTCGACGATGACGACACCTGGGTGCCGTCCAAGCTCAGCGATCAGCTCGCTGCTGTGAGGAAGCGGGGACTGAGCGATGACAACTGGCTCATCACGTGCTCCATCGCCGAACTCGACACGCTCACGGGTCTCACGCGCATCGTTCCGACGGAGCCGGTGGTCGACGTTCTGAGCATCTCCTATTACCTCCTCGCGAGGCCACGGCTCCACTCGGTGTCGCCGCAGTTCGCTTCCTCCACCATGCTGTTCCCACGCTCTCTCGCTCTCGACGAGCCGTGGGACACCACGGTCCGGCTGCATCAGGATTGGGAATGGCTCGTGCGGCTGGAGCGCAACCGCGGCACGCGGATGCTCTGTCTGCCCGTGCCGCTCGTGGAACGGCCGGTGAGTCATCCGGACTCGTTGACGACGGCACCGGACTGGCGATCGAGTCTGGACTGGGGCAAGCGGCACCTGGCCAACCACTCCGCCCGCATCCGCGGAGACTTCTTCCTCACCATCCCGGCCGACCGTGCCGGCCGGGCCGCGAGCGCACGGGGCCTCCTCGCGTGCCTGGGTGCGGCCCTGCGTCTCGGTCGCGCCGGTTACGGCGCGTGGGCGTATTTCGGCGTTACGGTCGCGCGCGCCGCGCGCAACGGCATCCGCACGGCAGGGGCGCGTTCGTGAAGGTCGGCTACGGCCGGGTATGGGATCCGTCCTACCCGCGCAACGCGCGCATCCGCGCCTACCTGACGCGTCGGTTCGGTGCGGACATCACCGTCAACCGGCGCTGGGAGGGCTCGAGGAGCCGTCGGATACCTCACGACGTCCTCACGCTGCTGTTCGGGTTGCACGGCAAGCAGCTGTACATCCTCGCCGAGTTCTCTCTCCCGTACGCCGTTCTGCTCTGGATCGTGGCGCGCGTCAACCGCGGCGTGCTCGTCGTCGACGGCTTCGTGGGGCAGTACGAGACGATGGTCGAAGACTGGAAGAAGACCAGACCGGGCACGCTGCGCGCGCGCTGGTACTCCGTGGTCGACCGGATCGCCTGTCGCGTAGCCGACCTGGTCCTCATCGACACGCGGGTGCGGGCGCGCGCTCTCGCGGACGCCCACCCGGGCACGGAGGTGCTCTCGCTTCCGGTCGGCGCCCCGGCGTGGGCACTTCCCGCGGCCCGGCCCGAACCACGGTCCGGGGGCGTCGTGAAGGTGCTCTACTACGGCAACTACATCCCGCTGCACGGCTTGCCCGTGGTCTTGGAGGCGGTGCGGAGGGCGGTCGGCGAGACCGAGCTGTCGGTGACCCTCATCGGCCACGGAACGCCCCGTCGCGAGATCGAGCGCCGCGTCTCCGAGCTCGAACTCGACGGCGTCTGCCGGTTCATCGACCCCGTTCCCGAGGAGGAGCTCGCCGGCCACCTCGCCGATGCCGACATCGTGCTCGGGATCTTCGGTGACTCCGACAAAGCGCGGACGGTGATCGCGAACAAGGTCTGGCAGGGCCTGGCGTCCGGTCGGACGGTCGTGACGCGCACGTCTCCCGCGCTGGCCGAGATCGCGGACGTGTGCGCCGGCCAGCTCGTGCAGGTCGACGGCGGAGACGACGAGCAGCTCGCGGCGGAGCTCGCCGCGGCACTGGTGCGACTGGCGACCGACGGAGGCCGCACCGCGACCGACACGGCGGTGGCGCTCGAGGCCTATGTCGCCTCCGAATACGACGCATTCGGACGCCGTGTGGAGGAGCTTCTGGCCGCTCGTCGGCGCTGACGACCGACGCGCGACACGCCCGGGTTGCAGCATTGCCGAGTATCTGGCAAACTTGTGTGGTTCAACATTTCGGAACGAGCGCGCTCACGTGCGCTCCGAACGGATCACTGCCAGGCAGTGCATAGCCCACCGCGGGAGTCTTCGGACCGGCGGTTGAGGGGTTAGGCCGCAGGTAGCAGGACATGCTCACAATCGACATCCTCGAAAAACAGGCCATAGGTCTGTGCTCAGGGCGGTTCGTGAGTTGACAGAAGAATAGTGGCGTTCCCCACGCGTACGTCGCACTGCGTCCAATGCGAGGAACGGCTCGAGAGAGCCGTCTCGTACGACGCCATAACAAGAGAGAGAGTCAGACATGGCGGGACAGAAGATCCGCATTCGGCTTAAGTCGTATGACCACGAGGTCATCGACACCTCGGCGCGCAAGATCGTCGACACGGTGACCCGTGCTGGCGCGACCGTCGTCGGCCCGGTGCCGCTTCCCACCGAGAAGAACGTGGTGTGCGTCATCCGTTCGCCCCACAAGTACAAGGACAGCCGCGAGCACTTCGAGATGCGCACGCACAAGCGGCTGATCGACATCATCGACCCGACGCCGAAGGCCGTCGACTCGCTCATGCGTCTCGACCTGCCCGCCGACGTCAACATCGAGATCAAGCTCTGAGGGGGAGTGCCGCTATGTCCAACATCGACACCAAGACCTCCAAGGGCCTCCTCGGCAAGAAGCTCGGCATGACCCAGGTCTGGGACGAGAACAACAAGCTCATCCCCGTGACGGTCATCGAGATCACGCCGAACGTCGTGACCCAGGTCCGCACCCCCGAGGTCGACGGCTACAACGCCGTCCAGATCGCGTACGGCCAGATCGACCCGCGCAAGGTCAACAAGCCGGCCGCAGGCCACTTCGACAAGGCGGGCGTTACGCCGCGCCGCCACCTCACCGAGGTCCGCACCGCCGACGCCGCCGAGTACTCGGCCGGCCAGGAGCTCACCGTGGACGCCACCTTCGAGGCCGGCCAGCTGGTCGACGTCGTCGGCACCTCCAAGGGCAAGGGCTTCGCCGGTGTTATGAAGCGCCACAACTTCAAGGGTGTCTCCGCCTCGCACGGTGCGCACCGCAACCACCGCAAGCCGGGCTCCATCGGCGCCTCCTCGACCCCGAGCCGTGTCTTCAAGGGCATGCGCATGGCCGGTCGCATGGGTGGCGAGCGCGTGACCGTCCTGAACCTCAAGGTCCAGGCCGTCGACGCCGAGAAGGGCCTGCTGCTCGTCAAGGGTGCCGTTCCCGGCGCCCGTGGCCGCATCGTTTTCGTCCGCAACGCAGTGAAGGGGGCCTAAGGTAAATGGCTACCTCGATTGACGTCGTCGACCTGAAGGGCAAGAAGGCCGGCTCCGTCGAGCTTCCCGACTCCCTGTTCGACGTTCAGACCAACATCCCGCTGATCCACCAGGTCGTCACCGCCCAGCTCGCCGCCGCGCGTCAGGGCACCCACAAGACGAAGAACCGTGGTGAGGTCTCCGGTGCCGGCCGCAAGCCGTTCAAGCAGAAGGGAACCGGTCGCGCTCGTCAGGGCTCGATCCGCGCTCCTCAGATGACCGGCGGTGGCGTCGTGCACGGACCGAACCCGCGGGACTACTCGCAGCGCACCCCGAAGAAGATGATCGCCGCTGCTCTGCTCGGCGCCCTCTCGGACCGCGCCCGCGGCGGCCGCATCCACGCCGTCCAGGCGTTCACGACCGGCGAGGCCCCCTCGACCAAGGTCGTCGTGGAGTTGCTGAGCGGTGTCGCGACCTCTCGCCACGTCCTCGTGGTGCTGGAGCGCGACGACGAGCTCGCTTTCAAGAGCGTGCGCAACGTCCCGTCCGTACACGTGCTGACCTACGACCAGCTGAACGCCTACGACGTCCTGGTGAGCGACGACATCGTCTTCTCGCAGGCCGCGCTCGAAGGCTTCATCGCGGCGAAGAGCAAGAAGGAAGAGGTGTCTGCCTGATGGCCGCCGTCAACAAGGACCCGCGCGACATCATCATCGCCCCGGTCGTCTCCGAGAAGAGCTACGGCCTGATCGACGAAGGCAAGTACACCTTCATCGTCGACCCGCGTTCGAACAAGACCGAGATCAAGCTCGCCATCGAGTCGATCTTCAAGGTCGAGGTCGCGTCGATCAACACCCTGAACCGTCAGGGCAAGACCCGCCGCACCAAGTTCGGCCTCGGCAAGCGCAAGGACACCAAGCGTGCCATCGTCACGCTGAAGTCCGGATCCATCGACATCTTCACGGCCGTCGGCTGAGACTAGAGGAAGACAGACATGGCTATTCGTAATTACAAGCCCACGACCCCGGGTCGTCGCGGCTCCTCGGTCGCCGACTTCGCCGAGATCACCCGCTCGACCCCGGAGAAGTCCCTTCTCCGTCCACTGTCGAAGACCGGTGGCCGCAACAACCAGGGGCGCATCACGACCCGTCACATCGGTGGTGGCCACAAGCGCCAGTACCGCGTGATCGACTTCCGTCGCAACGACAAGGACGGCGTCAACGCCAAGGTCGCGCACATCGAGTACGACCCCAACCGCACCGCTCGCATCGCGCTGCTCCACTTCGTGGACGGCACCAAGCGCTACATCCTGGCTCCGGCCGGTCTGAAGCAGGGCGACGTGGTCGAGTCGGGCGCCGGCTCCGACATCAAGCCGGGCAATAACCTGCCGCTGCGCAACATCCCGACCGGTACCGTCGTGCACGCCATCGAGCTGAAGCCGGGTGGAGGCGCCAAGCTGGCGCGTTCCGCCGGTGCCTCGGTCCGTCTCGTCGCGAAGGACGGCCCCTATGCGCAGCTGCGCCTCCCCTCGGGCGAGGTCCGCAACGTCGACGCGCGCTGCCGCGCGACGATCGGCGAGGTCGGCAACGCCGAGCAGTCGAACATCAACTGGGGCAAGGCCGGCCGCATGCGCTGGAAGGGCGTCCGCCCGACCGTCCGCGGTGTCGCGATGAACCCGATCGACCACCCGCACGGTGGTGGTGAGGGCAAGACCTCCGGTGGTCGCCACCCGGTCAGCCCGTGGGGTCAGAAGGAAGGCCGTACGCGCCACCCCAACAAGGAAAGCGACAAGCTCATCGTCCGCCGCCGTAACGCCGGCAAGAAGCGTAAGTAGGAGTTCGAGAAGATGCCACGCAGTCTCAAGAAGGGCCCCTTCGTCGACGAGCACCTGTTTCGCAAGGTGGTCGCCGCGAACGAGGCCAACAGCAAGAACGTGATCAAGACCTGGTCGCGCCGCTCGATGATCGTCCCGGCCATGCTGGGTCACACCATCGCGGTGCACGACGGTCGCAAGCACATCCCGGTGTTCGTCACCGAGACCATGGTCGGTCACAAGCTGGGCGAGTTCGCGCCCACCCGCACCTTCCGTGGTCACGTGAAGGACGACAAGAAGGGTCGCCGCCGCTAACGCGGTGGCGTAAGGAGGAGAGAAATGGTGGAGTCGATCGCACGCGTGCGTCACATCCGCGTCACCCCCATGAAGGCCCGCCGCGTCGTCAACATGATCCGCGGCAAGCAGGCTCAGGAGGCCCTGGCCATCCTGAAGTTCGCCCCGCAGGGTGCGAGCGAGCCGGTCTACAAGCTCGTCGCCTCGGCGATCGCCAACGCGCGCGTCAAGGCCGACCAGAGCAACACCTACCTGGACGAGCAGGACCTGTACGTGAGCCGCGCCTTCGTGGACGAGGGCACGACCCTCAAGCGGTTCCAGCCGCGAGCGCAGGGCCGCGCCTTCCGCATCAACAAGCGCACCAGCCACATCACGATCGTCCTCGCGACGCCGGATGAGGTTCAGGACGCCACGGCCACGAAGAAGGCGAGCAACTAATGGGTCAGAAAGTCAACCCGTACGGCTTCCGTCTGGGAATCACCACCGACCACGTGTCGCGCTGGTTCTCCGACAGCACGAAGAAGGGTCAGCGTTACAGCGACTACCTCGCTGAAGACGTCAAGATCCGCACCCTGCTGAAGACGTCGCTCGACCGCGCGGGTGTGTCCCGCATCGAGATCGAGCGCACCCGCGACCGCGTCCGCGTCGACATCCACACCGCCCGTCCGGGCATCGTGATCGGTCGTCGTGGCGCCGAGGCCGAGCGCATCCGCTCCGACCTCGAGAAGCTCTCGGGCAAGCAGATCCAGCTGAACATCCTCGAGGTCAAGAACCCCGAGGCCGACGCCCAGCTCGTCGCTCAGGGCATCGCCGAGCAGCTCGCCGCCCGTGTGGCGTTCCGCCGCGCGATGCGCAAGGGCCTGCAGGGCGCTCAGCGCGCCGGCGCCAAGGGTGTCCGCATCCAGGTGTCGGGCCGTCTCGGTGGCGCTGAGATGAGCCGCTCGGAGTTCTACCGCGAGGGCCGTGTGCCGCTGCACACCCTCCGCGCCAACATCGACTACGGCTTCTACGAGGCCAAGACCACCTTCGGTCGCATCGGTGTCAAGGTGTGGATCTACAAGGGCGACATCACGAACAAGGAGCTTGCTCGCGAGCAGGCAAACCAGAAGCCGTCGCGTGAGCGCAACGACCGCGACCGTCCGCGTCGCGGCGGTGGCCGGGGCAACGCACCCGCCACCGAGAGCGCGCCGGCCGCAGCAGGAGTTGAGGCATAACCATGTTGATCCCACGCAGAGTCAAGCACCGCAAGCAGCACCACCCCGGCCGTTCCGGCCAGGCGACCGGTGGCACGAAGGTCTCCTTCGGCGAGTTCGGCATCCAGGCCTTGACCCCCGCTTACGTGACCAACCGTCAGATCGAGTCCGCTCGTATCGCCATGACGCGTCACATCAAGCGTGGCGGCAAGGTGTGGATCAACATCTACCCGGACCGTCCGCTCACGAAGAAGCCGGCCGAGACCCGAATGGGTTCCGGTAAGGGTTCCCCCGAGTGGTGGGTCGCGAACGTCAAGCCGGGTCGGGTCCTCTTCGAGGTCTCCGGCGTCTCCGAGGAACTCGCTCGTGAGGCCATGACCCGTGCAATCCACAAGCTGCCCCTCAAGGCACGCATCATCAAGCGCGAGGAGGGCGACGCGTAATGGCGATCGGCACCAAGGAGCTCGCTCCCAGCGAGCTCGACACCTTTGAAGACGAGCGTCTGATCGACGAGCTGAAGAAGGCCAAGGAAGAGCTGTTCAACCTGCGCTTCCAGTCGGCCACCGGCCAGCTCGAGAGCCACGGCCGCCTGCGTGCGGTCAAGCGCGACATCGCTCGTATCTACACCGTGATCCGTGAGCGCGAGCTCGGGATCCGGGCGACCCCGGCTCCTGCCGAGGTGGCGCCTGCCAAGGCGGAGAAGAAGAGCAAGGCGAAGAAGGAGGCCCCTGAGGCCGCCGACATCGCTGAGACCGAGACTGAGGAGGCCAAGTAATGGCTGAGACCACCAAGGCCGCGGCCGCGGAGTCGGCGGCCGACGAGGCCATCGTCCGCGGTTACCGCAAGGCCCGTCGCGGGTACGTCGTCAGCGACAAGATGGACAAGACCATCGTCGTCGAGGTCGAAGACCGCGTGAAGCACCCCCTGTACGGCAAGGTCCTCCGCCGCACCTCCAAGGTGAAGGCGCACGACGAGAACAACACCGCCGGCATCGGCGACCTCGTTCTCATCAACGAGACCCGTCCGCTGAGCGCCTCCAAGCGGTGGCGCCTGGTTGAGATTCTGGAGAAGGCCAAGTGATTCAGCAGGAATCCCGACTCAAGGTCGCCGACAACACCGGCGCCAAGGAGCTTCTCGCCATTCGCGTCCTCGGCGGCTCCAGCCGTCGCTACGCCGGCCTGGGTGACGTCATCGTCGCCACGGTCAAGGACGCGATCCCCGGCGGCAACGTCAAGAAGGGCGATGTCGTCAAGGCCGTCGTCGTGCGCGTGCGGAAGAACACCCGCCGCCCGGACGGCTCCTACATCAAGTTCGACGAGAACGCCGCCGTGATCCTGAAGAACGACGGTGACCCCCGCGGCACCCGCATCTTCGGCCCGGTCGGCCGTGAGCTTCGCGACAAGAAGTTCATGAAGATCATCTCGCTTGCCCCGGAGGTGCTGTAACCCATGGCGAACATCAAGAAGGGCGACCTGGTCCAGGTCATCTCGGGCCGCTCGCAGGCCCGCGGTGGCGACCGTGGCAAGCAGGGTCGTGTCATCGAGGTCCTCGTGGAGAAGAACCGCGTGATCGTCGAGGGCGTCAACTTCGTGACCAAGCACGTTCGCGTCGGCCAGACGCAGCGCGGCACGAAGACCGGCGGCATCGAGACCCACGAGGCTCCGATCCACGTGTCCAACGTGGCGCTCGTCGACCCCGAGACCAAGAAGCCGACCCGCGTCGGCTTCCGCACCGAGACCGTAACGAAGGACGGCGTCTCCAAGACGGTCCGCGTTCGTTACGCCAAGAAGTCTGGTAAGGACCTGTAATGACGGACACTGCAACGAGTGCTGGCAAAATCCAGCCTCGCCTGAAGCAGAAGTACAAGACCGAGATCGCCGCGAACCTGTCCAAGGACTTCGGCTTCACGAACGTGCACCAGGTGCCCGGCCTCGTGAAGATCGTCGTCAACATGGGCGTGGGCGAGGCGGCTCGTGACGGAAAGGTGATCGACGGGGCCATCAACGACCTCACTCTGATCACCGGCCAGAAGCCTCAGGTCACCAAGGCCCGCAAGTCCATCGCGCAGTTCAAACTGCGCGAGGGTCAGCCGATCGGCGCGCACGTCACGCTGCGCGGCGACCGCATGTGGGAGTTCCTCGACCGTCTGCTCTCGCTCGCGCTGCCCCGTATCCGGGACTTCCGCGGCCTGAGCGACAAGCAGTTCGACGGCAACGGCAACTACACGTTCGGTCTCACGGAGCAGTCGATGTTCCACGAGATCAACCAGGACCGGATCGACCGCGTCCGCGGTATGGACATCACGGTCGTGACCACCGCGAAGAACGACGACGAGGGTCGCGCGCTGCTCAAGCAGCTCGGGTTCCCGTTCCGTTCGAACGAGACGAGCAACTGACTCTAGTAGTCTTGTCTCTTTGTGGGCCGGCCACCCGGCCGGCCCACTTCCACCACAGGTCGTCAGTCGTGTAACGGCTGCACGAAACCTGGTGAACAAAGGAAAACCGCAATGACGATGACAGATCCGGTCGCAGACATGCTGACCAGACTGCGCAACGCGAACTCGGCGCACCACGACACCGTGTCGATGCCGCACTCCAAGCTCAAGGCACACATCGCCGAGATCCTCACCAACGAGGGCTACATCTCCGGCTGGGAGGTCACCGACGCCCGTGTCGGCCAGACCCTGACGCTCAACCTCAAGTTCGGTCCGAACCGTGAGCGCTCCATCGCCGGCATCAAGCGAGTCTCCAAGCCCGGCCTCCGCGTCTACGCGAAGTCCACGGAGCTCCCCAAGGTCCTCGGCGGCCTCGGTGTCGCCATCCTGTCCACCTCCTCGGGGCTCCTCACGGACCGCCAGGCTGAGAAGAAGGGCGTGGGTGGGGAAGTCCTCGCCTACGTGTGGTGACCCTGCCATGTCGCGTATTGGAAGACTGCCCATCGACGTCCCTGCCGGGGTCGATGTGAAGATCGACGGCCAGACCGTCACTGTCAAGGGCCCGAAGGGCGAGCTCTCGCTCGTCGTCGCGAGCCCGATCGAGGCGAAGCTGGACGAGGGCCAGATCCTGGTCACCCGCCCGGATGACGAGCGCGCATCGCGTTCGCTCCACGGCCTCACCCGCACTCTCATCAACAACAACATCATCGGCGTCACCCAGGGCTATTCCAAGGGCCTGGAGATCGTCGGCACCGGTTACCGCGTGGCGCAGAAGGGTGCGGGCGTCGAGTTCGCCCTCGGCTTCTCCCACCCGGTCAACGTGGAGCCGCCGGCCGGCATCACCTTCACGGTCGAGGGCAACAACAAGCTCACCGTGAGCGGCATCGACAAGCAGGCTGTGGGCGAGGTCGCCGCGAACATCCGCAAGATCCGCAAGCCCGAGCCGTACAAGGGCAAGGGCGTGCGTTACGCCGGCGAGGTCGTTCGTCGCAAGGCCGGAAAGGCTGGTAAGTAATCATGGCTCTGGGTACCAGAGGAAAGAGCAAGGCGGCCGCTCGCGACCGTCGTCACACCCGTCTTCGCAAGAAGATCGAGGGCACCGCGCTTCGTCCGCGCCTGGTCGTCACCCGCTCGGCCCGTCACGTCTTCGTGCAGGTCGTCGACGACGCGAAGGGTCACACCGTGGCCTCCGCGTCGACCATGGAGTCCGACCTCCGCAGCTTCGACGGTGACAAGACCGCCAAGGCCCGCAAGGTCGGTGAGCTGGTCGCCGAGCGCGCGAAGAGCGCCGGCGTCGAGGCCGTGGTCTTCGACCGCGGCGGCAGCAAGTACGCCGGTCGCGTCGCGGCCGTCGCCGAAGGCGCTCGTGAAGGTGGGCTGAACCTGTGAGCGACGAGAACAACAAGGAGCAGACCGTGGCCGCTGAGGTAACGGAGACCGCGCAGCCGGTCGAGACCGCTGCGTCGACCGACAACAACCGTGAGCGCGAGCCGCGCCGCGGTGGCCGGGAGCGCAACCCCAACCGCGACCGTGGCAGCCGTGACGCCGACAAGAGCCAGTTCCTGGAGCGTGTCGTCACCATCAACCGCGTCTCGAAGGTCGTGAAGGGTGGTCGTCGCTTCAGCTTCACCGCTCTCGTGGTCGTCGGCGACGGCAACGGCCTGGTGGGCGTCGGCTACGGCAAGGCCCGCGAGGTGCCGCTGGCGATCTCGAAGGGCGTCGAGGAGGCGAAGAAGAACTTCTTCCGCGTCCCGCGCGTCGGCGTCACCATCCCGCACCCGGTGCAGGGTGAGGCCGCCGCCGGCGTCGTCCTCCTGCGTCCGGCCGCCGCCGGTACCGGTGTTATCGCCGGTGGTCCGGTTCGTGCCGTCCTGGAGTGCGCCGGCATCCACGACGTCCTGAGCAAGTCGCTCGGTTCGTCCAACACGATCAACATCGTGCACGCGACCGTCGAGGCGCTGAAGCAGCTCGAGGAGCCCCGTGCCGTCGCAGCTCGCCGTGGTCTCGACTACGACCAGGTCGCGCCCGCGCGCCTGCTGCGTGCCGAGGCCGAGGCGGCCGAGGCCGCTGCTGCCGCCAAGAAGGCAGAGAAGGTAGGTGCCTGATGGCCGCGCGCCTGAAGATCACGCAGATCAAGTCGAAAGTGAGCGAGAAGCAGTACCAGCGCGACACGCTGCGCAGTCTGGGACTGAAGCGAATCGGTGACGTCGTCGTCCGCGACGACAACTCGCAGAACCGCGGGTACGTCAAGACCGTCGCTCACCTGGTGAAGGTTGAGGAGATCGACTAATGGCTGACGACAAGCCGACCACTGAGGCCGTTGCCGACAAGCCGGCCGCCACGAAGAAGCCCGCCACCAAGGCCGCCGCGAAGCCGGCTGCTGAGAAGGCAGAGAAGGCTCCCGCCAAGAAGGCTCCGGCGAAGGCCGGCGCCGGCAAGGCTGCCGCGTCGACCAAGGACGAGACCGTCGCCGCCCCGGCGAAGAAGTCCTCGGCCAAGAAGGACGTCGCGGAGCCCCGCGAGCAGGTCCTGAAGGTGCACCACCTCCGTCCCGCCGCGGGCGCCAAGAAGGACAAGACCCGCGTCGGACGCGGTGAGGGTTCCAAGGGCAAGACCGCGGGCCGTGGTACGAAGGGCACCAAGGCCCGCTACCAGGTCCGCCCGGGCTTCCAGGGTGGCCAGCTGCCGTTCCACATGCGGTCCCCGAAGCTGCGCGGGTTCAAGAACCCGTTCCGCGTCGAGTACCAGGTGGTCAACCTCGAGAAGCTGGCCGAGCTGTACCCGGCCGGTGGCGATGTCACCATCGCCGACCTCGTCGCCAAGGGCGCCGTTCGCAAGAACGAGAAGGTCAAGGTTCTCGGTAACGGCGACATTGCGGTTAAGCTGAACGTTGCGGTCGACAAGGTCTCCGGCTCCGCCGAGCAGAAGATCGTCGCCGCTGGTGGCTCCGTCAAGTAGCCGCCCGTAAAGCAGCGCAGTCGGGTGGCCGGGCAACCGGTCACCCGACTGACTCTTACAGGAAAGCAGGACGCACTTTTGTTTAGCGCCGTCGCGCGGATCTTCCGCACCCCGGACCTCCGCCGGAAGATCTTCTTCACGCTGGGGATCATCGCCCTGTTCCGGCTGGGCTCCTTCATCCCTGCGCCGTTCGTCGACTTCCCCAACGTGCAGACCTGTCTGAACGCCAACCAGGACACCTCGGGGCTCTACTCGCTGGTCAACCTGTTCTCGGGTGGCGCTCTCCTCAAACTCTCGATCTTCGCGCTCGGCATTATGCCGTACATCACCGCGTCGATCATCGTGCAGCTCCTCCGCGTGGTCATCCCGCGTTTCGAGACCCTCTACAAGGAGGGCCAGGCGGGCCAGGCGAAGCTCACGCAGTACACGCGCTATCTCACGATCGCGCTGGGCGTCCTCCAGTCGACGACCCTCATCACCGTCGCCCGTTCGGGCGCCCTCTTCGGCACCACGGCCGTCTCGCAGTGCACGCAGCTGATCACGGACGACTCCTGGTACGCCATCATGCTCATGGTCATCACGATGACCGCCGGCACCGGCCTCATCATGTGGATGGGCGAGCTCGTCACCGAGCGCGGCATCGGCAACGGCATGTCGCTCCTGATCTTCACGTCGATCGCGGCGCAGTTCCCGAGCTCGCTCTGGGCCATCGGCCAGTCGCAGAGCATCGAGGTCATGCTGGTCGTGATCGCGATCGGATTGTTGATCGTGGCGGCCGTCGTGTTCGTCGAGCAATCGCAGCGTCGCATCCCGGTGCAGTACGCCAAGCGCATGGTCGGTCGACGCACCTACGGCGGCAATAACACGTACATCCCGATCAAGGTGAACATGGCGGGTGTGGTGCCGGTCATCTTCGCGTCGTCGCTGCTGTACCTGCCTGCTCTGATCGCGCAGTTCAACCAGCCCGCGGCCGGCAAGGCTCCCGCTCCCTGGGTCACCTGGATCACGAACTATTTGACCAAGGGCGACCACCCGCTCTATATGCTCCTGTACTTCCTCCTGATCGTGGGCTTCACGTACTTCTACGTGGCCATCACGTTCAACCCCGAGGAGGTCGCGGACAACATGAAGAAGTACGGCGGCTTCATCCCCGGCATCCGCGCCGGACGCCCGACGGCGGAGTACCTCGACTACGTCCTGACGCGCGTGACGCTGCCCGGCTCGATCTACCTCGGTGTCATCGCGCTGATCCCGCTCATCGCCTTCGCGTTGCTCGGCGCCAGTCAGAACTTCATGTTCGGCGGCACGTCCATCCTCATCATCGTCGGTGTCGGACTCGAGACGGTCAAGCAGATCGACTCGCAGCTCCAGCAGCGTCACTACGAAGGGCTTCTGCGTTGACCCGTATGTTGATCGTCGGACCTCCCGGGGCGGGCAAGGGCACTCAGGCCTCCCGCATCACCACCGCGTACGGGATCCCCGACATCTCCACGGGCGACATCTTCCGGGCGAACATCAAGAACGAGACTCCGCTCGGCAAAGAGGTCAAGGCCATCGTCGACGCCGGTGACTATGTGCCGGACAGCCTCACCAACAAGCTCGTAACCGACCGTCTGGCCGAGGACGACGCGCAGGGCGGCTTCCTGCTCGACGGTTACCCCCGCACACTCGACCAGGTGGCGTACCTCGACGAGCTGCTCGCTTCGCACGGCCAGGAGCTCGCCGCCGTGATCCAGCTGGTCGCCGACCAGGACGAGATCGTCGCCCGCCTCACGAAGCGGGCGCAGGAGCAGGGGCGCGCCGACGACTCCGAGGAGGCCATCCGCCACCGCCAGGAGGTCTACGTGCGCGAGACGTCTCCGCTCATCGACGTGTACCGCGACCGTGGTCTGCTGGTCGAGGTCGATGGCCTCGGGGGCGTGGACGAGGTCGCGACGCGGATCCGTTCGGCTCTCGCCGAGCGCGGCATCCACCCGCTCGCCGGGGCCGACGAGCCCGTCGCGTAACGACCGTGGCCTTCAAGCGGACGATCTACAAGACGCCCGCCCAGCTGCGCCAGATGGTCGCGCCGGGGCGGGCGACCGCGGCGTCTCTGGACGCCGTCGCGGAGGTCGTGTCCCCGGGTATGTCCACGCTCCAGCTCGATGAGATCGCGGAGGCGGCGATCGAGCGAGCCGGCGGCCGTTCGAATTTCAAGCTCGAGGCGGGCTATCACCACACGATCTGCGCGTCGGTGAACGACGAGGTCGTGCACGGCATCCCGGGCCCGCGCATCCTGCTGCCCGGCGACATCGTGTCGATCGACAGCGGCGCGATCGTCACGGGCGCCGACGGCGCGGGCTGGAACGGCGACGCGGCACGCACCTTCGTGCTGGCCGACCCCGCGCACCCGGAGCGGGTGGGCGAGCGGCAGAAGCTCTCCGATGTGACCGAGCAGTCGCTCTGGCATGGCATCGCCCGTCTCGCGACGGCTCGCCATCTCAACGAAGTCGGCGAGGCGGTCGAGGACCACATCCTCTCGCAGGGTGACTACGACATCCTCACCGACTACATCGGGCACGGGATCGGGCGCCGCATGCACGAGGAGCCACCGGTGTTCAACTACCGCGTGCGCTCGAAGGGGCCGGAGGTGCGCCCCGGCCTCGTGGTCGCGATCGAACCGATGGTGGTTCTGGGCGACCAGGACACCTACGTGAAAGACGACGGCTGGACGGTCGCGACCGAGGACGGCTCCGCCGCCGCCCACTGGGAGCACAGCGTGGCCGTCCACGCGGACGGCATCTGGGTGCTGACCGCGGCCGACGGGGGAGCGGCGGGCCTCGCTCCCTTCGGGATAACGCCGACGCCGATCGCGTGAGCGGTCATCCCTGTTCGCTCACAGCGGGCGCAGATGATAGCCCAGAATTGGCGAAATGGCTCGGTATCCCATAAGATTGATCCTTGGTGTCTTAGGCGTGCTCGATGCATGCCTATCGCCGGTGTAAACGCACGACCAGCAAACCACTACGACTAGCGACAGTGAGGCTATGGCCAAAAAAGACGGTGTCATCGAGATCGAAGGATCTGTGATCGAGGCGCTCCCCAACGCGATGTTCCGCGTCGAGCTCACCAACGGTCACAAGGTTCTTGCCCACATCTCCGGCAAGATGCGCCAGCACTACATCCGCATCCTCCCCGAGGACCGCGTGATCGTGGAGCTGAGCCCCTACGATCTGACCCGCGGCCGGATCGTCTACCGCTACAAGTAACGGGTTGCTGTAAGTAACGGCCACGCCACCGGGTAGCCCCTGGCGAGGTACGAGGACAGCGAACAAAGGTAATAACACAATGAAGGTCAAGCCCTCCGTCAAGAAGATCTGCGACAAGTGCAAGGTCATCCGTCGCAACGGCCGGGTCATGGTCATCTGCGAGAACCCGCGCCACAAGCAGCGCCAGGGCTGATCGCGGCGGCAGTTCCGACTGCCAGCACGACTCAACTCAATATCGAAGCGATCCCAGAACCCGCCTCCATTCGTGGAGGCGGGGGACACCCTCGGAGGAGGCCGGGGCACCGGGACCGCTGAAGACCTCCACTCATCACAGGAGAAGCCACACCATGGCACGTCTAGCAGGCGTCGACATCCCGCGCGAGAAGCGCGTGGAGGTCGCACTCACCTACATCTACGGCGTCGGGCGCACTCGTGCGCTGCAGACCCTTCGCGAGACCGAGATCTCGGGCGACATCCGCGTCAAGGACCTGACCGACGACCAGCTCGTCGCACTGCGCGACTACATCGAGGGCAACTTCAAGGTCGAGGGTGACCTCCGCCGTGAGGTCGCCGCCGACATCCGCCGCAAGGTCGAGATCGGCAGCTACGAGGGCATCCGCCACCGCAAGGGCCTCCCGGTCCGCGGCCAGCGAACCAAGACGAACGCTCGTACCCGCAAGGGCCCGAAGCGCACCGTCGCCGGTAAGAAGAAGGCTCGCTAGGCCGACATCAGGACTGAAGGAGAAACATAATGGCAGCACCCAAGTCGGCCGCTCGCAAGCCGCGCAAGAAGGAAAAGAAGAACATCGCTGTGGGCCAGGCCCACATCAAGAGCACCTTCAACAACACCATCGTCTCGATCACCGACACCACCGGTGCGGTCATCTCGTGGGCGTCCTCCGGTGGAGTTGGCTTCAAGGGCTCGCGCAAGTCCACCCCGTTCGCCGCTCAGCTGGCTGCCGAGTCGGCCGCCCGCCAGGCGCAGGAGCACGGGATGAAGAAGGTCGACGTCTTCGTCAAGGGTCCGGGCTCGGGCCGCGAGACCGCGATCCGCTCGCTGCAGGCCGCCGGCCTCGAGGTGGGCTCGATCAACGACGTCACCCCGCAGGCGCACAACGGCTGCCGCCCGCCGAAGCGTCGCCGCGTCTAGTTCTCTTCCACGTCCGCCCAGGCGGCGGTCCTCACCGGACCGCCGCCTGACGGCGTGACGAACCCCACCTCACTCACGCGAGTGTCATATAGCGGACACTCAGCCGAAAGGAATCAACAGTGCTCATTGCACAGCGTCCTACGCTCACCGAAGAGAACATCTCCGAGTTCCGTTCGCGGTTCGTCATCGAGCCGCTCGAGCCGGGCTTCGGCTACACCCTCGGAAACTCGCTGCGCCGCACCCTGCTCTCGTCCATCCCGGGCGCGGCCGTCACCAGCATCCGCATCGACGGCGTGCTGCACGAGTTCAGCACGGTTCCCGGTGTCAAGGAGGATGTCACCGAGATCATCCTGAACATCAAGGGCCTGGTCGTCTCGAGCGAGCACGACGAGCCGATCACCGCCTACCTGCGCAAGACGGGTGCCGGCCAGGTCACGGCCGCCGACATCTCGGCTCCGGCCGGTGTGGAGATCCACAACCCCGAGCTCGTCATCGCCACCCTGAACGACAAGGCGAAGTTCGAGGTCGAGCTGACCATCGAGCGCGGCCGCGGCTACGTGTCGGCCCAGCAGAACCGTAACGAGTACAGCGAGGCGGGCCAGATCCCGATCGACTCGATCTACTCCCCGGTCCTCAAGGTCACCTACCGCGTCGAGGCCACCCGTGCCGGTGAGCGCACCGACTTCGACCGCCTCGTGGTCGACGTCGAGTCCAAGCCGGCGATCAGCCCGCGCGACGCCATCGCGTCGGCCGGCCGCACCCTCGTCGAGCTCTTCGGCCTCGCCCGCGAGCTCAACAGCGCGGCAGAGGGCATCGAGATCGGCCCCGCGCCGGTGGACCAGGTGCTGAGCTCCGAGCTGTCGATGCCGATCGAGGACCTCGACCTGTCGGTGCGCTCGTACAACTGCCTCAAGCGTGAGGGCATCAACACGGTCAGCGAGCTCGTCTCGCTGTCCGAGACGCAGCTCATGAACATCCGCAACTTCGGTCAGAAGTCGGTGGATGAGGTCAAGGACAAGCTGACCGAGATGGGTCTGTCGCTCAAGGACTCTGTCCCCGGCTTCGACGGCGCCCACTTCTACAGCGGGTACGAAGAAGACGAGTCCACCATCTGAGGCCGCGTCAGCGAAGCCTTCGACTTTTCACTACTGGAGATAACCGATCATGCCTAAGCCCACGAAGGGCCCCCGCCTCGGAGGCGGTCCCGCGCACGAGCGTCTGATGCTCGCCAACCTGGCCGCCGCGCTGTTCACCCACAAGAGCATCAAGACGACCGAGACCAAGGCCAAGCGTCTGCGTCCCTACGCCGAGCGCCTGATCACGTTCGCGAAGCGCGGCGACCTGCACGCGCGTCGCCGCGTGCTCGCCGTCATCGGCGACAAGAGCGTCGTGCACGAGCTCTTCACCGAGATCGCGCCGCTGGTCGCCGAGCGTGAGGGCGGCTACACCCGCATCACCAAGCTCGGCTTCCGCAAGGGCGACAACGCGCCGATGGCGCAGATCGAGCTCGTGCTCGAGCCCGTCGCCCCGAAGGCCAAGCCGGCCAAGAAGACGGCGACCCCGAAGGCCGCTCCCGTCGAGGAGCCGGTCGTCGAGGAGGAGGCCGCCACTGAGGAGGAGGCCGCCACCGAGGAGACCACCGCTGCTGAGGCAGAGGTCGTCGAGGAGGCCACCGGCGACGCCGAGGCCGCCGGTGAGACCACCGCCGAGGACGAGGCAGAGAAGGCCTGAGCCTGCCGCTTCATCAGTGAGACGCCCCGCTTCCTTCCAGATGCGGGGCGTCTCGCCGTTTCGGCACCCGAAGGCCTCCACGCTAGGCTGGCGGGATGCCGGGGCCAGAATCCGTCGAGACGACTCTTCCGCCGCTGAACGAGCGCGTGGAGGCGCCTCCGACGTACCGGCCGCAGCATTCCGCTGTCGCCGAATGGCGGCCGATCACCGAAGCCGACGTCGACGCCGTGCACGCCGTGCTGAGGGCCAGTGACGCGGTCGACCATCCCAATTACCTCACCACGCGAGAAGAGGTGGAGGACGAACTCGGTTTCAGCTTCGTCGACCTCGAGCGTGACACGCTGCTCGCGGTCGGGCACGACGGCGCCGTGCTCGCGGTCGGGTCGATCCTGGAACCGCCCCGGCAGATCACCCTGGTGCGCGAGTTCCTGAACGGCGCGGTTCACCCCGACCACCGCGGCATCGGTATCGGCCGCGAGCTGGTCGCCTGGCAGCGGGCGCGCGGCGAGCAGAAGCTCGCAGCGCTGGACAAGCGCCTCCCCGGCTGGCTCGTCGGATACTCCGACACGCGTGCTCCCGATCGGGAGCGGCTTCTCGCAGCCGCCGGGTTCGAGGCGGTGCGCTGGTTCCACACGATGGAGCGCGACCTCGCCGAGCCGATCCCGGATGTCGTGCCGACGGAGGCCGTGCGGATCGTGCCCTACGCGTCGGAGCTGGCGGAGGCCGTGCACGCCGCGCGCGACGCGGCCTTCCTCGACCACTGGGGCAGCCAGCCGTTGAGCGAGGAGCAGTGGGCCAGCCTGATCGGAGGCACGTTCGCCCCGGAGGTGTCGTTCGTCGCGCTCGCGGGTGAGGAGGTCGCGGGCGTCGTCCTCAGCGACGTGAACGAGGACGACTGGGAGGCGCAGGGATTCTCGGGGGCCTACATCTCTACCGTCGCGGTCACACGTGCGCACCGCGGCCGACGCATCGCGGCCGCTCTGCTCAGCGCCGTTCTGCACGAAAGCGCACGGCGGGGGTGGCAGAAGGCGGTGCTCGACGTGGACGCGGACAACCCCAGCGGCGCGCTCGGCCTCTACACCGGCATGGGGTTCGCGACGACGTTCTCCGAGACCGGGTTGGTGCGGGAGTACTGATGACCGGCGAGGCGACCCGTTTCCGACTCGACATCGCCTACCAGGGCACCGATTTCAACGGCTGGGGGCGGCAGCCCGCCCTCCGCACGGTTCAGGGCGAGTTGGAGGCGGGTCTCGCGACGATCTTCCGCCGAGCGGGGGAGCCTCCCGTGCTCACCGTCGCCGGGCGCACCGATGCCGGCGTCCACGCGCGCGGCCAGGTGGCGCACGTCGATCTCTCGGCCGAGCAGGTCGCGATGCTGCGGAAGCCGCACGGCAAACGTCCGCCACTGGCGGCGCAGGAGGCGCTCGCCCGACGCCTCAACGGCATCCTCGGCCCGGTGTCCGACGTCGTCGTGCTGCGCTGCAGCGAAGCGCCGACCGGGTTCGACGCACGGTTCTCCGCTGTGTGGCGCCGCTACGAGTACCGGGTCGCCGACCGGCTCGCCCTGCGCGACCCCCTGCAGCGCCACCGCACCGCCTGGGTGTCGGCCGACCTGGACCCCCAGTCGATGGACGTCGCGGCGCACGGCCTCCTCGGGCTCCACGACTTCGCCAGCTACTGCAAGGCCAGGGAGGGAGCCACCACGATCCGCACCCTCCTCGACTTCTCCTGGCGCCGCGACGACGACCGGGTGCTGGTCGGCGAGGTCGTGGCGGATGCGTTCTGCCACAGCATGGTCCGGGCGCTCGTCGGCGCCTGCGTCGAAGTGGGGGAGGGATCGCTGACTCCTGGCGACCTCGTCGAGCTGCGTGATGCGCACCTGCGGACCAGCGCCTTCAAAGTGATGCCGGCTCGCGGCCTGACCCTGATGGAGGTCGGCTACCCGGACGACGCCGAGCTCGCCGCGCGGGCGGAGCAGACCCGCGGGCTCCGGACGCTCTGAGCGCCTCGGGCTCGGGCGTCGTCAGCGAACGAGCCCGTTCTCGTGGGCGAACGCCACGAGCTGGACGTGCGATTTCAGCCCCAGGGCGGAGCCAGACCCCCCGCCGATTGCCCGGTTTGACCGCCTCCGGGCGTGTCGCGTAGTATTGACCCTTGGTGTCTGCGCCTCCTGCGGCGCGGCACGCGAACGTGAGCCCTCCACCGGCCCCGGTTCTCCTCCCCTCGGGAGGGCAACCCCCATCGGAGCGGGATTCACGAACTCCTCCGTTCGATACAGAAAGCAGCCACTACTGTGACGCGCACCTACACCCCGAAGGCAGACGAGATCCAGCGCGACTGGGTCGTCATCGACGCGACCGATGTCGTGCTCGGCCGTCTCGCCAGCCACACCGCCGCCCTCCTCCGCGGCAAGCACAAGCCGACGTTCGCTCCGCACATGGACAGCGGCGACTTCGTGATCATCGTCAACGCCGACAAGGTGGCCCTCACCGGTCAGAAGGCGGCCCAGAAGAAGGCCTACCGTCACTCGGGTTACCCGGGCGGCCTCAAGGCCACCACGTACTCCGAGCTGCTCGAGAAGAACCCGGTTCGCGCCGTCGAGAAGGCCGTCCGCGGCATGCTGCCGAAGAACTCCCTCGGCCGCGCTCAGCTCCGCAAGCTGAAGGTCTACACCGGAAGCGAGCACCCGCACGCCGCCCAGCAGCCGAAGCAGTACACGCTCGGCCAGGTCGCCCAGTAAGCGATCCACGACCTTCACGACAGACTTAAGACAAAGGATTATCACCACCGTGGCGAAGATCGAAGACAGCATCGACTCGGCTCAGGTCGAGAACGTCGAGTCCTACTCGACCGAGACCCCCGAGAGCGCGGCCCCCGCGGCCCCGCGTCCCGTCCTCTCCGTACCCGGCGCGGCCGTCGGCCGCCGCAAGGAGGCCATCGCGCGTGTGCGCCTGGTCCCGGGCTCCGGAACCATCACGGTCAACGGCCGTGAGTTCGCGGACTACTTCCCGAACAAGCTGCACCAGCAGCTCATCACCGACCCGTTCAAGGTCCTCGACCTCATCGGCGCCTACGACGTCGTCGGCCGCATCACCGGTGGCGGCCCCTCGGGCCAGGCCGGCGCGCTGCGTCTCGCGATCGCCCGTGCGCTCAACGAGATCGACCGCGAGAACAACCGTCCGACCCTCAAGAAGGCCGGCTTCCTCACTCGTGACGCCCGCGTCACCGAGCGCAAGAAGGCCGGACTCAAGAAGGCGCGCAAGGCTTCGCAGTTCTCGAAGCGCTGACACTCGTCAGCGTTTAGGCTTCGGTTCATGCCCCGCCTTTTCGGAACGGACGGAGTCCGCGGACTCGCGAACGGTACGCTCACCGCCGACCTCGCGCTCGGTCTCGCTCAGGCAGCTGCGGCTGTCCTGACGCGAGGCCGCAGCGCGGAGGCTCGGCGCGCCGCGGGCAAGCGCCCGCTGGCGATCGTCGCCCGTGACCCCCGGGTCTCCGGCGAATTCCTCTCGGCTGCTGTGGCGGCCGGGCTGGCCAGCTCCGGCATCGATGTCTACGACGCCGGTGTCATCCCCACGCCGGCAACGGCCTTCCTCATCGCCGACTTCGACGCAGACTTCGGTGTGATGGTCTCTGCCTCGCACAACCCCGCCCCCGACAACGGGATCAAGATCTTCGCCCGCGGGGGCACCAAGCTCCCGGACGTCGTCGAGGACCGCATCGAACAGCACCTCGACATGGAGAAGCTCACGCCGACCGGCGCCGAAGTCGGCCGCATCCGCCGTTTCGCGGACGCGGAGGACCGCTACGTCGTTCATCTGCTCGCGAGCCTCCCGCATCGCCTCGACGGCATCCACGTCGTCCTCGATTGCGCGCACGGGGCTGCTGCCGGCATCTCGCCTGAGGTGTTCACCGACGCCGGCGCGCGCGTGACCGTCATCGGCGACTCGCCCGACGGTATGAACATCAACGACGGCGTCGGCTCGACGCACCTCGACAACCTCGCCGAGGCCGTCCTCGCCGCGGGCGCAGACGTCGGAATCGCGCACGACGGCGACGCCGACCGCTGCCTGGCGATCGACGCGGACGGCAACATCGTCGACGGCGACCAGATCATGGCCATCCTCGCGGTGGGCATGAAAGAGCGCGGCAAGCTCAAAGACGACACGCTCGTGGCGACCGTGATGAGCAACCTCGGTCTCAAGATCGCCATGCGCGAGCAGGGCATCCGCATCGTCGAGACGGCAGTAGGCGACCGCTACGTGCTCGAGGAGATGAACCGGAACGACTACGCCCTCGGCGGCGAGCAGTCGGGTCACGTCATCATGCGCGAGTTCGCGACAACCGGCGACGGCATCCTGACGGGTCTCCACCTCCTCAGCGAGATGGCGCGTCAGCGCAAGTCGCTCGCGGAGCTGGCGAAGGTCATGACGGTCTACCCGCAGGTCATGGTGAACGTGAAGGGCGTCGACCACCACGCGGTGCACACCGACGAGCCCCTCAAGCTCGCCGTGCAGACAGCGGAGGCCGCGCTCGGCGACAGCGGCCGGGTGCTGCTGCGTCCGTCCGGCACCGAGCCGCTCGTGCGGGTCATGGTGGAGGCTGCCGACCAGCACACCGCCGAGCGCCTGGCGAACGAGCTCGCCGACGTGGTGCGGGAGCGGCTGGGCGTCTAGACGCGCCGCCGTCAGCCGTTGCCCCGGCGCTCCTGCTCGCGGCGGAACTCCGAAACGGTGAATGGTCTGGCCTGCTCCGGGAGGAGTTCCTGGTCGTTCAACCCGGCAAGCAATTCGCCCGGTTCCACGCCGAGCCGAACCGACAGTCGAAGCAACGTGAGAAGAGTGGGGTTGCCCTCGCCGCGCTCCAGCCGTCCGTAGTTCGCGGCGTCGACCATGCTCTCGTGCGCGACGTCGTATTGGTTCAATCCGATTCGCCGGCGCGCCTCTCGCAAGCGGTGGCCAAGGATGCGAATGGCTTCGAAGCTCGGCGTAGGCATGCATTCAGTCTGTGTCCATCCTGTCTGATAACCCAGTGGACTCAGACGGTGGTGATGTAGTTCAGAAGCTTCTATGCATGATCTCTGACGCGGACAGAAGAGCCTCGTCATCGAGGCCGCGAACGAGCCATGCGGGCTCTACCTCCAGCGTGATGCTGATCTGAAGAAGAGTCTGGACGGTCGGGTTGCTTTCGCCGCGCTCCAACTTTCCGTAGTGGGAGGCGTTGACCTGGCTGAGCGCCGCGACTTCGTCCTGCCGCAGCCCGAGTTCCTCACGGCGACGCCGTAGTCGTCTTCCCAGGATCCGAGACGCCCGATAGCTCGCTGTGGTCATCGATCGATGGACGGATCGAGGGAGCGTCGAGTAACTCAGGCGCTGTGGTCAGGAGTGCCGCGCCGTCGCTTTTGTTCGCGGACGAAGTCGGATGCCGTGAACGCATATTGCCGCTCGGGCAGAAGCTCCGGCGCCGCCAGTCCATCAAGGAGGGAGTGCGGCTCGATCTCCAGAGTGATCGCGAGCTGTAGAAGCGTTGTCAGGGTGGGGTTGCCGACTCCGCGCTCGACCTTTCCGTAGTTGGCGAGATCGACCTGGCTCAGACTTGCCACCTCGTATTGCGAGAGTCCCAAAGCCATCCGCCGGCCCCGCAGTCGCTCCCCGAGAATTCGAGCTGCTTCGAATCGTGGGGTGGCCATGCATCAAGCCTGCTCATCTCCGGAGTTCCGTCCCAGAGGATGAGATCTACATGCATGCAAGCCTCATGCTGTTCGACTCGCCGCGTCCTAGAGCTTGCGGAGCAGCACCGAGCTCACGGTGTGGTCGGCGTCCTTCCGAAGGACGAGTTTCGCGCGGGAGCGCGTCGGCCGGATGTTCTGAATCAGGTTGGGTTCGTTGATCGCCGACCAGATCGAAACCGCGCGCGCTCTGGCCTCGCTCTCGGTGAGCTGGGCGTACCGATGAAAGTACGACTTGGGATTCGCGAACGCGCCGCGCTGCAGCTTGAGGAAGCGCTCCTCGTACCAGTGGGCGATGTCACGGGTGCGGGCGTCGACATAGACGCTGAAGTCGAACAGATCGCTCACCGCGAGCCGGTTCCCGCCGCCGGCCGGTTGGAGGACGTTGAGGCCCTCGACGATGAGGACGTCGGGCCTCCGCACGACGATTTCGGCGTCGGGAACGATGTCGTAGCTGAGGTGCGAGTAGAACGGGGCGCGGACCTCCGGTGCGCCGCTCTTCACCTCGGTGACGAAGCGGAGCAGCGCGCGGCGGTCGTACGACTCCGGAAAGCCCTTGCGCTCCATGAGTCCGCGCCGTTCGAGCTCGGCGTTCGGCAGGAGGAACCCGTCCGTGGTGACCAGCTCGACGCGAGGCGTGTCGTCCCACCGCGAGAGCAGTTCACGCAGCAGGCGGGCGATGCTGGACTTGCCGACCGCGACCGAGCCGGCGACGCCGATCACGAACGGCGTCGGCTGAGCGCGTTCGCCCAGGAAGTCGCTGGTCACGCGGTGAAGCTGCTTGGTGCCGCCCACGTAGAGGTTGAGCAGACGGCTGAGCGGGAGGTAGACCTCCTCGACCTCGCGCAGGTCGAGCGGGTCGCCGAGACCCCGAAGCTGGACGATCTCGGTCTCTTTGAGCGGCAGGCGGGTGTTCTGCGCCAGCTCGGCCCAGTCGGTGCGGCTCAACTCCACAAAGGGGGTGCTGGATTCACCGTTCGCCGTGGATCCGCCGCGAGCGGCGCCGTTCTCAGCCATAGCCCTCAAGTCTAGACAGGCTCCAGCGTCGGGCCATTGTCACCGGACTTCGCGGCTACCTGGCCAGCGTGTACACGGTCAGCGGCGATCCGCCCACGGGGTAGCTCCAATGCGGCACGATATCGCCGTCGACGACCCATGGGCCGGCCTCCCATTTGAGCAGGCGCGTCGACGAGGCGGTCGATTCCTCGGTGGTGACGGTCTGGGGCCAGATGAAGTAACCCGGCGCGAAGGCGGAGCTCAGGACCTGGGCAGGCAGGGACGTGTCCGCGGTGGCTGGCACGTCCGCGACGACCTTTCCCGTGGAGGCGTCGAGGTAGAGCGTGTGGCCCTTCTGCTGGCACAGGTACGGGATCACCAGGTCCGCGCCGACCTGCCGCGCTCCCTCGTTCGCGTTCAAGACGCCCGCGTCGACGACGTTGTTCGCCAGGTCGTATTTGCCCGTCCACGCGCTGACCTGCTGAATCGTCCAGCCGGTGCCCGTGTTCGTCCCGCTCGGACGAGCGATGAAGAGCTGCGTCGTCATGTCGGCGCCGGTGCCCGCGTGCTTGAAGTAAGAGATCACCGGGCGTCCTGATGCGTCGAATCCCAGCGCCATACCGGAGTCGTTGAGGAGGCCGCCGCCCTTGGGGATGTTGTCGACGACCGGCCGGAGGTCGTTGTAGGTGAAGCTGGTGTTCGAGATCACCTCGCCCTTGATGTTCTTCCACACGTGCAGGTCGTCGCTCACGGCGTAGTCCACCTGGGAGTTGCTGTCGGCGCTGCCGTCGCCGCGCCAGGTCCAGATCATGTGGTAGCGCCCGTCGGGGCCCTTTTGAGGCACGGTTGGATACACGCTCCACGTGGGGTTGGTGTACCAGCCGGCCCAGACCTTCGCCAGCCCTTGGTAGCCGGTTCCGGGGTTGGAGAGTTCCCACACCCGTTTCGCTGCGTCGAACTGATAGACGATCGTGTACGACGCCCCCGGCTGGCCGTGCGCATAGCGGAAGAAGAGCTGGCCGCCCACGCCCGTGTACAGCTCCGGGTACGACACCCAGTTCTCGAACGGCGTCCCGTTGTCCGTCCAGCTCGGGATCATCGACGCGGCTGTCAGCGTGCTCAGATCGCCAGGCCGGGTGGTCACCCAATAACGGAGCTTGTCGCTGTACTTGATACGCGCGACGACATGGAGATTGCCGTTCGTATCGAACGCGAGCGTCACGCTCGAGTGGGAGTCGTGCTGGAGCGTCGCTCCGAGGGGGTGCACAGTCCAGGCCGTCTCGTTCGCACCGCGCTTGGCCACAGTGAGGACGCGATTCGCGTCGAAGTAGCCGATATAGGTCGCGCCCGCGTGATCCGCGATGGCCTGATGAGTGGCGTAGCCGGCCCAGGCGCGCGCCTGGTGTCCTGCGGCATCCGTGACGACGTCGGACGACGTGACGCGCCACGGTTTCGGCGCAGCTTGGATGGCGGCTGCCGTGCTCCGGTAATAGCTGCACGCAAGGTCTGATCGGGTCGGAGTCGGGTCGGCGGCCGTGGCTGGAGCCACCGCGGCTGCGATCATTCCGCCGGCGAGCGCCAGTGCGCACGCCGAGGAGACGAGTCGGAGTCGACCACGAACGAATCGGCGCATTGGTTCCCCCATTCGGTTGGTATTGATATATAGCACACACATACAGCTCAGGCCAGTGCCTATCGGCCGCTTCGGTCGGAAGCGTCACGTAGAATCGAGCGCATGTGTGGAATCGTGGGGTACGTCGGTAGCGACCGGAGTCTGGAGGTGCTGCTGGGCGGCCTGAAGCGTCTGGAGTACCGCGGGTACGACTCCGCGGGCATCGCGGTCATCGACCCTGACGGGCACCTGAGCACCGCCAAGAAGGCGGGCAAGCTCGCCGTGCTCTCCGACGACCTGGACGTCCACCCGATCCCGAACGGTGGAACGGGTATCGGACACACCCGCTGGGCGACCCACGGAGGTCCGACCGACCGCAACGCCCACCCGCACCTCGGCGACGAGGGCCGGCTGGCCGTCATCCACAACGGCATCATCGAGAACTTCGCCACGCTGAAGGACGAGCTCCTCGCCGACGGCTTCGCGTTCGAGTCCGAGACCGACACCGAGGTCGCCGCCGTGCTCCTCGGTCGTGAGTATCGCGCCACCGGCGACCTGAGCGAGGCCTTCCAGCGCGTCGTGTCGCGGCTCGAGGGCGCCTTCACTCTGCTCGCGCTCCACCAGGACCAGCCGCATGTGGTCGTCGGCGCCCGCCGCAACTCGCCGCTCGTGATCGGGCTCGGCGAGGGCGAGAACTTCCTCGGCTCCGACGTCGCCGCGTTCGTCGAGCACACCCGTCGCGCCGTCGCGATCGGCCAGGACCAGATCGTGACGATCACCCCCGCCTCGGTCACCGTCACCGACTTCGAGGGCGCTCCCGTCGAGGTCGAGCCCTTCGAGGTGGCCTGGGACGCCTCCGCCGCCGAGAAGGGCGGCTGGTCGTCGTTCATGGCCAAGGAGATCGCCGAAGAGCCCGACGCGGTCGCGAACACGCTGCGTCAGCGCATCGTCGACGGCACGGTTCACATCCCCGAGCTGGACGCGCTGGGCGACGGCTTCCTCGCCGGCATCGACCGCATCACGATCGTGGCCTGCGGCACCGCCGCCTATGCCGGTCTGGTCGGCAGCTACGCGATCGAGAAGTGGGCGCGGGTTCCGGTGACCGTGGAGCTCAGCCACGAGTTCCGTTACCGCGAGCCGGTCATCACCGACGGCACGCTCGTCATCTCGATCAGCCAGTCCGGCGAGACGATGGACACCCTGATGGCGGTCAAGTACGCGCGCGACGCCGGCGCGAAGGCCATCTCGGTCTGCAACACGCAGGGTGCGACCATCCCGCGCGAGTCGGACGCCGCGCTGTACACGCACGCGGGTCCCGAGGTCGCTGTCGCCTCCACCAAGGCCTTCGTGGCCCAGATCACGGCGCTGTACCTGTTCGGCCTCCACCTCGCCCGCGTGCGCGGCACGTTGTCGGCCGCCCAGCAGCGCGATGCCGTCGCCGAACTGCTGGCCGTGCCGGAGAAGATCGCCACCGTCCTCGAGTC
The DNA here is from genome assembly GCF_001423695.1 of Leifsonia sp. Leaf336. Lineage (GTDB taxonomy): Bacteria > Actinomycetota > Actinomycetes > Actinomycetales > Microbacteriaceae > Leifsonia. The sequence goes on from NZ_LMOZ01000001.1 coordinate 626,570, forward strand.
GCACGCCACGATCGCCCAGCTCGCGCACTGGATGTCCGACACCCGCTCGGTGCTGTTCCTCGGCCGGCACGTCGGTTACCCGATCGCGCTCGAGGGTGCGCTGAAGCTCAAGGAGCTCGCGTACATCCACGCGGAAGGGTTCGCCGCCGGCGAGCTCAAGCACGGCCCGATCGCCCTCATCGAGCCGGGCCAGCCCGTGTTCGTGGTCGTCCCGAGCCCGCGCTGGTCCGACGAGCTGCACAAGAAGGTCGTCTCCAACATCCAGGAGATCCGCGCCCGCGGCGCCCGGATCATCGCGATCGCCGAGGCCGGAGACGCCGCGGTGCTGCCGTTCGCCGACGAGGTCATCCGCATCCCGCTCGCCGCTCCGCTGTTCGAGCCGCTGCTCTCGGTCGTCCCGCTCCAGATCTTCGCGATGGAGCTCTCGGCGGCCAAGGGCCTCGACGTCGACCAGCCGCGCAACCTGGCCAAGTCCGTCACCGTCGAGTAGGAGTGTCGTGATCGCCGGCATCGGGGTCGACGTCGTCGACCTGGCGCGCTTCGAGCGATCGCTGAGCCGCACGCCGAAACTGCGTGAGCGCCTGTTCACCGAGGCCGAGCGCGGCTTGCCCGTGCACTCGCTCGCCGCGCGGTTCGCGGCGAAGGAGGCGCTGATCAAGGCGCTCGGCGGCTCCGAGGGCGTGCGCTGGCACGACATGGAGATCGTTCCCGACGAAGAGAGGAACCCGGGGTTCGTGCTGCACAACGTGGTCCGTCGTCAGGTCGCCGAACGCGGGATCGCGCACATCCACGTCTCGATGTCGCACGATGCCGGTATCGCGACCGCGTTCGTGGTGCTGGAGGGCGCATGACCGCCGCGTTCCGTGAGGCGGTCATCGACCTCGACGCCGTCACCGCCAACGTGCGGCGCCTGCGTGAGATCGTCGGAACCCCGCACGCGATGGTCGTCGTCAAGGCGAACGCATACGGTCACGGCGCCATCGAGTGCGCCAGGGCGGCGCTGGCCGGAGGCGCGGACTGGCTCGGTGTCGCCGAGATCGCCGAGGCTCTCCAGCTGCGGGCCTCCGGCATCGAGGCGCCGGTGCTGGCCTGGCTGCACGACCCCGACGAGGACTTCGTCCAGGCGGTCGCAGCGGGCGTCGACGTGGGCATCTCGTCGCTGGCCCAGTTGGAGGCTGCAGCGGCGGCGGGAACGCCCGACGCGCCGGCGTTCGTCCAGCTGAAGATCGAGACCGGGCTCAGCCGCAACGGCATCCCCGCCTCGGCGTGGGAGGGCGCCGTCGCCCGCGCGCGCGAGCTCGAAGAGACCGGCGTCCTGGTGGTGCGCGGCGTCTTCAGCCACCTCTCCAACGCGTCGCCCGAGGACGACCGCGCGGCGATCGCGGTGTTCGAACGCGGCCTGGAACAGGCCGAAGCGGTCGGCCTCCGCCCCGAGCTGCGCCACATCGCGGCCAGCGCCGCGGCCCTGAGCCTGCCGGAGTCACGATTCGACCTGGTCCGCCTCGGTCTGGCCGCCTACGGCCTGAGCCCGTTCGGGGCGGAATCGGCCGCCGAGCTCGGGCTGCGGCCGGCGATGACCCTGCGCGGGCAGGTCGCGGCCGTCCGTCGGGTGCCGGCCGACACCGGCGTGTCCTACGACTACACGTATCGGACGGCCGACGAGACGACGTTGGTGCTGGTCCCGCTGGGTTACGCCGAGGGCATCCCGCGGCACGCCTCCGGCCGCGGTCCGGTATCGATCGCCGGGCAGCGCTATCGCATAGCCGGCCGGGTCGCGATGGACCAGTTCGTCGTCGATGTCGGAGACGCGGAGGTCGCCGTGGGCGACGAGGTCGTGCTCTTCGGCGATCCCGCAACCGGGGTGCCGGGTGCGGACGACTGGGCGGACGCCGCGGACACCATCAGCTACGAGATCGTCACGCGGCTGGGAGGTCGGCTGCGACGCAGTTACCGCGGGGCGTCGGCATGAGCGCACGCGTGCTGATCGACCGCACGGTCGCGACCAGTGAAGACATGCACGCGCTGGGCGTCGAGCTCGCACGACTGCTGCGCGCGGGCGACCTCCTGGTGCTGACGGGCCCGCTGGGCGCAGGCAAGACCACCCTCACCCGCGGCATCGGCGACGGCCTGGAGGTGCGCGGGCCGGTCACGAGCCCGACGTTCGTCCTCGCGCGGACGCATCCCAGCCTCGTCGCAGGCGTGCCTCTCGTGCACGTGGACGCCTACCGGCTCTCCAGCGCCCTGGAGCTCGACGACCTCGACATCGACTTCGCACGCTCGGTCGTCGTGGTCGAGTGGGGCGGCGGCATGCTCGACGGCGTCGCGGAGTCGTGGCTGGAGATCGAGATCGTGCGGCCGACCGGCGCCTCCGAGGGCGACGCCGACCCGGAGTCCGACGCGGACGAGCCGCGCACGGTGACCGTCACCGGATTCGGGCCGCGCTGGCTGTCCTGACCACCGCTTAGGCTGGAGTCATGCTGCTCGCCATCGACACCTCCGCCGGCACGAGCGTCGCCGTCGTCGACCGCGACGGCGGGATCCTGGCCGAAGTGGGGGAGACGGACACCATGCGGCACGCGGAGGTCGTCGGCGACCTCATCCGTGCGGCGCTGGAGGCCTCCGGCACGAGCGTCGCGGCGTTGTCCGGCGTCGTGGCGGGCATGGGCCCCGGCCCGTTCACCGGGCTGCGGGTCGGCATCGCCGCCGCCACCGCGTTCGCGTTCGGCGCCGGGCGGCCGCTCGTGCCGGTCGTCAGCCATGACGCCGTCGCCTACGAGCGTTATCTCGCCGGTCACACCGAGCCGCTGCTCGTCGTCACAGACGCCCGGCGGCGCGAGCGGTACTGGACGGCGTACTCCGGCGTGGACGAGCACGGCCTCCCGGTGCGGCTGGACGGCCCCGGCCTCGCCAAGCCCGACGACCTCCCGCACACCGACCTCCCCCGCGAGGACGCCGTGGAGGTGTCGGCCGGCCTGCTCGGGATGATCGCGGAGCTGCGGTTCGCGGCGGGCCTCCCGTTCGACCGGAACGAACCTCTCTACCTGCGTTCTCCCGACGTCACGCTGTCGCCCGGCCCCAAGCGGGTGAGCGCGTGACCGAGCAGCCCTCTGCGCACGAGAGTGCCGGGAGTGCCGGGTCGTGGCAGCTGCGTCGTGCGACCGAACGCGACCTCGACGCGATCATGGACATCGAGCGCTCCACGTTCGTCACCGACGCGTGGTCGGTGGACACGATGCGATCCGAGCTGACCGGCCCGCACGGGTACTACCTCGTGGCGGTGCCGGTCGACGGCACCGACCGCGTCGAAGGGTACGGCGGTCTGCTGGCCCCGCGCGGCGCAGGCGAGGGTGACATCCAGACCATCGCCGTCGTGCCCGGCGCACGCCGGCACGGTCTCGGGCGGGCGCTCATGCTGGCGCTGATCGGCGAGGCGCGGCATCGCGGCGCCACCGAGGTGTTCCTCGAGGTGCGGGCCGACAATCCCGGCGCCCAGACCCTCTACCGCACTCTCGGCTTCGAGGAGATCGGCGTGCGCCCCCACTACTACCAGCCCGACGGGGTGGATGCGATCGTCATGCGCCTCTCCGTCCCGACACCGGAGACCACGATCGCATGAACGGCAGCCCTTCCCACGTCGCGGCGGACGGTGCCGGGCCGCTCGTGCTCGGCATCGAGACCTCCTGCGACGAGACCGGCGTCGGCATCGTGCGCGGCACGACCCTGCTCTCCAATACGATCGCCTCGTCGATGGAGGAGCACGCGCGTTACGGCGGCGTCGTTCCGGAGGTTGCGGCCCGCGCGCACCTGGAGGCGCTCACCCCCACCCTCCGCACCGCTGTCGAGGACGCCGGAATCGAACTGGCCGACCTGGACGCCATCGCCGTCACGAGCGGTCCCGGCCTGTCGGGCGCGCTGATGGTCGGTGTCGGCGCTGCCAAGGCGCTCGCCCTGTCGCTCGGAAAGCCGCTGTACGCGGTCAACCACCTCGTCGGCCACGTCGGGGCCGACGTCCTCGACGCCGGCGGAGGTCCGGGGCACCCCGTCGAGGTGCCGACGGTCGCGCTCCTGGTCTCCGGAGGGCACACCTCGCTGCTGCTCGTCCGCGACCTGGTGTCGGACGTGGAGCTGCTGGGCGAGACGATCGACGATGCGGCGGGCGAGGCGTTCGACAAGGTGGCGCGGGTCCTCGGCCTCCCGTACCCGGGCGGCCCGCAGATCGACCGTGTCGCCGCGGACGGCGACCCGCGCGCGATCCGCTTCCCGCGTGGACTCACCAAGCCCAAAGATCTGGAGCGGCACCGCTACGACTTCTCGTTCTCCGGACTCAAGACCGCCGTTGCCCGCTGGGTGGAGCAGCGCCAGGACGCCGGCGAAGAGGTACCGGTCGCCGACGTCGCGGCCTCGTTCCGCGAAGCGGTCGCCGACGTGCTGCTCACCAAGGCGATCGCGGCGTGCCTCGACTACGGTGTTCCGCGCCTGCTGCTCGGCGGCGGGGTCGTCGCGAACGCGCGGGTGCGTCAACTCGCCGTGCAGCGGGCGGCGGAGGCCGGCGTGACCCTGCGCATCCCCGCCCTGTCGCTGTGCACCGACAACGGCGCGATGATCGCGGCGCTCGGCGCGCAGCTCATCATGGCCGGCCGGGAGCCCAGCCGGCTGGACTTCGGCGCCGACTCGACCCTGCCCGTGACCGACATCCAGGTGGCCGCGGAGGGCGGAGCCGCCGCCTGACCTCCGGTGCGCCCGGTCTCGCGCGGAATGGCGCGGGACGTTGACACGTCGGTGGCCCACTGCGACGATTGATCCAGTACAGCATTTTCTCAGGAAGCCACCAGAGAGGGAGATGGGCACAATGTCCGATCCGAACACCCCGTCAGGCGCGACAGAGCCCGAAGGAACGGAAGGAACGCCCGCTCAGCCGGTTCCGCCGTCGTCCGACGTCCCCGCACCGGCCCCGGACGGTGTCCCGCCGGTTCCTCCGGTCGCGCCGCCCGCGCCTCCTGTGCCGCCGGCAGCGCCCGGGTACGGCGCTCCGCAGCAGCCATACGGCCAGCAGCCTCCCCAGCCCCAGCAGCCGTACGGGCAGCAGCCGCAGCAGCCGTACGGCCAGCCGCAGCAGCCCTACGGCCAGCCGCAGCAGCCATACGGCCAGCAGCCCCAGCAGCCGTACGGGCAGCAGCCGCCCGCGCCAGGTTACGGTCAGCCCGCCTATGGGCAGCCCGCTCCCGGCTACGCCCAGCCTTACGGGCAGCCGGCTGCGAAGTCGCCGATCCTCAGCATCCTGTCGCTCGTCGGCGGCATCGTCGGCATCGTCCTGACGTTCGCGTGGGGAATCGGGTTCCTCTTCGGAGTCGCCGCGATCGTCCTCGGATTCATCGGACGCAACAAGGAGCCGCAGGCCAAGGGATTCTGGCTGACCGGCATCATCCTCGGCTTCGTCAGCGTGGTCATCGCGATCATCTTCTGGATCGTCCTGGGCATCATCCTCGCGAACATCAACGCGACCTACCGGTACTGACGCGGACCCGCGCTGATCTGCGCTCGCCGGGCGGCTCTCAGAGCCGCTCGGCGAGCAGCGCGGTGTGCTTGCCGTCGACGCGGGTCAGGATGATCGTCGCCGGCCGGCCGCCGGAGAGCTTGAGCCGGGTGCGCAGTGCCGCCGGGTCGACATCCACCCCGCGCTTCTTGATCTCGAGCGTGCCGATGTCGCGCGCCCGGAGCGCCTTCTTGAGTTCCTTCTCGGCGAACGGCAGGGTCTCCAGGATGCGGAACCCCACGGCGAACGGCGTCTCCGTTGCGACGTCCGTCGTGATGTAAGCGATGCCGTCGCTGAGCATCCGGCCGTCGAGCCGGCGTGCCAGGTCGCCGATCAGGCGTGCGCGGATGACCGCGCCGTCCGGCTCGTAGAGGTACTCGCCGAGCTCGCCCGTCTCGGCGTCCTCGCTGTCCGCCTCCGCGGTCAGTTCGTGCCCGTCGTCGCCCCTCAGCACGAGCGCCGAGCGCCGGATGCCCGAGCGCGCAAGCGCGCCGAACCACAGGCCGAGCTCCACCACCTGGCCGTCGGCCGACACCCACTGCGCTTCGGCGGTCGACGGGATGAGGTCCCTGTCGAACCCGGGGCCGAGCTTCAGGCCGACAGAGCGACCGGTCGCCAGTTCGTAGGCGAAGCCGAGCGACGGTGTGTAGTCGTCGGGGTCGGTGAGCCGGTCGGTGTCCGTGTGCCCGGCCGTCCGTCGCGCGGGGTCGAGGTAGACGCCGTCGATGGAGCGCAGGCTCACGTCCTCCGCGCGGCGGTGCTCGACCGTCGCGGAGGGGAAAGGGGCCAGGTTGAAGGCGGCGATCGCGGCGGTGACTTCGTCGGCGTCGACCGCCGTGACCTCCAGGTCGAGTGCCGCGATGGCCAGCGCGTCGCCGCCGATGCCGCAGCCCAGGTCGGCGATGCGGGAAAGCCCCGCCGCGCGGAACCGGCCGGCGTGGCGAGCGGCGACCGACAGTCGCGTCGCCTGCTCGAGCCCCGCCTCCGTGAAGAGCATCCGGGAGGCGAACTCGCCGAATTTGCCTGCTGCCTTCTTGCGGAGCTTCGCCTGCGTGAGAACAGCGGCCACCAGCGCGGGGGAGTGACCCTGTTTGCGCAGGGACGTGACCATGCCGAGCACGTCCTTCTCGGACCGGTACGGGGGCAGCGAGTCGAGCAGTCGCAGCCCTTCTGGGCTCAACAATTCGACGAGTTCGGACCGGTCCATGTGGACCACGGTACCTTCTGGCACTCACGTTGCGGGACTGCTAAAGCACCCCCTAGACTTGCGGTTAGCACTCTCCGTGCGAGTTTGCTAACGCAAGCCGCACTCCACCTGAGTTCGCAAAGACTGAGTTCACCAAAGAAAGAGGTCAACCGTGTCGGTCTCCATCAAGCCGCTCGAAGATCGCATCGTCATCAAGCAGGTCGAGGCTGAGCAGACCACTGCTTCCGGTCTGGTCATCCCCGACACCGCCAAGGAGAAGCCCCAGGAGGGCGAGGTCGTCGCCGTCGGACCGGGCCGCATCGACGACAACGGCAACCGCGTGCCGCTCGACGTCGCCGTCGGCGACAAGGTGATCTACTCCAAGTACGGGGGCACCGAGGTCAAGTTCGGCGGCGAGGACTTCCTCGTCCTCTCGGCCCGCGACGTTCTCGCGGTCGTCGTCCGCTGACGAACCTTCTCGATGAGGCCCGGGCGCTGAGCGCCCGGGCCTTCGTCGTGTGTCGGTGAGCGCCGCTAGAGTCGACAAGTGCCGCCATCTCCCTCCGCCGAACACCGCACCTCCGGGCTGGTCTTCGCGATCTCGGCGCACGTGCTGTGGGGCGTGCTCACGCTGTACTTCATCGCGCTCGCCCCGACGACCGCCTGGGAGATCGTCGCGTGGCGCGTGATCTTCTCGCTCGTCTTCTGCGCGTTGCTGCTCACGCTCACGCGCGCGTGGCGCCCATTCAGGCTCCTGGTCCGCTCGCCGCGGATCCTGTTCACGATGGCGCTCGCCGGCGCTCTGATCTATGTCAACTGGCAGACGTACGTGCTCGCCACGGTGACCGGCCACGTCGTGGAGGCGGCGCTCGGGTATTTCATCAATCCGATCGTCACGGTGCTCCTCGGCGTGATGGTGCAGCACGAACGGTTGCGGCCGGCCCAATGGGTGGCGGTCGGCCTGAGCGCTGTCGCCGTCGTCGTCCTGGCCGTCGGATACGGAGCGTTCCCGTGGATCGCGCTGGTGCTGGCGTTCTCGTTCGGGTTCTACGGCCTCATCAAGAAGCGGGTCGGGCCGTCGGTCGACGCGATCTCCGGGCTCACGCTCGAGACGATGTGGCTCACGCCCGTCGCCGTCGTCCAACTGACCGTCGTCGGCCTGACCACGGGCATCACACTGGTCGGGTACGGCGCCTGGCACACCATCGCACTTGCGGGGGCCGGTGTGGTCACTGCGGTGCCGCTGCTGTTCTTCGCCGCGGCCTCCCGTCGCCTCCCGCTGGTCTACATGGGTTTCGTCCAGTACGTCACGCCCTTGATCCAGTTCCTTGTCGGCGTCTTCGTGCTCCACGAGGCGATGCCGCCCGAGCGCTGGGTGGGGTTCGGGTTCGTCTGGGTCGCCCTGATCGTCCTCAGCGTCGACATGGTCGCCGCCGCTCGCGCCGGCCGACGGGTCGCACGGCTAGCGTAGGGTCGTGGCCATTTCGACCGACTTCGACGAACTCGACTCCCGCATCGCCGCGGCGCTCCAGGCGAACGGGCGTGCCAGCTGGGGCCTCATCGCCAAGGTGATCGACGTGCCGGTGCGCACGATCGCGCGGCGCGGACAGCGGCTGCTCGATGCCGGTGCGGTGCGCGTGTCGACCTACCTCGACACCACCAGGGTCGGCGATGCCCGCCCGCTGGTGATCCAGATCTCCACTCGGCCCGGTCACGCCGTGGCGGTCGCCCGCGCCCTCGCCACCCGCACGGACGCGTCGAGCGTCTCGGTGCTCGAGAGCGGTGCCGACGTGATCTGCCAGCTCATGCCGCGCACCCCTGAGGAGAGCGCGCGGCTCGTCGTCGAGGAGCTGCCCGAACTCGACCACCTGGTGTCGGTGCGGGTGGGAACCGTGCTGAAGTTCTTCCGGTCCGGGTTCGACTGGACCGCCATTCCACTTCCGGATACGACGCTCTCTCAGCTGCGCGGGGGTGAGAGTGAGGGGCCTCGCGCGACCGGAAAGGTGGCGCTGACGGCCGATGACGACCGGCTCGTCGCCATTCTCGCCGAAGACGGACGTGCGTCGGCCATCGAGGTCGCCGAACGCATCGGCGTGACACCGCCGACGGTGAAGCGGCGCCTGGATGCCCTGCTCGGAGCGGGTGTCCTGCACGTGCGTACGGAGATCAGCCCTGCGCTCCACGGATTGCGGGTGGAGGCACTGACGTGGCTACAGGTGTCGCCCGACCGGGTCGAGCAGGTCGGAGAGGCGCTCGGCCGGCATCCGTCGGTGCGGTTCTGCGCCGCGTGCACCGGAGCGACCCAGCTGCTCGTGGACTGCGTCGTGGCCGACGAGCAGGCGCTCTACCGGTTCCTCACCGAGGATGTCGCTGCCCTCGGGGTCACGGCAGCCCAGACGTCCGTCGTGCTCGTACCCGTGCGGCGAGGCCCCATGCTCATCCCCGAGTCGATCAGCGTGGCTGATTTGTAAACATCGTGTTGCAAAAGTGGCCGAAATCAAAACTCGTGATTGCGATTCTGGCCGTTAACGCATAGCCTCACTTCAACCCGGATGAAGAGAGGACGGCCATGGCACTCACCTGGCAGCACGAGGCGGAGCGTCTCAGCTGGAGCACAGATCCCCTCGTGGACGGCGTGCGCCGCCCGTCCAGCGCCGCCGGCCGGTTCGACCTCATCAGCCCGCGCGACGGCGCCCTGCTCGCGACGGTCGCCGACGGCACCGCCGCCGACGTCGAGGCCGCGGTCCGTTCGGCGCGCGCCGCCTTCGAGCGCGGCGAGTGGTCGCGGGCGGCGGCGATCGAGCGGGGTCGTTCACTGATCCGCTTCGGCGACCTCGTCGAGGCCAACGCCCGTGAGCTGGCGCTCCGCATCTCCCTCGAGATGGGGAAGCCCGTGCAAGACGCCCTCTCCGTCGAACTCCGAGCGGTCGCGCAGTGCCTCCGGTGGTACGGTCAGCTCGCCGACAAGCTCCCCGATGAGGCTCCGCAGGGCACACCCGGCGCGCTCGCGCTCGTCACCCGAGAGCCGGCCGGCGTCGTCGGCGCCGTCGTCCCGTGGAACTTCCCCCTCACGATGACGGCGTGGAAGCTCGGACCGGCGCTCGCCGCCGGAAACAGCGTCGTCCTCAAGCCGGCAGAGCAGACGTCCGTTTCCGCCCTCCGCCTCGGCGAGCTCGGTCTCGAGGCCGGTCTCCCGGCCGGCGTGCTCAACGTTGTGCCGGGACGCGGCGACACGGTCGGTGAGGCTCTCGGTCGACACCCCGATGTCGACATTCTGACCTTCACCGGCTCTGTCGGGGTCGGTAGGCGCTTCCTCGGCTACTCGGCGGAGTCGAACGGCAAGCGGGTGTGGCCGGAACTCGGAGGCAAGTCGGCGTCGGTCGTCCTGAGCGACGCCGATCTCGAGTCGGCAGGGCGTACCAGCGCGTGGGGCGCCTTCTACAACCAGGGCCAGATGTGCAGCGCCTCCTCGCGTATGGTCGTGATGCGCGACGCGCACGACCGAGCGGTCGAGGCGGCGGTCGCGCAGGCCACTGCGATGGTGCCCTCCGATCCGCTGAGCGGGGACGCGGCCAGCGGCGCCGTCGTCGGTGAGCGCCAGCTGGAGCGCATCCTGGGCTACGTCGAGCGGGCCCTCGCAGACGGGGCGACCCTCGCAGCCGGGTCGACAACGCGGTACGACATCGGCACGGGGAAGGGCAGCTACATCGCGCCGGTCGTCCTCACCGGCGTGCGCCCCGACATGGAGATCGCTCAGGTGGAGGTGTTCGGCCCCGTGCTCTCGGTGATCTCCGTCGACAGCGTCGACGAGGCGGTCGCGGTCGCCAACGGCACGCCTTTCGGTCTCGGAGCGGCGCTGTGGACCACAGACCTCTCGACCGCGCACCGCGTCTCCCGTCGCCTGCGCGCCGGCACTGTCTGGGTCAACTGCTACGAAGAGGGCGACATGTCGATGCCGTTCGGCGGGGTCGGCGACAGCGGGTACGGACGCGACAAGGGCGCACACGCGGTGGACAAGTACACCGACGTGAAGAGCACCTGGATCGAGCTGGGCGCATGACCGGGCCGATCATCGGCGTCACGGTCTGGCGCCGTCCGCTGCCGACCGGGCTCGGAGAACGCACCGACCTCTACACGCTGGGCGGCGAGTACGCAGACGCGGTCCAGGCCGCAGGCGGCGTTCCGCTCCTGGTTCCGGACGCGGTCGAGCCCGACGTCCCCGCCCTCATCCGCCGGCTGGACGGATTGCTGCTCTCGGGCGGCCAGGACGTTGCCGACGGCGCACGCGATGCCACCGAGCACGCTCTGCTCGCGGAGGCCCAGCGCCTCGGCATGCCGGTCTTCGGCATCTGCCGCGGGCTCCAGATCCTCAACGTCCACCGGGGAGGCACACTTATCGAAGACCTCCCCGGCACCGAGGACCACCCCGCAGTCGGGAGCGGGGAGGAGCGACTCAGCCGGCACCGCATCGTGGACGCGTCCGGCTGGGTCGCGGACTCGCTCCCCGACGACAGGATCGTGAACTCCATCCACCACCAGGCGATCGATCGACTCGGGTCCGGGCTGGCCGTCGCCGCCCGCGCCGAGGACGGGACCGTCGAGGCGGTGACGGGAACCGATCCGACGCGCTTCCTCCGCGCCGTGCAATGGCACCCGGAGAAGATGCCGGGCGTCGAGGGGCGCGCCCATGCGACGCGTCTCCTCGCCCCCTTCATCGCGGCTGCCGACGGCTATCGCCGGCTCACCGTGGCCACCCCCACCCCCATCAGAAAGGAGTTCGTGTGAGCACGACCCCCAAGCGCATCTTCCTCGAGTTCGAGGGAGGTCCGCGCGCCGAGGCGACGCTCCTGCTCGACGCCGCACCGAAGACCGCAGAGGCGATCTGGAGCGCTCTCGAGTCCCCGGTGAGCGACGACGTGATGCACGCGATGTACGCCGGACCCGAGATCATGTTCGGCCTGCCGCAGAGCGCGCAGACGTTCGACCCGACCGCGCTTCCGGCGGAGAACCAGCAGGTCATCCCCGCAGCGGGCGACCTGGTCTGGTTCTTCCAGCCCAAGGAGCTCATGGCCGGGTTGGACTTCGAGCTGTGGGAGGTCGGCATCTTCTACGGCAAGGGCGGCCGGATCTTCGGCCCGCTCGGCTGGACCCCCTGCACCATCTGGGCGTCGATCACCAGCGGACTCGACGAGTTCGCCGCGGCGTGCCAGGAGACCCGCACCATCGGACTGAAGCGACTCACCATCGGGAGAATCGAATGACGATCACACGCACTATCCGCCGCGGACCCATCGCCGCAGGCATCGGCATCGCGGCTGCGGCGGCGGCGCTGCTCACCGGCTGCAGCGGCACCGGCGGCTCCTCTGCCGCTTCCCCCACCGCGAGCTCGTCGTCGGCGACGGTGAAACTGCCCGACTCCTTCGCGGGAAAGAACCTCGTGGCGCCCGCCGTCACCGGCTATCCGCCGTACGCCTACCTCGACGGCGGCAAGATCGTCGGAATCAGCACCGACCTCGCCACCGCGGTCGGCGGCCCGTGGGGCACGAAGGTGACGCTCAAACAGGACTCCTTCGAGAACGCACTCCTCGGCGTCAACAGCGGCAGCTACTTCGGCGCGTTCGGCGCCGACGTGACCGCCGAGCGCGAGAAAGCCTTCGACCAGGTCCCCTTCCTCGAAGACCACTACCAGTTCATGGGGCTCAAGGACGCGAAGCTCGGCTCCAGCATGGACGACCTCTGCGGACTGAAGATCTCGGTCGTCGCCGCCGACAGCGCCATCCCGGTCCTGCAGGACCAGTCGGCGAAATGCACCGCCGCGGGGAAGAAGACGCTCAGCGTGCAGACGTTCGCCGACCAGGGTGCCGCGACGCTCGCCGTCACCAGCAAGCAGGTCGACGCGACGACGGCGACGCTGACCAACCTCGGGTACATTTCGAAGCAGACCTCTGGCCAGTTCAGCATCGGCGGCCCGAAGTACCAGTTCGTCCTCATCGGCATCGCCACCAAGAAGGGCAACGGGATGGCGCAGGCGCTCGCCGACTCCATCAACGAGCTCATCGCCAACGGCGAGTACACCAAGATCCTCAAGAAGTACGGGGTCGAGGGCGACGCCATCGAGAAGGCGGAAGTCAACCCGGACCCGAACGTCGGAAAGTAGCAGCACCCTCATGCCCGAACACGAACAGGGATCGGCGGCCCTCGCGCCGCACATCCCCAACCGCCACATCGCGCGCTGGGTGGTCGCCGCCCTGCTCGTGCTCCTCCTGCTCGGCTGGCTCCAGGGCCTGGCGTTCAACCACGCCCTGGACTGGTCGACGATCGGGCAGTATTTCTTCAATTACGACGTGCTCGCCGGCCTCGGGCGCACCCTCATCATCACCGCGGTCTCCATCGTCGTGGCCGTCATCCTCGGCGCGCTGCTCGCGACGATGCGGCTCTCGGACAACCCGGTGCTGCGCGGGCTCGCCTGGCTGTACGTCTGGTTCTTCCGGTCGGTGCCGCTGCTGGTGCTGCTGGTCCTCACGTTCAACCTGTCGCTGCTCTGGCCGACGATCGACATCGGGATCCCGTATGGGCCGGTGCTCCTCTCGATCAGCACCCAGGAGCTGATCAATCCGATGGTCGCCGCCATCGTGACGTTCTCGCTGCAGCAGGCGGCCTACACGTCCGAGGTGCTGCGCGCCTCCATCCAATCCGTGCCAGAGGGCCAGCGGGAGGCCGCAGTGGCCCTGGGCATGACCCGCACCCGGACGATGATGAAGATCGTGTTTCCCCAGGCGTTCCGGGTCGCGCTGCCGCCGATCGCGAACGACACGATCAACCTCCTGAAGTCGACCTCTCTCGTCGCCTTCATCGCCGTGCCCGATCTGATGTACTCGGTGCAGCAGATCTACTCGTCCAACTTCCGGATCGTCCCGCTGCTGATCGTGGCGACGCTCTGGTACATGATCATCGTCTCCATCCTCTCGATCGGGCAGTTCTTCATCGAGCGTGCCCTGCGCTCGTCGCCATCTCGAGTGGGGCGCCGGACGATCGACGTGGCGCCGGACCTCCCCGACTCCGCAACCCCGGAGGACGACCTCGCCGGGCCCGGCGCCGCCGCCGGCACGACCGCGAAGGAAACCCGAGCATGAGCCCTTTCCTGCAGGTGACCGACGTCACCAAGCGCTACGACGACGTCACCGTCATCGACGACGTCAGCCTCGGCGTCGAGCGCGGCGAGACCGTCGTGCTCCTGGGGCCGTCTGGAGCGGGCAAGAGCACGCTGTTGCGCTGCATGAACATGCTGGAGCGCATCGACCGGGGCCGTATCGTCCTCGACGGGGAGGAACTCGGATGGCGGCCGCACAAGGGCGTCATGCGCGAGCTGTCCGGGCGCGCGGAGGCCCGGCAGCGGCAGGAGATCGGCATGGTCTTCCAGAGCTTCAACCTGTTCGCCCACCTCACGGTGTTGCAGAACGTGATCGAGGCGCCCGTGGGGGTGCTGAAGCGGCCGAAGGCCGAGGCGATCGCCGAGGCGCACGAACTCTTGCGCCAGGTCGGCCTCGACCACAAGGCGGACGCCTATCCCGCGCAGCTCTCCGGCGGTCAGCAGCAGCGCGTCGCCATTGCGCGGGCTCTCGCCATGCACCCGAAGCTCATGCTCTTCGACGAGCCGACGAGCGCTCTCGACCCGGAGCTGGTGAGTGAAGTCCTCGACGTGATCAAAGGATTGGCGACGACCGGTATGACCCTGGTGATCGTGACGCACGAGATCGGCTTCGCCCGCGAAGTCTGCGACCGCTTCGTGTTCATGGAGAACGGGCGGATCGTCGAGACGGGCTCGTCGGATCGGCTCACGGTCGAGGGCGCCGCCAGCGCGCGGACCAGGGACTTCCTCTCACGGGTGCTCTGACGCCCGAGCGTCCTGAGGAGCTCCACAGCCTCCCACCCCGCGGAATAGACCTCCAGGTTCTGCCGTTACCATTGGACATCCACACTCGCGCGACCTTGATAGGGGTGAAATGGACCAGGCGGATCCGTTCGGATTCATCGGTTTGACCTACGACGACGTCATGCTCCTCCCCGGGCACACCGACGTCATCCCGAGCGAGGCGGACACCTCGACTCGCCTGACCAAGCGGATCTCCATGGCGACACCGCTGCTCTCGAGTGCCATGGACACCGTGACCGAGTCGCGCATGGCCGTGGCCATGGCCCGTCACGGCGGCATCGGCATCATCCACCGCAACCTGTCCATCGAAGATCAGGCGACCAACGTCGACAAGGTCAAGCGATCCGAGTCGGGCATGATCACCAACCCGGTGACCACCACTCCGGACGCGACCGTCGAAGAGGTCGACGCCCTGTGCGGGCAGTTCCGCGTCTCCGGCCTCCCCGTGGTGGAGGGCGACGGCAAGCTCGTCGGCATCATCACCAACCGCGACATGCGGTTCGTCTCGCCGTTCGAGCGCTCGACGACCCTGGTCCGCGACGTGATGACGCGCATGCCGCTGATCACCGCCCCGGTCGGCATCGACCCGGACGCCGCCGTCGCGATCTTCGCCGAGCACAAGATCGAGAAGCTCCCGCTCGTCGACGCTGACGGCCGCCTGCGCGGTCTCATCACCGTCAAGGACTTCGACAAGAGCGAGAAGTACCCCGACGCCACCAAGGACGACGAGGGCCGCCTGCGCGTCGGCGCCGCGATCGGCTTCTTCGGCGACGCCTGGGACCGCGCGATGACCCTGGTCGACGCGGGCGTGGATGTCATCGTCGTCGACACCGCCAACGGAGACTCGGCCGGCGTGCTCGACATCATCGGCCGCCTCAAGCGCGAGCCGCGCGCGTCGCACGTCGACGTGATCGGCGGCAACGTCGCAACCCGCGCGGGCGCTCAGGCGCTCATCGACGCGGGCGCCGATGCCATCAAGGTGGGCGTCGGCCCCGGCTCCATCTGCACCACCCGCGTCGTCGCCGGCGTCGGCGTGCCGCAGGTGACCGCCGTGTACGAGGCGTCGCTCGCAGCCCGCGCCGCGAACGTCCCGCTCATCGCGGACGGCGGCCTCCAGTATTCGGGCGACATCGCCAAGGCACTCGTCGCCGGAGCGGACAGCGTCATGCTGGGTTCACTGCTGGCCGGCACGGCCGAGTCGCCCGGCGACCTCGTCTTCGTCAACGGCAAGCAGTTCAAGAACTACCGCGGCATGGGCTCCCTGGGCGCCCTCCAGACCCGCGGCAAGAAGACCTCGTACTCGCGCGACCGCTACTTCCAGGCGGACGTGCCGAGCGATGAGCAGCTGATCGCCGAGGGCATCGAGGGCCAGGTCCCGTACCGCGGACCGCTCTCGGCCGTCTCGTACCAGCTGGTCGGCGGCCTCCGCCAGTCGATGTTCTACGTCGGTGCCCGCACGATCCCCGAGCTCAAGGAGCGCGGCCGGTTCGTCCGCATCACCGCGGCCGGGCTCAAGGAGTCCCACCCGCATGACATCCAGATGGTCGTGGAGGCGCCGAACTACCGTCGCTGACGTCTGAATCCCTCCGAAACCGCCGCTCGCGTTCCCGCGGGCGGCGGTTGACCTCGGTCGCAGGCTCCCTCGGCGCTCGGGTCGCGGCATCGCTCCGCGCTGCTCTTAGCTCCACCGCGCTATCCTGGAAGGCTTTGTTCGCGGAAAGACAGGAAAGCCGACCATGGGCCACATCGACGTATCGGGCGTCTCGTACGCGCTCGCCGACGGCCGACCGCTGCTCGACGACGTCTCCTTCCGGGTCGGGGAGGGCAGCGTGTCCGCGCTGATCGGTGCCAACGGCGCAGGCAAGTCGACACTGCTGCGGATCATCCGCGGCGACCTCCGTCCCGACAGCGGGGGCGTCGTCATCGACGGCGGCCTCGGAGTCATGGACCAGTTCGTCGGGCATGTGCGCGACGATCGCACCGTCCGCGACCTCCTCGTCCTGGTGGCGCCGGCGGCGGTCCGGCGCGCTGCGGAGGCGCTCGCCGCGTCCGAGGAGGCCCTCATCGAGCGCGATGAGACGGCGACGCAGATGCGCTACGCCACCGCGCTCACCGACTACGCCGACGCGGGCGGGTACGACCAGGAGGTCGTCTGGGACCACTGCACGATGTCGGCGCTGGGCGTCCCGTTCGAGCGGGCCCAGTACCGCAGTGTGCGCTCGTTGTCCGGGGGCGAGCAGAAGCGGCTCGTGCTGGAGGCGCTCCTGCGCGGGCCGGAGCAGGTGCTCCTCCTCGACGAGCCGGACAACTACCTCGACGTGCCGGCCAAGCGCTGGCTCGAGGAGCAGTTGCGCGCCACGCCGAAGACGGTGCTTCTGGTCTCCCACGACCGGGAGCTGCTGGCCCACGCCGCCGACCGCATCGTCACGCTCGAGCTCGGAGGGGCCGGCAACACCACGTGGACGCACGGCGGAGGGTTCGGAGGCTACCACGAGGCGCGCGAGGAGCGGATGGCCCGGCTGGAGGAGCTCCGACGGCGCTGGGACGAGGAGCAGGCCAAGCTGAAGGCGCTCGTGCTGCGCTTCAAAGAGAAGGCCAAGTACAACAGCGACCTGGCGTCCGCGTACCAGGCGGCGCAGACGCGCCTCGCGAAGTTCGAGGAGGCGGGCCCGCCGCAGGAGCGGCCTCGCGAGCAGAACGTGCGCATGCGTCTCACCGGTGCGCGCACCGGTCGCCGCGTGATCGAGTGCGACGACCTGGAGCTGACCGGCCTGATGCGGCCGTTCGACCTGGAGGTGTGGTTCGGGGAGCGCATCGCCGTGCTCGGCTCCAACGGCTCGGGCAAGTCGCACTTCTTGCGCCTCCTGGCTGCGGGAGGAACCGACCCGGACCCGGCGGCCGGGCACCTGGCGTCGAAGGAGGTCGCCGGTGCGCCGGTGCCCCACACGGGCGTCGCCAAGCTGGGCGCGCGGGTGGCGCCCGGTCTGTTCGCGCAAGCGCACGAGCATCCCGAGCTGATGGGGAGGACGCTGCTCGACATCCTGCACCGCGGTGACGACCGGCGGACCGGCATGCCTCGGGAGGCCGCGAGCCGTGTGCTCGACCGCTATGGTCTGGCGGCGTCGGCGGAGCAGACGTTCGAGTCGCTGTCGGGCGGTCAGCAGGCACGCCTCCAGATCCTCCTCCTCGAGTTGTCGGGCGCGACGCTGCTGCTGCTCGACGAGCCGACCGATAACCTCGACCTGGTCTCGGCGGAAGCGCTCGAGGACGGCCTGGCCGGCTACGAAGGCACGGTCGTCGCCGTCACCCACGACCGCTGGTTCGCCCGCGGCTTCGACCGCTATCTCGTCTTCGGCGCCGACGGCGTCGTGTACGAGTCCGACGAGCCGGTGTGGGACGAGGCGAGGGTGGTGCGGGCTCGGTGAGCGCCCCTCGGCCGTGAGCGCGGAGCGGTCAGCGCAGCGCCGCGACGCGCTCGATCGCCTCCGTGAGCACCTCCGGTGAGCACGCGAGGTTGACGCGCGCGAAGCCGCGGCCCTCGCGGCCGAAGGCCGGGCCGTTCGCGAAGGCGACGCGCGCGTTCTCGAGGATGTGCGCTGCCGGATCGTCGCCCCAGCCGAAGGCCCGGAGGTCCACCCACGCCAGGTAGCTCGCGCGCGGTTCGCGGTACGCCGCCTCGGGAAGGTGCTCGGCGAGCAGGCGTGCGAGCAGAGCCCTGTTCGCCTCGATCGCGTCGAGCGCGCCCTCCAGCCACGGGCCTCCCTCGCGGTAGGCCGTCTCGGTCGCGATGCGGCCGAACAGGCTGGTGCGCTCCTCGACCTCGATCGGCAGCGCGCGCACGCGCTCGATCATCTCGGCGCCCGTCGCCACGAAGAACGCGCACTTGAGCCCGGCGAGGTTCCAGGCCTTGCTCGCGGCGTGCGCGGCGACGCCGACGCCGCGGGCGTCATCGGAGACCGACAGGAACGGCGTGAAGCGTGCGTCGCGGTGGGTGAGCGAGGCGTGCACTTCGTCGCTCACGACGTGGGCGCCGTAGCGTGCGGCGAGGGAGGCGAGCGCCGCGAGCTGCTCGGGAGGGTGCACCAGCCCCAGCGGGTTGTGCGGGTTGCAGAGCAGCAGGGCGCGGGCGCCGGACGCGAAGGCCGCCTCGATGCCCGCCAGGTCGAGGGACCAGTCCGCCCCGTCCGCGTCGCTCAGCAGCGGCACTTCCTCGACCACGCCGCCGGCCTCCGGGATGTACGAGAAGAACGGAGGGTAGACGGGCGGCGTGATGACGACCCGGTCGCCCGGCGCGATCAGGCGGCGCAGCGCCTCCACCACGACGACGCCGATGTCGGTGGAGGTGCGCACTCCGGCCTCGTCGACCTCCCAGCCCCAGGCGTCGCGCGCGTACGCGGCGAACGCCGTCTCCAGGCCGCGATCGGGGCCGACATAACCGGTGTCGCTGCGCTCGATCGCCGCGTGCAGCGCCGCCGCGATCGGCGGGGCCAGCGGGTAGTCCATCTCGGCCACGAACAACGGGAGCACATCGTCGGGATACGCCCGCCACTTCTCGCTCGTGCGCTGGCGGAGACGGGCGAGGGGCTCTGCTTCGACGGTCACCCTGCCTACTCTGCCAGTGCCGCGCCATAGACTGAACCTGTGAGTATGGAGATTGAGATCGGACGCGCCAAGCGCGCCCGCCGTGTGTACGCCTTCGACGATGTCGCGGTGGTGCCCAGCCGTCGCACCCGCGACCCCGAGGACGTCTCGGTCTCCTGGACGATCGACGCGTACCAGTTCGACGTCCCGTTCCTCGCCGCCCCGATGGACTCCGTCGTCTCACCGACGACGGCGATCATGATGGGCCAGCTCGGAGGCCTCGGCGTGCTCGACCTCGAGGGCGTCTGGACGCGCTACGAAGACCCGGAGCCGCTGCTCGCCGAGATCCGTGAGCTGCCGGCCGAGAAGGCGACGCGTCGCATGCAAGAGATCTACGCCGAGCCGATCAAGCCGGAGCTGGTCACGCGCCGGCTCGCCGAGATCCGGGAGGGCGGCGTCACCGTCGCCGGAGCGCTCTCGCCGCAGCGTACCCAGGAGCTGTACCAGACGGTCGTGGAGGCCGGTGTCGACCTGTTCGTCATCCGCGGCACGACGGTCTCGGCCGAGCACGTCTCCAAGAGCGTCGAGCCCCTCAACCTCAAGAAGTTCATCTACGAGCTCGACGTCCCGGTGATCGTCGGAGGCGCCGCCACCTACACCGCCGCGCTGCACCTGATGCGCACCGGTGCGGCCGGTGTGCTCGTCGGCTTCGGGGGAGGCGCGGCCTCCACCACGCGGTCCACCCTCGGCATCCACGCCCCGATGGCGACGGCCGTGGCCGACGTCGCCGGCGCGCGCCGCGACTACATGGACGAGTCGGGTGGCCGTTACGTGCACGTCATCGCCGACGGCGGTCTCGGCAGCTCCGGCGACATCGTCAAGGCGATCGCCTGCGGCGCCGACGCGGTCATGCTGGGCACCACGCTCGCCCGCGCGACGGACGCTCCCGGAGGCGGCTGGCACTGGGGCGCCGAGGCGCACCACCAGCAGCTGCCCCGCGGCAACCGCGTCGAGGTCGGCCAGGTGGCTCCGCTCGAAGAGATCCTGTACGGCCCCGCACCCGTGGCCGAGGGAACTGCGAATCTCGTGGGGGCCTTGCGCAGGAGCATGGCAACGACGGGATACTCGGACTTGAAGGAGTTCCAGCGCGTCGAAGTCGTCGTCGCGCCATACCAGACGCACTAAGGTCTCGGCCGACGGCGGCCGGGGGAGGAGAGAACGATGGCGACCACATCCCCGTCCGGCCCCACCGCGCAGTCTGCCAAGACAGGCGCCACAGCGGTGGCCTATCCTTCACGGCTCGGCCCGGCCGAGCGCGCCGCTGCGATCCAGGCCCTCAAAGAAACCGAACTCGACATCCTCGTCGTCGGCGCCGGCATCGTCGGCACCGGCGCGGCCGTCGACGCTGTGACGCGCGGCCTCAACGTCGGACTCGTGGAGGCCCGCGACTTCGCGTCCGGGACCTCCAGCCGCTCCTCCAAGCTCGTGCACGGCGGCATCCGCTACCTCGAGCAGCTCGACTTCGGTCTGGTGCGGGAGGCGCTCATCGAGCGCGGCCTGCTGCTGCAACGCATCGCGCCGCATCTGGTCAAGCCCGTGCGCTTCCTCTACCCGCTGCACAAGCGCGTGTTCGAACGGTTCTACATCGGCGCCGGCATGATGCTCTACGACATCTTCTCGTACAGCGGCGGCCGGCCGCCGGGGGTTCCGCACCACCGCCACCTCAGCAGGCGGCAGGTGCTGAGGGCGATCCCGAGCATGGCGCCCGACGCTCTGGTGGGCGGCATCACCTACTACGACGCGCAGGTCGACGACGCCCGGTACACCGCGACGCTCGCCCGCACGGCCGCTCACTACGGCGCGCACGTCGCGCCGCGGGTCCGGGTGGAGGGCTTCCTCAAGGTCGGCGAGCGCGTGGTGGGCGTGCAGGCGCACGACCTGGAGACCGGGGAGCGCTTCGAGATCCGCGCCAAGCAGGTCGTCAACGCGACCGGCGTGTGGACCGACGACACCCAGGCGATGGTCGGGGAGCGCGGCCAGTTCAAGGTGCGTGCGTCCAAGGGCATCCACCTCGTCGTGCCGCGCGACCGGTTCCAGTCGAAGATGGGCCTGATCCTGCGCACCGAGAAGAGCGTGCTCTTCGTCATCCCGTGGGGCCGCCACTGGCTCATCGGCACGACCGACACTGATTGGCACCTCGACAAGGCGCACCCGGCGGCGACGGCGGCCGACATCGACTACTTGCTCGCCCACGTCAACCAGGTGCTCAACGTGCCGCTCACCCGGGAGGACGTGGAGGGAGTGTACGCGGGTCTCCGGCCCCTGCTCGCCGGCGAGTCGGAGGAGACCTCCAAGCTGTCGCGCGAGCACCTCGTCGCACACTCGGTGCCCGGGCTCGTCGTCATCGCCGGCGGCAAGTGGACGACGTACCGCGTCATGGCGAAGGACGCCATCGACGCGGCCGTCGACGCGCTGGACGGCAAGATCCCGGCGAGCACGACGATGGAGATCCCGCTGGTCGGGGCGGAGGGCTATCAAGCGGCCTGGAACCGTCGCGGCCGGATCGCGGCCGAGTCCGGCCTCCACCCCGCGCGCGTCGAGCACCTGCTGAACCGCTACGGCACGATGACGGAGGACATCCTGGCTCTCGTGCGCGACGACCCGTCGCTGGCGTCGCCGCTGCCGGGAGCCGATGACTACATCGGTGCAGAGGTCGTGTACGCGGCGAGCCACGAGGGCGCCCTCCACTTGGAGGATGTGCTCGCCCGCCGCACGCGCATCTCGATCGAGGCGTGGGACCGCGGCGTCTCCGCGGCCCCGGTGGCCGCCTCGCTGATGGCCGGCGTGCTCGGGTGGGACACTGCTCGCGAAGAACGCGAGGTGCAGACCTACCTGAAGCGGGTGGCCGCCGAGCGCGAGAGCCAGCTGCAGCCCGATGACGCCTCGGCCGACCGGGTGCGGCTGGAGGCCCCCGACATCGTCGACGTCGACGCGGCGGCGGCGAAGGCCGCCGAGGTCACCCGCACGAAGCGGGCGCCGCGCGCCAAGGCCGCCGAGAAGCCGCTGCCCGAGGGGGCGCAGCCGCCGACGGACGAGTGAGGCCCCGGCGGCCGCAGGCCGAGCATCGAGACGAGTCGGAAATCTCCCTCCGATAGACTGGGACCTAGTGCCCGCGACGGATGGAGACGGATAAATGGTTGACGTTCGACGGGTCAAACTGCCCGGGGTCGGGGTGCTGCATACCTTCGTCACAGACGATGGGGGCAAGGTCGGCGTCATCGCCCACCGCTCCGGGCACAGCGACCTGGTCACCTTCTCGGATCACGAAGACGGCGCCGACGTGACGAAAGTCTCGCTGCGCCTGAATGAGGACGAGGCGCACACGCTGGCCGAGCTCCTCGGCGGCACCCAGATCACCGAGTCGCTCACGGCGCTCGACCAGATGCCGGGTCTGAGCATCGACTGGTTCACCGTCGACTACGAGGACTACATCGCCGGCCAGCAGCTCGGCGCCCCCGCCGACCGCGGCTTCGTAGGCCTCACGGTCGTCGCGGTGGTGCGCGGAGACTCCGCCAATCCGGCGCCCGCGCAGGACTTCAAGGTCTTCCCCGGCGACACCCTCGTCGTCGCAGGCACCCCCGAGAAGGTCGCCAAGGCCTTCGCCTTCTTCCGCACGGGCGAGACCGCCGTGCGCGCCACTGCCGACGCGCCGCCGGGAGGCTGATCCATGCATCTCGGAGAAGACCTCATCATTCTCGGCATCCTCCTGCTCGTCGCGTACGTGCTGGGTCGCCTCGGCAAGCTGGTGGGTCTCCCCGCGATCCCCATCTACATGCTCGTCGGCCTGCTGGCCAGCCCGCACACCGGCTGGTTCCCGCTGAGCTTCGAGAGCAACTACATCGAGCTCATCGCGATCTTCGGGCTCATCCTGCTGCTGTTCAACCTCGGCCTGGAGTTCGACCAGGACGAGTTCTTCGGCAACTTCGGCAAACTGATCATTTCCGGCGGCTCGTACATCCTCATCAACATGGGCGTCGGGCTCGCGTTCGGCTTCTGGGTCGGCTGGGGCACACGGGAGGCCCTGATCATCGCGGGTATGACGGCGACGTCGTCCTCCGCGATCGTGACCAAGCTGCTCATCGAGCTGCGCCGCCTGCCCAACACCGAGACGCCGATGATCCTGGGCGTCACCGTGGTGGAGGACATCTTCATCGCCATCTACCTCGCCATCGTCTCTGTGGTGCTGAGCGGCGAGACCGAACTCTGGCCGGTCGTCGGCAAGCTCGCGGTGGCGTTCCTGTTCCTCGTGGTGATGTTCACCCTCGCGCGGTTCGGGGGGAGGTACGTCTCGCGGCTGTTCCGCACGAAGGACGACGAGCTCTTCACCATCCTCTTCTTCGGCCTGGCAGTACTGTTCGCCGGGATCGGCGAGGTGCTCGGCGTCACGGACGCGATCGGCGCGTTCCTCATCGGGCTGGTGCTGGGCGCCACGAAGTACCGCAACAAGATCGAGCACATCGCCCTCCCGTTGCGCGACGTGTTCGCGGCGTTCTTCTTCCTCAACTTCGGCCTCGAGCTCGACCCGGCGAAGTTCCCGTCCGTGCTGGGTCCCGTGCTCATCGCGGTCGCCATGACCATCGTGCTCAACATCCTCGCCGGGCAGTTCGTCGCGTGGATCAACGGCTTCGGCCCCCAGGCCGGGATCAACACCACGGTCATCCTCCAGAACCGAGGCGAGTTCGCGCTCATCCTCGCGACCCTGTCGATCAGTGCGGGGCTCGACGCCCGCATCGTGCCGTTCGCGGGACTCTACGTGCTCATCATGGCCGTGCTCGGCCCGATCCTCGCAGCGAACTCCGAGAAGATCGGTGGGATGATTCTCCGGTCCGGATCGTCCAAACGGCGCGACCGGCGGAAGAAGCGCGATCCCGTTCTCGACGAGGGGATCGCACTCGTCGAGGCGGTGACCGCCGACCTCGACTCCGACGCGCGCCGCGACGACAGGAGCGCGGCCGACACGCGCGACGCTGTGGACCGGATCGTCGAGCAGGCCATGCAGCAGCAGGACACGACTGTCGACCGAAAGCGGGACTGACCCATCGACACCACCCCTGGCAGCCCGAACGCCGGCACCCCGGCGCAGGCGGGCGGCACCACGATGCTCCAGATGATGCTGCGGCCGCGCTGGATCGGAGCGCTGATCTTCGCGCTTGCGCTCGCCGCCGGGTTCGCGGCGCTCGGCCAATGGCAGCTGGAGCGCGCGATCGAGTCGGGCAAGGCGGTGGAGGCTCCGACAGAGACGGTGCTGCCGCTCACGCAGGTCGCGAAGCCGGGCGGCCCGCTCACCAGCAAGGCGGTCGGCCAGTTGGTGGAATTCACCGGCACCCCGATCTCCGGCGACGACCAGCTGCTGTACGACCGGCTCAACTATGGCAAGGCCGGATGGTGGGTCGTCTCGCACGTGAACGTGGACGCCGGGGGAGGCCGCACGATCGCGCTCGCGGTGGCCCGCGGCTGGGCGCCGACCGAAGCGGCTGCGAAGGCCGCTATGGCCGAGCTCGCGTCGCAGCCCGAGGCGCCGCAGCGCATGGTAGGACGCCTCCTCCCCGACGAGCAGCCCCAGGTGCCCGACGACAAGAAGAACCCGACGGCGATGACGTCCCTCGGTGTCGGCCAGCTCTACAACCTCTGGACGGGCGTCGACGGCATGGACGTCTACAACGCCTACGCCGTCGAGCAGACGCCTCCCGCGGGCCTGGTGAAGATCGACTCGCCCCCGCCGATCCAGCAGACCGAGCTCAACTGGCTCAACATCTTCTACGCCGCCGAGTGGATCATCTTCGCCGGCTTCGCGATCTTCCTCTGGTACCGGCTCGTGCGCGACGCGAAGCAGCGCGAGGACGAAGAGCGTGAGCTGGAGGCCGCAGCAGCGGCCGGCGTGGCCGACGGCTCCGTGGACGGCGCCCGCGCCCGCGCCGGGAAAGTAGAATAGCCCCATGCCCCTCGCTCCCAAGCTCGAAGACTTCCCGAAGATCCGCGGGGCGCTGAAGTTCTACCAGGTGTTCGCCTACGTCACCGGCATCATGCTCCTGCTGCTCTGCGTGGAGATGGTCGTGAAGTACGGTCTCGGGTACCAGCTCTTCGCGTTCAGCAACTACGGCGCCCTCACCCTCGTGCCCGTCAAGACCGCGGTCGCACCGACCGGCGTCGATCTCAGCACCGGCATCCTGATCGCCCATGGCTGGCTCTACGTCGTCTACCTCTTCTCCGACTTCCGCCTGTGGAGCCTGATGCGCTGGCCGTTCACGAAGTTCGTGCTGATCGCCCTCGGTGGCGTCGTGCCGTTCCTCTCGTTCTTCGTGGAGGCCAGGATCACCAAGCAGGTCAAGACCTATCTGGCCGGCCGGGAGGCCGAGGCAGCGACTCTCGTGGAGGCCACAAATTAGCACCGACGCAGCGTTCTCGGACATCCTCGGAGGGGCCGATGCGGCCGCACCGGCCGGCCCCGTCCTCGTCGTCGACTTCGGCGCGCAGTACGCCCAGCTGATCGCGCGCCGCGTGCGCGAGGCGAACGTCTACTCCGAGATCGTGCCGCACACGGTCACGGCGGCCGAGGTCGCCGCCAAGCACCCCGCGGGCATCGTGCTCTCCGGAGGCCCGTCGAGCGTGTACGAAGACGGGGCACCGCAGCTCGACGAGGCGATCTTCGACCTCGGCGTCCCGGTCCTCGGCATCTGCTACGGCTTCCAGGTCATGGCGACCGCCCTCGGCGGCGAGGTCGCCAAGACCGGGCGCCGCGAGTACGGATCGACGGCTGTGCGCGTCTCGGACGCCGCGGCCGGTGGCTCGGGCAGCCTCCTCGACGGTCAGCCCGAGCAGCAGACCGCGTGGATGAGCCACGGCGACTCGGTCTCGCGCGCCCCGGAGGGCTTCGAGGTGCTCGCCACCACAGAGGACACCCCGGTCGCCGCGTTCGCCAACGAGGAGCGCAAGCTCTACGGCGTGCAGTGGCACCCCGAGGTCAAGCACTCGCAGTACGGCCAGGCGGTGCTCGAGAACTTCCTGCACCGCGCGGCGGGCATCCCCGCCGACTGGAACAGCGGCAACGTCATCGCCGACCAGGTGGCCGCCATCCGTGCCCAGGTGGGCAGCGGACGGGTGCTGTGCGCCCTGTCCGGCGGTGTCGACTCGGCCGTCGCGGCCGCGCTCGTGCACAAGGCGGTCGGCGACCAGCTCGTCTGCGTGTTCGTCGACCACGGGCTGCTCCGCAAGGACGAGGCGCGCCAGGTCGAGGAGGACTACGTCGCCGCCACCGGCGTACGGCTCGTCACGGTGAACGCGCAGGAGCAGTTCCTGTCTGCGCTCGCGGGCGTCTCCGACCCCGAGACCAAGCGCAAGATCATCGGTCGCGAGTTCATCCGCGTGTTCGAGAAGGCCCAGGCCGATCTGATCGCCGAGGCCGCGAACGACGGCGACCCCATCCGTTTCCTGGTGCAGGGCACGCTCTACCCCGACGTGGTGGAGTCGGGAGGCGGCACCGGCACGGCCAACATCAAGAGCCACCACAACGTCGGCGGCCTCCCGGAGGACCTCCAGTTCGAGCTCGTCGAGCCGCTGCGCACCCTGTTCAAAGACGAGGTACGCGCGATCGGTCGCGAGCTCGGTCTCCCGGAGGTCATCGTCGGCCGCCAGCCGTTCCCCGGCCCGGGCCTCGGCATCCGGATCGTCGGCGAGGTGACGCAGGAGCGTCTCGACCTGCTGCGTGACGCCGACGCGATCGTGCGCGCGGAGCTGACCGCCGCCGGCCTCGATGCCGAGATCTGGCAGTGCCCCGTGGTGCTGCTGGCCGACGTGCGCTCGGTGGGCGTGCAGGGCGACGGCCGCACCTACGGCCACCCGATCGTGCTACGCCCGGTCTCCAGCGAAGACGCGATGACGGCCGACTGGACGCGCCTGCCCTACGACCTGCTGGCCACGATCTCCAACCGCATCACCAACGAGGTGGACGGCGTCAACCGCGTCGTGCTCGACGTCACGTCGAAGCCGCCGGGCACCATCGAGTGGGAGTAGGTCTCCCGCAGACGTGAGAAGGGCCGGGATGCATCCGCATCCCGGCCCTTCTGCGTGCGACGCGGCTACGTGCTGATTGCTAATTGCGCGAGATCGCGAGCAGTCGCAGGATCTCGAGGTACAGCCAGATGACCGTGACCATGATGCCGAAGGCGCCGGACCAGCCGTAGATGCGCGGTGCGCGGTTCTTGACGCCTCGCTGGATGAAGTCGAAGTCGAGGACCAGCGAGTAGGCACCCATGATGACGACGAGGACGCCGATCACGACACCGAGTGGGATGCCGAAGAGCTTGACGTCTCCGCTCAGACCGAACGGGCTGCTGGTGACGCCGGTCCACACGAGGATGACGTTGACCAGCGAGTACGCCAGGTAGCCGAACATCGCGATCAGGAAGATCTTGGTCGCCTTGGCGGAAGCGCGGATCTTGCCCGACGCGAAGAGAGCCAGGGTCACGCCGACGACGGCCAGGGTTCCGATGACCGCCTGGATGACGATGCCGGGATAGATCGACTCGAAGACTGCCGAGATGCCGCCGACGAAGATGCCCTGCACACCCGCGTAGCTCAGGATGAGCGCGGGTGACGGCTTCTTCTTGAAGATGTTGACCAGCGCCAGCACGAAACCGACGATCGCGGCCGGGAGGTACAGCGCCGGGACCAGCCAGCCGACGACAGCGCCGGCGACCAGGAGGGCGAACGAGATCGCGCTCTTGTTGATGGTGTCTTCGACGGTCATCCGGTCGGTGTCGGCGGATGTGGCCGACGGCGCCTGATACAGCTGCTCGAGCTTCTCGGCGCTCGGAGCGACGGCCGTCGCGGCCTGGCCGTTGTTCTGGAACGCCGGGTTCGTCGAGAACGCCGGGTTGTTGAGTGCCATGGGTTCCTCGCTTTGTCGGGGACCGCTTACGGTCTCGGTTCGTCAAACCTATCGGGTTGTTTTCTGAGAGTTCTGACAGATTGCCATGAATCCAGTGCGATCGCGCCTCCGCGGGCAAGCCATGCGGACCCGACGATCACCAGGGTGCTGACAAGGATCGTGATCCAGCCCTGCTCGTAGGTGGTCACGAGCTGCGACAGCACGAGGCTCGATGCGATCGGGAGCACGAGCACTGCGAACGTCGGAAGGGGACGCAGGCGCACCAGCAGCCACGCCGCCAGCATGATCGCGTAGCACCAGGCGAAGCCCGAGCCTCCGAGCATCAGCCAGGTGAAGCCCAGAACGGGCACCACCACCGCCACGCGCCGACCGATCGTCGAAGGCAGCACGGCCCAGCCGGCGGGCTGCAGGAGCGACCCGACGAGCAGGAAGGGAAGGCTGTACGTGGTGGTGACGAGGATGCAGGCGGTGCCGACCACGATCATCGCCAGGCCTGCGATCCACCGGGCGCGATAGCCGCCCCAGTGCAGGCGGAGATCGCGCGTCGGCTCATGCCAGGCACGGCGCGGTCGCTGCGCCTCCGGAGCAGTGCCGGAGGTCGTCGGCTCACGGGTCGGGAGGCCGTCGGGGTGGGGCACATCCCGATTGTGTCACCTCGTGTCGGCGGACAGGTGAATCGGTGTCGACCTGCATCGGATCGTTTCGGCCTCCCGGCTAGGATCACCACATGCGTGCCCGTTCGACTCCATCTGTGATCGGTCACAGAGGCGCGCCCGGCTATCGCCCCGAGCACACCAGGGCGGCCTACGAGTTGGCATTCGCCCTCGGCGCCGACGCGGTCGAGCCCGACCTGGTCGCCACCAAGGACGGCGTCCTGGTCGTGCGCCACGAGAACGAGATCTCGGGAACCACCAACGTCGCCGACCATTCCGAGTTCGCCGCCCGCCGCACCACCAAGGAGGTCGACGGCATCCCGCTGACCGGGTGGTTCACGGAGGACTTCACCTGGAGCGAGCTGTCGGTGCTGCGCGCGAGGGAGCGGCTTCCGCACCTGCGCCAGGCCAGCGCCACGTTCGATGACCGCTATCCGATCCTCCGGCTGTCCGACGTGCTCGAGACCGTGGACGCGGCCTCCGACAGCGCGAGCCGTGCACTGGGCCTCGTCGCCGAGCTCAAGCACGCCACGTACTTCGAGGCCGCCGGGCTGCCGCTCGACGAGCTGTTCGTCGGGGCGCTCGCGGACGCGGGCTGGACCGATCACCCGGGGCTCATCGCGGAGAGCTTCGAGAAGACGGTGCTCGGACGGCTGCACCAGCGCGGCTTCCGCGGGCGACGCGTGTACCTCGTGGAGGCGGAGGGGGCGCCCGCCGACCGAGTGGCCGCGCTCGGCGCCGCCGCTCCCGGCTACGCCGATGACGTGACCCTCCGCGGTCTCTACGCACTCGGGTCCGCGGCGTCGCCCGCCGATCGGGTCGACGGGATCAGCGTCGACGTGGGACAGATCCTGCACTCGGGCTCGGTGTCCATCGGTCTGTTCGGCGAGGACGAAGGGGGAGTGGACATCGGCGCGGTGACCTCCGATCTGGTGGACCTCGCGCACTCCGCCGGCCTCTCGGTGTACTGCTGGACGCTGCGGCCGGAGAACGGCATGCTCCCGCCCGAGTTCCACAGCGGTGGGCGCGAGGACGAGTGGGGCGACTGGAGGCGGCTGTTCGCGATCCTGCTGCACTCGGGGGTCGACGGGGTCTTCGCCGATCATCCCGACCTGGCCGTCGCGGTCCGCGACGGGCGGTGACGGGGAGCCGCCGCAACACGCCCTCCCGGCGGCGATGACGGTGGCGGCGGCTAAAATGGCTGGAGACATGACGAGCCTTCCCGACGCCCCACCTCCCACCTCCGCCGCACCCTCCTCCGTGCCGATCATCCTCGACGGCTGGGAGGGCGACGAGCGGTCCGGTGGCGGCTCGGCGACCGGCGGAGCGGGCAGCCGCAGCGGCCGCGGGCCGTCCGACCGGCTGTTCGCGGGGCTCAACCCCCAGCAGCGCGAGGCTGCGGAGTACCGGGGTGCGGCCCTGCTCATCGTGGCGGGTGCGGGGTCGGGCAAGACGAGCGTGCTCACCCGACGTATCGCCGGTCTCATCGAGAGCCGCGAGGCGTGGCCGAGCGAGATCCTTGCGATCACGTTCACCAACAAAGCCGCCAACGAGATGCGCGAGCGGGTCGAGCAGCTCCTGGGAGGTCGCGCGCAGGGAATGTGGATCTCGACGTTCCACTCGGCGTGCGTGCGCATCCTCCGTCGCGAGGCCGAGACGATCGGCAAGACCCAGAGCTTCACGATCTACGACTCGGGCGACACACGAGCCCTGCTCAAGCGGATCATCAAGGAGCTCGACGCCGACACCCTGGGCTTCACCGTGGCGGGCACGGCGGGTCGCATCTCCAAGCTCAAGAACGAGCTCACCGACATCGAGACGTTCGCGCGCTCGGCCAACCTGAGCGACCCGCAGGAGGTGATGTTCCTCGAGATCTTCCGGCAGTACACGCGCGCCCTCCGGCGTGCGAACGCGTTCGACTTCGACGACCTCATCGCCGAGACGGTGTTCCTGTTCCGGGCCTTCCCCAAGGTGGCGGCGCTGTATCAGACGCGATTCCGGCACATCCTGGTCGACGAATACCAGGACACCAACCACGCCCAGTACTCCCTCATCCGCGAGCTGACGATGCCGGTCGCACCCGACATCGCGGAGGAGATGGAGCAGCACGGCCGCAACGTCAGCAAGCTGCGCGATGTCGTCGGCGCCATCCCGGGCGCCTCGCTCACGGTCGTCGGCGACTCCGATCAGTCGATCTACGCGTTCCGCGGAGCGGACATCCGCAACATCGTCGAGTTCGAGCGCGACTTCCCCGGCGCCAAGGTGGTGCTGCTGGAGCAGAACTACCGTTCGACGCAGAACATCCTGAGCGCCGCCAACGCCGTGATCGCCAACAACTTCGACCGCAAAGACAAGAAACTGTGGACCGCGGTCGGGGATGGCGACAAGATCGTCGGCTACACCGGATACTCGGGCCACGACGAGGCGCAGTTCGTCGCCGACGAGATCGAGAAGCTCCACGCTGCCGGCATGGACTACAAAGACATCGCCGTGTTCTACCGCACCAACGCTCAGACCCGCGCGCTGGAGGAGATCTTCATCCGGTCGGCCCTGCCGTACAAGGTGATGGGCGGCACCAAGTTCTACGAGCGTGCCGAGATCAAGGACGCCATGGCGTACCTGATCACGGTCGCCAACCCCGACGACACCCTCGCGCTGCGCCGCATCCTCAACACTCCGAAGCGGGGCATCGGGCCGGCCACCGAGACCCAGCTGGCGAGCTATGCGGAGGACAACGGGTTCACCTTCCGCGACGCGATGCGCGATGCCGGCTCGCTCGGGCTCGGCCCCAAGGTCACCGGAGCCATCCTCCAGCTCTCCACGATGCTCGACGAGGCGGCGGCGAAGATCGACCCCGCCAACCCGGCCGGCGTCTCGCCCGTGGCCGATGTCCTCACCTTCCTGCTCGACAGCAGCGGCTATCTCGAGGTGCTCCGCAACAGTCGCGACCCTCAAGACGAGGCGCGCGCTGAGAACGTCGACGAGCTCGTCGCGGTGACCCGCGAGTTCGCGCGGAACAACCCGGACGGCACGCTCGTGGACTTCCTCACCGAGGTGTCGCTCGTCGCGGCGGCCGACGAGATCGACGACTCGAGCGGCTCGGTGTCGCTGATGACCCTCCACACGGCTAAGGGTCTCGAGTACGACGCGGTGTTCCTCACCGGCATCGAGGAGGACCTCCTCCCGCACCGGATGTCGGCGAACGAGCCGGGAGGCCCCGCCGAGGAGCGGCGGCTGTTCTACGTCGGCATCACCCGCGCGAAGAAGCGGCTCTTCCTGTCGCTGGCGATGACGCGTGCGCAGTTCGGAGAGACGGCCGTCGCGATGCCCAGCCGCTACCTCCAGGAGATCCCTGCCGATCTGATCGATTGGAAGCAGTCTCCCGGCGCCGCCAACGGCCGGGGCGGCTCGCAGTCGCGCGCCCTCAACGCGCGCCGGCCGGGTCTCGGCGGTGGCACCGCCGGCCGTTGGAACGAGAGTTATCCCGTGGGTGGCAGCGCGCCTGCCGAGCGCCCGAAGGCCGAGTGGCCGAACCGGGTGACCGGGAAGGTGCGCGATAACGGCGACCTCGAGCTGGCCCCCGGCGACCGTATCCGTCACGCGGACTTCGGCGAGGGGAGGGTCACGAACGTGACCGGCGAGGGAGCGAAGCGCGTCGCGCACGTGCAGTTCGAGAAAGTAGGGGCGAAGAAGCTCCTCATCAAGATCGCGCCGATCGACAAGCTGTGAGGGAGCGGCTCGCCACGATGAGTGTCGAGGTCGGCTTCCGTGCGGCCGCGGCGGTCGCGGTGCCACTGCTCATCCTCTTGGCCGTCGGACGCCTGGAGCTCGCCGCGTACGCGACGTTCGGGGCGTTCACGGCGCTGTACGGCCGCAATGAGCCGTACAGGCTGCGGTTGCGCAGCGTGTCGATCGCGGCGGTGGCGATGCTGGTGAGCATCTCCCTCGGAGTGCTCGTCGCCGTCGCGGGCGAGCCGCTGTGGCTCGTGACCGTTCTGCTCGTGCTCATCGTCGTCGCCGGCACGCTGCTCGCGACCGCGTTCCAGCTCCTGCCGACCCAGCCGCTGTTCTTCGTGTTCGCGCTCCTCGTGTGTGCGGCCGTGCCGACGACCGCACAGGACGCCCTCCCGCGCATCGGGCTGGCGGCCGCCGTCGCCGCGTTCTCGTGGGTGCTCACCCTGTCCGGTTGGGCGGTGCGACGCTGGGCGGGCGATCGTGCTGCCACGACCGGCGCGGTGCTCCTCAAGAAGCTCCACCGTCGCCCTGGCATCGACACGACCGTGTTCCGCGACGGGCGCGTCTGGCTCACGGCGGCGCAGAACGTCGTCGGAGTCCTGATCGCGGGAGGAGTGGCGCTGTCGCTCGGGCTGGGCCACGCGTACTGGGCGGTGGTGAGTCTCGTCGCGGTCATCCCGCCGGCGCGGGCGGCGCACTCGATCTCGCGCTCGCTCCACCGGATTCTCGGCACGATCGGCGGCGTCGGTGTGGCCGCGGCCGTCCTGTTCTGGTCTCCTCCGCCTGTCGTCGTGATCCTCGTGATCGTCGTGTGCCAGTTCTTCGCCGAGATGCTGGTCGGGCGCCACTACGGCTACGCCCTTCTCTTCATCACGCCGATGGCGCTCGCCGTCTCCCACCTCGCGGCGCCGGCCCCACTCGGGACACTGGTCATGGACCGGATCATCGAGACCGTTCTGGGCGCCGGCGTAGGAATCGCGCTGGTGCTGATCGCTCGCATGATCGAACGGTCTCGTCGCCTCCCCGGCTAAGAACGCCGCTCCAGCCGACGCAGATACATGTCCCGCGGCCGATGCCGGAGCGCGGCGGGCAGACGCGGATAGACTGCCGCGGCCCAGCTCATGCGCCGCTCGAACCGCCTCTCGACAGCCGGGTCCCACGGCAACCCGAACTGCTCCCGGACGCAGGCGGGCAGTAACCCGGTTGTGACGAGCCGGCTCGCCGGAAGGACGCCCCGGAGCACGACCGGCATGCCGTTCGGACGGAGGATCTGCTCGGCGAGCGCGCGCGTCGTACTGGTCACGACCAACTGCGGGAGCATCTCGTCCCAGTATTTCTGGAACCCTGCGACGTCGCTCGGCCAGGCCTCCTGTCTCAGCTGGAGGTTCAGCCCGAGCCGTTGGAAGTCCTGGTACACCTGTTCGCGCGACGCGTCGGCGAGCGGGCCGTAGACACGCTCGTTCAGCTCGATCATGGTCGCGTAGAGCGTCGAGGAGACCCAGAGCTGCAGCTCGGGAGCGAATGCGTTGTAAGCGGGGAGATCGCCGCTTCGGGAGGCCCGCACCGGTCGGTGGGCACGGTCGACCTGTCGGCGGACCCGGTCGAACGCCTCGGGCGACCCGTACACAGAGGCGTAGACGAAGGTCATGGTCGCGTGGAACCTGTCCATGAGCCGGGAGGCGAAGTCGCTGTGCTCGGCCACGCCGCGTCCGATTGCCGGGTGGGCGATCTGCAGCAGCAACGCCCGGCCGGCGCCGGCGAGGG
Source organism: Leifsonia sp. Leaf336 (assembly GCF_001423695.1). Lineage (GTDB taxonomy): Bacteria > Actinomycetota > Actinomycetes > Actinomycetales > Microbacteriaceae > Leifsonia. The sequence continues at coordinate 660,902 of NZ_LMOZ01000001.1, forward strand.
AGAGCGCCTCGCCGGCGATCGACCGGAGATCGGAATGCCGCGCTGGTGGGACGGCCATGCCCCCATGATCCACCCGACAGGCCCGACCGCGCGGCTGCGATCATCGTCGTACGCCTCGACGGTCGGCGCGGTGCGCTCCTCGGCGGGTGGAGCGAGCGATCAGCGCCGACACGATCCCGAGCCCGACCAGAGTCGCTGCGAACGCCGCGGGGCCGGCCTCGACGCTACCTCCGGTCGCCGCGAGTTGCGCGGGTGCGACCTCGGCCGGTGCCGAGGCCATGGTCATCTCCGAGGCGATGCCGAAGTCCGACTGCCAGGGGCGGATCCGCTCTCCGCCCGCGTCCGGGTCCATCGAAGTGGGATCGATACGTTCCGTCCAGACGTAGTGCCCCGCGGCGGGCAGCGTGCACTCCGGAGTGTCGTACTCGCCCGTGCCGTTCACGGCCGTCTCGACGACGCACACCACCGGGGAGCCCTCCGGGATCGTGTCGGATTGCACGATCGGGTCGCCGAACGGACCGTGGAGAGTGCTCTCGACGACCGCCTCCACCGGCTCGAAACCATCGTCGGTCGCACGCACGCCCCAGGACGGCAGCAGTCCGTCCGTCGTGTCGACGCTCACGGTGAGGCGGTCGTGGATGAGGGCGCCGGGCACCGCTTCGGGAGCGCTGGTCACCGTCGCGACCAGCGGCTGGAACGGAAGGGGGGACGGCCCCGTGGCTGTGGCCTCCGCTCGCGCCTCTGCAGTGGCGAACACGGCGATGAGCACGGACTGCGCATCGTCGTGCGGCACCGCGACCAGCATCCGGTCCCCGTACGGGAGTGCGGAGAGTTCCGCGCGCGCCGTCACCGTCACGCTGGTATCGACGCCCGTCGGTGTGATCTCGATGTCGGTGCCGGTCGGGACCTCCGCGGTCGTGGTGCCGTCGCTGAAGACGGCTCCGTCGAGCGTCACCCGGGCCAGATGGGTTCCGGGGGCGACGAGTTCGGGGCCCGACGGACGCTCGACGGTGAGTTCGACGCGCAGCCGGCCCGGCCCGGTCTCGGCCAGCTCGACGACGGCATCCGCCCGAACCGCGTTGGATCCCAGTCGAGCGGCTTCATCCACCATCTCGTACGCGCGGGCGAGGACGCGTGCGGCGTCGGCTCCCGCGCGCGACGCGACCTCCTCGGGGGTGTGCCCGTTCAGGCCGGCGACGAGCCAGGTGGCGATCTGGCCGGCCGCTGCGGTCAGCTGATCGCCGGTGCCGGCCCAGGTGCGCGAGATGTACGCGAGCGAGGCGGCCTGCGGCGGCGTGTACCACCCGAGCGCTGCGGCCTCGGCGTAGTCGAGACCGTGGCCGGTCGGGCTCGGTTTTCCGGCGTTGAGGCAGAATCCCTGCTCCCCGTCGTCCATGCGGTACGTGCCGAGCCACCAGCCGTCGCTCGACAGGTAGCCCGGTCCGTGTCCGGCGCCTGTGAGCGCTCGGGCTTCGGGCGCGACGACGAGGGCCTGCAGGATGCCGAGGAAGACGGCGAGGCCGGCGAGTGCGAAGGCGGTCACGAAGGTCGATATGCGATGTGTCATGCCCTCCACGCTCGCCGTCGCGGACCCGATGCGCGCCGGTCACGACGGGATCAGTGGAGTACTCGCCTGCGCGTTCTGTTGTGGAGGACAAACCGATTCGGGCTGTTCAGTCGAACGCGCTAAAGTTCTCACTGGCGAATTTATCTCGGCGTCGAGCTATTCTCCCGCCGGACCGCCCAGGAGATATCAGCCGGAGCGTCACGAGCGCGCCGGGCATCAGCGGATTGGATAACCGTGGATCTATTCGAGTACCAGGCCAGAGACCTGTTTGAGAAGTACGGCGTCCCGGTCCTTCCGGGCATCGTCGCCGACACTCCGGAGGAGGTCCGCGCGGCCGCCGAGAAGCTGGGCGGCGTCACCGTCGTCAAGGCGCAGGTCAAGGTCGGAGGCCGTGGCAAGGCGGGCGGCGTCAAGGTCGCCAAGACGCCGGACGACGCGGAGGCGGCCGCGAAGGCCATTCTCGGCCTGGACATCAAGGGGCACGTCGTGCGTCGGGTCATGGTCGCCGGCGGCGCCCGTATCGCCCGCGAGTTCTACTTCTCGGTGCTGCTCGACCGGGCCAACCGCTCCTACCTGTCGCTGACCAGCGTCGAGGGCGGCATGGAGATCGAACAGCTCGCGGTCGAGAAGCCGGAGGCGCTCGCCCGCATCGAGGTCGACCCGCGCGGCGGCCTCGACGCCGCCAAGGCCGTCGAGATCGCCAAGGCGGCCGGCTTCCCCGACGAGCTGGTGGACAAGGTCGCCGACGTCTTCGTGAAGCTCTACGAGGTCTACACCGGCGAGGACGCCACGCTCGTCGAGGTCAACCCGCTCGTCCTCACCGAGGAGGGCGACATCATCGCGCTCGACGGCAAGGTCACGCTCGACGAGAACGCCGGGTTCCGTCACCCCGACCACGAGGCCCTCGAGGACGCGGACGCCGCGGACCCGCTGGAGGCCAAGGCCAAGAAGGCCGACCTCAACTACGTCAAGCTCGACGGCCAGGTCGGCATCATCGGCAACGGCGCGGGTCTGGTCATGTCCACGCTCGACGTCGTCTCCTACGCGGGCGAGAAGCACAAGGGCGTCAAGCCGGCGAACTTCCTCGACATCGGCGGCGGCGCGTCGGCCGAGGTCATGGCGGCCGGTCTCGACGTCATCCTGAACGACCCGCAGGTCAAGAGCGTCTTCGTCAACGTCTTCGGCGGCATCACCGCCTGCGACGCGGTCGCGAACGGCATCGTCAAGGCGCTGGAGATCCTCGGCGACGAGGCGAACAAGCCGCTGGTCGTGCGTCTCGACGGCAACAAGGTCGAAGAGGGCCGCCGCATCCTCACCGAGGCGAACCACCCGCTGGTGACCCTCGCACTCACCATGGACGAAGGCGCCGACAAGGCCGCCGAGCTGGCCTCGAAGTAAGCAAGGACGAATCAGAGAATGTCTATCTTCCTCAACAAGGACTCCAAGGTCATCGTCCAGGGCATCACCGGCGGCGAGGGCACCAAGCACACCGCGCTGATGCTGAAGGCCGGCACGCAGGTCGTCGGCGGAGTGAACGCCCGCAAGGCCGGCACCACGGTGACGCACGGCGACGTCGAGCTCCCGGTGTTCGGCACCGTCGTCGAGGCGATCGAGAAGACCGGCGCCGATGTGTCGATCATCTTCGTGCCGCCGGCGTTCGCGAAGGACGCCATGGTGGAGGCGATCGACGCCGAGATCCCGCTCCTGGTGGTCATCACCGAGGGCATCCCGGTGCAAGACTCCGCCGAGGCGTGGGCTTACGCCAAGGAGAAGGGCAACAAGACCCGCATCATCGGTCCGAACTGCCCCGGCATCATCACGCCCGGTGAGTCCCTCGTCGGGATCACCCCGGCCACGATCACCGGCAAGGGCCCGATCGGACTGGTCTCCAAGTCGGGCACCCTGACCTACCAGATGATGTACGAGCTGCGCGACCTGGGCTTCTCGACCGCCATCGGCATCGGCGGCGACCCGATCATCGGAACCACGCACATCGACGCGCTCGCCGCCTTCGAGGCCGACCCCGAGACCAAGGCGATCGTCATGATCGGCGAGATCGGCGGTGACGCCGAGGAGCGTGCTGCGGACTTCATCAAGGCCAACGTCACCAAGCCGGTCGTCGGCTACGTGGCCGGCTTCACCGCGCCCGAGGGCAAGACCATGGGCCACGCGGGCGCGATCGTCTCCGGCTCGGCCGGCACGGCGCAGGCCAAGAAGGAGGCGCTGGAGGCCGCGGGCGTGAAGGTCGGCAAGACCCCGTCCGAGACCGCCGAACTGCTCCGCGAGGTGTACGCCGCGCTGTAATCCACGGCTCCCGATGGTCGCGCAGGGCCGGACTCCTCCACGGGGTCCGGCCCTTCGCCATTCGTCCACCGCCTCGTTTCCGGGCCTGCCCGCGCCACCTGCGCCGGCGTTACAGTGAGCCATCACCGCCCGGAGGGGGATGCGCCGATGCCCAAGATGACGAATGCCGAGCTCGCCCGGCGGGTCGCTGCGCTCGAAGCCGAGAACACCGCGCTGAGGAGCCGGCTCGACGAGAACGGGACCGAACCGCTCCCCGAGACCGCGGTCGTCGTCGAACCGAAGCACAAGCGCGGCTGGGGCTGGACGCTGCTGGCCGTCGTCCTCATCGTGATCGGCGCGATCCTCGCGCCTGTCGCTGTCGTCGCCTCCTGGGCGAAAGTACAGCTGACGGACACCGACACGTTCGTCGCCACCTACGCGCCGCTCGCGGACGACCCGGGAGTGCAGGCGTACGTGACCGACGAGGCGGTCAAGGTCATCCAGGAGCACGTCGACATCCCGCGACTCACCTCCCAGGTGATCGACGGCATCACCGGCCTCGGCACCGGTCCCGTGGCCACGAAGGCGTTGGAGGCGCTCAAAGCGCCGCTCGCGCAGGGCATCGTGTCGTTGATCCAGACCACGGTCGGCCGGTTCGTGTCCTCCGACGCGTTCGCACAGGTCTGGCAGGATGCCCTCCGCGCGAGCCATACCCAGCTGGTCGCGACGATGCAGGGCGACCCGAAGGCGGCGATCGCGGTCGGCGCGGACGGCTCCGTCGGCGTCCAGCTCGGTCCGATCATCGACCGGGTCAAACAGCTTCTCGAAGACCAGGGTCTCTCATTCGCGTCGCAGATCCCGACGATCGACAAGACGATCACGGTGGCGCAGAACTCGTCGATCCCGACGCTTCAGGTGTTCTACAACCTGGCCATCGTCGCGGGGGCCTGGCTGCCCTGGGTCTCGCTCGGCCTCCTTGCGCTGGGCGTGATCGTCGCCCGTCGCCGTTCGCTGGCCCTGATCGGCGCGGCCTGCGCTCTGGGGGTCGCGATGATCGTGGTGGTCGCGGGGATCAGCATCGGTCAGATCGTCTTCATCGCCTCGGCCTCCCCGTCCTTGGTCCCTGCCGGAGTCGCGACGACGCTGTACACCACCGTCTCGACAGCGATGAAGGACACCGGCGTCGCCGTGCTGGTCCTCGCGATCGTCGTTGCGGTCGTCGCCTGGTACGCGGGACCCTTCGGAGTCCCTCGACGTCTCCGTGGTTTCTTCGGCTCCGGTGTCACGTGGGTGCGGGAGGCCGCGGAACGTCACGGCATCACGACCGGCCGGGTGGGCGAGTGGATCTACGCCCAGCGGGTGCTGCTCCGCAGTGCCGTCGCCGTGATCGCAGCCGCCGTCGTGCTCTTCGTGCGCCCGCTCACTCCGGCGCTGATCATCTGGACCCTGGTGATCGCCGCCGTGGTGATCGCGATTCTGGAGCTCGTGCAGCGACCGGTGATCACCCTCCCGGAGAACGCCGACGACGACACGCCTGTGATGACCGTGTCGTGAGCGCGCCGGTGACGACATCGCCCCGGCGGAGTCGGTGCGAAGCCTCCGGAGTCGCCGGGGCTCCGAAGTGTCGACCCGGCAGGCGCCCCCGCGACCGGTAGGCTCCATCCGGTCATGAATCGCACAACCGTCGCCCTGCTCGCCGCGCTGGAGGCGGCCATCGTCGCGGCGGTCGGCATCGGTATCTGCGTGGTCCCGCTCACGGTTCTCTGGGCGGCGCAATACCACCTGACCGGGGATTTCGCCGTCGTCTGGAAGGCTGCTGCCGACATCTGGCTGGTGGGGCACGGCGTCAACCTGACGGTGGCGCTCGATCCGCAGACCGTCGGGTCGCTCGGGCTGCCCACAGCCGCGGCTCCGTTCCAGGTGACGATCGCACTTCTGGGGTTCGCGGCCCTCACCGCCGGCCTCGGTGTCCGCACCGGTCTGCGCGCCGCGGAGACGCCGTTCCGCAGCGCTGGCGCACTCTCGGCGCTCGCCGTGTTCCTCGTGGTGTCCGTGCTGGTGACGCTGACCGCGGGAAGCGCGGTGGTGACGCCGTCGGTGTGGCAGGGCGTGGTGCTGCCGCCGTTCGTGTACGCCCTGGGCATCGGGATCGGTTTCGCGTTCGCGACTCTCCGGGAGAGGGAGGCGCGGACGTCCTCCCGAGCGGGCGACAGAGCGGCTGACAGGGCGGGCGACAGAGCCGTCGACAGAGCCGCCGACCGCCCCGACGGCACCTCCACCGAATCGCACGGAGGCGCTGCTCCTGTCGCTCTCGCCGTGCGCGCCCGGGTGGGCGCACTGCCGGTGCCGGTTCGCGCCGGTGTGCTCGGCGCGGTCCGGGCCGGCAGCGCGGCGACGGCCATCGTCGTCGGGCTCTCCGCGCTCATCCTCGCGCTGCTGATCTTCGGCAACTACGGCGCGATCATCAGCCTCTACGAGCAGCTGCAGACGGGCGTCGCGGGCGGCGTGGCCCTCACGATCGCGCAGCTGGCGTTCCTGCCCAACCTGGTGATCTGGCTCATGTCGTGGCTCGTCGGCCCGGGCTTCGCGATCGGGACCGGCTCAGCCGTGAGCGCGATCGGCACCGCGCTCGGGCCGCTGCCGGGTGTGCCGCTCTTCGGCGTCATCCCGGCCCACGGCTACACCTTCGGTCTCGTCGGCGTGCTCGTGCCGCTGCTCGCAGGCTTCCTCGCCGCCGCTCTACTGCGCGCCACGAGGAAGACGCAGGTGGACGGCGTCCTCGCCCTGCTGCTCACGGCGGCGGGGATCGGCGTGGTGGCGGGCATCCAACTCGGCCTCCTCGCCTGGTGGTCGTCGGGAGCCCTCGGCCCCGGTCGCCTGCACGACGTCGGCCCGAACCCGTGGCTGGTCGGCGCCTTCGCGGCGGTGGAGGTCGCCGTCGCGGCGATCATCGGGCTGATGGCCGGAGGTCGCGCCCGACGATGAGAGCGCCACGGCCGCGACTCCACCTGCCGAGGTTCACCCTCCGACGCAGGTCGACCGAGGTCGAGCAGCTCGTCGAGAGCCCCTCCGCGCAGCTGCAGGAGTTCCTCGTACGGCTGGGCAGCGCGCTCCTCGCGATCGGAACCGCGTCGCGCGACATCCAGGGGACGCTCAAGCGCGTCGCGACCGCGCTCGGGTCGCCCCGGGCGACGCTGATCGTGTTCCCCACCCTGATCTTCGTCGGGCTGCCGGGTGAGGCGCAGACGCGCTTCGACGTCGCGGAGGCCTCCGGCGGCGAGGTGCGTTTCGACCGCGCCGCCCACGTCTATGCCGTGGTCGACCGCGCGCTTGCGGGCACGATCACCGCGGTCGAGGGCATCGAGGCGCTCCAGGCGATCGCCGACGCCCGGCCGCGTTTCAACCGGCTGGTGCGGATCATCGGCCACGGCTTCGCCTCGGCGGGCGTCGCGCTCGTACTCCTCGGTGCCGAGACGACGAGCATGCTCTACGCCTTCGCGCTCGGGATGCTGGTCGGTGCTGCGAAGCTGTTCGTGCGCCCAGGAACCTACGCCGCGATCCTGCTGCCCGTCGCCACCGCGTTCGCGCTGTCGCTGATCGTCTTCCTGCTCGGACGCACCGTGCTGATCGACGAGCCGCTGCAGGTGCTCGTCCCTCCGCTCGTCACGCTGCTGCCCGGCGCCGTGCTGACCACCGGGATCCAGGAGCTGGCGGCGGGCGACATGGTCGCGGGCTCCAGTCGTCTGGTCTCCGGCATCGCCCAGCTGGGCTTCCTCGCCATCGGGATCCTCGCCGCCATGACGATCACCGGCGTTCCCGCCTCCACGGCGCTGCTGTCGACCCAGCCGCCGCTCGGCGCGTTCCAGCCGTGGCTGGGCGTCCTGCTGTTCTCCGTCGGCATCTTCCTCTACTACTGCGGGCCGAGGCGCTCGCTCTACTTCCTCACGCTCGTGCTGCTGGTCGCCTACGGAGGTCAGCTCGTTGGGGCGCTGATCATGGGCAACGTCTTCAGCGGCTTCTTCGGTGCATTCGCGCTCACGGTGCTCGCGTACCTCGTCCAATCAGTGCGCGGGGCGCCGCCGGCCGTCGTCTGCTTCCTCCCCGCGTTCTGGCTGCTCGTGCCGGGTGCGACGGGGCTGATCCGCCTGACGCAGACGGCGACGGGTGTGGACTTCGACGCCGGCAGTATCCCGAACGTGCTCGGCTCCATCGTCTCGATCGCGCTCGGCGTGCTGGTGGGGACCGCGCTCTACCGTCAGCTCTACACGATCGCCCCGTCGCGCTGGGGGCTGCGGCTGGTCTGAGGCGACACGCCCATATGGGTAGGCTTGTCGCGTGCTCTCGATTGTCGTGCTGATCTCCGGCGGTGGCTCGAATCTGCGCGCTCTGCTCGAGGCGGCGTCCGACGCCGAGTTCCCTGCCAGGGTGGTCGCGGTCGGCGCCGACCGGGAGGCCGACGGGTTCGATCACGCCGAGGAGTTCGGCATCCCGTCGTTCACGGTGCCGTTCACGTCGTACGACAGCCGCGAGGAGTGGGGCGACGCCCTGCTCGAGCAGATCCGGCTCTGGGAGCCCGACCTCGTCATCCTGTCCGGTTTCATGCGCCTGGTGCCGCCGCGCGTCGTGCAGGCGTTCTCGCCCAACCTCATCAACACGCACCCCGCCTATCTGCCGGAGTTCCCCGGCGCGCACGGCGTCCGCGACGCCCTGGCCGCCGGCGCCACCCAGACCGGCGCCAGCCTCATCGTGGTCGACGACGGCGTCGATGCCGGGCCGGTCATCAGCCAGGAGCGCGTCCCGATCGTGCCGGGCGACACCGAGGCCAGCCTGCACGAACGCATCAAACCCGTGGAGCGGCGCCTCCTGATCGACGCCGTCCTCGACATCGCCAACGGACACATCGACCTCAAGGAGCTCTCCCGAGTATGAGCGGACCCCGTCACGACGCCAGCCTCTACCGCGAACGGGACGTCGTCCCGATCCGCCGCGCGCTGATCTCGGTCAGCGACAAGACGGGCCTCCTCGAACTCGCAGCGACACTGGCGGAGGCCGGAGTCGAGATCGTGTCGACGGGGTCCACCGCGCAGACCATCCGCGACGCCGGGCACGCGGTGACCGACGTCGCGTCGGTGACGGGCTTCCCGGAGTCGCTCGACGGGCGGGTCAAGACGCTGCACCCGGCCATCCACTCCGGCCTGCTCGCCGACCTGCGGCTGGCCTCCCACGAGGAGCAGCTGAAAGACCTCGGGATCGAGCCGTTCGAGCTCGTCGTCGTCAACCTCTACCCGTTCGTCGAGACGGTCGCGTCCGGCGCGGTCGGCAACGACGTCGTCGAGCAGATCGACATCGGAGGGCCGGCCATGGTGCGCGCGTCGGCGAAGAACCATGCCAACGTCGCCATCGTCGTCTCGCCAGACGACTATGCGGAGGTCGCGGCCGCGATCGCCGCCGGCGGCACCACCTTCGACCAGCGCCGCGCGCTCGCCGCGAAGGCGTTCGCCCACACCGCCTCCTACGACGGAGCCGTCGCCGCGTGGTTCGCGGGGGAGGCGCCGTCGACGGACGACTTCGCCGAGCGCTTCGAGGTGCGGGCCGAACTGAAGCAGACCCTCCGCTACGGCGAGAACTCGCACCAGGCCGCCGCGCTCTATGCCGACCCGGCCGGGCGAGGCATCGCGCAGGCGACCCAGCTCGGCGGCAAGGAGATGTCGTACAACAACTACGTGGACGCCGACGCCGCCCTCCGCAGCGCCTACGACTTCGCCGAGCCGGCCGTCGCGATCATCAAGCACGCCAACCCGTGCGGCATCGCGGTCGCCGACGACATCGCCGACGCGCACCGCAAGGCGCACGAGTGCGACCCGGTGTCGGCGTACGGCGGCGTCATCGCGGCGAACCGCACGGTGACGCTCGCGATGGCCGAGACGGTCAAGGGCATCTTCACCGAGGTCCTCATCGCGCCGGGCTTCGAGCCGGAGGCGTTGGAGCTGCTGCAGACGAAGAAGAACCTCCGCATTCTGCAGCTGCCGGAGGACTACGCGCGCGCCACGACCGAGTTCCGCCAGATCTCCGGCGGCGTGCTCGTGCAAGACAGCGACCGGTTCGACGAGTTCGACTCCAGCGGCTGGACGCTCGTCTCGGGCGAGGAGGCCGACGCGGCCACCCGCGCCGACCTCGAGTTCGCCTGGAAGGCGTGCCGCGCGGTCAAGTCCAACGCGATCCTGCTCGCCAAGGGCGGCGCGTCCGTCGGCGTCGGCATGGGCCAGGTGAACCGGGTCGACTCGTGCAACCTGGCGGTCAGCCGCGCGGGGGAGCGCGCGGCGGGATCGGTCGCGGCCTCCGACGCGTTCTTCCCGTTCGCCGACGGCCCTGAGATCCTCATCGCCGCCGGCGTCTCCGCGATCGTGCAGCCGGGAGGCTCCATCCGCGATGAGGACGTCATCGCGGCCGCGAAGGCCGCGGGCGTCACGATGTACTTCACCGGAGAGCGCCACTTCTTCCACTGAGCCGCCTGCTCATCCGGGCGCTGCGTTGCATCCCCTCGCGGGGTCGCGGAGAATAGACGACGGTCCACAAGACCCTCAGCATTCACCGCGATCCCACGAGGAGACACCGATGTCCGTCCTGCCCGCAGACCTTCCGCACGAAACACTGCACGTTGTGAAGGGGAGGCGGAGCGGCCTCACCATCAGCATCGCGGTGCACTCCACCGTCCTCGGCCCGGCGCTCGGCGGCTGCCGCGTGTGGAACTACGACTCGTGGCAGGAGGCCGTCGCCGACTCGCTCCGCCTGGCGGAGGGCATGACCTACAAGAACGCGGCGGCAGGCCTCAACCGCGGCGGCGGCAAGGCTGTCGTCTACCTGCCGCGGGGCCACCAGCTCACCCCGACCGAGCGCTACGAGGTCATGCTCGACCTGGGCGACGCGGTCGAGAGCCTCGGCGGCAGCTACATGACCGCGGAGGACGTCGGCACGAGCGCCGAGGACATGTCGGTCGTCGCCACCCGCACCGTCAACGTGTGCGGCCTCCCGCCGGCAGAAGGCGGCGTCGGCGAGCCGAGCGACGCGACCGCGGCAGGCGTCTACGCCGGGCTGCTCGCGACGCTGGAGCGCGCCACCGGAACCCGCGACGTCGCCGGCCGCCGGGTGACCGTGCTCGGCCTCGGGCACGTCGGCTCGATCATCGCCATGCGCCTCGCCAGCGAGGGCGCCGTACTCACTGTCACCGACGTCAACCCCGCCAAGCGGGCGCTCGCCGACGCGATCGGCGCCGCCTGGGTCGAGCCCGGCGACGCGCACCGTGTGGAGGGCGACCTGTTCGTGCCCGCGGGCGTCGGCGGCGTGCTCACCGACGCGGTCATCGACGAGCTGCGCGTGAAGGCGGTCGTCGGCCCGGCCAACAACCAGCTCGCCGAGCGGGCGGGCGCCGAGCGGCTCGCCGCCCGCGGCATCCTCTGGGCCCCCGACTTCGTCGTGAACGCCGGCGGTGTGATCTTCCTCTCGATGATGAACGAGCAGACTCCCTCCGCCGAGGCCACCCGCGAGCGCGTCGAGGCGATCGGCGACACCGTCGCCCGCGTCTTCGACGTCGCCGCCGAGCGCGGCATCACGACGCTGGAGGCCGCCGACGAGATCGCGATGGCCCGCCTCCGCGAACCCGCGCACGCCTGATCCGGCCAGGCGTCCCGCCGCGGGACCCCCGCGGGCGGCGGTGGGACGCCTGCCGGTGCCAGCATTCCCATAGGAACCGGTCGGATAGGCTTGGGTCCCATGACTTCCTCGTGGGCCCGTCGGCTCGTCGCCTCCCTCGTGTCCGCCGTCGCGGTGGCCGCCATCGGTCTCGTCGCGGCCGCGTTCGTTCTGCTGGTGGCCAACCAGCTCAACTCGCAGGCGCTCGGGAGCGTCGCCCAGTACGTCAGCTGGAACGCGCTCGCCGCCTTCGTCCTTGCGGCGATCGCCGCACTGCTGGGCGCGTACGAGCGCCGCTGGGTCGCCGTCATCGCCGGCATCCTCGTGGCCCTCGTGAGCACCGCGATCGGCATGCTCGTGCTGTTCTCGACGTTGAACGTCACGCTGACCGCGGCGGTGTGGGGTCAGCTCGCCCTGTCGTTCATCGGCGTCAACCTGCCGTTCTGGCTCGCCGTCGCCGTCGCCTTCCCGACGGCCGGTTTCGCCGTGTTCCGCACGATCGAGGCGCAGGGCGGCGCGACCGCCCGCAAGATCGCCCTCGTCCGCATCCCGGCCGCGAACCTGGCCGACGGCCTGGTGACCCACATCGACCGCGAGACCATCGACAACGAGCTGGCCGACAAGCAGTGGGACGACTACGTCGCCGCCCTCTCGGCCGCCGGCTGGCAGACGGTGGAGGTCGCCAGCGCCGACAAGCTCGCCGACTCCGTGTTCGTGGAGGACACCGCGATCGTCTTCGGCGACACCGCCGTCATCGCGCGCCCCGGTGCAGACTCCCGTCGCCCCGAGATCGTGGGCACCGAGGCCGCGCTGCGCGCCCAGGGCCTCCGGCTCGAGCGCATCGAGGAGCCGGGAACCCTCGACGGCGGCGACGTGCTCAAGGTCGGCGACACGGTCTACGTCGGCCGTGGCGGCCGCACCAACGCCGAGGGCATCCGCCAGCTGCGTTCGCTCGTGGCGCCGCTCGGCTACACCGTCGTCGCGGTGCCGGTCACCAAGGCCCTCCACCTGAAGACCGCGGTCACCGCGCTCCCCGACGGCACCGTGATCGGCTACGAGCCCATCGTGGACGACCCGCGGATCTTCGAGCGCTTCCTGCCCGTCCCGGAGGCCCACGGCACCGCCGTCGTCGTGCTCGACGACGAGACCGTGCTGATGTCGTCGTCGGCGCCCGGCTCCGTGGCGCTGGTGGAGGACCTCGGCTACACGGTCGTACAGGTCGACATCTCGGAGTTCGAGAAGCTCGAGGGCTGCGTCACCTGCCTCTCGATCCGCATCCGCTGACGAGGCGGGTCAGTCGCCTGACGTGTCGTCGGTGCACGGGATGCTGCCGGCCAGCTCCGCCCGTTTCGTAGCGCCCCCGCCGAAGACGTCGACGTAGTCCCCGGTCGTCCCGTCGAAGTGGACGCTGCCGCCTTCGAGCCGGAATCGTTGCATGGAGAAGAACGAGCCACCGTCTCCGGTGCTGATGTTGGTGCTGAAGACCCCGTTGCGGAGGTCCGCGACGATCTGCGCCGGCGCCTGCGAGGTCGGTTGGTTCCGCACGACGATGCGGTGGTCCGCCCGCACGACGCAGGTCGCGTGATGCAGGTAGACCTGGACGGTCCGCGAACCGTCTCCCTGCACCCGGAGCTCGAGGGCGGTATGCGACAGCGACCGGGCGGCGTTCCACGCAGCACCCACGCTCACGTAGATGCCGACGACCAGCGAGACGAAGACGGCGAACGCCCCGATCACCGACCAGAACGGTAGCGAGCGCCAGACCATCCCAGCAGCCTAGCGGGCGCCCCCGATCGCGACGAGCGACACGGATCGCAGAACTCGCTCTTGCGCTCTGAGCGATGCTGGGAATATTCTGTAGGGCTGCCTTGTCGCAGCATTCGGATGACGCATCGGGCCTGGGAGGACGCCATGACAACGACTGAGAAGACACGAACCGTGACCGTGTTCGGGCTCATCGCTGCCGCGATCGCGTCCCCGGAGCCGGCCCCCGCCTGGTAGGTCCCAGGCAGGTACGCGCTTCCGGCTGACCGTCGCCGGCACACCACCCGGGCATCCGTGGCTCGGGTTCGTCGCGCCCCAGGCGAACGACTCTTCGGCGACCTCTCAGCACGTCTCACCGGGTCGGAGCCGACCCATCTACGAAATCGAATTCACGCAACGCATACAGAGAAGACGGAACTCATGTCCATCGCTGAAACCCATCAGCACCCACCCCAAAGAGAAGACAAGAAGCGGCTCGGGACCTTCCGCACGCTTCTCCGAATCCTCCCGTTCGCCAAGTCGGCGGCGCCCCGGATCCTGCTCGGCATGGTCGCCGCACTGCTGGCGAGCCTGGTCGCGCTGCTCATCCCGCAGGTGCTGCGCTGGCTGGTCGACGGACCGCTGTCCACCGGCGACGCCTCCGCGGTGTGGCCGGCCGCGCTGCTCGTCGTGGGGCTCGGCGCTGCGGAGGCCGTGTTCATCTCGCTCCGCCGCTGGTTCGTGCTCACTCCGGGCACCCACGTCGAGGCGCGGATGCGCAACGCGCTCTACGAGAAGCTGCAGGACCTCCCTGTCGCGTTCCACGACCGCTGGCCGAGCGGCCAGCTTCTCTCGCGCGCCGTCAGCGACCTCAGCCTGATCCGCCGCTGGCTCTCGTTCGGCATCGTACTGCTCGTCGTCAACGTCGTGACCATCATCGTCGGTTTCGCCATCCTGATCGGCTGGAACTGGATCCTCGGCCTGATCTTCCTCGTGCTGTCGGTGCCGCTGTGGATCTATGGGTTCGCGTTCGAGAAGAAGTACTCGGTCGTCGCCCGCCGCAGCCAGGACCAGGCCGGCGACCTCGCGACCGCCGTCGAGGAGTCGGTGCACGGCATCCGCGTGCTCAAGGCGTTCGGGCGCGGCAAGCACGCGCTGAAGAAGTTCGAGTCGCAGGCGGAGGAGCTGCGCGGCACCGAGATCGAGAAGGCGAAGGCGGTCGCCGGTCTCTGGCTGTGGCTGCTGCTGATCCCGGACGTCGCGTTCGGCATCTGCCTGGTGGTCGGCGTATGGCTGGCCGCGCAGGGCCAGCTGTCGGTCGGCGAGCTGGTCGCGTTCTTCGCGACCGCCACCGTGCTGCGGTTCCCGATCGAGTCGATCGGCTTCCTGCTCTCGATGACGTTCGACACGCGCACTGCGGCCGACCGCTTCTTCGAGGTCATGGACGAGACCAATGCGATCACCGACCCTGCCGAGCCGAAGCGGATCACCGATCCCCGCGGCGAGCTCGTCTTCGACGACGTGCACTTCCGCTACCAGGACTCGCCGGAGCGCTTCCCCGACCTCCTGAACGGCATCGACCTCACGGTGCTGCCGGGGGAGACGATGGCGCTCGTGGGCCTCACCGGCAGCGGCAAGTCCACGCTGACCGCGCTGACCACACGCCTGTACGACGTGACGGGAGGCTCGGTCCGCGTCGACGGCGTCGACGTGCGCGACCTGACCAGGTACGACCTCCGCAGGGCCATCGCGATGGCGTTCGAGGACGCCACGCTGTTCTCCGCCTCGGTGCGCGACAACGTGCTCCTCGGCCGCGACGGGCTCGACCCCGCATCGGCGGAGGCCGACCGCGTCCTCACCGAGGCGCTCGAGATCGCCCAGGCCGGCTTCACGTACGAGCTGCCGGACGGCCTCGACACGAAGGTGGGCGAGGAGGGGCTCAGCCTCTCCGGCGGACAGCGTCAGCGTCTCGCCCTCGCGCGCGCGGTGGCGGCGGCGCCGAGCATCCTGGTGCTCGACGACCCGCTGTCGGCGCTCGACGTCGACACCGAGGCGCTGGTGGAGGCCGCCCTGCGCCGCGTGCTCGCCTCCACGACCGCTCTGGTCGTCGCGCACCGTCCGTCGACGGTCATGCTCGCCGACCGGGTGGCGCTGCTGGAGGACGGCCGCATCACGGCCGTCGGCACCCACCACGACCTGCTCGCGACCAACGAGCACTACCGTTTCGTCCTCTCCTCGCTCGAAGAGGAACAGGACGAGGAGTTCCTTCAGGAGGTGAACCTGTGAGCACCGCGACCGTACTGGGCGTCGAGGGCGAAGAGCGCAACGACCTCAGCAAAGAGGAGAGCCGGCAGATCCGCCGGCGCTCGCTGCGTCTTCTCGGCTCGTTGCTGCACCCGTTGCGCGTGCGGCTGGTGCTGACCGCGATCGTCGTCGTGGTCAGCACCGCCGGTCAGGTGGCGGGCCCGGCGATCATCGCGTTCGGCATCGACAACGGGATCACGGCTCTGCAGTCGCAGAACTGGCTTCCCGTCGCAGCCGCCGGTATCGCCTACCTGTTCACGGGCATCATCGGGGCCGTGCTCATCTCGTGGTACACGGTGCTGAGCGCCCGCATCAGCCAGGCGATCCTGATCGACCTGCGCAAGCGGGTCTTCCTGCACACGCAGAAGCTCTCGCTCGAGTTCCACGAGTCGTACACATCGGGCCGCATCATCTCGCGGCAGACGAGCGATCTGGACTCGATCCGCGAGCTGCTCGACTCCGGCATCAACCAGCTGGTGCAGGGCTTCCTGTACATGCTGTTCATCGCCATCGCGCTGTTCTGGCTCGATTGGCTGAGCGGTGTCGTGCTGCTGTGCTCGCTGGTGCCTCTGTACGTGCTCACGCGCTGGTTCCAGAAGCGCTCGCAGAAGCTGTTCCGCATCTCGCGGGTGGCGTCGGCGAAGCTGATCGTGCAGTTCGTGGAGACCATGACCGGCATCCGCGCGGTCAAGGCGTTCCGCAAGGAGAAGCGCAACGAGAAGGAGTTCGGCGGCCTCGTCGAGGACTACCGCGACGTCAACGCGCGGGTCATCCAGCTGTTCGGGATCTTCGACCCCGGTCTGGTGATGATCGGCAACGTGACCGTGGGAGTGGTGCTGCTGGTCGGCGGCTTCCGCGTCGCAGACGGCCAGCTCGCCATCGGTGTGCTGCTCGCCGCGCTGCTCTACACCCGCCGGTTCTTCGACCCGATGGAGGAGATGGCGATGTTCTACAACTCCTACCAGTCGGCCGCGGCCGCGCTCGAGAAGATCTCGGGTGTGCTGGAGGAGGAGCCGAGCGTTCCCGACCCCGTGAAGCCGGTCGACCTGTGGACGGCGGAGGGCCACGTGCGCTTCGACGACGTGACCTTCGCCTACAAGCGCGACCGCGTCATCCTGCCGGAGTTCTGCCTGGACATCCCGGCGGGGCAGACGATCGCGCTGGTCGGCTCGACCGGTGCGGGCAAGTCGACGCTGGCGAAGCTGATCTCGCGGTTCTACGACCCGAGCGAAGGCTCCGTCACGCTCGACGACGTGGATCTGCGCGACATGCACCCGAAGGACCTGCGCCGGGCGATCGTCATGGTCACCCAGGAGGCGTACCTGTTCAGTGGGTCCGTCGCCGACAACATCGCGCTCGGCAAGCCGGACGCGACGAGGGACGAGGTGGTGGAGGCCGCGAAGGCGGTCGGCGCCCACGAGTTCATCACCGGTCTGCCGAACGGCTACGACACCGATGTGAACAAGCGCGGCGGCCGGGTGTCGGCCGGTCAGCGTCAGCTGATCTCGTTCGCCCGGGCCTTCCTCGCGAACCCGGCGGTGCTCATCCTGGACGAGGCGACCAGCTCGCTCGACATCCCGAGCGAGCGCCTGGTGCAGGAGGCGCTGCAGACGCTGCTGGCCGATCGCACCGCGGTGATCATCGCGCACCGTCTTTCGACGGTCGCGATCGCGGACCGGGTGCTCGTCATGGAGCACGGCCGGGTCGTCGAAGACGGCTCGCCGGATCAGCTGATAGCCGGCACCGGCCGGTTCGCACAGCTCCACGCCGCCTGGCGCGACTCGCTCGTGTAACGAGCGTCGCGTGGTACCGACAGGCCCCGGGCCCTCCCTTCGGGGAGAGGATCCGGGGCCTGTCGCCGTGGACGGGACGGGCCAGGGGTTGGGTTGGGTTGAGTTGTCGGCCCGTCCGGCCAGGTCTGTGGTCAGGTGCGCGCGGCTCTGCGCAGCACCCGATGCTCGGAGGAGCCTCTGTTGCGCAGCAGCGGCAGGCGCCTCAGGAGCGAGGAGTTCTGGTCGTCGAGCACGACGACCTCCGCACCTGCGTCGATGCAGGCACTCGCGACCGCCGGGTCCACGTCGCTCCGCACGTCGCCCGCGAGTATTGTCAGGCAGCCGGTCGTGACGGCACGACCGGCCGAGGCGGTCACGACGATCCTCGACGTCGCCGGCGCGATGATGCCGCGGATGGCGCGCGCGAGCTCTGCCCGCTCCGACGCGCGGCCGTCGGCGCGGCCCGGGAAACCGTCGCCCAGATCGAGCAGGCGCAGCCGCTGACCGGTGGCGGCCTCCACATCGGCCGCGACGCCGATCGCACGGACGATCTCGCTCACGTACTCCGCCGGACTGCTGTCCTGCGGCAGGGTCAGGGAGAGACCGGCGACGTGCACGCCGAGGCCTCTCGCGGCACGAGCGGCGGCGACGATCCCGGCGGGCGTCATGCCCCGGGCGGCGCGATGTGCGGGCCGCGGGGCCAGTGCGGGCTGAAGCTTGAGGACGACCCGCAGGTCGTCGGGCGCGCCGGCGAACACCTCCAGGGCTCGCGTCCCGTCGATGACGAAGCGCCGCACACCCGCGTCGTAGGCCGCGCGGGCCTCGTGCGGGTGCGCGACCGGGGTGGCGTGGAGGACGTGGTGGCCGGCGCTGCCCGCGAGCAGCAGCGCGGGCAGCGCTTGGTCGTGCGTCACCTCGAAGCCGCCGTCGGCGTCGGCGATCGCTGCCAGCAGGGCGGGGTGAGCGAGCGCGCTCACGTCGTAGTGCACATCGACCCATGGGAAGTCCTCCCGCAGCGCGCGATACTGGCGGCGCGCCCGCTCGAGGTCGATGACCACCAGCGGGAGGTCGTGGACGCCCACCGCGACCGCCTCGGAGGCCATGACGGCTGCTCCGTTCGGGTCGGCGGTTCGGGTTGCGGTGGGCATCGCATCCTCCTCGGGTTCGGGTGCACTGGTGAGGTTGTCTCATATGTTCGCGCGGGCCGGTCATGTCCCACATCCGGGGGACCACCCGAATGGCCGTGCGTGCTGGCACGGATGCGCTCCACCCCCTCCTCCGGTGAGAATCGTCAGCATGTGCCTCCGTGTTGTGATCGTCGACGACCACGCGCGGTTCCGTGCTCAGGCTGCCGAGCTCCTCACGCTGGAGCGCTTCTCCGTCGTCGGTGACGCCGAGACCGGCGCCCGCGGCGTCGAGTTGAGCCGTGCCCTCGCGCCCGATCTGGTGCTGCTGGACGTCGGGCTGCCCGACGCCAACGGGTTCGATCTGGTCGCGGCGATGCGTGCGACGGGGGCCGCCGTGGTGCTGACCTCCAGTCGGTCGTCGCGCGACTACGGCACCCGCGTGAGCGACAGCGGGGCGGACGGTTTCATCAGCAAGGCAGAACTGAGCGGTGAGGCGATTCGCAGCCTGCTAATGTAAGCCCGTGGTCGGGGGAGAGAACTCGGATTCCCGCCCGCTCCGGGTTGCGATCGCCGATGACGCCGTGCTGCTGCGTGAGGGGATCGGGCAGCTCCTGCGCGCGGGTGGGGTGGATGTCGTCGCGTCGGTGGACACGGCGGAGCAGCTGCTGGAGCTCCTCGACGACGGCACAGGCGTCGGCGGTGCCCCGATCGACGCCGTCGTGCTCGACATCCGGATGCCTCCGACGCACACCGACGAGGGCCTCCGCGCCCTGGAGTCGCTGCGTGCCGCCGGCTCCACGGTGGGCGTGCTGCTGCTCTCGATGTACACCACCGCCTCGTTCGCCATCCGGGCCATGAGCGCGGGGAGCGGCACGGGCTACCTTCTCAAAGACCGCGTCGCCGACGGGGACACGCTCGTCAACGCCGTGCGCACCGTGGCCGGCGGTGGATCCGTGGTCGACCCGGAGGTCGTCCAGCTCCTCGTCTCCGCCCGGTCGTCCGAGGCCGCGGTGGAGTCGCTGTCCAGCCGGGAGATCGACGTGCTGCGGCTCATGGCGGAGGGGCTCTCCAACGCCGGGATCGCCTCGACGCTGCACCTCAGCCTGCGCACCGTCGAATCGCACATCGGGCACATCATGAACAAGCTCGACATCGAGGACACGACGGAAGGCCACCGGCGCGTGCTCGCCGTCCTGCGCTTCCTCGGCCGGGACGGCTGAGGACGTGAACGCCGCCCGACTCTCGCTGCGGGCGTTCGCCGTCACGGTGACGATCGCGTCGAACGTGCTCGCCCAGGTCGTCACCGCGATCACCGACGACTACGGCCCGCGGCCGCAGGGCATCGGCTGGGCCGTCGTGTTCGTCGCGGTCGCCGTCGACTACGTGGTCTGCGCAGTGATCGCGTGGAGAGCGATCCGCAGCCCGATCCCGGGCTGGCTGATGGTCGGCGCCGCGTTCTTCTGGTCGGCGGGCGCCTGGTATCCGGTCACCCGCGACATCGCCTGGCTGTGGCCGCTGGTGGAGGGCGTCACCGATCTGTGGGCGGTGCTGGTCGGCATCCTCGTCCTCACCTATCCGTCCGGTCGCCTGACCTCTCGGTTCGACCGCATCGTCGCGTGGACCCTGACCGGCGCCTTCCTGGTCCGCTTCCTCGGCATCCTGCTGGTCTCGTCGCCGACCACGGCCGAGTGCGGGTGCGTGGCGAACCCGTACGCGCTCGTCGCGAGCCCGGACGCGGACTACTGGCTCGGCGTCGCTTGGCGCGTCGTCGGCGTCGTGCTCCTGCTGACCGTCGCCGTCCGGCTCGCGGTGCGCTGGATGACCAGCACGCTCCCCGCCCGCCGCGTCGCTTTCGTGATGCCGCTTGCGCTGCTGCTCTGGTGCTACGGCACGTTCCAGGACTCACTGAGCTTCGCGCTGGGCTGGAACAGCGGCTGGCTCCAGTTCATCCCCCCTGTCGCCATCGCGCTCATCCCGCCGGCCTTCGTGGGCGGCGTGTTCTACGCGCGCGGGCTGCGTTCACGTGTCGCGGACCTCGTCATCGTGGCGCGCGACAAGGTCGATCGCGGGCTGTGGGAGTCGAGTCTCGCCCGCACCCTGCACGACAGTTCGCTGCGCGTCTTCTGGTGGGACGAACATCGCCGCGGCTACCGCACCAGCCGGGGCGACGCGGTGGCGGACGGCGAGAGCATCGACCGTCCTGGCCGGTCCACGCTCGTCATCGACTCCGACCAGGGCCCGATCGCGCTCATCGAGCACGACGTGGCCCTCGCCCAGGACGACCGGCTGCTCGACGCCGTCTCGTCCGCCCTGCTGCTGTCGGTCGACAACGACCGGCTGCGCGCCCGCCTCGAGCAGACCATCCAGGAGCTGCGGGAGTCGCGGCTGCGGATCGTGGAGGAGGGCTACCTGGCGCGCCGACGGCTGGAGCGCGACCTCCACGACGGCTCGCAGCAGCAGTTGGTGTCGCTCGCGATCAGCCTGCGGATCGCGACCTCCAAGGCCGCCGCGGCCGGCGAGCACGAGCTGGTCGGCGACCTCGAGGGCGCCTCGACTCAGCTCGCCGATGCGCTGCGCGAACTGCGGGAGCTCGCCCGCGGGATCCACCCGACCGTGCTGACCGACGGCGATCTGCGCTCTGCGCTGGAGGAGCTGGCCCAGCGCACCAGGACCGCCGTCGAGGTGCACGTCGAGCTGGCCGAGCGGCTGCCGAACGTGGTGGAGGAAACGATCTACTACTGCGTCTCCGAGTGCCTGGCGAACGCGGCCAAGCACGCCGAGGCGCGCAACTGCGCGGTGCTGGTCACGCGCGTGGGCGACGAGGTCACGGTGACGGTCAAGGACGACGGACGCGGCGGTGCGCGCGTGGAGCCCGGAGGCGGGCTCGAGGGGCTGCGCGACCGGGTGGAGACCGTGGGCGGTCACGTCGACGTACGGTCGGTCATCGGACTCGGCACCATCGTGGAGCTGGTGCTGCCGGCGAACGCGGTGGAGGGCGGCCGGCCGGCGGCCTGAAGGCCGGCGCCGTTATGCCTTGGCGGGCCGCACCGCGTATACCTGCTGCCCGATCGTGAAGGCGCTCCAGCCTCCCGGGCACGAGTAGGACGCGTTGGCGGGGACGCCGGAGATCGGCCACCAGCTGTCCTGGATGGTCGGCTTGGGCGGTGCGACCGTCGTCAGCTTGCAGACGTCGGGCCGGAGCAGGGCGGTGGAGGTGTACGTCAAGATCGCCTCGCCCGACTGCGAGTCGTAGTCGACGCGGATCACCTTCGCGTCGTCGGGGACGAACGACGTCGTTCCGATCGTCGTGCTCTTCGACGCCTTGAGGTCTTTGGCCGTGTCGTAGATCGCCGGCTCGACGTGCGGAGTGAACGCGGCCACGACCGAGCACCCGGAGAGGGCGGCGACGAGGGGGACGGCGGCGACGGCGAGGCCGAGTCGACGGGTACGGGGCACGGACGCTCCTGGCAGGAATGATGGACAGACCCATTCAGTCAACACCATCAACCTGAGCGCCGCATCGACCGGGAGGATGATGTCGCGATCGGGCGGATCAGCCGGCGTCGTGGCGCGCGACCGCCAGATTCACCCGATAGGGCCGCTCGCCTCCCCCGAGAAGCGGTGTGCCCTCCGCGCGGTAGTGCTGCAGGGCGATGTGCTCGTGGTTGGCCGGGGGATGGCCGCCGGCCCGCACGACCCGCCACCACGGCACTTCGGCGCCGTAGTAGGCCATGACCTGGCCGACCATCCGCGACGCGCGGGAGCCGAGAGTCGCCGCGACGTCGCCGTAGGTCATCACGCGTCCCGGTGGGATGCTCTCCACGACGGCCAGGACCCTCGAGGCGAAGTCGGCACCCGTCGCCGAGGTGTCGTCAGAGCTGGAGGGCACCGACCGTCTCGCCGTACTGCGTCTCGCCGACGGGCTGGAACCCGGTGCGGAGGAAGAACTGCTCGGGGCCGAGCTCGCCCGACTCCCAGATCACATAGAGGCGCTCGACGCCGCGCTCGCGCGCCTCGTCGGCCAGCGCCCGCACGGCGAACGTGCCGATGCCGCGGCCCTGGTCGTCGGCGTCCACGTTGATCCGCCAGAGGATCGCCTTGAACTCCTCGTGCTCCGCATGCGGGTTGAAGTCGCCCATGATGAAGCCGACGACCTCGTCGCCGTCGAGCACGACGCGCTGCCAGGAAGTCGTGGGGTCGGCGACGGCAGCCGCGGCCGAGTACGACACGGGAGCGATGAACTGCTCCTGACCAGGCTTCAGCGAAAGCGCGTTCGCCGCCACGACGGTCTTCGCGCTCAACTCTTCCAGTCTCAACTCAGCCATGACGAAAGGGTAACGTGCGCGGAGCGGCCCCGCATAGTCGGCGCGACCGCTGACCGATTGCTGGCAAAAGTGTCTCGATGTCAAGATAGTTGTCCGCCTCCGGTAAGCTGTCTCCGGCTGAAACACGGCACAGACCTCAGGAGAACCAGTGGACAAGATCAAGGTTGATGGAACGGTCGTCGAGCTCGACGGCGACGAGATGACGCGGATCATCTGGAAGGCGATCAAGGAGTCGCTCATCCACCCGTACCTCGATGTGAACCTCGAGTACTACGACCTCGGCATCCAGAAGCGCGACGAGACCGACGACCAGATCACGATCGACGCCGCGCACGCCATCCAGAAGCACGGCGTCGGCGTCAAGTGCGCCACCATCACCCCCGACGAGGCCCGCGTCGAGGAGTTCGGCCTCAAGAAGATGTGGAAGAGCCCGAACGGCACCATCCGCAACATCCTCGGCGGCGTCGTGTTCCGCGAGCCGATCATCATCTCGAACATCCCGCGGCTGGTCCCGGGCTGGAACAAGCCGATCGTCATCGGCCGTCATGCCTTCGGCGACCAGTACCGCGCCACCGACTTCACCTTCGACGGCCCCGGCACGCTGACCATGAGCTTCCAGCCCGCCGACGGCGGCGAGGCCCAGTCGTTCGAGATCTACCAGGCTCCGGGCGCCGGCGTCGCGATGGGCATGTACAACCAGGACGCGTCCATCCGCGACTTCGCCCGCGCGTCGTTCAACTACGGCCTCGACCGTCAGTACCCGGTCTACCTGTCGACCAAGAACACCATCCTCAAGGCCTACGACGGCCGGTTCAAGGACCTCTTCCAGGAGGTCTTCGACACCGAGTACAAAGAGAAGTTCGACGCCGCGGGCCTCACCTACGAGCACCGCCTGATCGACGACATGGTCGCCTCCAGCCTCAAGTGGGAGGGCGGCTACGTCTGGGCGTGCAAGAACTACGACGGCGACGTGCAGTCCGACACCGTGGCGCAGGGCTTCGGGTCGCTCGGCCTGATGACCTCCGTGCTCACCACCCCGGACGGCAGCGTCGTGGAGGCCGAGGCCGCTCACGGCACCGTGACCCGCCACTACCGCCAGCACCAGCAGGGCAAGCCGACCTCCACCAACCCGATCGCCTCGATCTTCGCCTGGACGCGCGGCCTCGCGCACCGCGGCAAGCTCGACGGCAACCAGGACCTCATCGACTTCACCCACACCCTCGAAGACGTCGTGGTGAAGACGGTCGAGGAGGGCAAGATGACCAAGGACCTCGCCCTCCTGGTCGGCCCGGAGCAGAAGTTCCTCACCACCGAGGAGTTCCTCGACGCGATCAGCGAGAACCTCAAGACGCGTCTGGCGTAAGCCTCTCGCTCAGCGTTCGTGCCGAATGCCGGCTCCGGTTCGTCCGGGGTGGCATTCGGCACGAGCTGTTTAATGCGCCGAGCCGGTCAGCCGCGCCGGGCCCGGAACGCCGCGAGGTCGACCTCCCGGGTGGGGATGGCGTCGAGGCGCGCGGCCGTCTGCGGGTCGATCGCGACGGAACCCACCGCCAGGTTAGCTTCCAGATGCTCGGCGTTCGCCGTGCCGGGGATGAGCAGGACGTTCGGCGCGTGCTGCAGCAGCCAGGCGAGGCCGATCTGCGACGGGGTCGCGCCGAGGGCCTCCGCCGCCGCGATCACGGCGGGCTCGTCGGTCACCTTGGGGAGGCCGGCGAAGCCGCTGCCGAGCGGAAAGTACGGCACCCAGGCGACGCCCTCCTCACGGCAGAGCGCGAGCATGTCCTCGTCGTCGCGCGCGACCAGGCTGTAGGCGTTCTGCACGCACGCGATTCCTGCAGGGAGGGCGCGACGGAGGCCGTCGATGGTCACGCTGCTGAGTCCGATCGCCCCGATCAGGCCCTCGTGGCGCAGCGTCACCATGGTGGCGAGCTGGTCGTCGAGCCCCACGACCTGGTCGCCCTCCGCGCGGATCCCGAGCCCGGCGTCCATGCGCCGCAGGTTGACCACCGGGATGCTCTCGAGGCCGAGTGAGCGGAGGTTGTCCTCCACGGATGCGCGGAGCTGCTCGGGACGTTGCGCGGGCCGCAGGCCGCGGCCACCGTGGCCGACTTCGGCGCCGACTTTGCTCACGACCTGCACGGCGTCGTCGGCGCCGGCGAGCGCCTCGCCGAGCACGTGGTTGACGTATCCGCCGCCGTAGAACTCGGCCGTGTCGACGTGGTCGACGCCGAGCTCGATCGCGCGCCGCACCAGGGCGATCGCCGCGGCGCGGTCGTCGCGGAGTCGCTCCAGCTGCATCGCGCCGATGCCGATCCGGGCGACCTCGCGCCCGGCGAGCCTGCCGACGCCGCCCGGTCGCGGCCGGCGGAGAGTCGTCGTGTCATCGGTCATGGTGGTGTCCTCCCGTGTCAGAATGGACGAAGCGGAGGGGCCTCCGCTATCGCCACGATACACCTTTCCGGAGGAGCCTCCGTTTTGAGTTCGCCGAACACCCGGCCGCTGCGCGCCGACGCCCAGCGCAACCGCGACCATCTGCTCACGATCGCGCGTGCGGCCTTCGCCGCCGACGGCGACGAGGTGACCCTCGACCGCATCGCCAAAGACGCCGGGGTGGGCATCGGCACGCTCTACCGGCACTTCCCGACCAGGGACGCCCTGGTGGAGGCCGTCTACGCGGCCGAGCTCGACGCCGTCGTCGCCGACGCCGAGCCGCTCCTCGCCGAGCTGCCCGGCGACGAGGCGTTGCGCGAGTGGATGAACCACTACGCCCGCTTCACCGCGACGAAGCGCGGCATGCTCGGCACGCTGCGCGCCGGCTGGGCCTCCGGGCGGATCGCCACGCCCTCCACCCGCGAGCGCATCGTCGCGGTGATCGGCTCGCTGCTGGTGGCAGGCGCGGCCGACGGCACCCTGCGCTCCGACGTGCGCGCGGACGACGTCGTCTCGATGCTGCTCGGCGTCTTCGTGTCGGCCGGCGGCGCCGGCGACTCCGCCGACGAGGCGCAGACCGGCCGGCTCCTCGACCTCCTCATCGACGGGCTGCGGCCCCGCACCGGCTGACGCGGGAAGACCGCGGCGTCCGATCGCGTTGTGACGGGCATCGGACGACCGGCCACCGGAAGGAACCACTCGCATGAGCAGCATCCAGGAACTCCTCGACGCGAACCTCCACCGCGTCTTCGGCGAGCGGGACGCCGCCGCACGGCGGGCCGCGATCGACGAGGTGTACACGGAGGACATCCTCTTCACCGACCCGGAAGGCAGCGCCACCGGTCGGGAGGCTCTGGCCGCGAAGGCCGACGTGCTGCTGCGCGACCTTCCAGAGGCCTTCGCCTTCAGCGAGGACGGCCCGCGCTACGAGGGCGCCGACTCGGGAGCGCTCGCGTGGGCGCTCGGACCGGCCGGGTCGCCGGTGGCCCGCGGGATCGACGTGATCGTCGTCCGCGACGGCCGGATCGCCGAGCTGCGCACGCTGGTCGTACCGACGGCCTGAGACGGCGCTACCGCGCCGTCCAGCCCCCGTCGATCGCGAGCGTCTGCCCCGTGATGAGCGAGGCGGCGGGGGAGGCCAGGAAGGCCACGGCGCCGGACACCTCGGCCGGGACGCCGATGCGGTGGAGGGCGGCGATGCGCTCGATCGTGTCGGCGCGGAAGTCGTCGTCGGCCAGCGCCTCCGAGGTGCCGTCCGTGGCGATGAAGGTCGGGGCGACCGCGTTCACCCGGATCCCGTAGCCTCCCCACTCGACGGCCAGGCAGCGGGTGAGGTGCACGACGCCGGCCTTGGCGGTGCAGTACGACGACTCGAGCGGGAGGGCGACGAGCCCGGCCTGCGAGGCGATGTTGACGATCGATCCGCCTCCGTTCGCGCGCATGACCTTCGCGACGTGCTGCGACAGGAAGAACGTCGAGCGCGTGTTCAGCTGCCAGACGTGGTCGAAGTCGTCCTCGGTGACCACCAGCGCCGGCGCATTGATGCCGCCGCCGGCGTTGTTGACCAGGATGTCGATCGGCCCGAGCTCGGCGACGACCTCGTCGATGGCGATGCGGCACGCGGCGAGGTCGAGCACGTCGAAGCGGATCGCGCGCGCCGTCACCCCGAAGGCGCTCAATTCGGCGACGAGCTCGTCGGAGCCGTCGGGGTCGCGCACGCCGAGAACGACGTCGGCTCCCTGGCCGGCGAGCTCGAGGGCGATCTCGCGGCCGAGTCCGCGGCTGGCGGCGGTCACGAGGGCGCGCGAGCCGGTGAGGGCGAACGGGGTGCGGGCGGGGGCGGAGGATGCGACGGTCACGTGGAGGAGTGTAACGAGTTCGTTTCGGCGCTTGCGTTTCTTTTGTTCGTAAGCTTTACTAACAAACATGACCACGATGGATGTGCGGGGAGGCAACGGCGGGCTCGGCCCCGGCCGAGCACTCCGGCCGCGCGCCAAGGTCCTCCCGGAGCACGCGCGCAGCCACAACCGCTCGCTCGTCCTCCAGACGCTGTACCGGTCGGGACAGCTCAGCCGCGCGGACATCGCACGCGAGACCGGACTCACCCGGGTCACGGTATCCGATCTGGTCGCGGAACTCCTGAGTGAAAGCCTGGTCATCGAGCTCGGTCAGCGCGAGTCCGCGCGCCCCGGCAAGCCCGCGGTGCTCCTCGACATCAACCGCACGGCGCACCAGATCGTCGGCGTCGACCTGAGCGACCACGACCGCTTCCGCGGCGCTGTGATGGACCTCGACGGCGAGCTCCTGCACTCGGCCGAGGTTCCGCTGGAGGACGCCGACGGCCGCGTCGCGACCGGCGAGGAGGCCCACGCGAAGGTCGTCGAGCTGGTCCGCCACCTCGTCGAGAGCGCGACAGCGCCCATCCTCGGCATCGGCGTCGGCTCCCCGGGCGTCGTCGACCTCACCGGCACCATCCTCACCGCCCCGAACCTGGGCTGGACGGCCGTGCCGCTGCAGCACGACCTCCACCTGCTCACCGGACTGCCGGTCGTCGTCGCCAACGACGCCAACGCCGCCGTCCTCGCCGAGCACAGCTACGGCGGCGCCACGGGCGACATGATGCTCATCCGCGTCGGCCACGGCATCGGAGCCGGGCTGATCATCGCCGGCGCGCTCGTCTACGGCAGCCACTTCGCCGCCGGCGAGATCGGCCAGGTCATGGTCGGCACCGACCTCGGCCTCGACGCCACCTACAGTCGCGACCAGGTGCTCGAGCACTGGCTGAGCGTCCCCCAGCTGCGCCGCGGCATCCTCGCGGCCGAGGCGGAGGGCGCCGACGCGACGCCGCTGCTCCGCGAGGCGGGCAGCCGGCTCGGCATCGCGCTCGCCCCGGTCGTGGGCGCCCTCAATCTGTCGGAACTCGTGCTCAGCGGGCCGACCGACCTTCTCGATGGCCCTCTCGCCGAGGCGACTATCCACACGCTCCGGAACCGGACGATGGCGGAGAACCACGCCGACCTCGCGGTCCGGATGACCACGCAGGGGCAGGACATCGTCCTGCGCGGCGCGGCCGTACTCGTCCTCTCCGGACAACTCGGGGTCTCGTAACACAGCACCGCGCGATCCACGACCCCTGCACCGACGGTGTGAAGCACCCGCCCACACTGACCACCCAAGAAAGCCCGAACACTATGAAGGGAACAGCAATGAAGAGAAAGCTCGTCGGCCTCGCCGCTGTGGCTACGGCTTCCGCTCTCGTGCTCGCCGGATGCGCCTCAGGAGGAGGCCAGGCTCCGAGCACCGACGGCAAGGGAAAGACGGTCACCCTGTGGCTCGTCGGATCCGACACCCCTGACGCGCTCCGCAACTACCTGAAGACGGAGTTCAACAAGGAGACGGGTGCGACGCTCAAGATCGAGCAGCAGGACTGGGGAGACATCGTCACCAAGCTGACCACGTCGCTCCCCGACGCGAACAACACCCCCGACGTGACGGAGATGGGCAACACCCAGTCCCCGACGTTCACGAACGTGGGCGCGTTCCTCGACATCTCCGACATGTACAAGGACCTGGGCGGCGACAAGCTGCTGAAGTCCTTCGTCGATGCGGGCAAGGTCGACGGCAAGAACTACACGCTGCCGTACTACTTCGGTTCGCGCTACATGTTCTACCGCAAGGACGTCTACAGCGCGGCCGGCGCCTCCGTGCCGACCACTCTGGACCAGTTCAACAGCACCGTCGCCGACATCACGGCCAAGAACCCGAAGGGGATCCCGAACTTCTCCGGCTTCTTCCTCGGCGGCCAGGACTGGCGCGACGGCATCTCCTGGATCTTCGCGAACGGCGGTGACATCGCCAAGAAGGAAGGCTCCAAGTGGGTCGCCACGCTCGACTCGGCGAACTCGCTGAAGGGTCTCCAGCAGCTGCAGGACATCTACAAGAACGCGTCCAAGGCCCCGAACGACGCCAAGGACTCGAACCAGTACATCTACCTGAACGACACCGACCAGACGGTGGACGCCAACGGCAACAAGACGGGTGACACCTCGCTCGCCGCCGCCACCATCATGGCTCCGGGCTGGGCGCACTGGTCGATCGGCGACCTTTCCACCAAGGACGGCAAGGCGGTCCGCACCTGGAACGACAGCACCTTCGGCACCTACGTGCTGCCGGGCAACGACGGCAAGCCCGCTCCGGTCTTCGCCGGCGGCTCCAACATCGGCATCTCGGCCAAGTCCAAGAACCCGGGTCTGGCCAAGACGCTGCTGAAGATCATCTTCAGCAAGGAGTACCAGGAGATGCTCGGCAAGAACGGCCTCGGCCCGGCGAACTCGGACTACATGTCCTCGCTCGGTGACGACCAGTTCGCGAAGGCGCTCATCGAGTCGGCCTCCAACTCGAAGCTGACCCCGGCCGCTCCGGGCTGGGCCTCCGTCGAGGCGGCGAACGTGATGGAGGAGTTCTTCTCCAAGATCCGCGACTCGTCCGACCTGAAGGGCCTCGCCCAGCAGTACGACACCAAGATCAACGCTCTTCTCAACGTGAAGAACGGCTGATCGGCTCCACCTAGCACCAACCGGCAGGCGAGGGCGCGGAAGCAGCACCACCCTTCCGCGCCCTCGCCCCTGCCTCCAGACTCTTCCCATACCGCACCCGGATTTTCCCCACACCACCGGAAGGAGGACCGCCGTGACCACCACCAGCGAAACCGTGACCGCCTCGCCGACCGCGAGCGCGCCGAAGCCGAACGCTCCCCGCAAGCGCAGAGGCCGGCTCACGCCCTACACCCTGCTGCTGCCGGCCATCCTCATCCTGCTGCTCGCGCTCGGTTACCCGATCGTCTGGCAGCTCGTCACGTCGATGCAGCACTTCGGGCTCGCCCAGCAGTTCGGCCGGCCCGCGCCGTTCGTCTGGTTCGACAACTACGTCACCCTCTTCTCCGACTCGTACATGTGGGTCGTCGTCGCGCGCTCGATCGTCTTCTGCCTGACCACCGCCGCCGTGACGGTCGTGATCGGAGTCGGTCTCGCCCTGCTGATGACCGGCATCTCGCGCTTCCCCCGCATCTTCCTGCAGATCACGCTGCTTCTCGCCTGGGCGATGCCGGTCGTGGCCGCCATGACCGTCTGGAACTGGCTGTTCGACTGGCGCCGTGGCGTGATCAACAACGTGCTGACCTCGTGGGGCCTGGACTTCCAGAACCACAACTGGCTGCAGAACCCGCTCTCGTTCTTCTTCGTCGCCGGCGTCATCGTGACCTGGATGAGCGTGCCGTTCGTGGCCTTCTCCGTCTACGCCGGTCTCACACAGGTCTCCGCGGAGGTGCTGGAGGCCGCGCAGATGGACGGCGCGAAGGGCTTCCAGCGGCTGCGCTACATCATCCTGCCGATGATCCGGCCGGTGCTCGGGATCGTGCTGCTGCTCCAGATCATCTGGGACCTGCGCGTCTTCACCCAGATCAAGCTGCTGCAGGACAAGGGCTCCATCGCCAGCGAGACCAACCTGCTCGGCACATACATCTACCAGCTCGGCGTCGGCTCGAGCGACTTCGCGATGGCCAGCGCCGTCTCGGTCTTCGTGCTCGTCCTGACGATCGCCCTGAGCTGGTTCTACGTCCGCCACCTGCTCAAGGAGGACCAGTCGTGACCACCGTCGCCGCCGACCGCAAGCTCAAGCAGAAGGTCCGCCCCGGCCGCATCCTCCTCGGAGTGCTCGCCGTGGTGCTCGGGCTGATCTGGGTCTTCCCCGTCTACTGGATGATCAACTCCTCGCTGCTTCCGAACGTCGTGCTGCAGAGCTCGACGCCCACCTGGCTGCCGTTCGGCGGCTCGTTCGACAACTTCACCGCCGTCGTCCAGGGCGGGACGTTCTTCCCGGCGCTCGGGATGAGCCTCGTCATCGCCCTCGTCACGGTCGTGTTCTGCCTGGCGTTCGCCTTCCTGGCCGCGCTCGCGATCAGCCGGTTCAAGTTCCGCGGGCGCACGTCATTCGTCCTCGCCGTGCTGCTCATCCAGATGCTCCCGGCCGAGGGCCTGTTCATCGCGCAGTACAAGCTGATGGGATCGCTCGGCCTCCTGAACACCGTCGTCGGCGTCAGCATCATCTACATCGCCGCCGTCGTGCCCTTCACCATCTGGATGCTGCGCGGCTTCGTCGCAGGCATCCCCGCCGACCTCGAGGAGGCCGCGATGGTGGACGGGCTGAGCCGCACGCAGGCCTTCCTGCGCATCACATTCCCGCTGCTGGCCCCCGGCCTGGTCGCCTCGGGCGTCTACGCCTTCCTCCAGGCGTGGAACGAGTKCACCGTGGCCCTGGTCATCCTGCAGGACAACAGCAGCCAGACCCTCCCGCTGTGGCTGCGCGGCTTCATCCAGCAGTCCGCGTCGCGCGCGACCGACTGGGGACAGGTGATGGCGGCCTCCACCCTGGTGGCCGTGCCGGTCATCATCTTCTTCCTCATCGTCCAGGGACGCATGACCAGCGGGCTCGTCAGCGGGGCGGTCAAGGGGTGAGCGGGATGTCGGTCACCCGGCCCGATCCGACCACCACGGCCGACGCGATCGAGACTCCCCACCCGACCGACACCGCCCTCCGCCGCCGCATCGCGGCGACCCTCCTGCCCGGCTTCGTGGGCACCACCCTGCCGGGGTGGCTGGAGGAGCGGCTGCGGAACGGTCTCGGCGGGGTGTGCCTCTTCGGTCAGAACGTCGAATCGGTCGCGCAGCTGCGCGCGCTGACGGACGCGATCTACGCCGCCAACCCCGACGCGATCGTCGCGATCGACGAGGAGGGCGGCGACGTCACCCGCCTCTACTACGAGAGCGGGTCGCCGTTCCCGGGCAACGCGGTCCTCGGGCGCCTCGGCGACGCCGCGTACACCGAGGCCGTCGCGCGCCGCGTGGGCGAAGAACTGCACGCCGTCGGGGTGAACCTCGACCTCGCCCCGGACGTCGACATCAACTCCAACGCCGACAACCCCGTCATCGGGGTGCGCAGCTTCGGCTCGGCGCCCGAGGTGGTCGCCGAGCAGGGCGCCGCGTGGACGCGCGGTCTGCAGTCCGCCGGCGTCGCCGTCTGCGCCAAGCACTTCCCCGGCCACGGCGACACCGCCCAGGACTCCCACCTCGAGCTCCCGGAGGTCGACCTCACCGCCGATCAGCTCCGCGAGCGCGAGCTGCTGCCGTTCCGTGCGGTCGTGGAGGCCGGGGCACGCACGGTGATGACCTCCCACATCCTCCTCCCGCGCATCGACGGCGACCTCCCCGCCACGTTCAGCCGGGTCGTGGTGGAAGGCATGCTGCGCGGTGAGCTCGGCTTCACGGGCGTGGTCGTGACCGACGCGCTCGATATGCACGGTGCGAGCGGTGAACGCGGCATCCCGGAGGCGGCTGTCCTGGCGCTCATCGCCGGCTGCGACCTCCTGTGCATCGGCACCGAGAACACCGACGCCCAGCTCGCCGGGATCGAGGACGCCGTCGCCGCGGCGATCGCTGCGGGACGACTCGCGCAGAGCCGCGTCGAGGAGGCCGGGGCCCGTGTCCTCGCGCTCGCGGAGGGCGTGCGCTCCGACGCCGCCGCCCATACCCTGTCGCCGTCATCCGCCGGCGTTCGCGGCCGGGCGGCCGACATCGACGAGCCCGACGTGCGCCGTGCGCTCGAGGCCTTCGACGTCTCGGATCACGCCACCGCGTGGCTGCACGACCATCACGGCCGCTATTCGATCGTGCGCATCGACACCGTCGCCAACATCGCCATCGGCCAGGCGCCGTGGGGGCCGTTCGCGGACGTCGCCGCGGCAGCCGGCACCCGGGAGGCCGGCGCGGATCGGGCGACCTCCCGCTTCGCCGCCAACCCGCTGGTGGTCTTCACCGAGGGCGACCACCCCGACCTGGTGCTCGCGGCCTCCTCGCCCGTGCTCGTCGTCGGCAAGGACAACCATCGCCACGCCTTCGCCCGTGCGGCGATCGACCGGCTGCGCGCCGAGCGCGACAGCGTGCTCGTGGTCGACATGGGCTGGCCGAGCGACGACCGCGCCTACGCGGACATCGCGACGTTCGGCGCCTCCCGGCTGATCGGCCGCGCGCTCATCGAGCTCCTCGACCGCGACCCGGCGGCGCACGCGGGGGAGGCCCCGTGAGACTCGGCATCGACATCGGCGGCACGAAGACCGACGCGGTCGCCGTCGACGACGGCGGAGCGCTCGCGCAGCGCGTCCGCCTCGCCACGGGGTTCGGGCACGCGGCGGTCGTCGAGACCGCGGTCACGGCCGTCGCCCGCATCGGCGAGCTGACCGGGCTCGCGGCCGGCGGCTTCTCCTCGATCGGCATCGGCATCCCCGGAACAGTCGACCGCGATTCCGGGCAGGTCGCCCATGCCGTCAACCTCGGCGTGGAGAGCCTCGCCCTCGGCGGCGAGCTGGCCGGGAGGCTCGGCGTCGGCGTGCGCGTCGAGAACGACGTGAAGGCGGCGGCGCTCGGCGCGTTCCACCTGCTCGGGCTGGACGGGTCGATGGCCTACCTCAACCTCGGCACCGGGATGGCAGCCGGCATCGTCGTGGACGGCCGCCTCTGGCGCGGCGCCACCGGCGTCGCGGGCGAGATCGGTCACCTCCCCGTCGACCCGGCTGGCGCGCTCTGCCGGTGCGGCCAGCGCGGCTGCCTGGAGACGATGGCGAGCGGGTCCGGGATCGCCCGGCAGTGGCCGACGGACGACCCGCTTCCCGCACGCGCGCTCTTCGCCGCCGCCGCCGACGGCGACCGCGAGGCCCGCGTGATCGCCGCTAGGCTTGCTGAGGGCATCGCCGCAGCGGTGCGGGTCCTCGTGCTGACCGTCGACGTCGACACCGTCGTGATCGGTGGCGGCCTCCGTCATCTCGGGGACCGGCTGCTGAGCGACGTCCACGAGGTGCTCGACGGGTGGGCGCGGACGTCCCCGTTCCTCGCGTCGCTCGCGCTGTCCCGGCGGGTGCGCCTCGTCCCCGAAGGAACGCCCGTCGCCGCGCTCGGAGCGGCACTCGTAGGAGGAACAGATGGCTGAAGTCGTCGTCGTCGCAGACAAGGACGCCGCGGGCGAGCTCGCGGCCGAGTCGATCCACCGGCTGATCGCCGCCAAGCCAGACGCCGTGCTCGGCCTCGCCACCGGATCGACCCCGCTCCCGGTGTACCGGGCGCTGGCCCGGCGGATCTCCGAGAGCGGCCTCGACGTCTCCCACGTGCGCGGCTACGCGCTCGACGAGTACGTCGGCCTGCCGGCAGGGCACCCCGAGTCGTACCGCGCCGTCATCACGCGGGAGGTCGTCGAACCGCTCGGGCTCACTCCGTCGCTCATCCACACCCCGAACGGCGCGCGCGAGACGATCGAGCACGCCGGCGCCGACTACGAGAAGGCGATCGCGGAGTCCGGCGGGGTCGACGTGCAGATCCTCGGAATCGGCACCGACGGCCACATCGGCTTCAACGAGCCCGGGTCGTCGTTCGCGTCGGTGACGCGCGTGAAGACGCTCACCGAGCAGACCCGCAAAGACAACGCGCGGTTCTTCGACAGCGAGGACGACGTGCCCATGCACTGCATCACGCAGGGGCTCTCGACCATCCTGAAGGCACGCCACCTGCTGCTGCTCGCGTTCGGCGAGGGCAAGGCGGAGGCGCTCGCCGGGGCCGTGGAGGGGCCCGTGTCGGCCTCCAACCCCGGCTCGGCCATCCAGCTGCACCCGCACGTCACCGTGCTGGTCGACGAGGCCGCGGCGTCCCGGCTCCGCAACATCGACTACTACCGCTACGCCTACGACCACAAGCCGGCCTGGCAGAAGCTGTAGCGCGTCGCGGACGGAGGAGATCCGGGCGGACACGCCCGGGAATCGCAGCCAACGGAGGAGATGCGCGGCTGTGGAGGGCGGAAGTCCTCCGTTGGCCGCGGGCCGGAGCGGCGCGCGGGCTCGCTAGAGGAGGACGCCGTCCGCGAGGACGCGCTGCACGCGCCACTCGTGGTCGAGGAGCACCGCGTCGGCGGCGAAGCCGGTGTGGAGGCGGCCGAAGCGGTGCGCCTCGCCGAGAGCCTCCGCCGGGGTGTGCGTCAGCGCGGTGACCGCGGTCACCGGGTCGAGGCCGACGAGCGTGATCGCGTTGCGGAGGGCCGCATCCTGCGTGAGGGTCGAGCCGGCGATGGTCGTCGTGCCGGAGAGCACGGCAAGCCCGTTGCGCACGCTGACGTTCAGCCCGCCCAGGCGGTAATCCCCGTCGGAGGCTCCCGCCGCCGCCATCGCGTCGGTGACCAGCGCGACCCGTCCCGGCGCCTCCCGGAACAGCAGCCCCGCCACCGAGGGGTGCACGTGGAGGCCGTCGAGGATGAGCTCGAGAGTGACCTCCGGGTTCTCGATCGCCGCCATCACCGGCCCAGGAGCGCGGTGATGAATGCCGTTCATGGCGTTGAACGTGTGCACCAGCAGGCGCGCGCCGACCTCGAACGCGCGGCGGGTCTGCTCGTAGTCGGCCGCCGTGTGGCCGACGCCGACGACCACGCCGGCCTCGATCAGCACGCCGATGGCCTCCAAGGCGTTCGGCAGCTCCGGCGCGATCGTCGCCGTGCGCAGGGTGCCACGCGCCGCGCCGATCAGCTCCTCCACCATCTCCGGCCCGGGCTCGCGCAGGAAGGCGTCGTCGTGCGCTCCCCGTCGCTCGCGGGCCAGGAACGGGCCCTCCAGGTGCGAGCCGAGGACCATCGGGTCCACAGCGGTCAGGTCGGCGACGACACCGAGGCTCTCACGCAGCGAGGCCAGCGGGTTCGCGACGTGCGAGACCAGCGCGCGCGTGGTGCCGTGTGCGCGATGCGTGGCCAGCGCCGCCAGCATCTCCTCGGGGCCGTCGTCGTACGGGTGACCGCCGCCGCCGTGGCAATGCAGGTCGATGAATCCCGGCGTCAGCCAGTGGCCTCCGGCGTCGACGACCTCGGCGCCCGGCGTGCGTGCCGCTTCGTGCCAGCCCGTGCCGGAGCCGGTCGCGACGATGCGGTCGCCGTCGACGACCATCCAGAACTCGTCGACCAGTCCGCTCGCATCCACTTTGCGGGCGTCATGGACGACGATGCCGGTCACGCGAACTCGCGCCGTCCGTTGATCACGCCGCTGACCGTGGCGACCACGGCGAAGACGAGCGCCACGATCGGCTGACCGAGGTTCCACCAGGCGAACGCGGCGGAGCCCATCACCACGATCTCGACGATCGCCTTCACGAACGGGTCGACGTGCAGCACGGCCTTCGGCGAGCGGAACAGGGCCCACAGCAGGATCGCCAGAACGGGCGCTCCGATGCCGACGACGATGTTCCACGGCAGCGGCCAGGCGATGAACCCCCAGATGCCCAGCGAGACGATCGCGAAGAGCTCGAGCAGGAAACGCAGGATGTCGTTGGCGCGCAGGGCGACGGGACGCTCTGCGGCGGGGGTGTTCGGGTCGTGCGTGGAGGTCACCGCACCAGTGTAGCGGCGCCTCTCAGCGGAAGATGATGGTGCGGGCGCCGTCGAGCAGCACCCGGTCCTCCGCGAACCACTTGACCGCCTGGGTGAGGGTGCGGCTCTCCTCGTCCTGGCCGATCGCGACCAGCTCCTGCACGCTGCGGCTGTGGTCGACGCGCACCACGTTCTGCTCGATGATCGGGCCCTCGTCGAGATCGCTGGTCACGAAGTGGGCGGTCGCGCCGATGAGCTTCACGCCGCGCGCGTGCGCCTGGCGATACGGGTTGGCGCCCTTGAAACCGGGCAGGAAGGAGTGGTGGATGTTGATGGCGCGGCCGGCGAGCTTCTCGCAGAGCTCCGGGGAGAGGATCTGCATGTAGCGCGCGAGCACGACCAGCTCGATGTCGTGCTCCTCCACGGCCTCCAGGATGCGCGCCTCGAACGCTGCCTTCGACTCGGGGTCGGTGACCGGCCGCGACTCGAAGGGCACGCCGTAGAACCCGGCCAGATCGCGCAGCGTGCCGTGGTTCGACAGCACCAGGGGGATCGTCACCGGCAGCTGCCCCGCACGCTGCCGGAACAGCAGATCGTTGAGGCAGTGTGCAGCGGTGGAGGCCAGCACGAGCGTGCGCAGCGGGCGGCCGACGTTGTCGACGTTGTGGGTCATCCCGAAGCGCTCGACCACCGGCGCGAGCGCCCGCTCGAACTCGGCACGGTCGGCCTCGGACTCCGCCTGCAGGCGCATGAAGAACCGGCCGGTGTCGGTGCTCGCGAACTGCTGGCTCTCGGTGATGTTGCCGCGCGCGGAGACGATGGCGCCGGAGACGGCGTGAACGATGCCGGGCCGGTCGGCGCAGCTGAAGGTCAGCACCCAGTGGTTCGCGGAGCCGGACGGGGTCGCAGAGCCGGTGGGGTTGGCGGAGCCGGTGGAGGTCATCCGTCCAGGGTAGCGGCCCGTGCACGCCCGACCGGTTGACGGCCGGTGGCCGGTGCACTTGGATCGGTTCATGACGAGCGGTGAAGACCGGCCAGACCGCGCCGCGGGCGCAGCGACGACGTTCGGCGTGGAGCTCAACGGGCTCAACACCATCCACGAGGGCGAGCGGAAGGGGCGGGCGCGCGACCTGTTCTGGCCGTGGTTCGGCGCGAACGTATCGGTTTTCGGCCTCAGCTACGGCTCGTTCCTGCTCGGCTTCGGCATCTCGTTCTGGCAGGCGACGATCGTGGGCGTCATCGGGATCGTCGCGTCGTTCCTGCTCTGCGGCGTGATCGCGCTGGCGGGCAAGCGCGGCTCGGCCCCGACGATGGTCCTCAGCCGCGCGGTGTTCGGCGTCGAGGGCAACCGGGTGCCCTCCGCCCTGTCGTGGCTGCTGACCGTGGGGTGGGAGACCGTGCTCACGGCGCTCGCAGTGCTCGCGACGGCGACGGTCTTCACCCGGCTGGGCTGGGAGGGCGGCGCGGCGACCAAGATCGTCGCGCTGATCGTCGTGGTCGCCCTGGTCGTCGCCGGGGGAGTGATCGGCTTCCACCTCATCATGCGCATGCAGATCGTGATCACGATCGTCACCGGGATCCTCACGATCTTCTACATCGCCCTGGTGCTCGGCCACATCGACCTCGGCGCGGTGGCCGCCCTGCCCGCCGGCGACGTTCCGCACGTGGTGGGCGGCTTCGTCTTCATGCTCACCGGCTTCGGGCTGGGCTGGGTGAACGCGGCCGCCGACTACTCCCGGTACCTCCCGCGCTCGACCCGGAGCGGAGGTGTCGTGGGCTGGACCACTTTCGGCTCCTCGCTCGCGCCCGTCCTCCTGCTGATCTTCGGGATCCTGCTGGCCGGGTCGTCCGAGTCGCTCTCGAAGGCGATCGCGGCCGACCCGATCGGTGCGCTGGCCTCCCTGCTGCCGACGTGGTTCCTGGTGCCGTTCGTGATCGTCGCCGTGCTCGGGCTGGTCGGCGGTGCCGTGCTCGACATCTACTCCTCCGGGCTTGCACTGCTGAGTGTCGGCGTGCGTGTCCCGCGTTACGTCGCCGCGGGGATCGACGGCGTGATCATGACGGCCGGCGCCGTGTACGTCGTGTTCTTCGCGAGCGACTTCCTCGGCCCGTTCCAGGGATTCCTCATCACGCTCGGCGTGCCGATCGCCGCGTGGTGCGGCATCTTCGTCGCCGACATCGCGCTGCGCCGACGCGACTACGCGGAGGCCGAGCTCTACGATCGGCGTGGGCGCTACGGCTCGGTGCGCTGGCTCCCGATCGCCCTGATCGTGGTGGGGACCGCGGTGGGCTGGGGACTCGTCACCAACGGCTCCGCCGAGTGGCTGGGCTGGCAGGGCTACCTGCTCGGGCCTCTGGGACTCGGCGGCACGACCGGCGACTGGGCCTACGCCAACCTCGGCGTGCTGGTGTCGCTGGCGATCGGCTTCCTCGGCATCATGCTCTTCGGTCGCGGAGTCATCCGCCGTGAGGAGGAGAGTTGACCGGCCGGGTGCTCGTCGTCGTCGACATGCAGCAGGTCTTCGGCGACCCGGCGAGCCCCTGGTTCACGCCGCGGTTCACGGAGGCGGAGGCCGTGATCGCGGGCATGCTGCGGTCGTTCGGCCAGCGGGTGGTGTTCACCCGGTTCATCGCCCCGCAGCCTCCCGAGGGCGCGTGGATCTCGTACTACGAGGTATGGCCGTTCGCCCTGGTGCCCGCCGACGACCCGCTCTACGACCAGGTGCTCGCCTTCCGCGACACCGGCCATCCGGTCGTGACGCTGCCGACCTTCGGCAAGTGGGGGCCGCAGCTGCGGGAGGCGATCGGCGACGCCGACGAGATCGTGTTGACCGGCGTCTCCACCGACTGCTGCGTGCTGTCGACGGCGCTCGCCGCAGCCGATGCGGGCGTGCGCGTGCTCGTCGTCGCGGACGCGTGCGCCGGGGCCAGCGACGCGGATCATCAGCGCGCGCTCGACGCGATGGCGCTCTACGCCCCGCTCATCGAGATCGTGCGCAGCGCCGATGTGATCGGAGTCTGACGGCTCCGCGCCCGCTTGGCCGCCTCACCGAGGAATCGGCGCCCCGCCCGACCACACCTGAAGCACACGGAAGTCGTCGTCGAGCAGCACGGCGTCGGCCGAATAGCCGGGCGCCAGCCTGCCCAGGTCGTCCGCGCGCCCGATCGCGGCGGCGGGCGTGCCGGTGAGCGCGAGCACGGCCTCCTCCACGCTCACGCCGACCTCCTGGACCGCGCGTCGCAGCGCCGCGTCTTGGGTGAGGGTCGAGCCCGCGATCGAGCCGCCGTCGGAGAGCCGGGCGACACCGCCGCGCACCTGCACCTGCAAACTCCCGAGAAAGTAGTCCCCGTCGGCTTCGCCGGCCGCGGCCATCGCGTCGGTGATCAGCGCCACCCGCCCCGGTGCGGCGGCGAACGCCATGCGCACGACCTCGGGGTGCACGTGGACGCCGTCGTTGATGACCTCCACGGTGACGCCCGGCGTCCGCGTCGCGGCGGCGACCGGGCCGGGCGAGCGGTGGTGGATGCCGTCCATGCCGTTGAAGGCATGCGTCAGAATCGTGGCACCCGCGTCGAATGCCGCACGGGTCTGCTCGTAGTCCGCGCCGGTGTGGCCGACGGCGACAACGACGCCCGCGTCGACGAAGGCGCGCACGGCCTCCATGCCGCCGGGGAGCTCGGGAGCGAGAGTGATCTGGCGCAGCGTCCCGCGGGCGCGCTCGAGCAACAGCTCGATGTCGGCCGAAGTCGCGGACCGCAGCAGAGCCGGGTCGTGCGCGCCCTTGTGGCCGACGTCGAGGAACGGACCTTCCAGGTGCGAGCCGAGCACACGGGAGTCCTCGGCGGCGAGGGAGGCGACCATGCCGACGCGCTCGGCGAGCTCGGGCACCGTCGCCGTCACGAGGGACACGACGAACCGGGTCGTGCCGTGCCGCTGGTGCAGTTCGATCGCCGTGCGGATCGCGTCGGGGCCGTCGTCGAACGCGGCACCGCCTCCGCCGTGGTTGTGGAGGTCGACGAAGCCGGGGGTCAGCCACCCGCCGTCCGCGTCGGTGACGACGGCGTCAGGGGCGCCCGCGACGGCGGCGAGCCAGTCGTCGCCCGCGCCGGTCGCGCCGACGCGGTCGCCGTCGAACAGCACCCATGCGTTGCGGGCGACACGGCCCTCGCTGACGAGACGGGCGGAGTGGATCACATGCACGGTCATCCCCTCCAACCTACGCGACGATGACTTCGATGCCCTGCTCGACGAAGGCGGCATGCTGCTCGGCCGTGATGCCGTCGTCGGTGATCAGCGTGGTCAGGATCTTCGGGCCGCCCAGCGTGGCGAAGGCTTTGCGCCCGATCTTGCTGGAGTCGGCGACCACGACGGCGCGGGTGGCTCGGCGGGCCATCAGCGAGTTGACGCTGGCCTCGCCCTCGTCGTGGACCGTCGCGCCGATCAGCGGGTCGATGCCGTTGACGCCGATGAAGGCGATGTCCATCGTGATCTTCTCGAGCACGACGTCGCTGTACGGCCCGACGAGCTCGTAGGAGCGCGCGTGCACGACGCCTCCGGTGACCACCGTCTTGATCTGCGGCCGCATCACGAGCTGGGCGGCGATGTTGATGGCGTTGGTGACGACCGTGAGGTTGGGATGGGGCGACGGCTCCATGAGGTCGGGCCGGGAGCCGAGGACGCTCGCCACTGCGGTGCTGGTCGTGCCGCCGCACAGACCGACGACCGACCCGCGCGGGACCAGCGCGCTCGCCGCCTGCGCGATGCGGAGCTTCTCCGGCGCGTGCTGCTCGCGCTTGTAGCGGATCGGGAGGTCGTAGGCCACCGACTGACCGACCGCGCCGCCCCGGGTGCGGGTCAGGAGCTGCTGCGAGGCGAGGGCGTCGAGATCGCGTCGCGCCGTCGCCGCGGACACGTCGAGCTTCGCGACGATGTCCTCCACCTCGATCTGGCCCGTCTCCGCGAGGAGGTCGAGCACCGCGTTGAGGCGTTCGGCTCTGTTCATGGCTGTGCTGTCTCCGTCTCGTCGGGCGTGCGCGCCGCGACGTCGAACAGGGTCAGCAGGCGGGCCGCCTCTGCCGCGACCGCGGCGCGTCCCTCGCGCACGTAGCGGC
Source organism: Leifsonia sp. Leaf336 (assembly GCF_001423695.1). Taxonomy (GTDB): domain Bacteria; phylum Actinomycetota; class Actinomycetes; order Actinomycetales; family Microbacteriaceae; genus Leifsonia. The sequence continues at coordinate 702,696 of NZ_LMOZ01000001.1, forward strand.
GCGAGTCGACGACGTCGGGATTCGCGCCGAGGTAGGCACGGATCGCGTCGGTGAAGAAGCGGTTGAGGTGGGTGGAGACGTTGACCTTGGTGATGCCGGCGCGGATCGCCGCCTCGATCGTCTCATCTGCGACCCCGGAGGAGCCGTGCAGCACGAGCGGAACGGGGACGGCGTGTCGCAGCGAGGCGATCAGGCCGAGGTCGAGCTGGGCGGTGCGCTCGGTCATCGCGTGCGAGCTTCCGACAGCCACCGCCAGCGCGTCGACGCCGGTCTCGTCGACGAACCGGCGCGCCTCCGCCGGGTCGGTGCGGACTCCCGGTGCGTGCGCGCCGTCCTTGCCGCCGATCTCGCCGAGCTCGGCCTCGACCGACACGTCGTTCGCGTGCGCGTATTCGACGACGCGCACGGTGGCCTCCACATTGGCGTCGTAGGGGAGGGTCGAGCCGTCGAACATGACGGACCCGAACCCGAGGTCGATCGCACGTCGCGTCAGCTCCTCGTCCTCCGCGTGATCGAGGTGCACGGCGACGTGCGCCGACGATTCGGACGCGAGGGCGATGGCGCCGCGGGCGATCGGCTCGAGCGCGCCGTGGTACTGCACGCAGTTCTGCGAGATCTGCAGGATGACCGGGCGGCGCGACTCCTCGGCGGCCGCGACGAGCGCCTCCGCCGTCTCCAGATGGATGACGTTGAACGCGGCGACGCCCGTGCGTGCGGCGACCGCTCCGTGCAGGAGGTCGAGAGTGGGGACGAGGGGCATGGGGGATCTCCGGTGGGTCGGCGGTCGGCGGGTCAGGAGAGCACGAGGCGGGCCTCGTACTCCGGGTAGGCGGGGTCGAGCTCGCCCGCGAGCGGGGCGAGGACGGCGGCGGCCGACCAGGCGGTGGCGCGGCGCACGAGCGTGGCGGGGTCGGCGATGCCGGAGGCCAGCGCGGAGGCGACGGCCGCGACCGCGGCGTCGCCCGCTCCGGTCGCGTTGCCCGAGAGCGGCTGCGGCAGGCGGGCGGAGGAGACGTCCGTCGCGCTCACCGCCAGCATCCCGTCGGCGCCGAGGGATACGAGGACGAGCCGTGCGCCGGCGGCGATCAGCGCGCGTGCGCCCTCGACGGGGTCGTCGATGCCGATGGTGTCGGCGAGCTCGCGCCGATTCGGCTTGAGCACGTCGGCCCCCGCCTCGGCTGCCGTAAGCAGCGGGAGGCCCGTCGCGTCGATGACGCTGGGGATGCCGCGTCGACGGGCGGCCTCCACCAACTCGGCGTAGAACGCGTCCGGGGCGCCGGGCGGGAGGCTGCCGGAGCCGACGATCGCGGTCGCCGGCACGGCGAGGCGCTGGACGGCCTCGCGCAGCGCCGTCCACTCGCCCGGCGACAGCGGGCCGCCCTCCTCGTTGAAGATCGTGGTCACGCCGGAGCCCTCGTCGACGATCGCGACGCTGCTGCGGGTCGGTGAGGAGACCGGGACCAGCTCCGACGGCAGTCCGGCGGCCTCCAGGTCGTCGGCGAGCCGCAGCCCGGGCGCCCCGCCCGCGGTGGTCAGCGCGAATGCGGCGCCGCCGGTCTGCGCGACGACGCGGGCCACGTTGAGGCCCTTGCCCCCCGCTCGTGCGGCCGGCGCGGCGATCCGATGGGTCTCGCCGGGCTCGAGGGCGGCGACGCGATACGTCAGGTCGATGGCGGGGTTCGGGGTGACGGTGAGGATCATCGGGCTCTCTCGGGGATGGGGGCGGCGAGGAGTTCCCGCGCGCGCAGGGCCGCGCCGATCACGCCCGCGTTCTCGCCGATGCGCGCAGCGAGCAGCAGCGGGCGCCGGTGGAAGGTCAGGATGCCGTCGAGACGTTCGGCGAGGGGGATGAAGAGGGCGTCGCCGGCCTGGGCGAGGCCGCCGCCGATCACGATCGCCTCCGGGGCGAGCAGGGCGACGGTGTGGGAGAGATCGAGCGCGAGAGCGTCGAGCGCCGAGTCCCAGATGCGCTGGGCCGCGGGGTCGCCGGCCGTCGCGCGCTCCAGCACCTCCCGCGAACCGGCCACCGGCACCCCGCTGAGCGCGGTGTAGCGGCGCGCGATGGCGGCGGCGGAGGCCACGGCCTCCAGACAGCCGCGACCGCCGCACGCGCACTCCGGGCCGTCCGCCACCCGGGAGTGCCCGATCTCGCCGGCCATGCCGCCGCCGGTGAACAGCGTGCCGTCGATGAAGATCGCGCCGGCGATGCCGGTACCGATCGCCATCACGACGACGTCGCGGAAATCCTTCGCAGCGCCGAGCCGGTACTCCGCCTCGCCGGCGGCTCGCACATCGTGGCTGAACGAGACCGGGAGGCCGAGGACCTGCGACGCGCGATCCCGGAACGGGTAGTCGCGCCAGCCCAGGTTCTCGGCCAGCACGCCGACGCCGCGCACCTCGTCCACATGACCGGGCACGACCAGCCCGGCCGCGGCCGGCTCGATCTCGGGATGGGTGCGGGCGAACTCGTCGAGCAGCGCGGCGGTCGCGGCGACGACGGCGTCGCCGGTGTGCTCGCCGTCGAGCGGGGTCGGCCGTCGGAGGAGCTCGACGATCCGGCCGGAGGAATCGATCAGGGCGGCCTTGAGGTCCGTGCCTCCGACGTCGATGGCGAGCACCGGGTGCCCGGCGCCCAGCCGGTCGTCGAGTCGGGTGTCGGACGCCACTGCTCACTCCTCTGCGACGACGATTCGGTCGCGTCAATGATCGCTTATGAGCGTAACGCTTGTCTACTAATCATTTTCAATCGCCGCACGAAGGAGGCCGGGTGATGAGGGACGGCGGTGTTACGGATATGTAAAGAAGTTGAACAAATTCCTTGACGTGGCCTTCGCGATGCGTAAGTATTCGAGCAACCAATGAGTGCATCTGATTGTTTTTGCTCAAAACAAATCACGAAGCATCATCCATAAGTGCATCGTCGCGCACCGCACCACGTTCGGCGACGGTCGCTATCCAGAGCGAGAGTGAGGAAAGTCGATGAAGAAGTCTGTGCGGTGGGGGGCCACTGTCGCCACGGCGGCGGTTGCCACCCTGACCCTCGCGTCCTGCGGCTTCAGCGGGGGATCGGGCGACTCGGCCGGCGGCGGCAACGACCTCAACCTGATGGTCGCGAGCTACTCCGACAACACCAAGGCCGAATGGCAGCAGATCATCAAGGACTTCGAGGCCAAGAACAAGGGCATCACGGTCAACCTCGACGTCGAGTCGTGGACGGACATCAACAACGTCATCAAGACCAAGATCCAGGCAGGCAAGCAGCCTGACATCCTGAACATCGACGCGTTCGCCGGGTTCGCCGCCGACGACCTGCTCTACCCGGCGAAGGACATCGTCTCGGCCAAGACCCTCGACGACTTCCAGCCGGCGTTCAACAAGAACGCGAGCATCGACGGCACCCAGTTGGGGCTCCCGTTCATCGCGTCGGCGCGAGCGCTGTTCTACAACAAGGATGATTTCGCCAAGGCGGGGATCATGGAGCCGCCGAAGACGTGGGCCGACTTCGAGGCCGACGCGGCCAAGTTGAAGGCTGCAGGGGTGACCCCTTACGGCATGCCCCTGGGCGCCGAGGAGGCCCAGGCAGAGACCGCGATCTGGTTCTACGGAGCAGGAGGCGGCTATGGCGATGCCAAGACGCTGACGATCGACAGCGCCGAGAACGTGACCGGCGCGACCGAGATGCAGAAGATCATCAACCAGGGCTTCACGGAGGCGAACCCCGGTTCGACCAACCGCACTCCGCTGATGAACGTCTTCATCCAGGGTCAGCTCGGCATGCAGATCGGCCTCCCGCCGATCGTGGGCCAGATCAAGGACAAGAACCCGTCGCTGAAGTACGGGATCGCGCCGATCCCGACCAAGGACGGCTCCGCCTTCACGCTGGGCGTCGCCGATCACCTGATGGCGTTCAAGAACAAGACCGACAAGAAGGCAGCGATCACGAAGTTCCTCGACTACTTCTACTCGCCGGCCGTCTACACCAAGTGGGTCGGCGCGGAGGGCTTCCTGCCCACCACCAAGTCCGGCGCGGACTCGATGGCGTCGAACACCGACATCAAGCCGTTCCTCGACCTGCTGCCGAACGCGAAGTTCTACCCGTCGACGAACCCGAACTGGTCGGCCGCCCAGGGCGCCATCCAGAGCCAGATCGGCCAGCTCGGACAGGGCGCCAGCCCGTCCGATCTGCTGAAGTCCATCCAGGCGAAGGCCGCGGGCCAGTAGCACCGGCATGAGCTCGACCATCGAAACGACCACGACGGGGGCGGCCACCGGCCGTCCCCGCCGCGGGGCGCCGCCCGCACGGCATGCCAACGCGACCACGCTGTGGAACGCCGTGCCCTGGACGCTCCCCGCGCTCATCCTCATCTTCGGCGTCGTGCTGTTCCCCGCCGGCTACATGATCTTCAACTCGACGCGCAAGATCTCGGTCGCCGGCGTCGACCACGGGTCGGTCGGCCTCCAGAACTACATCACCGTGCTCTCCCGCCCGGAGATCCCGCAGATCCTGCTCAACACGTTCATCTGGGTGGTGTCGGTCGTGGTCATCACGGTCGTGATCTCCTTGGCGCTGGCGCAGTTCCTCGACAAGAACTTCCCCGGCCGCCGCTGGGTGCGGATGGCGATCATCGTGCCGTGGGCCGCCAGCGTGGTGATGACCACGACCGTGTTCGTCTACGGCCTCGACCCCTTCTACGGGATCATCAACAAGTTCCTCGTCGACATCCACGTGCTCGCGCAGCCGTTCGGCTTCACCAAGGAGCCGGTGCCGGCGTTCCTGTCGTCGATCGCGATCGCGGTGTTCGTGTCGCTGCCGTTCACGACCTACACGATCCTCGCCGGGCTCGCGGGCATTCCGGGCGACATGCTGGAGGCGGCGAAGGTCGACGGAGCCGGTGCCATGCGCTCCTACTTCGGCGTGACCCTGCCCAACCTGCGCCCGGCGATCGCCCTGGCCAGCCTCATCAACATCATCAACGTCTTCAACTCCCTGCCGATCCTCAAGCTGATGACCGGGTCGATCCCCGGCTACAAGGCGGACACGACCACGACCTACGTGTTCAAGTTGCTGCAAAACGAGCAGCGCATCGACCTCTCGAGCGCGCTCAGCGTGATCAACTTCCTGATCGTGCTCGTCGTCGTGGCGCTCTACCTGTGGATCGTCAAGCCGATGAAGGAGGTCTCGTGACCGCACCGGCCCCCGTCGCGCTCGCCGGAGCAGGCGTCTCGCCCGCCCCCCGCCGCCGTCCGCGCTCGCGCTTCTCGTGGCGCGTCGCGGGCAAGGTGATCGCGGGAATCGTGATCGCCCTCGTGTTCATCGCGCCCTACCTCATCATGCTGATCGGGTCGTTCAAGAGCCGGGACAACATCCTCGCCGTCCCGCCGACCTACCTGCCGACGCAGTGGCACCCCGAGAACTACCTCACGATGTGGTCGACGCCCGAGACGCCGCTGCCGCTCAACCTGATCTCCACCATCGTGATCTCGGTGTTCGCGACCGTGCTTGTGCTCCTGGTCTGCGTCCCCGCGGCCTACTACACGGCGCGGTTCCGCTTCCCCGGACGCGGGGTGTTCCTCTTCCTGGTCATCGTGACGCAGATGCTGCAGCCCACGGTGCTGGCGACCGGCCTCTTCAAAGAGATGGTCGCGCTCGGGATCAACGACACCTGGCTCGCGATGATCCTGGTCAACGCCGCGTTCAACCTGGCGTTCGCCATCTGGATCATGCACACCTTCTTCGCCGGCGTGCCCAAGGAGGTCGACGAGGCCGCCCAGCTCGACGGCGCAGGCAAGTGGACGGTGCTCCTGCGGGTGCAGCTGCCGCTGGTCTGGCCGGGCATCGTGACGGCCATCATCTACACGTTCGTCGCCTCCTGGAATGAGTTCGCGGCGAGCCTCGTGATCCTGTCCACTGACGCCAACCAGCCGCTGTCTGTCGCGCTGACCAAGTTCGTCGGCCAGTACGACGCGGCGTGGCAGTACGTGTTCGCGGTGTCCATCGTCGCGGTGATCCCGGTCGTCGTCCTGTTCGCGCTCATCGAGAAGCGGCTCGTCGGAGGGCTCACCGCGGGAAGCGTCAAGTAGCGGCCGCTCTCCACGGCCTCCGGCTGGGGGCACCCGCGCGTGTGGCGCGATGCGGGTGCTCCCCGAATTCAGGTCCATGCCCCGTGCTCAGACGGAGCGGTTCCCGGGAGTAGCATCGAATCGATGACGGCCGGTATCTCCAGTCCGCTGCGCCCGGCGAATCCCGCTGGGCCCTCGGTCGATGTCGGCCATGTGCGGCTGTTCGGCCGCGAGGTGCCGTGGTGGGCCGGGATCCTCGGGCTTTACGCGGCATCCCGGGTGGTCACGACGCTGTTCATGCTCGCGCTCTACCTCCTCGCCGGTGCGTTCCACTGGGAGGGCGGCAGCCCGCAGTCCCACCCGACCTTCCTCGGTTTCGCGGGCACCTGGGACGCCTCCTACTACCGCCGGATCGTGGAGCACGGCTACCCGGCGACCCTCCCCACCGACGCGGACGGCGACGTCCAGCAGAACGAATGGGCGTTCCTGCCGCTGTACCCGTTGGTGGTCCGCGCGCTGATGGCCGCCACTGGGCTCGGCTTCGCGCCGGCGGGTGTCCTGGTCGCCGTGCTGTGCGGCGCCGCGGCGGCACTTGTGCTGTACCGCCTGGTCGCCTCGCGCGTCGGAGCGGTGAGCGGGCTCTGGGCCGCCGTGTTCTTCTGCTTCGGGCCGCTCTCGTTCGTGCTGCAGATCGCGTACGCCGAGAGCATGTTCTTCGTCCTGCTGTTCGCCGCTCTGTGGGCGATCATGGCGAGGAGGTACTGGGCGGCGATGCCGCTCGGCGTGGCCGCGGCCTTCACCCGCCCCGGCGAGCTCGCGCTGCCGCTGGCGCTCGGGATCATCTTCGTGATCCGTGCGCTGCGTGCACGACGAGGGCGCGAGGAGTTCGGTGTCCGCGAGCGCGTGGCGATGATCGTCTCGGGTGCCGTGACGGCCGTCGCCGGACTGGCGTGGCCCCTCGTTGCCGCCACCGTGACGGGAACGCCGGGCGCCTACGTCGAGACGGAGCTGTCGTGGTGGACCGGGTTCATCGGCAGAGTCGCCTTCGTGCCGCTCACCCCGTGGTTCCTCTTCACCTGGCGGTACGCGAGCGTCGCAGGCGCCCTGCTGGTCGTCGCCGTCATCGCCGGTTACGCGTGGCTGCTCAACCGGCCGAGCATCCGCGCGCTCGGCACGGAGGTCGTCGCCTACGCCTCCAGCTATGCGCTGTATCTGTTCGCGGTGTTCCTCCCGCAGCAGAGCCTCTTCCGGCTGTTGATGCCGCTGGCCCCGCTGGCGGGCGCGCCCGGCCTCACGCACAACGTCCGCGCGCGGCGGATCGTGCTCGTGGCCGGCATCGCTCTGCAGCCGGTCGCCCTCGTGCTGCTGTGGTTCATCGGCTATCCGTAGCAGCGGCGAGCACGGCGATCAGCCTGCGACGGACTCCGGCCACGGCACGTCGGCGACGCGGCGGTAGGAGGTGCCCAGCGCATCCCAGTGCTCGGCGAGCTGCGCGATGCGCGCGGTGAAAGCGTCGAAGTCCCGTGCGGTGTCGATGTCGGCCGTGTCCGCCGGCGCAGCCGACCAGCCGATCTCCGCGACGGCGGCCAGACGGGGGAAGGCCATGTCCTCCACCTGCTCGATGGTGGCGATCGTCTCGGTCCAGACGGGCGCCTCCACGCCGAGGATGTGGGCGTCGCCGAGGCCCGGGACGATGCGAGCCGGATCCCATTCGTACGAGCTGCGGAGGTCCGTCGCGCCGTCGGCCCAGTCCTGGCCGATCGGGTCGCCCTCCTCGTAGACGATGTCGAGGTACGCGACGTCGGCAGGGGACATGATCACGGCTCCGCCGGCCCGGACGAACGACAGCGTCTCGTCGGCCGCACCCTCACGCGGCGTGCGGAAGGACCAGTACTGGCCGACCGTGCCCCCGGGGAGGTTCGAGCTGCGGCCCATCTCGTGCCAGCCGACCGGGATCTTGCCCGCCTCCGTGACGACGTGCGCCGCGTGGTCGATGAAGGCCAGGAAGTCCTCCTCCGGCGTGCTCAGGCACTCGTCTCCGCCGATGTGGAGGTAAGGGCCGGGAGTCAGCGCCGCGACCTCGCCGATGACCTCGCGGACGAACCGGTCGGTCACCGCGTCGCCCGTCTGCAAGGTGCTGAAGCCGACCTCCGAGCCGGTGTACAGCGCCGGTGCGACGCCGTCGGCATTCAGCTCGGGGTAGGACGCCAGGGCGGCGTTCGTGTGGCCGGGCATGTCGATCTCGGGGACGATCGTGACGCAGCGCTCCGCGGCGTAGGCGACCAGATCGCGGTACTCGTCGGCGGTGTAGAAGCCGCCGGGGCTGCCGTCGCTGCCCGTCGACCCGCCGTGAAGGGTCAGCTCGGGCCAGGACGCGATCTCGATGCGCCAGCCCTGATCGTCGGTCAGGTGGAGGTGGAGGTGGTTGACCTTGAGCAACACGATCGCGTCGATGAACCGCTTGACATCCGCAGGCGGGAAGAAGTGCCGGGCGACGTCGAGCATCGCTCCGCGGTACGCGAAGCGGGGGTGGTCGCTGATCCGCACGGCGTCGACGGTCAGCGGATCGCCGTCGCAGGCGGCCGGCACCAGCTGGCGCAGCGTCTGCACGCCCCAGAAGGCGCCGGCGGCCGTGGCCGCGCCGATGCGCACGCCCTCGGCTGCAACCTCCAGGGTGTATCCCTCCGCCGGGTGGCCGACCGGGCCCTCGTCGTCGGCGATCACGATGGCGATGTCGCCGAACGCGGGAGGCTCGTGCACGACGACCAGATCGCGCCGGCAGTCCGTCGCCAGCTCGTCGCGCAGCAGCCGCCCGACGGTCTCGGCTCCTGTTCCGGCGACGATGATCCGTGCGCCGGGCAGCAGGGTGAAGGGCGCATCGCCCGTGTTCGCGAGCTGGGCGGGACGAGGCACGACCACGGAAAGCTCCTAACGCCTTCGGGGAATTCTCGGGGTATCGGCCGGCACAGCCCGCCCGCGGGACGACCACCAGCGAGTATTGCAGGGCTCTTAACTAATGAGCAAGGCCTCCCACTGATGAGCACGGCGCCGACAGGCCCGGCTTTGCTATGCTTGCTCACGTCGCGACTGGCGCTCAGATGGTCACCATCGGGGAGCGACTACGGTACCTCGAACGAACGGATGGATTCGGCCGCGCGCCTGGGTCGATGCAGTATTCATCCCTGTTTTGAAGGAGCCGATTGTGACCGACACCCTTCCGTCCACTTTCACCGCGCCGCTGGCGGAGGTCGATCCGGAGATCGCGGAGGTCCTGGCTCTCGAGCTCGGCCGCCAGCGCGACTATCTCGAGATGATCGCGTCCGAGAACTTCGTTCCGCGCGCCGTGCTCGAGTCGGTCGGTTCCGTGCTGACCAACAAGTACGCCGAGGGCTACCCCGGCCGCCGCTACTACGGCGGCTGCGAGTACGTCGACATCGCCGAGCAGTTGGCGATCGACCGGGCCAAGAGCCTGTTCGGCGCCGAGTACGCCAACGTCCAGCCGCACTCCGGCGCCTCCGCCAACGCCGCCGTCCTCTCGGCGATCGCGACCCCCGGCGACACGATCCTCGGCCTCGAGCTCGCGCACGGCGGCCACCTGACCCACGGGATGAAGCTCAACTTCTCGGGCAAGCTCTACAACGCCGTCTCCTACGGCGTCGACCCCGAGTCGTTCCTCGTCGACATGAACGTGGTCCGCGACAAGGCGCTCGAGCACAAGCCGCAGGTCATCATCGCCGGCTGGTCGGCGTACCCGCGGCAGCTCGACTTCGCCGCGTTCCGCGAGATCGCCGACGAGGTCGGCGCCAAGCTCTGGGTCGACATGGCGCACTTCGCCGGTCTCGTCGCCGCGGGCCTCCACCCGTCGCCCGTGCCGTACGCCGACGTCGTCAGCTCGACCGTGCACAAGACCATCGGCGGTCCGCGCTCCGGCTTTATCGTCAGCCGCGACATGGAGCTCGCGAAGAAGCTCAACTCCAACGTGTTCCCCGGTCAGCAGGGGGGCCCGCTCATGCACGTCATCGCCGCCAAGGCGACCGCGTTCAAGCTCGCCGCGACCGACGAGTTCAAAGACCGCCAGGAGCGCACCATCCGCGGCGCCAAGCTGCTCGCCGAGCGGCTGACCGCCGACGACTCGCGCGCCGCGGGCGTCGACGTCCTCACCGGCGGCACCGACGTGCACCTGGTGCTCGCCGACCTGCGCACCTCCGAGCTCGACGGTCAGCAGGCGGAGGACGTCCTCCACGAGGTCGGCATCACGGTCAACCGCAACGCGGTGCCGTTCGACCCGCGCCCGCCGATGGTGACCTCGGGCCTCCGCATCGGAACGCCGGCGCTCGCGACCCGCGGCTTCGGCGACACCGAGTTCACCGAGGTGGCCGACATCATCGCGCTCGCGCTGCGCCCCGGCGCCGACACCAAGGCGCTCCGCGCGCGCGTCGACGCGCTCACCGCGGCCTTCCCGCTCTACCCCGGGCTCACCCCCTCGGGCCAGGACGCCTTCCAGGTCGAGCTTCCTTCCTCGATCTGACCGCGGCCGCGCAGGCGGCGAACTATCAGGCACAGACCGTCGAGCGGGCGGATGATCCGCCCGCTCGACGGTCCCCAACGAGTGTGGAGGCCGTAGTGACGGCGAAGATTCTGGACGGCAAGGCGACCGCGGCCGAGATCAAGGCGGAGCTGAAGGAGCGCGTGAGCGCTCTGCGCGAGCAGGGCGTGGTCCCCGGTCTCGGCACGATCCTGGTCGGTGACGACCCGGGCTCGCAGTGGTACGTCGCGGGCAAGCACCGCGACTGCGCCGAGGTGGGCATCGCCTCCATCCGCCGCGACCTGCCGGCGGACATCTCGCAGGCCGAGCTGGAGGCCGTGGTCGAGGAGCTGAACGACGACCCCGACTGCACGGGCTTCATCGTGCAGCTCCCGCTGCCGCCGCACATCGACACCGACGCCATCCTGGAGCTCGTCGATCCCGCCAAGGACGCGGACGGCCTCCACCCCACGAACCTCGGCCGCCTCGTGCTCAACGTCAACCGCCCGATCACGACGCCGCTTCCGTGCACGCCGCGCGGTGTGATCGACCTGATGCAGCGCCACGGCATCGACCTGCGGGGCAAGGACGTCGTGGTGGTCGGCCGCGGGGTGACCGTGGGCCGGGCGATCGGCTCGCTGCTCACCCGCCGGGAGTACAACGCGACGGTCACGCTGACCCACACCGGCACGGTCGACCTGGACGCGCACCTGCGTCGAGCCGACATCATCGTCGCCGCGGCCGGGGTCGCCGGCCTGGTCACCGCCGACAACGTCAAGCCGGGCGCCGTGGTGCTCGACGTGGGCGTCAGCCGGGTGGAGGACCCGGTGACCGGCAAGAGCGTCGTCGCCGGCGATGTGGCCGCGGACGTCGCCGAGGTGGCCTCCTGGGTCTCGCCCAACCCCGGAGGGGTCGGGCCGATGACGCGCGCGCTGCTGCTGCAGAACGTCGTCGAGTCTGCGGAGCGCGCACTGGCATGAGCGACGCCGAGCGCACGCATCCCGCGGTCGAGCGGGTGGAGGCAGCCCTCCTCGAAGCCGGGATCGAGCCGCGCGTGCGCTGGTTCGAGTCCGCGACCCCGACGGCGGTCTCCGCCGCGTCCGAGCTGGGCGTGGAGGTCGGCGCGATCGCCAACTCCCTGGTCTTCACGATCGACGGCGAACCGCTGCTCGTCATGACCTCGGGTGCGCACCGGGTCGACACCGCATTCCTCGGCGAGCGGCTCGGCGGCCGCATCCGCCGTGCCGACGCGGACACGGTGAAGGCCGCGACCGGGCAGACGATCGGCGGGGTCGCGCCGATCGGCCATCCCGAGCGACTGCGCACGGTCGTCGATGTCGCCCTGGCCGGCTACCCGGAGGTCTGGGCCGCCGCGGGCCACGCGCACACCGTCTTCCCGACGACGTTCGACGAGCTTGTCCGCATCACCGGCGGTGAGGCCGGCCCGGTCGAGGCCTCCTGACCGCGCCGCCGGCCTCAGCCGGCGGGGTGCTCGGTGACGTGGGCGAGGTACGCGTCGGCGTTGCGGAGGATGCCTGCGCGCTCCTCGTCGGTGAGCTCGCGGCGCACCTTTCCGGGGACTCCGGCGACGAGCGATCCGGGCGGGATGACCGCGCCCTCCAGCACGACCGTTCCGGCCGCCAGGAGCGAGCCCGCGCCGACGACGGCGCCGTTGAGCACGGTCGCATGCATGCCGACGAGAACGCCGTCCTCGATGGTGCACCCGTGCAGCACCGCGTTGTGGCCGACGGAGACGTCGGAGCCGATGGTCAGCGGGAAGCCGTGATCGACGTGGCACGACACGTTGTCCTGCAGGTTGCTGCGCTCGCCCAGGACGATGTCCTCGGCCTCCGCCCTCAGCACGGCGTTGTACCAGACGCTCGAGCCAGGCAGGAGGCGAACGCGCCCGGCCAGCACGGCGCCGGCGGCGACGAACGCGTCGTCGGCGCCGCGGGGGGTGGAGCCGTCGGTTAGGGTGATGATGGTCATGCCCCTCACCTTAAGGGCAGCCCTGCACCCTACGGCGCAGCGCTCACTCGTTCGCGATCACGAACCGTCTGCGCACGACCCGTTCACCGGGCTCGCCACGGAGGTCGTCGAGTGCCGAGCGCACCCGGTCGAGGATTCGCGGCGGGAGCGCGAGCGGCAGCTCGTCCGGCTGGTCGAGCGTTCCGGGCGGGTAGACGACTCCCGGGGTCGCCGACATCTCCACGTGCGCGCCGCGCAGCTCCCGCACCGGCGCGGTCGGCTCGTCTCTGAAGCGCTGCAGCCGCTCGATCGTCGCCACGTACTGGGCGCGGTCGCGAACGTAGAGGTGACCGGGCAGGACGGTGTCGCCGGTGAAGAGGATGCCGGTCTCGCGGTCGAAGAAGGCGACGGCCGACGGCTCGTGGCCCGGGCCTCCGATGGCGTCGACGATGCGCCGGCCCAGGTCGAACTCCACGGTCTCATCGGGCCAGGAGTGGAATCCGAAGAAGGCGATCACCTCCGCCGGCGTCGTGCCGACGACGGTCGCGCCCGGACGGGCCGCGATGAGCGCGTCTCCCGCGATGTGGTCGCGGTGGGCGTGGCTGTGCGCGACGACGAGCGGGTAGGGGCGTGTGAAGACGACCGGATTGCGCCGCAGCCAGGTGTCGACGAGGGAGTCGACGGTGCCGCGCAGCGGGAAGACCTGCTCGTCGCCGGTCGCGCCGGTGTCGATCAGGAGCGCCCGCTCCCGCCCGAAGAGCAGGAACAGGAACGGCGCCTCCCAGTGCGACGACTTGGGCTGACGGATCTGAACCGTGTCAGGACTCAGCCAGGTGATCTCCGCGTCGGTCATCGTCCTATTCTGGCGAACCACCGTGACCAATGGATGAACGCGACTCAGCTCTCGCGGATCGCGCCCTGGGAGGCGGTGACCGTGAACAGTTCCGGCTGACCGAACCCGTGCTCGGCGAACGCCCCGTCGAGCGCGACCTGCACGCGGCTGAGGGCATCCAGCGGCACGAGCGCGATCGCCGAGCCCCCGAAGCCGCCTCCGGTCATCCTCGCGCCGATGGCGCCGTTCGCCTGCGCCGTCTCGACGGCGAGGTCGAGCTCCGGGACCGAGATCTCGAAGTCGTCGCGCATGGAGACGTGGGAGGCGTCGAGCAGCTCGCCGATGGCGGAGGGCCCGCTCTCGCGCAGGGTGCGCACGGTGTCGAGCACACGCTGGTCTTCTGTGACCACGTGCCGCACCCGGCGGAACGTCACGTCGTCGAGGATCTCCCGGGCGCGGGGGAGGTCGCCGACGCTCACGTCGCGCAGCGACTCGACGCCGAGCGCCTTCGCGCCCGCTTCGCACGACGCCCGACGCTCGGCGTAGCCGCCGGTGGCGTGGGCGTGCGTGACGCCGGTGTCGACGATGAGGACGGCCAGGCCGGCCTCCTCGAGCCCGAGGGGGACGATCTGCGCGTCGAGCGAGCGGCAGTCGAGGAATACCGCGGCGTCCTGCTCGCCGAGCAGCGAGGCCGACTGGTCCATGATGCCGGTGGGGGCGCCGACGACGATGTTCTCGCTGCGCTGGCCGACGCGCGCGAGCGTCTGACGGTCGAGCCCGAGCCTCCAGACGTCGTTGAGGGCGAGCGCGGTCGCGCCCTCGATCGCGGCCGACGAGGAGAGGCCGGCGCCGACGGGGACGTTGGAGTCGAGCAGCAGGTCGAAGCCGGGCACGGCGGCCAGGTCGGCGCCGAACTCGCCGAGGGCCCAGGCCACCCCGAGCGGGTAGGCCGACCAGCCGTCGAGCGCCTCGGGGGAGAGCTTGTCGAGGTCGATCTCGACCAGCTCGTCGGCGAAGGTGCTGCCGACGCGGACCGTGCGGTCGTCGCGGAGTCCGAGCGCGGCGACCGTGCGCCGGTTGATCGCGAACGGCAGCACGAAGCCGAGGTTGTAGTCGGTGTGCTCGCCGATGAGGTTGACGCGCCCAGGGCTCGACCAGACGCCGTCGGGCTCGCGGCCGAAGATCGAGACGAAGTCGTCGCGGACGCCGGTGCGCAGGTCGGTCATGCGGGGATCTTTCCTTCGGGGGTGTCGGAGGTGGTCGTGCCGGGGATCGTGACCAGGCCGGCGATGCCGGTCGGCAGCTCACCCACCGGGTTCTCGCGGTCGGCTCTGGCCACGGCCTCCCGGAGCGCGGCGGCCGCCTGCTCGGGAGGGATGTCGCCGATCCAGGCGCCCATGGCCGACTCCGAGCCGGCCAGGAACTTCAGCTTATCCGCGCCGCGGCGGGGGGAGGTCAGCTGGAGCATCAGGCGGATCTCGTCGCGGTGGGAGTCCACCGGCGCCTGGTGCCAGGCCGCGATGTACGGAGTCGGGGAGTCGTAGAGGGCGTCGACGCCGCGCAACACTCGCAGGTACAGGGTGGCTAGCTCGTTGCGTTCGGCATCGGAGGTCGCGGCCAGGTCGGGGATGTGGCGGTGCGGCAGTACGTGGATCTCGATCGGCCAGCGTGCGGCGAACGGCACGAACGCCGTCCAGTGCTCGCCGGCGAGGATGACCCGTTCGGAGGCGCGCTCGCGCTCCAGGATGTCGGCGAAGAGCGTCGGGCCGTAGCTCTCGAGCGACCGGATCAGCGCGCTCGTGCGGGGAGTGATGTACGGGTAGGCGTAGATCTGGCCGTGCGGGTGGTGCAGGGTGACGCCGATGGCCTCCCCGCGGTTCTCGAACGGGAAGACGTGACGCACGTTCGGAAGGGCGGAGAGCGCGGCGGTGCGGTCGGCCCAGGCCTCGATGACCGTGCGGGCCCTGGTCGGGGTGAGGCTGCCGAACGAGCCGCTGGTGGCCGGACTGAAGCACACCACCTCGCAGCGGCCCACGGAGGTGCGGGTGCGGCCGAGGCCGATGGCCGCGAGGTCGTCGAGCCCCTCCGGCTGGTTCGCGTCGTCGAGCAGCGGGCCGAACGACGGCGACTTGTTCTCGAAGACCGCGACGTCGTACAAGCTCGGGATCTCGGACGGGTTGCCCGGGCTCGCGGGCGCCAGCGGGTCGAGCTCGGCCGGCGGGAGCATCACGCGGTTCTGCCGTGCCGCGGCGATAGAGACCCACTCGCCGGTCAGAGGGTCCTGTCGCATGGTCGCGGTGGCCGGGCGCGGGGCGGGCTCGCGGAGGTCGGGGGCGCGCTCCGGGGCGAGCGCGGAGTCCGCGTCGTCGTAGTAGATCAGGTCGCGACCGTCGGAGAGGCGGTGCGGGCGCTTCGTGATGGCGGCCATGAGTACCTTTCGTTTCCGAAAGCAAATGTACTCAAATGCTTGCGGATTGACAAGAAAACGCAAGCGCAGGAGCATTGCCGGTATGACCGAACCGCTTCCGGCCGCCCTCCGTCGCGAGCGGATGCTCGAACTGATCGGGCGCGCCGGCTTCGTCCGCGTCGCCGAGCTGAGCGAGGAGTTCCAGGTCTCCGACGTGACGGTGCGCACCGATCTCGACGCCCTCGACGCCCTGCAGAGCATCCGGCGGGTGCACGGCGGGGCCGTCCTCCGCACCGCGGCCGCGCGCGAAGCGAGCTTCGAGGAGGCTCTCGAGTCGTCGGCGGACGAGAAGCGGCGGATCGGGGCGGCCGCGGCGGCACTGGTCGAATCCGGCAGCAGCGTGCTGCTCGACGTGGGGACCACCACGGCGGCCATCGCCCGGGCGCTGGCCGACCGCGACGACCTGGAGGACGTCACCGTCATCACCAACGGGCTCACGATCGCGCTCGAGCTGGAGCGTGCGATCCCGCGCTTCCAGGTCGTGGTGACGGGAGGCACGCTGCGACCCCTCCAGCACTCGCTGGTCGAGCCGCTGGCCTCCACGCTGCTGGAGCGCGTGCACGCCGACGTGGCGTTCATCGGCTGCACCGGCGTGCATCCCACCGGCGGCGTCACGAACGTGAACCTGCCGGAGGCGGACCTGAAGCGCGTGATGGTCGCCACGTCCGGCCGCGCGCTCGTGGTCGCCGACGGCTCCAAGCTCGGCCGTACGCACGTCGGCCGGATCGCGGCCCTCGACGAGGTCGCCGGGCTGCTGACGGGGGAGTCGGCCGATGCCGACCAGGTGCGAGCGCTCCGGGCCGCGGGCCTGCCGGTGACCATCGCCGAGTAATACCCTGTCAGCATGCGCGCACCGACCGGAGACCAGTACGAGCTCGAGTTCGGCGATCTGACCGCCACGATCACCCAAGTCGCGGCCGGGATCCGCACTCTCCGCTATGGAGGCGCGGATCTCGTCGAGCCGTTCCCGGACGATTCCACGCCGCCCTCGGCCGACGGCATCGTGCTGATGCCGTGGCCCAACCGGGTGAAGGACGCCGTGTGGGAGCTGGACGGCGTCCCGCAGCGGCTCGCGATCACCGAGCCGGCGCTCGGGAACGCCTCGCACGGCCTGCTGCGGTTCCGCCCGTACGTGCTGGTCGAGCGCTCCGACTCCGCGGTCACGCAGGCCGCGTCGATCTACCCCGAGTCGGGCTACCCCTTCGTGCTCGACACCACGGTGACGCACGAGCTCGACACCGAGGGCCTGACCGTGACGCACACGGTCACCAACCGCAGCGATCGCAGCGCGCCCGTCGCGATCGGCGCGCACCCCTATCTGCGCATCGGCGACGTGCCGCCGACGCAGCTGACGCTGACCGTGCACGCCGGCACGCGGTTCGAGACGGACGACCGCCTGAACGTCGTCGGCGAGACACCGGTCGCAGGCACCCCGTACGACCTGTCCGGCGGCCGGATCGTCGCCGAGCTCGACGTGAACGACGGTTTCGGCGACCTCCGCTCGCCCGTCGAGCACACCCTGGCGGCCGCCGACGGCCGGACCGTCACGCTGTGGGGCGACGCGTCGTTCGCGTACGTGCAGCTGTTCACCCACCGGGCCTTCGCCACGAAGGAGGCGGGGGAGGTCGCGCTCGCCGTGGAGCCGATGACGGCCCCGGCGAACGCGCTCAACACCGGTCAGGGCCTGCGCTGGCTGGAGCCTGACGAGACCTGGACGGCGCAGTGGGGAATCCGCCCGAAGGGCTTCGCGGGCGACTCCTACCTGGCCAGCTGGGGGTAGAGGGCGCGCACGTCCTCGTGCAGCACGGACTTCACGCGCTGCGCGGTCTCGCCGACGATCGCCTCGGCGCCTCCCGCGGCGACCGTGTCGAGCGCCTCGGCGACCACCTGGGCCGGCGGAACCTTGTAGCCGTCGGCGTCCGCCGCCATCTCGGTGTCGACGTAGCCGACGTGGACGCCCACGACCTGGATGCCCTGCGGAGCCAGTTCGACACGTGCCGAGTTGCTCGCCGACCAGAGCGCGGCCTTGGTCGCGCTGTACGAGCCGATCGCGTACCAGCTGAGCGCGGAGTGCATGTTCACGATCGCTCCGCCGCCGTTGCCGGCGATCGCCGGGGCGAACGCGCGGGTCACCAGCACTGGTCCCCAGAAGTTGGTGTCGAACTCGCGGTGGATCTGCTCGAGGTCGCCGGTCACGAGCGACTGGTTCACGCCGATCCCCGCGTTGTTGACGAGCACCGTGACGTCGCTCGCGGTCTCGGCGGCGCGGCGGATGCTCTCGGCGTCGGTGACGTCGAGTTCGAGCGGGACCACGCGCGGGTCGGTGACCGTCACCGACTCGGGACGGCGGGCCGCGGCGTACACCTTCGCTGCGCCGCGCTCGAGGAGCTCGGAGACGAAGGCGGCGCCCAAGCCGCGGTTGGCGCCGGTGACGAGGGCGACGCGTCCGGTGAGATCTGTCATGGGGTCCTCCAAAAGTAAACCGATCTGTTTCCGACAATGTACACAGATCGGTTTACTTTGCGCAACCGCACCCGTAGAATCGTCGGCATGACCACGACGACCTCTGCGCGGCCGCGACCGCGGGAGCGGGTGCTCGACGCCGCCGCGAGGCTCTTCATCCGGGAGGGCGTGAACGCGGTCGGCGTCGACCGCCTCGCCCAGGAGGCCCAGGTCTCCAAGCGCTCCATCTACCAGCACTTCGAGAGCAAGGACGCGATCGTCGCCGACATGCTCCGGGAGTACGGGCCGCGCGTGGTCGCCGGCTACTTCAGCGCCGAAGACGATGAGCGCTCACCGCGCGAGCGCGTGCTGCACGTGTACGACGCCCTCCACCGGGCCGCGGAGGCCGGCGACTTCTTCGGCTGCCCCTTCGTGAACGTCGCGACCGAGCTCCGGGATCGCGACCACCCGGCCGCTCTGGTCGCTCAGCACTTCAAGGGCGAGCTGACCGCATACTTCCAGCGCCAGGCCGAAGCGGCGGGCGCGGCATCGGCGCACGTGCTCGCGGTGCAGCTGACGCTCCTGTTCGATGGTGCGTCGGCGAGTGCCGCGCTCTGCGGAGGGACCCCTCTCGCCGCCCGGCTTGCGGCCGAGCAGCTGTGGGATGCGGCGGTCAGCGCCGGCCGGTGAGCTTGCGCCAGCCGCCCGCCCGGTTGTCGGCGATGAGCCTGCGCAGGAAGACCAGGAGCGCCTCACGGTCGATCGGGTCGCCCTCCCGGAAGCCGATCGTCCGGGCCGTCGCGTTGTCGTGGCCCGCGGTGACGAGCCCACTCGGATCCGGCACGATGCCGCCGTCGTAGACGAACAGGTTGACGTGGTCTTTGGCCGCCAGGAACGCGGCGACGGTGCCGTCCAGAACGAAGTACGGCTGCACGGAGCGCTTGATCGTCTCCTCGATCGCCGGGTCGGCCTCGTGGAGGATGTCCCGCAGCTCGCCGAAGACCTCCTGCTGCCACGACGGCAGGCCCGCCAGATATTCATCCACTCGGGGGTCGCGCTCGCTCATGGCGCCACCCTAGGCCGTCGGCCGCACGCGGCCTAGGGCGTCGTCGCCACGCTCACGGCGCGATCGACAGGAAGATGAACGCCGCGAAGACGATCAGGTGGATGCCGCCCTTGATGCGAGCCGCTTGGCCCGGCATGATCGTCAGAATGCTGATCACGACCGTCAGCATCAGCAGCACGATCTGACTGGCGCCGAGGCCCAGGTGCAGAGGGCCAGGCAGCCAGATCGACGCGACCGCGATCGCCGGAATCGTGAGGCCGATGCTCGCGATCGCCGACCCGAGGGCGAGGTTGAGGCTGGTCTGCATGCGGTTGTGGCGCGCCGCCTTCGATGCGGCGATGCCCTCCGGAAGCAGCACCAGCAGCGCGATGATCACGCCGACGAACGACTGCGGGAGTCCGATCCCGGTCACCGCGCGCTCGATCGGGGTCGACTCGAGCTTGGCGAGCCCCACCACGGCGACCAGCGCGACCAGGAGCAGGCCGACGCTGATGAGCGCGGTACGGGTCGACGGGGCGTCGGCGTGGACGTCCTCCGTCTGCGGCGTGCCCTTGGGCGACACCGGCAGGAAGAAGTCGCGGTGCGCGAACGTCTGCGTGAACACGAACATCCCGTACAGCAGCACCGACGCGATCGCCGCGAAGGTGAGCTGGCTGGGTGAGAACTCGGGGCCGGGCGTCGCCACCGTGAACGTCGGCAGCACCATCGTCAGTGTCGCCATCGCCGTGACCGTGCCGAGGGCCGCCCCGCTGCCCTGCGCGTTGAACGTCGTGGTCTCGCGGCGGGACGCGCTCAGCAGCAGGCTGAGGCCCACGATGCCGTTCATCGTGATCATCACCGCGGAGAAGACGGTGTCGCGCGCGAGCGTGGCGCTGTCTTTGCCCGTCGTCATGAGCGTGACGATCAGCGCGACCTCGATGATCGTGACGGCCACCGCGAGCACGAGCGAGCCGAACGGCTCGCCGACCCGGTGGGCCACGACCTCCGCGTGCTGCACCGCCGCCAGCACCGTTCCGGCGAGCACGACCGCGATCACTGCGACCGCGACCGGTTGCAGCTCGACCGTCCAGAACGCGACGAGCACGATGATCCCGACGACCGGCACGAAGACCGTCCACCACTGGGCGAGCCATTGTCCGAGCGCTTTCATAGGTCCATCCTGCCAGGGCATCTGCCGGGAGGGCGGCGCGCCGTCGTGCGGGCCGCGGGTGCGACGTGCTGACAATAGGGCATGTCCGCGACCACCAGACCCGCTCTCGCTCGAACCGTCGTCACGCTCGCGCTGGCCGCCGCGCTCGCCGTGGGCGTCGCAGGCTGCGCCGCCGGCGGAGGTCCGTCCGCGTCGCCCGCGTCGTCGGACTCGCCGACGAACAGCGGATCGTCCACCCCTCGCCCGACGGGAACCAGCACGTCGCAGCCCATCGAGGGGCAGTGCGCGACCTCCGATCTGACCGGCAGCATCGGCCAGGGCGGAGGCGGCGCCGCGGGCAGCGTGGAGGTCACCCTCGTTCTCACGAACAACGGATCGGGCCAGTGCTCGCTGCAGGGCTGGCCCGGCGTCTCGTTCGTCGGCAACGGCAACGGCACGCAGCTCGGCAACCCGGCGCAGTTCGACCGGAGCACTCCGCACGCGACGGTCGTGCTCCAGCCCGGCGGCACCGCGCAGGCGCCGCTGAAGATCGTCCAGGCCATGAACTACCCGGAGGGCGACTGCAAACCGCAGAAGGCCGACGGGTTCCGCGTCTACCCGCCCGGGTCGACCGAGTCGCTGTTCGTCAAGGACGGCAACGTGACGGCGTGCACGACGACGACCGTCGACCTGCTGACGGTCGGCGCGCTCGCCGCGCCGTGACGCGCCGCCACACCGTGACGCGCTGCCGCGGCGGACGATAGCCTGATTCCGTGCCCACCGCCCGTCGTCAGCCCGGACCCACCACGACCGGCTGGCTGATCCGGCTCGTCGTCGTGACCGCGCTCGTCGGCATCGGCGCGGGCGTCGGCGGCGGTCTCGTCTACCTGGGGCTCCACAGCATCCAGCACCTGGCCTTCGGCTACTCGGAGGGCACCTTCCTCGAAGGCCTGCTCGACGCGCCTCCGGTGAACCGCGTCGTCGCCCTCGTGGTGGCCGGTGTCGTCGGCGGTTTCGGCTGGTACTTCCTCCGCGCCTGGGGGCGGCGACGCGCCGACCACGCGGTGGTGTCGGTGGAGGCCGCGGTCGGCGGCAAGCGGATGCCCGCACTCGTCACCATGCTGAACGCCGCTCTCCAGGTGGTCATCGTGGGCCTCGGCGCCTCCATCGGACGCGAGGTCGCGCCCCGGGAGGTCGCGGCGTGGTGGGCGTCATGGCTCTCCGACCGCGCCGGGGTGAGCGCGCGCGAGCGCCGCATCCTGGTCGCCTGCGGCGCCGGCGCCGGCCTCGCCGCCGTCTACAACGTCCCGTTCGGCGGCGCGGTCTTCGCGATCGAGATCCTGCTCGCCGAGATCAGCTTCGCCACGGTCCTGCCCGCGCTCGCGACGTCGGCGATCGCGGCGCTGGTGGCCCGCCTGGTGGTGCCGGCGAATCCGCTCTACCTCGTGGAGCAGATTCCCCTGCGCCCGCAGATCGTCGTCTGGGCGATCGTGGCGGGGCCGATCATCGGCTTCGCCGCGGTCGGCTTCGTGCGGCTCACCCGGCTGGCCCAGAACCACCGGCCGAAGTCGTGGGGGATCCTGATCGTGATGCCTCTCGTGTTCGCGGCGGTCGGAGTGGCCTCCCTCTGGCTGCCGGCGATCCTGGGCAACGGGAGGTCGCTCGGGCAGCTGGCGCTGTCGGCGTCGCTGCCCGTCGTGGTCATCCTGGTGATCACGCTGGTCAAGACCGCTGCGACCGTGGGGACCATCGGTGCGGGCGCCGCCGGTGGAACGCTCACCCCGGCGCTGGCCATCGGAGCCGGTGCGGGCCTCGCGCTCGGCGGGGTCTGGCAGCTCGTCTGGCCGGGCGAACCCCTCGCGGCGTTCGCCCTCCTCGGAGCAGCGGCGTTCCTGGCCGTGAGCATGCGGGCGCCACTCACGGCGCTGCTGCTCGTGATGGAGTTCACCAACCAGGGTCCGGACATGCTCGCGCCGATCATGCTGTGCATCGCCGGTGCCGTCGCGGTCGGCTACGTGCTCGAGCGGGGGCGGGTGACCGGGGTCGCGTGAGCGCGTCGGTCACCCGACGGCTGCGCAGCGATCAGTCGCAGACGTCGACGATCGACGGGTAGCTCGACGTCTGGATGGTGTTGACCGTAGTGGCGGAGCCGTCCGGCGTCGGACGCACGTTGAACACAAGGTAGCGGCCGTTCTGAGGACCGAGGAAGTACGTCTTGGCGCCGACGGAGTCGTCGTACTTGGACGTGCCCTTCTGCAGGTCGGGATAGGCGGAAAGGAGTGCCGCCTCCGTCGACCCCACCTGGATGCCCGCCGCGGTCCGCGGCGAATCGGGCTGCACGTGCCCGGAGGAGTGACGACTGAACACCATGCCGAGCGTGAGGGTGGGAGAGGGCTTCGCGGTACCGCGGCTCTCCGCTTCCATGAACGAAGCGGACAGGATGTTCTCCTGCTCACCGTCGATCGGGTGCGTGTAGGAGAAACCCGGAGGGCAGTCCACCGTGTCCTCTTGGGGTGCAAGACCGGCGGACTGGGCGAAGGGTGCGATCGGCTCGCCGACACGGACGCCGGCGAACGAGTCGAAGTCGATGAGCCAGGTGCCGGGCTGCGTCGGGACGTTGACGGTTGCGGCAGGTGTCTCGGAGGCCGTCGGGCTCGGGCTCGGTGTGGCGGAGGCCTGTTGCGTCGAGGTCGGATCGGCTTGTGCCGTCGCGCAGCCTGCGAGCGCGGCGATGGTGAGGATCGTGACGGCGGCGAGCGCGGCCGAGCGACTCCGATGATGCATGTTTCCCCCGTGGCGTCGTTGTGGTCTGCTCATGCTAGTGGGCCGCACCGACGAGTTCTGGCCTCCTATCGGGGGCCTGCGTGCGCGTGCCCGCCTTGGCCAGGATGAAGGGATGCGGACAGGCCGTGTCTATGTCGAGATCGACATCCGCTGCGCCCTCGACGAGCTCTGGGAGCTGACCCAGGACCCTTCGGTGCATCCGCGCTGGGATCTGCGGTTCAGCTCGATCGTCCCCACCGACCGGCTGGCGAGCGGCGGTTACCGGTTCCGGTACGAGCGGAGGCTGCCCCTCCACACGATCGTCGGCACCGGCACCTCCCTCGGGGAGCGCAGCCGGCCGGACGGCACGCGCACCTCCGCACTGCGGTTCACGACGAGCGATCGGCTCTCGCCGCTGGGGGAGGGGCGCGGCTACTGGCGCTACCTTCCCACCGAATCCGGCACCACCTTCATCACCGGTTACGACTACGAACCCGGCTGGGGGAGGCCGCTGGATGCGCTGGTGCTGCGCCCGCTGATCGGGTGGATGACCGCCTGGAGCTTCGACCGGCTGCGGATCTGGGCCGAGACCGGCACTCCGCCGGAGCGGTGGCCGCTCTGGTCGGTGCTGCAGTTCTGGCGCCGGGGACGCCCGCGCGCCTCCCGGTGTCTGCGCGTCCCTCGGTACGCGCGCGGCGCGGATCGCGCCCCCGCAACGCTCGAGACGCTGGAGGCGCCGTGACCTCCATCTTCGCCGAGGCGCTGGGGGAGGACTTCGCCCGGTTGTCGCCGATGATGCAGAAGCGGTTCGGCGTGGGCCTGGAGGCGGGGTACGCGTGCGTGGGAGCCGGCGTGATGTCGCGCATCCGGCGCGGCCCCTGGTGGGTGGTCCCGTTCCTCCAGATCGGGCGGCTCCGCAACATCCTGATCGCCGACGTCGGCGAGGACGTACCGTTCACCATCGAGAACTTCCCGTACCGCGATCCGCTCGGGCGCGAGACGGTGACGTTCGTGCGCGAATACCGCGTGCGGCGCCGGCCCAGCCGTTTCGACGCGACCATGATCCTCCACGACGGACGCGTGGTCGACTACCTCGGCACGCACCAGCACCTGGCGGTCGACCTCGACCTGCGCGTCGGCGACGACGGATCCCTGCACCTGGAGTCGGGAGCGCAGCGGTTCTACGAAGGACCGTTGGTCGCCTTCCGGTTCCCGATGCTCTTCAGCGGGCGCGCCCGGCTGCACGAGTGGTTCGACGAGGACGCGGACGTGTACCGGATCCGCATGGAGGTCCACAACGCGGTCTTCGGCTTCCTCTTCGGCTACGACGGGGAGTTCCGGTGCACCTTCCCGGAGGCGACCGACGCGCCGGAGCGGTTGAAGCCGGTGCGTCACGAGAGCCGCGTGTGAGCTGTTCGGTCTATGAACGCGTCCTCGGCGAGGAACTCGACCGGCTGCCCGCGCTGTTGCGCGCGGGCTTCACAGGCGAAGCGGCGATCGGCGTCGGCGACGGCGTGTTCGCGTCGGCCGGCTGCACCCGGCGGCTGCTGCGGCCGCTGTTGCGGGTGCTCGCGCGGCAGCGCGTGCTGTTCCCCGAGTTCGGGACGCACGTGCCGTTCCGGATCGTGAACACCCCCACCGCGGACGGCGGGCTGCACGCGGTGCGGACGTTCCGGTTCCCGTCCGGCGACCGCCTGCTGGAGGACACCCTCCGTGTCGTCGACGGCCACCTCCATGACGTCATGGGCCGGCGGGGCGGGTTCGAGGTGCGGATGCTCGTCGCCGTGGAGGGGGAGCGCCTACTGATGCGCTCGGAGCGGCAGTGGCTGCACCTGGGGCCGCTCCGGCTGCGGCTGCCGCGACTCGCTGGCGTCACCGTCACCGAGTCGGTCGTCGGCGGACGACGGAGCATCGACGTGCGCCTCCGGAGCCCGCTGCTCGGCGAGTGGTTCCACTACGCGGGGCAGTTCGACTATGCGGTGGGCGGCCCTTCGGGAGAGGCGACGACGTAGGCGAGGATGCTCCGCGGCCGCTCGGGCAGCACGCTCGCGTTCACAGCGAACCCTGGGTTTCTCCCGGCCAGGGCATAGGTCGTGCATGAGGGTCTCTCACTCGGCTGCGGTGTGCTGTGGCCATCGAGCGCGACAGCCGAGCGTCGAGAGCAGCCGAGAGGACGACAGCCATGGACACCGTTGACGGGGTTCCCACCGCTACGAACGACCAGGGCGCGGTGCCGCCCGCGGAGCCGCGGCCAGGCGCCCGGCACCGCAGAGCCCGACGCGTTATCGTGCTGTCGACGGCGGTCGCCGCGACCGCGGCGATCGGAGCGGCATTCGGCCTCGCGGCGAGCAGTGCGACTGCGGCGCCGGCCTCCACCTCCTCCACCGCGAGCATTCACGCGGCGCTCGGTCAGAACAGCTACGGCTACGGGTATGGGTCCGGAGGCTACGGAGGCTATGGATACGGCGGCGGCTCGGGCAGCAACGGCACCGGTTCCTCCAACTCGTCCGGGACCTCCTCGCTGGCGAGCGCGACCTCCGCCCAGGAGGTCGGCGTCGTCGACATCACCTCCCAGCTGACGTACGCGCAGGCGGAGAGTGCCGGCACCGGGCTGGTCCTGACCTCCAGCGGCGAGATCCTCACCAACAACCACGTGGTCGAGGGCGCGACCAGCATCAGCGTGACGGTCGTCGCGACCGGCGCCCAGTACACCGCCACCGTGGTCGGCACCGACGCCACGGACGACATCGCCGTGCTGCAGCTGAGCAACGCCTCCGGCCTCAGCACCGCCGCCCTCGACACCGCGTCCGACGCGACCGTCGGCGAGTCGGTCACGGGGGTCGGCGACGCCGGCGGCACCGGAGGGACGCCCTCCGCGTCGCCCGGCACGATCACGGCGCTCGACCAGACCATCACGACGCAGGCCGAGCAGACGGCTGCCTCCGAGACATTGAGCGGCCTCATCGAGACGGACGCCGACATCCAGGCCGGAGACTCCGGCGGCCCGCTCTTCAACGCGTCCGACCAGGTGATCGGCATCGACACCGCCGCAGAGCAAGGCGGAGCGACCACCGCGGGCTACGCCATCCCGATCGCGACGGCGCTGACCATCGCGGGTCAGATCGAGTCGGGCCAGGGCTCGTCGACCGTGACCATCGGCTACCCCGCGTTCCTCGGCGTGGAGGTCGACTCGGCGAACGACGCGACGGGTGTGGCGAGCTCCGGTGCGACGATCGCCGGCGTCATCGACGGCAGCCCCGCCGCGGCCGCCGGGCTCACTGCCGGCGACACGATCACCGCCGTGGACGGCACCGCGATCGACTCGGCGTCAGCCCTGACGACCGCGCTGGGCGCGCACGCCCCCGGCGACACCGTCAGCGTCACCTGGACGGACGCGTCCGGCGCCTCCCACACTGCCGGCGTCACGCTGGCACAGGGTCCGGTGGCCTGAGCCTCGGCTGCAGACCACCTGCCACAACCACCTGCCGTCACGGTCGGCGATTCCCCCGCCCGACAGACCGTGACGGCAGGTCGCTGTGTTGCGCGCGGGTTCCTACCGGACTAGCATCGCAAAACCGACCAATTTATGGTTTTTTGATCTCGCTCGATGGGGACCCGATTCAATGACCGACCAGCTCACCCGGGCGCCCTCCGCCGTGCGGGTCGTCCTCCGCAGCCCGCTCTACCGCGGTGCGACGATCGCGCTGTTCCTTTCGGGTCTCGGGTTCTCGGCGGCCGCGCCGCAGATCGCGCGGTTCCTGGTCGACGACCTCGGCAGCTCGCTCACCACAGCAGGTCTCTACTACCTCACGAACCTGACCGCGCCGATCGCCGGCTACCTGATCGGGCGTCGCTCCGACCGGACCGGCCGCAGGCTCGGCCTGTTCCGGATCTGCGCGGCGGTCGGGTTCGTCGGCTGGCTCGCGATCGCCTTCTCCACCGAACTGTGGATGCCGTTCGTGATCAGCGCGGTCGTGCTCGGCTTCGCCGGCGCGGCGACCTCCCAGCTGTTCGCGGCGATCCACGACGAGCTCGCCGCCTCCCCGACGCCCGCCGCAGACGGCGTCGTGTCGATCGTGCGGATGGCGCTGACGTTCGGCTGGGTCATCGGCCCGGTCGCCGGCGCCTACCTCGCGGCGCAGGCCGGTGCACGGACGATGCTCGTCGCGACGGCGGTCTGCACGCTCGCTCAGATCCTCCCGCTCGGGACTCTGCGCGAGCGGGTGGCGACTACGGCGCCGAACGGCGAACCTCACCACGACGGGCCCTCACCTGCGCATGTGCCGCTGCGGGCGATGGCTGCGCTCCTGGCCTTCACCGGGCTCTACATCCTCGTCTACGCCGGAGAGCCCATCAAGTACGCGTACCTGCCGATCTACATGGACGCCCAATTGCACTTGCCGGCGGCGCTCAGCGGCGCGATCATCGGCATCCAGCCGCTCGTGGAGCTCGCACTCATGCCCGTCGCGGTGGTCGTCGCGCGCCGAACCGGGATGCTCCCGCTCATGGTCGTCGGCGCGCTGTTCGGCGTCGGCGCGAACGTGCTCTTCGCGACGACCGGAACCGCCGTCGGCCTGTTCCTCGGCCAGATCCTGATGGGCGGCGTCTGGGGCGTCTTCGCCGGCCTCGGCATCATCGTGGCTCAGCGCCTCCTGCCGACCGCGATCGCCACGGCGTCCGCGATCTTCATCAGCGCTCCGGCCCTCAGCTCGGCGCTCGGAGGCCTCCTCGGCGGACTCGGGGCCGGCGCGGTGGGACTGCCGGCGGTCTTCGTGGTCCCTGCTGTGCTGGCGCTCGTCGCGGCGGCCGGCCTGCTCGTGCTGCAGCGGCGGGTAGGGGAGCGCCTCGCGTGAAGGAGATGTCGTCAGACACGCACGACGAACTCCTCCCTCAGCGCTGAAACAGGAGAAATCGAGGCATTTCTCCTTTCTGAGGACGGCGGCCGACGACACGACCGCTTCCGGCGCCTGAAGGAGCCGATCCCCGCTACAGTCATGCCAGCCGCCTCCGATGCCGCGGCGAGGAGGAGACGCCATGGACGACCCTGAGCTGCCCGCGTACCAGCAGCCGAGCCAGCCGATTCAACCGATCCCGCCAGGGCCGCCCGTACCGCCGCAGGCCCGGCCGCTGCCGTTCAGTCAGCAGGCCATCTGGGGTTTCGTGATCTCGTGCGTGAGCCTCTTCGTGTTCGGCTTCATCGGAGCGATCGGCGCCGTGATCTCCTCGCGTGGATTCCGGGCCGCGCGGCTCGGCCAGGCCCGCGGACGCGGTCTGGCCATCGCGGGCATGATCATCGGCACCGTCGGCTTCTTGTTCTACGCCATCATCTTCATCAGTTCGCACATGGGGTGACGGGCGGCCGTCGTCGTGGTACTCGTCTCGTTCGAACGTGGGCGATCGATTCGCCGTCGACTCGGCCGGAGTCGATTACCGCAAAGATCGATGGGCGTGGCGATGACATGCGCGTCGTGCCGCGCAGCGAGCTGGTCCGCGGCATCAAGCGAACGGTTCGAAGATTACGCCGGTCGGCACGTACAACTCGCGGAGGATTGCGGCGCACCTCCGGCTGGGTAGTCTCAGTCACCACGTGAGGAGAAACGATGTCGAACTCGACGCACCGTTCGGCCGCGCAGCCGACGCTCGAGTCCACGCGCTCGCTTCGCCTTTGGATGTCAGTACTGCTCGTCGCTGTGAACATCGCTGTGGGCGCGTTCTACGGCTTGTGGGCCGTTGCAGACGAGTGGGCGGTTGATCGTTCGGAGGCGACCCACGGTTTCGATCCGTCGATGCTTTTGCCGAATAGCGTCGGCCTGTGGATCGTCGCGAACGCCAGCCTCGTCTTGTTGATTGGTCTCGACGTAGCGTGGATCTGCCTGACGCTGAAGCTGCGAACGGTGCGCTCGGCGGCGCGAGCGCAGCGCGTCGTCAGACCGGGGGAGCAGCACTGATGGAATCCAAAGCAGGGGCCCGGTCCTCAACGCATCAGAGTCGACGCCGCATTACCGGTGGCGTGATTGTGGTCGCGATGATTCTGGTGGTAGTTCTCGGCCTTATTCTGCAGCCCTGGTGGGAAGGCTTCACGATCAAGGGTCTGAATCTCACGGTCACGAACGACACCCACCATGCGATCACCTGGAAGTGCGGCACAGGCGATCGGGTCATGCAGCCAGGCGCGACAGATGTCTTGCGCTTTGCAATCCAGCCTGAGGATACAAGCGGCTGCGATTATGCGAACGGCGTGGAAATGTGTCTCAATGAATTCAAGCCCTACCCGAGTGGACACGTCACCGCGTCGTACGCGATCAGCCAATGGGCCTGTAAGTAGACGCACTGATCTCGCGCGAGCCCACCCATCCACCGACACGGGCCCGGATCTGCTTTCGCGATGGCTTGCATTCCATCCTTGGTCTCCTTGGTTCTGGTGTCTCATCATCGACCTCGTCTCTTGCCCATCTCGTCCGGGTCCTCGCGTCCGCTCGCCGCTCTCATTCCAGAGGATGATTTTGGCTCGAAACGCCAGCGCGCGCCCGGGCCGCCCATTAGCGTGAACCGAATCGTTCGGGATGGAGAACACGTGCAGAGATCGTTGGGACACGACCGGGCTGCCGGCCCGTCCTCCCGGGTGACGCCGCGCCATGCGCGATGGACTTTGGCGGTTCCCGCCGCCGTCGCGATTGTCGTCGCGACCCTCGCGGGATGCGCGAGTCTTCCGCTCGCACCAACACCGGCGGCGATCTCGGTCCTCTGGGACTCGAACAGTCCAGTCCCTTCAGGCGACAACGCGCGCAGTGCCACGTTCAACGGCGTCGTGTGCCCACCTGACGGCGACTGCGTCGCATACGGAAGTGACACAGCTGCCGACGGGGGCTATCGACCGCTCCTTGTTGAGCGGCACGGTGACAGCTGGGTGCCAGAAACTGCCCCTCTGCCCATCGGTACCGAACCAGCGAGCGATTCGCTATCCAACGTCGCGGCGGTCGACTGCGTTCGTCGCGCGTGCCTCGCGATCGCAGAGTTCCAGGACGCCAAGCACGTCTGGCATTTCTCCTCCACGGGATTCGATCATGAGTCCGGCCCTGCCGTCGAGATACCCATCTCCGGCGCGGCCAAGACGGCGGACGAAGTGGCGTCCGGGCCGGACGAGCAAGGCGGCGTCGCGCTGTCCTGTTGGTCAGCCAGGGGCTGCATGGCGGCGGTCAGCATATGGTTCCAGACAGGTGGGTCCTTCGAGCGGGACGCGTTCGAGCTTGTCCGGTTTGACGGGGAGCGTTGGATGACGGTGCCGGGTCCCGAGCTCGGCCTCCCACCTGGCTACGGGTCGCAAGCGGTCCAGCTCCGTTGCACCTCGCCGGAATCGTGCGTGATCGTCGGCAGCGCCAGCAACGCGCTGGGCGATTCGATGCACGCGTGGTCGGCCGTGTCGACAGGCGGTCGGTGGCGAGCGACGATGGAACCGGGGCTCTCGTCGTTCGACGATCTCTCGTGCATCGGCAACGCCCCTTGCCAGGCGCTGGCTCAAAAGGACGAGGGCAATGCCCTGGTGACGCTCGGTTCGGATGGGTCGACTTCCGTCCGCGATCTCCCGAACGCGACTCGGTTCTATGCGTTGGGCTGTTCTTCGCAGCTCTGTGCATTCAGCGGAGCGGCGCCCGAGGACGGTGGTGGATACCTCGGCACGGGCACGCCATCGGGAGTATCGACCACGAACGCGTATCCCGGCGATAGGCCCTTGATGCTCGGAAATCCTCAAACGGTCGCCTGCACGTCCGCGTCCTTTTGTGCGGCTGTGGGCGGATACGAGGGCAACTCTACCGATGGCACTTCGTTTCCGTTGGTCGAGGTCTACGTAGACAACTCATGGAAGGCGACAGGTCCCGCACTTCCGCCCGGTATCAAAAGTGGAACGTTGAATGGCGTGGCCTGTCAGTCCGCCCAAGACTGCATAGCCATTGGGCAAGCGAACGGATACGTCAGGCCATGATCCGCAGACCGACAAGCGCGGCATCGCTGCGAGCTGGCCGATCTCAGCAGGCCTCTTCGACAACGGCATAGATGCCGATGGAGACACGTTGAGCCGCTCTCCAGAAGTCGTGGGCAACGTGCGGGCAAATCCCGAACCCGTGATTCACTGAGTGGGACCCGTGGGGCTCGAACCCACGACCCGCGGATTAAAAGTCCGCTCGTGGCCCGCGCCAGGGGAGCGACGGGTCCGAAAATCCGCGGAATTCCGCGGAATTCCGCGCTTTTGGAGCGCATTGAGATCTCTATAACCTCAGGTGATCTCATACAGGTGTGGGCAAATTGTGGGCACGGATCGAACGGACAGGTGTCTTGCGTACTAACTTCGGGACATGGCACGAGACCTGACGGCAGAGATCGAGGCGATCATCGGTCTCGATGATCCGATCGGAATCGGCGGCCCGGACAATGTGGGGGAGTACACCCCGGAGGCGAGGGAGATCGCCGCAGAGCTCCTCGGAATCGAGTCCGAGCGAGGGCTGCAGGTGGCTATCCACGAGATCTTTCAATCGTGGTTCACTCCAGAGCTGGCCGGGTCGATCGAGCAATACGAGTCGATCGCTCGCCGGGTGTGGGCGCTTCGCAAGGAAGCCGATGAGCTCCTTTGGGCTGGCGTCTAGCGGCTCGCCGGCAGGCGTCGTCGACCGGATCATAGAAGACGATTCTCTTCGTCGATGCGCCGCCGCGATATCCATCTTGCGGATGACTCGCCACGGCGCATGGTGCGCCTACCGTGATCCTCGATGGACATCCCGGACGTAACGATTTCGAGCCGCACGACTGCATTGCCTCGGCTTCGCGCGAAGTCGGTCTTGGCCGCATGGATCACCGCGGCGTGGGCTGTCGGCGTTGTCGCGGCGGGCGCGCAGACAGCGGCGCTGCTGGACGAGTCAACTGTCGGATCAGTAGACACCGCAACCGGGCTGCAACTCATCGCTTGGGGGCTTTGCGCTTTCACTGGGGCGTGCGGTGTGTCGCTCGGACTTGTCTCGACCGGGCCGTTCGTACGCTTCAGCTGTTGGTTCGCGGGCTCGCTCGTCGTCGCTTTGGCCATACCGGTGATCGCAGGCGTTGGCATGGCAGAGTCGCCGCAGCCCAACAGCGATATCGGTGCCGCCATAGGCATTTTCGTTTTTGCCGCGCCCATCGCGATCATCTCTGTAGCGCCAGCGATCGGATTTGGCATTGGGATTGGTCTCGGTCGCGGACTTCGGCAGGCCTATTTTGCCTTGGCGGCCTCTCCTGAGCGAACTCGATGAAGCTGGCGTCGCCAAAGTTTGCGGCCGGGTGGCAGGAAGCGGCAGGGAGAAAGGAACGGATCGCCCTCGACTGCCTGCGCCGGGTCACTGCTCGGCTTCGTCGTTTGGGTGACTGGCGAACCACCCGAAGCTGGCCCCGGTCTCGGCTTCGGCTTCGATCCGTTCGAAGCGACTTCTGTGCCATGCGCCCACTCGTGTAAACGCGGCTTCGGCAGCTTCGTTCGTAGTGGGCTTGTCGGACCTAACCCGGAGCTTTCGATCGCGCTGGTCGAAATACTCGACTTCGAAAGCTCGCCCCACTTCGACGGAGAGGCGCTCAGCAAGGCGACACCCTTCCTCTGCGTGATAGTTCTGATCTTCCCGTGACCGCCAGGTGAAGTCGGTATCCATCGTCTCGTAGTAGTGCGTTTCCCACGCTTCCATGGATTGGCGCAGCGTCGTGCTCACCCCCGATTCTTCATAGGAGAGGGGGCCAACGATGAACCAGATCACACTGTCGGCGTAGTCGGGAAATATCCGGATCAGGGAGAACTTGTCATCGCTTGCCACAGTCGGAGCATAGAGGGCTCCGCGATTCGCGAGAAGCGCGAGCAGGCCGTCAGTAGTGGTAGCGCGCTTGCAGCACTACCACGTAGGCGTCGTCGACCAGATACACGAGCCGGTTGGCTTCGTCTATGCGTCGAGACCACGCCCCAGCCAGTGCATGTTTGAGCGGTTCCGGTTTGCCGACGCCCTCGAACGGGTCGCCGCGCAGGATGTCGTCGATCAGGAGGTTGATCCGCTTGAGCGTGCGCCGGTCCTGGCCCTGCCAGTAGAGGTAGTCCTCCCAGCCGCCGGCGGTCCAGGCGAGCTTGCGGTCACTCACTGGTCAGGTCGTGCTCGGTGATGTCTCCCGAACGGGCGCTTTCGATGGCGTCGATGAGGCGGCGCGCGTTCTTGGGGGAGCGCAGGAGGTAGGTGGTCTCGAGCAGCGAGTCGTACTCGTCCTTCGACATCAGGACGGCCGAACCGCGCTTGGACGTGATCTCGACTTCGGTCTGGTCGAGGTTGACACGCTCGATGAGGCCGAAGAGGTCGGCGCGAGCCTCGCTTGCTGTGATGGCCATGATTCCTCCAAGTGGTACAAGATATCGTACCACCGATGCTCATTGACCCTTTCGGATCCAGTCGACGGTTCGGATGTGGTGCAGGGCAGAGGGGGTAGTAGCGTTCACATCGTGAGCGACCCGCATAAGTGGGACCGATGGGACCGGACTGTGGCGCGTCCGTTGATGAGGCGAAGCATCGCCAGCCTGATCGCACTACGGGTCTTTGCGGTCGCCCTCCTTACAGCGGCGTTCGCCGGCCTCCTGATCGCGGCGATCTCCTCGGAGAGGCAAAGCGCCTGGGCGCTCTTCGCCGTGGTTGCGGTGTTCTGGGTATTCGTCGTCGGGACTTACGCGTGGGTGGCCGTGTTGATCATGCGAGCACGGCGACTGCGGCGCCCGGGGGCGCTCAATACGCAGAGCGCCGACCCTCAGAATCGAACTGAGTAGCCCTGAATTCGCGGAGTTGGCCGTCGCTCTTGGCTCCCTTCTCCTTCCTTGGCATCTATCTCGCTTGGCCCTGGTCTCATCTATCTCTCTCTGGCTTCTGTCTCCGTTGGGATTTGCTCTTGTTGGTTTCGGGTTACCTTTTCATTGCCTCGTCGCTCTCTACCGAAGCTTTGGCCCGGTTCGCTTCTCACCAGAGCGAAGCCAGCCATCGGCAGCTATTCCACCGAGCCCAGGCGCGCGGTCTTACGGTTTTGGAACCGTTTCCGGGCTTCGGACATTATCTGAATGTGAGATCCGATGAGAGTGGCGAGCCAGCGATGCTTGCTCGTGCACGCCGCGGCGATCCCCAAGCGTTCGGGGAACTGTTCGACCTCCACCGTGACCGGGTGTTTCGGCAAGCACTCCGGATGACACGGTCGGTGCACGACGCAGAGGACGTCACCGGCATGGTCTTCCTCGAGGCGTGGCGTCGGCGAGAAGCTCTAACCGAAGTCGACGGCTCGGTGATCGGGTGGTTGCTTCTAACGGCGAACAATGTCAGCCGGAATCTGTCGCGGTCGATCCGCAGATATCGCCACACCCTCTCGACTCTGCCCTTTCCAGAGGACAGCCCGGATCACAGCAACGCGGTCGACGACCGACTTGATTCTCACCCACAGCTGGCGGCGTTGCGGGAGGCTCTCGCACGGTTACCTCGTCGCGATCAGGACGTCCTGTCCCTGTGCGTGATGGAGGAGCTCAGCACGGCGGACGCTGCAGCCGTTCTGAATATCCCAACCGGCACTGTGAAGTCGCGACTGTTCCGCGCAAAGGCTCGGCTCTCCGCACTCGTCGCCCCGACCAACACGATCATCTCGATGGAAGTTGGTGACCGATGAATGACAAAGTCCGGTTCGACGAGCGACGCAACGAAGCCTGGCGAGCGGCCATCGTGGAACATGCCAGGACTAGCAGCGCGAGCGGCCGAGGCGGCCGACGGGCTTTGATTGTTGCGCTCGTCGTCGCAGCGGTGGCGGTCTCCAGCGGAGGGGTAGCGTTCGCACTGAGCGCTCATCTGCAGCAACCGGCGGTCGTCGCCTCGACCACGCCGACGCCCATCGAGAGGGATACACCCAGTGTCACCCTCACGCCAGCGCCGACGCCATCCGAAGATTCCACGGCGATCGCGCGACAGAACGCCGAGCAGGCCTGCAGGGCGCTGACATCGGCGCTGGACAGCGACGGGAACATTCTGAGCGCTGATGCGTGGTCGGCGGCGTTGGATAGCGCCGGCCAAGCGGCTGCGGTGGCTGCCAAGCTATCGTCGTCGTTCGCGGGCTTGGACACCGCCGTGTCCACGCTGTCTCAGACGCAGCTTCCGGGACCCTCCGCTACGGACTCCGAGAAGAACGCGTACTGGGACGCCTACCTCCCTGTTGCAACCGAGTGTTCCTCTCTCGGGGTCGTTCTACCCACCGACTGAGTCCCAATGTCACGATTGCGTCCGTCCGCCCAAGGATCCTCGCGCGTTGAGCGACCGAGTCAATGGTGCAGCTCCGCTGCATCGCGGAGCGACGCGTAGCGCCCTTGACACGGTCTCCCGACGCGCCATTATCGGGCGTCGGGGCGGACCAAAAGATTCGGGACCGGGACCTGAAACTGCTCGAGCGGATCTACCCGTGCATTAGTGCTGCGCCGCCGATGATCATGCCAATGCAAGCGACGACGATGATCCACGGAGGCACTATCGACCGCGGCTTGCCCTGCGCCTCTCGTCGATCAGCGACCCTGCGGTCGAATCGGCGCGCCCGGGGCATGATCAAGACGTAGGCGACCATTAGGGCGATGATGGCAAGTCCCGCGAGAAGCTCCGACAGATCCACTCAGACGCCCTTGCCGACTCGTGGTCGCCTATGGCGACCGTTTGCTCTCATCTGGAGAGCCGGGACGGCGTTGTAGCTAGCCGGTCAGCTCCAGCAGAAACTTATCGGCTCGATCGCCCCTGCAACGAATTCAACCCACCAAGAAGTCGGTTGAGCGCGGATCAGAGTCCGGGGTGAAGCCGAAGGGGAGCATCCCGCGCAAGCGCGAAGCCGAGCCGGCCGCAGAGGTACGTCTCGATCACCCGAGGACGCGTTTCCGCCGGCGCCGGCGGCCGGGACATCATCGCCGCGACCTTCGCCGGAGCTTAGCGACGCCGGGAACAGCTCGGCGTCGCTCTTGGTGCAGAATCCTCACTTGCGCGAAGGAGTCGATCCACGTCTCGCTTCAGGCCTCGGAGGGTGAACCATCGTGGCTCTCCAGAAGTCGTGCACAATGAGCAGGCAAATCCCGAAATCGCGGCTTCCGAATCGGCCGCCGATGGGCGTGTATCCCTGTGATTCACTGAGTGGGCCCCGTGGGGCTCGAACCCACGACCCGCGGATTAAAAGTCCGATGCTCTACCGACTGAGCTAGAGGCCCTCGCCTTCTAATCTAGCGTGGATTCCGAACCTCCCTGTGCCGGGGCAGAATGGGGGGATGCCTGACCGCTATCACAAGCCGACTCTGTTCCCCGGGCGGATCTTCGAGGCGTTCCTCGGTGGGGACGACCCGGCGCAGATCAGCAAGGTCGCCCACGAGACCGCGCAGGCGCTGCTCGCGCGCGTGCGGGAGGATCCCGACCCCGACATCGTGGATCGACTCGTCGCTTACACCGACGAGCACGGCATCGACGCGATCGCCGAGCTGTGGTCTCGGTCGAACGCCAAGAGCCTGCCGGGCGCGCTCTGGCGCATCTACCTGCTGCGGTTGCTGATCCGGCAGGACGCCGACGGCACCGCGCTGCTCTACCAGCGCGGCACCGAGGTGATCGCGTCGATCGATCCCGTGGTCGCCGGGGCTCCCACGCCGGCCGGGCCGGGGGAGGTCACCGAGCTCGCCGACCGCATCCTCCGTGGTGTGTTCGAGGGCGACTTCGCCGTCGCGCTCGATCGGGCCGCCGCGTTCTGCCGGGTGACGGCCGCCGGCTGCCTTTCCGTCGCCGACGACCGCGACCCGATCGACCCCGAGCGAGCGAGCGAGCTCACCACGCGGGCCCTCCGGTTCACCCGTACGGCGGAGGAGCTGACGGCGTGCGCCCGGCTCTGGCGCACCGACTCGCTCGACTGAGCCGGTATTCCCGGTTCCCGTTCTCGGGCGGCGAACGCCACGCCGTGAACGCATCCCGCGCCTCCTGTACTATGGACGAAGCCGGACCGCAGTAACCCCGGGCTCCAATACTTGCCGCTTCGAGCGGCCTCGCGCCGAGAGGCGTTCTGCGGTCCGGCTCTTTCGTACCTGGAGGGACGAGTCTCCGCGAAGAAGGTCT
This sequence comes from Leifsonia sp. Leaf336, assembly GCF_001423695.1. Classification (GTDB taxonomy): domain Bacteria; phylum Actinomycetota; class Actinomycetes; order Actinomycetales; family Microbacteriaceae; genus Leifsonia. Next base: position 740,089 of record NZ_LMOZ01000001.1, read on the forward strand.
ACTGTCGTTTCTCGACAGAGGCCGACCAGCAACGCAGCACCGGAAGCGGAGAACAGCACGTGGACGACACCTCGGGCGACGGTTCGCCTCCCGATCTCGACGCGCTCCTGCTCGCGACGGCACGCGGCGACCAGCGTGCGTTCTCCGACTTCTACGACCTGACGGCCGCGCGTGTACTCGGTCTCGTGCGCCGGCTCCTGATCGATGCGGCGCAGTCCGAAGAGGTCGCCCAGGAGGTCTTCCTGGAGGCCTGGCAATCCGCAGCGCGGTTCGATCCGAATAAGGGTCGAGCACTCACCTGGATCCTCACCATGGCCCACCGGAGGGCGGTCGACCGCATCCGGGCGTCCCAGTCCGCCCACGACCGCGACACCGCCATCGGCATCCGCGACCTGCCGACGGACTTCGACGTGGTGGCCGAGACGGTCGAGGTGCGGGTGGAGCACGAGAGAGTGGAGGTGGCGATGGCGAGACTGAGCGGCGCGCAGCGTCAGGCCATCGCCCTCGCGTACTACGGAGGCCTGACTCAGAGCGAGATCGCGGCCGAGCTCGGCATCCCCCTCGGCACAGCCAAAACCCGGTTGCGGGATGCGATGATACGGCTGCGAGATGAGCTGGGGGTGACACGATGACCGACGACGACGGTGGAATCGTCGACCCCGAACGCCTCGGTGCACGCCTCGGCGCCCAGAGCGAGCGGGAGGCGCGCGAGTTCGAGGAGGTCGCAGCCCAACTCGGGGCCGCCGCGGAGCCCGTGCAGCCTCCCGCCGAGCTGAAGGCGGCGCTGTTCGCGAAGCTCGGCTCGACACCGCAGCTGCCGGCAGACACCGCTCAGGAGGCCGCAGGCCGTCCCGAGCAGCCTGCGCCGACGCCTGCCGAATACACTGCGCCGCCGCCGGCCGGGCTTCCCGCTCAGACGCCCGCCGAGCACCGCGCCAACCGCCGCTGGTTCCAGCGTCCCGGCGCGATCCTCGCCGCGGCGGCCGCTGCCGCCATCCTGTTCGTCGCCGGGGCGTTCGTCGGTGTCGGCCTGGCCGGAACCGACTCCTACCAGCGCGAGCAGGCCACGGCGCTCGCCGCGATCAACGCGGCTCCGGACGTTCAGCGCGCGACCTCCGCCGTCAGCGGAGGCGGCACCGCGACCCTGGTGTGGTCGGCTCAGCAGGGCCGGTCCGCCGTGATCGCGACCGACCTCCCGAAGCTCGCCGACGACAAGACCTACGAGCTCTGGTACATCCACGATGGCACCGCCACGCCGGCCGGCACCATGGACTCGACCGGCGCGGTGCACTCCTGGCGGGTGCTCAAAGGCGAGATGACGCCGGGAGTCACGGTCGGCATGACGGTCGAGCCGGACGGAGGCTCGCAGAAACCGACGACGCCGCCGATCCTCGCGATCACCTCCTGACCGGAGGTTTCCGGATACGACGAGAGGCCCACGGGACATCCCGGGGGCCTCTCGTCATGCCGGGCGGTCGATCAACCGAAGCGGCCGGAGACGTAGTCCTCGGTGGCCTGGACCGTCGGGTTCGAGAAGATCATGTTGGTGTCGTTGTACTCGATGAGCTTGCCGGGCTTGCCCGTACCCGCGATGTTGAAGAATGCGGTGCGGTCGGAGACGCGGGACGCCTGCTGCATGTTGTGCGTGACGATCACGATCGTGTAGTCGTTCTTGAGCTCCTCGATGAGGTCCTCGATCGCGAGCGTCGAGATCGGGTCGAGGGCCGAGCACGGCTCGTCCATCAGGAGCACATCGGGGGAGACGGCGATCGCGCGGGCGATGCACAGACGCTGCTGCTGGCCGCCCGACAGGCCCGAGCCGGGGAGGCTCAGGCGGTCCTTCACCTCGTTCCAGAGGTTGGCGCCCTGCAGCGACTTCTCCACCAGGTCGTCGCTCTCGCTCTTCGACATGCGGCGGTTGTTGAGCTTGACGCCGGCGAGAACGTTGTCCCGGATGCTCATCGTCGGGAACGGGTTCGGCCGCTGGAAGACCATGCCGACCTGACGGCGCACCAGCACCGGATCGACGCCGGCGCCGTAGAGGTTGTTGCCGTCGATCAGCACCTCGCCCTCCACGTAGGCACCGGGGATGACCTCGTGCATGCGGTTCAGCGTGCGGAGGAAGGTGGACTTGCCGCAGCCGGACGGCCCGATGAACGCCGTCACGGTGCGGGGCTCGATGGTGAGCGACACACCCTCCACGGCACGGAACTTGCCGTAGTAGACGTTCAGGTCGTTGACTTCGATGCGCTTGGACACGTTTTTCCTTGTCTGCGTTCTTCGGGTGAGACGGTGGAGGTCGCGATCAGCGGCCGTACTTGGGGGCGAAGGCCTTGGCGATGATGCGGCCGATGAGGTTCAGCAGCATGACGATGATGATCAGGGCCAGCGCGCCGGTCCAGGCGCGGTCGATGGAGGCCTGCGCGTGGAGGCCTGCAGCCTGCGTGTACTGCGTGTACACGAACACCGGGAGAGTCATCATGCGGTCGTTGAACGGGTCGTAGTTCATGCTCGTCGTGAACCCGGCGACGATCAGCAGCGGCGCGGTCTCGCCGATCACGCGGGCGATCGCAAGCATGACGCCGGTGACGAGGCCCGCGAGGGACGTCGGCAGCACGACCTTGACCACGGTCAGCCACTTGGGCACGCCCAGGGCGAGGGAGGCCTCCCGCAGCTCGTTGGGGACGATCCGCAGGATCTCCTCGCTGGAGCGCACCACCACCGGGATCATCAGCACCGAAAGGGCGATGGCGCCCATGAAGCCGTTGCGGATGGCCGGCCCGAAGACCAGCGCGAACAGTGCGTACGCGAACAGACCGGCGACGATCGACGGGATGCCCGTCATCACGTCCACGAGGAACGTGATGGCACGCGCGAGCGTGCCGCGACCGTACTCGACCAGATAGATCGAGGTGAGCAGGCCGATCGGCACGGAGATGATCGCGGTCAGCGCCGTGATGATCAGGGTGCCCACGATGGCGTGCAGCGCACCGCCGCCCTCGCCGATGACGTTGCGCATCGACTCCGAGAAGAACGCGACATCGAAGCGGGCGAGGCCCTGGGCGATGACAGTCCAGCCGAGCGAGATCAGCGGCAGCAGCGCGATGATGAAGGCCGTCGCCACGAGCGAGGTGACCAGGCGGTCCTTCGCCTTGCGGCCGCCCTCGACCAGGAGCGAGGTCGAGTAGATGGCGACGTCGAAGAGCACGGTTCCGAAGAAGATCGCGCCGACGATATTGAAGCCCTTGGTGGCTCCGCTGGCGGCGAGCATCGCGAAGACGGCGCCGAGGATGATCCAGGAGGCCACGAGCATCGCCCAAGGCGACCAGCGGGGCAACTTGCCTGCGGTGTAGGAGTTGGCGAGCGGGCGCGGGGCCGCGGTCGCGGTCGTTGTGGTGGCGGCCATCAGTTCGCTCCAGAGAAGGCCGCGCGGCGGCTGACGATGTAACGGGCGAGCATGTTGATCAGGAGGGTCACCACGAACAGCACCAGGCCGGAGGCGATGAGAGCGTTGACGCCGACGCCCGTGGCCTCCGGGAACTGCAGCGCGATGTTCGCGGCGATCGTGTTCGGGCTCTGCGCCTGCAGCACCGCGAACTTCACGATCAGTGCGGGCGACAGCACCATCGCGATCGCGAGCGTCTCGCCGAGAGCGCGGCCGAGGCCGAGCATCATGGCCGAGACGATGCCGCTGCGGGCGAAGGGGAGGACCGCCATGCGGACCATCTCCCACTTGGTCGCGCCGAGCGCGAGCGCGGCCTCCTCGTGGAGGCGCGGGGTCTGCAGGAAGATCTCGCGGCAGATGGCCGTCATGATCGGGATGACCATGACAGCGAGCACGATGGCGGCGGTCAGAATGGTGCGGCCGGTGCCGGAGACGGGCGGAGCGAAGAAGGGGATCCAGCCGAAGTACTGGCCGAGCCAGGCGTAGAAGGGCTGGACGAACGACGAGAGCGTCGCGATGCCCCACAGGCCGAAGACGACCGACGGGACCGCCGCGAGCAGGTCGATGATGTAGCCGAGGGTCTGCGCCACGCGTCGCGGGGCGTAGTGCGAGATGAAGAGCGCGATCCCGATCGACAGCGGTGTCGCGATGAGGAGCGCGATGAAGGCCGCCCAGATGGTGCCGAAGACGAGCGGCCACACCCACGACCAGAAGTTGGTCGCGTTGTTGGGTAGCTGGCCCGCGCCGGCGAACAGAGCCGGAATGCTCTGGATGATGAGGAAGAGCGCGACGGCGGCGAGGGTGGCGAGAATCAGCGACCCTGCGACGACGGTGCTGGTGGAGAAGACGCGGTCGCCGAGGCGGATCTTCGCCTTCGGCCTGATGGCTCCTGCGGTTCCGGCGGTCATTCGTTGCTTTCTCTCATCGGGTTCCCCGGAGGGTGAGGGTGATGCGCCGCTCGGCCTGGACCGTGGTGCGGTCCAGGCCGAGCGGCCGGGGTGTTACTTGATGCTGGCGACGGCCTTGCTGACCTTGGAGGACAGGTCGTTCGACAGCGGGGCCGAGCCGGCCTGCTCCGAAGCGGCCTTCTGAGCGTCGCTGCTGATGACGTAGTCGACGTAGCCCTTCACGAGGCCCGCCTTGGCAGCGTCCTTGTACTCCTGGCAGGCGACGACGTACGAGACGAGGACAAGCGGCCAGGCACCCTTGGAGCTGTCCTTGCGGTTGATCTGGATGGCCAGGTCGTTCGTCCCACGACCCGAGGCGATCGGCGAGGCGGCGACCACGGCGGCCGCGCCGTCGGCGCTGATCTTGTTGTAGGTGTCTCCGACCTTCAGCTGCGCGATCGAGAGACCAGCGGAGCCCGACTCGTCGATGTAGGTGATCGAGTTCTTCGCGTTCTTCGTGGCGTCCGCGACACCCGAGGTGCCCTTGGCGGCGTCACCGACCTGGAACGGGAAGGTCTGCGAGGCCGGAGCCGTCCAGACCGACGGAGCGTTCGCAGCGAGGTAGTCGGTGAAGTTCTGCGTGGTGCCCGAGTCGTCGGAGCGGTGAACGACCGTGATCGGAGCCGACGGGAGCGTGGCGCCCGAGTTCTGGCTCTTGATCTTGGCGTCGTCCCAGGCGGTGATCTTGCCCGAGAAGATGCCGGCGATCGTGTCGGCGTCGAGTTTGAGGTCCTTCACGCCGTCCACGTTGTACGCGATGGCGATCGGGGAGATGTAGACCGGGAGGTCGATGCCCTTGCTGCTCGGCGCGCAGCCGGCGAAGGTGCCGCCGAGCTCGGCGTCGTTGAGGGCGGCGTCAGAGCCGGCGAAGTCGGCAGCGCCCGAGATGAAGCTCTTGCGGCCTGCGCCGGAGCCCTGCGGGTCGTAGTTGACGGTGACCTTGGGGTTGGCCTGCTGGAAGCCCGCGATCCAGACGGTCTGGGCGGCACCCTGAGCCGACGAGCCGATGCCGTTGAGCGTGCCGGACAGGTTCGACGGCTTGGCCGTGGTGGTCGCCGGGGTGCTGCCCTCGTTCGACGCACAAGCGGTGAGGGAGATGGCGGCGGCGGCGAGGAGTGCCACGGGAACGCCAAGACGCTTCAGTTTCACAGTTGTCCCTTCCGGGGATCAGTAACAACAGGACGGGGTCGGTGCGACCCGCGTGAGACGCTATTCCCGGTGTCTGTCCAGAGTCCCCCGCACTGGTAAACGGAAGGTAAACAAGGGTTGGCTAGCTGGTGGGGTGGGCCACTGGCGAGCCAGTGGCCCACCGATCATTCCACGATGCTGATCGGGGTGCCCAGCGGAAGTCGGTCGACTGCCTCGATAGCCTCACGGCCCAAGCGGATGCACCCGTGCGACACCGCGCCGGAGGCGACGTCCTGGTAATGCACTCCGATGAGTCCGCCGTCCGACCCGCCGAACGGCTCGTCGGACCCGGTGGCGTGCAGTGAGGTCAACTGGATGCGATGGGTCGTCTGGCCCTGTTTCGGATCGAGGTACCGTGCCTGGAGGTATCCGGTGGTGCCGGTGGGCGTGGGTGTGTCCGCGGTGCCCACTCCGACGGCGAAGCTCACGGCGCCCTTCCCGTCCGCGTCGGTGATCGTGAGGGTCTGGGCGGAGGCCGAAACGACGATGCGGTGAGTGAGGGCGCCGAGCGGTTTCAGTGCGGCGGAGGGCATCCACGCCGCCGTCTGGGCGGGCGCGGTCGTGCCGTCGGCGACCTGCGAGGGAAGTACGCTGCGGCTCGCTGTGAGGACCATCGACCAGTCACCCTTCGTGGCGACCGGAACGACGACCGTCGGCTTGCCGAGGAAGTCCGTCGCGAGCACCCGAGCGATCGGCGTGGTGAAGTCGCCACCGTAGACGGGGGTGTCGAATGCGACCGTCTTGGCCGTAGTGAACCGCGGCTCATCCGGCTCCGGCAGGAGTCCGGGGATGACCGCCTTATAGTCGGCGGCGGGAAGCGCGGCGATCGCGGACGGAGTGAGTTCGGCGGGGAGCGGAGGCCCTGCCTCCGCTGACGCCGTCGAGACGGGTGTCGGCGTGCGTGGGGCTTCGGAAGCGTTCGGTGTGCAGGCGGTGAGTGCACAGACGACTGCGATGCCGAGGGCGCCGGCACGTGCTGTGGCGACGCGCGACATGATCCGGCGCGAGGTGGCGCGGCGCGACGTGGGGAGTGATGGCTGCTTCATGATGGGCTGCGACGACGGCGGGGTGGATGCATCGCATCCACCCCGTCTCTGGCGTCAGCCGCTCACCACGGGCAGGTTCTCGCCCGTGCCGGCCGGACCGGTCTGGCTCGGGCCAGCCGGGGCCGGCGTGGGCGCGGGGCCGTCGATGACGTCACCGGTGACGGTGATGGTGATGGAGTTGACCACACCCGAGGTCACGCCCGTGAAGGTGAACTCGATCTGTCCGGCTTGGGCGCTGCCGTCGAGGTAGAGCTGCGCGAAGACCGTGCCGCTCCGATCGGCGATGAAGGTGATGTCGGACATCTCGGTGCCGTTGTAGACGGCGGACACCGTCACGGTCTCGCCCGGCGTGTAGCCCGACGCGACGATCTGGACGCCCACGTTCGGGTCGGTCAGGTCGTCGGTGGAAACCGTTGTCGTGTTGGCCTCGATGCCCTTCGGGGCGCGGACGTCGAGCGCGATGGTGTTCGAGGCGTCGCCCGCGTCGGAGGTGGCGCTGACGGCGATGTCGGCGCCGTCGGCAGGCAGCACCAGGTCGGCCGCGGGAGTGAAGACCTCGTCGGCGAAGGCGCCGGTGGCATCGGCGGTGACGTCGTGGGTGTCGAGAACGCTCGAGTCCTCGGTGTTGGTGACGGTGATGGTCACGACCGCGTCGGCCGTGAAGCCGGTGCCCGAGACGTCGAGACCGGTGCCCCAGTCACCCGCGGTGAAAGTGGAGTTCGCGAGCGTCAGGGTGCCTGTGGCGGCACTGGCGGGAGCTGCTGCGAGAAGGCCCCCGGAGACGATGACGGCGGCGGCGACGGCCGAGGCGGCCAGTCGGGTGCGCGTGATTGAGATCATGATTCCCTTACAACGGATTGGCCGCGTCGATTGACGCGGCCTCCCGAATGTAGCGTTCTTCACGCGACAATCTCAAATTGAAATTTTTTCGCCCTGATGTCTGGTGTCAGGCCACCGCCGGCGCGTAGGTCTCGATCGAGACGATGCCCGACGCCGGGTTGGTCGCCGAGAGGTGGACGATCGAGAATCCCCCGGTGTCGAGGTCGGCTGCATCGTTGAGGTATCCGCCGGGCATGGTGCCGGTGGCGAGGGCGATCTCCCGGAGGATCTCAGGTAGCACCGGCCCGTGGCTGCAGAGCACGGCGGTCTTGCGGGAGCGGACGCGCTTGCCGACGACCCTGCGGATATCACCCCTGCCCTCCTCGTAGGCGTCCTGGCTGATTCCGGCTTCACGACGCGGTTTGACGCCGGTCGCGGCGGCCAGCGGGGCGACCGTGGCGATGCAGCGCACCGCGTCACTGGTGATGATGCGTCGCGGCCGCCAAGCGCGCAGGGTCGGCACGTCGCCGGCCGCCTGCTTGACGCCGCGGTCGGTGAGCGGGCGCGCCGCGTCGGGGCCGTCCCAGCCGCCACGCGGCACCGCCTTGCCGTGACGAAGGGCGATGAGGGCGAAGGTGGAGGTGATGCCTTGCTTCACGAGTGCTTCGAAGGCGTCGAGGATCTCGACGTCGCGATCGTACGTGAGGTAGCCGCGCGCCTTCTTGAGGGTGACCCATTCGATCGCCGCGATCTCGGAATTGGGCACGAACGTCGACTGCGCGATCGCCTGATCGGTGACCTCCGCGGCCCAGAAGTGCACGATCTTCTCGCGGCCGGAGGCCAGCGGGTACGTCGAGATGCCCAGCGGGACGCCCAGCGTGACGGCCAGGCCGGTCTCCTCCTGGATCTCGCGCACGGCCGTCTGCGGGAGCGTCTCGCCCGGGTCGACCTTGCCCTTGGGGATCGTGACATCGCCGTACTTGGTGCGGTGCACCACGAGCATGACGAGCTTGTCGTCCACGATGCGCCAGCACAGGGCGCCCGCGGCGTAGATGGCGAGGCTCACCGCCTCGTTCCCGTACGGGTGCTGCGGGGACGGTGGCTGGCCTGCTGCTGCAATTTGGTCTGGAGGTCGGTGAGGGGTGCGCCGTTCTCGTCGAGGTGGTGCCGGGTCCACACGCCGTCCTCGGCGAGCGTCCACGCGGCGGTGCGCTCGTCGAACGCCAGGTCGAACAGGCGACCGAGCTCGGCGAGGTGGTCGGGGTCTGCCAGCCGCACCAACGCCTCCACCCGGCGGTCGAGGTTGCGGTGCATCATGTCGGCGCTGCCGATGTAGACATGCGGGTCGCCGTCGTTCACGAACGAGAAGACGCGGGAGTGCTCCAGATAACGGCCCAGCACGGAGCGGACCCGGATGTTCTCGGACAACCCCTCGCGCCCCGGCACGAGACCGCAGATGCCGCGTACCCACAGCTCGACGGGCACACCGGCCTGGCTCGCACGGTACAGCGCGTCGATGATCGCCTCATCGACGATGGAGTTGAGCTTGATCCGGATGCCGGAGGGGCGCCCGGCCGCCGCGTTGGCCGCCTCGGTGTCGATGCGCTTCAGGAGACCCTTGCGCAGGTGCAGCGGCGCGACGAGGAGGCGCTTGAATTTCTTCTCGATCGCATACCCGGACAGCTCGTTGAAGAGGCGGGTGAGGTCTTTTCCGACCTGGTCGTCCGCGGTCAGCAGGCCGAGGTCTTCGTAGATCCGCGAGGTCTTCGGGTTGTAGTTGCCCGTGCCGATGTGGCTGTAGTGCTTGAGCACGCCCTTCTCTTCGCGGATGACCAGCGCGAGCTTGCAGTGCGTCTTGAGCCCGACCAGCCCGTACACGACATGGACGCCGGCCTTCTCGAGCTTGCGCGCCCACGAGATGTTGTTCTGCTCGTCGAACCGTGCCTTGATCTCGACCAGGGCCAGGACCTGCTTGCCGGCCTCCGCCGCGTCGATCAGCGCCTCCACGATGGGGCTGTCGCCGGATGTGCGGTAGAGCGTCTGCTTGATGGCGAGCACGTGAGGGTCGGCCGCCGCCTGCTCGAGGAAGGCCTGCACGCTCGTCGCGAACGACTCGTACGGGTGGTGCAGCAGGATGTCCTGGCGCGCGACCGCGGCGAAGACGTCGGGCTTCGCATTCGGCTCGCTCGGCATGAGCTGCGGCGCCGTGGTGGGCACGTGATTGGGGTAGTGGAGGTCGGGCCGATCGATCCGCGCGAGGTCGAACAGGCCTCCGAGGTCGAGCGGCGCAGGAAGGCGGTAGACCTCCTGCTCGGTCACGTCGAGCTCGCGCACCAGCAGACCCAGAGTCACGTCGTCCATGTCGTCGGTGACCTCGAGCCGGATCGGCGGACCGAAACGGCGCCGTAGGAGCTCGCGCTCCAGAGCCTGGATGAGGTTCTCGGTCTCGTCCTCGTCGATCTCGACGTCTTCATTGCGCGTGACGCGGAAGACGTGGTGGTCGAGGATCTCCATGCCGGGGAAGAGGTCGCCCAGGTGGTTGGCGATGAGGTCCTCCAGCCGCAGGAACCGCACCTGCCCGAGACCCTCGCGTGCGTCGATGCGCACGAACCGCGGCAGCATCTGCGGCACCTTGAGGCGGGCGAACTGTTCCTTGCCCGAGCGCGAGTTGCGTACACGCACCGAGAGGTTGAGCGACAGCCCGGAGATGTATGGGAACGGGTGCGCCGGGTCGACGGCGAGCGGCATCAGCACCGGGAAGATCTGCTGCGAGAAGACCTCACGCATCTGCGCCCTGTCGGCCTCGTCGAGTTCGTCCCACGACGAGACGGTGATGCCGGCGTCCTCGAGCGCGGGCAGCACAAGCTCGCGGTAGGCCTTGGCATGCCGGACCTGGAGCTCGTGCGCCTTGTCGGAGATGTCGGCCAGCACGTCCTGCGGGGCGCGGCCGACATTCGTAGGCACCGCGAGACCGGTGGCGATGCGGCGCTTGAGTCCCGCGACGCGGACCATGAAGAACTCATCGAGATTGCTGGCGAAGATCGCGAGGAAGTTGGCGCGTTCCAGGACGGGCAGCAGCGGGTCCTCCGCCAGCTCGAGCACACGCTGGTTGAACGCCAGCCAGCTGACCTCGCGGTCGAGGTAACGGTCGTCGGGGAGCGTCGGGTCGGGCTCGTAGATGAACGGGGCGAAGTCGTCGTCGAAGTCGCTGCCCAGGCTGCCGCTCAGCCCGTTGTCGAGTAGGCCGTTCTCCAGTGTGGTGCGCTCGCCGTCCATGCCCACCATCATGGCACCGGTCGCGCGGCGAGCGGCACGAGTCTCGGTTAACTGTGGACAAACGCCCGTCACGGCGGGTTGTGCAGAACGATCAGGGGTGCACGGAGGACGGCAGGCGGTCGTTCTCGTCCTCATAGACGTTGAAGCGGTAGCCGACGTTGCGCACGGTCCCGATGAGCGACTCCAGGTCGCCGAGCTTCGCGCGCAGCCGGCGTACGTGGACGTCGACCGTGCGCGTGCCGCCGAAGTAGTCGTAGCCCCACACCTCGCTCAGCAGCTGCTCGCGCGTGAACACCCGCGACGGGTGGGTCGCGAAGAACCGAAGCAGCTCGAACTCCTTGAAGGTGAGGTCGAGCTGGCGTCCGTGCGCCTTCGCCGAATAGCTGGCCTCGTCGATCGTGACGCCCGACGCCTGGATCTTCGACTGCGAGTGGTCCTGGCCCTGCCGCCCGATCGCCAGCCGGATACGCGCGTCGACCTCCGCCGGGCCGGCGCTGTCGAGGACAACGTCGTTCACGCCCCAATCCGCGCTCACGGCCGTGAGGCCGCCCTCGGTGAGCACCAGCAGCAGCGGGACCGTGATGCCGGTCGTCGTGAGGATCTTGCACAGCGACTTGGCGCTGGCGAGATCGCGCCGGGCGTCGACGAAGATCAGGTCGCACGCGGGAGCGTTGACCAGCGATGCCGGTTCTGCGGGGATCTGACGGGTGCGGTGGCTGAGGAGGCCGAGGGCGGGAAGCACCTCTGCTTCTGGCGCAGACGTGAGGATCAACAACTGCGCCACCCAGTTCCTCCTCGCCCTCTTCGTGCCGTAATGCTACCGGAAACGCTTGCACCGCCGGACCGCAGAGGATCGCACGCAGCCGCGAGGCATCCCGCGGGGGAGGGGAGGCGCGCCTCGCGACCTCAGGGCACAATGGTGGGATGAGCGACACACCGCAGGAACCGGGGCCGCAGGACCCGGGGCCGCTGGGCCCGGCCGCAGCCGCAGGACCACCTCCTGAGCCGCTGCCGCGCGCCGCCGTCGCCTGGAGCGTCGGCGCGGTCTGGGCGCTCGCGCTCGTGCTCGGCGTCCTGATCGCGCTGCTGTCGCACCCCCTCCAGTACGCGTCGTGGATCTCGCTCGCCCTCGGCGTGTGCGTGATCGCCTCGTTCGGAGTCCAGCTCGCGACGCAGCAGAAGGACGGGTTCGTCAACCGGCTCGCGACCACCCTCACCGGAAGCTTCGTCATCCTCGGCGTCATCGGCGGCATCCTCGGCCTCATCACGCTCGGGCACTGACTAGACTGGCCGTATGCTCGTCGCTCTCGAACTCTTCTTCATCGGCCTGCTGGGTCTGGCCACCCTCGCCATCCTCGGTGTCTCCGGCGTGGTCGTCTACAACCTCTTCCGCGGCCAGCGCTAGGCATGATCGAGCTCCCCACCGACCTTCCGGCCGAACTCGTTCCGCTCTCCTGGCTGATCGGGGTCTGGGAGGGCACCGGTGTCGTCGACTACGCCGTCGGCGAGGAGGAGCACACCCAGCTGGAGTTCGGCCAGCGCATCAGCTTCAGCCAAGACGGCGAGGCGTACCTCAACTACTCGTCCACGTCGTGGGTGCTCGACGAGAACCGCACCCCGCTCGCGGCCGAGACCGGCTATTGGCGGCTCAGCCGCACTCTGGTGGAGGGCGACCCCGGTCCGGCGATGCTGCCCGGCCAGGGCGCACGGCCCTTCGGCACGCCGCAGGCCGTCGAGACGCTCCGCTCCTCCAGCGGCGGCTTCGACATCGACGTCGCGATCATCCATCCCGACGGCGTGAGCGAGCTCTACATCGGCCAGGTGAACGGCCCGCGCATCGACCTGGCGACCGACGCCGTCGTACGCACCGCCGGCGCCAAGGAGTACAGCGCGGCGACGCGCCTCTACGGACTCGTCGAGGGGCACCTGCTCTGGGCCTGGGACATCGCGGCGCTGGGCCAAGACCTCCGCACGCACGCGTCGGCCCGGCTCGCCAAGGTCGACTGACGTGTCCGTCTCGCCCTTCCTCGCCCTCCCCGGCGCCGTCGACACAGCGCAGAGCGGAGTGCCGTCCCACTACGGCAGCCCTCTCGCGGAGCAGCGCGCCCTCGTCGACGGCGGAGCGATCGTCGACCTGTCGGATCGCGCGGTCCTCTCGATCACCGGTCCGGATCGGTTGAGCTGGCTCAACTCGCTGACCAGCCAGTCGCTGCTCGGCCTCCAGCCCGGGGAGTCGTCCGAGACGCTGCTGCTCGACGTCACCGGTCGCGTGGAGCACGCCGTCCGGCTGATCGAAGACGGCACGGCGCTGTGGCTCCTCGTCGACCGCCCCGAGGCCGCGGGCCTCCTCTCCTGGCTCGACTCGATGCGGTTCATGCTCCGCGTCGAGCTCGCCGACCACACCGAGTCCCTCGCGACGATCGGCACGCTCGGCGAACCGCCGCTGCCGCTCGCCGCGCCCCACGGCGTGCCGCTGGTGTGGCACGACCCCTGGCACGCGGTGGCGCCGGGAGGCCACCAGTACGCCACCGGCGAGCATCCCGGCGCCGGCTGGAGCTGGAGCGAGCGCCTCGTGCCCCGGGAGGCTCTGGCCTCCATCGTGTCGCGGGTCGAGTCGGGCGAGCTCGCCGTCGCCGGCACGCTCGCTGCCGACGCCCTCCGGATCGCCGCCTGGCGGCCCCGGTTCGCCACCGAGGTGGACGAGCGCACCATCCCGCACGAGCTCGACTGGCTCCGCACCGCGGTGCACCTGACCAAGGGCTGCTACCGCGGGCAGGAGACGGTCGCGAAGGTTCACAACCTCGGCCACCCGCCGCGGCGCCTCGTGATGCTCCACCTCGACGGGTCGGAGGGCGTGCATCCCGTGGCCGGTGCCGAGGTCACGCTCGACGGCCGGGTCGTCGGAACGGTCACCTCATCGGCGCTGCACTACGAGCTCGGGCCGATCGCGCTCGCGGTCGTCAAACGTGGCACCGACGCCACGGCCACGCTGACGGTCGAGGCCGACGGCAGCCTCGTCGCGGCGGCGCAGGAGGTCGTGGTGCCTCCCGAGGCGGGAGCGGAGGCCCACGTGCCCCACCTGCCGCGGCTGGGTGCCGTCACCCGCAACCCGCGCGCCTGACGCCTTCGCCGGCTACACCGGTGCGACGGCATCCCACGCAACGGTGAGCTCGCCCAGTCGCCAGCGGGAGCGGTCTCCCACGATGGGCCAGCCGGCGTCCCGCATACCCTGGGCCAGCGCGATCCAGCGCTGCTTGGGGCCGTAGGCGGCGAGCGGTGCGTGGACGCGCCAGAGGCGGTCGAGGTCCTGGAGGTACACGTGCACGCGTTCCCCCGGCACATTGCGGTGGATGAGCGCCTTGGGCAGCCGCTCGGCCACGACGCTCGGCGCGTCCAGCCCGCGGAGGCGCAGCGAGATCGACAGCGTCTGCGGTCCGGTCGCGTCGAGGGTGACCCAGCTGGAGACCCGGCCTATCTCGTCGCACGTGCCCTCGATGAGCGCACCGCCCAGCTGCAGGCGGCCGAGCATCCGGCTCCAGGCGGCGTCGACCTCCGACTCGTCGTACTGCCGGAGCACGTTGAAGGCCCGGATGACGGCGGCGTGCCGCCCCTCGGGCAATGGCACCTCGAATCCGCCGACGCGGAAACCCACTCGCGCCCGCGGATCGAATCCGGTGCTGCCCGCGCGCACAGACTCGAGCTGGACCAGCGCGGTCCGCACCCGCCCCGGATCGATCTCGAGCCCGAGCACCTCCACGTCGTGGCGGACGCGCGCCAGCCGGTGCTGGAGTTCGAACGCCGTCACTCCGCTCGCGCCGTAGCCGAGGTCGACGACCAGGGGGTCGCCCGTCCGACGCAGCACGGGCAGGGAGGCGATCCAGCGGTCCACGCGCCGCAGCCGGTTCGTATTGGTCGTGCCGCGAGTGACCGCGCCGACGGCGCGGGAGGACGTGGACGGCATATGACAAGATTAATCGCATGGCCGCTCCCTATACTCTGATCCTTCTCCGCCACGGCAACAGCGAGTGGAACCAGCAGAACCTGTTCACCGGCTGGGTCGACGTCCGGCTCAGCGAGCAGGGCGTCGCCGAGGCCAAGCGCGCCGGCGAGCTGCTGGCCGAGTCGGGCCTCGAGCCCGACATCCTCTACACGTCGGTCCTCACGCGCGCCATCCAGACTGCGAATTACGCGCTCGACGTGGCCGACCGTCTCTGGATCCCCGTCGAGCGGTCGTGGCGCCTCAACGAGCGCCACTACGGTGCCCTCCAGGGCCTCGACAAGGCCGAGACCCTCGAGAAGTACGGGCCCGAGCAGTTCCAGCTCTGGCGCCGGTCGTTCGACGTGCCCCCGCCGCCTTTGCCCGACGACAGCCAGTGGTCACAGGCCCACGACCCGCGTTACGCCGATCTCGGCGACGACCTCCCGCGCACCGAGTGCCTCAAGGACGTCATCGCGCGCATGCTGCCCTACTGGGAGTCCGACATCACGACCAGCCTCGCCGAGGGCAAGACCGTGCTCGTCACGGCGCACGGAAACTCGCTTCGCGCCCTGGTGAAGCACCTCGACGGCATCTCGGACGACGAGATCGCCGAGCTCAACATCCCCACCGGCATCCCGCTGGTCTACAAGCTCGACGAGACGTTCGCGCCGATCGAGCCCGCTGTATACCTCGACCCGGAGGCCGCTGCCGCCGGCGCCGCCGCGGTCGCCGCCCAGGGTAAGAAGTAGCGGTCACGACCGACCATTCGTACGTCGTCGTCGCGTTCCTGCCGGAGCGCGGCGGCGACGTCGTCGTCCCGGACCAGTTCGGGGCGGGGGAATGGCCCCTGCACATTACGATCGTTCCGCCGTTCCGCTCCGAGCTCGACGCGGAGGCGATCGCTGCGCTGTTGCCGCGTGGACCGCGCCTTCCGGTCGTCGCGGGGGCGCGCGCGTCGTTCGGTCACCGGCGGACGGTGCCGGTCACGCTGGTGCGCCCGTCTCCGGACCTTCTCACGCTGCACCGCGCCTCCGTGAACGCTCTGGAGGCCGCCGGCGCGGTCATCGCCGACCACCGGCACATCCGGAACGGCTATCGTCCGCATGCCTCCGACCAGCGCGCGGAAGCACTCGCCCCCGGTGAGCACACCTCCCTCACCGAGCTCGCGCTCGTCGAGCGCACCCAGGGTTCTCGCCGTCGGGTCGTTGCCCGCATCCCTCTCGCATAGCCCTGAATCATCTCAGATCTGAAATTTGACACCTGGCGAATGCCGCCGATACGGTCATGGAGAAATACTCCGTATCCGCGGTAGTGCATTACGTTTCGAATAGGGGACTTTACATGGGTCAGATCAGCGTTACACCGGAAGAACTGAAGCAGCAGGCTCAGGTCTACACCCGCTCGAAGGAAGAGATCGAGCAGGCAATCCAGAAGGTGAACCAGATGAACTCGACCATTGCAGAGCAGTGGAAGGGGCAGGCGTTCCAGGCTTACCTCGAGCAGTACAACCAGTTGCACGAGAGCGTGAAGAAGTTCGAAGAGCTGCTGGTGAACATCAACCAGCAGCTCGACAAGTACGCCGACACCATCGCCGAGCGCGACGCGCAGGATGCGCAGAGCTTCGGCTTCTGATCAGAGGACGGGCAAGGCACCCGGGCCGAGGCGTTCAAAGCGACGCGTCCTCGGCCACGGGGCGGCTGCAGGTGCGCTCGCCGTCGTCATGGCGGCGGGTGCACCTGCGATCGCGGCCGTGGCCGACGACTCTGACGATGCGGGCAAGCTGCGCCTCAACGCCACCGTCCTCGTCAACGACTCCGTCGGGGCGGGCTCTGCTGGAGACTTTCCGATACGCGGCAGTCTGTTCTCGGAGCGTCTCTATGTCCGGATCGACGAGCGGCGAGAAGCGTCGGCCGAGCGGCTGACCGGCGTCCGGGAGCTGGACTTCGCCGCGCCCAAGCCATCGGGAGACCAGTACCAGTCGGTGCGAGCGGCTCTGTTCGAGAACTATTCCTCCAGCGGGATCGCTTCGAAGCAGCGTGAGGGCGAGGAGTCCTCCGCCTTGTTGGGCGTCGTAGCGGTCCTCGCGGTGCCGCTGATGCTCATCGCTGGCATAGGGCTCGGACGGTTCTGGGCCAGAAGGAGACGGGCAGCATCGTGATCGAGATCACGCTTGTGTACACGCAGCGGCAGATCGATCTCCTCGTACCGGGGGCGATCAGGTTCCACCGTCTGAGGCAGTTGATCCGAGAGGCGTTCGCCGCGAAAGGGATGGTGCTGCCCGATGACTTCTCGTTCGTGCTCGAGGACAAAGCCCTTGCAGTGAGCGGGTACGACTTCATTTCCTCTTTCGGGATCGGCAACGGCGATCGCCTACAGATTGTGACGTAAGGCAGCAATGCATATTGACTTGGATGGAACGGTTCTCGAGCTCGAAACGAAACCAGGCAGCCTTCGCGCGAGCGTCGACAAGAACGGCTTCGACGGTTCGTGTCTCGACGTGATCTCTCGATACGTCGACGCGCACGAAACCGATACCGGGCTGCGAATCACGTATCGTCTCGCCGAGGGCGAAACGAGTTTCCGGAACGCTGTCGACCAGGCCAAGACTCGGCTCGATCGACTGTCGCTGGCCCAGAAGCTCGTGGCGTGTGCCGGCTACCGCGACGGCTTCCGTGTGCCGGTGATCCATCCCGGCAACGTCTATCTCAACGGCGGGCTGCTTCGGGTCGTGCATTGCGGCCTCCAGGGCATGCTCGCTCCGATGACGTTCGATGAAACCCACTTCTTCAGGTCGCTCCAGGCGATGGTGCTGCACATCTTTCGCCCGAAGATCGCCTTCGAGCAGATCCTCGATGGCGCACCGGCACTCCAGGACAGGTTCTCGATCGCGGTGCGGAAGACGGCGACGGCAGACGAGCTGTTCGCGTACATCGATGCGCAGGTGAAAGCTGAGCAGGCAGAAGTCGCAGCGCGCAAGGTCAGCGTTCCGAAGCGCCGGTATTCCGGCTACCGGGTGCTCGGCGTGCTCGGCGTCACCGGCGCGGTTGTGGCCGGCGTGTTCGCCTGGCAGACGGCGAGTCACAGCCGGTTGCAGGATGCGGTGGTCGCCGCGCAGTCGCGCTTCCTCGCGAACGACTACGGCGGCACGATGACGGAGCTGGAAGGCTATCCCGCCACGTCCTTGCCTGCGTCCGCGAAGTACGTGCTCGCGGTGTCGAGCATCAACCTCGACGATCTCACGGGCGCGCAGAAGCAGGCGATTCTCAACAACATTTCCCAGAAGTCCGACGATGTGACCCTGAACTACTGGGTCGCGATCGGTCGCGGCGAGTTCGAGCAGGCCCTCGACTACGCGCAGAACCTTGGTGACGACCAACTCACGTTGCTCGCCTACACCGACCTGTATCAGTCCACGAAGCTGAACTCCCAGATGGCCGGCGGTGAGAAGCAGAAACTCCTGGACGAGTACGCAAAAGCCATCGATGATCTGACTGCCGAGCTCGAGGGCACGAGCGACATGGCGGCCGCGAAATGACCGTGTTCGAGACGGAACAGCGTCCGAGTGTTCATCGTGTGGGTCTCGACTCCCGGCTCCATTCGAGTCGGCTGCTGTTCCTCGTGTACGTCGTCGATGGACACAGAGCCATCAGACTGTCCCTCACCGAAGAGCACCCCTTCGTCGACCATGACGGCCATAAGTTCAGCGTGATCAACGATGCGCTGTATGTCGACGGAGAGTTGATCGGCGTCGGGCGAAGTGTCGTCGGCGCTCTCGAGTGCGTGGTTGTGTCCGCAGCGGACGCTCGCACCGAGTGTTTCGTGACGGAGGCGAGCAGTGGCCTCGTGATCGGCGATGTGCCCGACGCCGGCATCCGTGCCGCGGGCTCGCCACTGCTGATCGTGCGGGAGGACTCGCTCGTCGTCGAAGCACGAGGCCGGATGGTGTACGTCGATGACGTCGCGGTCACCGGGCGCCAGATCTGTGATCTCGCGGTCGGAACGGTCGTGCTGACCGCTGGCTACATCCTCGAGAAGCGGCCGAGGCAGCTCAAGATCACCACGTTCGGTTCCGACGTCGAGTTCGATCACGCGAAGGTGCTGGTCCAACTGCCGGAGCGTGAGTTCCCGGCGGACTTTCCCGATTACCGGAGGTCTCCGAAGCTGAACCTGGAGGTCGAGGAGGCCGAGTTCACGCTCCAGGGTCCCGACAAGCCCGGCGCGAAGCCGAAGAACCGGCTCATGCGGATGATCGTGCCGCCGTTCTTCATGATCGCGGCCTCCGGCGTGACGACGATGGTCATCGGCAGCAACCCGGCGATGATGCTCGGTATGGGGCTCGCCACCCTACTGACGGCGTCTTTCACCGTGTCGCAATACATCACGGAGATGAGGGGAGCGAAGACCGCTGCCATCAAAGCCGAGGAGGATTACACCAACTACCTCGTACGAACCGTGGCCGGAGTCGCCAGAGCGCACGAGCACGAGCGCACGGTGCTGCGGTATCAGCAGCCGAGCCCGAATGAACTCGCGGCGATGGTCGAGCGGTATGACCCCAGGATCTACGAGCGTCAGCGTTTCAACAAGGACTTCCTGCACATCTCGCTGGGATCGTCAGATCGTCCCTCGGCGGTCAAGGTGTCCTCCGGGGTGGCAGAGAAGGATTCGAGCGTCGAGGCGCAGCAGGTTTCAGACCTGGCGGCTCGATTCCGCACTCAGCGTGATGCGCCGACTCCCATCGGACTGGCGGGGCAGACCCTCGGCCTAGTCGGCCCTCCCGGCGTCGTTTCGCAGTGCCTCCAGACGTTGCTGTTCCAGGTGGCGTTCTTCCACTCGTACCGTGATGTGAACTTCATCAGCCTGCTTTCACGTGAGTCGTATTCGGCGACGTGGAGCGCGTGGCGTCTGCTGCCGCATTTCAAGCTGCACGAGTTGAACATGCGCGGTCTGGTCCACAGCGACAAGCTGCGTGACGTGGTGCTGAACGGCTTCTATCGGCTGCTCCAGAAGCGCAAGCAGGCTCTGAAGGATGCCGGTGCGCAGAAGTTGCAGTTCGCGCCGCACTACGTGTTCATCATCTCCGAGGACCGCTACTTGGCCGGTCACGGCATCAACGAGTTGCTCGCTGAAGACATGAGCGACCTGGGTGTGACGGTGATTTGGTGCACCGAAGACGCGAAGCTGCTGCCCGAGACGGTGACGGCGCTCATCCAGGCGCCGCACCAGGTGAAAGGCGAACTCGTCACGAATGACGACGTGTACGTGGCGACGCCGTTCACGCCGTACTCTTTGCCGCAAGATCTGGAGCACTCCCTCCGCAAGCTCTCGAACCTGAATCATCTGGAGGTCGAGAAGAACGCGGTACCGGAGGCGCTGAGCCTGCTGGAACAGTACGAGGTGAAGTCCGTCGATGAACTCCGGATCGCTGAGCGCTGGGCGCACGCCGAGCCGAACAAGTCCATCGCGTCGCTGATCGGGTGGCGCGGCAAGTCCGATCACGTGTTCTGGGACCTGCACGAGCGCGCCCACGGGCCGCACGCGCTGGTGGGCGGCACGACGGGTTCCGGCAAGTCGGAGTTCCTGACGACGTACCTCATCGGGCTCGCGATCAACTTCTCGCCCGAAGACGTCGGCATGCTCATCATCGACTGGAAGGGCGGTGGCATCGCCAACACGCTCGACCGGCTGCCTCATTTCATGGGCGCAATCACGAACCTCGACGGTGCCGGCACCGCCCGAGCGTTGGCGAGCATCAAGGCAGAGCTCAACAAGCGTCAGCGGGAGTTCGCGGTCTACGGCGTCAACAGCATCAACGCGTACATGACCCTGTACAAGCAGCGGCACGACCCGAAGCCCGACGTGAAGTACCCGACGAAGCCGCTTCCGCACCTGGTGCTCGTGTCGGACGAGTTCGCCGAGCTGAAGGCCAACGTGCCCGAGTTCCTCGACGAGCTCACTTCGGTTGCGCGTATCGGCCGAAGCCTCGGCGTACATCTGATCTTGGCGACGCAGAAGCCGAGCGGCGTGGTGAACGACCAGATCGAGGCGAACTCGACCTCGAAGATCGCGCTGAAGATGGCAGGCGAACAGGACTCGAACGAGTTGCTGAAAACCACCGACGCGGCGCACATCACGAACCCCGGTCGCGGCTACCTGAAGGTCGGTCAGAACGAGGTCTACGAGCTCTTTCAGAGCGGCTATGCCGGTGTGCCCTACGACCCGGACGCCCAGGTCACCGAGAAGGTCGACGAGCGGATCTACAAGATCAATGAGCTGGGCCAGTACGAGCTCTTCTACGACCCCGACGAGGAAGTCGAGCAGGGCAAAGACACGAGCGATCTCCCTTCGCAGCTGGAAGCGGTCATCGACACCATCGCGCACATCTTCCACAGCGACGACGCACTGACGACGCCGGACAAACCATGGCTGCCGAACCTGCCCGCGCGAATGTCGACTCCTGATCCCGCCACGAGTACTGGCGTTAGCGCTCCGCTGGGCATGCTCGACGTGCCCAGCCGACAAGCGCAGGAGCAGTACGACTTCGACCTGCTGAATGCCGGCCACACAGTGGTGTTCGGCAGCCCGGGCTACGGCAAGTCGACGGTGCTGCAGACGCTCGTATTGAACCTCGCCACGGTCTGCACTCCCGAGCGGCTTCACGTCAATCTCATCGATTTCGGCAACAACGGCCTCCTGCCGCTGAGAGACCTGCCGAACGTCGCGGACATCGTGACACTGGAGGAGGCCGAGAAGCTCAGCAAGATGATGGATGCCGTCGCGGACGTCCTGGCCACCCGCAAGCAGCTGTTCAAGGACGCCGGTGTCGCAAACCTGGAACAGTTCGCGACGAAGACCGGCGGCCACCTGCCCGTCGTTCTGAACGTGCTCGACGGCTATGACAACCTGACGACGAACGACCGTCGCAAGGACGCGATCGACTCGCTCCTTCTGCAGGTGCTGCGAGAGGGTTCCGCACTGGGCGTCTTCCTTGTGATGAGTGCCAGCCGCGTCGGCGGCGTGCGAATGAACATGCTGAGCAACATCTCGACCAAGCTCTGCCTGTACGTCAACGAAGAGAGCGATTTGGCGCAGCTGATGGGGAGGGAGCGGTTGCAGCAGGCCGACATCCCAGGCCGGGGTCAGCTCCTGGTCGAAGGGCCGACTGCGATCCAGTTCTACCTCCCCGCCTCCGGCGACGACAGCTCCGGGACGCTCGCGGCGCTCGAGCAGCAAGTCGCCGCGCTCGACGCGGGGTGGACGGGCGAGCGCCCCAAACGGATCCCCATGGTGCCGCAGGACCTCAGTATCGACGCGTTCCGGGCGTTCGAGTCGGTGGCCCGTGTGGAGGAACTCCGGGGCACAGCATTCGGGCTGTCGATGGCGACGACGGAGGCAGTCGGTTTTCTTCCCCGGTCGCAGCCCTTGTTCATGTTCGCCGCGCGTGACGACGAACAGGAGGCCTTGTTCCAAGAGCTCATTTTCACGCAAGGTGCCAACCTGAAATCGGAGTTCATGGTGGTCGATTTCGACGAGACTTTCGCAGAGACCCTCGATACAACCCCCCTTCCCGCGAACTTCAGCTACGTCGCGGAGAAGGGCGACGCTGGCGAAGTCGTCGCTGGCATCGTCGCCTATGTCGCCTTGAGCAAGCAGAAGGCCGAGGGCGCTCCCATGGTGCTGGTGATCGCGAACCTGCCTGACTTCATCAGCAAGACGGGCCTCAAAGCGAACGAATTCGCGCTTGCCGTGAAAAACGCGCCCAAAGCCGGGCTGGACTTCATGGTCTTCAGCCGCCATGACTACGTGGCGAGGTCGCTTGATGAGGTGCCGAAGCTGATCAGGGATCTCAAGTTCACGGGCCTGGTCGGCGCGCGAGCATACGACAGCGCCTTGGTGAAGACCGTGGGGAGATCAGACGAGCCCGAGCCGCGGGTGGATGAGCCGTTCTTCGTGCTCCGCGGCGGGAGCGCGTTCGAGAGGGTCAAGCTTCCTCGGCTGAGGGGAGGAGCGAAATGAGTGAGTCTCCGCAGCTGCTTCCGCTCGGGACGGCCGTGCGGGTCACCGACCACGAGGGCGTTTACGTCATCATCGCGCGGGGATTCCAACAGCAGGCGAACGGATACCTGGCTGGCTACAAGGGGATGCGGCATCCGCACGGGTCTGGCGCGGGTGTCCGAGAGATCGTGTTCACGCAGACGCAGATCGGCGACGTTGTCCATCGTGGGTACGAGGACGCCGCGGATGCGCCGTTCACGCAGAAGCAACTCGAGAACGCCCGGACGCCCACAGCGCCGCGGCCGCCGATGTCAGAACCGGCGCTGGTCCTGGATCCATCGACGTCAGGCGAACAGGTGCTAGCTGCCACCAAGCCCTCGGGCGAGCTCCCCGAGCGCTTAGCCAGCGATCCGAAAGACCCATTCAAAGAACTACGCAATAGAGGAAGACGGACATGACAGTGGAGCGGCTGAAGCAGGCAGAAGAAGCAGAACAGGAGGAGAGGCACGGCTTCCTCCCACTGGGGAGTGTCGTGCTTCTGAGGGGGTCGGTGAAGAAGCTCTTGATCGTCTCTCGGGCTTCGATCGTGGAAGACGACTTCTTCGACTACGGGGCGTTCCTTTACCCGGAGGGCATGATCGACTCGAACATCGCGTATTTCAATCAGAGCGATATTCATCGAGTAGTGTTCGAAGGCTACGCAGACGACGACAATGAGCTTGCGCTGGAAATCCTGAACAACGCATATTTGCGGTTCCGCCAGCAAGGCGAGCAGGGTTCTGCAGCTTCGGATTCTATGCCGATGGCAGTCGAGTCTCGGCCGGTGTCGGGGGACGACCCGTTCGCTTCGGTCCGTGACTTGATGGACGACGACGATGCATGAGCAGCGGATTCTGGCGCAGATCCGTGAGTTGGAGGGTGTCGTTCACCGGCTGGAGCGGGTACGTGACGCGGTCGGCGAGGTCGACGTCCAACGGCTCGAGGACGCCGGCGCTGGTCATTGGGCCGGTCAGAGGCGTGTTGCGTTCAAGACCGTCTTCGATGAGGCGCGGTCTAGTCATGCGCGGATCAGTTCGGAAATCGGAGACGCAATCGGTGATTGCAAGAGCAAGCAGCGTGCTTTGGCGGGCTCGATCAATCCGCTTGAGCACCCGCTGCTGTCGGCTGAGGCCTACTTGATCGCGCTGAATTGATCGAGCCATACGAAGAGGGAGGTAGTCGTTGGCTACGAGAGGTATCAAGGAAGGCTTCCACCAGGAGTCGCGGAAGGTTTCCGAGTTGACGTCGGGTGTCGCCGAGATCAAGGACGCGTGGACCCGTGGGGAGCCGTTGAGGGTCCCCGGTGCGAGCACGGTGTCGGAGATCTTCCAGGAGTTATCCGCGCTGATAGGGAATTACGGCCAGCTGGCGAAGAAGGACACCGAGGAGTTCGCCCGTTTTGGCGTGCAGATCGAGGTCCAGGACCGTGAGGACGCGAAACGGTGAGGGTGGTGGAGTTCTCTGCTGATGCGTGGCAGGGGTCGGCACCGGGGTTGCAGCAGGGATTGGCCGAGCGGATGGACGCGGTGGACAAGCTGACCCAAGGTCTGCATGCGTTGGCGGAGTCGGGGAACATCACCGGCGAGGGCGCCGATGGGATGCGCGCCTATATCCGTGAGGTGCATGTTCCGGTTCTGCAGTGCCTCCTGTTGGGTCTGTCGACGTTCCAGACCGCGGTGGGGGTGTATTGGGCGGGGTACCGGCAGGTGGATGCGGATGGGAATTTCCATCTGGTGCGGGATGAGCATGAGACGCATGTGTTCCAGTTGGACGCCGGGATGCGCCAGTTGCGGGGTATCGGTTCCCAGTTGCGGCAGATCTCCGCGGACGCCTCCCGCCTGGTGTCGTTGGGGTCTGCGGGTGCTGGCGCGGTGGAGCGGACCGTGGATGACCTGCAGCGGATGCACCTGATCGCGAAAACGCAGTTGGAGACGTGGGAGGCGTACGAGGGCTCTGATCCCGGGTTCGCTCAGGTTCAGGAGCTGATCTCCCGACTGGGCGGAATCGTCAACCGGGTCGGGTCGGTCGACGTCGGTCGGGGCCGGTCTTATCTGCCGGGCAGCTTCCAGGCGGAACTGGTGCCGTTGGGCGAACTGGTGGAAGGGATGAGTCAGTACTGCCAAGACAACCAGCAGCGGGCGACCGAGGGCTGGCTGGACATGTTCGACAAGTACGCCCAGGATGTCGAGGCGGCGCGGCGTGAGCAGGCGTTGACGGATCTGATTTGGGACGGCTTGCAGATCCTCGCCGGCGCCGTGGTAACCGTGATCGGGTTGGGTCTGACCCCATTCACGGCCGGGTTCTCCCTCAGCCTGACCGCCGCGGGCGGAATGCTGCTGGTGGGCGGGATCAACAACGCGATCAATCACGTCTCGATCGCCACGACCGGCAACGACTTCAATCTCGTCGGCATGGCCGCGGACGCGATCGGGCAGTGGTATGACGTGAACGTCGTCCAGCCCCGTGCGGCTTCCGGGAACTGGGACAGCCAATTCTGGGCTGGAGTCGGCGCCGGGGTGGGCGGGGTCGTCCGCGCGGCCGCGGAGTTCAGTGTTAAAGACACCCACGACGGCCTCCTCGACCTGATCTACGACCGCAATGACGCCCGCAATGCCCTGTGGAACCAACTCACAACAACGTTGGGCCAGGTCGCGGCCGGGAACCCGTTCGTGATCGGGGAGATCAGCGGGGAGATCGCCGGCGCACTCCTGCCCGGGGCCGTCGCCGCCAAAGCAGCTCGCCCGCTCGCGAAGGCCGCCAAATTGCCCGGGCGCGTCAAACCACCCATCATCACCGACCCACGCAAAGCCACCAGCGCACTCGATCCGGCCAGAACTGTCGACGAAGCGGCAAGCCTGTTCATCCCGGGCCCAGCCGCCGCGAAGCTCAGCCGCGGAGGCGACCAGCTAACCAAAGCGGGTAGTGCGGAGGCGCTGATAGGTCTTACCCGCGCGCAACAGGCTCTCACTGACCAACTCCTGGCGGCCGGAGTCAAGATCGACGTCACCAAGGTACTTGATATCTGGGAAGCGCCGGGGGACAGAGTCGTGTGGTACGACGAGGGAAGAGCGACAGCCGCCAATCGGGGCGGCGCTGGTCTCGCGCACGTGCTTGAGCATGCAGACGACTTCGCCAAGAAGGGCATAGCCAAACATGAAATTGCCGCTCTAGTGAAGAAGGCAATCCAGGAGAATAAAGTCGTGGGTCACCAGGGTTCCGGGACGGGGCGTCCGGTGTACCGAGTCGAATTGGACGGCAGAATCGTTGATATCGCGATCACTGTTTCGAAGAATGGGTACATCGTCGGAGCTAATCCGACAAGCAAGTTTGGAAACTAGAAAGATGACATCACTGGCGAACGCTGAACTGAGTTCGGAATTGCCTCTGCGGTTGCGAATCTCCGCCGAGTTCTTTTGCGATCCTGTGTGGGTCACTGGTCAGGGCGTTATGGAAGACACGGACGGAAGCGCGCTCGGCTTCAGCAATGAACTGGTCCAGGATCTGCGCGAATGGTCCGAGGCGTACAACGCCACCTACAACGACGATGATCCACAGGAAGGCGGCCCTCTTCCGGCTGATCATTTTGTTCGTGGTTTCGAGTTGGCGCGCCGTATCCGTCAGGTGACGCCTTCAGCGTGGACCGTCATCGCTCAGGACCCAGACAGCGGGCATGAGGTCGAAGTACCAATTGGTTCCGATCCCCGTGACTCCTCAGCTACGTGCGCAACTGACGGAGGTTTATGACTGTGGGTCTTGTGTTTTCTGCTGAGTCGCTCGCGGGGTTCGGCCTGCGAAGACTCCGTGTGGTCAATCGTGGCTGCGGTGAGCCTCACGAGTAACTTTGCGTGGCGTTCAGCTCAAGACTCGATCATTCAAAATGAAGTATATGTGAGTGCTTCTATCCCTTTAGTCGACGAGTGGCCGCCGGGCACCGCAGGCAAGAGGGTTCGGCCACAATGGACAGCCGATTCGAGCGATTGACTTCACGGACCATGGACGCCTATCGGGTCATCCCGTGCCTCACCAACACGTGTGGCGTCCAACCTAGCGGGGGTACGCCAAATCGCAGAAGGGCAGAGCCAGGAGAATGAGCGACCTCGTAAACGCCACTTTCTCAATGTTCCGCGGTGATGATCTGATCACTCTCAGCGACATCCTTGGTTCGATCAAGCCGAAGTCAAAGCTCGAATGGGTGGTGAAAATCCTCGACGTAACGACCGAAAGCACGTCCTCGCTCGACGTGCTCGAACTGGAGTCAAGAATCGCTGCATCGGCAGGAAAAGGAATTCGACTGACAGACGAAGAACTTGCAACCCTTGCCGAGGAGATACATCAGGTAATCGATTGCGATCTGGCCGGATTCATGCCTGATGCACCTGCGACTCAAGGCCAACCTGCTGTCGTGATCGAGGCATTCGATAGCAGCCAGTGGACTATCAGTGTGGACACAGATCGAGTGGCCATGAAGTTCGTCCTCGAATAGGCGAACTTGTAGCGACGACCGGCGTTCGACACGCTCTCAAAGGGCTCGTACGCATGTTCCGCAGACAGCGTTCGTTGCAATCCTTAGCGGCTCGAGGCTTCAGGATACCCTCCGGAATGATGTGGGCGCAGACAACAAGTGGCTCCCGGGAGGCAGACTTCCGACCGGGGCGCCAGTGGCCGTATCGACGTCTACGGTCTCGCTCGAGCCGAAATCACCTCTACAAGCGATTGGAGTGGGCAGATGAATTTTCTGGACCAATATGTCTCGGCTGAGCACAGGTTCTCACTCGGGCAAGAATTGGGCGACGGAACGTTCTATCTCTCTATCCCGGTGTCTAACGGGATCGTCGATTATGAGGAGTACTACAGGCTTAATGAGTCTGAGTTTCGGGACTTCCTCGCTGAGCCAGCGCACGCAGCTGTTCTGCTTGAGCGCTGTCGTCGCCGAGAAGAGGACGAGAGACTCATTCAGTCGCCTGGTTGGAATCGCGGGACGCCCGTTTAGGAAGCCCCCGAAATCGAGAGCTATGAATCATTGAAGGGTCATGAAGAGCCAGTCGAGCATCCGTCAATCATAGTTCTTATCCGTGATTCGATCGGGGTGCGAGGCTGGTAGCGGCTGTAAACAGCGCCGCCGATGCGGTCGTTTTCACCATGTATGACGCGTTCGGTTTCAGTTGTGGGGCGGATAATCGTTTTGGATCATTCGGCTCCTTTCCTGTCGAAGTGGGCAGCGATTCGCGCATTTGAAGGACGCGATGACTCCATGAACTCAAACCCTGAGTTCATTCGTGAGAATGCCGGAGCTTTTCTGAACCTAATGCGTTCGAGCGTGTCGCCGAGAGCGGGGTCGGCAGGTTTCGATACGCCGTTCACGAACCCGCTAGTGTAGGGCCCGGGTCATCAGGCCACTGCAGCCCGACCACGGGTCACCCGCGAGAGTCCGGCACAACCATGAAATGTGGCTTGCCCTCCGGGTCCAGCGCCGACTCACGTATCTCTTCCGGACTCAAATCGACATAGTGCGAGAACTTGATAAGTCCTATCGCGCCTCCGGCGCGAACGACGCTTTCACCGCGGTGGTGAAGCTCGTCTCGCGGGCCTGCGTCCGTGATCGTGAACCCCGGCGCCACCTTATCCACAGTGACCGGGATCGAGACCACCAGCAGCCTCGGAAGGCGCCTCTCCTCACGGAGATCTTCCGCGAAGTAATAGATCAGGAACTTTTCCATGTCGGTCAATAGCGGTGTGGAGAACACCAGTTTCTCGTGGGTGTTGGAGCGCTGCGCCTGGGTGAGAACGAGCTGGTCGTCGACAATGCGGAGGAAGTTTCGAATCTCAGCCCCGCTGTTGGCGAATAGCCAACCATCGAATTGTTGCCAGAAGCTACCGCCGTAGCCAGCCGGTATCGCGACTTCGTTAACCCGCTCCACCATCGCTTGTACATCAGCATCGACAATGCTCATTCGGCTGCGCCTCCAGGAACTAGAACTCCCCTGTCGAGAAGGTCTCTTACGTTTTCGGTTTCACCCATTCGATCTCGCACGACCATTTGGTAGCCACCGCCAGGACGGCCGAAGGCTCGGTCAATTTCGGCGTATTCGATGGTCCACCCTTTCGTACCCGGCGGCCAATCGTCAGCCAGGCGGTAGGAGTTGTACGGCTTTTCCAGCGAGTTTACCGGGAGGCTTCGTTCCTCGAACGAGGCGGGCCTCCCGCCCTTCATCACGCCGAGGTACTCCCCGCTGTCCTCACCGATGCGGTCCACAGCGCTGCCGTGATCGCGGACGTACGCGGCAAGGTCGTGGTAGTCGCGCCGGGTACCCGGAACTGCACCATCGTTCGGTGGGTACCGGTCCCAGTGGTGTGACCCGTGACAGCATCGGTTTCAACCTCGGTGTAGCGCACGTCGTATTCGTGCTTGCTGTAGGGGATCCCCGCGGGGCTGCGGCCCCAGGGAGCGTCAGGATCGGCGATCAGCTCGAACGTGGCCCGGTTGGTATCTGTGACGGGCGGGTAGGGGCGGTGCGCACCATGGTCGGCGACCGGGAGACCGTAGCGTGCGTCGCCCGGTTTGAGCGGACTATCCAGATGCGGCGTCCAACCGAGCTTCGTGTCCCGGGTGAAGGTCTGCGTGCAACCAAAGAGAGACTCGGCAATCTGCTCAGCGACCCTCTCGACAGGCCGAAAGCCTCGAAATACGCGCGGTTAGCATCAGCAACTATCCGTTCGCTTCTTACCACCTCGTGTTCACTCGCAACTCGCGACGCTTCAAGTCCACCCGCGGCCTTCCCTTCATCTCTTCATGCAGAACCGAGCTGGAATACGTCCGGTTCGCCCCAGCGGCAGTCGAATTACGCTCCTTCTAAGTCGCTCAGAAGCGCACGTACTTGGCAAAGACCCAGAAAAGTGTGAGCGCGACCGCGCTCCCCGTCACCCAGAGGACGACCTTTCGCGTCAGCTTGCGCCGCTCCTCTAACGGCCTCCGGCGCGGCCGGGCCTCCCAATAGACGCGATCCCTCGACTTCAAATACGCGAGGTAAGCGAACTCCACCGGAAGACTCGGCGTCACGCACGCGAAAAACACCAGCCCGGCCGCTCCCAACGAGTTCGCGAAGTACTGGCCTAAAGTCAGCACGTTCGGTACTACGGTCACAACAGCGAAAATGACCCACAGCATCTTCGACCGCCCCGACCCCGAAATGGCCAGATAGTTGCCTACCGTGCGCTTAGCCGAATGCCCCGACCGTAGACGATGCCGCAACATCAGAATGTGAGCCGCAGTTGAGCCGGCTAGCACAGCCAGGGCGATCCAACCGCCGAGGATGAACCACATCATGGAGCGAGCGATGTCACCTGCGTTCAGGAATGCGGCGATTGCTAACGCCATGAGGCAGAGACAATAGACCAATGCAAGGGCTATTCCAGTCAAGAGCGTCGAGAAAAGGACTTGAAAGCGATAGGTCAATCGCTTGAACATTGACAGGAGTACGCCGAGAGCGCACGCCGCCATGACGACAACGTTCACGTTAAACAGAGGCCTCATTAGTGATTGGCCCTCGAGTGCCGAGGGATCAAGCATGCCCATGGTTAAAGCGCCGAGGATGATGACAACTGGGATCCCAAGCCCCGCGAGGTTTCCAAGGGATCCGCGGGTATTGGCCAGCGCACGGAAGTAAGTGCGATTCGCGTCCGCAATCGAAGTTGTTGCCACAATCTCACCGATAACTGTTCTTGATTGTGTCTTTGGCCGAATCAGCGGCTGAGCCGAATACTAGACTCACGAAGATGCCGACGCCTGCTCCAATGACTGTGCCGACCGGAGGCACGAACGCTGATCCGACCGCAGCCCCAACACCCGCCGCGACGGCGGTGTTCAGGAGATCAACGCCGGTGTCGACAGCGAAATCCTGGGCATCGTATTCGTCTACGCGACCGTCGCCGAAGTACTGGTTTACGTTGAGCGCGACGCTCAGGCCCAACCCCGCGACACCCGCGATCTTGCCAGCTTTTGCGAACTTCGAGGCGGATTTCCATCCTGTGAAATCCCCAACAACCCCGTCTCGTGCTCCGCTAAGACCCGACTTGAAGTACTGCTTGTAGTAGTCGATCCGGGCGCCAGTGTCCGCGTTGTATCTCTGACCTCTGTTGTAAAGGAAGCCGCTTTCGGCGTTGAACAGGAAATTCTTGCCTGCCTTTAGGCGGCCCTTTGCGTCAAGTTCAATCTTCTTGCCGCCGAGAAAATCGAGAATCTTGTTCCGTTGCGCGAAAGCACCTACCGCAGTTCCGCCCTGACCGAGAAGGTCGACACCGGAGACGGGTGAGTTGAGGGCGTCGAGGAGGTTGATGACGTCACCAATTCGGGAGGCGATGTCGACCAGGCTGCTGGCGAAGAGGCCTCTCGTCGATGCGGAGAAGGCGCGAAGAGCACTTAGCCGGTCTTCGAGGTCCCGGATATCGCTTTCGAGCTGGGCGAGCACCAACTCGAGGCGACGGTTCATCAGTTCCAAACCCTCGCTCAGTCCAGGCAATGCTGTCGCAACCGCCGCGTTGCGGCGGTTCCGCTCCATTTGGAGTTCGGTGGCGTCTCGTTGATTCTTCGTTACGGTTAGCTGCACGTTCATCTCGTCTTCCTTCAGAAGACCGAAGTGGCTGACCTTTGAGTCCTCGTGCGTGTACCGCTCCAAGTCCTTCTGGATAGAGCGAAGCTCGTTTCGCACGTTTGTCACGCAGGGTGTGATGAGCTCGGCGAATAACGTCTCGACCGCTGCATAGCCCCGTCCGGACAGCTCGCCCGAACCGAGTTCTGCCACCAGTCGCGCCGACGCACGATCAACCGCGTCCAGCGCTGTCGAGGCCGTCAACAGATTCCCCGACAGTGCACTCTTGAGGGCACCGGACTCGCCCGCGTCGTAGATGAGCCCCATTATGCCTTCCCCTTCTCTCGCTGGAGCCGGCACAGCTCGGCCTCAGAATCCGAGCGAACGTCTCGTGCCATCTGCTCCAACAGCTCCACCTGTTCGTCGACGAGCCGTCCCACGAATGAATCGACCTCCTTGCGCGCAGCCAAGCACTTCTGCACGAAGTACTCCTTGTCGCCGATCGCGCGACCGACTTCCTCGAATCGCGCCGAGTTGTCGCGCATCACCTGTCGATGCTCGGTCAACTCGCGCTCGAACACGTCGAGCGCCGCAAGGCGTTCGGCGGTATGTTCCTCCTCAGTACGGATCTTCTGATCGGCTGTAGGCGGCACATCGTGATCAACGGCCTTCATCGCGCCACGCACCACCCCTGCGCGTCGCCGCTGTCCCGCTCCTCGATGTCAGTGGCGAGAGAAACGATGCAGTCCGCCTGGAACTTCACTCGATAAACCAACTCAGCGATATCCGGCACGATTTGATTCGCGACCTTTGCGGCGGCTTTCATACTCGCGATGTTGCTTGCAGGCAAGCTCACCTGTTGCCCGTCGCCATCGAGCTCGATGTCACCAAACCCCGCCACAGCGTCTTGCGCGGCACCAACATCCGATGAAACCTTCACGGCTTCTTCCTCCGATCTTCTTTGCTAGCCAGTCTCCGAAGCTCGAAGAATGGATCCCCGGAGCCATCCGCAGCGTCACTGCCATCCGCGTCATCCGACGTTTCGGGGATCTCAGTGAGCGCCTCCGCGAATTGCTTCGCAACTGTCGTTGGCCGCCGCCCCTTCTCCATCTGAACCAGCAGGTCCTGGAGGAAGCACGCATCAGCGGCGTCCGTGTAGCCCTCGAAGACGACCTCGTCGATTACTCCAGCCAGGATGGGGAAGGTCTCCTGGTCCGGCGCCTCGCCGTAAGGATGCGGCGCCACCAGATAGCGAGGAACCACCTCGCTGCGTTCCTGGTCCGGCCGGAATGCCCCACGCGCGAGAATCACGAACAGACCGGAGGCAGCCGGAGTCTCCAACCGAACGATCGATCCCAAACCCAGCACCGCGCCACGAAGTTCCAGCGGCATCGTCACTCCTCACTCTCGTTCGCCGTTGGTACGACGATCTGCGACAGCTCGTCATCCATGAACGAGTGCAAAACGTTCTTCGCCGGCGCCTCCTTCTTCGCGGAGAATGACGGGATGTCGACGAAGCGCTGCGTGCCCAGGTCTCCACCGAAGAGGATCTGGTCGACGTTCTCCTTCACCGCAGCCACGAGGCCGAACGCGCTGCTCAACCTCGTCATGTGATCCAGGACGATCACCTGAGCGTTCGCGCTCCCCCCGCCGAGAAGTTCCGCAACCTGATCCGTAGGCAGCATCACCTTGTCGACCACATCCGCGATGCCGTTGACCCGATGCACCGCCGGGCCCCAGTGCCGTTCTCCGCCAGGTCGGTCAGCGCCGCCTTCACCTCGGCGGCGTGGCTGTTGAGGAGTGCCTTGCCGACATAGAGCGAGGCTGCCGAAGCCAGGATCGGTTCCAATGCACCAGTCGCGTCGATCACCACGAGGTCCTCGCCCGCCACCGCATCTGCGAGCTGACCGATCAAGAACGGATACAACAGAGCAGCCTGCCTCGATGTCTCCGGGAATAACTTGTCCTTGATTGGCCTCAGAATATGGCCACCCTGTTCTACGGCTACGGCTACGGCTACGGCTACGGCTACGGCTACGGCTACGGCTACGGCTACGGCTACGGCTACGGCTACGGCTACGGCTACGGCTACACGGCTACGACTGCGCCGCCCCAGTCCCATTGCAACCAGCCGCGGACGGGTAGCCGAACTGCCACTCTGGCTTGTCACCCCGTTGCTGTGGGCCGTAACGACGATTCTGTTCGTGCGCACCTGCTGGGCCTGCGGCAAGGCTTGACCGAGTGGGCAGACACCCGTACGCCGTCTCAGGCGCGATCAGGCCTTCTTCCCTCGACGGAGCGCGCTGCCGAGCGCCGTCACCACCGCGCCGGCGAGCAGGCCGCCCGCGAACACGATGAGCCAGTTCAGGTCCAGCATGCCGATGGGGTCGGCGGTGCTTGCGGCGGCGGCCCGATCGGGAGTCACGTTCTTCGCGTCGATCGGGGCGGAGAAGAAAGAGTAGATGCTGCCGGTGTCGACGCCCGGTGTTCTGGTGTTCGCGAGGACGGTCGCGAAGTTCGCATAGTATGCCTGGTTCTGCTCGAGCCCGGAGTTTCCTGAGGTCAGCAGGGCGTTGACGCCACTGAGCGCCTTCTCGGCGCCGGAGGCTGTGGTGGTCGAGTTGCGGAACAGGGCGTCGAACAGGCTGGAGTTGTCGGGCAGGGTCGTCGAGAGGCCGGTGAGCGTGCCGCTCGCCTCTGCCGACTGTGTGAGCAATCCGGTGATGCTGGTGCGAAGTTCGTCGCTGTTGTCGACGAACAAGCCGGCATCGTCGGGGCTGTAGGTACTCCAGTCTTGGATGTCGAGGCTGGTGACCGCGCTCGTCGCCAGCGAGGCGTCCTTGGCCGCGGTCAGTACGTCGGCATACCAGGTTTCCAGGTTCGTGAGCTCGGACTCGAACAGGCGAGTGGGCATGGTGCTCGCGCTGAGCGAGTCTCTGGCAGTCTCGAGCGCCCGGATCTCACGGTGCAGGCTCCGAAGTATCGCGGGGTCGAGCTGGACACTCGGTGGAGCTGGCTGAGCTGGGCCGTCCGGACCGTCCGGGTCCTCGGGGTCGTCGGGGTCGTCCGGGTCCGGACCGCTCGGGTCCGGCACGGCCGGGTCCGTCGGGCTCGCTGGCAAGGTCAACGCGAGTTCGATGGCTCGCAGGTTGCGAATCCTCTCGTCGAGGTCATCGAAGACGCCCTTCATGGAGAGCGCGTAATCCTCGGCGTACTGTGCGATCGCCTGCCGAAGCTCGGCGATTCTGCTCTGCAGGTGCGGGGGAACCGCACCCTCCGGATCGGCGCAGGGTACCGGCACCTCGGAGGCGTCGAGTCCGTTCAGCTTGCACAGCATGCCGGTTCTGAACCACTCGAATTGGGCGCCGTAGAAATCCCGATCGGACTCGGCCTGACCCTCAATGCCTCGATTGCCGTTGGCGGCGTTGATCTGAGCGATCTCGCTTTGCCGGCTGGTGTATTCCTCGATGCCGGGCAACTGGCCCGAGAGTGCTTGGCCGTTGCTGGTGAGCAGGTCCATCACCGACTTCGTGAAGGAGGTCTGCGCCTCGGACGCGGCCGCGTCGATGTCCTTCAGGCCGGTTGCGCTCGCGAGGAGGCTCTCGAAGGTTGGCATCGTCGTTGCGAACGGCTTCTGCACGTCCGAGGTGAGCGCGGTGATGAGCGCCTTCTGAATGCCGAGCGCTGCGTGCATATGCCCGTCCGCTTCGGCGATGTTGTCAGCGAGAGAGGCGTAATACATCGTGACGACGCTCCGGTTGAAGCCCTGCACGATGTCCCGGATTCGTGTCTCCAGAAGCCGGTCTGCGCTCTCGTCCGTTTGCTGACGAAGTCTGTACTCGACGGTCGCTTTGGTGGGACTCGTCTCTTGGAGCGTCAGGATGTCGTGCGAGAACGACTGGGGGATGTACAGCACGGCATCGACGGAGCCGTCTTTGTACGCCTTCTCGGCCACGGGTCGAGAGATCACCGTCCAGTTGTATTCGGAGTCCTTTGAGATCCGATCGATGAAGGACGCACCGAACGCATACGTCTCGCTGTTGAACTCGGCCGAGAGATCCTCGTTCACCAGCCCCACCGTGGGTCTGAAATTGCCGACGCGATGCGCTGAGTCGTCGTTCACGATGAGGAAGCCGGCCACGAGTGCCGCCAGCAGCAGGGGCACGCACAAGAATCGTGCAAGCCTCGTTCTGCGCTTACCTGTTGACGGAACCGCCATTCACGCCTCTCCTCACGAGTTCATCGACTAATTCGTTCCTCGTCATGCGTCTGACATCTGAGGCACAGATATCTAAGGCTAACAGCGCGTGAGGTCATACGAAAGCCGCCGAGCACGCGGATGATCTGCGTGCTCGGCGGTCGACGAGAGAGGGAGAG
The DNA here is from genome assembly GCF_001423695.1 of Leifsonia sp. Leaf336. Classification (GTDB taxonomy): domain Bacteria; phylum Actinomycetota; class Actinomycetes; order Actinomycetales; family Microbacteriaceae; genus Leifsonia. Next base: position 775,782 of record NZ_LMOZ01000001.1, read on the forward strand.
GGGCGGCTCAGACCGCGATCTCGGGAGCCCAGTCGCCCGTGGCGAGGTACTGGACCTTCTTGGCGATCGAGACCGCGTGGTCGGCGAAGCGCTCGTGGTACCGGCTCGCGAGCGTGGCGTCGACGGTGTCGACGGCCTGCCCCTTCCACGTCTCGCCGAGGACCTTGTCGAAGACGCTGGCGTGCAGCTCGTCGATGTCGTCGTCGTCGTTGCGGATCTCGTCGGCGAGGCGGATGTCCTGCGTGCGGAGCAGCTCGGCGAGCTTCTGGGCGATCTGGACGTCGAGGCGTCCCATCTCGGCGAACGTCGAGCGCAGGCTCTTCGGCACGACCTTGTCGGGGAACCGGTAACGCGCCAGCTGAGCGATGTGCTCGGCCATGTCGCCCATCCGTTCGAGCGACGCACTGATGCGCAGCGCGCTGACGACGATGCGGAGGTCGCGGGCGACCGGCTGCTGCCGGGCGAGGATCTGGATCGACAGCTCGTCCAGCACCACCGTGAGCTCGTCGATGCGGTGGTCGTTGGCGATCACCTCTTCGGCGAGGGTCACGTCGGACTCGTTGAAGGCCTGGGTGGCGCTGCGGATCGAACGTACGACCAGCTCGGCGATCTCGACCAGCCGGTCCTGGACTTCGGCCAGCTCCTGCTGGAAAACTTCGCGCATGGGTTGGGTCCTTCCTGGGCGTGCGCGCGCACGCGGAATACGGGGGTCGATCGACCCCGAGAGCATGCTCGCGTCGGGAGGTTAACGGTTGGTGCCGTCCACCTGAACACTGTCTAACGTACCCGCGAAAACACGCGGCGCAGAGCCTGATCGGTCACGGCGCGTCCGGTCCCATCGCCTACGCTTTGGGTATGAACTCCGCCTGGTTGGTGCTGCTCTCGCTGGGGCTGGGGCTGGCGGTCGGCGCGGGGTTCGTCTGGATCCTCCACATCGCCGCTCGGCGAGGAGACCATGCGGCGGCGGTGTCGAACCCCGCCGTCCCCGACGGCGTCGACCAGGTGCTCGACGCGATGGAGTCGGCCGGTGTCGTCCTCGACCCGTCGAACAACGTCATCAAGGCCTCCCCGGGCGCGCATGCCATCGGCCTGGTCTGGAACGGGCTGCTCGTCCATCCGCATCTGGTGAACATCGTCGACCGCGTGCGCCGCACGGGCGAGCCCGTGACCGAGGAGTGCGAGCTCGCGCGCGGACCGTTCGGGGACGCCAACATCCACCTGAGCGTGCGGGCGGCGCGACTGGGGTCGCGCTACATCCTGCTGCTGGCGGAGGATCGCACCGAGTCGTTCCGGCTCGAGTCGGTTCGACGCGACTTCGTCGCGAACATCAGTCACGAGCTGAAGACGCCGATCGGCGCGGTGGGCCTTCTCGCCGAGGCCCTCGACGACGCGTCCGACGACCCGGAGCAGGTGCGCCGGTTCGCGCTGCGACTGAGCGAGGAGGCCTCCCGCCTGGCCCGCATCACGCAGGACATCATCGAGCTGAGCCGCCTCCAGGCCGCCGACGCCCTCGGCGACGCGGAGCAGCTCTCGGCCAAGAAGGTCGTCAGGGCCGCGATCGACCAGAACCGTGTCGCCGCAGAGGCCCGTCAGATCGAGATCGCGATGCGCGGCGAGAAGGACGCGAACGTGATCGGCAACGAGGCACTCCTGGTCACCGCCGTGCACAATCTCATCTCGAACGCCATCCAGTACTCGCCGGAGGACTCCCGGGTCGGCATCGGCGTGCGCACTGTCGACGGCGTCGTCGAGATCGCCGTCACCGACCAGGGCGAGGGCATCCCGGAGGACGACCTCGACCGCGTCTTCGAGCGGTTCTTCCGCGTGGATCAGGCCCGTTCCCGCAACACCGGCGGCACCGGGCTCGGCCTCGCGATCGTCAAGCACGCCGTGCAGAACCACGGCGGCGAGGTCCGGGTCTGGTCCCAGCCCGGGCGCGGCTCCACCTTCACGATCCGGCTGCCGGAGGCGGCCACCGTGCGTCCCCCGATTGGAGAGAACCTGTGACAGCCATCCTGCTCGTCGAGGACGAGGCCGCCCTCAGCGAGCCTCTCGCGTACCTGCTCAAGCGTGAGGGGTACGAGGTGACGGTCGCCGAGGACGGACCGACGGCGCTGGCCGAGTTCGACCGCATCGGAGCCGACCTGATCCTGCTCGACCTCATGCTCCCCGGCATCCCGGGAACCGAGGTCTGCCGTGAGATCCGCACCCGGTCCACCGTGCCCATCATCATGCTGACGGCCAAGGACTCCGAGGTCGACATCGTGGTGGGGCTCGAGCTCGGCGCCGACGACTACGTGACCAAGCCGTACTCCTCCCGGGAGCTCCTGGCCCGCATCCGCGCCGTGTTGCGTCGACGTGTCGACGAGGCCGAGTTGGAGGACGACGGCATCCTGGAGGCCGGCTCGGTGCGCATGGACGTCGATCGGCACACGGTCGCCGTGAACGGCGGCGAGATCTCTATGCCGCTGAAGGAATTCGAACTGCTGGAGCTGCTGCTACGGAACGCGGGGCGCGTGCTCACGCGCGGTCAGCTCATCGACCGGGTGTGGGGCAGCGACTACTTCGGCGACACCAAGACGCTCGACGTGCACATCAAGCGCATCCGGTCGCGCATCGAGGAGAGCCCCTCCGACCCGCAGATGCTGGTCACGGTGCGTGGCCTCGGCTACCGGTTCAACGCCTGACCGCTCCTGCGGGAACGACGAAGCCGCCCTCGCGATCGCGCGGGCGGCTTCGTCGTGCGCGGCCCTCGGGCCGCCTGAATCAGTTCTGCGCCGGCAGGATCGTCGGCGGCACGAGGTCTGTGTAAGCGGGGAGGCCGCCGTCGAGAACGGGGACGTTCAACTTGACGCCGGTGGCGTCGCCGTACTGGAAGTAGACGGGGTAGAGGCTGCCGGGGAGAGCGTCGAACGGCGTGAGGAACACGTTGTTCTGGGTCGCCTTGTCGGGCTGCGTGCCGACTTTCTTCACCTGGCCCGGCTCGACGGTGATCTCTGCAGCGCCGCCCGAAGAGGCGGAGGTGATGGCGACCCGGTGGCTCTTGCTGTCAGTGTTGACCAGCGTGACGACGAGGTTGCCGACCTTGCCGCCGACGCCGTCGGTCACGATGAAGGCGTTGCGCACGTCGATCGCGCCGACGCTGCCGCCGACGCCGTCGCTCGGGTCGTAGTGCTTCGTGGTCGCCTGCGGTGCGATGAGACCGCACCCGGCCGTGCCGACTGCGACCGCCAGGGCGAGGACGATGGACGCCGCGACGCGAGCTTTCACTGGAATGACCCTCCGAATCGTTCCGCTCGACGGCGCGCTGATGCCCTGTTACGAAAGCGGATTTCAGCACGAGTTTACCGTATGCCGACAGGCGTTCCCCGCGCCCGTGGAGGTGCGAGGGCGAACCTTAGCATGTGCCTCGTGTGGTATCCTATTCGTTGCTGAAGGGACAACATATCTATGCTTTTCGAGGTTGGCGAAACCGTCGTTTACCCCCATCACGGTGCTGCAACGATCACCGAGGTCAAGAAAAGAATCATCAAGGGTGAAGAGAAGCTGTACCTCAAGCTCAACGTCACGCAGGGCGATCTGACCATCGAGGTCCCCGCCGAGAATGTCGACCTCGTCGGCGTGCGCGACGTGATCGGCAAGGAGGGTCTCGACCGCGTGTTCGAGGTGCTGCGCGCTCCGTTCACCGAGGAGCCGACCAACTGGTCCCGCCGCTACAAGGCGAACCTCGAGAAGCTCGCTTCGGGCGATGTCATCAAGGTCTCAGAGGTCGTCCGCGACCTGTGGCGCCGCGACCAGGACCGCGGTCTCTCCGCCGGTGAGAAGCGGATGCTGGCCAAGGCGCGGCAGATCCTCATCTCCGAGCTCGCCCTGGCCGAGAAGACCGACGACGAGCAGGCGTCGAGCCTCCTCGACGAGGTGCTCGCCTCCTGACCCGGGATTCACCCGCTCCGCGATTCATTCGCGTTCGACGGCCCCGTTGCTCCGGCAGCGGGGCCGTCGGCGTTCCGGCCGAGCGGTAGTCTCTGGGCATGAGCACCCACACCGGACCGCGCGTCGCGGTCGTCGTCGTCGCGGCCGGGTCGGGCACGCGTCTCGGAGCCGAACTGCCGAAGGCGTTCGTGCGGCTCGATGGCCCCACGCTGCTGGAGCGATCCCTCTATGCCGTGCGCGGCATGCGCCATGCGGCGGACCCCGTCCTTGTGGTCCCGGCCGACCGTGTCGAAGAGGCGTCCGCGATCGCGTTCGCGGCATTCGGCCGTCCGGCGCACGTCGTGCCCGGCGGCGCGACCCGGCAGCAGTCGGTCGCGGCGGGCCTGGCGGTGCTGGCCGACGACGTGGAGGTCGTCCTCGTTCACGATGCGGCTCGCGCGCTGACGACCTCCGGACTCTTCGACGCGGTCGTGGAGGCCGTGGTCGCGAGCGGGCACGGCGTGATCCCCGGCCTCCCGGTCAGCGACACGATCAAGCGCGTGGCCGTCGACGGAACGGTGCACGAGACGGTGGACCGCTCGACGCTGGCGGCGGTGCAGACGCCGCAGGGCTTCCCCCGCGATCAGCTCCTGGCGGCGTACGCGGCGGCGACGACCGACGAGACCGACGACGCCGGCCTGGTCGCCGCCGCCGGCTTCGCGGTCACGGTGGTGCCGGGGGAGGCGCAGGCGTTCAAGATCACGACGCCGCACGACCTCCAGCGCGCGCACGACATGATCGCGCCGCAGTCGCCGTCGCCGTCACAGGCGGAGACGACGACGTTGCCTCGCGTCGGCCTCGGCACCGACACGCACGCGTTCGACCCGTCGGCCGAGCTCTGGCTCGCAGGCCTCTACTGGCCGGACGAGCCGGGCCTCTCCGGCCACAGCGACGGGGACGCCGCCTGCCACGCCATCGTGGACGCCCTGCTGGGCGCCGCGGGGCTCGGCGACATCGGCGGCACGTTCGGAACCGGGGATCCCGAGTTCGCGGGGGCGCACGGGGAGGTGTTCCTCACCGAGACGCGCCGGCTGATCGAGGAGGCCGGCCTGCGCATCGGCAATGTGTCCGTGCAGATCATCGGGCAGCGCCCGAAGTTCGCGCCGCGGAGGCGGGAGGCCGAGGAGCTGCTCTCCGGCATCCTCGGGGCGCCCGTGTCGATCGCCGCGACGACCACGGACGGTCTGGGCTTCACCGGCAGGGGCGACGGTATCGCGGTCTTCGCGACCGCACTGCTGCGCTGAGGCCGCCGACTCACTAGCCTGGCGCGTGGAGAGGATACCCATGCCCCAGCAGCCGAGCACCCCGCAGCAGAGCGCCGACGTCGCGCGGCGGTACATCGAAGCGGTCGGCGCCCACGACCTCCAGACAGTCGGCGGCCTGCTCGGCGATGGCCTCTCCGCGATCTTCGCGGGCGGCACGCTCGGCAGGGACGAGTGGCTCGCCGCGCTGAACCGGCTCCTTCCCGCCCTGGTCCGCAACGACATCCGGGAGGTCTTCGCCGACGGTGATCGCGCCTGCGTCGTCTACGACTTCGTCACGGACACGCCGGCGGGCGCGGTACCGTGCGTCGAGCTCGTGACGGTGGAGGGCGACAGCATCACGCAGATCGAGCTGATCTTCGACCGTGTGACGTTCGCGCCGGTCAACGAAGCGCTCGCCCGGCGCGCGGCCCCGTAGGCTTAGGGCCGTGACTCTGCGACTCTTCGACACCAAGGCCGGCGCCCTGCGCGACTTCGTGCCACTGCGTCCAGGGGCAGCGGGGATCTACCTCTGCGGCCCCACGGTGCAGTCGTCGCCGCACATCGGCCACCTGCGCTCCGCACTGGTGTACGACCAGCTGCGGCGGTGGATGACGTATCGCGGACTCGATGTGACGCTCGTGCGCAATGTCACCGACATCGACGACAAGATCCTCATGAACTCGGCCACGGCCAGAGCGCAGGGCAGCGCGGAGGAGTGGTGGGCGCTGGCCTACCGGTTCGAGCTCGAGTTCACGGCCGGTTACACCGCGCTCGGCGTCCAGGCGCCCACCTACGAGCCGCGGGCGACCGCGAGCATCCCGCAGATGCAGGAGATCATCGGCCGTCTCATCGAGCGCGGCCACGCGTACGTCGCAGCCGACGGCTCCGGCGATGTCTACTTCGACGTGAAGAGTTGGCCGACCTACGGCGAGCTGACACGGCAGAGCATCGACAACATGGAGGCGGCGGCCGACGCCGATCCGAGGGCGAAACGGGATCCGCGCGACTTCGCTCTCTGGAAGGGACGCAAGAGCGACGAGCCCGACTCTGCGGCCTTCCCGTCCCCGTGGGGCGACGGGCGCCCTGGCTGGCATATCGAATGCTCCGCCATGTCGCGGCGCTATCTCGGACCGGCCTTCGACATCCACGGCGGTGGGCTCGACCTGCGCTTCCCGCACCACGAGAACGAGCTCGCGCAGTCCACGGCGGCCGGCTTCGACTTCGCGTCGTACTGGGTGCACAACGGACTCGTGCACATCAACGGCCAGAAGATGAGCAAGTCACTCGGCAATTCCGTGTACGCCGCCGACCTGCTGGGCGCCGCCCGACCGCTCGTGGTGCGCTACTTCCTCGGCTCGGCGCACTACCGGTCGACCATCGACTACCACGACGGGTCGCTCAGCGAGGCGGAGGCCGCCCTTGATCGCATCTCCGGCTTCTTCGAGCGCGTCGACCGCCGGCTCGCCGGCACCCGCTTCGCCGGCAGCGGCGTGGAGACCGTTCCTGGCGCGTTCGCCGAGGCCATGGACGACGACCTCGCGGTTCCGCAGGCGCTCGCCGTCCTCCACGACACCGTGCGTTCAGGAAACGCGGCGCTGGATGCGGAAGACTTGGAGGCCGCCGCGAACGCGCGCGGTCATGTGCTGGCGATGACCGAGGTTCTCGGCATCAACCCGCTGTCGCCCCAGTGGCACTCAGCGGGCTCGAGCGCAGCGGAGCACGCGCTCGGAACCCTCGTCGGGCGGCTGCTCGACGACCGGCAGGAGGCGCGGCAGTCGCGCGACTTCGCCGCCGCAGACCGCATCCGCGACGAGTTGACCGCCGCGGGTATCAGTATCGAAGACACCCCGACGGGGTCGCATTGGAGTATCGAAGCATGAAGAACTCGGGTGGCAAGCCCCGCGCGGGCGCTGTGAGGAAGGGCAAGAAGGGCGCCCAGGTGGGCACCGGAGGCCACGGACGCAAGGCCCTCGAGGGCCGCGGACCGACACCGAAGGCGGAGGACCGCGAGTACCACGTCGCCTACAAGAACAAGCAGCTGCGCGAGCGCGCGGCGGCCAAGGCGGAGCAGCGCGGCGGCCGCGACGGAGCGCCGCGCGGGGCCTCCGGTGCCGCCCGCCGCGCCAAGACCGGCGACGAGAGCGAGATCGTCACCGGCCGCAACTCGGTGCTGGAGGCGCTGCGCGCGGCGATCCCGGCCTCCACGCTCTACATCGCGGCGCGCGTCGAGATGGACGACCGGATGAAGGAGATCCTGTCGATCGCCACCGGCCGCGCCATCCCGGTGCTGGAGGTCATGCGACCGGAACTCGACCGCCTCGCCGGCCGCGACGCGGTGCACCAGGGCGTGGCGCTCAAGGTGCCGCCGTACGAGTACGCCCATCCGGGTGAGCTGCTCGATCTGACCCTGCGCAAGGGCCAGACCCCGCTGTTCGTGGCGCTCGACGGGATCACCGACCCGCGCAACCTCGGCGCGATCATCCGTTCGACCGCCGCGTTCGGCGGCCAGGGCGTGATCGTGCCCCAGCGACGCTCGGTCGGGATGACGGCCGCGGCCTGGAAGACGTCAGCGGGCGCCGCGGCCCGCACGCCCGTCGCGATGGCGTCGAACCTCACGGCGACCCTCAAGGAGTTCAAGAAGGCGGGCGTGTTCGTGCTCGGCCTCGACGGCGGCGGCGACACGTCGCTGCCCGGCCTGTCGTTCGCCGATCGTCCGGTTGTGATCGTCGTCGGCAGCGAGGGCAAGGGCTTGTCGCGGTTGGTGACCGAGACCTGCGACGCGGTGGTGTCGATCCCGATCTCGGCCTCCACCGAGTCGCTGAACGCCGGTATCGCCGCGAGCGTCACGCTCTACGAGATCGCGAAGCTGCGCGCGGAGGGGACGAAAGCCGCGCGCTAGGCGGAGGTTCCCGACACCGACATGCTGTGTCCCATGATCGAGAGGAACAGCACGAGCCACACGATGATGAGGGCTGCGCCGAGGGCCACGCTCACGTAACCGATGATGAGGCCGGCGAGCGCGAGGCCGCGGCCGTTCTCTCCGGTGCGCTTGATCTGCGACAGAGCGATGTGGCCCGTGATGATCGCGACGATGCTCACGAAGAACGCCGAGACCAGCGAGACGATCGCCAGCACGTTGGTGCGAGGCTCGGGCGCATAGGCGTACGGGTACGGTGATCCCGGCTGCCCGCCGTACTGCTGCATGCCGTACTGCGGGTGGACGGGCTGCTGCTGCGGGTAGGCGGGCTGCTCGGGGTTCGACATGGTGCTCCTCGTTCTGGTTACTCCGAGCGTACCGGAGCAGCGCTGGGCCAGCGGCTCGGCGCCGCCGCACGCGCGATCAGACCTTGGAGCGCCAGTCGTCCTCGTCGTCGTCCTCGTCGAGCCCGGCCGCACGGCGGATCACCGGGATGCTCATCGTCTCGGTCGGCGGCCCGACGACGGTCGCCTCGTCGCGGCGGTGCCGGAGGATGTCGTTGATGTAGGAGGTCAGCGCCTCCGCCAGCGGTACGTCGCGGCCCTCGTTCTGCGACATGAACCAGCGGTGTTCCAGCAGCTGGTGGAAGACCTCGGCCGGCTCCAGCTTGCCTTTCAGGTCGGCCGGGATGGCGCGGACGACGGGCTCGAAGACGCGCAGGAGCCACTCGTGGGCCATGGCCTCCTCGTCGAGGCCGCGCTTTCCGAGCGTCGCCGAGTACGAGTCGAGGTCGTTCAGGAGCCGCCGAGCCTGGTTCTCGCCGGTGTCGAGGCCGGTCAGCCGCAGCAGGCGTCGCTGGTGGTGCCCCGCGTCGACGACCTTCGGCTGGATGCGGACGGTCGTGCCCTCGTCGGAGGTCTTGATCGCGAGCTCTTCGATGTCGAAGCCGAGTTCGTTGAGGCGCTCCACGCGCTGACTGATCCGCCAGCGCTCCGACGACGAGAAGGACTCGCTGCCGGTGAGCTCCTTCCAGAGCGACCGGTATGCCGCGACGATCCCGTTCGACACCTTGATCGGGTCGAGCTCCTCGTCGACGCGGCCGCCGGCCTCCAGGTCCATCAGCTCGCCGGCGATGTTGACGCGGGCGATCTCGAGATCGTTCTCGCGTTGCCCGTTCGAGAGGCCGTCGTAGATCTGACCGGTCTCCGCGTCGACCAGGTACGCGGCGAACGAGCCGGCGTCCCGCCGGAAGAGGGTGTTGGAGAGCGACACGTCGCCCCAGAAGAAGCCGACGATGTGGAGGCGCACCAGGAGCACGGCGAGGGCGTCGACCAGACGGGTCGCGGTGTCGGGCCTCAGTGTCTGCGAGAACAGCGCGCGGTAGGGGAGGGAGAACTTGAGGTGCCGGGTGACCAGCGCGGCGTTGAGGGGGTCGCCGTTGTCGTCCGTGCGGTTCTTGATGACCGCGACCGGGTCGACGCACGGCACGTCGAGGCGTTGGAGGGTGCGCAGCATGTCGTACTCGCGCTGCGCCATCTCGGCGGTCGTCTCCTTGATGGCGATCACATAGCCGGAGAGGTTCGCGAAGCGGACGAGGTGCCGGCTGATGCCCTTCGGCAGCAAGGCGATGTGCTCGTTCGACCACTCGTCCAGCGGGAGGTTCCAGGGCAGATCGAGCAGCGCGGGATCGACCGTCGCCGCGGTGATGTTGACAGAACCGGCCATGACTGAGCCTCCAGGAACGAGTGGTGCGGAAAACCACTCTGCCGCAGCCCGAGACCGGACTGCGGCAGAGTGAGGGATTGCTCCGTGGACCTTAGTCGACGACCGCGCCGCCGAGACGCTCGCCCGACTCCGCGTGGAAGAGGTGGACGTGGCCCGGCTTCGGGGTGATGTAGACGGTGTCGCCCGCGTTCGGGTGAACGCGTCCGTCGACGCGACCGACGATGTCGGTGCGCTTGCCGTCGACCTCCGAGTGGCCATAGAGGTAGCCGTCGGCGCCGAGCTCCTCGACGAGGTCGACCGCGACCTTCAGGCCGCCGCTCTCTGCGGTGGAGACGACGACGTCCTCCGGGCGGACACCGATGGTGACGGAGTTGCCGGCGTTGGCGAGCACGTCGCGCTCGACCGGGACGACCGTCGTGCCGAACTTGACGCCGCCGTCGGTGACGTCGGCCGAGAACAGGTTCATGGCCGGGCTGCCGATGAAGCCGGCGACGAACACGTTGTTCGGCTGTGCGTAGAGGTCGCGCGGGGTGCCGACCTGCTGCAGAACGCCGTCCTTGAGGACCGCGATGCGGTCGCCCATGGTCAGCGCCTCGGTCTGGTCGTGGGTGACGTAGACCGTGGTGACGCCGAGGCGGCGGGTCAGCGAGGCGATCTGGGTGCGCGTCTGCACACGGAGCTTCGCGTCGAGGTTCGACAGCGGCTCGTCCATGAGGAACACCTGGGGCGAGCGGACGATCGCGCGGCCCATGGCGACGCGCTGACGCTGACCACCGGAGAGCGCCTTCGGCTTGCGGCCGAGGTACGGCTCCAGGTCGAGCAGCTTGGCGGCCTCGAGCACGCGGGAGGCGCGCTCCTCTTTGCCGACGCCGGCGATCTTGAGCGCGAAGCCCATGTTCTCGGCGACCGTCATGTGCGGGTACAGCGCGTAGTTCTGGAACACCATCGCGATGTCGCGGTCCTTCGGCGGCACGTCGGTGACGTTGCGCTCACCGATGAAGATGTTGCCGTCGTTGACCTCTTCGAGGCCCGCGAGCATGCGGAGCGAGGTGGACTTACCGCAGCCGGAGGGGCCGACCAGGACGAGGAACTCGCCGTCTGCGATGTCGAGGTCGAGGGAGTCGACCGCGGGGCGGTTGGAACCCGGGTAGAGCCGGGTCGCCTTGTCATAAGTGACAGTCGCCATTTTTCTTTTGTCTCCTTCACCGGCAGGTACGTGCCGGACGATCCGTTGTGAATGGAATAGACGTGGCGTCGACGTCCAGGGGCGTCGGTGCCACGACCCCCATAGTAAGGCATCCGACGGGCCTCTTGGACCACACGCCCGCGGAAGCCGCTGGCCCGCGCTCGGGGGACACGTGGAGGTGGTGTTCGGAACTCGAACGGCGTATGTCTGGTCTATTCCCAGACAGCCGGAATACGATCGTCCGGTTGCGTCTAGCTCACGCACGTCCCCGCTGTCGCGTCCCCCCGCGCACAGCGCCGCCTACCCCGAGAGCCGATACGCCAGAAGATATGAGTTCCATGACCGACCCCGACGAGAGCCGCAGCGGCGACGTCCGCGCGGCTGCCCGGGAGAAAGCCCGACAGCTCCGCACGAGCCAGCAGCGCAAGGACCGCAGGAACAAGGCCCTCCTGTCCGGCGGCATCGTGATCGGCGTCCTCGCCATCGTGGCCATCGTCGCCGTGGTCATCATGGGCGCCATCCGCCCGACCGTCCCCGGCCCGAAGAACATGGCCAGCGACGGGGTCGTCATCGGCTCCGGACTGAAGGTCAAGGCGACTCCGGCGCTCGCCGCCGACGCGAAGCCCATCGCGAGCGCTCCTGACCCGTCGGCGAGCACCGTCGACATCCGCATCTATGCGGACTACCTCTGCAAGCTGTGCGGTCAGTTCCAGCGTACGAACCTCAAGCAGTTGCAGCCGCTGGTGAAAGACGGCGCCGTCACGGTGGAGCTTCATCCCGTGGCCATCTACACCAGCCATTCGGCCGGCACCCGCTATTCGCTGCGGGCCGCGAACGCGGCCGCGTGTGTCGCGAACTACTCGCCGAAGGCCTTCTGGGCGTTCAACGAGTCCCTGTTCACGAACCAGCCGGTCGAAGGCGGCCCCGGGCTGAGCGACCAGCAGCTCAAGAAGCGTGCGGCTGCGGCGGGGGCCTCCGTGTCGGACGTGAACTCGTGCATCGACGACGGTCGTTTCAAGACCTGGGCGAGCACTGCGAGCGATCGCGCTCTCAGCGGCCCCATCCCGAACTCCGACGTGAAGAAGATGACGAACGCGCTGCTCGTGCTCGTCAACGGCAAGCCGTACACCGGGTCGCTCACGAACGCGGACGATTTCAAGGCGTTCGTGCTTCAGGCCCAGGGCGACGAGTACTCGTCGACGGCCACGCCGACCCCCTCGCCGAGCGCGGGCAGCTGACCCTTTCGCCGTCCCTGCCGGCTTCGGGCCGCCCGTCGCGCATCCCCTAGGATGGTTCGCGACGGGCTCCCGTCGTCGCCGACTTAGCTCAGCTGGTAGAGCACTCGCCTTGTAAGCGAGCGGTCGCGGGTTCGAACCCCGCAGTCGGCTCCGTTGTCCTTCGCTCGCCTCAGCCGACGGCGGAGACGAATGCGTGGGAGTAGGTCCAGCGCGGCTGGGTCGTTCCCGAGCACATGTAGGCCGGGATGCCCTGCGTGCACGGCTGATCGCGCGTCAGCTCCCACCAGGAGAGTCCGGCGAGGCCGTTCGCCGCGGCGTACCGGCCGACGGTGGTGGCGTCGGCGACGGTGAAGACCTCGCCGGTGTCGTTCAGGCCCGGCATCGGGGTGACGGCGATCAGGCCCAGACGCTGCGCGTCCGTCCACGAGGCGTAAGCCGCGACGGTCTTCAGCTGTCCGGCGACAGCGGTGGCCGCTGAGATCGCGGCGCCGCCCATGTCGGTGACGCCGGTGCCGTAGTCCATGGTCATCAGGTTGACGGCGGAGAGCTGGACGCCGACGGCGGTGAACTCCGATACGGTGCGCAGGCCGTTGGCGAGCAGGCCGTACGGCATCACCGGCAGGGTCAACGTGACCTGCAGAGGGTGGCCGGCAGCCGCGCGCTGCTTCTGGAGGACGGCGACGGCCGCGGCCCTGCGCTGATTCGACGCGGAGTCGGACACGTCGGCGCCCTCGATGTCGAAGTCGACGCGGTCGAGGCCGAATCGGGTGACGACCGCCGTGTAGGCCGCAAGGAGCTTGGCGGGGTCGGTGCACACGCGGGCGAGCTCGTCGTTGACCGCGCCGCCGAACGAGGCGATCACGCGGCCTCCCGTGGCCTGGAACGCCTGGACGTCCGCCTGGAAGTCCTGGCCGCCTCCGACCGTGTAGGCGGTGTAGCCCGCCCAGGTCGGGGAGCATGCGCTGCTGCGGTCGGCGACGATGAACGCCGCGGTGACCGCGCGGACCCCGGCGGAGGCGGCGAACGACGACAGGTCGGCGGTCGGCCAGAGGCCCATGTCGACGTAGGGCGCGACCACCGGAGTGGAGGTGCCGGGGGTCGGTGTGGGCGTCGGTGTCGGCGCGGGGGTCGGTGTCGGCGTGGGTGTCGGAGTCGGGACGGGTGTGGACGCCGCGCCTCCGTTGATCGTGCAGGGGAGGTCGGCGCCGATGACCCGGCAGGCGGTCGGCACGAGAGGGGCGCCCGCTGCCTTGGTGGAGGTCAGCCCGAAGGTCGCCGTCGCGCCGGGAGCGAGCGAGCGCGCGTACGAGGGAGCGGTCACGCTGAAGCCGTCGCCGGTGGTCGCTGCCGTGCCGTCCCAGAGGCTGACGACGCCGTCGGCGGTCGTGAACGCGAGCTGCCACGAGGTGAGCGTGCGCGACGAGGAGTTGGCGACGGCGACGGAGGACTGGAAGCCGGCGGTCCACTCGGAGGTCACGGTCCAGGTGACGGCTAGGCCGCTGGTGGGGGTCGGGGTCGGGGTCGGGGTCGGAGTGGGCGTCGGGGTCGGCGTCGGCGTGGGCGTTACGGTCGGGGTCGGAGTGGGCGTCGAGGTCGGCGTCGGCGTCGTTCCGGTGCCTCCGCCGTTCACCGAGCAGGGGAGGCTCACGCCGGCCGGCAGCCCCACGATCGTGCACGTGCTGGGCACGATCGCAACGGCGCCTGCACGGGTGGCGGTCAGGCCGAACTGGGCCGAGCCTCCCGGTGCGAGGGTCGTCGTCCACGATGGAGCGCCGACGGAGAGCGTTCCGGCGGGCGAGGCGACGGACACCGCAGACCAGATGCTGACGAGCGTGTGCGGGAAGTCGAAGCGCACCTGCCAGGGCTTCAGGGTGGTGCCGGTCCCCGCTCCGTTCGTGACCGTGACCGCCGACTGGAAGCCGGTCGTCCAGGAGTTCGTGGTCGTCCACGTGACGTCGACGCGCGGAGTCGCTGCGGCGAGGGCGCCGGAGGTGACGACCGCACCCGATCCCAGCAGAGTGGCGGTGACCACGGCGGACGTGATGGCGAGACTCCTGCGCGACCCGCCGGACCCTCGTCGGAGCCGCCCGAGCAAGCGACGGACGGATTCGGCGGCTCCTCGGCGACCGGACTCCCGGTGGCGAGCGGAACGGGGCGCGGACTCGGGCATGGCACTCCTCGCGACTTACAGCGGAAGAACGAAGGGAGGTACGTCACTCGCCACTATCGGCCGGAGGAGCGGATCGGTCAGGGCCGACCCGTCACGAATTCACGCGGATGATCTCCTCCTGGTACGGCGCGATGACCGCGCCGGAGATCCGCAGGTCCAGCAGCAGGAACGGTCGCGCGTCCGCGGGCCGTGCCGCCCACTCCGCGAGCACCTCCAGGTCGGCGAGCGTGCGGACGACCACGCCCTGCGCGCCGACGGCGGCCCCCAGTCCCGCGAAGTCGACCTCCGGGATGAGCATCGGACCCTGGGCAAGACCCTTCAGCCCGTACAGATTCACTTCGGCGCCGTAGGCCGCGTCGTTCCAGACCACGGTCAGGCCACGGCCGCCGGCCACCCGCACGGCGGACTCCAGGTCGGCCAGCGCCATCAGGCCGCCGCCGTCCCCGGTCGTGAGCACCACCGTGGACTCGGGATGGGCCAGGGCGGCACCGGCAACGCTCGGGAAACCGAGCCCGATCGACTGGTAGGCGGTGCCGACCATGATCATCCGGTCGGGCGACGCGACCGGCCAGTACATGTTCGCCCAGCCGATGAAGTGGCCGCCGTCGGAGACGACGACGCGGTCGGCAGGCAGCAGCTCGCCGATGCGGGCAGCGGCCGAGCGCGGGTCGAGACGCCCGTCGGCGGCGAGGCCGTCGCCGGCCGGGCGGGCGACGAGATCGGCGAGGTCGACGGACTCGCGCCAGCCGGACGACGTCGCACCGAGCTCGCGCAGCTCCTCCACGAGCGCCTCGGCGACGAGGCGGGCGTCGCCGCGCAGATACGCACCGACGTGCGCGTGGGTGGCCGCCGGGGCGACGTCCACCTGGATGATTCGCGTGCCCGGCGCCAGCAGGTCGCCGAACCGCATCGTGAACTGGTTGAGGGAGGCGCCGAAGACCACGGCGACGTCGGCTGTGCGCACGGCCTCCATCGCCCGCTCGGCGCCGAATCCGCCGGTGACGCCGAGGTCGTACCGGGTGTCGGGGAACACGCCGCGTCCCAGCGCGGTGCCGGCGGTGAGCGCGCCAGTCGCATCGGCGAGAGCGCCGAGTGCGGCGCCGGCGCCCGAGATCCAGGCTCCGCGTCCCGCGAGGAGGAACGGGCGCTCGGCGGAAGCCAGTGCGGCAGCGGCGTCGGCGATCGCGCCGGCGGCGAACGGGCCGGTGGGCGCGAGCGGTGCCGGCGCGGAGGGGGAGGGCGCCTCCGGCACCGGGCCGGCCTCCCGGGTCGCGACGTCGTACGGGATGGCGAGGACGGTCGGCACCCGGTACGTGAGCGCGTGCTCGACGGCGATCACCGTCGTCGCGGCGGCGTCGGTGCGGCCGACCGTGTACGTGCGTGCGCCGACGGCGCTGGCGAGAGCGATCTGGTCGACGCCCCAGGGGCGAGGGCCGGAGGTCGGCTCGTCGCCGACGACCAGGACGAGAGGGATGTGCGCCTGCCGTGCCTCGGCCAGAGCGGTGAGGGTGTTGGTGAAGCCGGCGCCGTAGGTCGCGGTCGCCGCGGCCAGCCGCCCGGAGGCCCGGTGGTAGGCGTCGGCGGCCACGACGGCGCCGGCCTCGTGGCGCATCGCTGTGTACGGCACGGCCCCGTCGCGCTCGAGGGCGTCGAGGAAGTGGGCGTTGCCGTTGCCCATGACGCCGAAGACCTGGTCGACGTGCTGGGCGAGGGCGGCGGCGACGTGAGCGGAGACAGAGGGCATGCTGATGCCTTTCGAGACGGGAACGGAGGTGCGATGATCCGTATGTGTCTCGCGCGCTCGTCTCGCAAGCGCGGCTTCGTGCCCTTTTTTCGAGCACCGGGCCGTGACCGGCCGGACGTCAGCAGTATAACCGGGAGGCCGGTGTCGAAAACGGCCTCCGCCGTTCGACGTGAGGGTGTTCAGGACATTCGACGAAGGGGAAGACATGACCGAGTACCTGATCCTCATCCACGGCGACGAGGGCCGCTGGGACGCGCTGAGCGCGGACGAGCGAGCCGCGGTCGACGAAGCGCACCGGGCGTTCAACGAGAAGGCCGCCGGACGCGTTCGTGCGGCGGGGGAGCTGGAGCTGACCCCCCTGGGAACCGCGGTCCGCACCGGACCGGACGGCGAGCCGCGGTCCACCGACGGCCCGTTCTCGGAGGCGAAGGAGGTCGTCGGCGGGTTCTACCTCATCGAAGGCGACGACCGGGACGAGGTGGTCGCGCTCGCGGCCTCCCTCGCCGAGGCGCGGCAGGGTCACGGTGGCATCGAGGTGCGGCCGCTCGTGCACCGCGGCTGAACATCGTCGGCGACGGAGGGGATCCGGTAGTGCGAAGGCCGGATCCCCTCCGTGGCCGTCATCGGACGAAACAAGGAGGATGCGCACATGGCGGATACAGGTATCACCGGGGTGAACACCATCGGGATCCCGGTCGGGGATCAGGATGCGGCCCTGGCCTTCTATCGAGACTCGCTCGGATTCGAGGTGCTCGTGGACGCGCCGCTGCCGACGGGCGGGCGCTGGATCATGCTGGCGCCCCCGGGATCGGCGGTGTCGGTGTCGCTCGTGGTCGCGAGTGACGACGTTCCTGCGGGAGTCGAGACGGGCATCCGGTTCGAGAGCGCGGACGCGGGGAGCACGCACGAAGAGCTCGCCCGGCGCGGCGTCGCGGTGGGCGAGCTGCTGCGCTGGCCCGGCGTGCCGGCGATGTTCCAGGCGACCGACGCCGACGGCAACCGGTTCGAGGTCGTCGAGCGCGGGTGACGGCCGGGGCGTCGCTTACGCGGGCGCCGGGCCGCTGCTCGCGCGCACGACGAGCCGCGTGGGGAGGACCGACGACCGCACGGGCTCCGGCCGCCCCTCGATCTCGGCGACCAGGAGTTCGACCGCGCGCCGACCGGTGGCCTCGAACTCCTGGTGGATGGTCGTCAGGGGAGGCCAGAACGAGTCCGCCTCCGCCATGTCGTCGAACCCGACGACGCTGACGTCCTCCGGCACGCGGCGACCGGCCTCGTGCAGCGCGCGCAGCACGCCGAGCGCCATCTGGTCGTTCGCGGCGAACACCGCCGTGATCTCCGGGCGCGCGGCGATCTCGCGGCCGAAACCGTAGCCCGCGCTCGTCGACCAGTCGCCGCGGAACACCTCGGGGACCGCCGCCCCCGCGGCCTCCAGCGTTTCGCGCCAGGCTTGCTCGCGACGTGCGGCCGAGTACGACTCCGCCGGCCCGGAGATGTGCCAGACCGTGTGGTGGCCGAGCGAGAGCAGGTGCTCGGTCGCCTGCCGGGCGCCCTCGGCCTGGTCGGTGTCGACCTGCGGGTAGTCGGGGCGCTCCGTCGAGTCGATGACGACGACGGAGAGGCCCGGCGGCAGCTCGACGTCGGCGCGATCGACGATGTGCGCCTCGATGACGATGATGATGCCGTCGACCGCCTGCTCGAGCAGCCGAGTGAAGGCGACGCTGACGTCCTGCTGCGTGGGCCGTTCGACGGGCACGACCGTGATCGAGTAGCCGGCGGTGGCCGCCGACACGGCGATCGCGTCGAGCGTGCGCATATTGCCGTACGACGACAGGGTGAACATCACGACGCCGAGATTGCGGAACAGCCCGGAGCGCAGCGCACGGGCCGCGCGGTTGGGGCGGTAGCCGAGCGCCTGCATGGAGGCCAGCACCCGGTCGCGCGTTGCGGCCTCCACGTTGGTGAGGCCGTTGGCGACCCGTGAGACGGTCTGCGTGGACACTCCAGCGTGCGCGGCGACGTCGCCGAGCGACGGGCCGCGGGTGCGGCCGCCGCGGCGTGCGGGCGCCGGGTCGGCGATCGGCTCGGTCATGGTTCCTCATTCTGGTGTTCGCCGCCCTGTCGACGGAGGCCGACACGGACTTGCGTCATGTTGACGTCAACATGCTATGGTAGCGAACCAGATGTTGACGTAAACATCTCCGCAACACCGCACCGCGCACCGAACATCCGAGGAAGGCCATGACAACGACGTCCCTCACGCCGGCGGCCCCGCCGGCGTCGCCGCCGAAGCGGCAGCTCCGGCGCCAGCGCCGCGACTGGCGCGGCTGGGCCTTCGTGGCCCCGTTCATGGTGGTCTTCGCCCTCATGATCATCGCTCCGGTCGTGTACGCGCTCTACCTGAGCCTCTTCCGCCAGCAGCTCATCGGAGGCAACGCGTTCGTCGGCCTCGACAACTACATCGCCGTCCTCCAAGACGGCAAGTTCTGGGAGTCCTTCGGGCGCGTCGCGCTGTTCCTCGTGGTGCAGGTGCCGATCATGCTCGCGCTCTCGCTCATCGCGGCGCTCGCGCTCGACTCGGCGCGGCTGCACGGCGCAGGCTTCTTCCGGATCGCGCTGTTCCTCCCCTACGCCGTGCCCGGTGTGGTCGCCGCGCTCATCTGGGGCTTCATCTACGGAGACCAGTTCGGCCTGACCGCGAGCGTCAACCACCTCCTCGGCACGCAGCTCGCACCGCTCAGCGGCCAGTGGATCCTCGGCTCGATCGGCAACATCGTCACCTGGGAGTTCATGGGCTACAACATGCTCATCTTCTACGCGGCGCTGCGCGTCATCCCCGGCGAGCTCTACGAAGCGGCCGAGATCGACGGAGCGGGCGCATTCCGCACCGTCTTCAGCATCAAGCTCCCGGCCGTGCGCGGCGCGATCGTCATCGCGACGATCTTCTCGATCATCGGCAGCTTCCAGCTCTTCAACGAGCCCAACCTGCTCAAGCAGCTGGCGCCCAACGCGATCAGCAGCTACTTCACGCCCAACATGTACGCCTACAACCTGTCGTTCGCCGGACAGCAGTTCAACTACGCGGCCACGGTCGCGATCGTGATGGGGGTCGTCACCGCGGTGATCGCCTATGTCGTCCAGCTCCGGGGCTCGCGGAAGGAGCTCCGCTGATGACTGCGCTCACCGATCGATCCCGCAAGACGCCCTCCCGGGCCGCCGCCCGCTCCAACCGTGCAGCGGCGCGGGCGGGGGAGGCCTCCGGCCGCCGCATCCGCAAGTCGCCCGTGCTGACGATCGTCATGATCATCTTCACGATCTACTCGTTCGTGCCGCTGGTCTGGCTCATCGTCAACGCGACGAAGAGCCAGCCGGATCTGTACTCGTCGTTCGGGCTGTGGTTCGGCAAGGACTTCAACCTGTTCCAGAACATCGTCGAGCTGTTCACCTATCGCGGCGGGATCTTCCTGCAGTGGCTGGGCAACACCCTGCTCTACGTGGTCGTCGGCGCGGGAGGCGCGACCCTGCTCGCCACCGTGGCCGGCTACGGGCTGGCGAAGTACGACTTTCCGGGCAAACGCGCCGTCTTCGCGGTCGTGCTCGGCGCGATCGCCGTTCCGGGCACCGCGCTGGCCGTCCCGACGTTCCTCATGTTCAGCCAGGCCGGGCTCACCAACACGCCGTGGGCGATCATCCTGCCCTCGCTGATCAGCCCGTTCGGCCTCTACCTGATCTGGACATACGCGACGGAGGCCGTGCCGACCGAGCTGCTCGAGGCCGCCCGGATGGACGGCGCGGGCGAGTTCCGCACCTTCTTCACGATCTCGCTCCGCCTCCTCGCCCCCGGTGTGGTGACCGTTGCGCTCTTCGCGATCGTCGCCACCTGGAACAACTACTTCCTGCCGCTCATCATGCTGAGCGATCCGACCTGGTACCCCCTCACGGTCGGCCTCAGCCAGTGGAGCGCGCAGGCGACGGGGGTCGGCGCCCAGCCGATCTTCAACCTCGTGATCACCGGTTCGCTCATCACGATCATCCCGATCGTGGCCGCGTTCCTGGTGCTCCAGCGCTACTGGCAGTCGGGTCTGGCCGCCGGCAGCGTCAAGCAGTGAACCGACCCAGCACCAGTCCCTCCCATTCCACAAGGAAGTGAAAGGAACCCCACCATGAAGCGCATCCCGCGTTCACGGAACCTCCGCCGGCTGGCGACGGCGATCGTCGCCAGCGCCGTCATCGGCGCCTCGCTCGCGGCCTGCTCGTCGGGCTCCAGCGGCGGCGGCAGCTCCTCCGACGTCGAGTCGGCTCTCAAGCAGGGCGGCACTATCACGTACTGGTCGTGGACGCCGTCGGCGGAGGCCCAGGTCGCCGCGTTCGAGAAAGCGTACCCGAAGGTGCACGTCAAGCTCGTCAACGCCGGCACCAACACGACCGAGTACACCAAGCTGCAGAACGCGATCAAGGCCGGGTCCGGCGCGCCCGACGTCGCGCAGGTCGAGTACTACGCCATCCCGCAGTTCGCGCTGTCGGACTCCCTCGTCGACCTGAAGCAGTACGGTTTCGACTCGCTCAAGAGCGACTACACGCCCGGCCCCTGGGGCTCGGTGAACGTCGGCGGCAAGCTCGTCGGCCTCCCGCAAGACAGCGGCCCCATGGCGATGTTCTACAACAAGACCGTCTTCGACAAGTACGGCATCGCCGTGCCCAAGACCTGGGACGAGTACGTCGCCGCAGCGCAGAAGCTGCACGCGGCCGACCCGAACGCCTACATCACGAGCGACTCCGGCGACTCCGGGTTCACCACCTCGATGATCTGGCAGGCGGGCGGGCGCCCGTTCCAGGCCGACGGCACCAAGGTGTCGATCAACCTCCAGGACGAGGGCACCAAGAAGTGGACCGGCACCTGGGACAAGCTGGTCGAGGGCAAGCTGCTCTCCACCGTCCCCGGCTGGAGCGACGACTGGTACAAGGCGCTCGGCAACGGGTCGATCGCGACCCTCATCACCGGCGCCTGGATGCCGGGCGTGCTCGAGTCGTCCGTGAAGGACGCGTCGGGTCAGTGGCGCGTCGCGCCCATCCCGACGTACGACGGCACCCCGGTCAACGCCGAGAACGGCGGCGGCGCGCAGGTCGTGCTGAAGCAGTCGAAGAACCAGGCGCTCGCGGCCGGCTTCCTCAAGTGGCTCAACAACGACCCCGCGTCGATCAAGGTCTTCCTGCAGTCCGGCGGCTTCCCGTCGACCACCAAGGACCTGAACTCGTCCGACTTCCTCGCCCAGGCTCCGGAGTACTTCGGCGGCCAGAAGATCAACGAGGTGCTCGTCGACGGCGCGAAGAACGTCGCCACCGGCTGGCAGTACCTGCCGTTCCAGGTGTACGCGAACAGCATCTACGGCGACACCGTGGGTCAGGCGTACACCGCGAACTCCAGCCTGAACCCCGGCCTGCAGGCCTGGCAGAAGGCGCTGGTGACCTACGGGAACCAGCAGGGCTTCACCGTCACGAGCAAGTAACCCTTTCCACCGACCCTCGGCCGCCCGCCGCCCTCGCGCGGCGGGCGCCCGAGGCAAGAGAGCGCACATGAGCACCTTCGAGATCGCCGGGGACGACTTCCTCCTCGACGGCCGGCCCCACCGGATCCTGTCGGGGGCCATCCACTACTTCCGCGTGCACCCGGACGACTGGGCCGACCGCATCCGCAAGGCCCGGCTGATGGGCCTGAACACGGTCGAGACCTATGTGCCGTGGAACGCCCACGAGCCCCGCCCCGGCGAGTGGATCGCCGACGGCGCGCTGGACCTGGGGCGCTTCCTGCGCACGGTGCACGCCGAGGGGATGCACGCGATCGTGCGCCCCGGCCCGTACATCTGCGCGGAGTGGGACAACGGCGGCCTCCCGGCCTGGTTGTTCACCGACCCCTCGGTCGGCATCCGGCGGTCGGAGCCGTCGTTTCTGGAGGCCGTCACGGCGTTCATGGAGCGCGTGCTCGCGATCGTCCGCCCGCTGCAGGTGACGGAGGGCGGCCCGGTGCTGCTCGTGCAGGTCGAGAACGAGTACGGCGCCTACGGCGACGACAAGGCCTACCTGCGCCATCTGGTGGAGGTCTTCCGTAGTGCGGGCATCACCGTGCCGCTCACCACGGTCGACCAGCCGGAGCCGGCGATGCTCGAGAACGGCTCGCTGCCCGGACTGCTCAAGACGGCCTCCTTCGGCTCGCGCTCGCGGGAGCGGCTGGCGACCCTGCGCGAGCACCAGCCGACCGGACCGCTGATGTGCTCCGAGTTCTGGGACGGCTGGTTCGACCACTGGGGCGCCCACCACCACACGACCTCCGTGGAGCAGTCGGCCGCCGACCTGGACGAGCTGCTGTCGCTCGGGGCGTCGGTCAACATCTACATGTTCCACGGCGGCACCAACTTCGGGTTCACCAACGGCGCCAACGACAAGGGCGTGTACCAGCCGATCGTCACGAGCTACGACTACGACGCCCCGCTCGACGAGGCGGGGGAGCCGACCGAGAAGTTCTGGGCGTTCCGCGAGGTCATCGCGAAGTACGCGCCGGTGCCGGCCGAGGAGCCGGTCGTCGCGGCCGCCGCCCCTGCGTTCGCCGTGCCGTTCAGCGCCGCGATCCCGCTGTTCTCCGTCGCCCCGAAGCTCGGTGAATGGCAGCACACCGACGACCTCCCGACCTTCGACGAGCTCGGCCACTATGCGGGCTTCGGGCTCTACCGCACCGAGATCGACACGACGGAGCCCGCCGTGCTCGAGTTCGGCGAGGTGCGCGACCGCGCCTACGTCTTCGTCGGCTCCACGCGGGTCGGCGTGCTCGCCCGCGACCACCACGACAGCGCGATCACGCTGTCGCCCAGCCGGGGCACCCTCACGGTACTGGTGGAGGACCAGGGCCGCGTCGACTACGGCCCCCGGATCGGCGAGCCCAAGGGGCTCATCGGTCCGGTGCGGCTGAACGGCGACAGCCTTCGTCGCTGGAGCGTCCTCCCGCTGCGACTGCCGAGCCTGGAGGCCGTGCGCGCCGAGCTGGACGCCTCGGGCCCCGTGGTCGAGCAGGAGCCCGAGCGCCTGGCCGGACCGGTCTTCGCGCGCGCCACGTTCGACCTCGACGGTCAAGCGACCCTGTTCCTCGACACCACCGGCTGGGGCAAGGGCGTCGCCTGGTTCAACGGCTTCAACCTGGGCCGGTACTGGACCCGCGGACCGCAGGAGACCCTCCACGTACCCGCGCCGGTCACGCGCACCGGCCGCAACGAACTGGTGATCCTCGAGCTCGAATCGGCCGCGGACGCCGTCGCCGCGTTCGTCTCCGAGCCGCGCCTGGGCCACACCGACTACTGAGCAGCGCCCCTCGAGCGGCCGAGGCCCGGGTCAGCGGAACGACAGGACGGTGTCGCCCCAGCCGGTGCGGAGGGCGGCGTCCAGGTTCTCCACGACGCGGTCCTTCGTGTCGATGACGAGGGAGGTGCGCGAGCGGGTGTCGTAGGCCGGCCAGTCGTCGCCGGGAGGCCTCCCGTTCGCGAAGTCCGTCCAGCGCCGCTGCATCCGCTTCGAGATCCGTTCGGCCGTCCGGCGGCCGCCGAGGCGGAAAGCCGGCCCGGCTCCGGCGTCGAGGGTGCCCCACACATACGCCAGCTCGGCCCCGTGGGCCGCGCCGATCCCCGTCAGGTTCATCAGCGGCGTCGCGTGGTCGAAGCGGTACAGATACGTCGGTGCGACGGAGGAGTGGCCGCTCGCGAGCCAGACGGTCGGCATCCGGAAGCCGATGTCGCGGGCGATCCCGACCCCGAGCGACCTGCGCTTCACCTTGGTGTACGCCGCGAGCACCTGCTCCAGGTCGGGGGAGGGCAGCTCCGGCTGCTCCTCGCGCATGGTCGTGAACATCTGCTCGATCGCGTCGGCCCCGATCGGCATCAGCGGGGAGTTCATGTAGCGGAACAGCGTCGCCTCGTCGCGGTTGGTGCCGATGATGAGCGGCACGGGCAGGCCGCGGCCTTCGCTCAGCACCGTGATCGGGTGCTCCGGCAACAGGTCGCCGTCGACCACCGGGGCGAAGGCGAGCGTTCCCGGGCGCTCGCGCGGGACGGCGTCGTACACGCGTGCCGCCGCGGCGACGATGGTCTCGACCGGGAGGGCGCGCAACTCGTCGAGACGGGAGGCTCCGACCTCGTCGGCGAACCGCGAGGCGACGGTCGCGGCCCGCGCCCCGCCGTACATGGAGCTCGCGGGCGCGCTCTCGGCGATCGCCCGGTGGAAGAGCCCTGCCGCGCTCGGCGTCGCCAGCAGCGCGGTGACGAGGCCGCCTCCCGCCGACTCGCCGAAGAGCGTCACCCGGTCGGGGTCGCCTCCGAACGCGCGGATGTTGTCCTGCACCCAGCGCAGGGCGAGCAGCACGTCGCGCAGCGCCGGGTTGGGCTCCGCCTCCTCGCCGCCGGGCAGCGAACGGAGGTCGAGGAAGCCGAGAGCGCCCAGCCGGTAGTTGATGGTGACCAGGACGACGTCGCCAGTGCTGACGAGCGACGTCCCGTCGTAGACGGCCTGGCTCGCGGCGCCGAACGTGTATGCGCCGCCGTGCAGCCAGACCATCACCGGTCGTCCTTCGGCCGCGTCGGAGCGACGCCACACGTTGAGGAACAGGCAGTCCTCGTCGGTGCGGACACCGTCGCCGAGCGGCATGACCTTGTTGACGGGCTGCGGTGCCGCGGCGCCGAACGACGTCGCACGGACGACCCCGTCCGGGTCGCGCACGGCGTCGTGCGCGGCGACGGGCGCCGCCCAGCGCAGCGCCCCGGTGGGCGCCTCGCCGTAGCGGATGCCCTTCCAGACGGTCACCCGCCCGTTGTCGTCGCCGACGACCTCCCCTGTCGTGGTGGAGGCGACGGGGCCGGCGATCGTTGTCATGACGCCATTTTCGGCCACCGCCGCCCCCGGGGTCCAGCGCCCAGGGGAGGGCGCGTCACCGCATCACTCCCAGACCATGAACGGCCGCAGCTCGAGCTGCCCGTTGCGCGCCATCGGGTGGCGGGAGGCGATCTCGATGGCCTCGTCGAGGTCGTCGACGTCGAGGATGTCGAAGCCGCAGATAACTTCTGTTGTCTCGGTGAACGGTCCGTCGGTCACGTAGCGCTTGCCGTCGCGCACGCGCACGACCCGCGACTCGGTCTGCGGCTGCAGCACTTCGCCGATGATGCGCTTGCCCGACGCATCGAATTCGTCGACCCAGAGATCGACGTCGGACTCGTCCGTCTGGGCGTCGGGCTGGGAGTCGGTGATCACGAACATCATGTACTTCATGGGTCTTGTGGTCCTTTCGAATCGGTGTCGGTTCACTGGGACGTCGAACGGAGGCGGACGCTCTCGACATTACGACCGGAGCGGATGAGCCGGACGAGCACGACCTCCACCGTCACCGTGACGAGCGCGGCGCCGAGCGGCTCGCTCAGGCGGCCGAGGAACGTCGGCGGCGTGGTGATCCAGAGCAGGCTGTAGCCCGCGTACGCGACGACGAAGGCGCTCACGATGCCGAAGACGTGCCGCCACCAGTGCAACGCGCCGGGCTTCGCACGGGCGAACCAGGCGTAGAGGGCTGCCGCGGCGACGAACCCGACTCCGGCCGCCGCCGGGCCGTACAGGAAGAGCTGCGGGCTGAGCAGTTCACGCTTGGTGTCGTTGCCCAGCTCGTAGTCGATGATGTGCAGGAAGCCGATCGCAGCGCCCGCCAGGACGCCGGTGATGAGGAGGGTGAGGCGCGCGTCCTTGCCCAGCACCGGGTGGATCCGCACGATCGTCACGCGGCCGACGTTACTGCGTGGGTCCCCGGGGGTCCAGCATCGACGCGGGCGGGGCGCGGAGGTCCGACGCTCAGATCGGGCAGAGCCGGTTAGTGTAGCCTTACCTTACTCACCCGCCCCGGCCAGGAAGGTTCGACGTGACCGTGCTCGCACCGCCCCTCACGGACCGTCCGGCGTACCGGCCGTATCGGGCGGCGGTCTCGGCCATCCGGAGGCTGAGCCCGGGCTTCCTGCGCGTGAGCCTCACCTGCGACGAGTTCGAGACGTTCGGCACCGAGCGTCTCGACCAGCGCATCAAGCTGGTCTTCCCGCTGGCCGACGGCAGCTTCAGCCCGCTCGACGCGGGCGACTGGTACGACCAGTGGCGCGCGCTGCCCGAGCACCGGCGCAACCCGTTCCGCACCTACACGGTGCGCGACGTCTCGCAGGAGGAGTTCCGGGTCGACATCGACTTCGTCGTCCACGGCGACGGCGGCCCCGCCGCCGGCTGGCTGAGCGGCGCGGCCGTCGGCGACGAGCTGGTGGTGATCGGCCCCGACGCCCTCAGCCCGTACACCGGCGTCGGCATCGACTGGAGGCCGGGCACGGCGACCGAGCTCCTGCTGGTCGGCGACGAGACGGCCGCACCGGCCATCGCCTCCATCCTCGAGGCGCTGCCCCCGACCCGTCGCGCCCACGCCTTCATCGAGGTCCCGGCCGCGGAGGACGCCCTCCCACTGGCTGTCGGACCGAACGTGGAGGTCACCTGGACCGCCCGCGCCGGCGGCGAGCACGGTTGCCGGCTGCTGCCGGCGGTCACCGCGTGGCTCGCCGAGCGTCCGGAGCTGGTCGCGGCGGCTGCGGCCGACCGCATCCAGCAGCTGGATGAGGTCGACGTGGACCGCGACATCCTCTGGGAGCGCCCGGAGCAGGCAGGCGGCGGGTTCTACGCGTGGATCGCGGGGGAGTCCGGGGTCGTCAAGACGTTGCGCCGGCTGCTCGTGCGCGGACACGGCATCGACCGCGGCCGCGTCGCCTTCATGGGCTACTGGCGGCTGGGACGCGCAGAGCGGGTCTGAACAGCAGCGGGTCTGAACCGCAGAGCGGTCAGTGCTCTTTGCGCTCGGTTCCGGCGAACGTCTGCGGGTAGTTGTCGAGCCACGACCAGTGGCTCACCGGCCAGCTGATCACGAACGCGCGGCCGACCACGTCGCTGAGCGGGACGAAGCCCTTGGTCGGGTCGTCCATGTGATACCGGGAGTCGGCCGAGTTGTAGCGGTTGTCGCCCATCACCCAGACCTTGCCCGCTGGCACGGTGACGTCGAACGGCTTGCCGGAGACGGCCTGCTGGCCGGCGGGCAGGAGGACGTACGGCTCCTTGAGAGGGACGCCGTTGACGCTCATCTGGCCGAGGGCGTTGCAGCAGGTCACGTGGTCGCCCGGCAGCCCGATCAAGCGCTTCACCAGGTGCTGATCGCTGTCCGAGGCTCCGAGGCCGACGAAGTCGAGCACGGCGCCGATGCCCTGCTGGATCGGGTTGCCCGTGCTCGGCGCCGCGGGCGGCAGCCAGCCGCCCGGGTCTTTGAAGACGACGACGTCTCCGCGCTGCAGCCCGAAGACTTTGGGCTGCAGCTCATTGACGATGATGCGGTCGTTGATCTGCAGCGTGTTCTCCATCGACCCGGAAGGGATGTAGAACGACCGCGCCACGAACGTCTTGATCAGGAACGAGACCAGCACGGCGACGATGAAGATGATCACGACGTCCCGCAGGAGCGCCTTCCACCCGGTCGTGCGCGTGGAGCGTCGCGGTCGGACGGTCTCGGTGCTGTCGGTCACAATCGTTCACGCTAGCGTGCCGATGCTGTGAGACGCATCCGATCCCCCGCACGAGGGATTGTCCGCGGGCCCCGCGGATGACAGGATGCAAGAACGGGCCGTTCCGGTGCCCGACCGGGGGCTCGCGTGATCATGCGGGATGCGTTTGTACGCCTCAGAAAGCAGACACGACGCGAACGTCCGCGCCGCGGTGATGGAGGCCGTGCTCATCGCCCGGAGAGCTTCCTCCGCAGTGGGCCATTGCTCGTTCCCGGCTCGCCTGCCGCCCGGCGCTCGGTGCCCGGGCGCGACGACCAGGGGCCGTTGCGCCGAGGGCTGGCGTACGCGGGGGCGATCGCTCTGGCCGTCGGTCTCGTGCTCGCGCCGCTGCCCGCGACGGCCGACGACTGCTCGGGAGAAGGGTGCACCACCTCGACGCCCACGCCGGATCCGACACTGACTCCCGGGCCGACCGAATCACCCTCGCCGACACCCGTGCCGAGTCCGACGCCGACGCCTGCGCCCACTCCGACTCCGACTCCCACCCCGTGCCCGACCTCGACGCCGACCGGTCCCGCGTCGTCCTCGACGCCGGCACCGTCGCCGACACCGACGTCCTGCCCGACCCCGACTCCCACACCGACCCCGACTCCGACGCCCACGCCGACACCGTCGCCCACCCAGGCTCCCGCCCCCACCGACGACATCCCGCTTCTCGTGCCCGACCTCCCGGACACCAGCGTGCAAGTCGACACCGCGGACGCGGAGCAGGCGGCGCAGCTGGCCAGCCAGCTGGCGGAAGCCCAGCAGGCGCTTGCCGACGCGACCGACGCCAACCTGGCCGCCCAGCGCGAGCAGCAGCAGGCCAAAGCGTCGGCGGACGCCCTCACCGCCCAGGCGAAGGCGGCGAAGAAGCACGCCGCAGCGTCCGCCGCCTTCGCGAGCGCCCTCATCCGCGCGGCCGGCTGGAAGGGCATCACCGACGACCCGCTCGCCGCGGTCCTCGGGACCCATGGCGACCTCCTCACCAAGCTCGGCGCGGTCCAGCGCCTCCGCTCACTGAGCGACGACCGGGTCGCGGCACTGCGGGGCGCGGCGGCCGATGCCGCCGCGGCGAAGTCGCTGAGCAGCCAGGCGCAACACGCCGCCGACGCACTCGCCGGCATCGACGTCGATGCGAGTCAGCAGGCGGTCTCCGACGCCCAGCTCCAGGTGGACACCGCCTCGGCGGCCTTGGATCAGTTGCCGACCCTGCTCACGGCGGGCACCGGCTGGCAGGCTCTCATCGTCGACCCCGGTGCCATCCCGACCGGCTGGACCCTGCCCGTCCACGGCCCGATGACCGACCCGTTCGGGCCACGGCCCTCCCGCCCGGCGGGAACGGCGCCCTTCCACCCCGGCGACGACATCGGCGCAGCGTGCGGGACGACGATCGTGGCCGCATCCGCCGGCGTCGTGGTGCAGGCCGGTCCCAACGGCGGGTACGGCAACTTCATCCTGATCGACCACGGCGGCGGCGTCGAGACCGCGTACGGGCACATCCGCGACGGGGGCATCGGCGTGAGCGTCGGCGAGCAGGTGGTGGCCGGCCAGCCGATCGCGCAGGTCGGGTCGACCGGAGCCTCCACCGGCTGCCACCTCCACCTCGAAGTACGGGTGAACGGCGTGCAAATAGATCCCTATCCGTTTCTCGCCGCACGCGGAGTCATCGTCGGAACGCGCTGACGGGCGTACGGTTCAGGCATGACGGAACTGACGGAGCTGGTGGGCTCGTGGATGCGCCGCCAGCGCTGGTACTCGACCAAGGCCGTCGAGCCGCGGCTGCGCCTGCTCGGCTCGTTCGAACTCGAACGCGCCCCGGAGACGGCGGACGACGGTTCGCGGATCGTCACCTATTTCTTCTGCGACGACGCCCCGCGCACCCCACGGGTGTACCAGGTGCCGCTCGTCGCGCGGGTGCGGCGCGACGGCGACCCTGCGGGGTTCGTGGGCGAGGCCGGAGGCCGCTGCCTGTACGACGGGCCGGTCGAGGAGGCGTACGTCGCGGCACTCGCCGCGCTGATGACGGGCGCCGGACGCACGGACGGCGAGCACGCCAGGTCGACCGGCCACTCGCTGGGCGCGCGGATCCCCGTGCACTCGTCGCGCCGGCTCTCGGCCGAGCAGTCGAACACATCGATCGTCGCCGAGATCGACGACGGCGTGCTCACGCTGGTGAAGGTCTTCCGGGTCGTGCAGGACGGCGAGAATCCGGATATCTCGACTCTCGCGGCCCTGACCGCCGGCGGATCGGAGCGCACTCCCGCCCTTCTCGGCTGGCTGTCCGGCTCGTGGCCCGGCCCCGACGCCGACGATGGCATGGCGACGGGTGAACTGGCGCTCATGCAGGAGTTCGTTCCTGGTGCGGAGGACGGCTGGGAGCTCGCCGTCAGCGCCGCGGAGCGCGGGGAGGACTTCACCGAGCGCGCGTTCGCGCTCGGCGCGGGCACGGCCGAGCTGCACCGGCTGCTCGCGGCCGTCCTCCCGTCGCGGCCGGCGGAGGCCGGGGACGTCAGGGCCGCTCTCGACGGCATGTTCCGGAGGCTCACCATCACGACCACCGAGGTGCCGGAGGTCGACGAGCTGCGTGCGGCGATCGCGACCGTGTACGAGGCGGCAGCGGCCGCACCGCTCCCCGTGCTGCAGCGCATCCACGGCGACCTCCACCTGGGGCAGGTGCTCTATTCCTCCGACCGCGGCTGGCAGTTCATCGACTTCGAGGGCGAGCCGCTACGTCCGCTGGCCGAGCGCGCGCTGCCCGACGCGACGATGCGCGATGTCGCGGGCATGCTGCGCTCGTTCGACTACGTCGCGGGTTCTCTCGCCCAGCGCGAGCCTCCGGCAGACGCCCGGGCGTGGGCCGCGGACGCGCGCGAGGCATACCTCGACGGCTACGCCTCCGTCGCGGGCGACGTGCTGCACGAGTTCGCCGACCTGCTGACGGCGTTCGAGCTCGACAAGGCGGTCTACGAGATCACGTACGAGGCTCGGCACCGGCCGAGCTGGATCCCGATCCCGCGTGCGGCCGTCGAGCGCCTGCTCGACGATGCCCACGGGTTCACGCCGCGCACGGGTTCCCGCCGCGCCGGGTGAGCGGCCGCACGCGGCATTCGTGACCGACGAAGCCGCGGCGTCCGGCGTGTTACCCGCACGCCGGCCGCCGCGTAGAACGGACATCTTCGAAGCCCATGCCCGTCCTGCGCGCATTGTGCGGCGTGCGGGAGGCCGCGGGCAGACAGAACGCCGGGTCTACCCCGACTCGACGGAGGTGGGGATCCCGGCGCTCTGCGTGTGCTTCTGTGTCGATCAGGCGTTCGCGGTCGCCTTGACGCGGTACTGCGCGCCGCGGTGGTCGTCGGGCAGGCGGTCGCCGGCGCCGTGCAGCTTGTTCCGCAGCGTGCCGGGGGCATAGGCCTCCGGGTACGCTCCGCGCTTGCGCAGCTCAGGGATGACGAACTCGACGATGTCCTCGAACGTGCCCGGCGTGATCGCGTAGGCGAGGTTGAAGCCGTCGACGTCGGTCTCCTCGACCCACTCCTGCAGCTGGTCGGCGATGCTGACGGCGCCGCCGACGATGAACGGGCCGAGGCCGCCGATCACGCCGTTTCGGCCGATGTCGCGCACCGTCCACTCGCCACCCTCGGCGTTCGGTCGCTGGAAGTTCGCGACCGCCGACTGGATGGCGTTGCTCTTGACGTTGCCGATCGGCTCGTCCAGGTCATACTGCGACAGGTCGACGCCCATCCAGCCCGACATGAAGACCAGGGCGCCCTCGTCGTTCGTGTACTGCAGGTAGTCCTCGAACTTGGCCTGCGCCTTCTCGTCCGTCTCGTCGGTGATGATCGTGAGGAGGGTGTAGATGCGCGCGGAGTAGCGGTCACGGCCGGCGGCCTCCAGCGCGTCGCGGAGCTTCGCCACGGTCTCCTTCAGGCCCTCCTTGGTGGAGGCCGCCACGAAGATCGCCTCGGCGTTCTCGGCCGCGAAGCCGATGCCGCGCTTGGAGGCGCCGGCCTGGTAGATCACCGGCGTGCGCTGCGGGCTCGGCTCGGAGAGGTGGATGCCCGGCACGGTGAAGTGCTTGCCCTTGTGGCCGATCTCGTGCACCTTCGTCGGGTCGGTGAAGACGCCCGACTCGCGGTCGCGGATGACGGCGTCGTCCTCCCACGAGCCCTCCCACAGCTTGTAGAGCACCTCCAGGTACTCGTCGGCGTGGTCGTAGCGGTCGTCGTGCTGCAGCTGGTCGTCGTGACCCATGTTGCGCGCGGCCGAGGGCAGGTAACCGGTGACGACGTTCCAGCCGACCCGGCCGTTCGTCAGGTGGTCGAGCGTCGACATGCGGCGCGCGAACGGGTACGGGTGCTCGTAGGCGGTGCCCGCGGTGACGCCGAAGCCGAGGTTCTCGGTCACCAGCGCCATCGCCGAGACCAGGAGGAGCGGGTCGTTCACGGGGACCTGCGCGCCGTGGCGGATGGCGGCTTCGTTGCTGCCGCCGTAGACGTCGTAGGTGCCGAGCACGTCGGCGATGAAGATGCCGTCGAAGGTGCCGCGCTCGAGCAGCTTCGCGAGCTCGGTCCAGTAGGTGAGGTCCTTGTAGCGCCACGCCTGGTCCTCGGGGTGCCGCCACATTCCGGACGACTGATGGGCGACGCAGTTCATGTCGAACGCGTTGAAACGGATCTGACGGGTCATGCGGTCCAGGATGCATGCGTTCCGCGTCGCACGCACGCCGCCCGCCACATTCCGTAACGCGTCAGCGACGTGCGGGAGGGATGAAGGTCGATCGTTGCACGTCCGGTCGGTCGTCGCCGTAAGGTTCGAGCGGTCCGATCCGGCCGAGGAAGGGCAGCAGCCCGAGGACACGGATGCCGTAGGCGTTCCAGATGCCGGCCGCAGCGAGACCGGCGGCCAGTGCCATGAGAACGCCGCCCACCACGTCGCCGGCGTAGTGGGCGCCCGTGTAGACGCGGCTGACCGCTACGAGCACGACGAGAACGCTCATGAGCACGGCGACGAGTCTGCGCCGCTTCGTCGCGAGGAGGATCAGCCCGATCGAGAGTGCAGCGACGAAGGTCGTGTGACCGCTGGGAAAGCTCGTGTCGCCGGCCTTGACCAGCAATGCGTGATCCAGGGCGTCGACAGGCGGGCGCGGGCGGGCGACCGTCAGCTTGACGGCTTGAGCGGCCAGCCAGCCGACCATGACGACGAAGCACACGGCGAACGCGTTGACCGGGGCGCGCCTGATGAGGAGGAAGACGAAGAGGCACGCGACGATCAGCACGTTGCCCAGCGGCTCGAAGATCGTCGCGATCGCCGAAGCGATGGCGTCTGCGGGGGCCGATCGCGACGAGCTGGCGACGGCGACCAGGTCGAGCTCGGCCGCGGCGATCGCGGGGACGAGCTTCACGATGAAGCCGAGGAGGAGGGCGAAGAGGCCGGCGTTGATCGAGAGGACGACCCAGTGCTGCGGAACGGGCAGCCGGGCGAGCCGCGTCGCGTGGGCGTGAGCGTGCGCGTGCGCCTGCGCCTGCGCGTCGGTGTCGGACGACCGTACTCCGGCCCTAGTGGATGATGGCATGGGATGTGGCACCTTCTATGCGATATACCACCCAGTGTGCCAGATGCCAGTGAGAACAGGCTGGGTGCGTCCAGGCCGGATCGCGAGCCGGCGCCTCAGTCGCCGCGGAAGACCGGCGGCCGCTTCTGCTGGAAGGCGGCGAAGCCCTCGCAGTAGTCGGCGGTGTCGCGGAGGGCGGCCTGTGCCTCGTTCTCTGCGGCGACCGACCCCCACAGGTCGAGGCTGCCATCGCGGAGGCCCGCGACGATGCCCTTGCTCGCCAGGAACGCCCGGGTCGCGCCGCGGGAGGCGCTCGCAGCGACCTCCTCGACCGCTCCATCGAGCTCGTCGGCGGGCAGCGCCCGGCTGAACAGTCCTCCGGCCACGGCCTCCGCACCCGAGATCAGCCGCCCCGAGTAGATGAGGTCGAGCGCGCGGTGCGGGCCGAGGCGCGAGACCAGCAGCCAGTGACCTCCCGAGTCGAGGGCGGCGCCGAGCGCGGCGAACGGCGAGCCGACCTTGGCGTTCTCGGCGACGTACACCACGTCGGTGGCGATGAGGAGGCCGAGGCCGACCCCGAGGGCCGCTCCCTGCGCGGCGGCGAAGGTCGGGGCGGGGAAGGCGCTCATCCGCCTCAGCAACGGCGTCACCAGTCCGTCGAGGTAGCCAGAGACGTCATCGGTCGCCGGGTCGACGCCCGCGATGTCGCGCCCGGCGCAGAAAGAGCGCCCCTCCCCGCGCAGGACGAGGGCGCGCACCCCGGCGGCCTCGGCCTCCGCATAGGCTGTGTCGAGGGCGCGGAGGTCGTCGGGGCCGAGCGCGTTGAGCCGCTCCGGCGCGTTCAGCGTGACGCGCGCGATGCCGTCGTGGATGCTCAGATCGATCACAGGCCGTCCGCCCTCCGCGTCTTACACGTCATAGTCCACCGCCACCTTCTCGGTCAGCGGGTGCGACTGGCAGGTGAGCACGTAGCCGGCCTCCAGCTCCTCCGGCTCCAGCGCGTAGTTCTCGGTCATCCGCACGTCGCCGAAGAGCAGCCGTGCCCGGCAGGTGCCGCACACGCCGCCGGTGCACGCGAACGGCACGTCGGGCCGCACCCGCAGCGCTGCGTTCAGCACGGATTCGTTGGCGTCGACCGGCGTGGTCACCGTGGAGGTCTGACCGTCGAGCGTGAACTCGATCTCGGCCGTCTTCTCGCCGTCGTGCACGACGACGGGGTGACCGACGTCGCCGCGCACCTCGCCCGGCTCGCCGGTCGTGAACAGCTCGAAGTGGATGCGCGAGCGCGGCACGTCGTACGTCTCCAGCACGTCGCGGCAGAGCTGCACCAGTTCGAACGGCCCGCACAGGAACCAGTCGTCGACCGTGCTCGGCGGCAGCAGGGCCTCCAGGATGGTGCGCAACCGCTCCTCGTCGATCCGCCCGGACAGCAGGGGAGCGGTGCGCTGCTCCCGCGACAGCACGTGGTGCAGTGCCAGGCGCGACGGATAGCGGTCCTTCAGGTCGGCGAGCTCCTCCAGGAACATCACGTCGATCGCCGTGCGGTTCGTGTAGACGAGCGTGAACGAGCTGGTGGGGGACGCCGCGAGCACGCTCGAGGCGAGTGCCATCAGCGGGGTGATGCCCGACCCTGCCGCGATGCCGGCGACATGCTTGTCGTCCAGGTCGCCGAGGTCGATCGTGAACGTGCCCTGCGGGCTCATCACGTCGATGCGGTCGCCGGCCCGCAGCTCGCTGGTGGCCCAGGTCGAGAACGCGCCGCCCAGGTCGCGCTTGATCGCCACGCTGATCCGGCCGCGCGACGGCGGCCGGCAGATCGAGTAGCTGCGGCGGAGTTCGCGCCCGTCGACGGTCGCGCGCAGGGCCACGTGCTGGCCAGGCAGGTAGTCGTACTCGCCGTGGAGGCTTTCGGGCACCGCGAAGGTCACCTCGACGCTCGCCGCGGTGAGCGGACGCACCTCGGCGACCGCGAGCGTGTGGAATCGCGCACGCGCCATCAGCGGGACCTCACAGCGCCTTGAAGTGGTCGAACGGCTCGCCGCACTCGTCGCAGACGAAGAGCGCCTTGCACGCTGTCGACCCGAAATGCGACACCTCATGCGTCCGGAGCGAGTCGCAGTGCGGGCACTTGACGCCGAGCGTCAGCCGCACCGGGCCGGTGCCGGGAGGCGGCGCGATGCCGTAGTCGCGCAGTGCGGCGCGGCCGTGGTCGCTGATCCAGTCCGTCGTCCAGGCCGGCGCGAGCGCGAGGCTGACCCGCACCTCGTCGAACCCCTGGGCCGCGAGCGCGCGCACGACGTCCTCGCGGATGGCGTCCATCGCCGGGCAGCCGGAGTAGGTCGGGGTGAGGACCACCTCCACCCCGGAGTCGGTCACCGTGACGGCCCGCAGCACGCCCAGGTCGTCGATCGTCAGCACGGGGACCTCGGGGTCGAGCACCGCCGCGGCGGCCGCCCAGGCCCGCCCCGCCTCCGCCGCGTGGCCGGTCACCAGGTCGCTCCGGGATGTGCGCGGGCGAGCACCTGCATCTCCGCCAGCAGCGGAGCGAGGTACTCGGAATGCCGGCCGCTGCGGCCGCCGCCCGCCGCGGTGAATGTGCTCGGGAGGTCGACCTCGGCCTCCGTCACGACCGCCGCGATCACGGCGTCGAACGGCTCCCGGAGGGTCGACGGCCGGGGCGCGACGTCCTCCAGGCGGTCGTTCAGCGCCTCGTCGCGGAACAGTTCGCCCACGTACGGCCAGAGGTCGGCGAACGCGGTCAGGGTGCGGCGGCGCGACTCGTCGGTGCCGAGCGCCAGCCGCAGCACCCACTGGTCGGCGTGATCGCAGTGGTAGGCGACCTCCTTGACCGCCTTCGCGGCGACGGCGGCGAGCACAGGGTCGGCCGAGGCGCGCAGCCGCTCGTACAGCTCGAAGAGGTAGTGCGATGCCGCGAACTGCCGCACGATGGTGTGCGCGAAGTCGCCGTTCGGCTGTTCGAAGAGGTGCGCGGAGCGGAAGTCCTGCTCGTCGCGCCAGTAGGCGAGGTCGTCCTCCGAGCGGTCGGAGGCCGTACCCGCATAGCGCAGCAGCGACCGGGCGTGGCCGAGGAGGTCGAGCGCGATGTTGGCCAGGGCGACATCCTCCTCCAGCTCGGGCGCCCGCGAGATCCACCAGCCGAGCCGCTGGGCGAGCACGAGCGAGTCGTCGCCCAGCCACAGTGCGTACTCGGCGACGTCGGGGGAGGCCGCGGCCTCGGACGCGACGAACTCGGCCGAGAGGGTCACGGCGCTGAGCTCGACATGGCCGTGCTGCGCGAACTCGTCGTCGTGCGTGGAGGCCGTCGGAGTGGCGTCTGTCACAGGTGCTTCACCCCTTCGCTCTCGGTGTAGTACGTGGCGTGCCGGAAGTTCTTGCCCTCCGGTGAGGTGAAGAAGGCGTCCTTGGCGTCGGGATCGCTCGCGGTGATCGCGTCGGAGCGGACCACCCAGATCGAGACGCCCTCCCCGCGGCGGGTGTACAGGTCGCGGGCGTTGCGCACGGCGAGCTCCTCGTCGGGGGCGTGCAGCGAGCCGACGTGCACGTGGCTGAGGCCGCGGGACGCGCGCACGAAGACCTCCCAGAGCGGCCAGACCTCCTTGCCGGTCATGCAGCGACCTCCTGGGGGCGCGCCTTCGTCGCCTTCTTCTCCGCGTACGCCGCCGCGGCCTCCCGCACCCAGGCGCCGTCTTCGTGCGCCTCCCGCCGGCGCTGCATGCGCTGCGCGTTGCAGGGGCCCTCTCCGGCGATCACGCGCTGCAGCTCGCTCCAGTCGATCGGGCCGAGATCGTAGGCCTGGCGCTCGTCGTTCCAGCGGAGGTCGGGGTCGGGGAAGGTCACGCCGAGCACCTCGGCCTGCGGCACGAGCATCCCGACGAACCGCTGGCGGAGGTCGTCGTTCGAGAACCGCTTGATCTTCCACGCCATCGAGCGCGCCGAGTTGGGGGAGTCGCCGTCGGGAGGCCCGAACATCATGAGCGACGGCCAGTACCAGCGGTTGACGGCGTCCTGGGCCATCTGCCGTTGCTCGAGGGTGCCGCGCATCAGCGTGAGCAGGATCTCGAAGCCCTGGCGCTGGTGGAACGACTCCTCCTTGCAGATGCGCACCATCGCGCGGCCGTATGGAGCGTACGAGCAGCGGCAGAGGGGGACCTGGTTGCAGATCGCCGCCCCGTCGACGAGCCAGCCGATCGCGCCGATGTCGGCCCAGCTGAGCGTCGGGTAGTTGAAGATCGAGGAGTACTTGGCTGCGCCGCTGATGAGCTGCTCGGTCATCTCGTCGCGCGTGATTCCCAGGGTCTGGGTCGCCGAATAGAGGTACAGCCCGTGCCCGGCTTCGTCCTGCACCTTGGCCATCAGGATGGCCTTGCGCTTGAGGCTCGGGGCGCGGCTGATCCAGTTGGCCTCCGGCTGCATGCCGATGATCTCGGAGTGCGCGTGCTGCGACATCTGCCGGATGAGCGTGCGGCGGTAGGCGTCGGGCATCCAGTCGCGCGGCTCGATGCGCGAGTCGGAGGCGATGAGCTGCTCGAAGAGGGCTTCGCCCGCGTCGGCTTCGGGCGTCGTGGTGCTTTCCGTGGTGTTCGTCATCGAACCGGGCACTCCAATCAATACTGACTGATCGTTCGTTCAGTATATGCGAGCCGACCGTGTTCATGCCACACTGTCCAGGTGACCGACACCCGGACGGCCGAGCCCCTGCGCCGGGGGCGGCCCGGCTACGACCAGCGCGGCATCCTCGAGGTTGCTGTGGCGGCGTTCAACGAGCACGGCTACGACGCGACCTCCATCGGGATGCTGGCCGAGCGCCTGGGGCTGTCGAAGTCGGCGATCTACCACCACGTCGCGTCGAAGGACGAACTGCTCGCCCTCGCGCTCGACGAGGCCCTCGACGGGCTGGAGGGTGCTCTGCGATCGGCCGAGGAGGCCTCCGGCACGGCCGCCGAACGGCTCGCGCTCGTGCTCCGCGAGGCGGTGCTGGTGCTGGCCGACCGCCTCCCGTACGTCACCCTGCTGCTGCGCGTGCGCGGCAACACGGAGGTCGAGCGGGCCGCGCTGCAGCGGCGGCGCGCGTTCGACCACGCGGTCGCGACGCTCGTGGCCGAGGCGCGCACCGAGGGCGCGCTGCGCGCCGACGGCGATCCCGCCGTCGTCGCCCGTCTGCTGTTCGGGATGATCAACTCCCTCACCGAGTGGTACGACCCCGCGGGCGCGGTCACCCCCGACGACCTCGCCGACACGATCCTGGCGTTCGCGCTGCGCACGCCCTCCTGAGCCCGCCTCCCAGCCTCCAGCGCCCTCATCGCCGCCGAAGGGCACGTAATCGCCCCTAAAACGCGGATTTAGGGGCGCGAGCGTGCCCTTCGGCGCGCGACGACTACGTGTAAAATTAGAAATAGACATTTCAGGTACGTCATGGAAACATTCTTGGTAGCGAGAGTGGGGTTTCATGAGCGGAAAAGTGGCGGCGGATGTCGCAGTGCTGCGGGCTGAGGCGCATTCCTTGGACAGGCTGCCGGAGGCGCCCCCCATCGTGACGATCGGCATGGGTGACCTGGGGAGCGCCCGGGCGGATGCGGCGTTCGAGCGCTACTACCCGACGTGGTCGTCAGAGTGCTCGTCGACGGTGCGCAGTGTCCAGAAGCTGTCGGCACTGCTTCGCTCGGCGGCCTACACCTATGAGCAGCGCGACGCGGAGGCGGCGCGGGCGTTCGGCAGCGATTCCCGTGCGTTCTAAGGTGCGGGATTGGTCGCCGGTCAACTTCGGCGACGACCCCACCCCGGGAGATGTGGACGCCGTCGCGGCCCTGATGGATGACGTGCGGGCGCGCGGGGAGTGGTTCCAGTCCATCGCGGGTTTGGTGCTCGATGTTCGGGGCCGAGTGGAGGCTCCGACCTGGTCGGGGCTTGCCGGACAGGCGTTCTGCTCACGGTTGGGCGGCCTCCAGGTCGCGGCCGAGAAAGCAGCGACACGCAACCGAGAGGTGGGGGCTGCCGCTCAGACGTGGGCGGAGGCGATGTTCTCCGCCCAGTTCGACGCGGATCGGGCGTTGCACAGCGCGGAAGAGGCGCAGAAGGAGATCGCAGCGGCGGAAGCGTCGATCCAGGCGTTGTCCGGTTCCTACGATCAGGCGCTCGCCGCGGTCACGGGGATGACGGACTTGATCGCTGCATATACGAATACACCGCCTCCACCGAGTACGCGTGTTCCGACCCTCGTCGAGGTAGCTGCGGCGAAACAGCGTGCGCACGAGATCCAGGCAGACCGTGATCAGGTCACCCGGAGGTTGGAGGACGCGCGACAGCGGCTGGAGCAGGCTCGCGCCGAGGCCCAGTCAGCACACGACGAGTTCACGCGGGCGGAGACCCGCTTCGTCACGGCGATCGAGCATGCCGCCGAGGCGTCCCCCGACTCACTCTTCGGCGATCTTCAAGAGTTCACCACTGCCGTGGAAACGTTGACGACGATCGAGAAGGTCACCGGAACTAGCGGCACCACCTTGCTATCTCTGCTGACTCGGCTTCCGTTGGACCAGTTGAAAGCGCTTCTGGCCGGCGATCCTGACCTCGCGCGACAGTTCTGGGACAACCCGCCGACGCCAGAGCGAGTGGCCGGG
This sequence comes from Leifsonia sp. Leaf336, assembly GCF_001423695.1. Lineage (GTDB taxonomy): Bacteria > Actinomycetota > Actinomycetes > Actinomycetales > Microbacteriaceae > Leifsonia. The sequence continues at coordinate 815,800 of NZ_LMOZ01000001.1, forward strand.
TGGTGGCTCAGCCTCAACCCCGACAGGCGAGCGGCGTTCATCGAGGCAGCGCCCGAGATCATCGGCAATCTTCCGGGTGTGCCGTACAAAGACCGGAACACCGCGAATCTCATCAGCTATGAGGCCGCAAAGCGTGACCCCGACCTCTCCGACGCCCAGCGCAAGGTGATGGCGGCCATGGGAAAGGCGCTCATCCCGCCGGCGGACGGTGTGCCCGTGCAGCTCGTGGCGTTCAATTTCTTCGCTGAGCCGCCGATGCTCGCCGTCGGCTACGGAGACCTCGATACGTGTTGGCCGACAACCTGGTCCGTGGGCGGCATGGACTTCGGCGCGAAAGACGGGCTGGATGACTGGAGCAGGGCGAGCAGAAACCTGTGGAGAGCTCAGAAGCAAATCGACACCAGCGCCAGCCCCGGGGTCGTGGCGTGTTTCGAGTACGACAACCCGGATCCCGTCGGTGTGAACGTCAGCGATTCCGCGAAGAAGGGCGCCGCTCGGTTCGCAGCTGAACTCGACGGCAACGCCGAGTTGCGCGATGGATTCGTGTCCGGCTATTCGCCGATCTCGGTCACGGCGCATTCCTATGGCACGACGATGGCTTCGATCGCTCTCACGCAGGTCAGAGCGAAAATCGACTCGTTCGTGATGGTGGGCTCTGCGGGTATCGACACGTCGTTGGTTTCGTCATTGTCAGAAGTCCGTGCGGCTCACGTCTATACGACTGCGGCGTCTCCGGACCAGCTTGCGCCGATCGGTGCCGCTGTCTCCGGGCGCGCAAACCCGAACCCCGGGGTGACGCTGCCGTTGGCCCAGTCGATCGGGGGTGCTCAGGCGCTCAGTGCCGACGGTGACGGTAAGGATTTGCAGCGGGTGGACGGGCACAACCCGATCGGCAAGCCGGGCCATTCGCCGATCGGGTGGATCGGAAACGCGGAACCCTCCGAAGGACACGGCTATTACGACGTAGGCACCCAGTCGCTCTGGAATATGGCTGCAGTCACCACGGGGCGGGTGGACAAGGTCAGTGGTGCGTTGACCGACACGAGCGAGCAGTCTTCGGAGCACAACCGGTGGGCCCACTGGGACCTCGAGCAACTCTCCCGGTCGCCGGGGTTGGGCCGGTGACCCGCGTTGTCCGTGTTCTGTTGGTGGCGCTTGCTACCAGTTTGGTTCTTGGAGGTTGCACTATGACATCGCATTATCCTGACTCCGGTAAAACGGGGCAGCAGTTGCGTATCGAGACGATCGAGGCGATGAACGCCGCGATCACGGCCTCGGAGCTTCCGGATGGGTGGGGGCTCGGGCTCCAACCGGAGGCGAAGCAGTGGAACCCAGCCACGGTCGAGTTCATCGGTGAGGGCTGCACCACCCAAGGCAACCGCGGCCAACGCTTTCAGGTTGCTCTCTTTCACGCGCCGGTCGGTGACCCGGTTGCGTTCGCCACGAAGATGGGGGAGTTCTGGGAAAGCCAGGGATACTCCGTCAGCGTCGTCGGGGGTATCGACATCGACGATGAACACACCACGGATCTTCGCGCTGATCGCGCGGACGGCAGCCTCTACGCAGGCGTGACCGCCATGACGACCCACTTCTATCTCAGCGTCTACTCGGAGTGCTCCACCGATCCCAGCCTGGACAAGTTCGCGGGCCCGAACGGTTATCGCACCTTCGACGAGTTCGACCCGAATCCCTACAACCCGACCAACAGTCCCAGCGTCACTCCCTACCCTCGGGAGTGAGCGTGGGGAGGCCGATGAATGCGGTCGTGGTGGTGACTCGCCTCGTTCGGCCTCCGGCCCTCGACTAGGACCTGCCGCCGGAACCATCAACCCCCGAACCAGCGTGATCTGCACCATACCGTAGCTACTGTTCCCGACGAGAGGATTCCTTGGACCATGACACCCGCATCTGCCGCACTGGAATCGCATCTCGACAGTGAACCCGCCACGTCGGTGGGCTCGCGGTCACTGCTCGTCGTGGGAGTCTCGTTTTTCGCTGCAGCTGTCTTGGTTTTTCTGGGGGCGCTGTCAACGGGGATGGTCTATGACGCCTCCGCGCCGGCGTATGCGCGCCTCAACGCGTTTTTCCTCTCCATTGGAGCGAGCCTGCTTTACTGGCCGCTCCTGCTCGCGAGCATCATTGTCTGCGGTAACGCGATCGGGAGAGCAACGCGAAAGAGGCTCGCAATCTCGACGATGACGATCTCTTTCGTCTGCCTTCTCCCAGCGACCCTGTGCCTGGCGGTCACTGTCCTGTGGCTACTGCCGATGTTCATGCACTCGCGCTGAAGCGCCACCGCCTACTTCGCGACGAGGGTGAGCACGTCGTAGGAGGCGACCAGCTCGTCGCGCTGGTTCGTGATGCGCGCGTCCCAGCGCACCTCGCCGTAGTCGTCCGTCTCGCGGGGCGTGATCTGCTTGGCCGTCAGGTCGACCCGGATGCTGTCGCCCGGCGACACCGGCGTCAGGAACCGCAGGTTCTCGAGTCCGTAGTTCGCGAGCACGGGGCCGGGCGCCGGGTCGACGAAGAGGCCCGCCGCCCACGACACCAGCAGATAGCCGTGCGCCACACGTCCGGGGAAGAACGGGTTCGCCGCCGCGGCCTCCTCGTCCATGTGCGCATAGAAGGTGTCGCCGGTGAACGTCGCGAACGTTTCGATGTCGTCGAGGGTGACGCGGCGGGCCCCCGAGCGCACCTGGTCGCCGATCCGGAGCGTCGTGAGCGACTTGCGGAACGGGTGCGGGCCGTCGGAGTCGGCCGCGGCTCCCGCATGCCAGACGCCGGTGACCGCGGTGAGGAGGTCGGGCGAGCCCTGGATGGCCGTGCGCTGCATGTGGTGCAGCACCGCACGGATTCCGCCGAGCTCCTCCCCGCCGCCCGCGCGGCCGGGGCCGCCGTGGACCAGGTGCGGCATCGGCGAGCCATGACCGGTGGAGGTGCGAGCGTCGTCGCGGTCGAGCAGGAGGATGCGCCCGTTGTAAGCCGCCGTGCCGAGCACGAGCTCCCGCGCGAACTCCGGGTCGTGGGTGGCTGCGCTCGTGACGAGCGAGCCGCCGCCGAGGGCGACGAGCTCCGCGGCCTCCGCCGCTGTCGCGTACGGGAGCACGGCCGCGACGGGTCCGAACGCCTCCACCGTGTGCGCCTCCGGCGTCCGCGCGTCCGCGAAGCGCAGCACGATCGGCGCGAGGAACGCGCCCTCGGGCTCGGCGCCGAGGCTGCCGTCCGCGCGCTTCACGCTCGGCTGGTCGAGACCTCCGATCGCCAGCTCGCCGCCGGCCGCCACCAGGCGCGTGACCTGTCGCAGCACCTCGGAGCGCTGCTCCCGGGAGGCGAGCGGACCCATGGTCACGCCCTCCGCCCGCGGGTCGCCCACGACGACCCGCTCGGCGATCCGGTCGCGCACGGCCGCGAGCACGTCGTCGACGGCTGCCGCCGGGACGATCGCTCGGCGGATCGCCGTGCACTTCTGGCCGGCCTTGGCCGTCAGCTCGACCACCAGCTGCTTCACGTACGCGTCGAACTCCGGCGTGCCCGCCAGGGCGTCCGGGCCGAGCACCGAGGCGTTGATCGAGTCCGTCTCACTCGTGAACCGCACGCCACCCGTCTGAACCGAGTCGTGCGCGCGCAGCCGTTCGGCGGTGGAGGCCGACCCGGTGAATGCGACCAGATCGCCCAGCCGCAAATGGTCGAAGAGGCCCGGGACGCCTCCGCACACCAATTGCAGCGTTCCGGCGGGCAGGAGGCCCGACTCGACGAGGATGCGCACCATCGCCTCGGCGACGTACGCGGTCGGCGTCGCCGGCTTGGCGAGCGTTGGCATTCCCGCCAGGAACGACGGCGCGAACTTCTCCAGCAGTCCCCAGACCGGGAAGTTGAACGCGTTGATCTGCACCGCAACGCCCGGCAGCCGGGTGAAGATGTGCTCGCCGAGGAACGAACCGTCCTTCGACAGCGGCTCGAGGGCCCCGTCGATCAGGACCTGGGCGTTGGGCAGCTCGCGGCGACCCTTCGAGGAGTACGTGAACATCGCGCCGATGCCGCCGTCGACGTCGATCCAGGAGTCGGCCTTGGTCGCGCCGGCACGCGCGGAGAGGTCGTAGAGCTCCTGCTTGCGCTCGGTCAGCACCTGCGCCATCTGCTTGAGCAGCACGGCGCGCTGGTGGAAGGTCAGCTCGCCGAGGGAGGCCTGACCCACGGTGCGGGCGTACTCGAGCGCTCCGGCCAAGTCGGCGCCGGCGGCGTTGACGCGGGCGACGAGCTCGCCGGTGGAGGCGTCGCGCACCTCCGCGGCGCCGTCGTCGGCGCCGCTGTCAGATGCGGGGCTCCACCACTGATCGCGCAGGTAGCTGGGCAGACTCATTCGGTACCTCCCGGGAGGACAGGGGCCGGTGGCACGTAGGCTGGTGCCGTGGCCGATGAAGACTGGACGATCGAGCTCGGCGAGCTCGACGAGAAGATGGGCGTTCGCATCCTGGAGCAGTCGGCGCAGCGCGTCGTGGCGACGATGCCGGTGGAGGGCAACCGCCAGTCGTTCGGGCTGCTGCACGGCGGCGCTTCGGTGGCGTTCGCGGAGGCGTTGGGTTCGTGGGCGGCGGTCATCCACGCCGGGCCGGGCCGCAGTGCCGTGGGGCTGGACATCAACGCCACGCACCACCGGTCGGCCCGCAGCGGGCTGGTGACCGGTGTCGCGACGGCGATCCGCCTGGGCCGCACGGTGACGTCGCACGAGGTCGTGGTGTCCGACGAGGACGGCAACCGGCTCTGCACCGCACGAATCACGAACCTCATCGTGGACGCTCCGGAGCGCGGCTGACATCGGCGCCGGCGCCTCCGCCCGTCTCGTCGCTCCAGTCGTAGAACCCCCGTCCCGACTTGCGGCCGAGCAGGCCCTCGGCGACCATCTGCCGCAGCAGTGCGGGAGGCTCGAAGCGCGGCCCGAGTTCGTTCGCGAGATACTCGGCGATGTCGAGCCGCACGTCCAGCCCGACGATGTCGGTCAGCCGCAGTGGGCCGACCGGGTGCTTGTAGCCGAGGGTCATCGCTGCGTCGATGTCCTCGGGGGAGGCGACGCCCTCCTCCACCATCCGCACGGCCTCCAGGCCGAGCAGCACGCCGAGGCGCGATGACGCGAAGCCGGGGGAGTCGCGCACGACGATCGGGGTCTTGCCGAGGGCTGCGACCCAGCCGGTGGCGAGTTCGACGGCGCTCGGCGCGGTCGCGGAGCCGGACACGACCTCCACGAGCGCGGAGGCGGGCACCGGGTTGAAGAAGTGCATGCCGAGGAACGCGCCCGGCCGCTGCAGCCCGGCGGCGAGGGCGTCGATCGACAGCGAGGACGTGTTGCTGGCGAGCACGGCGAGGGGTTCCAGCAGCTCCTCTGCGCGCTGCAGCGCCTCGCGCTTGAGGTCGGGCAGCTCGGGCACGGCCTCCACGACCAGGTCGCAGCCGCGGAGGGCGTCCCAGTCGATGGTCGTGACGATCCGATCGGGCTCCGGCGCGACGGTGCCGCGGAGGACGCTGCCCTCCACGGCGGCGAGCACGCGGTCGCGGGCCGCGGAGGCCGAGGCGGCGTCGCGCTCCACGACCGCGACGTTGGCGCCCGCCATGAGGAAGGCGTGCGCGATGCCCGCGCCCATCCGGCCTCCGCCGAGTACGCCGACTCGGCCCGGGATGCCGCCGCTGTCCTCCGCGTTCATCGCTTCCTCCGCTCCAGGAACGCCGTCATCCGTCGGTGCTTCTCCTCCGATTCGAAGAGCACGGCCTGCGCCTCCTGCTCCGCGGCCGGATGCTCGGCGAGCGGCGCCCGCAGGACGCGCTTGGTGTACTGCGTCGCGAGCGGGTCGTTCGCGGCGATCCGGTCGGCCAGCGCGTGCGCCCCGGCGAGGAGCTCGTCCGGCGCGAACAGGTCGCTCACCAGGCCCGCGGCGAGCGCCTCCTCGCCGGTGAGCACGCGCCCGGCCATCGTCATCTCGGCGGCGAGCGGGTGGCCGACGAGCCGGGGGAGGCGCCAGAGAGCGCCCGCGGCCGCGATGATTCCCAGCGAGGTCTCCGGGTTGCCGATGCGCAGGCGCGGGGTGCCGATCCGGAAGTCGGCCGCATAGGCGAGCTCGGCGCCGCCGCCCAGTGCGTAGCCGTCGAGGGCGGCGATGACGGGCATCGGCAGCTCGGCGATGCGGGTGAACACGCTCGCGTTGATGCTGCGGCGGGCGTCCGCGGCCGTGCGTTCGCGCAGCTCGGCGATGTCGGCACCGGAGGCGAAGACCCCCTCCGAGCCGGCGAGGATGAGGAGGCGCGGCTCGCGCTCGAGCCGTTCGCAGACCGCGTGGAGGTCATCGACCATCCGCTGGTCGATCGCGTTCCGGCGCTCTGGCCGGTCGAGGGTCACGACCACGCGGTCGGCGAGCTCGGTCACGAGCAGGGTCTCGGTCGTCACAGGGTCTCCCAGTCGGTTCGCGGGGCTCCGGTCGGCGCTCACACGGCCTCCACGATCAGTGCGGCGCCCTGGCCGACGCCGACGCACATCGTCGCCAGCCCGTACCGCGACTGCTCGCGCTCCATCCGGCCGAGGAGGGTGACCAGGATGCGGGTGCCGCTCGAGCCGAGCGCATGACCGAGGGCGATGGCGCCGCCGTCGGCGTTGACGCGCTCCTCGTCGAGGCCGAGCCGGCGCACGCAGGCCAGAGCCTGGGAAGCGAACGCTTCGTTGAGCTCGATGCTGCCGAGGTCGCCGACCTCGAGCCCGGCACGCTCGAGCGCCCGGTGCGTTGCGGGCACCGGTCCGAGGCCCATCACCTCGGGGGCGACGCCGGCGCTCGCCGAGGAGACGATCCGGGCACGCGGCCGGAGGCCGAAGCGGCGGACGGCGTCGCCGCTGGCCACCACGATCGCCGATGCGCCGTCGTTCAGCGGCGATGCATTGCCCGCCGTGACGACCGAACCGCCCGCGACAACGGGGCGCAGCGCCGCCAGTGCGGCGGCGTCCGTGTCGCGGCGGATGCTCTCGTCGGCGACGACGTCACCGCGAGCGGTGGACACCGGCACGATCTCGTCGGCGAACCGTCCCGCGTCGGTCGCGGCGGCGGCCCGGCGATGGCTCCGGAGGGCGAACGCGTCGGCCTCCTCGCGCGTGATGCCGTCGATCCGGGCGACCTCCTCGGCCGTCTCCGGCATCGTGAAGGTGGCCTTGTCGCGGTCGAGCAGTCGCGGGTTGGTGAAGCGCCAGCCGATGGAGGTGTCGAACTGCGGCCCCGGCTTGGCCCACGGCCGCTCGGGCTTCGCCTGCACCCAGGGAGCGCGCGTCATCGACTCGACGCCACCGGCGACGATCAGATCCGCGTCCCCCGCGCGGATCGCCTGCCCGGCGAGCGTCACGGCGCTGAGACCCGATGCGCACAGCCGGTTGACCGTCACTCCGGGGACGCTGTCCGGCAGGCCGGCGAGCAGCACGGCCATCCGGGCGACGTTGCGGTTGTCCTCGCCGGCCTGGTTCGCGGCCCCCAGGATCACGTCGTCGAGAGCGGCGCCGTCCACTCCGGCGCGGCGCACGGCCTCCCCGACCACGAGTGCGGCGAGGTCGTCGGGCCGGATTCCGGCGAGCGCGCCCCCGTAGCGACCGACCGCCGTGCGGACTCCGCCCACCAGGTAGGCCTCGGGCATCGCAGCTCCTTCGAATGCGAATTACCGAACGAACGTTCAGCTAGTAAATAGTCGCAGAACCCTGCCGGTCGGGCAAGCGACGCGCACGCGACGCGAGTTCCGACGACGTCACGACGAACGCCAGGATGAGCACCCCGCAGCCGACGGCGACCGCGGCCGGCAGCCACAGGGCGGCCACCGCCAGCAACGCGGGGAGCGCCACGGCCGGGATCGCCCAGCGCAGCACGCGCCCCCACGGGTCGCCGTAGCGGCGGGCGATGATCGCGTTCGTCAGGTAGAACAGGGCGATGCCGCCGCCGAGCGAGACCGCGAGCGCGGCGGGCAGCGGCTCGGCGGGGCGTGCGATCGCCTCGGCCAGGGCCCCCGAGAGCGCGGTGACACCCGCGAGAAGCAGGAAGGGGAGGAAGCCGACGGTGTCGCGGATCCCGCGGGCGTCGCCGGCCTCCAGCAGGTTCTCGAGCCCGCTCGTCATGGCGTCGACGCCGTAGAGGAAGAAGGACCACGCGAGCCCGGCCGTCAGCAGCAGCGCCAGTGCGCCGACGATCCCGGCCGCGAGCGTCCAGGCGTCGCTGACCGCCGCCACGATGCTGAGGACCGACTCACCCAGCACGATGATGACGAGGAGGCCGAACCGCTCCGACAGATGCTCCACGTTCATCCGGTCGAGGGCCAGGGAGGACCACGCGCCCGACGTCACCGTGAGGAGGACGATCTCGATCACGATCGCCACGGTCCACAGCACGTAGATCGCCGGAGCCGGCAGGGCGATCGAGACGAGCCAGAGCACCGCCGTCACCCCGTTGTAGGCGACGATCCGCACGCGGGAGGCGGTGCCGTTCGCCCACGACATCCGGATCCAGATCGCGAGCAGGAGGACCCGCAGCACGGAATTGCCCGCGGCGAACAGCCAGGCGCGGTCGCCCACGGCCTCCGGAGCCGCGACCGCCAGCGCACCGACCGCGAACATCGCGATCAGCATCACGATCGAGAGCCTCCGCGCGCTCAGCTGCGGCGAGACGTCCACGACGAAGGTCAGGTTGACCCACGACCACCAGACCGACGCGAACAGGGCGACGAAGATCGCGAGCGTCCCGAACGACGGATGCACGTGGAGGCCGTGCGCCAGCTGCCCGACGAGCGCGACGAAGACCAGGTCGAAGAACAGCTCCATCCAGTGCGCACGCGACGGGTCGCGGTCGGCGGCGACGGGAGGCCGGGGGAGCGAGAGCGAGCTCATCGCGCCCGGCCGGCGGCGAGGAACGCGTCGACGGCGCTGCGGACCCGCTCGTCGTCGGCGTAGCCCGCGAGCGAGATGCCGGCGAGGGCGCTCCAGGCGGCGGGCGTCGTGAGCGCTGCGGCGCGGGCCCGGTCGTTCTGCAGGCGGGAGGCGCGCACGATGACGGCGCCCACGGCGAGGGCGAGGGCGAGAGCGACCACGAACGAGGCGAGGACGACGACGATGGTGGTGCTCATGAGGGCGCCCCTGACGGCGGCCGCCCCTGCGGCTCCGAAGGAGGCGCCGGACGGAGCGCGAGCAGTTCGGCGAGCAGCCCCTGCGCCAGCACGAACGTGCGCTGGGAGCGCCGGGCGAGCAGGTAGAAGACCCCGCCGCTGAGCATCGTCACCATCCCCGCCACGAGCACCCACAACCAGGCGGCCACCGGGACCGGGTTCACCGCGGGGTTCGATTGCAGCACCGGGACGACGAGCGACAGGATGACGCCGGACCCGGCGGCCGCCAGCGCCTTCGCCAACGTCATCGTGTGTTCGTACCTCCACGTCAGCGCGACGGTCAGTCCGTCGACGGCGGCGCGCTCGTCCAGCCGCGCGATCGCCAGCAGGTCGGCGATCGTGAGCTCCGACGTGAGCGTGCCCGTGCGAGGGTTCGCCATAGCGCGAGCGTAGCGAGCGGTGCGGGGTCGCGCACCAGTGGGGCTACCTCAGGTCGTGATCCTCGAACACCAGCGACGTCTTCGTGTCGCGCACCGACGGGATGCTGGTGAGCTCCTCCAGCACCACTCGGCGGAGGTCCTCGTTGTCGCGGGCGCGCACCAGCAGGATCACGTCGAAGTCGCCGCCGACCAGTGCGAAATGCTCGACCTCCGGGATACCGCGCAGCCGTTCGCGCAGGTCGTGCCAGTCCGCCTGCTCCACACGCATCGTCACGTAGGCCGACGAGGCCCGTCCGGAGCGGCGGGGGTCGACCTTGGCCGTGAAGCCCGTGATGACTCCGTCCTCCACAAGGCGGGAGACCCGCGCGTAGGCGTTGGCGCGCGAGACGTGCGCGGCCTCCGCAACGGCGGTGATGGAGGCTCGGCCGTCCGCCCGAAGGGCGTCCACGATCCGGGAGTCGATGTCGTCCATGGTGGAAGACAGTTTGACATCGAAAGACCGCCCGCGCACCCGTTCGTCTCAAAACTCGGGGACAGGTGGCAAACCGGGTCCAGCGAAGTCATCCTGATGATCAGCGACGTCTTTCGAAGGAGAACAGATGCACGCCGACGATCTGATGCCGGGCGACACCCCGCTCGGGCTCATCGACGAGAAGGGCTCGGGCCACCCGCACGAGCACTACGCGTTCCCGTCCGCCGAGGTGCTCCGCGACGGCTATGCCCGTCTGGTGCTCGGCCGCCGGCTCAACGACCAGGCGGACGCGCTGGTGCGCCAGGGCAAGCTGGCGGTGTACCCGTCGTCGCACGGCCAGGAGGCCTGCGAGGTCGCCGCGGCGATGGTCCTCGACGAGCACGACTGGCTGTTCCCGACCTACCGCGACTCGGTCGCCGTGGTCACGCGCGGCGTCGATCCGTTCGAGGCGTTCCTTCTCCTCCGCGGTGACTGGCACTCCGGGTACGACCCGAAGCAGTACCGGGTCGCCCCGCAGGCGACTCCGCTCGCGACCCAGCTGCTGCACGCGGTCGGCTTCGCCCACGCGGCGCGGCTGCGCGGCGAGGACACCGTCGTCGTCGCGATGTGCGGCGACGGCGCCACGAGCGAGGGCGACTTCCACGAGGCGCTCAACTTCGCGGCCGTGTTCCACCTCCCCGTCGTCTTCCTGGTGCAGAACAACGGCTACGCCATCTCGGTTCCGCTGAGCCGGCAGACGGCGGCCCCGAGCCTCGCGCACAAGGGCATCGGCTACGGGATGCGCGGGCGCCTGGTCGACGGCAACGACCTCGCCGCACTGCTGGCCGTGCTGGGGGAGGCCGTGACGGAGGCACGCGAAGGAGGCGGCCCGACTCTGATCGAGGCCCTCACCTACCGCATGAAGTCGCACACCAACGCCGACGACGCCACCCGCTATCGCACCGCCGCGGAGGTCGAGCCGTGGATCGCGCGCGATCCGCTGCTGCGGCTGCGCACCTGGCTGCAAGCGGAAGGCGCGCTGACGGACGACGACGACGCCCGGTTCCGCACCGAGGCGGATCGGGTCGCGCTCGACCTGCGCACCCGCATCATGGCGGACGCCGAACCGCAGCCTCTCGACCTGTTCGCCTACGTCTACGCCGAGCAGACCCCGCAACTGCGCGAGCAGGCCGACCTCCTGGCCGCCGAGCTCGCCGCCGAGACCCGCACCGAGACCCGCACCGAGGAGGTCGCCCGATGACGCTCATGCACGACGCCCCTGCCGACCACTCCGCCGACGGCGACCGGCAGGAGCCCCAGCCGACAGCGCCCGCCGTGACCACCATGACCATGGCGCAGGCCCTCAACCGCGCACTCGCCGACTCCCTTGCGGAAGACCCCGCCGTGCTGGTCTTCGGCGAGGACGTCGGCACCCTCGGCGGCGTCTTCCGCATCACGGACGGCCTCGCCGCACGGTTCGGCGAGCAGCGCTGCTTCGACACCCCGCTGGCCGAGTCCGGCATCGTCGGCACGGCGGTGGGCATGGCGATGAACGGCCTCCGCCCCGTCGTCGAGATGCAGTTCGACGCGTTCGCGTACCCGGCGTTCGAGCAGATCGTCGACCACGTGGCCAAGATGGGCAACCGGACGCGCGGCGCCGTGCGGCTGCCGATGGTCATCCGCATCCCCTTCGCCGGCGGCATCGGCGGCGTCGAGCACCACTCCGACTCGTCGGAGGCGTACTACGTGCACACGCCGGGCCTCACCGTCGTCGCGCCGTCGACCCCGCAGGACGCCTATGGCCTCCTGCGTGCCGCGATCGCCCACCCCGACCCCGTCGTCTTCCTGGAGCCGAAGAAGCTGTACTGGTCGACGGGGGAGGTCGACGTCACCGCGCCCCTTCCTCGGATCGGGTCTGCCCGGATCGCCCGCGAAGGAACCGACGCGACGCTGATCGCGTACGGGCCGACCGTGCCCGTCGCGCTCGCAGCGGCGGAGGCAGCCGCCGAGGAGGGCCGCAGCCTCGCCGTCGTCGACGTGCGCACGCTCACGCCGTTCGACGACGAGACCGTCTGCGCCGCCGTGCGGGCGACCGGTCGTGCGGTCGTCGTCGCCGAGGCCCCGGGCTTCGCGAGCGTCGCCTCCGAGATCGCGGCCCGCGTCTCCGAGCGCTGCTTCCACTACCTGGAGGCTCCCGTGCGCCGCGTGACCGGCTTCGACACCCCGTTCGCGCCGCCGAAGCTGGAACGGTTCTACCTGCCCGGCGTCGACCGGGTGCTCGACGCCGTGGACGACCTCCAGTGGGAGGACGCATGAACGTCTTCGCCCTGCCCGACCTCGGCGAGGGCCTGACCGACGCCGAGCTGGTCCGCTGGCTGGTGGCGGTCGGCGACACCGTCGCCGTCGACCAGCCGATCGCCGAGGTGGAGACCGCCAAGTCCGTCGTGGAGGTGCCATCGCCGTTCGCCGGCGTCGTCGCGGCCTGCCACGGCGCGGAGGGCGAGACCATCCTGGTCGGTTCGCCGCTGATCGAGGTGGAGGAGGTCGCGGACGCACCGGCGCCGGAGCCCGCAGCACAACCTGAACCCGTCCTTGAGCCCGTCCTCGAACCGGTCGCCGCCGGCTCCGGCCAGGTGCTCGTCGGGTACGGCACGACCGATCACGCCACCGCCCGGCGGCGCGGACGTGCCGTCTCGCGCGGCGGCGCCCCCGCCGGCGCCCCGAGCCGCATCGTCCCTGTCGTCTCGCCGGTCGTGCGCGCGCTCGCCCACACGCACGGCATCGACCTGGCCTCCCTGACGCCGACCGGGGCGGGCGGCGTGGTGACCCGGCGCGACGTGGAGGCCGCGCTCGCCGCAGCGCCGGCGCCCGCCGCACCGGCCGCCGCGCCAGCCGCCGCACCGGCTCCCGCCGCTCCGGACGCCTCCGGCGTCGACCCGCGAACTGGCCTCCGCATCGCCGCGGTCACGCCGTTCTCGCGCCTGCGGCGCACCGTCGCCGAGACGATGACCCGCAGCCGCTCCGAGATCCCGGAGGCGACCGTCTGGGTCGACGTCGACGCCACCGAGCTGTGGGAGGCCCGCCGTGCGCTCGGCCGTGCGGGGCGGCCGCCCTCGATGCTCGCGTTCGTATCGCGGTTCGCGCTCAGCGCGCTCGCCCGGCATCCCGAGCTGGCCGGGCGCGTCACCGCCGCCGGTGACGGCATCGAGACCTTCGAGGGCGTCAACCTCGGCTTCGCCGCCGACACCCCACGCGGGCTGCTCGTCCCGGTGATCCGCGGCGCCGACGCGCTGAGCGTCCGAGACCTGGACGCCGAGCTCGGCAGGCTGGCCGGCGCCGCCCGGGAGGGCGCACTGCCTCCCGCCGACCTCAGCGGTTCCACGTTCACCGTGAACAACTACGGCAGCCTCGGCGTCGACGGCAGCGCGGCGATCATCAACCATCCGGAAGTGGCGATCCTCGGCATCGGGCGCGTCATCGAGCGTCCCTGGGTGGTCGAAGGAGCAGTGGTCCCGCGCCGCATCGTGCAGCTCAGCTTCGTCTTCGACCACCGGGTCACCGACGGCGGCGTCGCCGCGCGCTTCCTGCGCGAGATCGCCGACGCGATCGAGTCGCCCATCTCCTTCCTCGCCGGGGAGTCGCCGGGTACGGTGAGGTCATGACCGACAAGAAGCCGGACGGCGACAAGCCCGACGAGGACTACGACCTCGACTTCGAGAAAGACGTGGCCCCCGAGGAGAACATCCCCTGGCTCCCGCATCCTGAGCCCAGCGACGGCGAGGCGCCCGCCCCCTGAGCGACGAGACGTCGCCGTAGGCTAGGGGGAGTGACCTCCCGTTCCATCCCGCTCTGGCTCGCGCTCGTCTGCGCCATGATCTGCGGGGCGGGCATCGCCCTCCAGTCGCGCATCAACGGGGAGCTCGGCAGCCGGCTCGGCGACGGGGTCACGGCGGCCGTCATCTCGTTCGGCTCCGGTCTGCTCATCCTGATCGTCGCGATGGCGATCGCGCCCGTCGGCCGGCGCGGGCTGCGCCGCGTGGTCGCGGCAGTCCGCGGCCGGGAGCTGCCGTGGTGGTATGTCGCAGGTGGGGCGGCAGGCGCGTTCCTCGTGCTGTCGCAGGGGGTGGCCGCCGCGGTCCTCGGGGTCGCCCTGTTCACGGTGGCCGTCGTCGCAGGCCAGACGGTCAGCGGGCTCGTCCTCGACCGGATCGGCCTGGGGCCGGGCGGTCGGCGTCCGATCACCCCCGCCCGTCTCGCCGGCGCGCTCATCGCGCTCGGCGCCGTGACCTGGGCGGTCTCGTCGCAGTTCGGCGGGGGAGTGCCGGTGTGGCTCATGCTGCTGCCGCTGATCGCGGGGCTCGGCCTGGGGTGGCAGCAGGCCGTCAACGGTCAGGTTCGCGTGGTCGCCTCCAGTGCGCTCACCGCGACCTTCATCAACTTCACGGTCGGCACGACCGTCCTCCTGGTGCTGATGGCGATCGACTGGAGCATCCGCGGCCTCCCGAACCCGCTGCCCGCCGAGCCGTGGCTATACGCGGGAGGCGCGATCGGCTGCGTCTTCATCGCCGCGGCCGCGTTGCTGGTCCGGGTGACCGGCGTCCTGCTGCTGGGCCTCGCGACCGTCGCTGGGCAGCTCGTCACGGCGCTGCTCCTGGACGTCCTCGCGCCCACGACGTCGCAGCCGGTTGCGGCGTCGACGATCGGAGGCACGCTGCTGGCCCTCGTCGCTGTCGCGGTGGCGAGCGTGCGCTGGGGGCGGCGCCGCCCCGAGAAGCAGGTCGGGCAGAGCTAGCGGGACCGCCGACGGATCAGTCGAGCACGCTGAGGAAGGGCTCGGGGTCGATCGACTTGCGATGCCCCTCCTTGCTCTCCTCCGGCACCCCGCCGACGTAGAGCCAGCCGAGCAGCCGCTCGTTCTTGGCCAGTCCGTGCATCCGGTGCACGGCTTTGGATCGCGTGTGGTTGCCGGTGCGCCAGATGACGCCCCAGCCGGCATCGTGGAGGAGCAGGCTCAGGACGTGCGCGACACCGGAGGCGACCGCGTCCTGCTCCCAGCCCGGCACCTTCTCACTCTTGGTCCGCACCGAGACGATCGCCAGCAGCAGGGAGGAGCGGAGCGGTTTGGAGGCCAGCTTCTCGGCGGCCTCGCCCGTGAGCCTGGCGTCTTCGACGAACGCATTGCCGAGCCGCACCCGGGCGTCGCCGCGCAGCTCGATGAGCCGCCACGGGTGCAGCGCGGAGTGGTCGGCGACCCGTCCGGCGGCCGCGACCAACGGCAGCAGCTCCTCGTGGCTGGGCGCGATGGGCGTCACGCGCGAGTACGACCGGCGCGCCGCGACCCGTTCGACGAGGTCGCTCGGGCCAGCGCTCATTCGGCGGCCGGCGCGAAGTTCAGGGAGATCGAGTTCATGCAGTAACGGTCGCCGGTCGGCGTGCCGAAGCCGTCGGGGAACACGTGGCCGAGGTGCGAGCCGCAGTTGGCGCAGCGGACCTCGGTGCGGACCATGCCCAGGCTGTCGTCCTCGAGCAGCTGCACGGCCTCCGGCCGGATCGACTCGTAGAAGCTCGGCCAGCCGCAGCCGCTGTCGAACTTGGTGCCCGACTTGAACAGCTCCGCGCCGCACGCTGCACACGTATAGAGGCCTGCGCGGCCCTCGTCGAGGAGCTCGCCCGTCCACGGCCGCTCGGTTCCCGCTTCGCGCAGCACGGCGTACTGCTCGGGGGTGAGCTCCCGACGCCAGTCGTCTTCGGTCTTGCTGACCTCGTACGTCTGCTGTGCTGCGTCGTCCTGCTGTGCACCCATCGTGCGATCCTTTCGTCGTGGCGTTCCCCAGCCTAAACGGCGAGGAGCTCCCTGCTGTTCCCTGTTTCGGCTCGCGACGTGCCGCGGCCAAACGGGTAACACACAGGACCCCGCCCCTAGGATGACTCGCAAGCGCGGGGACGGAACTGACTCGGATGACGGCGAGGGGAGGCGGTGCGTGTGGCGGAAGCCGCTGACCACCGGATCCCCCAGCCCGACGCAGCCGGGTTGACCGACCGTGAGGCCGCCATCCTCGCGTTCGAGCGTCAGTGGTGGCGGCATGCCGGCGCCAAGGAGCAGGCCATCCGCGAGGAGTTCGGCCTCTCGGCGGCGCGGTACTATCAGCTCCTCGGAGCCCTGATCGACCGTCCGGAGGCGCTCAGGCACGACCCCATGCTGGTCAAGCGCCTGCTCCGGCTGCGCGAGACCCGGCTGGCAGCACGGCGATCCCGGACACTCCCGTCCGGCGACTGACACCGCGAGGAAACCACCCCTAGATGGCAGAGAAGTACCCGAGAGACCGGTTCGACGACATCCCCGACGGCCTCCAGCGCGTCGGCGCGCACCGGGCTCCGCGGCCGAAGGGCCGAGGCTGGATCGCGGTCGGTTGGGCCGCGCTCGCCGTCATCGTCCTGGTCGGCGCCGGGATCTTCGGGCTCTCGCTGGTGAGCGGCTCCATCTCCTTCCACGGCACCCCGAACACGACCTCCGGCACGCCGACGCCGACGCCGACCCCGACGCCGACGATCGTGCCGACGGTCGACCCGTCGCTGTCGGTGAACGTGCTCAACGGAACGACGACCGCAGGCCTCGGCGGCAAGGTGCGCGATGTCCTGATCGCGGCCGGCTGGAAGATCGGCGCCGTCGCCAACGCCGACCAGCAGAACCTGACGCAGACGATCGTGTACTACTCCGACCCGAAGAATCAGGCTGCAGCGCTCGGTGCGGCGCAGTCGCTGCCCGGGGCGACCGTGCAGGAGTCGCAGGCCTTCGCCGACACCGGCGCCGACCTCACCGTCGTCATCGGGAGCGACTACACCGGCTGATCCCCTTTGTTTCACGCGTGTTTCGGTTTCGCCCTTTTTGGTAACGGAATGGCCAAAAGACTGGCGTAACCGGGCATTACAAGCATTAGGATCGGGATTCAACGCCAGGCGCTGGACCGGGCGAGCGACACAGCAATGGGAGTAATGCATGGCGAACGGGACCGTGAAGTGGTTCAACGCTGAAAAGGGCTACGGATTCATCACCGTCGAAGGTGGGGGGCAGGACGTTTTCGTTCACTACTCCGCAATTGACATGAACGGCTACAAGGTTCTCGAAGAGGGCCAGCAGGTGCAGTTCGAGGTCGGCTCGGGCAACAAGGGCCCGCAGGCCGAGTCGGTGCGTCCGCTGTAGTACGCAGCGATCGGCAAGACCATACTAAGAGAGCGTCGCCCTTCGGGGCGGCGCTCTTCTTTTTGTCGGTTGCGGGGCAACCTCGGTCGCAGGCTCCCTCGGCGCTGGGGTCGCGGCATCGCTCCGCGCTGCCCCTAGCTCCACCGCGCGCCTTGCACTCCTGGGGCGCGAGTGCCAGAATCGCTTTAGCACTCCATCTGATCGAGTGCTAATACACGGAATCTTTCGCAGACGTCCGGGAGGGACGAGAAACACATGGCAAAGATCATTGCTTTCGACGAGGACGCCCGTCGCGGCCTCGAGCGCGGCCTCAACATCCTGGCCGACACGGTCAAGGTGACGCTGGGCCCGCGCGGTCGCAACGTCGTCCTCGAGAAGAAGTGGGGCGCCCCCACGATCACGAACGACGGTGTCTCCATCGCGAAGGAGATCGAGCTCGACGACCCGTACGAGAAGATCGGCGCGGAGCTCGTCAAGGAGGTCGCGAAGAAGACCGACGACGTCGCGGGTGACGGCACCACCACCGCGACGGTCCTGGCTCAGGCGCTCGTCAAGGAGGGCCTCCGCAACGTGGCCGCCGGCGCCGACCCGATCACCCTCAAGCGCGGCATCGAGAAGGCCGTCGCCGCGGTGACCGAAGAGCTCGTCGCCAGCGCCAAGGAGGTCGAGACCAAGGCCGAGATCGCCGCCACCGCGTCCATCTCCGCCGGCGACACCACCATCGGCGAGATCATCGCCGAGGCGATCGACAAGGTCGGCAAGGAGGGCGTCGTCACCGTCGAGGAGTCGAACACCTTCGGCACGGAGCTCGAGCTGACCGAGGGCATGCGCTTCGACAAGGGCTTCCTGTCGCAGTACTTCGTCACCGACCAGGACCGCCAGGAGGCGGTGTTCGAAGACCCGTACATCCTCATCGCCAACCAGAAGATCTCCTCGATCAAGGACCTGCTCCCGATCGTCGACAAGGTGATCCAGGCCAACAAGCAGCTCCTCATCATCGCCGAGGACGTCGACGGGGAGGCCCTGGCCACCCTGATCGTCAACAAGATCCGTGGCATCTTCAAGTCCGTCGCCGTCAAGGCTCCGGGCTTCGGCGACCGCCGCAAGGCCATGCTGCAGGACATCGCGATCCTCACCGGCGGCCAGGTCATCTCCGAGGAGGTCGGCCTCAAGCTCGAGAACGTCACCCTCGACCTGCTCGGCCAGGCCCGCAAGGTCGTCATCACCAAGGACGAGACCACCATCGTCGAGGGCGCGGGCGACCCCGAGGCCATCGCCGGCCGCGTGGCCCAGATCCGTGGCGAGATCGAGAACACCGACTCCGACTACGACCGCGAGAAGCTCCAGGAGCGCCTCGCCAAGCTGGCCGGTGGCGTCGCCGTCATCAAGGCGGGCGCGGCCACCGAGGTCGAGCTCAAGGAGCGCAAGCACCGCATCGAAGACGCGGTCCGCAACGCGAAGGCCGCCGTCGAGGAGGGCATCGTCGCCGGTGGTGGCGTCGCTCTCATCCAGGCCGGCAAGACCGCGTTCGAGAAGCTCGAGCTCACGGGCGACGAGGCGACCGGTGCGAACATCGTCAAGGTCGCCATCGAGGCTCCGCTGAAGCAGATCGCCATCAACGCGGGCCTCGAGGCCGGCGTCGTCGTCGAGAAGGTCCGCAACCTCCCGGTCGGCCACGGCCTCAACGCCGCGACCGGCGAGTACGTCGACATGCTGGCCTCCGGCATCAACGACCCGGTGAAGGTCACCCGCTCGGCGCTGCAGAACGCGGCCTCGATCGCCGGCCTGTTCCTCACCACCGAGGCCGTCGTCGCCGACAAGCCCGAGAAGAACCAGGCGCCGGTCGGCGACCCGGGCGCCGGCATGGACTTCTGAGTCCGTCCGACACACGAGAAGAGGGCGTCTCCCGTTCTGAACTGCTCCCCGGGAGTTGGACTGAGAAATTCAGTTCCGACTTCTGGGGAGCAGTTTTGCGTCCTACTTGGCCAGTCCAACTTTCCGGGACCCGTTCATTCATGCGGGGGCGCCCTCTTTCATCATCCGCTCGGCCCTGCTAGAGTCGCCAGGTGACGCTGAGAATGTCAGATGTAGAACGTACAACATCAAACGGCACAGGGGCCGTGTCGGAGAGCTTCCGGGGCGATCTGGAGGGCCTCCGCGCCCTCGCCGTCACCCTGGTCGTCGCGTATCACGCTCAGTTGCTCGGCGTCGCCGGGGGCTACGTCGGGGTCGACGTCTTTTACGTCCTCTCCGGCTTTCTCATCACGGGCCTGCTGATCCGCGAGTTCCAGCGCAGCGGGCGGCTCGACCTCGTCGCATTCGCTGTCCGCCGTGGTCGTCGTCTGCTCCCCGCAGCAGCCCTCGTCCTCGTCGCGGTCGCCGTTGCCGGTTACCTGGTCCTGCCGTTCGTCCGATGGGCGTCGCTGGGACGAGACATCATCGCGGCCGTGCTGAGTGTCGCGAACTTCCGGTTCGCCGAGCAGTCGACCGACTACCTCGCGCCGGCCGTAGAGCAGTCGGCGGTACTTCATTTCTGGTCGCTCGGGGTCGAGGAACAGTTCTACCTCATCTGGCCCCTGATCATCTTCGGACTGATGGCGATGGCTCGTCGGCGCAACATGACGACCGTCCTGCTGGTCGGGATCGGCGTGCTCGCGGTGGCCTCGCTCGTCGCGAGCGTAGCCGCCGCGGCCACCGCTACGTCCCAGTCGTGGGCCTTCTTCATGCTGCCGACGCGCGCGTGGGAGTTCGCCGTGGGCGCCATGATCGTCGTGGTTGGTCCTGAGCTCGGTCGGATCCCGAGCGGGCTGAGGCGCGTCCTCGCCATCGGCGGAGTCGTGGCCATCGTCGCTTCGGCGGTCGTGTTCGACGACAGCACGACGGCACGGGGGATCGCCATGCTCGTTCCGGTGCTCGCCACCGCGGCGGTCATCGTCGGCGGCGACGCGATGGGCATCGGTGCAGGCGCGGTCCTCCGGTGGGCGCCGATGAGAGCGATCGGTCGATGGAGCTACTCGATCTACCTGTGGCACTGGCCGCTGCTTGTCTTCCCCGCCGCGGTTCTCGGTGTTCAGATCGGCGAGCTCCCGGCGCCGCTCCGCGTTCAGCTCTGTCTGGCGTCGATCGCAGCGGGAATCCTTTCCTACGTGTGTGTGGAGCGCGTGTTCCGCGCATCGTCCGCCCGTCTTCCCCCCCCCCCCCCCCCCCCCCCGCGGCTACGTGCCTCGTCGTCGTCCTTGTTCCCGGCGCCACGCTGATCGCACTTCCCACGCTGCAGGCAGGGGGATTGGCGACGGCTTCTGCGCTCCCTCAAGTCGGGGGCGCGGAGGCCGCTCGGCAGTTGAGAGAAGGGCTCGAACTCGCGTCGCTGCCCGAGTCGCTCACGCCGTCGCTCGCGGGCGCGGCCGACTCGGTGCCCGCTACATACGTCAACGGCTGCCATCTCGACTCGTTGCAGATCGAGTTCGGTGACTGCGTTTTCGGCGACCCGGCAGCCGGTCGCACGGTCGTCCTCGTGGGCGATTCGCACGCCGCCCAATGGTTCCCTGCCCTTGATCGCGTCGCAGCGGAGAATAGCTGGCGTCTGATCTCGCTGACCAAAGCCCTGTGCGCGCCGACGACCGCCCGCATCCCGAATCCTGTCGACCCCAGTCGCGACTACACCGAATGCGCCGAGGTACACCGGTCGGTGGTCTCTCGCGTGGCCGAGTTGCGTCCGCAGCTCGTAATCGCCTCGTCTATCGTGTCGTACAGAAATCTCGGGAACCCGCCCGCCGCGGCCTGGTTCTCGGGGGTGACGGATTTCCTCAGTCAACTACGGAAGGCAGGCGCCCAGCAGGTCGCACTGCTCGGCGACACTCCCTTCCTCGGTGCGGATATCCCTTCGTGCGTGGCCAGGCACACCGACGCGGTCAGCATGTGCAATGCGTCGATGGACCTCGTTAGCCCGTTCGCGCTCACCGTTCGAATGAAGGCCGCCGTCGAGTCGGCCAAGGCCGTGTTCGTGCCGACGACCGATTGGCTGTGCATCGACGGCAGCTGTCCGGTCGTCGTCGGGAACACGCTGATGTACCGCGATGAGTCGCACATCACACCGGAGGCTGCAATCTGGAGCTCAGGTCATCTGTCGGGCCTTTTGCCGCCTCCCGCCAGATGATCCCGCCACCTGTTATCAGACGTGTCGGCTGCGCTCCTCGACGTGCCCAGCACGATCACCTGCGCCTACCGGGCGCTTCAGGCGATCTACTGTGCCTGCTGGTCGGCCAGCGGCAGTGAAACCCGGAACGTCGCTCCGCCTCCGTCGGTCTCCACGACCTCCACCGTGCCGTGGTGGGCGGACACGATCGACGACACGATCGCCAGGCCCAGTCCGCTGCCGCCGGTCTCGCGGGCGCGGGAGGTGTCGGCGCGCCAGAAGCGCTGGAAGATCTTGTCGCGGATCTGCGGCGGGATGCCATCGCCGTGGTCGCGGACCTCCAGCACCGCCCGGTCGGCGCGATGGTCGACCTGCACGGCGATCTCGACCGGGCTGCCCTCGGGGGTGTAGCGCAGCGCGTTGCCCATCAGGTTGGTGACCACCTGGCGCAGCTTGTTCTCCTCGGCCATGACGATCGCCGGCTCGGCCGGCGGGGTCGCGAGCACGACCCTCTCGGTCGTCGTCACCGGGATCGGCCCGGTGCTGGCCCGGCGCCCGCGGCTGCCGCGGCGCAGGCGGGCGAGCGCCGAGCCGGCGAACGCGATCGGACCCGTGGCGTTGGCCGGCCGGGAGACCTCGTCGGGAATCGTGTACGGCACGGTGTCCACGCCGGGCTCCAACGCCTCGGCGTCCGCGGGCGCCGTTGCGGGGGCGGGCACCGGGCTCGGAGTGAGCACGGCGACGGTGCGGTCGGGGGAGCCGGCCATGGCGTCCATGGCGGCGTCCCTGGCGATGCGCACGAGATCCACCGGGTGGAGGTCGAGCGGCTTGGTCTCGTCGAGGCGCGCCAGCTCGAGCAGATCCTCGACGAGGAGGCCCATGCGGATGGCCTCCTTCTCGATGCGGTCCATCGCCTGCGCGACGTCGTCCGGGGTCTGCAGGGCACCCATCCGGTACAGCTCGGCGTAGCCGCGCACCGACACCAGCGGTGTGCGCAGCTCGTGGGAGGCGTCGCCGACGAACCGGCGCATCTGGTCGATGGTGCGCGCACGGTCGTTGAACGCGCGGTCGATGCGGTTCAGCATCGTGTTGAGGGAGCGGTTGAGCCGGCCGACCTCGGTGTTCGGCGTCGCTCCGCCGAGGCGCTGGCTGAAGTCTCCGTCGGCGATCGCCGCAGCCGTCTGCTCCACTTCGCGCAACGGCGAGAACGTCGTCGTCACGAGCATCCGGGTGAGGCCGGCGCCGACGATGATGACGATGACGCCGAAGCCGAGGAAGATCGCCAGGAACGCCGCCATCACGGTGTCGATCTGGCTCGTCGTCGTGGCGATGATCACGGTCGCGAGCTCGCCGGTGTCGGCGAAGGTCTGTGTCGTGACCAGGGCGCGGTAGGAGGTCCTGCCGTCATTGCTCTGCAGCGGGAACCCTCCGACCGGCATGGTCTTGGCCTGCGAGAGCGTGAGGTTGGCGGGGATCGCCGGCCGGTGCGCGAACGGGATGTTCGTCCAGTTCGTCTTGACCAGCTTGCCGTTGGAGTCGTACAGCGCCGCGAAGTAGTCCGACGGGCTCGCGTCGGTGGCGATCTTGTCCTTGTCCGATGACGACGGGTACAGGTACGCGTTGACGTAGTTCGCACCCGACGCCGCCGACAACTGCGCGTCCAGCTGCTCGAGAAGCACCGGCTTCAGCATCGACATCGTGCCGATGCCGGTCACCAGCAGCCCGAGCGTCAGCATGAGCACGGTCACCCCGGTGATCTTCGTGCGCAGGGAGATCGCGTTCCAGCGGTCGAGCAGGCGTGAGTGCATCAGGCCGTCAGTCTATGCAGTGGAGGCTGTGCCGCGGATGTGCGCGGAAGGTCACGCCTTGGCGGCCTTGAGCATGTAGCCGAACCCGCGCTTGGTCTGGATGAGCGGCTCGCTGGAGTGCGCATCCACCTTGCGGCGCAGGTACGAGATGTACGACTCCACGATGCCGGCGTCGCCGTTGAAGTCGTACTCCCAGACGTGGTCGAGGATCTGCGCCTTGGACAGCACCCGGTTGGGGTTGAGCATGAGGTAGCGCAGCAGCTTGAACTCGGTCGGGCTGAGCTCGATGGGGGTGTCGCCCACGAAGACCTCGTGGGTGTCCTGGTCCATCGTGAGCTCGCCGGCGCGGATCACGGCGTCCTCATCGGCCTGCATCGTGCGGCGCAGGATGGCCTTGATGCGCGCGACGATCTCGTCGAGGCTGAACGGCTTGGTGACGTAGTCGTCGCCTCCGACCGTCAGTCCGGTGATCTTGTCCTCGGTGTCGTCTTTGGCCGTGAGGAACAGGATCGGCGCGGTGTAGCCCGCGCCGCGGAGTCGTTTGGTGACGCCGAACCCGTTCATGTCCGGGAGCATGACGTCGAGGATGATGAGGTCTGGCTCCTCTTCGAGGACCGCGGAGATCGCCTGGGCGCCGTTGCCGACCGCGCGCACGGCGAAGCCGGCGAAGCGGAGGCTGGTGGTGAGGAGATCGCGGATGTTCGGCTCGTCGTCGACGATGAGAATGCGGGGTCCTGCGTTCATGACGAACAGTATCTGCGCGTGCGCTGAATTCTACCTGTGAGCCGACGGTGCGCGGTGAGTGTGCCGACGGTGCGCGGTGGGTGTGAGGGACTGGCGCGCGCAGTGTGAAAAGTGGATGCTGAAATCACCAGCGATCGGAGCCCCCATGTCCCATCCCACCGTGGTCGTCGCCGGAGCCGGACTGGCCGGAGCCACGACCGCCGTCGAGTTGCGCGAGCGCGGATTCGACGGTCGCATCCTGCTGCTGGGAGAGGAGGCGCACCACCCGTACATCCGGCCGCCGCTGTCCAAGGAGTTCCTGAAGGGCGAGGCGCCGTTCGAGGACGCCGCGGTGAAGCCGGAGGAGTGGTACGCCGACAATCAGGTGGAGTTCCTGGCCGAGGAAGAGGCCGGCTCCTTCGATCCCGGCGCGCACGAGCTGTTCGTCGCCGGGGGCGCCCGGATCACCTACGACAGCCTCGTGCTGGCGACCGGCGCCTCCCCGCGTCCGCTCGGCGTGCCGGGCAGCGGACACGGGGCGGTCTTCTCCCTGAGAACAATCGAGGATTCCCAGTGGCTGCGCTCCGCTCTCGAGGTGGGCGGTCGCCGGATCGTGGTCGTGGGCTCCGGCTGGATCGGCCTGGAGGTCGCCGCGGCCGCGCGCGGCTACAGCAACGAGGTCACGGTGGTCGGACGGTCCGCGGTGCCGCTCGCGTCGGCGATCGGCACGGAGCTCGGGCAGGTGTTCGAGACGCTGCATCGCGACAACGGGGTGGCGTTCCGCAACGACGCCCAGGTGGTCGCGGTCGAGGGCGGCGACGAGCAGGCGGTCGTGCTGGCGTCGGGCGAGCGCATCCCGGCGGACGTGGTCGTGGCCGGGGTGGGTGCCGCGCCGAACACGCTCGTGGCCGAACGATCGGGGCTGACACTCGACAACGGAGTGCCCACCGACGAGGCGATGCGCACGGTCATCGAGGACGTCTACGCGGTCGGCGATGTCGCGAACCCGTTCCTCCCGGCGATCGGCCGGCGCCTGCGCAACGAGCACTGGGCCAACGCGATCGCGGGAGGCACGGTCGCCGCCCGTGCCATCGTGGGGGAGGACGCGAGCTACGACGACATCCCGTACTTCTACTCCGACCAATACGATCTGGGCATGGAGTACTCGGGCTATGCGCCGTTGGCGAAGGGAGCGGACGTGGTGTTCCGCGGCGACGTGGAGGCGCGCGAGTTCATCGCCTTCTGGCTGCGCGACGACCGCGTGGTCGCCGGGATGAACGTCAACGTCTGGGACGTGCAGGAGCAGATCCAGCGTCTCGTCCGCGCCACGGAACCCGTCGACCGCCAGCGGCTCGCCGACGAGAGCGTCGACCTTGCCGCGCTCTGAGACCACCGAGAGCGCCCAGACCGCCGAGACCGCCGACACAGCCGAGACCACTGGGGCCGACCCCGCGATGTACCTCCCGCCGCTCCGCATCCCCGTGCGCACCATCGGCGCGCGCACGTTCGACTTCTCGAAGCGGGTGGCGGTGATGGCCGTGGTGAACCGCACGCCTGACTCCTTCTTCGACCGGGGGCGCACCTTCGCGCTCGACGCCGCCGTCGCCGCATGCTTCGGAGCGGTGGAGGCCGGTGCCGACTGGGTGGACATCGGCGGGGCGCCCTTCGCGCCCGGGGCTCCGATCCCGGTCGCAGATGAGGCGGACCGCGTCGTTCCGGTGATCCAGCAGCTCCGCGCGGGCTCCGACGTCGTCATCTCGGTGGACACCTTCCATGCCGCGGTCGCCCGGGGAGCGATCGCGGCAGGAGCCACCGTCATCAACGACACCACCGGCCTCAGCGACCCCGACCTCGCACGCGTCGTCGCCGACAGCGAGGCGACGCTCGTGCTCACCCACAGCCTCGCGGCTCCGCGCACCTTCTACCCGCGCCCGGTCTACGACGACATCGCCGGCGAGATCGCCGCCTTCTTGCTCGAACGGGTCGAGCGCGCGAACGCCGCAGGGGTGCCGGAGGAGCGGATCATCCTCGACCCCGGCCACGACCTCAACAAGAACACCCTCCAGTCGCTCGAGCTGACGCGCCGGCTCTCCGAGATCGCCGACCTCGGCTATCCCACGCTCGCGGCGGTGTCGAACAAGGACTTCATCGGCGAGACGCTCGACGCGCCGCGCAGCGAACGCCGCGACGGCTCCATCGCGGCCGCCGTGGTCGCGATCGTCAACGGGGCCCGGATCATCCGCATGCACGACGTGGAGGGCTCGGTCACCGCGGCACGCATGACGGAGGCGATCCTCGGCCTCCGCCCGCCGGCCTACCTCAAGCACAACATGGGGGATGTGAATGACTGAGGCGACCATCGACGCGCTCTTCCCGCTGCCCGCGGAGGAGGGCATCGGCGACGCCCGGATCGCCGAGCTCTACAGCGCCGGAGCCGAGCCGACCTGGCTGCGCGTGAACTTCGTCTCCAGCATCGACGGCGCCGCCACCCGGCAGGGCCTCTCCGGCGGCCTCTCCGACGACGCCGACCACCGCGTCTTCGACATCCTGCGCCGGCTGTGCGACGTCGTGGTCGTCGGAGCGGGAACGGTGCGCGCGGAGGGCTACGGCGCGATGCGCGTCGACGAGGTCTCGCAACGCGCACGGCGGGAGGACGGGATGACCGCCCACCCCGTCTTCGCGATCGTCTCCGCGAGCCTCGACCTCGACCCGGCGAGCCCCATCTTCCGGGACGCGCCGGAGCGCCCGATCATCGTCACGACGGAACTCGCACGGCAGGACACCCGGGAGGCGCTCGCCGAGGTGGCCGACGTCGTGATCTGCGGCGAGGAGCGCGTCG
The DNA here is from genome assembly GCF_001423695.1 of Leifsonia sp. Leaf336. Classification (GTDB taxonomy): domain Bacteria; phylum Actinomycetota; class Actinomycetes; order Actinomycetales; family Microbacteriaceae; genus Leifsonia. Next base: position 842,505 of record NZ_LMOZ01000001.1, read on the forward strand.
AGCCCCGCCGGCTGGTGGAGGTGCTGGTCGCGCGCGGACTGACGCGCATCCACTGCGAGGGAGGCCCGCACCTGTTCGGCGACCTGATCGCGGCGGGCGCCGTCGACGAGCTCTGCCTGACGATCGGCTCGACCCTCGAGGGCGGTGTCGCCTCGCGCATCTCCGCCGGGGCCGCTCCGATCCTCCCCGTCGGGATGCGGCTCGCCCACGTCCTGCAGTCCGGCGACACGCTGCTCCTGCGGTATGTGAAGCGCGGATGACCGACCGCCCGGTCATCGATGTCGCGCTCGTCCGTCGCCTGGTCGACGAGCAGTTCCCGGAATACCGCACGCTGCCCGTCCGGCCCGTCGAGTGGGACGGCTGGGACAACCGGACGTTCCGGCTCGGCGACGAGCTCAGCGTGCGCCTCCCGAGCGCGCGCGGCTACCTCGAGCAGGTGGCGAAGGAGCACGCGTGGCTGCCACGGCTCGCGCCGCGGCTCCCGCTACCGATCCCCGTGCCGGTCGCGAAGGGCGAGCCGGGAGCGGGGTATCCGTTCCCCTGGTCGGTCTATCGCTGGCTGCCGGGGACGCCGTTGGCGCTGGCCGCTGACCTCGACGAGGTGACGCTCGCCGAAGACCTGGGACACTTCCTGGTCGCGCTGCGGGAGGTCGATGCGGCCGGCGGCCCGGCGCCGGGCACCCACAACTTCTTCCGCGGTGACCCGCCCGGCGTCTACCGGGACGAGGCGCTCGCCGCGATCGACGCCGGGGCCAGGGACATCGATCCGCGCGCGGCCCGGCGGATCTGGGACGCCGCCGAGGACTCGCGGTGGGACGCGCCGCCGGTCTGGTTCCACGGCGATGCGGCGCCGGGCAACCTCCTGGTGGCCGACGGACGCCTCTCGGCCGTGATCGACTTCGGCACGTCCGGCGTCGGGGATCCCGCCTGCGACCTGGTGCCCGCGTGGACGATGTTCGACGGCAGCGCGCGTCGCGCATTCGGCGACACCATCGAGCTCGACGACGCGACCTGGGCGCGCGCCAGGGGCTGGGCGTTGTGGAAGGCGCTCATCACCGTCCGCGACGACCCCGACGACGCCGGCTCGCGGCGCACCCTCTCGCGCCTCGCCGCCGACCCCGGCGTCTGACAGGCACGTTCGGGAGCCTACGCCGCGGCCAACGTGTGCGCGTCCAGGATCGTGTACGCGTAGCCCTGCTCGGCGAGGAACCGCTGCCGGTTCTGGGCGAAGTCCTGGTCGACCGTGTCGCGCGAGACCAACGTGTAGAAGTTCGCCGACAGGCCCGACTGCTTGGGCCGCAGCAGCCGGCCGAGGCGCTGGGCCTCCTCCTGGCGCGATCCGTACGAACCGGAGACCTGGATGGCGACCGTGGCCTCCGGGAGGTCGACGGAGAAGTTGGCGACCTTGCTGACCACCAGCACCGGCGTCGTGCCCTCGCGGAACTCCTGGTAGAGCCGCTCCCGCTCGTCCACCGGCGTCGCACCGGTGAGCTGCGGAGCGCCTAGCGCCTCCGCGAGCTCGTCGATCTGATCGAGGTACTGGCCGATCACCAGGATGCGCTCGCCGGCGTGCCGCTCGACGAGCTGCTGCACGACCTCCAGCTTCGCCGGCGCCGTCGCCGCGAGACGGTAGCGCTCGTCGTCCGCCGCCGCGGCGTAGCTGAGCCGGTCGGACGCGGGGAGGTCGATGCGGACCTCGAAACACGCGGCGGGGGAGATGAAGCCCTGCGCCTCGATCTCCTTCCACGGTGCGTCGAAGCGCTTGGGGCCGATCAGGCTGAAGACGTCGCCCTCCCTGCCGTCCTCGCGGACGAGCGTCGCGGTGAGTCCCAGCCGGCGTCGCGCCTGCAACTCGGCCGTCAGCTTGAACACCGGCGCGGGCAGCAGGTGCACCTCGTCGTAGACGACGAGGCCCCAGTCGAGTGCGTCGAGCAGGGCGAGGTGGGCGTACTCGCCCTTCCGCTTCGCCGTGAGGATCTGGTAGGTCGCGATGGTGACCGGCTTGACCTCCTTGACCTGGCCGGAGTATTCGCCGATCTCCTCCGCGGTGAGGGAGGTGCGCTTGAGCAGCTCGTCGCGCCACTGCCGGGCCGAGACGGTGTTGGTCACGAGGATGAGGGTCGTGGTCTTCGCCGTCGCCATCGCCCCGGCGCCGACAAGGGTCTTGCCTGCACCGCAGGGGAGCACGACGACGCCCGACCCGCCGTCGAAGAAGTTGCTGACGGCCTTGCGCTGGTAGTCGCGCAGCGCCCAGTCGCTCTCGTCGAGGTCGATCGGGTGCGGCGTGCCCGGGGTGTACCCGGCGAGGTCCTCCGCGGGCCAGCCGAGCTTCACGAGCTCCTGCTTGAGCTGGCCGCGGGCCCAGGCCTCCACCGTGAAGGCCGTCTCGTCGCGCCGTGCCACGAGCAGAGGTGCGATGCGCTTGGCCGTCGCGACCTCCAGCAGCACCGCGCGGTCGGAGGACCGCAGCAGCAGCGTGCCCTCGTCGTCACGCTCGATGACGAGGCGGCCGTAGCGGGCCACGGTCTCGGAGACGTCGACCGAGACGGTCTGCGGGATGGGGAACTTCGAGTACTTCTCGAGAGTCCCGAGCATGTCCTCGGCGGTGTGCCCGGCGGCGCGTGCGTTCCAGAGGCCGAGCCGCGTGATGCGGTAGGTGTGGATGTGCTCTGGCGCGCGTTCCAGCTCGGCGAAGACGGCGAGGTCGTGGCGAGCGTCCTCCGCCGCGGGATGCGCGACCTCGAGCAGGACGGTGCGGTCGCTCTGGACGATCAGGGGGCCATCGGACATGACCGCTCAGTCTACGCTGCGCAGACCCTTGACGCTGGAGAGGGGCAGGGTGCGCTCGATGTCGGCCGCCCGGTCACGGCCGCGCAGTCGCCCGCCGCCGATGCCGGTCGGCTCCAGCAGGTAGTCGATCAGCTGGCCGTCGGGCATCGCCACCTGGACGACGACCGTCTGGCGCGCGCGCACGGCCTGATCGAGCTGGCGCGCGAGCCACTGCTCACCCGTGTCTTCGTCCGCGGTGTCCTCCTGCCGGATCCGGGCGACCAGCTCGGCGACGGGATCGCGCGCCTCCACGACCGCCCGGGCGGCGGCGGTACGGCGCCGCGGGGTCACGATGGCTCCGGAGGCGTCCTCGGCCACCACGGGATAGCGCACGTCGCTCAGTGCCCAGAACACGACGTCGCGCGGGAACCTGCTGGTGAGCGTCGTGTCGTCGACGCGTCGCAGCCGCAACGACGACAGCGACTGGTCGACCGCGATCGTGCCCAGCAGCATCGCGTCGTCGGAGTGCACCAGGGCGCGGCCGTCGTCGGCCGCGCGCACGCGCACACGGCCGTGACGCTCGACCGCGTCGGAGATGAGGTAGTCGAGCGGCTGCGGAACCCCGGTGAGCGAGACCGAGGCGAGGAACTCGTGGATGGTCGCCGCCGTCTCGCCGGCCGTCACCGCCCGGTCGAGGGAGGCCGCGGAGAACCGGAACGTGGAGGCGAGCGCCCGGCTCTCCAGATCGGCCATCGTGCGCAACCGCGCCTCGATCTCTGGAGCGAGCGGTCCGGGGGAGATCACTGTGAGATCGTGCTGCAGGTAGACCTTCGAGACTTCGGCGGGGAAGTGCGCGACCACCGCGTCCGTCGCGGCGGCCGGTCCGGCCTCCAGGAGGGCCGTGCCGGCGCTGCTCGGGAGGCGACGCGCGGTGATCCCCAGCAGCTCGGCTTCGGCGATGCGCTCGGACGCACGCTCCTGCGCGTCGGTCGGCGACGCCGGGTAGAGCCAGGCGATGTGCGCGCGCAGGCTGTCGTCCCACGGCGCCCGCCTCCGCGACGAGAAGAGCGAGGACAGGTCGGCCGGCAGCGCGGCGAGCCAGGCGGATGCGAGCGCGCGCCAGCGATCGGGGGTCGTGGCGTGCTGCCAGGACGCTGCGTCTGCCGTGGGCAGCCAGAGACCGTCGGCGACGGCGGCCAGCCCGGCCCGACTCGCGACGGACAGGATCGTCGGGACGCTGTCGGCGTCGACCGACAAAGCCTCCGACAGCCGCTTGGAGGCCGGGAGGGCGAGGCCGCCCTTCTGCAGCTCGCGCGCCCCCTCGCGCGCCAGCTCCGCGAGCAGCTCCGACACCGCCGCGACCGCCTCGAAAGCGCGCTCGGCCGCGAGCCGGTCGATCGACGGGAGGTCGGCCTCCGCGGTCACGGGCGGGAGCGGGGGCGGTGCGGTGTCGAGCACGGTCTGGGCGCGGGGGAGGCCGCTCTGCGGGCCGGCCCCCACGCGGGCGGTGACGGCGTCGTACGGGGCGGCAGCGGGCTGTGCCGGGTGGCCGTTCGTCTCGCCTTCCGGGACGGGGTGCACGAGCAGCTGGCCGCTGAGCGCTGCGAGTGCGGCGCCCGCCTGGCGCACGTCGATGCCGGCCGTCGCCGGATGCTCGCCGAGGCGGCGGGCGAGCCACTCGGCGGAGCGCGGGCCGTCCTCTGCGCCGAGCACGATCAGCACGGCGAGCTGGAGGCGGTCGAGAGGTGCGAGGGCGCGCTGCAATGCCTCCGGGTCGAGGAGAGCCTCCGCGAGATCGAAGAAGTCGGAGATGCCCGCCCGGCGCACCGGTCGCGCGCGCAGCGCCTCGACGAGTTCGTCGTCCGGCATCGCGCGCAGCCGCGCGGCCAGAGCGAGCGTCGTCGTCATCGCGCTGGTCCGGCGAGCCGTGTCAGCGACGGCCCTTCGGTCCGGTCTTCGGTTTCGAGGGAGCGGCGGCCGCTGCCTCCGCCTCGGCCCTGGCGGCCTTGCTGCGCTGGCGGCCGGTGACGATGAGGAGAGTGATGAGCAGCAGGAACGCGATCGGCAGCGCGATCAGCGGCAGCAGGATGACCGCAGGCCACACCCCCTGCCCCGAGCCCTGCGCCGGCATCGCGCCGGCGGCGGACCCGATCAGGATGGCCGCGATGCACACCAGCGACACGACGACGAGGGCCGCGACGATGTACGAAAGGACGCGTTGGAGTCGCGATGCCGGAGGCGGGGTCTGCTGGGTCACGAAATCAAGGATAATTGAGGTTGGTCATTCGATCCCCCATGTGAAGTGAGGTTCCCATGCCAACCGGCAAGGTCAAGTTCTACGACGACGAGAAAGGCTTCGGCTTCATCAGCTCCGATGACGGCCAGGAGGTCTTCTTGCACGCCTCGGCGCTGCCCGCGGGCGCGGTGGTGAAGGCGGGATCCCGACTCGAGTTCGGCATCGCCGACGGCAAGCGGGGCGCTCAGGCGCTCTCCGTCCGCGTGCTGGAGGCCCCTCCGAGCCTGGTGAAGATGAAACGCAAGTCGGCCGACGACATGGCGATCATCGTCGAAGACCTCGTGAAGCTGCTCGACGGCATCGGCGCCAACCTGCGCCGGGGCAAGTACCCCGACAAGGCGCACGGCGCCAAGATCGCGGCCGTGCTGCGCCGGGTTGCGGACGACCTGGATGCCTGACGACGGCACGCGCGAGGAGGCAGCGGGCGGCGAGCAGGTCGACGGCGAGTGGAGCGGCGACGTCAGCGACCTCGTCGCGGCCGTTCCGCTCGCGCGGGCGGCGCTGGCCGAGATCACTCCGGAGTCCACCATCGGCGAGCCCCTCGGGCACGTCGTGGAGGGTGAGGGCGTCGTCTCGCTGCACTTCGCGTCCTCTCTCGCCGGGTACCCCGGCTGGCACTGGACCGTCACCGTGGGCCGTGCCGACGACGACGCGCAGCCGACCGTGCTGGAGGCCGAGCTGATGCCCGGCGACGACGCCCTGCTCGCGCCCGACTGGGTTCCGTGGTCGGAGCGTCTCGCTGAGTACCAGGCCGCCCAGGAGGCTCTCGCAGCCGAAACCGAGGAGGCCGGAGCCGAGGGCGACGAGGAGGACGACGACGCCGTCGACGGCGACTACGACGACGATGACGACGAGTCCGACGACGACGAATCCGACGATGAGGACGAGTCCGACGACGACCACGACATCCACGACCTCCACGGCGACGACGACCTCGACGGCGTCGACATCGACTCGGTCGACGTCGGGTACGACGAGCGCACCGATGTCGACTCGGAACTCGACCTCGCCTCCGAGGAGGCCGCGGCGCTCGCGGACGACGAGGACGCCGAGGAATCGGACACCGAGGATTCCGCCGACGACGAGTCCGCCGACGACTCAGCGGTGGCGGCGAGCGCGGGTGATGCTGAGGTAGGCGAAGCCGAGCAGGCCTAGAGCGATCCCGACGATCACCGTCCAGATCCACCAGCCGCCTCCCGCGGCGGTGATCGGGGCGGCGAAGACGAGCGTCGGGATCAGCGCGAGCACCCAGAGCGCGAGGCCGACGAGCACCGCCCGCCGGTCGTCCGTGGGAACGGGGACCGGATCGGGTCGGCGCTCGTCGTCACGCAGCCACAGCCGCACGGTCGCTCCTCCTGCTCAGCCCGGTCGTGATCAGCCCAGTCGCTCGACCACGTACTCGACGCAGTCGATCAGCGCCCGCACGTCGTCCGGCTCGATGGCCGTGAACGTCGCGATGCGGAGCTGGTTGCGGCCGAGCTTGCGGTACGGCTCGGTGTCGACGATGCCGTTGGCGCGCAGAGTCTTGGCGACGGCGGCGGCGTCGATCTTCTCATCGAAGTCGATGGTGACGACCACCTGCGAGCGGTGGGCGGGGTCGGCGACGAACGGCGTCGCGTAGTCGACGCTCTCGGCCCAGGAGTAGAGGGCGCCCGACGACTCCGTGGTGCGCGCGTCGGCCCAGCCGAGGCCGCCGTTGGCGTTCATCCACTCGATCTGGTTCTCGAGGAGAACGAGGGTGGCCACCGCCGGCGTGTTCAGCGTCTGGTCGAGGCGCGAGTTGTCGATCGCGTTCTTGATGCTGAGGAACTCGGGGATGTAACGGTCGGTCGCGGCGATCCGCTCGACGCGCTCGATCGCTGCCGGGGAGAAGAGCGCGAGCCAGAGGCCGCCGTCGGACGCGAAGTTCTTCTGCGGCGCGAAGTAGTAGGCGTCGGTCTCCGTCACGTCGAAGTCGACGCCGCCGGCCGCGCTCGTCGCGTCGATCACCGTGAGGGCGCCGGCGTCGCCGTTCACGCGCTTCACAGGAGCCATGACGCCGGTGGAGGTCTCGTTGTGCGGCCAGGCGTAGACGTCGACGCCGGCCTCCACCTCGGCCTCCGCGCGCGAACCGGCCGGGGCCTCGATAACGCGGGGAGCCTGCAGCCACGGGGTCTTCGCCGCCTTGGCGAACTTGCCGCCGAACTCGCCGAAGACCAGGTTCTCGCTGCGCTGCTCGATGAGCGAGAACGCCGCCGCGTCCCAGAACGCCGTCGAGCCGCCGTTGCCGATGACGACCTCATAGCCCTCGGGCAGCCGGAACAGGTCGGAGAGGCCGGAGCGGACTCGGCCCACCAGGTTCTTCACCGGCGCCTGCCGGTGGGAGGTGCCGAGCAGCTCGGCACCGGGGCCGGCGAGGTAGGCCACCTGCTCGGGGCGCACCTTGGACGGGCCGCAGCCGAATCGTCCGTCGGCGGGCAGGAGGTCGGTGGGAATCGTCACGTCCGGCATAACAGAAGTGTATTGGCTGTTGGTAGTCGAGACGGCCCGCGGACGACCGTCTCCGGGGCGGCGTCACCTCGCTGTCACCCGGAACAAGTAGGCTCGTACGCGATATTCGCGCGCCCGCAGGTGGAGGGGTTCATGACCGACCTGATCGACACGACCGAGATGTACCTTCGCACCATCCTGGAGCTGGAGGAGGACAACATCGTCCCGCTGCGCGCGCGCATCTCCGAGCGGCTGGGGCACTCCGGCCCGACCGTCTCCCAGACGGTGGGGCGCATGGAGCGCGACGGCCTGGTCGTCGTCTCCGGCGACCGGCACCTCGAGCTCACCGACGACGGTCGCAGGAAGGCCGTGCACGTCATGCGCAAGCACCGCCTCGCCGAGCGGCTGCTCAGCGACGTGATCGAGCTCGAGTGGGAGTACGTGCACGAAGAGGCGTGCCGCTGGGAGCACGTGATGAGCGAGCAGGTCGAGCGCAAGCTGCTGACGATGCTCGGCCACCCCACCGAGTCGCCGTACGGCAACCCCATCCCCGGACTCGGCGAGCTGGGGGCGCCCGACGCGGCCTCCACCGAGAACCTGGTCAACCTCGTCGACGTCGTTCGCGGCGGCGATTCCGAGGTGACTGCCAGGATCCGCCGGCTCGGCGAGCCCGCGCAGGTCGACCCCGAACTCCTGCTCCAGCTCAAGCAGGCCGGGGTCTTTCCCGGGTCCACCGGCACATTCGCCGCGGTGGGATCGTACGTGTCCGTGCAGATCGACGGCTTCGAGAACGGGCTGGAACTGCCGAACGAGCTCGCGGCGCACATCTTCGTCGAGGGGTGATTTCCCGTTACCGATTTGTTAGAAATCGGGTTAAACAATGTGACAAATCGCGGGACGTCCCGTAGTCTCTTACGAGTCCGAACGGGCCAGAAGCCGGCCCATCAGGACCCCGACCGGGACGCTCCAACCCCCTGAGACCCGTCTCCTGGCCGGTGAAGCCGAAAGCGATTGCATCAGGCGGGGGCAGCTCCCTAGTGCTGCCGGAGCGCGAGAGGATGCACTTTGGCCCACTCCGGTACGCCCGATCCTGCCCAGGACCGAGCCCCCCACGAACTGGACATCACCTCTTCGACCCCGTCGACCCCCGACGTCGTTTCTCGACGGTCGCTGCGTAATGCGGAGGCCTCGACCTCCGCAGTCCGCGCCCCGAAGCCGAAGACCGCGGCGTCGACTTCCGTCGTCGCTGCGTCCGAGAAGGCCAAGCCCGCCGCGAAGAAGCGCAAGGGCGGATGGGCGCTCAACGTCGCGGTCATGACCGTCGCGACGGGCATCATCGCCACCATGTCGATCCCGGCCTTCGCTCTGCAAGAGGGCGGCCAGTCCGCCGCGTTCGGCCCGAGCGCCGCGGATGCCATGAAGAAGGCGCAGGCGCAGACCGTCGAGGTCGCCGGCGGAGTCGCCGCCGCCGCGGTCAGCCGGGACGCCGCAACGGCCACCAGCCAGCAGCAGCTCGACGCGCAGAAGGCCGCCACGGCCGCAGCCGCCGCAGCGGAGGCCGCCCGCCAGCGCGCGGCCGCATCGTTCGCGAGCTACGCCAGCTACAGCGGCCCGACCGTCACCGACTTCCTCGCGAACCCGCCGTACCCGAGCTTCAGCCTGTCGCAGGTGTTCTCGGTGGCGCAGCAGTACATCGGCACCCCGTACGTCTACGGAGGTTCGACCCCCGCCGGCTTCGACTGCTCGGGATACGTCATGTACGTGTACGCGCAGTTCGGCATCTCGCTGCCGCACTCGGTGTCGGGTCAGGCCGCGATGGGCAAGCGCATCTCGATCCAGGACGCGCAGCCGGGCGACATCGTCATCATGTCGGGCCACGACGGTTTCTACGCGGGCAACGGCAACATCATGGACGCGCCCGACACGGGCCGCTCGATCTCGATCCGGCCGATCTGGACCAGTGACTACTACATCGTCCGGTTGGGTATCTGACGACCCAACCCGCGGTGAACACTGCGGATCTCGCTCCGGGAATGGCGTGCCACGAATAGGTGGCGCGCCATTTCTGCGTTACTCTGTTGCCCTGGCGCAGTGCCAGGCAGCCGTGCAGATCGGAGAATCCGATGGCCGAGTGGACCCGAGTGCGGTCACCGAAGGTGGCCACCGGGGACGAGCGCGGCCTCCACGCAGGCCGTTCTGAGGGCCGCGATCGCCGCCTGCTGCCTCGCCGCGACTTCCTCGCCTGCCGCCACCATGTCGAGGCCTGCCACCGCCACCATGTGGTGTGCCGCCACCATGCCGCCGTCTTCCAGGGCGCTGTCCGTTCGGACAGTGCCCTTTTTGTTTGCCTCGCACACCCGAAAGGTCGCAGATGAAGACACTGGTCCTCAACGCCGGCTACGAACCACTCGCGGTCGTCTCCTTCAAGCGCGCAATCGTGCTCGTCATGAATCAGAAGGCCACCGTGCTCGCGAGCGATGCGGATCACCCCGTCTGGAGCATCTCCGGACGGTACGACCGGCCCTCGGTGATCCTGCTCACCCGCTACGTGCGCATCCCGCACGGCCGGGCGGTGCCGGTCTCCCGACGCGGTGTGCTGCGACGCGACGCTCACCGCTGCGGCTACTGCGGCAAGACGGCGACCACCATCGACCATGTCCTCCCGCGCTCGCGGGGAGGGGCGGACAGCTGGGAGAATCTCGTCGCCTGTTGCCTGCGCTGCAACAACGTGAAAGGCGACCGCACCCCGGGCGAGATGGGCTGGAGTCTGAAGCTCACTCCGCGTGCCCCGCACGACAGCTCGTGGGTCGTGCGCGGCGTGGAGGGCGGCCAGGCGGAGTGGCGCGACTACCTGGGGGTGGCGGCGTGACGGCGCAGGCGCAGGGCGGCCTCCGGTAGGCTGGAAGGACTGGCCTCTGTAGCTCAATGGAAGAGCTGCTCCGTCCTAAGGAGAAGGTTGGGGGTTCGAGTCCCTCCAGGGGCACCTTTTTAGTGCAGCAAAAGTTCTGGTCAGAGCCGAAATTCGAGCATTGCATAACGCTCGATATTCACGATTTGCCCACATTTTGCCCACAGAATCGCCGGAAAACTCTACGCAACTCTAAGCACCCTTACGTGACCTCGGATGCAGTCCTGTAGAGCGCCTCTCACTCGGTCAGCGCGCCTGTCGCTTGAAGCAGAGCCGGACAACTACCGCCGGCAAAGAGATGCCCGAAGACCGGGAACGGGTTCAAAGATCGAGGCCCTCCCGCGCGCCTCTGAGGACCTTGATGCCGACGCGAATTCGGGTTTCGCCGTGGTCCATCGTGAGAGAAGTGGACTCAACGATTCCGACCTCGTCGATCGCGGCGTCTGGTACGTACACGAGGCCGCCGACGTGAACCACCTCGTTGACCGAGAACTCGGCGTGGTCACCGTCCAGGTCGATTTGGTCAACGGCGGAGAGCACGCTCGGCCGGTCGAATTCGACGAAGTAATCCAGGCTCGTTTCGAGCGTTGTCTGGAGCAGATCGTTGAGGACGTCGAACGATCGAGCGTAGTTGGCTGCGTCGCCGGTCAGCGAGTCCAGCGCGCCCTCAAGCTTGTCGTGTCTGAACTCTAGCCTTCTGATTAGATTTCCCGGCTCAAATTGATCGACTGCCTCGCTGCGAACCTCGTGACGCAGACTCGTGTTCACTCTGCGCAGCTGGTCGATATCGCTCGCGGTGAGAGCGGCCTGCGCACCCTCAAATTGACGCCACTCCTCTTCATGAATGAAAGCTTCGGCCACCCTTGCAGCGGCTTCCCCAAGTTCCCGCCCGCTGCCGGCAACTCTGGGAGGCGCGGACATCAACTGGTAGCCAGCGGCAAAATCTTGACGTGCCCAAGGGATGTGGTGGATTTGGTCAGACGATACGAGAGGTGCGCCGTCAACGAGTTGTGGTACGCGCAACATGGGGAAGCCCGGAAGCTGTGCACGCATCCAGCCGAGCTGCAGCCTGTATGTCGTCGCGACCTTCGTCGCGTCGCTCAGCCATTCGGCAAGGCCGGGCGGCGCTTCGGCGCCCGCTAAGAACGGGCTCTGGCTCATGAGATGGTAGAAATGTGCGACCCGAAGAGGGCCGGAGCGACCGCCCCCGGCTTGCATCATCTCGATTCGTTCAGGAAGACCGGTGCGCGGAGACCGGTGACGGCTCGGCATTTGCGCAAGCACCCGCCGGACGTCTTCTTCCGCGCGCCATGCCCCGGCGAGACTCTCGATCTGCTTCCACAGCAGGGAACTCATGACAGCCAGCCCCTTCTGCCAACGAGTGATTCGATCGCGCTCCGCACCGTTTCCGTCGCCGCGCGACCGCCGCCGCCTGAGCAATAGTTCATAACTGTCGTACGGGCGCCATCGTCATTGCCGACGCTTGGATCGGTCTCGATAGTCACGTGAACGTCAGGGGCGGCCCAGTAGGTCAGCGTCCAGTCGCACGCACCGAAGTTGTCTACGGCGCCGCCGACTCGCGCATGTACGCCAGTGGGCCCAATCTCGTCGGCCAACGCTCGACTCTGCATGCCGGGAAATAGCGCGACGCAATCCCTAAGCGCACGTTGGCGTTCCTTCGCTACCAGTTGTACCGCTGCGCGTGCAGCGTCGGCGTCTGTGGGTCTCTGCACCCGGCTCGACGGTGGAGGTTTGAGGCGCGTCAGGAGATTGAGTCTCCAGAGGCGGACCGCCGCAGCAAGAGGTCCGTCGTCCGGATCGAGTACGACCGTAGGCCCCCCGGTTTGCATCATGGCGGTGCGCCGGCCGTCAGGAAGCTCGCGAAGCGTGACCGACACCTCGGCGTCCAACAGCACTTGAAGCAGTGCACTCGTAGAGGTGGCCACCTCCTTGACGGATAGCGCAGGCTTGTCGCTTATAGACGCGGCGAACGCGACAAACGGGATGTCGCGAACGATGAGATGGCCCATCTCCATAGCCATCGATCGTCGTTGCTCTGTAGCGAACCTGATCCACTGTTCGTCACTCGCGAGCAGGCGTGAAGGGAGGTCAATCATTCCGTGGGAGATTGCCCTGGCGGCGAGGTAATCCGCGATCGAGTCGTGAAACGGAACGATAACCCCGGACTGATTCAGGACGTTGGTGATACCGCTATGCGAGGCGAACTCTCTAACTTCGCGCCCCGAAACGTTCAGCTCGGGGTGAGCGTCGGCGATGGAATCTGTCAATTGAATCCACTCGTACGCATCCGAATAGCGGCGCTGCAGTGATACCAGGTGTGCGAAGGTCTCTTCGAGAACTGCCAACAACGCGCCGCTCGCACTACCTGCCGCGCGAGCGGCGAGTTCGTCGACGAATGTGGCGTACACCTCGGAGCGGTTTAGTTCATCCGTCCCGCTCCGCGCGAGGCTTCGGACGTAAAGAGTCAGAAGGAACGGGTTCCGAGCCCCGTCACCGAGCTGATGGTCGGCTCGTTGCAGTACGGTCCTCCGGACGTGCTCCGAAACGGCTCTGTCGAGAAGTCGACATACGATTTCATTGGCCCTGTCATGGCCGAGTGGTTCGACGGCGTATTCGGCGTAACGGACACCGGACGGCAGGAGAGCTCTTAGAGCCGCAATGCTGCGGCCTACAACGATGATCTTGGCCGTACCCGGACGCGACAGGAGCACTCGGAGATCGGACGCCAGGGACCGGGCCGCCTCGGCAGGAATCTCGGAAGCGCCGTCTATGACGAGGGTCACGGCGGAATCGGCCAGGATTTGGCGTCCCGTGGAAGGTGGCAACGCACGACCGATCGCGAAGCCGAGGGAGTCTGCGGCAAGTGCGTCGAGGCGGCCGGCGATATATGTCTCTGCCCGAGCCAGGATTACGGTGCGCCCCGCTCGTGCGGCGTGATTCTGTAGCAATCGGGTCACGCTGGATTTTCCTGTTCCCGTTCCCCCGCTCAGGGTCGCTGGACAGTCCTCGCCGATGGCAAATGCTGGCGCGGACTCTGCACCCGCCTCAAGGCGGTGCACCGAAAGGTCCACAAGATCCATCGGAAGTCTCAGCACGGCGTCGAAATGGTCGCCCACCAGGCCACCCGGCCATCGCGAATCGGGTGGTTGCCCGGCGAGCCCTCCGACGATATCCCGGAGTTCGGCTTCAGAGACGATGCGTTCCTCTGGGTCCTTGCGGCCGGCGCGTTCGGTCAACACCCGAAACAGAGTGTTCACTGTCTGCATGGCAGCTTCGCTCACACCAGCCGAGCGAATTAGAGGATCAACAAAAGCCGCGGCGCGACGATCGGCGCTCGCGAGGAGGCTGCCAACGGTGTCGGGAGCAACCTTGACGAAGCTGTTGCGAAGACGTCGTGCCTTGTCATGTCCGACAAAACTGATAAGGCCTTGGGTATTTCCGTCGCGGCTTGCATCAAGCGCGGCTACAAAGTTCTGGGCGCCAGGACCGAGGACTCCGTCGGTGACGAAGGTGAATATTGCCCCATCGTCATCGCCTTCGAGCCATTTCTCGAAAATCCCGATAACAAGTGCAGGAGTCCAGGGCGTCCCAGCACGCGTCTTCGCCTGCAGCGCTTCCAAGCGGCGCCCGTTAGCATCGAGCACCTCTAGGTCGACGATGTCGTCCATACCTTCGACGCGCAGTGAGTGTCCAAGACCAGCTTCAACGATGTCGAGGGCGAGATGCACGGCCTGCGCTTGTTGGTATCCGATTCCCCTGAAGGTGTCGGTGCCGGCCATCCGCCAAGTATGGCATTGACCCGAACGGTCGGTATGAAATGGCAGCCGCGCTCTTGGCTTTGTGCTCTTGATGTCCGCCACAAACGCACCGGGATTGCGCACAGCTCGTCATCGACCATTGCCAGGCAAGAGACTCTCAATCGGACCATAGCGAACCGCTACTTTCCTCTAACACACGGTCATTGAGTCGATCGGCGACCGATCCGAGATCGTCTTCGAAGAGATCCGCGTACGTGTCGAGGGTCATCGCAGCCGACTTGTGCCCGAGCATTCGCTGGAGGGCTTTGACGTTGGCGCCGGCGCTTACGGCCAGGCTGGCGGCAGTGTGCTTAAGGTCGTGCGGAGTCATGTGCTCGAGTCCCGCATCGCGCAAAGCGTTAAGCCACCAGGATTGCCGGTTCCGGGCTGTGTCTGGTCGAGCAAGGTAGCCGCCGGCACGGGCGGGGAACACGAGCTCGTTTCGCTTTTTCCCAGCGATGAGCGCCTCGAGGCGAGGAGCGAGGAATGCTGGGAACGGTACCGAACGAGCCTCCCAACTCTTTGGCGGTCCGACGTGGATGAGGCCGTCCACTTCTGTCGCGGTCTGGTGGATGGCCAGACGGCAACGGTCAAGGTCGATGTCGTTCACGGTGAGCGCGACAGCTTCGCCCCACCGGATGCCGGTGTAGGCCAGTGTCAACACGAGCACGCTGCGCTTGTCATCGGGCACCGCTCGTGCGAAGCGGAAGACCTCCTCGTTGGTCAGATACCGGCGACGCTTCTTGGTTCCCTTTCGTGGAAGGTTGCTCGCACCCCGAGCGGGGTTCGCCGGAATCCTGCCATCGCGTACCGCAACATCGAGGATCCCGGCGAGGATCCCCACCGCGCGCAGGACGACGCCTGCCGATCGTGGCTTACCGGCATTGCCCGCGCGGACCCGCACCGTGACAGCCTTGCCCTGGCTCAGTTCTCGGATCCACCTCTCGACTGCAGAGGGGCGAATCGCGCCGATCGGTGTCGCCGCCCAGCGCGGCTCGACGTAAACCCGCCAGGCGATGCGGATGGGGGAGAAGCTGGAGGGTTTGAGGGCCTGCTCCCTGTTGGCGAGCCATTCCTCGGCGAGCTCACCGACAGTGATCTTGGATTGAGACGCCTCGAAGTAGGTCCCCTTCATCATCGCGACTTCGACGGTTGCGTTGTAAAGCTCCGCTTCGCGCTTGGTGCGGAACCCGCGCTTCTCGCGTTGCTGGCGTTCGGGGTCGCGCCAGCGCACGCGATAGCGCCGGCCTTTGGCCGATTCGTAAGCGTCGATGCTTCCCACTCGCAGAACCTAACTCTGGCCACCGACGAGGCCCGCTCGCGATGACAACTGAAAGCAAGCTCGACGGCTATCTGAGGGTGGGTGCACTCTGGATCTATGAGAGAGCCGCCTGGACCTAGGCCGCGCGGAGCGACCGACGATGAAGCGGTCGAGCTGTGCAGGGAGTGGATGCGCTACCTCGGCGCCACGGACGCAGTCGTAGCGATGGGTGATTCGCGCCAATCTTGCGACCTGTACGCGTCCGGCTATCTCGGCTGGGTCGAGAACAACCGAGGAAACCTGCAGATCGGCCAGGTTGAGCATGCGGCAAAGATCGTCGCTGCCGATGGTCGTCGCGGCCTGATCTTTGCTCGTCATGGCGTGCTTCCTGCCGCAAGGGTGAGGGCGGATGAACTTGGAATCGCCATCTTCGGATTTGATCCACGAGGTGGCACGCTGGACGGCGTAAATCTGCTTGGCCGCGAGCTGTCCGCATGGGCTCACGCCAGGCAGAGCTAGGGGCATGGTCATTTGAGCGCGACCGAGGTGAGTTGACGATCGGGCGTACCGATGATCGGTCCAGCGGACGACTGGGCTGCTCTCCGAAGTTCCGTCAGCGCGGCCGCTCGCGACTTCTCAATCGTCTCTTCCAAATCGTGGCGTTGCATCATGTCGACCAGCTGGGACTTGGCGGAGTCCCTAGTCGGAGCAACCAGCACGGCGGCGTTGTGCTCCTTTCCGCGGGTGAGACCGACGTAGAGCCCTGCGGCGTCGACCCCGGGTCCGACGAGGGCACGGTCGGTGGTCTCTCCTTGAACGCCGTAGACCGTGGTGGCATAGGCGAGGTGGATGTGCGACGCGGCGTAGTCGAGGCTTACTTTTCGTACGTCGGTCGTGTCGGTGCTCGCGGCCAGGATCGCGTGGTCCTTGCCGATTGTCTTCACGACCCAGTTCTGCCGGTTCTGGACATCCGCATAAGTGTCGTTGCGGCGCGTCTGGACAATGTCACCGACGAAGATTGCCTGAGAGGACTGTCCGGTAAGAGCACGTCCAGGGCGGATCGCCCCGAATTCGATACGACGGCGTTGAATCGCTTCGCTGATTTCCTGGGCTTCGGCATGCGTCGCCGTGACGAGCGCAATTGTCTCCCGTCGGCGCGTAGCGTCAAACCACCCGTCGACCATCGCCTCGCGAGCAGCTACATCGCTATCGGTCAGCACGACGTGGTCAGTTCGAATTAGGTGCTCTGCGACCTCGAGCATCTCGGCGTCGGCTTTAGGGTCGCGGAGTCGTTGCGCGAGCTCTGCCCACGCCGGGTCGTTGAAACGGTGGGTGGTCGTGAGCTCCACACGGTCTGTCGAGCGTCGCCAGAAGAGCGCCATGGCGCCCGAGTGCCCGACCGGCAGGGCTTGTTGCTGATCTCCGACCAAAGCGACGCCCACGCCAGTGTCACGTACGACATCGAGCAGTGCGGAGGCGGCCTCAAGGTCGAGCATTCCCGCCTCGTCGACGACTATGCGATCCGCGGGGTGAATGCTGATTCGGGGGCCGAGATACGTGCGGCCAGAGGCCGGATCCAGCTCGCCTATCGAGAGCCGGCGCCACTCAGTCGCGCCCGACGCGTTGGCTGCCCAGCGCCATCCGTAATCGTGAAGGAGCTGGTGGAGGGACGATGAAACGCTCATTGTTTCGCGTCCGGCGACGGCGGAGGCTTTTTTGGTTGGCGCGACGATGATCATATTGTGACCGCGTCGCCGAAGAGCAGCGCCCGCGACTTTGAGCACCGTGGTCTTGCCCGTTCCGGCCGGTCCGGAGATTACGACATTGCGGGAGGGACCAGCGATCGCGGCCGCGCCCGCGAGCTGTTCATCATCGAGCGTCCGATCGGGTTCAATCACGTGAGCAATCGCAGCAACCTCGTCTGTGTCGATGGTCGGTCCCGGCGCGGAGAACGAATCGACCTTCTGGGCGAGTGTGGCTTTGAGGGTTGCGGTGGAGACCGCCATCAAGTGCTTGACGTGCTTCGGGGCGTCCGGTTCGGAGATCAGGGTCACCGTATGTGAGCGCGCCACGACTTCGTCGGCGATGCCGGCGAGTTCGTCTCGGTCGGCGACAACACCGGTCGCGGCGATGGCGCGGAGAGCGCCCGCCCGCACGTCCATGATGCTGAAGCGGCCACCGCTGCCGGTCGATCGGGCGTCGGCGTCGACTACGGCTTTGGCTGCCAGTAACTCGAGGTCGAGATCCTCGACGGCAACAGACTGCAGGGCCGCTGGAGAACGCTGGATGGCAAGCTGCGGGTCGGCTGTATGTAGTTCATCACGGACCAGCGCGGCCCAATCGTCTTCGTTGAGGTCGCCCGGCTTGTTGGGCCGGCCGACAGCCCACGCCCAGTGGTCGATCTGGTTCAGCACATCGTGTGAGGGTTCCTGCCCGGGGTGTTGCTCCTTCCACCAAGCGGTGCGGGCGATCCTGTTAGCTTCGATTTGCGCCGACCGTTTCGACAACGGCCGCACCAGATGCTGCAGCTGGGCGATCTCGCCGACCTGGTCGAGGGTGAATCCCTTTGAGGCGAGCGCGGTGATCCAGGCGGGGTCGGTGCGGGAGGCGAGGTCGCCTTCGGCGTTGATCACGTTCTGGAACCGCAGAGCGACCCGGGTGTCGATGTTGGACCATTTCCCGTTGACGCCTTGGGCTTTGACGTTCAGCCAGAGGTGACGATGCTTGTGCGGATCCAACGAGCGGGAGCGCGTGTGGCGGAGTTCCACGACCTCGATCCGGGCCAGGTCCTCGCGGATGGATCCTCCTTTGCCGCGGCGGGCGTTGAGCTCGGACTGCCAAAGCTTGACGATCCGGTCTCGGAGGCGGTCTTGGAGGTCCTCATACGCAGCGGCGAGGTCGGAATCGAGCATCGCGGCGATCGAATACGATTTCGGCGCGTTGATCGTCGCATCCAGAATCAGATCCGCGACCGCAGACTCAAGGTCACGACCACGGCGCTCAGCGGTGAGCGGGTCGAGGCCATCGACCCAGCCTCTCAACTGATCTCGGGTGAGCAGGTCCTCGCGGATGTTTCCGTTTTCGACGATGTACCGCGTCATGATCGCGTCGGCGTAGCCGGCAGCGGCAATGACGCCGTCGGCGGTCTTGGCGGTGAGGGTGGCGTCACAGACGCCGCTAAACGCGTAGTTGACCGCTTGCTTGACCCCATGGGACTGCTGTCCCCGCTTCCACCTGGCGACTCCACCTCGCACCCGCACTCACCTCCCTCGGCTTCCGAAATTTGGGCAGTCTTGTCCTTGTTCGAAAAGACTTCCTCTACTTATTACTTCCGGTTCGGAGGGTGTTTTGGCGCGCATTTGGCGCGCACCCGGGTTCCTCCGGCAACTCGCGCCCTCGCGGACCGGCACGGAGAGCCTGGTCCGGTATGCCATCGAGGCCGTCGGTGAGCTGCGCCGCGGTGCGGCCCCCGAATCGAATGCCCTCATACCTACACGTTGTGTTTCTCCGCCGGTTTTGACGCGCAAATCCGGAATTCGTTCGGTCCAGTTCCACGGCAAAGACCGCTACCGGGTGCCGCCGAGCCGGGTCAGATTGACGAAGGGCACGCACCCTGTCTCCGCGGTGAGGGCGGCGAGCCACCCAATCGGGGTGTGCGCGTCGGCGGCGATTGCCCACCCCTGCATGACGTACTGGCTGACGGTCTCCACGCATTCCCTCTTCTCTGCGGGAGTCGGGTTCGAGGACCCTTCCACTCCTATGAGTCCGCCTTGCAGTTCTGGGGCCATGTGTCCGGTGTCGATGATGAATACCCGCATCTCGCTCACTCCCAAGGTCGATCGTTTTTGAGTGCCTTTCCGGCGGGTGATCGAGAGCGAGTGGGAGGTGCGCAGTGCCGGGTCCGTGGAGTACCGGACTGGAGCGAAGCGGAGGGAGGATACGCCGCGAAAGCCCGGCACGGAGCATCGGGAGGGAGCTACGTTCGGGCGACGGAAAGGCCATCAAATCTCAAGCAGGGCAGCGCCGCTTGCGGCGTCATCGACCAGAGCCCTGGGTCGAAACGGGTGTGGCTGATGGGTTGCGCAGGGGAGTCGATGACGGTGGTCAGCCGCGAGTCCGCAGCCCGCAGCAGCAGACGATTTCGTCCTCGTATAGGGAGCCCTGCCGCGCGCAAGATTGGGCTCGGAGCAGTGCGCAGTCCACTGCAACAAGGTTGACATGGAACCCCTGCTGAACCGGCCTGGCGCGGGCCGTTCCACTTAAGTGCCTACGTGCATTCCCCCTTTTTCTTTTTTGTTTTCTCTGGCTCGGCTTTTCCCTTCTGTGTTTTCATCTCCTCCTGTGTTGTCGATGCCTCCTTATTCGTTCTGGCTTCTCTTCCGTTTCGTTGACTTCTCTTTCCAAGTGGCGTTCCTGGGGCATCGCGGGTGAAGCATTAGTTTCGATCGCAGAAAGAACTGAGCCGGACCATGATCCACGACAGATCGAGGAGCGACTGCGATAATCGCGCAGAGGAGAGATGAGATGGTCGACGCGATGCACCCAACCCCGGCGTTAGTAGCAGCCCAGCTTGACGGGCAGCGAATGCGGGGCTCGGACGAAGCAATTCGAGCAGGCGCTCTGGGCAACTTTCCGGACCTCGTATGGCTTGTGCGGCAGGCCGGAGCGTCCATTGACGCTCAGCTGTCGGATTGGATTGACCAGGATGGCGCTGGTACTGTCGCGGACTGGATTGATCCAGAAGTCCGCGGGTTTCGACTTATCAGCAGGTGGGACGAGGCTAAGGCTCGACGCGCACCACTCTTAGCCGTTCTGATTCAGGAGAAAAGACTCTCGGCGGCCGCGTATGATCTTGGCCCATACTTCCGTTCCAGGGGACTCAGCCTGGCCGATTCCCTCGTGGAAGCTCGGGAGCGCGTCGCACAGTCGGCGCTTGACGTGGCCTTCGCGGCATCGTGGAACAACCGAATAGTTTTTAACAGAGCCCTTCAACTGGCCCGCACTTATCTGATCTACCTGATGGATAAGGCGCGACTCGATGGCATCGAGCCAAAACGGTCACTCCTGTCAAGGTTCGGAATCTCCACTGTGCTCGCGGCGAGGTTCGGCCAGGTCCGCCAACGTGATCTAGAGGATGCCTGTGAGGCCCTCCACGTTACGCATACTCGGGGCGCCGATAACGCGCTGAGCTACTTCATTGAGGGCTGCCTTTGGCGGTACGACCTCTTTGCAGATCTGCCTGCGCTTCAAGCCGCTGCGCGCGTGATTGGGAACGGTGCATCTGAGACGAACAAGGATGCGAACTGGTACCTCAACTGTGCCGAGGTCTGGCTGAAACTTGCAGGAGAGACGCGGTCAGCCGTTGTGCGCGCGCAGTGTCTCCGGAACGGCCACCAATCGATCGAGGGCGCTCGGCTTCACAACCCAATCGAAGCAGAGACGATCTTGCGCATCGTAATGCTCGATGCTGTCCTGAGCTTGCAACGGGTCACCGGTGACGCGGTGAACTTGCGGGGCCTTCGCTTCCCCTTCTGTCTTCGCACACCTCACGTCGAGCTTCCTGACTCCCTTCCGCGTCTTGCATCCTGGCTCGCAGATGCCATCTCTCAGGACCGGAATCGCGGAAAGTATGTTTTCCGAGACGTACTAGCAGAGTTGTATTCGTACCTCGCCCGGTGCGATTCGGATCGAGCAGTCGAATACATCGCGCTTGCTATTCGGCAGCGTGATGGTGGCCCTAAGGCGAAGCCACTCCGAGGCAGCCGCAGTGAGTTGGCCCAAGCCGAGGACCAGCTTCTGCTGGCTAGGTTGTCCGGGCGCCCAACTGTGCGCAGGCAGGCACTCGGGTACCTAGGAACCACCACAAAGTCGCCAGCAGCGGACGCCACGAGGCTCGTTGTGATGGCGCAGGACGTGGAATCGCAGGGGTCCGTTTCGGGCCCGCTCTTACCGATCAATCAAGGCCTTGCTCTCGCGGCGCGCAATGGCGATGCAAGCCCACTGTTTGCGACCGCTGCACGGTTTGCCGTCAACAGTCATGAACTGGAGAGGCGGCGCCTCGGCGGGCGTGGAAGCGTGATTGTGTTGCAAGATGCCGAGGATTCGATTGGTCAGTCCTTCGTGTTCAAGCGGCTATCCTCAAGCGCCGACCTGGCCGATCGCACTCGTACCGAGTCCCTGTTCCAGCAGATTGAGGCGCACGGCGCGCGCCATCAATTTGGGGTCGTGGATCATCTGACCACAATCCCGGCGACAATGCCGGGCGTCGGCGGTGAGCCAGGCGATGTAGTTTCCGTTCGGCGATTCCGTCAGGGCCAAACTCTCGAAGAGGCAATTCATGCGGTTCCTTCTCGAGCCGAAGCTCTTGTGGGGCAAGCTGCCAGCTTCCTCGCAATGTTTCATTCGAAGGGTTCGTCTCCTGGCGAAGGCTTGCGCCGATGCTTGTGGGAGAAGGAGCTCGGTCGCTGGCTCCGCGCGATGTTTTCAGACGAAGAGCGCGCCGCGGTGTTTCAAGAGTGGTGGGAACTTGTGCGGCACGCGCCCGTGCTGGATCGACGCGACGCCCACGCGCTGAATTGGCTCGTGGATACGAAGGGGCGAATACTCGCGGTCGACATGGACGCCAAGGGCTGTCGCCCATTCGGTTACGAACTAGCCCAGCTCATCGAAGACATCCCGTGGCTGGCCCCCAGCGACTGGGACGCGAGGAGGCGCCTTCTCGATCGGTACGTCAAATCCCTAAATAGCTACGGGTGGCGCCATCAAATCGGCTTTGCGGAGGCCCGGGAACTCCTGGCCGCGGGGGTTCTCGCTCGCGCGCTTTGGCTCTTTAGTCATCCATCAGCCTCGAGCGAGACTCGCATGCGGGCAGGCCAGCTAATAGATGCCGTCGCCTTCGAGCACGGCGGCACACCAGTTGGCCGGTTGGCGAGTCGGCTTAGTGCGCGGTGGGTAGAAATCGCGGGCGTCGGTTCCGGTGTTCAAGAGCTCGTGCTTACGATCCCGGAGCGGCGTCGAATCAGCCGCGCGATGGCGTTCCACCTGCGCCACGATCCGCTAGCCCCGGCAACGAAAGATGGCTGGGTTCATGTGGAAGAGCTCGCGCTCCTACTCACAGCGAGCGGCCATCGAGTCACGCCGGAAACTCTTTTGCTCATCGCGGGAGCAGCTGGTGAGCCACGCTTCGAGCGGGATAGTTTCGATATTAGGGCGACCTATGGGCACTCGGTCGAACGCGCTATACCTTACGAATCGAAGACGCCGCCAATCAACCTCTATCACGCCACGCCCCTTGGTAATTTGCAATCAATATTTGAAGCACGAGCCGGCCTAAACAAGGGCAAGCGTCAATGGGTCCATCTTTCTGACAGCCCCGCAACCGCACTTAACGCTTCTAACCGCCAACAGAAACCCGTTGCGCTGCTGAGGGTGAAGGCGCGAAGGGTGGGCGGAATTGTCTACGCATCGGGGACCACATGGCTGGCCCCGCACGTCCAGCCTGACGTCCTCGAGGTGCTGACTTTGCAAGAGGTTCAAGACGTGCTGACGGTCAGCGACCCGATATAGGAAACGGGACCGTCGCCCGAGCGCTGCTTTGAGTGCTCAAAGGTCGGGCTTTCGGCTTGTTACCGGTGAGAGTTCATAACTGGGATACAACCAATCGTGTTGGCCTCCCATGCAACGTCTGTGCCCTGCCATATCGTGTGAACATGGTGAATCAGCCCGGCGACCCCTGGAACGCTGCCCTCAGTCGCTTCGGAGCGGAAAGCGCGTTGAAGCTCGCTGGCCCAGGCGAGCGCGAGGCAGCCATTCGGGGTCCACTCGAGCAGTTGGTGAAAGCAGTGGGCACCATTGTCGGCAAAGCAGCTGTTTTGCATGACGAGGTACGAGATCAGGATCGCCGCGTGCGGCCCGACTACGGTGTGTCCATCAACCAGGTGATGATCGGCTACGTCGAGGTTAAGGCCCCCAACAGAACGATCGACCCAGCACAAATGACCGGACACGATCTTGCTCAGTGGGACCGGCAGAGGGACCTGCCAAACCTGATCTACACCAATGGAACAGACTGGCGCTTTTACCGGGCCGGCGAACTCATTGAGCATGCAACATTGACCTCCGAGCCGCTGGCCGTCGTCGGCGGAGCACTAACCTCAAATTCACACTTCGAAAGCTTGATGCGTGCGTTCCTGAGCTGGAGCGCGGTTCAAATAACGTCAGTACACGCACTGGTGCGCGCTATCGCTCCGCTAACTCGTCTTCTCCGCGGAGAGGTTCTTGATCAGCTTGCATCGGAGAAAAAGCGTGTGGCAGCCGGTGAGAGCGAAGACGAGCAGCCATTCATCGGCTTAGCACGCGATTGGCGACGTCTTCTATTCCCCAATGCTGCGGACAAGACATTTGCCGATGGTTATGCGCAGGCCGTGACGTTCGCGCTTCTCCTCGCGCGCACGAGTCGGATCGACTTCGCGGGTCGCAGTCTGCACGAGGTCGGCAAAGACCTCGGGCTGCAGCATTCGTTAATGGGTCGCGCCCTCCAACTGCTAACCGATGACGTCGCGGCCGACTTCAAGGTGACGTTAGATTTGCTCGTTACTGTGGTGGGCGCCGTCAACTGGGACCGCATTCGGTCCACCAAGCGCGACGTGTACTTGTATCTCTACGAGGAGTTCCTCGCAGAATACGACGACGAGTTACGGCAGGACTCCGGGACGTACTACACGCCCAAGGAACTCGTCGACGAAATGGTGCGTCTCACACAATCAGTCCTAACCGACGAATTAGGCATCGCTTCTGGTTTCGCTTCGCCTGATGTGTTCACAATCGACCCCGCGATGGGTACGGGGACGTTTCTTCAATCGATCATTGAGTCAGTGCAGGTCGAAGTAGAAGCAGACGAAGGACACGGTGGGGTTGCTGATGCGCTTACTGAGCTCGCTTCGCGAATCGCCGGTTTTGAAATCCAGATGGGTCCGTATGCCGTCGCAGAACTCCGGGTGGCGGAACTGCTGGCCCAAGCGGACGCTTCCCTTCCGCCCAAAGGGATCAAACTCTACGTTACGGATACGCTTGACGATCCGAATGCCGAGATCACGCAGATTGCGTCGGGCCTTCTAGCAATTGCGAACGCTCGGAAACGTGCGAACGCGATTAAGCGTTCACAGAAGGTCAATGTCGTAATCGGCAATCCTCCCTATCGCGAGTTGGCCGCCAACTCTGGGGGATGGGTAGAACGGGGTAGCGATGCTGACGGTGCTGACGGAATTCTGCGCGACTTTCTTGTCGGCGTACCTGGACGAATCGCGGCAAAGATTAAGAATCTGTACGTCTATTTCTGGCGTTGGGCTACCTGGAAGGTCTGGGAGTCCACTCCGTCGGACGAAACCGGAGTCATCTGTTTCATCACTACCTCCGGGTATGTCACGGGTACTGCTTTCAAGACCATGCGTCGCTATATCCGAGAGCGCGCGAGCGACGGCTGGATCATTGATCTGACGCCAGAGGGTCAGACACCTGAGGTAGCTACGCGGATTTTTCCTCAAGTGCGCCAGCCGTTAGCGATCGGAATCTTTGTTCGTCGACCAGATGCAGATCCTTCGGTGCCGGCGAACCTCAGGTATCTGGCGCTCCACGGCCGACGAGCGGACAAATTTGACCGCTTGCGAGAGCTTGGACTTTCGGGCGACGCTTGGCGCCCCGTGCGGACTCAGTGGGACGCTCCTTTCACCGCGGCGGCCTCCTCCTCGTGGGACCAATGGCCCGCACTTGGGGATGTGTTCTCGTGGTATTCGCCGGGTGTCTTCCCCACGCGGACTTGGGTGTATTCACCTTCGAAGTCGATTCTTGAGGCAAGGTGGCGTGCGCTCATTGCCGAGGAGAACCCAGCAGAACGTCGCAAGCTAATGAAAGATTCGGGCTCAGCGTTTTATTCGCAGTTCAAGGATCTCCCCGGGCACCCCCATGAAAGTCGCTTGCCGAGCATCTCCTCATTGCCGGAAGGAACGGCAGCCGAGGCAGTCGAAATGGTCGGCTTCCGCGCTTTCGACCGCCAGTATTTATTGGCGGACCCACGGTTGATTCATCGGGCTCGGGAGGGACTTTGGGAAGCAGCGGGCGTCGATGGTCAAGTCTTTGTCGTCGAGCAACACGTTCATTCGCTGAACGACGGGCCCGCCCTCTTGTTCTCGGGATGGATTCCCGATAATCACCATTTCAACAACCGGGGCGGTAGATCCTTACCCTTTCTGCACCCGGACGGTACGCCCAATCTGTCGCGCGGACTTGTTGATGCTCTCATGTCAAGGATTGAGATAGAGATCACGCCGAAAGACGTCCTTGCGTACATCGCGGCGACGGTTGCGCATCCTGGATTTACCGAGGCATATGGTGTCGAGCTTGAGACGCCTGGAGTCCGTATTCCGTTCACCACTGACCCTGATCTTTGGTCGAGGGCAGTCGTCCTCGGAAAGCAGGTTCTTTCAGCTCAAACCTTCGGACGTTTCGACGGTTCGACGGTTACATTTCCGAAGGGAGATGATCGGCGCGTAACTATTCGGGAGCGGGTGACTGCATTGCCTGATGGCGTTACCTATGATGCCGATACACAGGAGGTCCTCCTCGGTGGCGGCCGGTTTGGGCCGGTTTCGAAGCGCGTGTTCGACTACTCCGTTGGTGGCCGGAATGTTCTCAAGTCATGGGTTGGTTACCGGGCAGCAGAGCCCGCCGGTAAGCGAACGTCTGCCTTGGATGACATCAACCCAACAAGTTGGGAACGCGAGTGGACGAAAGATCTTCGCGAAGTGCTTTCGGCACTTACACGGCTCACCGAACTCGAGCGCTGGCAGGCTGACCTTCTGGAGGAGATTCGGACAGGCTCGATCCTCACATTGGATGAGCTTGCCGACGCGGGCGCGTTGTGGCCAACCTCTGAAGCAGACCGGCGACCCCGCCGCCCAGCCGCGGACGCTCTTTTCGATATCTCCAGCGAGGTGGGCGACATGGATGGCGAGCTGGCTGTCTCGGAAAGCAACTAAAAAGAGCTACGGGAAAGCTACAGGTGACCGGGACTCATTCTCGGCCAGACCTTGCCCGCGCCGGGAGGCGGTTTTTGCCCACAATTTGCCCACAATCGAGTGAGTTCCTATGTGATCGCAGTCATCTCCAGGAGGTCAAGAAGCGCGGAATCCCGCGGATTTTGGGTCCTCGCTAGTGATGGTTAAACGGTGTTCGCAGTTTTCGAGTCCCTCCAGGGGCACCTATCGGGAACGGTTGAGCCGCACACCCGGCCGGGCACCCGAACGCAGCAGATCGCTCCTCAGTCGTGAGGAGGGCGACGCAGTCGCTTGATGTCGGTGCGTCGCTTCTTCGCTTCCAGCCGCCGTTGCTTGGCGGCGCGACTCGGCTTCGTCGGTCTTCGGAGCGGCGCGGGCGGCCGGAGGGCGTCGGCCACGATTTCGGCCAGCCGGGTTCGCGCGGCCTCCCTGTTCCGCAACTGCGCGCGGTGCTCCGACGCGGCGATCGTCAACGTTCCGTCGACGAGTCGACCGCTCAGGCGCTCGAGGAGGCGCTCCCGCTGGGCCGGCGAAAGTACGGCGGAGCCTTCGATGTCCCATACGAGTTCCGCTCGGGAGTCCGCGGTGTTCACACCCTGGCCGCCTGGACCGGATGACCGGGAGAAGCGCCAAGACAGCTCGGACTCGGGAATGGTGAGCCCGGAGTCGACCCGCAGTCCGGGACGGTGAGCAGCGGGCATGCGCCCATCATCCTCCTGCGCTCGAACGCGAGGAGGAGAACGTCAGCGCGTGACCATGGCCTTCGCCGTCTCGACGACGTGGCTGCGGTACCGGCTCTCGGCCTCCTCGGAGGAGGCATCGCCGAAGACCATCCGGACCATTTGCGGCGCTGCGACGTACCAGTAGCACATCGCGACGATGGAGAAGTAGATCGCCTCGGCGTCGCCGTCGCCGTCCGCGCCGAGCGCGTCTCGCACCGCGGCGACCCGTGACCGGAAGTAGCCGGTCCGCTCTACGAGGGCGGGGACATCGTTGGTTCCGTAGTGAAGTCCCTCCTGCTCGAACAGCCACGCCACCACCGGCTCCGCCGTGAGGAAGTCGAACAAGTCGCCTGCGTACGCGGCGACGTCGTCGGAATGGATCGACACCCTGTGGGCCAGCTGACCGAGCTTGGTCTGCAAGGCCGCCTGGAACAGGTCGTCCTTGTTGCCGATGTAGGAGTAGATGGACGCTTTGTTGACCTCCGCCCGGTCGGCGATCTGATCGATGCGAGCGCCCCCGACGCCGTGGCGCGCGAACTCCTCCGCACTCGCTTCCAGGAGCAGGCGGACGCTCTCATCCCGGTCGTACCGTCTGGCCATCGATCCGGCCCTCCCTCTTCCAATCTTCGTCGACGTGATCTACTATACAACTAAACGTTTATTTATATTTGGAGGTTGAGAATGAACGTGGAACTCACCGCACGCACCATCACCGAGGCCCGGCTCGACGCCGCGCAGGTGGCGGAGCTCACCAGCCGGCCCGAAGGCATCGGCCCGCAGGTGGTGCTCCAGACCGAAGGTCTGGGCTCGCCTCAGCAGTGGACAGCAGAGCTCCCCACCGCAGCGGACCGCATCGTCGTCGAGTACGGCTCAGGTCGCGGACGGTTCGAGCGGGCGTGGGCGCTCTCGGCGCAGACCGACAGCACCCGCTACTACACGCTGGAGCACGACATCGACGGCGGATACGTCAGCCGCTGACCACAGCGATCACGTCAGCCGGACGACAAGGGGCGCAGCGTCTGCTGCGCCCCTTCCGCTGTTCAGGCCGGCCGGAATCGCAGCGCGGTCACTCCCGAGCCGAACTCCTGGCGGTCGAGGAGCTCGAGCTGGATGCGCTCGCGGAGGCCGGAGAGCAGCGTCGGGCCGTGACCGGCGACGACCGGGTGCACGACGAACACGTACTCGTCGATCAGTCCCAGATCTGCCAATGCCAGCGGAAGCGTCACCCCACCGACGTACAGGCCCTCGCCGGGCTCCTCTTTGAGCAGCTCTACGGCCCGGCCCACGTCGCCGTCGAGCAGCGCGGCGTTCCAGTCGACCGCGCTCAGCGTGGTCGAGACGACGTACTTCTTCGCCCCGTCGATGGCCTCGGCGAACGGGCGCTGCGACTCGTCCATCCATTCCGGCCACGTGCCGGAGGCCGGCCGTCGCCAGGCGGACTCCATCATCCCGTACGTGACGCGGCCGAAGATCAGCGCGTCGGGCCGCTCCATCTCGGCCGTCCAGAAACGCATCGACTCTTCGTCGGGGGCGAGCCCCGCCTCGTGATGGACGCAACCGTCGAGTGTGACGTTGATGGCGTATCGAAGCGGTCTCATCGCGTTCTCTCCCTCGGTTCGCGCGGAGCGTTCCCACCGGACCGTACTACGATTTCGGCATGACCGACTCAGCTCCGATCGAAGACGTCCCGATCGGCGGTGAGGGCATCCGCCTCGGGCAGTTCCTGAAGTTCGCGGGCCTGCTCGACTCCGGTGGGAATGTGAAAGAGGCCATCATCGACGGCTACGTCACCGTGAACGGCGAGGTCGATCGGCGGCGCGGGCGGCAGCTGCAGCTCGGCGACGTCGTCGAGTTCGAGGGTCGCAGAGTCCGCGTAGCTGCCTGAGGGCCCTCAAGCCGGCCCCGCTAGCCGCGCTCTCCGGCCGTGAACTCGTAGGCCTCCTGAGCAAGCGCCTCCCAGATGCCGGGAGCGGTATCCGTCACCACCAGCCACTGCCGCATCGGGCTCTTCCTGCCCGCGCGGAACGGCTCCCCGGTGGAGGCGGCGATGAGCTCGTCCACCCGCTGGGCCGGCAGCTTGACGACGAAGCGCTCGCCGCTGGAGATCATGCAGAACACGGAGCCGTTCACGCGCACGGCGTCCGATCCGAACCGGCGCGGGCCGGCGGCGATGGGCGGCGTGACGCCGGGGAGGCCGACGAACGCGGCCACGATGTCGTCGAATCTCTCGCGCACAGTCAGCATGATCAGCCCAGGCCGTGGCCGTCGGCGCGCCCGACCGCACGGAGTGTCGCGGTCGCCGCATCGAGTTCGGGCCACGGCCCGGAGACGCAGAACTCCGCGATGCCGGAGGTGCGCATGATCACGTCCTGGCCGGCCAGATGCGAGGCCAGCACCTCCATTCCGGGGTTGTGGCCGACCAGGACGACCGTCCCAACATCCTCCGGCACCTCGCGCACGACATCCAGGAGCCGATCGGCGGAAGCCGCGTACACGCGGTCGTCGAGACGCGCGGGCGGCGCAGTCGCGAGCTCGGCGGACACCAGCTCCCACGTCTCGCGTGCACGCTGCGCGGGCGAGACGATCGCCAGGTCGACCGGGCCGGAGCGACCCGCGAGCCATCGTCCGGCGAGCGGAGCCTGGCCCCGGCCACGCTCGGCCAGTGGACGGTCGATGTCCACCACGAACTCGGTCCAGTCGGACTTCGCGTGGCGCAGCAGGATGAGCGTGCGTTCGGTGTTCGTCACCCTGCCAGTGTGGCGCACCACCCGTCGCGCGTCACTCGTGTTCCGGCAGGAGCGGCGCCGACAGGCCCGGGTCGCGGCCGAGGTGCGCGGCTCGGGAGACCGATGCTGCTCCGAAGCGGTCGCGGACGGCGTCGAGCACGGTGTCGAGGCGGGCCCCGTCCTCCCAGTCGATCGGGAGCTCGGGCTGGAAGCTGTCGGCGCGACCCAGCTGCGAGAGCGAGAGGCCGATGAGGGTTATGCCGCGTTCCGCGATCTCTGCCTGCGCGGCGACGAGCAGAGTCCGGGCGACGGAGAGCAGTGCGGAGGTGCGGTCCGACGGGAAGGGAAGGGTGCGCGAGCGGGTGGCTCTGGCGAAGTCGCCGAAGCGCAGCCGCAGCACGATCGTGCGGCAGGTGCGGTCGCGGTCGCGGAGCCGGCGGGCGAGACGGTCGACGATCTGGGTGAGGATGAGGTCGAGTTCTTCGGGGGAGCGCGGGTGGTTTCCGAGCGCGCGCTGCGAGCCGATGGAGCCGCGGCGTTTGGTGGTATCGACCGGACGCGGATCCCGCAGCCGCGCCAGCGCGTGCAGGTGCGCGCCGGCCGCCCGGCCGAGCAGCCTCTCGGCCGTCGCCTCCTCGAGCTCGGCGAGCTGACCGACGGTGCGGATACCGAGCCGATGCAGCTTCTCGGCGGTGACGGCGCCCACGCCCCACAGCCGTTCCACCGGAAGCGGGAGCAGGAACTCCTGTTCACGGTCGGGTTCGACGACGAGCAGCCCGTCGGGCTTGCTCACCGCGCTCGCGACCTTGGCGAGGAACTTGGTCCGGGCGATCCCGACCGAGATCGGAAGGCCGACCTCCTGGCGGACCCGCTCGCGCAGCCGCGCGGCGATCTGCTCGGGCGTGCCCGCGAGGCGCCGGAGGCCGCCGACCTCCAGGAACGCCTCGTCGATGGACAGCCCCTCCACGAGCGGGGTCGTGTCGCGGAAGATGGCGAACACGTCCTTGCTGGCTGCGGAGTAGGCCTCCATGCGCGGCGGGACGATCACGGCGTCCGGGCACAGGTCGCGCGCCTGCCGGGCGCCCATCGCGGTGCGCACGCCGCGCGCCTTCGCCTCATAGCTCGCGGCGAGCACGACGCCGCCGCCGACGATGACGGGCCGCCCGAGCAGCCCCGGAGTGTCGCGCTGCTCGACCGAGGCGTAGAAGGCGTCCAGGTCCGCGTGCAGCACGGTCGCTTCGCCCCGCATGCCCGTCCTCCGATCGATCCCGCGTCGAGAGAATGGTCGCATCGACCGCGGACACCGGTCGGCGTGCGATCGCTCAGATCACAGCCGTAGGAGGGATCGGGCCGTCGATCAACTCGCGGGCGAGTCGAGCACCTCCCGCAGCCGCTGAGCGAACTCCTTCGCCTTGCCGGGGTACGGGGAGTCCTCCGCGGCGAAGCCGCCGTGGTGGCTCGGGAACACGACCGCCTCCGTTCCGAGCAGCTCGGCGACGGCGGCGGAGGCGCGACCGGTGAAGATGCCCTCCGACTCCTCGCCCACCGCGACGACGATGCGGGTGGGCGCGGCCGCGAGAGCCTCGATGTCCGGGCGATAGGAGGTCACCGCGGAGGAGTGCTCCGAGAGCAGCGGATCGTCGCGCGAGCCGTCGTCGCCGGCCGGCATCCCGAACATCGCGGGGTCGGGTGCCGGGCGCGCGAAGTAGTCGTCGGTGAACTCCCCGCGCCACGACGTCATCCCGATGAACGCCGCCATCCCGGCGCCGAAACCGCCGGTGTCGTACGTCTCGTGCACCGCCGCCAGCGCGCGCTCGGCGGCCACGGCGTCGGGCAGCACGCCGGGGAGCGGCGGCTCGTGCGCGACGAGGACCCGCACATCGCCCGGGTGCGCGGCCACCAACGCCAACGCTGTCACCGCTCCGCCGCTGCTGGCGAACAGGTCGACCGGTCCGACGCCCAGCGTCTCGATGACCGCGTGCACGTCCTCGGCCTGCGTGGTCGGCGTGTTGGTCACCTCCCCATCGCTGCGGGTGCTCCGCCCCAGACCGCGCGGGTCGTAGGTGACCACAACACGATCGGGGAGGTACGACGCAAGGGCGCGGAAGCCGCTCGCGTCCATCGGCTGGCCGATCATGACGAGCACGGGATGCTCGCCCGAGCCGTTCTCCGCCTCAGCGACGTCGTAGACGATCTCTGCGCCGTCCGTGCTCAAGGTGTGCGTTTGCATGTCCGACCCCGTCTCCGTCAACGATCGATTCCCGCGATGGATGTTACGCGCTCGGGCGCAGGAATGGTGCGGCGCGACCAAACCTCCGGGTACGTCGACGGCGCCGGTCGCAACGTGTCGGTGCAGTAGACGACTCGGTCTTGACAATCTCTCAGTTAAGCGAGGAGATTGGTGCTGATCCTCAGGTGGCCCCACGAATGACGGGAGGGCGCCATGGCCGACCGAATAATCGCCGTCGACATCGGAGACGACGTGAAGATCGCCGTGGCCGCGGAGCAGCGAGGTCCACAGCTTGTCGCCGACAAGGACATCACGGCACGCTTGAGCTCGGTGACGGATTCCATCGAAGTCGTGGCCAAAGCAGCTCTGGACGCGGTGAAGAAGGCGCTACCCGATAAGGCAACGGTCGAACTCAGCTTCGGCCTGGCGATCGAGGAGGGCAAGCTGCTTGCGCTTCTCGGTAAGGGCAAAGCGGAGGCTTCGATCACGGTAACCCTGGAGTGGTCGCGGACCGAAGTCGCCTGAGATGGCCCTACCCGAGTCGTCGTTGAACGCGATCCTCCACCTGCTGAAGACGGACAGCATGGTCGCGTTGACCGGCGCCAACGGAGAACGAGGCAGCGGCTTCTTCATCGACCGCGACCTGGTGCTCACGTGCGCTCACGTCGTCGGCGCGGGTGCCGGTGAAACAGTCGGCGTTCACTTGGCCGGCGACGTAGAACGCGAGGGTGTGGTCGAGGAGTACCTCCCCGGGAACGAACTCGATCTTGCGCTGGTGAGGGTTCGGCGCCAGGAGGGGGACCCGTCGCCGAGTGCGGTGGTGTTGGCGCGATTCGTGCAAGATGACACCGACTATTACGCCGTCGGCTTTCCGCGGGTAGCCCTGTCCGGCGAGCATGGACTGCAACACTTCCGGTTGCGCGTGAACGCCTCGCTCGGGGCGGATCGAGTCACGCCGCGCTCGCTCGTTCTCCAGAGCGGTGGTCCGACTGTGCCGCCGGGGCTCAGCGGAGGGGCCCTCCTGAGCCCGCAGAGCGGAGCCGTGGTCGGGATCGTCCAGTCGTCGAATGACACCGAGGGCGACGCGGGCGGCGGCGCGATCCCGCTCAACCGCGCTGCTCAGCATCTCGACGCGGTCAGGAAACTCATCGAACGACCGCCTCTGGCGGCGCGCGCCTGGCGGGATGCCCTCGGCGACGATGCGTGGCGACAGCTCGGCTTCGACATGGAGTGGCAGTCCCAAGTCGACATCATGATCTCCGGAACGGTGGAGAAATGGACGATTCGTCTGGAGCCCGACGGCGGCCCCGCGTTCACTCTCACCGGACAGGGTCTCCCTAGTCAGGTGGCCCGCGCCCTGTTTCATTGGGCGCAGCGACGTCGCGTTCACGACGCCGAAGACGTCGGTCTGCTCGGCGGTCTGCTCGGTGGGGCGCTGCTGCCGGAGCACCTGGTGGATCACGTCACGCAGGCAGCCGCGAGTGATCGTCTCTTCATCCGGCTGGTCTTCGAGGAGCGCACCGAACTCTTCGACGTGCCGTGGGAGTTCGTGCGCATGCAGTACAGCGGTGGCGAGCGTGCCCTTGCTTTGCACCCATCGACACGTCTTTCGCGGGTGGCACCGCGACGCGAAACCCCCGTCGGCGGCGTCGATCTCGAGCCGCGACCCGGCCCGGCCCGAGTGCTCGGCATCGTGATGCAGCCGGAGGAGTGGCTGAGCCAGATGCCGCGGATCGTCGATGCCAGTGATGAGCTGCCGTGGCCGACGAGCAGTGCGCTGCGCGACGAGCTGAGGAAGGCAATCGACGCTCCCGGTGTCATGGCCGCGACGATGCTGGATCTCGAGCCGACGCAGACGATGATCGCAGAGACGATCGCGGAACTCGATGCAGACGGACGGCTCCCGGTGGAGGTTGTCCATTACGTCGGTTTCGGCGAGTTCGACAAAGAACCGAAGTACGCGCTCTTGGAGGGTCTGAACGGGTTCGTGAGGTGGCGACCGCTCAGCCACCTCTTCGACTCCGCGGCCGAAGCGGGGGCCAGATTGCTGGTCGCGGAGTTCCTCTCGCCGCGCCCAGGCAGAGAACCCGCACCTGTTCAGCCGCAGGCGTTCCTCGATGCGCTGCGCGGCTCCATCGATGCCGTCGTGTTCACGACGTCTCCTGTGCATCCGCGTGAGGCGATCGCGTTCAACAAGAAGCTGTACTCCGAGCTTCGTGGTGGGAGGACCATCGAGGAGGCGGTGCAGGCCGCCCGCGCCGAGATCGGGGACAGGGAGCGACCTCTCGAGGAGGACCGTGCGAGCTTCGGCTGGTTCGGCCTGCTGACCGGGCCGAACTCAGGCCTTCGATTGCTCGAGCCGTCGGGCCTGCGCGGTGACAGGACGCCTGGGGAACGAGGAGGGCCGACGTCTCCGCAACCCGATCGCGTCGGCGCTGGAGGTGTGTGACCGTGGGTGAGCTCGACGATCTCGTCAACACGGTCGAAGTCGAACTCGCCAACGACCTCGACGTGGCCAGGTGGCTCGTCCCATTGCGAGAGCAGATTCAGCGCGCGAGACGACCAGGCGCCCCTGCGGAATTGTCCAGCGGACCTCTGCGCCAGTCCCACCGGGCCCTCGAGGCAGCGTCCGAACGCCTCAGCCGCTTCGAACGGCAACTCGAACACGTCGTCGAGCTGCTGCCGGTGCTCGCGGGCGAGTGGCCCGAACGGGAGCGCCAGTTCGACGAGGCCTTCGCGACCGACCTGAAGACCGGAGTCGGTTTGTGGCTCTCGGATTGGTGGCTGGCCGTAGGGCTCGGCCGGCTTGACGCCATGGACAGATTGGTCCATCAGCTCGGCCGGACCCCCGGGGCAGGCTTTCTCAGGGACCATGCCGAGGTCATCCGCTCAGGCCTGGCATCCAGGAATTGGGAGTTCGTAGCGATGGAACTCGAGCGCGTCCTCGACGATCGCGCGCTCGACGGCGAGACCCGGCTCGACGACAGAGCGCGCGCGCGCCTTGAGGCGTTGGCGGCACGCATGCGGCTGCTCCAGTTCGAGGCAGGTGGCGCGAGCGCGGAGGCTGACCGGAACGTCGGATCGGTCGACCCCTCTCCGCATCTGGAGAGAGCTTCGGGCTTCGGGTTCCATGCGACGGCGCTCGCTCTCGAGGCTCGGTGGCATCGAGTTCGAGGCAGGGCCGAAGAGTCGAAGAACCTGCTGTCCGGTGCGCGCCAAGCAGAACCGCTCAACCTCGACGTCATCTCGGAGCTCATCGTGGAGGACCGAAGCGGTGGCGATCGTGATCGAGCCGAGCGTGGGGCCGCACGCGCGATAGCGGCGATCCCGTTGCTCACCGAAGTGGAACCCCGCATCGATGCTCTTTTCTACGCCGCGCCCGTGGAATTGTGGATCGCTGCGGCGCAGCGGGCGGTCGACGAGCGCGCGTTCGATATTTTCGATCGATTGCACGATCGAGCTCTATCGGTGACCGAGTGGGACGACAGCCGGAGCAGGGCACGCATCGCAGAGGCGAGTGTCGCTGCGGCATCCGCGCGGGATGCGTCCGTGGAGGAACGCGTCGAGACGCTGATCGAGGCAGGCTCCAATCGGTTGTGGGGCGGCGATGCGGAACAGGCGATCCCCCATCTCCGGCGCGCGTTCGAACTTGCGCCCGAATCGGTCGCGGGACTCTTTCTGGCCGACAGTTTGGTCGTGAGTTCCGATCCGCTGCCGCTCAGCGCCGCACGAGGACGTCTTCACGAGGCCCTCGACGCGCTGGAGCGGGCGCGAAAGCGGCGAGGCATCACCGACGACGACGCCTGGAGCTTCGCTACGGAGGCCCTTGCTCTGCAGCCACTGATCAACGAGCTCGGTGTCGAAGGGGACAGACATGGCTGGCCGGCACTGCTCGCCGCCTGCCGCGCCGTTGCGCACGACCTCGCGAATGCTTCCCGGTGGCGTGTCCTCTCCGATGCGCTTTCGGCTCTACGGGCCGACGCTCTCTCACTCGAGGTCGCCCAATACATCGTCTCGACGTTCGGTGACACGCTCCAGTGGCGGCTGCTCCTCGCGACTCGGCAGGCCTTGGCGGGCGATCCGATCGCGGCGCTGCAGACGACGGAATCGCTGGACAGCGAGGGCAATGCGGAGGTGGCTGACTTCATCCAATCGTGGCGCGCCGTGTGCAAGCTGCGGACCAAGGAACCGCTCGAGGCCGTCCGGATATTGCGCACCCTCAACGCGAACCCCGAGTGGACGTGGGTGACCGAGACACTGGTGTCGTCGCTGATCCTCACCGGCCGTCTGCCGGAGGCCCTGGCGGAGCTTCCATCGCTCGAACGGCACTGTGCGGACCGGATGGACCAGCGTTCGACGCTGGTCTCACTCGGATGGGTCCGAGTCCTCCAGGGTAGGTTCCGCGAAGCGGAGCAGCTCTGTGCCGACCTCCCCGATCGGTCAGATGAGAGCGGGCTGGTCTCGGGCGCAGCGCTGGTGCTCCAGGGGCGGCACGAGGAGGGCGTCGCCCGGTTGGCAATATGGATCCGGGAGGGCGCGGGAAGGATAGAGCTGTCCGATTTTCCCGTTCTGACTGCACCGGAACTCCGTGTGCTCGCCGTCGCGCAAGGGTTCGAGTTTCCCCGACTGGACGAGTTGTCGGCCTTGGCCGAGGCGCGATTCCAGGACCTGGCAGTGCGGACGTATCCGGCACAGACTCGACGGGTCGGACATTTCGTCGCGGACGACGGGGACCCCGTCGCCGACCTCGCCCTCGGGATGTGCGACGCCCTGATGCGCGTAGCGCGCGGGGAGGCCTCCACAGCGGAGGCAAGCCTTGCTCCCCTGGCGGACGATGAGGCCGTGCTCACACTTCAGCGTGCGCTGCGCGAGACTGTTGCGCCGGGTGTGGAGGCCGTCGAGGTCATCGAAGCCGACGGCGTGAACGCGCCCGAAGAGTCCGTAGGCGCGGACACCGACGAGGACTGGTCTGCTCGAGCCGAACAGGTGGTCAGCCTGGTCGACGGGGGGCATATGGACGAGGCTCGAGAGGTCCTGAGGTCATTCCTGAACCGCGACCCCGAGCGGGCCGCCCACGACCTGGCCACGGCTTCCGAATCGAACTACGAGACCTACGCGCACATCACCGACCTCTCGCGCGACATCGCGTCCGACTCGGACGAACCCGCAGCCGCCGCGATGTGGGAGCAGCTCCGCCGGTGGACGACGCTTCGCCTGTTCCTGCCTCCGTCGTGGTTCGCGGACGACGACGATCCGGTCGCCACGAACGCCCTTTTCACGCGCTACCTCCCGGAAGCGCGGGCTCGCATGACGAGTCTGCCCCCCGTCAAGGTCACAGTCCACGAGGACCTGGAACCGTCCGGATACGCCGTCGTCATGGGGACGGAGCTCCTCGAGCACCAGAACCTTCCGCTCGGGCGGCGGTTCGCGCCCGAAGGGTCGCAGCCGCTGTTCGAGGCCGGGGACGAGGCTCCGTGGACAGAAGTGCTGCCCTCGATCGTGGCGGTACCCGACATACCGCTGAACGGACTCGGTGAACTGGCCTCGTCGTCGGCGGAGGAAGTCATCCTCCGGCGCGCTGAGGAGATGTATCGACGCTGGTCGGACGCGCTCGATGCCGACCGTGACGAGGGAGCCGGATCGACGGCGTGAGTGGCGGGATTTGACCTAAGCGCTGTCCAAGCTGCGTCCGCCGCCCGCCGGCTTGTCGATCTCCCGCGAGGCGACGGCGAGTGCAGCCGCGACCTTCTCCTCGTATACGCGGGACACCTGGTCTCGGCAGCGAGAGAGGATGCGGAGCTCAAAACCGATGAGTCCGCATATCAAGACGAGGAAGACTGCGGCATTCGCCGGGTCTGCGACCATGGCCGCCAAGCGCTCGAACCCGGTGATCGGTCCGAGCGCCGCGCTATAGAGCAACGCGGCGACCGCCGAAAGCCAGACCGCGGTCCGGCTAGCTCCGAGCCCGTGATAGAGGTCCGAACCGCTCGTGTACTCCTGCTTGATCCACGAACGATTCCCGTTAGCGGAGCAATAGTCGAGTACCGACTGGAAGAGGGTCCAGTTCTGGTGCCACCGCTCCTTGTAGAGGCGAATGCATTCCGGGCATCGGTGAGGATCGACGCCTGCGGGGTGCTTCTGCGCAGAGGGTAGGTGGTCAGTCAGGCGCAGCCAGAGGACGAGGACGTGGCGGTATTCGGGATGACCGAGTCGCATGTCGAAATGTTCGGAACTAGATCTCGTATCGACCCAATCGACCAGCCATCGCTCGCCGCCGTATTTCGAGAGGTAGCGGGTGAGCACGGATGCTCCGCGATCGCGACGAAAGAACAGGGCATATCTCGCGGCTCGCGCGGGACCGACAGGGCCATAGCCGTGAAAGTAGAACTGATAGAGGAGAAAGCCGCCTGGGAGTCCGCCGGCGACGATCGCGACCAAGGCGGGCGCATTGGCTGCCGAAATGAAGCTCCAGGGTCTTTGGTGGTCGATCAAGCTCACCCACAGCCCATGGACCAGAAGGACGTTCAACACGAGCACGAGCCCGGGGAGGCTCCACCGGATCAATTGCCTGGCGGAGTCCATTGGCCCTCCTCGACGAAAGTTGTGACTTTCAGTGAAGATTACTCACAATTTGCAGACTATGGGAGCGGTCGCCGCAAAGGGGTCACCTCTCGTCGTCGCCCTTCTCCAGGTGCAGCGCGTCCTTCACCCGTTCGACCCCCTCGGTGATCAGCGAGGTCGCCGAGTCCTTGATCGCCCCGTGACCCTCCGGGTCGCCCTTCAGGAGGGCGAGGCCGGTGTTCTTCGCGAACTCGAGCGTGATGTGCGGCGGCAGCGGCGGCACGTTCTTGCTGGTGTGCGCGTCGATCACCGTTACGCCGGGATGGGCGAGCGCGGCCTCCCACGCCGCCTCGATCTGGTCGTCGGAGGTCACCGTTATGCCCTGGAACCCCAGCAGCTGCGCCCAGCCGGCGTAGTCGACCGACTCGACGTCCTGGGAGGTCGACCAGACCGGGTTCGCGTCCTCGGTGCGCATCTCCCACGAGACCTGGGCGAGGTCGTCGTTGTGGAGCACCAGCACGACGAAGTTCGGGTTCGACCAGCGCGAGAGGTACTTCTTGACGGTGATCAGCTCGTTCATCCCGAGCATCTGGAACGCGCCGTCGCCGATCGTGCAGACCACCGTCCGCTCCGGATAGGCGAACTTCGCTGCCGTCGCGTAAGGCATTGCGGCCAGCATGGTCGCCAACCGGCCGGAGAGATCACCGCGCATCCCGTCGCGCAGCCGGATGTACTGGCCGTACCAGTCCGCGGTCGTGCCCG
Organism: Leifsonia sp. Leaf336; assembly: GCF_001423695.1. Taxonomy (GTDB): domain Bacteria; phylum Actinomycetota; class Actinomycetes; order Actinomycetales; family Microbacteriaceae; genus Leifsonia. Next base: position 882,078 of record NZ_LMOZ01000001.1, read on the forward strand.
CGTCGGCGGTGACGATCGCCCCGGCGGGAAGCCGCCTGTTCAGCTCGTGGTAGACACGGCGCGGGTTGACGCCGTCGTCGTAGTGCTGGGCGGCCTGCGCTTCGAGCTCGTCGTCCCAGTTGCGCATGGAGGCCGCCGCCCTCTCCTGCCACGAGAGGTCGTCCTTCGGCGTGAGCAGCGGGATGAGACCGGCGAGCGTCGCCTTCACATCGCCCCAGATGCTCACGTCGGTCGGGTAGCGAAGTCCCAGCTGTTCGGGGCGGAGGTCGACCTGGATCGCCTTCGCCTGACCGGTCTTCGGGAGGAACTGCCCGTACGGGTAGTTGGTGCCGAGCAGCACGAGCGTGTCGCATTCCTGCATCTGGTCGTAGCTCGGCCGGGAGCCGAGGAGGCCGAGCTGCTGGGTGTGGAAGGGGATGTCGCCCGGCACGACCTGCTTGCCGCGGAGCGTCGTCATCACGCCTGCGCCTGCCAGCCGCGCGGCCGCGAGCACCTCCTGCTCCGCTCCGACGGCGCCGTGACCGACGAGGAAGGTGACGCGCTCACCCGCATTGATGAGGTCGGCGGCGGCCCGCAGCTGCTCCATCGGAGGGGCGATCGCGGTCGACGGCGCCACCGCGCTGGAGCGCGAGACCCACATCTCGGCGCCCGGTGCGGCCATCGCCATGCCCTGCACATCGTGCGGCAGGATGACCACGGTCGGCTGCTTGCGCGCGATCGCCGTGCGGAAGGCCGTGTCGATCACGGCCTGCGCCTGCTCGGGAGAGACGATCGTCTGCACGTAGGCTGCGACATCCGAGAACGTCTGCTCGAGCTTGCTCTCCTGCTGGTTGAAGGTGCCGAACGAGTTCAGTCCCTGCTGGCCGACGATGGCGACGACCGGCTGGTTGTCCATCTTCGCGTCGTAGAGGCCGTTCATCAGGTGGAAGCCTCCCGGGCTGGAGGTGGCGATGCAGACACCGACCTCCCCGGTGAACTTGGCGTGCGCCACCGCCATCAGCGCGCAGATCTCCTCGTGCGTCGGCCGGATGTACTCCAGCCCCTCACCGGCGCGCTCGGCCTTGCCGAGCATGCCGTCGAACTCGCCGATCCCGTCGCCGGGGAAGCCGAACACGCGCCGCACGCCCCACTCCCTCAGCCGTGCGATCACGAACTCGCTGACTGTCGTCGCCATGGTCTTTCTCCTTCGTGTGTCGGCGCCGCGTGTCGAGGCCGCGCCGCTCAGGCGAGCGAACGTCCGGAAGCGGGCCTCCACAACCCCTTGCGTCTCGTCGGCGCCCATGCGTGCCCGCCCGACGCGGAGATCATTGCCACCGCGCCCACCCCTGGTGTAGACCGAGGGCGTTGTGGCGCTCAGACCCTTCGACTTGGGGGTGGACATGTCTGAGAGTGAACCGACTCCCGTCCCGGCTACTCCGCCGGCGGCCCCGACGCCGCCCGCGCGGCGCACACGCCGCACCGGCTGGCTCTGGGGCACGCTCGCGGTCGTGGTCGCACTCGTCGCGGGCGGCCTCCTCGGCTGGGGCGTGGGGAGGTCGGGAGCCTCCACCACGTCCGCCCCGGCGTCGACGAGCAGCCAGCAGGTGAGCGCGTGCGACGCGATCACGGTGTCGAACGAAGTGCTGCCGGCGATCGTCACGGTCTCCGCCGTCGGTTCGGCCGGCGGGGGGACCGGGACCGGCGAGATCATCACCGACGACGGCTACATCGTCACCAACAACCACGTGATCTCGGGTGCGGTGGACGGCGGGACGATCGCGGTGCTGTCCTCCGGCGGTGTCGAGTCGCCCGCGCAGCTCGTCGGGCGCGATCCGCGTGCGGATCTCGCGGTGCTGAAGATCTCCGGGTCGAATCTGCCGACAGTGCCATGGGGCGACTCGGCGAAGGTCGTCGTCGGCCAGCCCGTCGTCGCCCTCGGCGCTCCGCTCGGCCTGTCCGGAACGGTGACCTCCGGCATCGTCAGCGCTCTCGGGCGTACCGTCCCGGTGCCCGGCGACAACGGCCAGACCGCGATCCTCGCCAACGCCATCCAGACCGACGCCTCCATCAACCCGGGCAATTCGGGAGGCGCGCTCGTCAACTGCTCCGGCGACCTGATCGGCATCAACTCCGCAATCGCGACCGTGCCGAACGCGGCAGGTCAGGCCGGCGGCGGAAGCGTGGGCATCGGCTTCGCCATCCCGTCCGACTTCGCGCACTCGCTCGTCGACCAGATCATCAAGAACGGGCACGTGACCTACCCGTACTTCGGTCTCTCGATCGCGCCCATCCCGCCGGCGGTGGCGCAACGGCTCAAGGTTGCGGACGGGCTCTACGTCGTCTCCGTCGTGCCCGACGGACCGTCGGCGAAGGCCGGGCTGCAACAGGGCGATGTCATCACCGAGATCAACGGCAAGCCGGCGTCGAACGCCGATACGCTCACCGAGACCGTGATGACGACGAAAGCGGGGGACACCGTCGACGTCACCTACGTGCGCGACGGCAAGACCGCCAAGGCGACCGTGACGCTGGAGAACCCGCCGTCATCGTGATCCCGGCCGCCGTGCTGTGGCCCGCGATTCATTGCCGCCGAGCGGTCAGGGCTTGACCGCGCTGAGGTCGTCGACCGACAGCGTCACCGGCGTGTTCACCACGCCGCCGGAGAGGTAGCCGGTGATCGCCAGTCCGCCTCCGGCCTGCAGGGCGGCTGTCGAGTCGGTCGCCGTCCGCTGCCACGCCGCGGGCTCCGTCGTTCCGTCGAGCCAGACCTTGGTCTGCACGGTCGTCGGACTCGTGCCGGTGATCAGCAGCCGGACGTCGAGCTTCTGACCGGCGGTATAGGTGATCCCGGGGACCGCGACCGACGACTGCACCACGACCTCGTTGCCGCCGTTCTGGTCCACCCGCACGATCTGGATCGTGACCTTGCCGGCCGACGACACGATCACCTTCGACGCGTACGCGCCGGCCGTCGCGATCCGGCGGCCCTGGATGGTCAGGTAGACGTTGCCGGACGACGGCACCTTGTCGAGCGCGACCGAGAGTCGCAGGTCGGTGTCGGTGGAGGTGAAGCCGGGCAGACGGGTCGTCCCTCCCGATCCGGTGGGGAGCTGGATCAGGCCGGCGCTGCCGTTCACCGAGTAGAGGGAGGACGAGCCGGCGGCGGTCCAGGCGCCTCCGGTCGTGGCGGTGCCCCAGCCTCCGGTGACCGAGCGCGAGAAGGTGTCGGCGGCCAGCACGTTCGGCGGTGGCGGTGGCGCGGTCACCGTCGTCGACCGGTTGGCGCTCGCCGTGGCCCCGCCGTCGTCGGTCACCGTCAGCCGGACGGGGTAGGTGCCTGCGGCGGCATACGTGTGACTGATCGTGCTCCCCGCGCCGGTCGTGCCGTCACCGAAGTCCCAGGCGTAGGAGGTCACCGTTCCGTCGGGATCGTTCGAGCCGGTCCCGTCGAAGGAACAGGTGAGGTCGGTGCAGGAGGCGGCGATGACCGCGTTCGGGGGCTGGTTGCCGCCTCCGGTGGGCGGACCGATCGTGAAGGAGTCGCTGAAGCTCGCACCGGCGGCGCGCGCGTAGGAGGCACTGAGCTGGGTCGCGGTCGCTGTGACGTCGATCGACCCGAAAAGCGGGGCCGTGGAGTTGCCGTACGTCGACGCGAAGTAGCCGGCCTCGCTGTCGGCCGGGTTGATGTCGTAGTTGTTGTTGCCTCCCGTGCCGACGGTCGCGAACACCGTGCCCGCTCCCTTGACGAGAGTGTTGTCGGAGTCGGCGACGCACGCCGCGGTGTACGTGCCCGGTGTGATCGAGGGGCAGGAGGCGCTGGTCGCCAGCTGCTTGGTCCGCTGGTAGAGGTGCTCGTGCCCGGTCAGCACCAGGTCGACCCGCTTGGACACCAGGAGGTTCATGATGTCCGCGCCGGGCTCGCACGTGTACTGGCCCATCGAGAGGCACGGCTTGTGCATGCCGACGACGACCCAGGGGATGTTCGCGGCGTGGGCTCCGTCGATCGCGGCGGACGCCCAGTTGTAGTGGTCCGTCCCTGCCGCGTACGTCCACATGCCGTCGGAGAACGGCAGGCCGGGCGAGATCATGATGAACCGGATCAGCGGTGCTCCTTGGGGAACGTCGACGTAGTACTGCCGCCCGTAGGTGCCGACCACTCCGGGGAGCTGGTTCGGCAGGCAGGCCGAGAAGTCGTTGATGTTGCCGTTCTGCCCGTTGCTCTCGTGGTTGCCGGAGACCAGCTCGAACGGGAAGCCGGCGCCGAGGGTCTGCGTGACCAGGTCGCACCACGCCTGCTCCTGCCCGGTCGTCCCGTACGACAGGTCGCCGACCGCCAGGTTCAGGTCGGGGTTCAGCGTCTTGATCCCTGACAGCACCGCCTGCGTGTTGGCGTTGGCCGCATAGTCGCCGACCGCCGTGAAGTGGATGCTGCCCTGCCCGGGCACGATGCCCTCGACGCTCTGGGGGGCCCCGAAGGCGAGGAGGACGGCTGCGGCGGCGATCCCGGCGACCGCGAGGATTCTGTGCTTGGCCATGACAGGTGCTCCCCGGCCCGTTCTGGTCCGGGCCTTGGGCGACAGGGTAGCCCCGCGGGCACGGGGAGGGGGAGTAGAAGATGAGGTCTTCTCGGGAATGTGGGGCGCCGGGCGGTCACGCCGCGGGCGCCTGCATTTCCAGCATACCGGCCGCACCCGGGCTTGCCGCAAGGCCCCCTGCATCGGGGAGAATAGCCGGTCGCGGCCGGAATCACGAGATTCGCCCCCCGGCTGCTGAGAAGGAGAGTGCCGGATGGCGTCACAGGTGTTCGACGTGATCATCAGCGGAGGCGGACCGACGGGGTCCATGCTGGCCGCCGAGCTGCGGCTGCATGATGTCGACGTGCTCGTGCTGGAGCGCGACGAGCGGCCGAGTCCCCTTGCGCGGTCGCTCGGCCTCCACGCGCGCAGCATCGAGATCCTCGACCAGCGCGGACTACTCGACCGGTTCCTGGAGCTCGGGACGCGCTATCCGCAGGTCGGGACGTTCGCCGGCATCGCGGCGCCGCACCCCGTCGACCTGGATTCGGCGCACGCGTACATCCTCGGCATCCCGCAGACGATCACCGACCGGCTGCTGGAGGAGCACGCGGTCGAGCTCGGCGCGCAGCTTCGCCGAGGCGCGGAGGTGGCGGGCTTCGAGCAGGACGACGACGGGGTGAGCGTCGACCTGGTCGACGGCACCCGGCTGCGGTCGCGCTGGCTGGTCGGCTGCGACGGAGGCCGCAGTCTCGTTCGCAGGCAGCTGGGCATCGCGTTCGCCGGCGAGGCGGCGACCACCGAGTGGCTGCTCGGCGAGGTGGAGGTGACGGCGTCGGCGGACGACATCGCCGCGATCTCGGCGGAGGTGAGAAAGACGCATCGCGGATTCGGCATCGGCCCCGCCGCCGGCGGGCTGTACCGCGCGGTCGTGCCCGCAGCGACCGTCGCGGAGGACCGCAGCGTGCCTCCTACGATGGACGAGTTCCGCGCCCGGCTGAGGGCGTACGCCGGCACCGACTTCGGTGCGCACGCCCCCCGCGCCCTCTCGCGCTTCACCGATGCGACCCGGCTCGCCGAACGGTACCGCTCCGGCCGGGTGCTGCTCGCCGGCGACGCGGCCCACGTCCATCCTCCGCTGGGTGGCCAGGGGCTCAACCTCGGCATCCAGGACGCCTTCAACCTCGGCTGGAAGCTGGCCGCCGAGCTCGACGGCTGGGCTCCGGACGGACTGCTCGACACTTACGAGTCGGAGCGGCGGCCGGTCGCCGACGACGTCTTGACGCTCACCCGCGCGCAGAGCGTCCTGATCGCGCCGGAGCCCGGCCCGCAGGCCGTGCGCCGGCTGTTCACCGAGCTGATGGGGTTCGACGACGTGAGCCGGTACCTCGCTGAGCGGATCAGCGGCACCGGCATCCGCTACGAACTCGGCGGCGGATCGGAGCTGGTGGGTAAACGCCTCCGCGACCTGCCGCTCACCGACAGCAGGCTCTACGAGCGGCTGCGCGACGGACGCGGGCTGCTGCTCGATCGCACGGCGAGCCTCAGCGCCGAGGAGTGGGCGGGCCGCGTGGATGCGGTCGTCGATCCCGGTGCGCCGCTCGACGCGCGGGCGGTGCTGCTGCGACCCGACGGCTACGTCGCCTGGGCCGGCGACGACCAGCACGACCTCGAGAACCACCTCACGCGATGGTTCGGGAGGCCGCAGTAGACGAACCGGGTATTGCCAATGCCGCCCGAGGAGGCGAACCCTGGAGGCGACGCGGGCCTCCGCGGGATCGGACGTGCACCATGGCTGTCGGCTTCTCGCCTGCGACGCACGCGGCGTCACCGGTGCGGTGGCGGCGCAACGCGCAGTTCCTCACCCCAGACCAGACCGGTCTGCTGCGGGAGGCCATCACGAAGTCGCTGGCGCTGAGCGACGACCGCGGCTACCAGTACTTCGCGGGCGTCCACGGCCTCCCGATGCCGATCGGCTGCTCGGTCGCGCACGGGACGCCGTACTTCCTGCCCTGGCATCGGGCCTACCTGTATTCGTTCGAGCGGTCGCTGATGGACCTGGTGCCGACGGTCACGTTGCCGTGGTGGGATTGGACGGTCCACACCATCCCCGACATCTACACGGCGGAGAACGCGCCGGACAACCCGCTCGCCAGCGCACCGGTCGACCCGCGGGCGCTGCAGCAGGCGAAGGCCGGCAACCCGCCGGTCGACCTCCCGGCGCAGACGGTGCGGTTCCCCGGGCAGCCCGGGTCGCCGCCGCTGCCGACCGCTCAGGAGGTCGCCGCACTCCTCGACATCACCGACTACCTCGACTTCACGAGCCAGCTCGAGAACCTCCACAACAACGTCCACGTCTGGACCGGGGGCGCGGGCGGCGACATGTACTACATCTACCTCGCCGCGTTCGACCCGATCTTCTGGGCGCATCACGCCATGGTCGACCGGATCTGGCGGCTCTGGCAGCAACGGCACTCCGGCGCGACGCCGCCGGCCGACATCCTCGACGACGCCCTGCCTCCCTTCGGTCTGACGGTGCGGCAGACGCTCAACGTGACGACGCTGGGTTACGACTACGCGGTCACGACCGCCTCCGTCGAGGTCGACTCGGCGCCGGCGGCCGCGCATGCGACCCACGGGCACTGACGACGGAGAAGGATCATGGAACGCTACACCTCACCTCCCCTGACCGTCCCGACCGCGGTGCGGGACTCCCTCTACCGCGCCGATCTGATCTTCTCGGGCATCGACCACTCGGGCGCCTCGTACGAGGCGCGGGTCTTCTTCGACAATGCCGACGCCGGCCTGGACACGCCGCGCGACGACGCCTCCGGCTACGCGGGCTCGTTCACGGTCTTCGGGCATTTCAACTGCGTCGGCGACGAGGGGCACTGCGACCCGCAGTGGAGATACACCGATCCGTTCGACATCCGCGGACGGCATTCTCTGGCTCCCGTCACCAAGGTCGTGATCGTGACCGACGCGGTCCGTCGGCTGACGGCGGGGGAGGTCTCGGTGACCGTCGTCGTCGCTGTCCCCGGCGCCGACGGTGCGCAGACGGCCGATGCGCTCTTCTTCGACCGGCTGCGAATCACGACCTACGACGCGATCGGCTGACCAAGCGCTGGGCCACCCCGAAATGGGGTGGTCGCGCATCGGGCGGCACGCGGTTCCACCGTGACAGGATGTCCAGCGCACCGTCGCCGGAGGGTGCTGCACGATGTCCGGGCCTGCGGCCCGAGGGGGGAACCACCATGACCGATGCCACCGACGACCGGGTGGAGCCCGCACGCGACGACAGGGTGGAGGCGGCGCCCCAGGCGCTGCCGGCCGCCCCGGCACCGGAGCCACTGACGGCGCACGACGCGATGCCGCCGTTCAGCCAGGGCGAACGCGTCGGTCGCGGCATCGCGCTGGCCCTGCTGGTCATCCCGGTGGGTGTCGTGGTCTGGACGGTGATCTGGAACCTCGGCTTCATCGCCTCCATCGTCTCGTGGGGCGTCGCGGTCGGCGCCGTCTGGCTGTATCGGGTGGGGTCGAAAGCGCGCATCACGCGAGCGGCGTTCTGGGGGATCATCGCGATCGTCGTCGTGACGGTCGTCCTCAGCCTGCTCGCCGGAATGTTCACCGACCTGGCCTCGGCGATCGAGGTCCCGCTCCAGGATGCGATCGCCGATCCGAAGGTCTGGGGCGTCTTCGCCGACAACCTCCTCAGCAACGGCGACATGTGGCAGGCCTATCTGCCGCAGGTGCTGCTCGCCCTCGTCTTCGCGTTCCTCGGGTGCTTCACCACGCTGCGGAGGGTGTCGCGCGAGTCGAGGGCGTGACGACGGTTCTGCTGCGTAGGCTCTAGCCGAGGGCGGCGCGCACCCGTTACTGTCGCGCCGTGGACCTTCGACTGACCGGCGCCCGAGCCGTCGTGACCGGTGCCAGCCGCGGGATCGGCCTGGCCGCTGTCCGAGCCTTGCTCGCCGAGGGTGCGACCGTCGTCGGTGTCGCACGCGCGGCCACAGACGAGTCGCGCGAACTGGAGGCCGCCGCCGGGTTCCGGTTCGTCGCGGCCGACCTCTCGGACCCGGCGGCGATCGCCGGTCTGCGCGACACGATCGGGGAGACCGTCGACGTCGTGGTGAACAACGTCGGCTCTGCCCCGCCCCGGCCGGGCGGTTTCGCCTCCATCACCGACGACGACTGGCTGCGGACGTACGAGCTCAACGCTCTCGCGGCGGTGCGGGTCACCCGGTCGCTGCTCGACGCGATCCCGGACGGCGGCGCTATCGTCAACGTGGTCAGCGAGAACGCCATCCTCGCGGATCCGCTGGTGATGGACTACAGCGCGGCGAAGGCGGCGCTGCTCAGCTTCACCAAGTCGCTGTCGAAAGAGCTCGGGTCTCGCGGCATCCGTGTCAACTCCATCAGCCCGGGTCCGGTCGCGACCGCGCTCTGGCTGGGTGCGGGCGGCGTCGCCGAAACCGTCTCCGCGGCCGGAGGCGGCACTCCGGAGGACGTGCGGCACGGCGCGGAGCAGTCGATGGTCACGGGTCGCTTCACCACTCCCGAGGAGGTCGGTGCTCTGGTGGCGATGCTCGCGAGCCCGGTCCTGGGCAATCTGACCGGAGCGGATGTCGTGATCGACGGCGGTCTGCGGCCGACGATGTGAACAGCGAGGGAGTCACGCGATGACGAAGTTCATGATCTCGTTCCCGTCCGGGGCGATGCAGGTGTCGGAGGAGGAGCTGCCCGCCGTGTCCAAGGCCGCGCACTCGGTCATCCGTGAGGCACAGGAGGCCGGCGTCTACGTGTTCGGCGGCGGCGTGAACGAGAGCGCGGGGACGGTGCTGGTGTCCGGGGACGGAACGATCAGGCAGGGCACCTATCCCGAGACCCGCCTGATGGACGGCGGCTTCACCGTTCTCGACCTCCCGACGCGGGACGCGGCGCTGGAGTGGGCGGCGAAGATCGCGACGGTGTGCCGCTGCGCGCAGGAGGTGCGCGAGTTCCAGTACGACCCGGAGGCCTGACGGGCCGACCTGCGGGCGGGCCCCTGCCCGGCCTGCCTCAGCCGGCGAGTGCCGGCGAGTCGAAGTACAGCTCGTCGAAGCAGGCGAGCGCCTCGCCCCAGGTTCCGCCCGCATCCTCGATGGCGCGCGCTTCGTCGAGCGCGGCCATCGTGGCGAACGGCACGGTCAGGCCATGCGCGGCGAGGTCGAGGACCGACTCCACCGGCTGCCCAGGGTCGGCGGTCTCGACCGTGACCAGGTGCGAGTACACGTCCGGCGCCAGCTCCCGGATCGCCTCGCCGATCAGGTCGCCGTGCCCGTCGCCTTCGGCGTCCCAGGTGAAGCGCACGAGGCCGTCGGCGGGGAAGGCATAGCGATGACGTTCCCCGGCGGCGGTCACGGCATGATCGAGGGCGGCACGAACGGCGGCAGGGGCGATGATCTCAGTCATGGGGCTCTCCTTCGTTGCGTCGTCGTCAGCGCGGTTCGGGCCTCAGCTGCCCGCCGGAGTGCAGCGGGTTCCGTGATTCTGGCACGACACGGCTACCCCCAGGAAGGGGTCACTCGCGAATATCAGCAAACTCTGACGCTGCGGCATCGGCGCCTGCTCTCGGTTCTCCCAGAGTGGGATGTGAAGCCGGGAGGCGGACTGGACACCGTGTCGATCGATCCCCGCCCGTTGGACACGGTGTCGATTCGCCGGAATCGTCGACGCGCCTACCATCCTGACATGGCCGCCATCGTCGTCGAGGAAGACCGGACACTCACCGCCCCCGCTGAGGGAGCGAAGACGGGTGTGCTCGGCGGCCTTTCCGGCGGGTTCTGGAGCGACGCCGACGTGGTGATCCTCGGTTACGACTGAACTTCGTCACCGAGCGAGGCCGAGACGCCCTGCAGGAGGTCGCCCGGACGGCACTCGAGCACGGCGGCGAGCTGCACCAGCACGAGCACCGATGGCGTCATGGTGCCGCGCTCGATGCGCCAGAGCGTGTGCTCCTCCAGGCCGGCCCGCCGGGCCAGCTCGTCGATCGCGAACAGCAGCCGCTCGCGGCGTTCGCGGATGTTCCCGCCGATCCGTTCGGCGATCGCGTTGCTCAGGTTCTGCATCGGATGAATGCTAACAAGCCGCCAGAGAGTAGCCTGGCTTTGCCGGCCGTTCGAAGCGGTCGGTGAAGACAACGAAGGAAGACACGATGGCTACAGGCACCGTCAAATGGTTCAACGCAGAGAAGGGGTACGGGTTCATCGCCCCGGATGACGGCAGTGCCGACGTCTTCGCCCACTTCAGCGAGATCCAGTCGCAGGGAGGCTACCGCTCCCTCGACGAGAACCAGAAGGTCGAGTACGACCTGACACAGGGTCCGAAGGGCATGCAGGCGTCCAACATCCGCGCCCTGTGATGTCGGGAGTCGGGCGCCGCCGCGGCTGAAGCCGGGCGGCGCTCGACTCACGAGGAATCGGGCGCCACCCACCGGGAATGCAGTACTGCCGTCCGCCCCCTGCGGTCCGGCCTGCCATCCGGTTGCTTAGTGCACACAGTATTCGGGAGTTGACTTTTGTCAACCGGTCTGGCGCGGGGCTTTCAGCGCACGGTCTCCTCGAGGACGAGGATCGCCGACGCGATCGCCGTCGGGTTCTCCCATGCGGTGAAGTGACCGCCGCGTGACAGCCGCTCGAAAGAGCGGATGTCCGCATAGCTCTTCTCGGCGAGCGACCGCGGGTACGCACCCTCGTGGGTCTGCACGATGATGCTCGCGGGCACCTCGATGATCGGGTGGAGGTCGTCGCCGGCGGGCGACTCGCTGTACGGGCGGAAGCTCGTGCCGATCGACCGGGTGATCCAATAGACCATCACGTTCGTCAGGATGTCGTCCGGATCGAACGACTCCAGGCCGTCGCCCTCGCTCCACGCTGCGATCTTCTCGGCGATCCAGGCGAGCAGGCCGCTCGGTGAGTCGATCAGCGCCGCCGCCAGGGTGTCGGGCCGCGTGCCCTGCTGGTGGGCGTAGCCCGACTCGGCGGCCGAGGCCACGGACGCGAGGAATGCGCGCTCGGCATCGTCGAGCTCCACACCCGGTCGACTGCGGGCCGAGAACGACGCGTGGCTCGCGACGATGCCGGCGACGGCGGGATGCGCTCCGGCGAGCCAGTCGCTCACGCCCGCACCCACGTCCTCCCCGTACGTCAGGTAGCGCTCATAGCCGAGCTCGGTGGTCATCAGGGCGTCCCAGCGGTCGGCGACGGCCTCCGACGAGAACGCGGTCGGCAGCACGCTCGAGAACCCGTAGCCGGGCAGCGACGGCACGACGACGTCGAGCTCGCCGCCCAGGGCGTCGACCAGCGGGAGCATGGAGGCGAACGAGTACGGCCAGCCGTGCGTGACCACGATCGGGAGCCTCCCTGTCGCGCGGCCGCGGGCGACCACCGCGTGCACCTCGCAGCCGTCGACGTCCACGCGCACCTGCTCGAAGCGATTGAGCCGGCCCTCGGCCTCCCGCCAGTCGTAGCGGTCGCGCCAGCGGTCGACGAGGGAGCCGAGCACTTCAGGCGGGATCCCGTTGGACCAGTCGGGCCCGGGCGTCTTCTCGGGCAGGAGGGTCGAGTCGAGCCGGCCGTGGAGGTCGTCGAGGACGTCGTCGGGCACAGCGATGCGGAAGGGCGCCATGCGCCGAACGCTACGCCCGACCGCCGACTTGCGGCCAGAACGTCGAGCCGTGCCACTCGGCCGCGGCTCGGGTTCGACGTAGGCTGGAAGCATGGCCGATGAGCGCTCTCGACCCCTGCCGGATGCCCGGCTCGACGCCGCGCGCTACCGCGTCGATCGCGATGCCCGGGCCCGCGGCGAGGAGGTCGAGGAGACCAACACCGGCCAGCCGACGATGGATCAGCGCGCCCATGTCATCGAGAACGCGATCCAGCAGGCGATCCGCCGGGGCGACTTCGACGACCTCCCCGGAGCGGGCAAGCCGCTGCCCGGATTGTCCGGCACGCACGACCCCGACTGGTGGATCCGCCGCAAGATCGAGCGCGAGCAGCTCACCGGGCTGGGGCCGCCGGCGCTCACGCTGCGCACCGAGCACGGCGAGCTCGACGCGACCCTCGACCGGCTCGGCTCCGAGCGTGCCGTGCGCGAGCACCTCGCCGACTTCAACCGGCGCGTCGTCGACGCCCGCCGGCAGCTGCAGGGCGGCCCGCCGGTCGTCACCCCGACGCGCGATGTCGACGAGGAGGTCGCGCGCTGGGTCGAGCGTCGTGAGGCGCGCCTGCGAGAAGCGGAGGCCGCGCGGCGTGCGGAGGCCGAAGCGCTGGCGGCGCTCAGCCGTCGCGAGCGGCGCCGCCTCCGCAAGTCCCGCTAGCGCGACGTCACCAGGCCATCCCTCGGCGTCACTCCGACAGGTGCTGCTTGGTGTTCGAGTAGGTGATCGAGTCGGCGGTCGTCCCGACCAGGCCGAGCGTCACCCGCAGCAGCTGCGTCGGCAGCCCGTCGTTCGGGGGAGGGGTAGCCGCTCCGAGGGTCAGCGACTTGCCGTCCGGCCCGGTCGCCGTCGCCGAGTCGAGGTAGACCTCCACGTGGCCGCTGAGGGTCATCGTGTCGGCGGTCGTGGACAGAGACGGCCCGGTCTGCTTGCGCACGGTGAGGCTGAAGCCCTGGATCGTGATCGTGTCCGCCGAGATCTTCAGCACCGGGATCCGGCTGCCGTCGGCAAGCGGAACGGTCACCAGGCTGATGCCCTGGAGGCCGGTGAACGACAGCGACTGGCTGCCGAGCTGGGCCGGAGGCTGGGTGAAGACGGGCGCGGAGCCGTCCGCAACGGCCGGGGCGGGCGCCGGCGTCGGCGTGGTGCCGACGCCGGGGACGGTCGGCGTCGGCGCCGGGAGGCCGGGCAGCGGCAGCCCGGGCGCGGGGGAGCCCGACGACGGCGACGGCGAGGGGGTGGGCGTCGGCGAGCTGCACGACGTGAAGATCGGGATGCACAGCGACGCGGGCGCGGCCGTCGTGCGGGCGGTCTGCGCCGGCAGGGGCACCGCACCGATTCCCGCGAGCGCGCCGGCGAGCACCACTGCGGCGACGAGCGCCCCGCCTGCGGCTCTTCTGCCGCGGCTCACGCGCCCCGCTCCTGATCGGGCTCGGGCTCGGGCTCGGGCTCCACGTCGCCTTTCCTCTCGCGCGGCATCCACGCCACCGTGAGCACGCCGCCGATCGAGCTCAGCAGCATTCCGATGAAGAAGCCGCCGAGGTTGACGCCGATGAGCGAGTACACGGCGACCGCGAGGGCGATCACGCCGTAGAAGATCCGGTGCGCGGGCATCGCGATCGCGAGCACGCCGAGCAGCACGAGCAGGATGGGGATGATCGTCGCCTGCAGCCCCTCGATCCCGAGCTGCACGTGGATGCGACCCACGTCGAGCTGGCCGGAGAAGAACATCTCCACGCCGCCGAGCGCCGTCAGCAGGCCGCCGACGAACGGGCGCTGGCGCCGCCACGCGCGGAACCGCTCACGCCGCGTCGGGGCGCTCGCGTCCTCCGCCGCAGTCGCCGCGTGCGCGGCGGGGCGGCTCAGAAGCATCCCTTCGATCCGTCCGTCAGCTGCACGTGCATGCCGGTCAGGGTGAACACAGAGGCCTGGGTGCTCCACGCCGTCTGCTGCAGGTGGCTGATCGTGACCGTGTCGGCGTCCTGGGCGAAGTCGCCCGGCGCACCCTTGGCCGCGGTGTTCACGGTGGAGGCGTCGACGCCGATCCGGATGTTGTGGAACTCGGAGTCGCCCGCCAGGTCGGTCATCCCGATCTGCAGGTCGGAGGCGCTGGCCGGGTTGCCTCCACCGCCGGCGGTGATCAGAATCCCGACCTTGCCGAGCGGGGTGTCGGTGACGACCGACTGGCACAGATCGGCGAGGGTCGCGGACTTGATGTTCGCGATCGCGACCTGGTGCTGCTTGCCCGCGGTGTCGGGGGCGACGCCGGCGTACTGCGAGAATCCGGTGCCATCGAGCTTGGAGGCGCTGATCTGGAACTGGCTTCCGGAGACGGCGAACGAGACGGGCACGGCTCCCTGGGCGACTCCGGTCATCAGCACGGTGGACACCACGGCGACGGGCACGGCGGCGATCACGATGCGTCCGGCCTGCGAGCCGGCGAGCTTGCGGAACTTCATCGATCCTCCTGTTCGGGGGCTTGACAGCGACGGTGCGGTCGTTCCCACAGCGAGACTAGACGCTATTGACGAGTTGTCAATAGTCGGCAGAATGGAGGACGGACCGACCGTTCCGGTCACGCCCCGGCTAGTACGCTCGAGAGATGGACACCGACCGGCGCACCCGGCTGACCCCGGACGAGCGCCGGGCGCAACTGGTCGCGCTCGGCGTCGCGCACCTCGCCGAGCATCCCCTCGACTCCCTGACCATCGAGGAGCTGTCGGCGCAGGCCGGGGTCTCGCGCGCTCTCCTGTTCCACTATTTCGGCTCCAAGCAGGGCCTGCACCGGGAGGTCGTCCGCACCGCGCGCGACAGCATGCTGCACGCCACGGAGCCGATCCCCGAGCTGCCGCCGCGGGAGCGCCTGAGCGACACGCTGGCGCGCATCGTCGCGTTCGTGCGCGACCACAGCGGCACGTTCTACTCGCTGGTCCGCGGCGTCGCGAGCGGCGACGTGGAGGTCAGGGCCGTGGTCGAGGAGGCCAGGGGCGAGCAGGCCGAGCGGATCATCGCGGTGTTCCTCGAGCTGGGCGCGGCGGACGTTCCTCTGCTGCGCATCGGGCTGCGCTCCTGGATCGCGTTCGCCGAAGACGTCCTGGTCGCGACCGCGATCGGCACCGACCTGCCGTCGGAGGCCATCGTCGGCTTCCTCGAGCGGAGCGCCGACGGCGTCGTCGCGGCCGTGCCGACCGCGGGGGAGCGCACCTAGGCCGCAGGCCTCAGAGGCCCTCCTCGTCGAGGTCCTCCTGCGTCAGGATGCCCTCGTCGGGGTCGCCCTCCGGGTCGTGCTCGTCGTAGTCGGGCTCGGCCTCGCGCGCCTGGCCTCCGGTGGGGCCGTCGTTGCCGTCGCCGGGGCCGTCCCACACCGTCTCGCCGGCGACACCGTCGGTCGTGACCAGCTCGTCCGCGAAGTCGGCCTCCGCGATCGGGTCGTCCAGTGCGTAGTCGACCTCGCCGTCGCGGGGGTCGACCCAGCCGGCGGTGTCTCCGGCGTCGGAGTCGCCGATGGCCGGGTCGTCTGCGCCGTCTTCGGGGATGCGGTCCATGCTCGTCTCCTCACCTGCGGGTTCGGGCCGAACGTACACCCGCAGCGCACCCGCGGAAAACGATCGGTCCCGACTCGCCGCGACGGCGGAGGCCGCGCCGGCGGGTCGGGACCGATCGATCGGAGGAGGCGGTGCTCAGCTCGCCTTCGGGAAGCTGTAGGTGCCGCTGGAACCGGCGTCCTTGACGGCCGCCTGCACGAACGTGGCGAACTGGGACGCGTCGGTGAAGCCGCCCTGATAGCGCTCGCCGTTGACGAACACCGTCGGGGTGCCGAAGCTGCCGGTCTGCGGGTTCTTGAGCTGGGAGTTCGCGACGGCCTCGTTCGTGCGGTTCGTGACGAACTTGGAGTACGTCTGGTCGTTCACGCACTTCGTGATCGCCGACGAGCTCACGCCGGCGCCCTTGAAGAGTTCCAGCATCTTGGCGTTCGTGAGACCGGAGCCGGTCTGCTCGTCCGGCTGGTTGGCGAACAGCGCGCTGTTGACGTCGAAGAACTTGTCGGGCTCGTAGTTGGCCACGCACGACGCGGCGGCGGCCGCACGGGTCGAGTACTGGTTGTTGGTGCTGGAGTCGAGGATGGCGATGGGGTGGATCTCCAGCGTCGCCTGACCGTCGGCCATCCACTGCTTCATCTGATCGGAGTTCGTGGTCTCGAACTGGTCGCAGTACGGGCACTGGTAGTCGAGCCAGATCTGGATGTGGGCGGTCTTGCCGTCCAGCGTCTGGGTCGTCGGCGTCGGCTTGGCGCCCTGCGCGATCGCCGGGGTGGTGACGGCTTTGTCAGCCTGGGTGAGCAGGATTCCGCCGCTCAGCATGTTCTTCGGGTTCGCGACGTTGTTGGACGCGCTGACGCTCGTGAAGATCACGACACCGATGATCGTGAGCACGGCGATGATGCCGACGATCACCGAGCTCTGCACGATGACCTTGCGCCGCTTGGCCTTCCTCGCGGCCTCCTCGCGCATCTTCCGCGCCGTCTCGCGCGCCTCGGCGCGACGGTCGTTCTTCGTGGTGGTCGCGCCTCTGCCTGTAGCAGCCATTCAGGTCATTCCGTTTCCGACGGTGGACAAGTCTCCACGCCAAGCGTATGGGTCTTTTCCTTTGGATGCGCTGTGGCGTGGCTGCGTAACACGGCGGTGCGCGCGGCACGCCGGCGAGTCAGGCGCGCGTGACGGCGTCCGTCGCCTCGCCAACCGGCAGCAGGCGGCGCAGCTGCGTGACGTGCGCGGGCGTGAGGTCGGCCAGGGTCGGCACCTCCAGCAGCTTCATCGTGCGCACGACCTGGTCGCTCAGGATCTGGATCGTCCGGTCGACGCCGGCGCGGCCTCCCGCCATCAGGCCGTAGAGGTAGGCCCGGCCGATCAGCGTGAACTTCGCACCGAGCGCGTACGCGGCGACGATGTCGGCGCCGTTCATGATGCCGGTGTCGATCGCGACCTCGGTACGGTCGCCCACGGCCTCCACGACCTGCGGCAGCAGATGGAAGGGGATCGGCGCCCGGTCGAGCTGGCGGCCGCCGTGGTTGGAGAGCACGATACCGTCGACGCCGAGGTCGACGAGCTTGCGGGAGTCCTCCACGTTCTGCACGCCCTTGACGACGATCTTGCCGGGCCACATCCCGCGGATGACGTCGAGGTCGGCGAAGCTGATCGACGGGTCCATCGCGGCGTCCAGCAGCTCGCCGACGGTGCCGCCGGTCGATGACAGCGAGGCGAACTCCAGCTTGGGCGTGGTGAGGAAGTCGTACCACCACCACGGCCGAGGGATCGCGTTGATCACCGTCCCGAGGGTGAGCTGCGGCGGGATGGAGAAGCCGTTGCGCTTGTCGCGGAGGCGCGCGCCGGCGACCGGGGTATCGACCGTGAAGAACAGGGTGTCGAAGCCGTTCGCGGCCGCGCGGCGGACGAGCTCGTAGGAGATCTCGCGGTCGCGCATCACGTAGAGCTGGAACCAGTTGCGGCCGGTCGGGTTCGCCGCCTTCACGCCCTCGATGGAGGTCGTGCCGAGCGTCGACAGCGTGAACGGGATGCCGGCCGCGCCGGCTGCTCCCGCCCCGGCGACCTCGCCCTCGGTCTGCATCAGCCGCGTGAAGCCGGTGGGCGCGATCCCGAACGGCATCGCGGAGGGCCCTCCCCAGATCTCGCAGGACGTGTCGACGGTGGAGACGTCGCGCAAGATCGACGGGTGGAACTCGATGTCCTGGAACGCTTGCCGCGCCCGGGCGAGCGAAAGCTCGCCCTCTGCCGCACCCTCCGTGTAGTCGAAGGCGGCCTTCGGCGTGCGGCGCTTGGCGATCGTGCGCAGGTCCTCGATGGTGAGGGCGGCGCTCAGCCGGCGCTTCTTGGCGTCGAGCTCCGGCTTCTTGAACGACAGGAGCTCGAACAGCTCGGCGGGCTTCGGGAGTTGGCGGGTGACCATGTTCGTGTGCCTAACGTGCGTCGGTGGACGGGGAAACGGACGGGGATGGAGCAGTGACGGCGGATGCCGGGGCGGCGTCGCGGTAGTAGCCGCTGATGTGATCGTGGATGCGCGTGCGGGCTCCTGCCGCGTCGCCGTCGGCAATGGCCGCCATCACGGCTCGGTGCTCGGTGCGCAGCCGCGCCGCCATGGCCTCCCACTCCGGGAGGCGCGCGGCGCCGGCGAGAACGTAGCCTTCGATCGAGCTGCGCAGTCCGGCCATCATCGTGGCGACGACGGCGTTGCCCGCGGCCTCCGCGAGCGCAAGGTGGAACTGCGCGTCGAGCGCGAGGAACTCGGCCGCGGTGAGCGCGGGGTCGTCCATGGCGTCGAGCAGTTGGTGCGCCTCGTCGAGGTCGACCTCGGATCCGCGTTCGGCGAGTTCGCCGGCGACCGAGGACTCCAGCAGCAGTCGCGTGCTCACCACGTCGGCGACCGGGAAGCCGCTGGCCGCGACCTGCAGGCGCATCAGGGCCTGCATCCCGCCGAGCGGGCGGGCGATGATGATGGCGCCGGAGGTCGGCCCCGATCCGGTCTGCGTGCGGATCAGGCCCATGGCCTCCAGAACACGCACGGCTTCGCGGACGCTGGAGCGGGCGACGCCGAACTCGGCGGCGAGAGTGCGCTCGGGCGGCAGGTGGTCGCCCGGCCGCAACCGGCCGTCGACGAGCCGCTCCTCGATGCGGGCGAGCACGCCCTCCCACGCCTTCGGCTCGGTGCTCACCGGCGTGCCCTCCTCGCGCGTATCGTGTGGTCGGACCACATGGTCCGACCACACGATACCACGCGTCAGTCGGCGGTCGCGGGGGCTCGGCCGAGCTCGACGTCCTCGACGCGGGAGCGCGGCATGAGCAGGCCGGCCACGATCGTGAGCACGGCGACGATCGCCACCGACACGAAGACGGCGGTGGAGGCGCTCTGCACGGCCGCGGGGGAGTGCGCGCCTCCGGAGGTCGACAGGATGATGGCGTTCGCGATCGCGCCGAACACGGCGACGCCTACCGCGCTGCCGATGGAACGCGCGAACATGTTGGTGCCGGTGACCACGCCGCGCTCGCTCCACGAGACGCTCGACTGGGCGGCGATCAGCGTCGGCGTCGCGACGAGGCCCATCCCGAGCCCGACGATGAAGCAGCTCACCGCCACGAACAGCACGCTCGGCGTGACGCTGGTGGCCGCCAGCAGGATCGTGCCGAGGATCGCGATGCTCGTGCCGAGCAGTGCGGTGTTGCGGAAACCGATCCGCAGGTAGAAGCGGCCTGAGACGCTCGCCGCGAGCGGCCAGCCGAGTGTGAGGGCTGCGACGGAGAGACCGGAGACGAGCGGCGGCACACCGATCGTGGATTCCAGGTAGGTCGGCACGTAGGAGGTGAGCCCGATGAGGATCGCCCCGATGCCCAGCGAGACGAGCGTGGTCGTGACCAGCAGCCGCCGGGAGAACACCCACAGCGGCAGCACCGGCTCCGCGGCCCGTCGCTCCACGAGCGCGAAAGCGACCAGCAGGAGGCCGCCGAGAGCGAAGGCGCCGATGCTCCAGGCCGAGTTCCAGGCCCAGGCCTGGCCGCCCTCGAGCACCGCGAGGATGAGCAGCGACATGCCGGCGGTGAGCAGCGCCGACCCCGCATAGTCGATGCGGTGCCGCTTGCGCTCGATGTTCTCGTGGAACGCGCGGATCAGCATCCACGCGGCCAGGATGCAGAGCGGAACGTTGACGAAGAAGATCCACCGCCACGACAGGAACTGCGAGAACAGTCCGCCGAGCGTGGGACCGACCACCGACGAGATCGCCCAGACGCTCGCGAGGTAGCCCTGGGTCTTGGCCCGCTCGGCGACGGTGTAGATGTCGCCGGCGATCGTCATCGACATGGGCTGGATGGCTCCGGCGCCGAGACCTTGGAGCGCGCGGAAGGCGATCAGCGCGGGCATGCTCCAGGCGAACCCGCACAGGATCGAGCCGAGGAAGAACAGGCCGATGCCCGCCAGCACGATGGGTTTGCGGCCGACGGTGTCGGAGAGCTTGGCGTAGACGGGGACGGAGACCGCCTGGGCGAGCAGATAGATCGAGAACAGCCACGGGAACTGGGCGAAGCCGCCCAGGTCGCCGACGATGGAGGGCACGGCTGTCGCGAGGATCGTCGCGTCGATCGCGACGAGTCCCGTCGTCAGCATCAGCGCGATCAGGATGGGGCCGCGCTCGGAGCGGAAGCCCACGCTGGCTCGGGTGATTTCGTTCATCCCTGTGAACAACCCGTGCGGGCCGCGATCATTCCCGCACGGCACGAAAGAACCGGCTTGACGTGAAAGAAGTCGTAGCGCACAATCTGAAACATGTCTTTCACATCTGGTGGACGCCCGGAGGACCGGCGTACGGTCACCGACCCGCGCGCCCTGCGCGCACTCGCGCACCCGACCCGGCTGGCGCTGCTCGACCACCTCATGTCGTTCGGCGCCCGTACGGCCAGCGAGTGCGCCGAGGCCGTCGGCTCCACGCCCTCCAACTGCAGCTACCACTTGAGGGCGCTCGCCCGCTTCGGCCTGGTCGAGCGGGTGGAGGCCGAGGACGGCCGGGAGCGGCCGTGGCAGTCGACGGCCACCGGCCTCCAGCTCGGCCGCGCCGACGACCCCGGCGTCCAGCTCGGCGTCGACACCGTCGAGCGCTTCTTCGCCGACCACCAGGTCGACGAGGAGGCCGCACGGCTGCACCGCGCGATCGCCCGGCGCGACAGTGTGCCGCCGGCCTGGCGCGAGGCGAGCATGCTCTCCGGCTACGCCCTGCGCATCAGCCCCGACGAGTTGCGCGAGCTGGGGGAGCGGCTGGACGCGCTGATCCGCCCCTACATCGCGCTGACCCGTCAGGACGCCCCGAGCGACAGCGCCGTCGTCGCGCTCAACCTCAACGCGTTCCTCCATCCCGACGAGGAGGTCGACGCCTCGTGAGCCGTTCACCGCTCTTCCGCCGCGACTACGCGCTGATCTGGACGGCCGGTCTGGTCTCCGACACCGGCGACTGGCTGCTGATGATCGCCCTCCCGCTGTTCGCGTTCTCGGCGACCGGTTCGGCGCTGGGCGCGTCGGCCGTGTTCCTGGCCGAGCTCATCCCGATGCTGCTCGCCGGCACGTTCCTCGGCGTGCTGGTCGACCGCTGGGATCCACGGCGCACGATGATCGTCGTAGCGCTCATCCAGGGCGTGGCGCTCCTGCCGCTGCTCGCCGCGACCTCCGACCGCATGGGCATCGTCTACGTGGTGGCCGCGGTGCAGGCATGCCTCGGCGCCATGATGAACCCGGCGCGCCAGTCGATGGTGCCGCGGCTGCTGAAGTCGGACGAGCTGGGTCGCGGCAACGCCCTCCTCGCCATCGCGGACAACCTCGCCCGCCTGGTGGGTTCGCCGCTCGGCGGTCTCGCGTTCGCCCTGGGCGGGCTGACCGGTGTGGTGATCGTGGATGCGGCGAGCTTCGGCGTGACGGCCCTGCTCGTCGCCTTCACGCGGCCGCTCCCGGCGAAGGCCGCGGCCGCCGGCGCCGAGACCGCGCCCGCCGTCGAGCGTCGTCTCCTCCACGAGTGGGTGGAGGGCATCGCGACCGTCGTCCGCACCAGGGAGCTGCGCACGATCGCCGTCATCGCCGTGCTCGGCAGCATCGCGCAGGGTGTCTTCCTCGTCCTCTTCATCGTGTACGTGACGCAGGATCTCGGCGCGAACGACACGGAGGTCGGCCTCCTGCGCGGCGTGCAGGCAATCGGAGGAGTGCTGGGAGGCCTGCTCACCGGTGTGCTGATCCGCCGGTTCGCCTCGCGCTGGCTCATCGGCGGAGGCTACCTGGTGTTCGGGGCGCTCTCTCTGCTCACCTGGAACCTCGCCCCGGTCACGACCTCCGTGTGGGTCTACGCCGGCCTGTTCATCGCGATGGGGCTGCCGGCTGTGGCGACCGCGACCGGCGAGATCACGCTCGTGCAGACCGTCACTCCTCGGGCGACGCTCGGGCGCGTGATCGCCGCGGTGACCACCCTCTCGGGCGCGGCCCAGGGCGTCGGCCTCCTGGTCGCCGGCCTGATCGCCGAGTCGGTCGGCACCGTCCGCGTCCTGGACGCGCAGGCGACGCTCTACCTGCTCTGCGGGGTGCTCGCGCTCGTGTTCCTCGGAGTGGCGAAGGGCGCGGGCGGCCGGGAGCCAGTGGACGCGAACCTCGGGGTGACCGATTCGGAGGCAGGGGCCGCCCGACCTGCGGGTTGACGCGAAACCCGCGCAGATTGCCGGGCGTTTCGCGCTCGGGCACGTAGGGTGTCGGTGTGTGGCGACTGGATAGGAAGAGCGAGGACGACGACATGACGTCCGACGTGCCCGAGGGCGACGCGCTGCATCCGGCGTCGAACACGACCTCCCCGCACTCCCTGAGCCTCGGCGATCCCGGCCTCGTCGCCGGCAACATCGCCGACCACGTGTGGGCGCGGTGGCGCGAGGAGATCGCGGCGATCGGCGGCGAATCGCCCCTGCTGCACTTCGAGGACAGCCCGCGCACGCGCATCGAGCTGAGCACGACTCATCCGGGAGGCCTCCCGCAGTTCATCACCGGGCAGAGCACGCTGCTCTCCAGCCTCATCCGCGACGAGCTGGCGCTGCGCACGGCCCGTGCCGCGGCGAACGCGATCACCGCCAAGGGCATCGAGCTGCGTTCCGTGCGCGGCATCGAGTCGATCCACCTGGCGATCGGCCTCGCGCAGTGGAGGCACGGCTCCGACGAGTTCCTGGCGCCGATCCTGCTGCGCCCGCTGGCCATCCGCCGCTACGGCCGCGACTTCGAGCTGAAGCTCAAGGGCCAGCCGTTCCTGAACCCGGAGCTGGCCAGGGCGCTGTCCGAGCAGTTCCAGATCACGCTCGACGCCGACGCGTTCGTCGCCCTCGCCCTTCACGACGGGGCATTCAAGCCGCAGCCCGTGATCGACCGGCTGCGCGGGCTCACCTCCCATCTGCCGTGGTTCAACGTGCAGCCGCGCCTCGTGGTGTCGTCGTTCGTCGATGTGGCTCCGGCGCTGCGGGCGGAAGCCGACGACCTCGACACGCCGTTGCTGGACGCCCTCGCGGGCAACCCGACGGCACGCACCGCGATCGAGAGCGCGTTCAGCCCCGCCGACCCCATCCGCCAGGACGAACGTCCGCCGGCCACCGACTCCCTCCTGCTCGACGCCGACGAGGAGCAGGAGAACGTCGTCGCGCAGATCTCGGCCGGCAACTCGATCGTCGTGAAGACCCTCCCGGGCACCGGAGGCACGCAGACGGTCGTCAACGCCGTCGGCGCACTCGTCGCCCAGCACAAGCGCGTGCTCGTGGTCGGGCCGCGGCGCTCCAGCCTCGAAGACATCGCCCAGCGGTTCGCGAAGGTCGGCCTGCCCGGCGTCGCGGTCACCCCGCGCACCCTCCGCCGGGACCTCATCCAGTCCATCGGCCGCAACGAGAAGGCGGAGCAGCCGCGCGTCACCGACGTGGACGACGCGCTCGTGCGGCTCCGCAAGGTGCTGCTCGACTACCGTGCCGCGCTCGCCCGCCGCGACCCCGTGCTGCACGTCTCCGTGCTCGACGCGCTGCGCGAGCTCTCACGGCTCGCGCTGCTGCCGGCTCCGCCGGCGACCACGGCACGGCTGAGCCGGGCCTCCATCGAAGCGCTCGCCTCCGGGCGCGACGCCGCCGCCGACGCCCTGATCCGGGCCGCCCGCCTGGGCGAGTTCCGGTACGGTCCCAGCGACTCGCCCTGGTACGGCGCGTCGTTCGCGACGACCGAGGAGGGCAAGGCCGCCCACGACCTCGCCAAGAAGCTCAGCCGCGCCGAGCTCCCCCGGCTCATCGAGCGCGCCAGGGCGCTGATCGGCCAGACCCGGATGCGGCCCTTCGAGTCGATCGCCGAGCTCGGCGTCTACCTGCGGCTGCTGCTCGACGTGCGCGAGACGCTCGACCGCTTCACGCCCAACGTCTTCGACCGCTCGATCTCGGAGCTCATCGCCGCGACCTCCTCGCGCCGCGAGTCGCCGACGATGTCCGGGACCAACCGGCGGCGGCTGCGCAAGCTCGCCCTGGAGTACGTGCGCCCAGGCGTGCACGTCACCGATCTCAATGAGAGCCTGCGCCGCATCCAGCAGCAGCGCATCCTCTGGAACCGCTTCGCCGTCGCCGGCGTCGTCCCGGAGGTGCCGGTCGGCATCGCCGACGTGCAGGTCGCGTACCAGCGCGTCGCGGAGGACCTCGCCCGCCTCGACATCCCGCTGCGCCGCACCGGCACGCCGCAGTCGCTCGCCGCGCTGCCCATCGAGGAGCTGACGCGCCAGGTCGCCGGCCTCGCCGCCGAATCGGAGGTGCTCGCCAACCTCCAGGAGCGCACCGCCCTGCTCGGGCAGCTGCGCGAGCGCGAGCTGGACCCTCTGCTGTCCGACCTGTCGGTGCGCCACGTGCCCGAGACGCAGGTCAGCGCCGAGCTCGAACTCGCCTGGTGGCAGTCGGTGCTGGAGGCCCTCCTCGCCGCCGACCGCGCCCTGCTGAGCGCCAACACGAGCGTGCTCGACCGCTTGGAGGCCGACTTCCGTCTCGTGGACGAGGCCCACGCCTCCGCGACGGGCAAGCAGCTCGCGTGGATGCTCGCCGAGACCTGGAAGATCGGCATCGTCGACTGGCCGGAGGAGGCCAAGGCGCTCAAGAAGCTGCTCACGACGACCACGCCGACCGGTGCCTCGCTGAACGCGGCCGCGCCGCACCTGGCGCGCCCGCTCGCCCCGGTCTGGCTCGTGTCGCCCTACGAGGTGCCCGCGATCGACGCCGAGGTCGCGTTCGACGCGGTCGTCCTGATCGACGCCGGAGCCTCCACCCTGGCCGAGAACGTCCCCGTGCTGCGCCGCGCCCGCCAGGTCGTGGCCTTCGGCGACCCGGTCACGCAGACGCCCTCCCGCTTCGACACCGGCGTGCACGAGTACGGCACCACTGTGGAGGCCGCGGACGTC
This sequence comes from Leifsonia sp. Leaf336, assembly GCF_001423695.1. Lineage (GTDB taxonomy): Bacteria > Actinomycetota > Actinomycetes > Actinomycetales > Microbacteriaceae > Leifsonia. The sequence continues at coordinate 907,252 of NZ_LMOZ01000001.1, forward strand.
GACGCCCTGCACGGCGACTCCGCGCTCGCCCGGCTCTCCGAGCTCCTCCCCGTCTACACGCTCGCGCGCAGCTACCGCGCCGGTGGTGAAGACCTGGCCGAGCTGGTCAACCGCCGCTTCTACGGCGGCAAGATCGACTCGCTGCCGTGGGCCGGAACCTACCTCGGGCACGGCAGCCTCGCCCTCCACTACGTCACCGGTGGTCAGGGGATGCCCGACAGCGACACCGGCGCGGTCGAGAGCACCGACGCCGAGGTGGCGAAGGTGGTCGAGCTCGTCCTGCGGCACGCCACCGAGCGTCCGCGCGAGTCGCTGATGGTGATCACCGCGAGCGAGCGGCACGCCGTACGGGTGAACCAGGCCGTACTGTCGGCGTTCTCGAAGCGCACCGAGCTCGCCGACTTCATCCTCGGCGATCGACCCGAGCCGTTCACCGTCGTGACCCTCGAGCAGTCGGTGGGCCAGAGCCGCGACCGCGTCGTCTTCTCGATCGGCTACGGTCGCACCCCGCACGGCCGGCTGCTGTCGAACTTCGGAGCCCTCGCGGAGCCGGGAGGCGACCGCCTCCTCGCCGTCGGCATGACGCGTGCTCGCCGCGGCATGGACATCGTCTCGTGCTTCCGCCCCGACGACATCGACGAGTCGCGCATGCGGCACGGCATCGCCGCGCTCGCGCAGGTGCTGGGGGAGGCCGACCAGCTGCAGGCCGCTGTGCCCGAGTACCTCAGCCCCGACGCGGACCCGATGATCCTCGACCTCGCCAAGCGCCTCGCGCGCCGCGGCCTGGATGTGCAGGTCGGCTACCGCGGCAAGCTCACGCTTGTCGCGTCGAACGAGGGCCGCGCGGTCGTCGTCGAGACCGACGACGACGTGAACAAGGGCAGCCTCCGCGAGTCGCTGCGGCTGCGCCCCGACGTGCTGCGGCGCCTGGGCTGGCACTACCTCCGTGTGCACAGCTTCGAGCTCTTCGCCGACCCGGACGCCGTGGCCGGCCGCATCGCCCACCTCATCGGCATCTCGGAGGCCAACACCGAGACCGCGCCGATCACGCTGCCGGAGCTCTGAGCCCCTCAGCCCGCATCTGCGCGCCGAATGTGCTCCCCAGGAACGTCCGACGGCACATGTGCGGAGGATCTGCGCCTAGCCTGGAGTGGTGAACGAGCAGCAGCACGACAGCGAGCGACCAGCGCGGAAGTCGCGCCGGGTGCGGCGCGAGGGCGCGCCGGGCGCGGACCCGACGCCGCGCGTGCCGGAGCGCGACCACGACGACGGCTCGTGGTCGTCGAACGACGAGCAACTGCGACGGGACGTCCCGCCGCACTGGTGACTCTGGGACTCTCTTCGGTCGTACTCTGGTAGCATCTCGGTATGACTGTGAAGCTGAGTGTGAGTCTGTCCGATGAGGATCTGCAGTATCTCGACAAGATCGCGGCCGACATGAAGGGCAACCGATCCGCTGCCATCCACAAGCTTCTCCGCGTCCAACGTGAACTCGATGCCGAGGACGCGTATGCTCAGGCGTTCGACGAGTGGGAGAGCTCGGGTGAGGATGCGATCTGGGATCGCACTGTGCGAGATGGGCTGTCCGAGTGAGGCGCGGTGATGTCGTCGAGGTTCTGCTCGATCCGGTCGTCGACGGCGAAGCGGGCAAGCTGCGCCCGTGCATCGTCGTCAGCTCGGCAGGGATGAATGCATCGGTCACGAAACGGTCGCGCGGCGTCATCACCTGCGTGCCGGTGACGTCGAACGTCTCGAACGTCCACGCCGACTTCCAGGTAGAGGTCGCGGACCCGGACGATCTCACCCAGATGGGGCTGCGCGTCCCGTCGAAACTGCAGGCGGAGCAGGTGCGCGCGATCGGGTTCCCCCGTGTCACGCGAACACTGGGTGCGACTCCGGGATGGATCATGCGCCAACTGGACGAGGCGCTCCGATTCCATCTTTCGCTTTAGCGGAGCCTCAGCGCTCGCCGGCTACGGCAGCGGGTCGGCGTGCCTGCCGGTGCCGGCGCCCGAGGGTGGCGACTGCTGCGCCTGCAGGAGGTCGCGGATCTCGGTCAGCAGGTCGAGCTCGGTGACGGGTGCATCGGGCTCGACGACGCCCTTCTTGCGGAGGCGGTCCATCCGCTCCTTGAGCTTGTTGATCGGGAAGACGAAGACGAAGTAGACGACGACCGCGACGATCAGGAAGCTGATGATCGAGCCGAGCACCGCACCGAACTTGATCTGCGAGCCGTTGAGGGTGACGATCATCGCCTGGTCGAGCGAGCTCGCCTTGAAGAACGCGCTGATCAGCGGGTTGAACAGATTCGTCACGATCGAGGTGACGACGGCCGTGAACGCGGCGCCGATGACCACGGCGACCGCGAGGTCGATCACGTTCCCGCGGAGGATGAACTCCCTGAAGCCTTTGAGCAAGACCGGTCCTTTCGCCAGTGAGGTGGGGCTGGTGGTGCTGATGTCAGGCTGCAGAGCCTGAGGAGGAGGTGGAGGACGACGACGAACCCGACGACGACGAACCCGACGACGACGAACCGGACGACGACGAACCGGACGACGACGAGTCCGACGAAGACGACGACGAGCCCGATCCCGACGACGAACCTCCCGCTGACTTCGTACCACCGCGCGAGTCGGTCCGGTAGAACCCGGAGCCGTTGAAGGTCACGCCCACGGTGCCGAAGACCTTGCGCAGGGTTCCGCCGCAGTTCGGGCAGACGGTGAGCGCGTCGTCGGTGAAGGCCTGGTGGACGTCGAAGGCGTGGCCGCAGTCGCGGCACGAGTAGGAGTAGGTGGGCATGGTCTTCCGTTGTGTTCGGGCGCGTCCGTGGTGCCGGTCAGGAGAACTGGACGATGCGTGTCGGGGTGACTGCGCCGTCGACGGGCTGGTCGTGTCGTTCCCGCGGGACCTCGCTCACGAGCTCGGCATCGAAGACGACGGCGTACACCGGGGGACATTTTTCCATGCTGCCGAGCGTCTTGTCGAAATAACCCCGCCCCCATCCCATGCGCATGCCCGTCGCGTCGACGGCCGCGGCCGGCACCAGGATGAGGTCGACGTCGTTGATGGCGATCGGCCCGAGCAGCTCGCCGACGGCCTCCGGCATGCCGAAGAGACCCTCGGTCTCGGTCTCGCCGTCGCCCGTCGTCCAGTCGAGGAGGCCGTCTTCGCGTGAGACGGGCAGGAGGACGCGCAGGCCCTGCCCGACCGCCCAATTGACGAACGGACGCGTGTCGGGCTCGATGTTCGTCGAGAGATAGGCGGCGACGGACCGCGCGGACAGATCGGTCGCGAGGTCGATCAAGTTTCGGGTGATTCCCGCGGTCGCGGCCTGTCGTTCCGTGCTGGTGAGGTTCTGCCGTCGCTCGCGCAGCTCTGCGCGCAGTGCGCGCTTGCGATGGGCGGCGGTGTCCGTGTCCATACGTCAATCCTAAGAGGTCCAGCCTGGGCGGCCGCGAAAATGCGGTTACTGTAGCGGCATGGCTACCAACGTGACGAAAGCAGTGATCCCCGCAGCAGGCCTCGGCACCCGGTTCCTGCCGGCGACCAAGGCGATGCCGAAGGAGATGCTGCCGGTCGTCGACAAGCCGGCCATCCAGTACGTGGTCGAAGAGGCGGTCGACGCGGGCCTGACCGACGTGCTCATGATCACCGGCCGCAACAAGAACGCGCTCGAGAACCACTTCGACCGCAACGCCGAGCTCGAGGACACGCTCGAGAAGAAGGGCGACACCGACCGTCTCCAGAAGGTCAACTACTCCACCTCGCTCGCCGACATGCACTACGTGCGCCAGGGCGACCCCAAGGGTCTCGGCCACGCGGTGCTCCGCGCCAAGATGCACGTGGGTCGCGAGCCGTTCGCCGTGCTCCTGGGCGACGACATCATCGACTCCCGCGACGACCTCCTCCAGCACATGCTCGACGTGCAGCACAAGTACAACGCCTCCGTGATCGCGCTGATGGAGGTGCCGAGCGAGTCCATCCACCTGTACGGCGCGGCCGCGATCGAAGAGACCGGTGACGACGACGTGGTGCGCATCACCGGCCTGGTCGAGAAGCCCGACGCCGAGCACGCGCCGTCGAACTACGCGATCATCGGCCGCTACGTCTTGCGGCCCGAGGTGTTCGACGTGCTCGAGCGCACGGAGCCGGGCCGCGGTGGAGAGATCCAGCTCACCGACGCCCTGCAGTCGATGGCCGAGGCTCCCGACTGGACCGGCGGTGTCTACGGCGTCGTCTTCCGCGGCCGCCGGTACGACACGGGCGACCGCCTCGACTACATCAAGGCGATCATCCAGCTGGCAGTCGACCGCGAAGACCTCGGCCCCGACCTGCGGCCCTGGCTGCGCGAGTTCGCCGACGGCCTCGCCGACGAGCCGCGCGAGGCTCTGGAGGAGATGCCGACGGAGCCGACTGGCGCGATCTAGGTCGATAACCGCTACGGTCGTATCTGCGGCGAACGGTCGTCGTAGAAGGAGGACGCCGTGGCGTTCGTCATCCCCACGCTGAGCGATGGACGCATCGTGCTGCGACCGATCCGTCTGAGAGACGCTCGCGCGCTCGAGCGCTCCCTGCTCGACAACCGCACCTGGTTGCGGCAGTGGGAGGCGACCAGCCCGTATGCGCCGGGGTCGTTCGACACGCGAGCGAGCATCCGCTCCCTGCTGGCGAACGCCCGCGCCGGGCACGGCCTCCCGTTCATCGTGGAGTACGACGGGCGCCTCGCCGGTCAGCTCAACGTGTCGTCGGTGACCTACGGCTCGCTGTCGAGCGCCACGATCGGCTATTGGATCGCCGAGGAGTTCGCCGGGCGCAACATCACGCCGACCGCGGTGGCGCTCGCGACGGACTACTGCTTCTACCAGCTCGGCCTGCACCGCATGGAGATCTGCATCCGGCCCGAGAACGGCCCCAGCCTCCGCGTCGTCGAGAAGCTCGGGTTCCGCTACGAGGGCCTCCGGCGCCGCTACATCCACATCAACGGCGACTGGCGCGACCACTACTGCTTCGGGTTGGTGTCCGAAGAGCTTCAGCAGGGCGTCCTGCGCCGCTGGCTCGATGGCGAGGCGCCGGCGGAGGCCGCGTCGGTGACGCCAGAGGACCGCGCGGCCGCTGCCATCCCGCTCCCGGTCGCGCGCCGACACTGAGAGTCCTCTCCATCGGTGACACACCCGGGCGCTGACCGGGGCGCCGAGCAGTCGCCCCCTACCGTAGAGGCATGAATGGGGATGTGATGGGCGGTGGGGTGGTCGTCGCCATCGCGGCCGCCCTCTGGCTGGCCTATCTCGTCCCGGTGTGGCTGCGTCGCCGCGAGTACGTGGCGACGGAGCGCAACGCCGTTCGGCTGCAGCAGACGCTGCGCATCCTGGCCGAGACGAGTGAGCTTCCGGACGAGGTCCGCATGGAGGCGACCGCGAAGACGGTCGCGGAGCAGCAGCGGATCCTCCGCAGGGCGGAGGAGCGCAGGCTCGCGACCGCCCGGGCCGAGGCCGCGGCGCATGCGCGTCGCGAGCAGGCGATCGCCGAGGAGCGGCGGCATGCGGCCGAGGAGGCCGAGCGTGCCGCCACCCAGGCCATCGCGCTGGAGCGGGCGTCCCGCGCGGCCGCAGCCCAGCGGGCGAGCGCGCTCGCGGTCGCCAGCGCACCTTCGTCGCTCTCTCCGCAGCGCCGCCGCAGGCTCCGCCGTTCGCGCGCGCTCTGCACGCTGTTGCTGGTGGCGAGCCTCGTCGGCGTCGCCGCAGGCGCCGCGCTCCTGCTGGCCACCGGCGCGTGGCTGCTGCCCGTGGCCTCCGGACTCGTGGTGCTCGCGTCCCTCGGCATGCTCAGCCGACTGTCGCGGTCCGCTCGTGCCACCGTCGCGCCCGTCCCGTTCGTGCCGGCCGCTCCCGCGTCACCGGACCTCTATGACCATGCGCAGCACGACCTCCCGGTGCAGGAGGCGCTGCGCCAGAGCTGGACTCCGCGCCCGTTGCCGAAGCCGCTGCACCTGTCACCCGGCACGGTCGCCGCTGCGGCGATGGCGTCGGTGGATGCCGCAGCCGAGCTGCGCAGGGCTGCCGCCCGCGCCGACTTCGAGCGCAAGGTCACGGCCGTGGCGGAGGCCGCACCGGCGACGCCGGCGCCGGTCCGGCTGCGCCCGGTCGTCGCTCCCGCTCCCGCGGTGGCGTCGACCTCCGCAGCCCCCGCAGTCGCCTCCGTCTCGCGTCCGGTCGCGGTCGAGGAGGCCGTACCGAGCGTCTACTCGGCGATGGGGATCGTGGGCTCGGTCGACGACGGAGCGCTCGACCTCGACGCCGTCCTCCGTCGCCGTCGCGCGGCGAGTTGAGCGGCCAGTTGAGCCGCCCTCGATTTCGATTCGGAACAGCGAGGGTGCTAGGCTAGCTGAGCAGTTCCCGGGGCTATGGCGCAGTTGGTAGCGCGCTTCGTTCGCATCGAAGAGGTCAGGAGTTCGAATCTCCTTAGCTCCACCACCGGATAAGAAGGCCGCCCCCCGGGGCGGCCTTCTTCTGTTTTCAGCCGTACAGCTTCCCCGACGATCTGCACTCTGCAAATTTTGCAGACTTCTGTAGCCCGAGTTGCGTTGCGCCCTGCCCGCATCGTCGCGGCGATCGCGGGCGAAGACCTCACCGATGTAACTGTAGTTCGCACGATTGTTCACGCAAACGCACGTAAGAGTTCGCAAATCACTTGCATTCATTTTAGTTCTTGCGTCATTTTGTCAAGAACCCTACTTTCTGAGTAACGGAAATCACAGCTCCGTCCGGCGCCGATGCCATGCGGCAGGCCGGCCTGCACAGAAAGGCTCCGCGTGGACCTGCCCCTGCTCGCTGAAGGCTCAGCAGCACCGACGCCAACACCGTCGCCAGCGACGACGAGTGCGCGTCCGACTCCGTCGACCGCCGACCCGCTCTGGTGGCGCAGCGCCGTCATCTATCAGATCTACCCGCGCAGCTTCGCGGATGCGAACGGCGACGGCATCGGCGATCTCGCCGGGGTCCGCCAGCACCTCGCCTACCTGCAGGAGCTCGGCGTCGACGCCATCTGGTTCACCCCGTGGTACCTCTCCCCACTCGCCGACGGCGGCTACGACGTCGCCGACTACCGCACGATCGACCCCGCGTTCGGCACCCTCGAGGAGGCGGAGGCTCTGATCGCCGAGGCCCTGGAGCTCGGCATCCGCACCATCATCGACATCGTCCCCAACCACGTCTCCGATCGTCACGAGTGGTTCCGAGCAGCCCTCGCGGCCGGGCCCGGCTCGCCGGAGCGCGAGCGCTTCTGGTTCCGCCCGGGAGGCGGCGCCGACGGGTCCGAGATGCCGAACCACTGGGTCTCCAACTTCTCCGGCGACACCTGGACGCGCACGGTCGACGCCGACGGAACCCCGGGCGAGTGGTACCTGCACCTGTTCACCCCCGAGCAGCCGGACCTCAACTGGAACCACCCCGACGTCCTCCGCGAGCACGAGGAGATCCTGCGCTTCTGGTTCGACCGGGGGGTGGGAGGCGTCCGCATCGACTCCGCAGCGCTGCTGGTCAAAGACCCGGCTCTGCCCGAGGTCCCGGAGCACCCGGCGCCGGGGGAGCACCCCAACACCGACAGGGACCAGCTGCACGACATCTACCGCGGCTGGCGGGCGATCGCCGACTCGTATCCAGGCACGCGGGTGCTGGTCGGTGAGATCTGGCTGCCCGACATCGAGCGGTTCGCCAAGTATCTGCGCCGGGATGAGCTGCACACGGCCTTCAACTTCGACTTCCTCGCACGGCCGTGGGATGCGGACGAGCTGCGCGCGTCGATCGACTCGACGCTCGCGGCTCACGCTCCCGTCGAGGCGCCCTCCACCTGGCTGCTGTCGAACCACGATGTGACGCGGCCCGTCACGCGGCTGGGCAGGGACGACTCCTCGTTCGCCTTCGCGAAGAAGCGCGTGGGCACGCCGACCGATCTCGCCCTCGGGACGCGGCGCGCCCGCGCGGCCGCCCTCCTCGTCGCCGCCCTCCCCGGTTCGCTCTACATCTACCAGGGCGACGAGCTCGGCCTCCCGGAGGTCGAGGACCTGCCGGCCGACCGGCTAGAGGACCCGATGCACTTCCGCTCGGGCGGCATCGACCCTGGCCGTGACGGCTGCCGGGTCCCGCTCCCGTGGAGCGGCGAGCACCGCCCGTTCGGGTTCAGCCCGGCGGCATCCGCCGGTGAGCCCTGGCTCCCCCAGCCGGAGTCGTGGCGCGGGCTCACGGTCGAGGCGCAGCGCCGCGACCCGGACTCGATGCTCTCGCTGTACACCAGGGCGTTGCACCTCCGCCGCAACGAGGAGGGCCTCGGCGACGGCGACTTCGCCTGGCTGCCGACCGACCCAGGAGTGCTCGGCTTCGCACGGGGGGACCGCTTCGTCAACGTCACCAACCTGTCGGGCGCGCCCGTGCCGCTCCCGCCCCACGAGGGCGTCCTCCTCAGCAGCGCTCCGCTGCAGGACGGGCTGCTCCCCACCGACTCCACGGCATGGCTTCGAACACAGCACGCCTCGCCGGAGAACCGCGTCTGATCGACCCGATGACGCACCTGACTGCAACACACCGCACACCGAAAGGAACCAGACAATGAAGTCCGTGAAACCACGACGACTCGGCAGCAAAGTCGTCGCGCTCGGTCTCGTGACCGCCGCGAGCGTCGCCATGTTGAGCGCCTGCTCGTCCGACAACGGCGGCAGCAGCGACGGCAAGGTCAACCTCGTCGTCGCGCCGGTCCTGCCCGGCGCCACCGAAGACGCCCTCAAGACCCTCGCCACGCGCGTCAAGGAGTTCGAGAAGAAGAACCCCGACATCCACGTCAAAGCCATCGAGTACCAGTGGACGGCGAGCACCTTCGCCGCCGAGCTCGCGGGCGGGACCCTGCCCGATGTCTTCAACGTGCCGTTCACCGACTCGAAGACGCTGGCGAACAACGGCCAGCTGGCAGACATCACCACCCCGTTCAAGCAGACCTCCACCGCCGACAAGTGGAACAAGACCGTGCTGAACGTCGCCACCGGCGACAACGGCAAGGTCTACGGCATCCCGTGGGGTCCGTACGCGATGGCGCTGTCGTACAACCGCGACATCTTCAAGCAGGCCGGCCTCGACCCCGACAAGCCGCCGACGACGCTCGACGAGATCCAGGCCGACGCCAAGACCATCTCCGAGAAGGTCCCCGGAGTCGCCGGCTACATGCAGATGACCAAGGACAGCACGGGAGGCTGGAACCTCGCGACGGCCACCCAGGCCCTCGGCGGGCGGCTGGAGACCACCGGCTCCGACGGCAAGGTGACCGTCAAGACGGACAACGACCAGACCAAGCAGGCCCTCAGCTGGCTCCAGAAGATGCGCTGGCAGGACAACTCCATGGGCAGCAACTTCCTGTGGGACTGGAGCGGCATCAACCAGGGCTTCGCGTCGGGCAAGATCGCCATGTACATGAGCGGTTCCGACGTGATCGGCTCCCTGATGCAGGCGAACGGTTTCGACCAGTCCAAGTACGGAGTGACCACCTTCCCGGTCGACTCGTCGAACAGCAAGGCCGGCATCCTGTCGGGCGGCAACGTCGACGTCGTCAACGTGAAGGACACGCCGGAGCAGATCGCCGCGGCAGTGAAGTGGATCGACTTCTACCGCACCCAGCCGCAGGTCAACGAGAGCGACGCCGTCACCCTCGCCAAGTCGAACCAGGCCGGCAAGCAGGCCGTCAACGCCCCCACCCTGCCGCTGTTCGACAAGGCGACCTGGCAGCAGTACCAGACCTGGATCAAGCCGTACGCGAACATCCCGGCCGACAACATCAAGCCGTTCAACGACGGGATCTTCAGCCAGACGATCGTGCCGGAGCCGCCGGCGCACACGCAGGATCTGTACGCGGCGCTCGACGCCGTCGTGCAGGCGGTGCTGACCGACAAGAACGCCGATGTCGACACCCTGCTCAAGGGAGTCGACACCAAGGTCCAGGCGCTCATCGACGCCGACGCCAAGAAGTAGCAGAGAAGCACCTCCGCGGCCGTCGGGCCGTCGGCGCCCCGAGCGTCCGGCGGCCCGGCGGCCTCGCCCCACGGAAAGCCATGACATGACGACATCCACCGATGTGCGCGCAACAGCCGCGCCGGAGCGCCAGAAGCGGCGGCACAATCCCATCACCTGGGTGCAGCGCGGCGGCCTCACGACGCTGCTGTTCCTCCTCCCGCTCCTGATCATCTTCGGGGTCTTCTCGTGGTCGCCGATCGTGCAGGCGGTCATCATGAGCTTCCAGAAGACCAACCTGGTCACCCCGCCGATCTTCGTCGGGTGGGACAACTTCGTGGCGGTCTTCAACGATCCGCTGTTCTGGACCGCCGTGCGCAACACGGCCTACTTCGCCTTCCTCGCGATCCTCATCGGCTACCCGGTGCCGCTGATCGTGGCCGTGCTGATGAGCGAGGTGCGGAGGTTCAAGGGCCTCTTCAGCGTCCTCGCCTACCTGCCCGTCGTCATCCTGCCGGTCGTCTCGGTGCTGCTGTGGAAGATCTTCTACGACGCCAGCCCGACCGGCGTCTTCAACACGATCCTCGGCTGGTTCCACATCCCGCCGCAGCCGTGGATCCAGGATGCGGCCACCGCCATGCCGTCGCTCGTCCTCCAGGCCACCTGGGCGGGAGCGGGAGGCACCATCATCATCTACCTCGCGGCGATGACGAGCGTCGCGCCCGAGCTCTACGACGCGGCCGAGGTCGACGGCGCCTCGCTCTGGGCCAAGATCTGGCACGTCACCCTTCCGCAGCTGCGGGGGATCCTGTTCATCACGTTCATCCTGCAGATCATCGCGACGGCGCAGGTGTTCCTGCAGCCGTACCTGTTCACGGGCGGCGGCCCGGCGAACTCGACGACGACGATCCTGCTCCTCATCTACCAGTACGCGTTCACGAACAGCCTCGGCGGGGCGTACGGGGAGGCGACGGCGCTGAGCCTGATGCTCGCCGTCTTCCTCGCCGTGCTCTCGATCGTCTACTTCCGACTCACCGCACGATGGAGCGACCAGTGACCACCACAGTCCCGGCCCAAGAAGTCCAGGTCACCGAGCCGCTGCCGGACTCCGGCGTTCCCGGGAGGCGGCCCCGCCGTCGTTCGAGGGCGGCGGAGGCGGAGGACCGCCACATCCTGTCGGCCGCCGACTGGCGTCGCCCGCGCGTCCGGATCACGACGAACGTGCTCCACGTCATCCTGCTGATCCTGCTCGTGCTGGTCGGGCTCTTCCCGCTGCTCTGGCTGTTCAAGTCGGGCATCACGCCGACGCAGGACACCCTGACCAACCCCCTGGCCCTGTTCCCGAACGGGGTGGCCTGGGACAACGTCGCCAAAGCGTGGAACGACGTCCACATCGGCGACTTCTTCTTCAACACGATCGCCATGGCCGCCGGCGAGTGGGCGGTGCAGCTGATCGTCGCGACCACGGCGGGCTTCGCCCTGTCGGTGCTGCGCCCGAAGTACGGCCGCTACCTCGCCGGCCTGGTGCTCGCGACGCTGTTCGTGCCCGCCGTCGTGCTGCTCGTGCCGCTCTACCTCACGATCCTGCACCCGCCGCTGATCGGGCACTCCCTGATCAACACGTTCTGGGCCGTCTGGCTGCCGGCCGGCGCGAGCGCCTTCAACGTGCTCCTGGTGATGCGGTTCTTCGACAGCCTGCCGCGCGAGATCTTCGAGGCGGCCCGCACCGACGGGGCGGGGACCTTCCGCCTGTTCTGGTCGATCGTGCTCCCGATGTCGAAGCCCATCCTCGGCGTGGTGTCGGTGTTCGCCATCAATGCCGCGTGGGCGGACTTCCTCTGGCCCAACCTGGTGCTGGCCGACATCCACATCCAGCCGCTGTCGGTGCGCCTGCCGCAGATCCAGTCGAGCACGGATCTCGGGGTGTACCTGGCGGCGCTGAGCATCGCGACGCTCATCCCCGTCGTCATCTTCCTGATCTTCCAGCGGACGTTCCTGCGCGGAGGAGGCCTCGGAGGTGCGGTCAAGGGGTGAGGCTCACACCACCAGCATGATCGCGAGCACGAGCATCAGCACCGCGATGCCCGCGTCGAGCACCCGCCAGGCGACCGGCCGCGCGAAAACTGGCGCCGCCAGCCGGGCGCCGAAGCCGAGCAGGAGGAACCACAGCAGGCTCGCGGTCGCGGCGCCGGCGCCGAACACCCACCGGCCCGGATCGCCGTGCGTGGCGGACAGCGAGCCGAGGAGCAGCACGGTGTCGAGGTAGACGTGCGGGTTGAGCCAGGTGATCGCCAGGCAGGTGCCGATCGCCGCCGCGAGCGAGCCTCCGCCGGAGGTCGCCGCGGTGAGGGTGCTCGGGCGCACTGCTCGGATCGCCGCGAAGACGGCGTAGCCGACCAGGAACGCGAACCCGGCCCAGCGCACGATCTGCAGGGCCAGCGGCGCAGCCTTCACGAGGGTTCCGATGCCGGCGACGCCCGCCGCGATCAGCACGGCGTCGCTCGCGACGCAGATCGCGACGACGGCGAGCACGTGCTCCCGGCGGAGGCCCTGGCGCAGGACGAACGCGTTCTGCGCGCCGATGGCGACGATGAGGGCGGCGGCGGAGCCGAGGCCGGTGAGGAAGATGGGGAGCACCATTCGACGATAGGCAACGGGACGCCTTCAGTACAGCTCAGGTTTCTTACGAACCATTAGCATTGCTGAACATGGAGCCCTCGAGCGATCAGCTGCGCACCCTCGCCGCGGTGGTCGAACACGGCACGTTCGACCGCGCGGCCGCCGCCCTGCACCTGACGCCGTCCGCCGTCAGCCAGCGCATCAAATCGCTGGAGGAGCTGAGCGGCCGGGTGCTCGTGCGCCGGAGCAAGCCGATCCAGGCGACCGCCGCAGGCGCGGTGCTCGTGCGGCTCGCGCGGCAGGTGGCGCTGCTGGAGGCGGAGGCGGCGGCCGAGCTGGAGGGCGACGACCCGGCAGCCGGGATCCTGGCGCCCGCCTCCGTGCCGCTGGTGGTCAACGCGGACTCCCTCGCGACCTGGGTGCTGCCCGCGCTGGCGACGCTGCCCGGATCGGTCTTCGACATCGTGCTCGACGATCAGGAGCACACGATCGGGCGCCTGCGCGACGGCACCGCGATGGCGGCCATCGGTTCCGATCGCGAACCGGTGCAGGGCTGCACGGTCACGGCGCTCGGGTCGATGCGCTACCGCCCGCTGGCGAGCCCCGCCTTCGTGGAGCGCTGGTGCCCCGACGGCTGGAGCGCGCGAACGGCCGCTGCTGCGCCGATGCTGGTCTACGACCGCAAGGACGCCCTCCAGGACCGCTACCTGGGCCGGTTCGCGCCGGGCGCCCGGCCGCCCAGGCAGTACGTTCCGGCGTCGACGGAGTTCGTGGCCGCCGCAGCGCTGGGGCTGGGCTGGGGCATGATCCCCGACCTCCAGGCCGAGCCGTTGATCGCGGACGGCCGGCTGGTGGTCCTCGACGAGGACGGCGCGGAGGACGTGCCGTTGTACTGGCAGCAGTGGTCGCTGCAGTCTGCGGCGCTGACCGCGGTCGCAGAGGCCATCGCGCGCGCCGCCGCCACCGCCCTCCGCCCCGCGTGAACCCTCGGGGCGACCGCGGGCGGGAGGCGGCGTCAGAGCGCTTCGGGGCGGAGGTCGAGGCGGCGCAAAAGCTGCGCGTTGAGCGCGACGACGATGGTCGACAGCGACATCAGGATGGCGCCCACCGACATCGGCAGCACGAACCCGATCGGCGCGAGCACGCCCGCTGCCAGCGGCACCGACAGCAGGTTGTAGCCGGCCGCCCACCACAGGTTCTGCTTCATCTTGCGGTAGCTCGCACGCGACAGCCGGATGACCGAGAGCACCGAGCGCGGGTCGTCGCTGGCGAGGATCACACCGGCGGAGGCGATCGCAACGTCCGTCCCCGCCCCGATCGCGATCCCGACATCGGCCCGGGCGAGGGCGGGGGCGTCGTTGACGCCGTCGCCCACCATCGCGACCGTGCGTCCCTCGGACTGCAGCTCGGCGACGGATGCCGCCTTGTCCTCCGGGCGCACGCCGGCGTAGAAGCGCTGGATGCCGAGCTGAGCGGCGACGTCGGCGGCCACGGCCTCCGCGTCGCCGGTGATCATGACCACCTGGAGGCCGCGCTCCTGCAGCGCGGACACCGCCTGGCGCGACTCCTCCCGCACGTCGTCCGCGAGGCGCAGGGCGCCGACGGGCCGCCCGTCGACGAGCACGTGGAGGATGATCGCACCCTCGGCGCGCCAGGCCTCCGCCACCGGACGCTCCGCTGCGTCACGCGATGCGAGCAGCCCGGGGCCGCCGACCTCCACGCGCACGCCGTCGACGGTCGCGGCGACCCCGACGGCCGGCGACGACGTGAAGCCGGTCGCGGCGGGGACGGCGAGCGACCGTGCAGCGGCGCTCGCGACGATGGCCCGCGCGAGCGGGTGCTCGGAGTCGGACTCGGCCGCCGCCGCCAGGGCGAGGACGCGATCGTCGTCGCCGTCGGCGTCCACCGCGGTGACGGTCGGCTCGCCCTTGGTGAGCGTGCCCGTCTTGTCGAACAGCACCGTGTCGACGGTGCGCATGGTCTCGAGTGCGAGGCGGTCCTTCACCAGCACGCCTCCGCGGGCAGCGCGCTCGGTGGCGATCGACACGACGAGCGGGATGGCGAGCCCGAGCGCGTGCGGGCAGGCGATCACGAGCACCGTGATGGCGCGGACCACCGCGTCGTCGGGCTGTCCTAGAGCCGTCCAGACCACGGCGGTGACGGCGGCCGAGCCGAGCGCGAACCAGAACAGCCAGCCGGCCGCGCGGTCCGCGATCCGCTGGGCGCGGGAGGACGAGCTCTGGGCGTCCGCGACAAGGCGGCGGATGCCGGCGAGCGCGGTGTCGTCGCCGACGGCGGTCACCTGCACGCGGAGCGCCGAGTCGGTCGCCACGGTTCCCGCGACGACCGTGTCTCCGTCGGCGCGGCGGACCGGCCGGGACTCGCCCGTGATCATGGACTCGTCTACGTGGGCGCTGCCCGAGACGACGCGGCCGTCGGCGGGCACGCGGCCGCCGGGCCGCACCAGGACGGTGTCGCCGACGGCGAGGTCGGCGGGGGAGACGGTGACCGTGCTGTCGCCCTCCACCTTCTCGGCCTCGTCGGGCAGGAGAGCCGCGAGCGAGTCGAGGGCGGAGGTGGTCTGCGCCAGCGACCGCATCTCGATCCAGTGGCCGAGCAGCATGATGACGATCAGGAGGGCGAGCTCCCACCAGAAGTCGAGCTGGTGATCGAGCAGACCGAGGGTGGCGCCCCACGACGCGAGGAACGCGACGGAGATCGCGAGCGCGATCAGCAGCATCATCCCGGGCCGGCGTGCCCGCAGCTCGGAGACGGCTCCGGTCAGGAACGGACGGCCGCCCCACACGAACATCACGGTGCCGAGGACGGGGGAGACCCACCCCAGCACCGGGACGTCGGGTAGCTCGTAGCCGAGGATCATCGCGAACATCGGCGAGCACACGACAACCGGCACCGCCACGACGAGCATGATCCAGAACAGGTTCCGGAAGGCCGCGACGTGGTCGCCGTGACCGGCGTGGCCGGCGTGGTCGTGCCCGGTGTGCGGGTCGTGACCGTTGTGCGTGTCGTGGTCGGCGTGCCCACTTCGCTCGGCGGCGGCCGAGTCGCGCGTGCCGTGGTCGTGGGTCGCCGCATCGACGTCGTGCCCGGTGTGTCCGCTCACGCGATCCTCCCTTCCTCGGGTGCCTGTGACGTGGCGCCCGCGACGGCCAGCGGCCGGAACGACCGCAGCCGGAGGCTGTTGCCGACGACGAAGACGCTCGAGAACGCCATCGCCGCTCCGGCGATCATCGGGTTCAGCAGTCCGAACGCCGCCAGCGGCAGCGCCGCCAGGTTGTACGCGAAGGCCCAGAACAGGTTTCCGTGGATGGTCGCCAGCGTACGCCGGGAGAGCCGGACCGCGTCGGCCGCCGCGGTCAGCTCGCCGCGCACGAGGGTGAGGTCGGCGGCCTGGATGGCGGCGTCGGTGCCCGTGCCCATCGCGAGGCCCAGATCGGCAGCTGCGAGCGCGGCGGCGTCGTTGACCCCGTCGCCGACCATCGCCACCCGCCGCCCTTCGGCCTGCAGCCTCCGGACGACCTCGGCCTTCTCGGCGGGGAGCACGCCCGCGATCACCGTGTCGATTCCGACCTCCTGCGCCACGCGGCGCGCGACGGTCTCGTTGTCGCCGGTCAGCAGCACGGGCGCGAGGCCCAGCCGGCGCAGCCGCCGGACGGCCTCCGCGCTGTGCGGCGCTACGGTGTCCGCCACCGCCAGCACGGCACGTGCCCGGCCGCCCCAGCCGACGACGACCGCCGTCCGGCCCGACGCCTCCGCCGCAGCGACGACCACCTGGAGGTCGGGGCCGAGCGGCATCCCGGACGCCGTCACGAACGACGCGCGGCCGACCACGACCGCCTCGCCCTCCACGGTCGCCGAGACGCCCAGGCCGCCGTCGGACCGGAAGCCGGAGACCGGGGGGAGGTCGCCCGCGCCCCTGGCGGCATCGGCGATCGCCCGTGCGATCGGGTGCTCGGAGGCGTCCTCCACGGCGCCGGCGCGACGCAGCGCCTCGGCCGCGCCGGAGGGGTCGTCGCCGTCGGCCGTGACCTCGGCCAGCGCCATCCGCCCGGTGGTGACCGTGCCGGTCTTGTCGAGCAGGACGGTGTCCACGCGCCGGGTGGCCTCCAGCACCTCCGGACCGGTGATGAGGATGCCGAGCTGCGCTCCGCGCCCGGTGCCGACCAGCAGGGCCGTCGGGGTCGCGAGCCCCAGGGCGCACGGACACGCGATGATGAGCACGGCGACGGCGGCGGTGAACGCGGCCTCCGCCGGGAAGCCGAGCAGCAGCCAGGCGATGAGCGTGACGACGGCGAGGCCGATGACCACCGGCACGAAGACCGCGCTGATGCGGTCGGCCAGGCGCTGGGCGGCGGCCTTGCCCGACTGCGCGTCCTCGACCAGCCGGGCGATCTGTGCGAACCGGGTGTCCGCGCCTACCTGTGTCGCGCGGACGACGAGCCGGCCTCCGGAGTTGATGGTGCCCCCGGCGACCGCGGCGCCCGGCTCGACCTCCACCGGCACGGACTCGCCCGTGAGCATGGAGGCGTCGACCGCGCCCGTGCCCTCGGTCACGATGCCGTCGGTGGCGATGCGCTCGCCCGGACGCACGACGAACACGTCGCCCACGATCAGCCGGTCGACCGGGATGCGCTCCTCGCGCGCGTCGTTCGAGCCGGAAGCCGGCCGGAGAACGGAGGCCTCCTTCGCACCGGACTCGAGCAGGGCGCGCAGAGCCGCGCCCGCCCGGCGCTTGGAGCGCTTCTCGAGGTACCGGCCGGCGAGGACGAAGACCGTCACCCCGGCCGCGACCTCCAGGTACAGTTCGGCGCCCGACATCCCCGGCTCCCCGGCGCCGCCGAAGACCAGCGCGTACAGCGACCACACGAAGGCGGCGGAGACGCCGAGCGAGATCAGGGTGTCCATGGTGGCGGCCCCGTGCCGCAGGTTGACGGCGGCGGCGCGGTGGAACGGCCACGCGCCCCAGACGACGACGGGCGTCGCCAGTGCCAGCGCGACCCACTGCCACCCCGCGAACTGCAGGGCGGGCGCCATCGAGAGCAGCACGACGGGGAGGGCGAGGGCGGTGCCCCCGAACAATCGCCGGCGCAGGGCCGCGAGCTCGTGATCGGCGCTCGGCTCGGCCGCCTCGGCATCGCTCGACGGCGGCGCCGGGAGGGCGGCGGTGTAGCCCGCGCTCTCGACCTGTGCGACCAGTCGCGCGGGGTCGTAGCCCGCCGGCGCGAATACCGTGGCCTTCTCCGTCGCATAGTTCACGCTCGCCTCGACGCCCTCCAGCCGGTTGAGCTTCTTCTCCACGCGCGCGGCGCAGGAGGCGCACGTCATCCCGCCGATCGTCAGTTCCAGGCGGGGCTGCGGACGTGCGGCGTCGGTCGCGGACATGGGGCTCCTCGGTCGGGGACGGTCTGGATGGGCGGGCCGGGCGGAGGTCGGCTCAGGCGCGGACCGCGGTGTACCCGGCCTCTTCGACCGCGGCCAGCACGAGTGCGTCATCGACGGTGGAGGCCGACTCGACCGTGAGCACGCCGGTGGCGGCCGAGACAGCGATGCCGGTCACGCCGGCGATGGAGGTCACTTCTTCGGTGACGGCGCGCTCGCAGTGCGCGCACGTCATGCCATCGACCTGGAACGTCGTGGTCGTCATGGTTGCTCCCTTCATATACCCAGAGGGGGTATGTCGAACGCTATGACTGTATACCCGCTAGGGGTACTCGTCAAGCCGCTGCCGACGGGGAGGTGCGATCAGATCGTCGCGAGCACCAGGTCGAGCGCGTCGACGAACCGGTCGGCGCTCTGCCGCGTGATGCACAGCGGGGGCTTGATCTTGAGCACGTTCTTGCCGTCGCCGGTGGGCTGCACGATCACGCCCTCCCGCAGCATGCGCTCGCAGATCAGAGCCGCCTCGGCCGTCGCCGGCTCGAGCGTCTCGCGGTCGCGCACCAGCTCCACGCCCAGGTAGAGGCCGAGCCCGTGCACGGCGCCGACGAGCGGATGCCGCCGGCCCAGCGCCTCCAGCCGCGATGCGAGGTGATCGCCGACGGTCGCGGCGTTCTGCTGGAGGCCCTCGTCGCGCATCACGTCGAGCACGGTCAATCCGACGACCGAGCTGACCGGGCTGCCGCCCGCTGACGAGAAGAAGCTGCCCTCGGCCGCGAACGACTCCGCGATCTCCCGACGGGTGATCACCGCGCCGAGCGGGTGGCCGTTGCCCATCGCCTTCGCGACGGTGATCACGTCGGGCACGACGCCCTGCTGCTCCGAGCCCCAGAAGTAGTGTCCCAGCCTCCCGTAGCCCACCTGCACTTCGTCGGCGATACACACGCCGCCGCGGGCGCGCACACGCTCGTAGACGCCGGCCAGGTAGCCGTCCGGGAGCAGGAGGCCTCCCGCGTTGCCGAACACCGGCTCCGCGATGAAGCCGGCGATCCCGGTGCCGGCGGCGTCGAGCCGGGCGAGCTGCTCATCCAGCTCGGCGAGGTAGGCGGGTCCGGAGTCCGCACCGCGGTGGCGTCCGTGGAAGACGTTCGGCGACGCGATCAGCTCCACCCAGTCCGGCCGCGTCTCGAGGGCCCGCGGGTTGTCGCCCAACGACGAGGTGACCGCGTCCGCGCCGACGGTCCAGCCGTGGTAGGCCTCGGTCACGGCGAGGATCGTGCGGCGCGCGGTGTGCACCTGCGCCAGCCGGAGGGCGAGGTCGACCGCCTCGCTGCCGCTGTTGACGAGGAACACGGTGTCGAGGCCGTCGGGTGCGACCTCGGCCAGCCGTTCGGTGAAGCGCGAGAGCTCCTCGTAGTGGAAGCGGGAGTTCGTGTTCAGCCGCGCCCACTGGTCGCGCACCGCCTCCACCAGGCGCGGGTGCGCGTGACCGATCTGGGTCACGTTGTTGACCATGTCGAGGTAGCTCTGGGCCTGCGTGTCGAAGAGGTGGTGCCGCCAGCCGCGTTCGATGAGGGGAGGCTCGGCGAAGTAGTGCTCCTGCACGCGCGCGAACGAGGCGTCGCGGCGAGCGAGCGCCGCTGCCGCGTCCGGCGACGGCACGGAGAGCTCCACGCCGAAGATGTCAGACGGGTCGGGGGACACCTCTTCCCAGAGCGTCGACGGCAGCGCCGGGGTGACGAGCGCGGGAGGCCGGCGTCCCGGAATGCGGCTCAGCTGGGCGGTGATCCGCACGGCGCTGCCGATCGCCTCGCCGCGGTCGACGGAGGCGGTGGTCAGCGGGCGGGACAGGCCGTCCAGCCAGAGATCGATGCCGTCGCCGTGCAGCAGCCAGGAGCCCGCGGTCAGTCGCAGCTCGCCGGCGAACGGCGCGTGCACCACGAGACCGGTGGGAGCGTCCAGGGTCACGCCGAGGGCGATGGTGGCCGACGCCTCCGATCGGTCGACCACGGCCCGGCTGAGCCGGGCCTCGCCGTACCGCGTGAGCGCGTGGCCGTGCCGCCGGCAGATCGCGGAGAGCACCGCCTCCTCGGCGTCAGCGCGCGACCACCTGCCGTCGTCCAGGGCGCGACCGGTCACCGAGAGGTCCGCGAGGTTCTCCTCCGTGCTGTCGACGGCGACCAGGCGGCCGAGCGCGGAGGCGGCGGCCGACTCCGCAGCGGCGGCGGCGAGCCGCGCGCGCACCACGGCCTCCACCTCGGCCGCGGGGAGGCGGCGGGCGACGTCGAAGGCGACCCACTCGTGCGCCCGGTTCTCGTCGGCGTAGTCGTTGTCGCCGTCGAGGGCGACCTGCTGCTCGCCGCTGACGACCAGCACCGCGCCGCGCAGCACGACCAGCGGCCAGAGTGCGGCAAGGTCGACGTCGTCGAGCGGCGACTCCGCGTGGAACGCCTCGATCACGTCGAGCACTGCCAGCGGGTCGTCCGGAACGTGGTGGAGGGCGCTCGTCACGGTCGCCGCGAGCTCGGCGACGAGCCACCCGTCGGCGACGTCGCCGAAGTCGATGACGCCCGGCCCGTCCGTTCCGAGCACGATGTTGTCGTCGGTGACGTCGCCGTGCACCGCCTGCACACGCAGCCGATTGCGCAACGGCTCGAGTTCCGCGAGCGCGCGCTCGGTGGCCCGCAGCACGGCCAGACGCTTGGCGGGCTGTGGAACATGGTCGGCCAGCAGCTCGACCACGTCGCCACCGATGCGCGCATCCCACTGGGTGGTGCGGGCGAGGCCGCCATGCCGCAGGCCGGACAGTCCGGCAGCGATGCGCCCGGAGAGCCGACCGAGCGTGCGCAGCTGTTCGCGGCTGGGGCGCGCGACATCGGTGAGCGGGTCGCCGTCGAGGAAGCTGAGCACACGCGCGTTCAGCGTTCGGCCCCGCACCTCCACGGCCACGACCTCCGCGCCGTCGAGCGCGGGCACGACGGTCGGGATGCGCACGTCGAGCCCGGCGAGCAGCTCGAGAGCGGCGTTCTGGGCGTGCAGCTCGTCGACCGAGAAGACGGGATTGGCGATCTTGAGCACGTAGCGGCCGCTGCCGGTGTCGACGAGGAAGTTGCGATCCTGGTTGCTGCCCAGCTCGGTGATCCTGCCGCTCAAGCCGAACACGCGCTCGGCCACGGCCGCGGCGTCGTCGGGGCCGACCTCCGGGCGGGGCAGCGAAGGCTGGGCGAGGAAATCGGAGTTCGGCACGGATGCTCCTCGGCGTGCGGTCGCACGGCGCTCGGGTTCGCCGGCGCTCGCCGTCTCGTCGGCGCCGTCGGTGGGCAGGACGCCGTCAGTCTATTGAAGCGGACGCCACGCTCGCACCCAGCGAACGCTCGGGAGCGGCACCGTAGCATCGACGCGTGAAATCCTGGAGGACAGCAGTCGTGGCGTTCGTGATCGACGCCGCGCTCGTCCTCGTGTTCGTGCTCATCGGCCGGCGCAGCCACGGCGAGGCGGCGACCGTCGCCGGCATCCTCACGACGTACTGGCCGTTCTTCATCGGACTCGTCGCCGGCTGGTTCGTCACCTGGGCGTGGCGCCGCCCGCTCGCCCTGCTCTGGCCGGGCGTGCCCGTCTGGCTGATGACGGTCGCGCTCGGCATGCTGATCCGCACCTCCGTGGGGCAGGGCGTGGAGCCCGCCTTCATCGCCGTCGCGTTCGTCGTGCTCGGGGTGTTCCTCGTCGGCTGGCGGATCGCGGCGATCCCGTTCGCGCGGCGCCGGGCGCTGCGGCGGGCCTGAGCTCGTCGGCGTTCCGCGGCTCCTCTTCGAGACCGCTCAGAACGCTCCCGCCACCAGCGTCGCGACCGTGTAGATCGCCAGGCCCGCCAGAGCGCCGACCACGGTGCCGTTGATCCGGATGAACTGGAGGTCGCGACCCACCTGGGTCTCGATCTTGTCGGTGGTCTCCGCTGGGTCCCAGGCGCGGACGGTCTCAGTGATGACGCTCGCGATGTCGTGGCGGTAGGTCGACACGAGGTAGCGCGCGGCTCCGGAGATGCGCTCGTCGAGGGAGGCGCGCAGCTGCGGGTCGGCCGTGACACGCGCTGCCGCGTCGGCCAGGGCGGCGGACGCCCGCTGCCGCACGACCCCGTCGGGGTCGCTCAGCGCGTCCACCGCCGCCGTGCGCGCGGCCGACCACGCCGAGGCTGCCAGCTCGCGGATGCGCGGGTCGTCGAACGCGCGCGCCTTCGCGGCCTCCAGCCCCGCGATGGTCTCCGGGTCGTGCTGGAGGCGGTCGCTGAGCTCGGCGAGATAGCCGTCTAGTGCGCGCCGGGCGCGGTGGGTGGGATCGTTCCGCACGTCGGCGACGAACCGGCGAAGCTCCTGGTGCACCCGCTCGTCGACGAGCCGGTCGACGAACGACGGCATCCACGACGGCAGTCGTCCCGAGACGAGGTTCGACAGCGCGTCGGGATGGATGACGAGCCAGTCGTCGAGCCGGTCCAGCAGCAGGTCCACGGCGTCGTGGTGCCCGCCGGACGCCAGGATCCGCTCGCCCAGCCTCCCGATCGGCGGCGCCCACTCCGGCGCGATGACGTGCGTGCGCACGACGGCCTCCACGGCCTCCCGCATCCGGTCGTCGTCGAGCAGGCCGGCCAGCCCGACGACCGCGCCGGACGCCTCGGCCACCACCCGTTGCGCGTTGCCCGGCTCCATCAGCCACCGCGACACCGCGCCCGACACGTCGTAGGCCGCGAGCCGGGTCGCGACGACGTCGTCCGACAGGAACTCGGTCTCCACGAACTCGCCGAGAGTCTCGCCGATCTCGTCTTTGCGAGTGGGGATGATCGCCGTGTGCGGGATGCGCAGCCCGAGCGGATACCGGAACAGAGCGGTCACGGCGAACCAGTCGGCCAGCGCACCGACCATCGCGCCCTCCGCCGCCGCGCGCACGAACCCGAGCCACGGGTAGCGGTCCTGCAGCGCGAACGAGACGGCGAAGATCACCGCGGCGACGGCGAGCAGACTGGTCGCCAGCAGCTTCATCCGCCGCAGCGCGCGGCGGCGCTCGGCGTCGCGGTCGGCCGGCGCGGTGCTCACGGGCGTTGCGGTCACCAGTCGGTCACCGGACGATGTGCAGTTCGCGGCTGGTGTTGTTCAACCGGTGCGCGCCGTCGTCGGCGGCGACGACGATGTCCTCGATGCGCACGCCGAAACGGCCGGGCAGATAGATGCCGGGTTCCAGCGAGAAGCACATCCCGGCGACGACGGGCTGCTCCTCACCCTCCACCAGATACGGCGGCTCGTGCGTCGTCGTGCCGATGCCGTGGCCGACGCGGTGCACGAAGTACTGCCCGTAGCCGGCCTCCGCGATCACGGCGCGCGCGGCCCGGTCGATGTCCTGGAGCGGCACACCGACCGCGACCGCGTCGAACGCCGCCTGCTGGGCGCGCTTGACCACCTCGAAGACCTCGTGCTCCTCGTCCGTCGGCTCGCCGACGTGCACGGTTCGGGTCGTGTCCGAGCCGTACCCGTCCATGAGGCCGCCGAAGTCGAGCACCACCATGTCGCCTTGCTGGATGAGCCGGTCGCCGGCCTCGTGGTGCGGGTTGGCGCCGTTCGGGCCGGAGCCCACGATCGTGAAGTCGACCTGCGAGTGGCCGTGCTCGCGCAGCAGCCGGTCGAGGTCGGCCGCGACCTCCCGCTCGGTGCGGCCCGCGAACGACACCGACAGGATGTCCTCGAAGGTCGCGTCGGCGGCGGCTCCGGCGGCGGCGAGACGGTCGATCTCGTCGGCTCCCTTCACCGCCCGCAGCATCGGGAGGACGTCGGAGAAGGCCCGGAAGCGCACGTCGGGGAGTTCGCGCTGCAGCGCCAGCAGGTGCATCGCCCAGGCGGAATCGGAGATGCCGTACCGTCCGCCCGACCAGAGCTGGTCGATCAGCGGCGCGTGCTCGTCCTCGCCGTCGGCCCAGGTGACCAGCCGGAACGCCCCCGCTGCCCGGGTGGCGGCGGCGCTGTCGCGCTCGAGCACCGGCACGACCATCATCGGCTCGCCCTCGCTCGGGATGACCAGCATCGTGAGCCGCTCCGTCACCGGAGGCAGGTAGTCGGCGAAATACGCCAGGTCGGGGCCGGGCGCCACGAGCAGGGCGTCGAGGTCGGCTTCCTTGGCGTGCGCGGCGCCGCGCGCGAGGCGCTCGGCGAAGTGTTCCGCGGTGATCTCCTTCATGACGCCTCCTGGTCGGTGGTCTTCGGCTGCTGTCGGCTCCGTCTTCGATCGGTCGTCGATCAGTCCTCGATCGGTCCTAGCCACGCGTTGGCGACGGTACTGTGCGCGGACTCGGCGTCGGAGGGGTGGAAGAGGCCGGCGAGCACGTCGCGGTACAGCCGGCCGAGCTCGTTGCCCGAGAAGTAGGTGGAGCCTCCCGAGACCCGGATGGCCTGGTCGACGACGCGACGCGCGGTCTCCGTGGCCCGGATCTTCATGCCGACGAGTTTCGGGAACCACTGCGCGCCGTGGTCGGCGAGCGTATCGACGTCGCGGGTGATGGCGTCGAGCTGGGGGAGGAGGGCGTCCTGATCGATCGCCGCCTCCGCGATGCGCCACCGGATGTCCGGGTCGTTCGCATAGCTGCGGCCGTCGTTCTTGAGGCTCTTCCTGCGCTGCGCGGCGGCGACCGCGAGCTCGAGCGCACGAGCGCCGATGCCCGTGTAGACGGAGGCCAGCAGCAGTTCGAAGTTGGCGAAGATCGCGAAGACGAGCGGGTCGGGGTTCGGGCCGGGGTCGAGGCGGCGCACAATCCGGTCGGCCGGCGCCTCCGCCCCGTCGAGCACGGTCGTGCTGCTCTGCGTCGCCCGCATGCCGATCGTGTCCCAGTCGTCGCGGATCTCGAACCCGCCTCCTGCGCGGTCGATGAAGCCGTAGACGATCTTCGGCGCGTCGGCGCTCTCGGTGTCGAGGCCCATCGTGCCCAGGCGCGTCCACGCGGGGGAGAGGGAGGTGAAGATCTTGGTGCCGGTGTAGCGGTAGGAGCCGTCGGCCTGCGGCCGTGCCTGTGTCGTCGACCCGAACAGCACGAGGTCGTTGCCGGCCTCGCTGAGCCCGAACGCGAACACCTCGCCGGCGCCGGCCTCCCGCAGCAGGAACTCCAGCGAGTCGTCGCCGCGATCCCGGAGGGTCTTGGCCACGCCCGTCCAGACCAGGTGCATGTTCACGGCGAGCGCCGTCGCGGGCGCTGCGCCGGCGAGCCGCACCTGGAGGCGCGCCGTCTGCTCCAGCGACAGACCCAGGCCGCCGAACTCGGTGGGGACCAGCGCCTTCAGATACCCCGCGTCCGCCAGCTCGGCGAAGTCTTCGGTGAAGAAGCGGTTCTCGGCGTCGTACTGGGCGGCTCGGGAGCGGAACCGCTCCAGTCGCTCCTCGCTCAACAACTCGTCGTGCTCGGTCACGCTCCTCAGCCTAGGGGAGCGCGACCGGGCACGGCAGTGGGTCGCCCGACCTCACTGGGCGGTGTAGCCGCCGTCCACCAGGTGGTAGCTGCCGGTGATGAACGATGCGGCGTCGGAGGCCAGGAAGGCGACGAGTGCCGCGACCTCCTCCGGCTCGCCGAGGCGGCCGAGCGCGTGCTTGCTCTCGAGGAACTGCAGCGCCTCCGGGCTCATGTTGGCCTCCACCAGCGGGGTCTTGATGAAGCCGGGGCCGACGGCGACGACACGCACCTTCTGGTCGGCGTACTCGAGGGCGGCGTTCTGCGTGAGGCCGAGGAGGCCGTGCTTGGCCGTGACATAGGCCGACGAGTTCGCGAAGCCGACCGAGCCGAGGATCGAGGCCATGTTGACGATCGCGCCACCGCCGTTGGCCGCCATCGCGGTGAGCTGCGGCTGCATCGAGTACATCACCGCGTTGAGGTTGACCTCGATGACCTTGCGCCAGCTGTCGAGCGAGTAGTCGGCGACCGGAGCGGCGTCGCCGCCGATGCCGGCGTTGTTGACCGCGATCTTCAGCGGTGCGAGGGCGTTCGCGGCCTCCGCGCTCGCCACCGCGAACGCCGGGTCGGTCACGTCGCCCGCGAGCGCGGCGGCGGTTCCGCCCGCTGCCTCGATCTCGGCGACGACGGCCTTCGCGTGCTCTTCGTTCAGATCGGTGACCAGGACCGCGGCGCCGCTGGCCGCGAGGGTCAGCGCCACTGCGCGTCCGATGCCCGAGCCTCCACCTGTGACGATCGCGGAGCGGTCGGCGACATCGTACTGAGCCATGGGAAATTCTCCTTCCAGTTATCCGACACATGTCGGATAACTCCATTGTACGATCGGAACGTGAACACCGCGAAGCCGAACCGGGAGCGATCGAGTGCGCCTACGGCGAACACGGGCAGCGGCGCGGGCGTCGGCGCGGGCCAGGCGGTCGCACCGCGCCTCGACGCCCGGCAGGAGAAGACGCTCGCCCGGCTCGGCGCGGCCGTGCTCGCGCTCGCCGCGGAGCAGCCGATCGCCGACGTCACGGTCTCCCGGCTGGCCGCCACCGCGGGTGTGCACCGGTCGACGGTGTACGAGTACGCCGCGTCGCCCGCCGCCCTGCTGCAGCGGGTGCTGCGCAGCGAGCTGGACGCTCTGCGAGCCGAGTTCCTGGTCGATGTCGCGCCCGACGACGCCGCAGCGGCGATCGGCGGGGTGACCAGGGCGGTGCTCCGGCACGTCGACGAGCACGATGCGATCTACCGTCGCGGGCTCGGCGCCGGCGGGGTGGAGGCCGGCCTGAGCGCGATGCTCAGCGAGCACTTCCAGGCCTCCATCGAACTGCTGCTGCAGCAGAACAGCGTCAGCGTGCCGGCCGGCGACGAGGTGGAGCGGCGCGCGATCGAGCGCTACCTGGCCGACGGGATCATCGGCGCCATCGACGTCTGGCTCACCCGGCCGCGACCGCGCGACGTGGAGGCCCTGCTCGCGCTGCTGGAGCGCCTCACCCCGCCGTGGTGGCCGGCCCGCTGAGCGAGAGGCCGTCCACGACATCCAGATAGGTCGGGCCGTCGAAACCGTCGAAGAGGACGGTCTGGATGACGTAGCCCTGCACGAGGCTCATATATACGGACGACTCGCGAACGGCACGGGTGCGGGCGGCCTCGGCCGGCATCGCCTGCGCGTGCCACTCGGTCAGGTAGTCGGTGAACATCGAGCGGATGCGGTCGCCGATCTCGGAGGACATCCTCTTCAGCCCGGGGTTGATCGGAACCTGCCCCCAGACCTGCACGAGCAGCTGCACGTCGACGATGTGCGACAGGAGGCCGGTGACGAGCAGGCGGACGATCTGGCCGGGGGCGGGGAGGGGGTGCTGCATGCGGGCCTCGGCGACCTCCAGGAACCGCGCGTCGAGGATCTCGGACGCGGTCAGCTCGATCAGCTCGTCCTTGCTGGCATAGTGCCCGTAGATCGCGCCGGCCGACAGACCGGACTCGGCGATGATGTCGGCCATCGATGTCGCCGCGAAGCCGTTGCGCGCGAAGCAGCGGAGGGCTGCCTGCGCGATCTCGTGGCGTCGCGCGCTGCGGTACTCCTCGGTGACCTTGGGCATCGCGGTCTCCTCCCGTCGGGATCCCCGGAAAAAGAATGTTCGTTCTTGACAATAGCGCCGCGCCTGCCGATTATAAAGAACGAGCATTCGTTTTTGTTGGGAGATCGTCATGAGCATCAGCACCGAGCGGGACCAAGCGCGTCCCACGTCAGAGACCCCGGCGGCGGTGACCACGCCACGGGTCGTACACACCCCGTGGGGGCGCGCCATCGCCCTCGCAGTGGCGGCGGCGGCGGTCGTCGTCGTCATCCTGCTGGCCTTCCTCTGGCCGACGGTGACCTCCACCGTCAAAGACCTGCCGATCGGTGTCGCCGGCCCCTCGGCGCAGGTGACCGCGGTCGAGAAGCAGCTCGACACGGCGGCCGACGGCGCGTTCGCCGTGACCTCCTACGGCGACCGGCAGGCGGCGGTCGACGCCATCCAGAAGCGCGACGTGTACGGCGCGATCGTCCTCGGCGACACTCCGGAGGTCCTCACGGCCTCCGCCAACGGCGCCGCCGTGGCGCAGATCCTGAACCAGGTCGCGACCACCCTGCAGACGCAGGCGAACGCGCAAGCGGCCGCGGCCGTCCAGCAGGCGATCGCCGCAGGTCGCGCACCCGCGGGCACGAAGCCGCCGACGATCACGGTGAAGGTGACCGACATCGTGCCGTTGTCGTCCAACGACTCGCGCGGCCTCGGACTCGCCGCGTCGTCGTTCCCGCTGGTGCTCGGCGGGATGATCGGCGGCGTCCTCATCTCGTTGCTCGTCGCGGGCAGCTGGCGCCGGCTCACCGCCGTCGTCCTCTACGGAGTCGTGGGCGGCCTCGCCGTGACCGGCATCCTCCAGGGTTGGTTCGGCATCCTGCAGGACGGCCTCTGGGCCAATGCGCTCGCCGTCGGGCTCGCGATGTTCGCCACGGCGGCCTTCGTGGTCGGGATGAACGCGCTGTTCGGCCGCGTCGGCATCGCCATCGGCGCGGTGCTGACCGTGCTGGTCGGCAACCCCCTCTCCGCTGCCGCTCAGCCGCTCCAGTTCCTGGTCGGGCCGTGGGGCGCGATCGGCCAGTGGTTCGTACCCGGCGCGTCGGTCTCTCTGCTGCGCGACCTGTCGTACTTCCCGTCGGCGGACGCGCTCTTCCCCTGGCTGGTGCTGCTGGGCTGGGCGACGGTCGGTGTCGTCGGGATGCTCGCCGGGCACTTCCGCAACCAGGAGGTGACCGAGGCGGCGGCCTAGGCTGGACGCATGCAGCAGCGAATTCTCGGACGCACCGGGCGGGATGTCTCAGTCATCGGTCTCGGCACCTGGCAGCTCGGCGCCGACTGGGGCGACGTGTCGGAGGCCGACGCGATGGCCGTCCTCGACGCGGCCACCGAGTCGGGCGTGACGTTCTTCGACACGGCGGACGTGTACGGCGACGGCCGCAGCGAGCAGCTGATCGGCCGCTACCGCGCCGCCCGCCCGGAGCTGCCGCTCACCGTCGCGACCAAGATGGGCCGCCGTGAGGAGCAGGACCCGGCCAACTTCACGCTGGCGAAGTTCCGCGAGTGGACCGACCGGTCGCGCCGAAACCTCGGCGTGGACACGCTCGACCTCGTGCAGCTGCACTGCCCTCCCACACCGGTCTTCTCCAACGCCGCCGTCTACGACGCGCTCGACGCTCTGGTCGAGGAGGGCGCGATCGCGAACTACGGGGTGAGCGTCGAGACCTGCGCGGAGGCGCTGGAGGCGATCGCGCGGCCGGGAACCGCTTCGGTGCAGATCATCCTGAACGCGTTCCGCCTCAAGCCGCTCGACGAGGTGCTGCCGGCGGCCCGGGAGGCCGGCGTCGGCATCATCGCGCGGGTGCCGCTGGCCTCCGGCCTCCTGAGCGGCCGCTACTCGGAGTCGACGACGTTCTCGCCGGACGACCACCGCAGCTACAACCGCCACGGTGAGGCGTTCGACGTGGGGGAGACCTTCTCGGGGGTCGACTACGAAGAGGGTGTGCGCGCAGCCCGCGAGTTCGCCGCGCTCGCACCGGAAGGCGCGACCTCCGCCCAGGCGGCCCTCGCCTGGGTCATCGCCCAGAGCGGCGTCACCACCGTCATCCCCGGCGCCCGCTCTCCCGAGCAGGCGCGGGCGAACGCCGCCGCGGCCGACGTTGCCCTCCCCGCCGGCTTCGCCGACGCCGTCAGCGCGCTCTACACGCGCTACTTCCGCGCCACCACCCACCCCCGCTGGTAGCCGAAGCGTGAGTAATCGCGGGAATCCACGACTCGTTTTCCGCGATTACTCACGTCTCGTCCACAGGAGGCGGGACAAGCGGGAGAGGAGCGCGGTGGGGGATTGCATGTCCGCGGCGGTGACACGGACGACGCGCCACCCCAGGTCCTCGAGCTGCTCCCGCCGGCGGATATCGCGGAACCACACGTCACGCTGGACGCGGTGCCCGTCGCCTTCGTACTCGAGGACGACTCCCCGGTCGGGATAGGCCATGTCGACGCGCGCGATGAAACCTCCGTCGCGCTGGTGGATCAGGTAGTTCAGCGCGGGTTCGGGCAGTCCCGCGTCCACGATCAGCAATCGGAGCCGCGTCTCGGCGGGGGACTCGGACCTCGTGCGGATGAGTGCGAGCGCAGTCCGAGCTTTCATGATTCCTCGCCGGCCGGGCGTCGACCGCACGATCTCGGCCAGCGCCTCGGGTGTGGTCAGAGGATGTCGATAGCTGACCAGCCAGTCTCCCAAAGCCACGAGTGCGTCGCGATCGAGGCTCACGGCGAGATCGAGCCAGGTCTGCTCGGGAGTCGTCAGCGGAAGACCACGGACCGAGATGGTGTTCCACGCTGACAGGGTGTGTCCGGCGACAGACCTGGCCTGCACCGCTCTCTCGCCGGCAGGGACGCTGACGTGGAGCCGCGCATCCTCGCGGATGTGAGCGGGAAGGGGCGCGCCGAGTAGTTCAGCTGCGGTCAGGTGGCTGAAGGCGATCCGTTCCTCGCGGTGGAGCAGGAACGCCTGGCACCGCGACTCCAGACCGTCGTCGTGACCCGGAAGGCGCACGCCCCGGATCGGCGTGCTGAGGTCGTTCGCCCGCAGCCTGCCACCCGTGACACCTCGGTCTAGAGCGTCTCGTGTTCGGAACGGACCCGTCTTCAACTCGGCCGGTAGCGCTGCAGCTCGTCTCCCCATCTCGCTACCTTGCCCGACCCGTGCCTAGGCCACCCCCGTCATCCACACTCCCGGATTGAGACGTGACTAATCGCGAGAATCCTGTGGATGATTCCCGCGACTACTCACTTCTCGGCTCAGGAGGGCTGGACGGGGACGGGCTCGGTGTCGGGGATGGGAGAGGCGTCCCGGCCGCGGAGGTCGGGGTGGACGCGCCATGCGAGCGCGGGCACGAGGAAGCCGACGAGCGCGAAGGCCCCGGCCACCCAGAACGCGCCGACGGCACCGTTGGCGTCGATCAGGAAGCCCGCGAGCGCGGAGCCGAGTGCGGCGCCGATGAGCTGGCCCGTGCCGACCCAGCCGTAGGCCTCCGCGGTGTCGGAGAATTTGACGCTCGCCGAGACGATCGCGAACAGCACCGCCAGCGCCGGCGCGATCCCGAGGCCGGCGACGATGAGCGAGAGCGACAGCCCCCACCACGACCACAGCATGAACGTGGAGATCACGACGCCGACGAAGACGATCAGCATGCGGCGCGCCGTCGCCCACGGCCCGATCGGCACGTGGCCGAAGGCGAGGCCGCCGACGAGCGAGCCGAGCGACCAGATGGCGAGGACGATCCCGGCGAACGGGGAGCCTTCGCCGAAGTTGGCGACGACACCGGCCTCCACCGCGGCGCACGACCCGATGAGCAGGAAGCCGACGACCGTCGCCAGCAGCACGGGAGGTCGCGCGAGCACCACGCCGAACCTCCGCTTGCTGCGCGGGATGCGCACGCGGCCGACCTCGGGGGAGGAGATGAACCAGAACCCGCCGAGCAGCATGATCGCGACCGACATCAGGATGCCCTCGACGGTGCCGATCTGGGTCGAGACGAACGTGATCGCGACCGGGCCGGCGATCCAGATGATCTCTTGCGCGGAGGCGTCGAGCGAGAACAGCGGGGTGAGCTGACGGGAGTTCACCATCTTCGGATAAATGGTGCGCACCGCGGGCTGGATGGGCGGCATGCTGAGACCCGCGAAGAACGCGACCGCCATGGTGAGGGGGATGGGCATCACGAACACGCCGATCGCGGCGATCGCGATCGAGCAGAGCGCGAGCGTCGTCCAGAGCACCGTGCGCATGCCGAGCACGCCCATCAGCCGACTGGTCATGGGACCGGCGATGGCCTGGCCGATGCTCATCGCGCCGAGCACCAGGCCGGCCGCTCCGTAGGAGTGGTGGATGCGCTCGATGTGCAGCAGGAAGGCCAGCGAGAGCATCCCGAACGGGAACCGGGCGGTCAGCTGCGCAGCGATGATGCGCGCGACGCCGGGCGTCTTCAGAAGGCTCGAGTAGCTGCTCACAGTCTTTCCACTCTATCGGTCGGAACGGCCCGGGGAAGGGGTGTGAAACCCGTTCGAGGGGGTGTGGAAATGTGTATAACTTTTTCACACCTGTGGATGACACGCCCACTAGATATGGGGGCATGGAAATGTCGGTACCCGGCTATATAGTGGTTCACGCGACAGGGGGTCCGGCCGATTCTCGGGGGGCCGGAGGCCGTCGCGACGGACTTCGCCGCTCGCCCGAGCGGCACTGTGTGAACCCAGAAAACGGGAAGAGGGAGAGAAAGTGGCTATCACTGTTGTGAAGCGGAACGGCGAGCGGGAGCCGTACGACGCCAACAAGATCAATCTGGCCATCGAGAACGCGGCCGCGGGCCTGGATGAGAACATCACCTGGGTCACGCAGATCGCGAGCGAGCTCGAACTGACCCTGTTCGACGGCATCACGACCCAGCAGCTCGACGAGGCGGTCATCCAGGTCGCCCTGCAGAACGTCAAGGACGACCCCGCGTTCGACACCGTCGCCGCACGCCTCCTCCTCAAGACGATCTACAAGCGCGTCCTCGGCGACTACGAAGGATTCGAGGAGCTCGTGGAGCTCCACTCCTCCCACTTCCGCGGCTACATCGAGCGGGGCGTCTCCGAGACCCTTCTCGACTCGCGTTTCACCTCCCTCTTCGACCTCGACCGCCTCGCGGGCTACCTCGACCCGTCGCGC
Organism: Leifsonia sp. Leaf336; assembly: GCF_001423695.1. Classification (GTDB taxonomy): domain Bacteria; phylum Actinomycetota; class Actinomycetes; order Actinomycetales; family Microbacteriaceae; genus Leifsonia. The sequence goes on from NZ_LMOZ01000001.1 coordinate 939,988, forward strand.
GACGAGCTGCTCAAGTACATCGGCGTCGTCACCCTCAACAACCGCTACGGCATCAAGGCCCGCAACGGCGACTCGCTCGAGGTCCCCCAGTACTTCTGGATGCGCATCGCGATGGGCCTCTCGCTCAACGAGGCGAACCCGACCGAGCACGCCATCGCGTTCTACGACAAGATGTCCAAGCTCGAGTACCTCGCCGCGGGCTCCACGCTCGTCAACGCGGGAACCGCGTACCCGCAGCTCTCCAACTGCTTCGTCATGGAGATGCAGGACGACATCGAGCACATCGCCAAGTCGGTGCGCGACGTCATGTGGCTCACCAAGGGCACCGGCGGCATCGGCCTCTCGGTCACCAAGCTGCGCGCCCAGGGCTCGCCAATCCGCTCCAACAACACCACCTCCACCGGCCCGATCCCGTTCATGCACACCATCGACTCGGTGCTGCGCGCGGTGAGCCGCGGCGGCAAGAAGTTCGGCGCGCTGTGCTTCTACATGGAGAACTGGCACATGGACTTCCCGGAGTTCCTCGACCTCCGCCAGAACTCCGGCGACCCTTACCGCCGCACCCGTACCGCCAACACCGCGGTGTGGATCAGCGACGAGTTCATGAAGCGCGTGCAGAACGACGAAGACTGGTTCCTCTTCGACCCGCTGGAGGTCGCCGACCTCAACGAGCTGTACGGCAAGGAGTTCTCGGAGCGGTACGCGTTCTACGTGGCCGAGGCCGAGGCCGGGCGCATCAAGATGTTCAAGAAGATCAGCGCCCGGTCGCAGTTCAAGGACATCCTGATGAGCCTCCAGACCACCAGCCACCCGTGGCTGACCTGGAAGGACACGATCAACAACCGCGCCCTCAACAACAACACGGGCACGATCCACCTCTCCAACCTCTGCACCGAGATCACGCTGCCGCAGGACCGCGACAACGTCTCGGTCTGCAACCTGGCCTCCATCAACCTGTCGCGTCACCTCATCGACGGCAAGATGGACTGGGAGCGCATCGAGGCAAGCGCCCGTCAGGCCGTGCGTCAGCTGGACAACCTGATCGACATCACGGTCTCCAGCGTCGACGAGGCCGACTACTCCAACCAGCAGAACCGTGCGATCGGCCTCGGCGTCATGGGCTTCACCGACATCGTCGAGCGCCTCGGCTTCAGCTACGAGAGCGAAGAGGCCTACGCCCTGATCGACGAGATCATGGAGCACGTCTCGTACGCGGCCATCGACGAGAGCGCCGACCTGGCGCAGGAGCGCGGCGCGTACCCGAACTTCGAGGGCTCGCGCTGGTCGAAGGGCCTGGTGCCCTACGACTCGATCGCGCTGACGGAGGCCGACCGCGGCATCCCGATCACGGTCGACCGCACGATCCGCCTCGACTGGGACCGCCTGCGCGAGAAGGTCAAGGGCGGCATGCGCAACGCCACCCTCATGGCCATCGCTCCGACGGCCTCCATCGGCTTGGTCGCCGGCACCACGCCGGGCTTCGACCCGCAGTTCTCGCAGATCTTCAGCCGGTCGACCTCCTCGGGCAAGTTCCTCGAGGTCAACCGCAATCTGGTCGAGACGCTGCAGGAGCGCGGCATCTGGCAGGACGTCCGCGAGTCGATCCTGCGCTCGCAGGGCGACATCCAGGGCATCGCCGAGATCCCGGACGAGGTCAAGGCGACGTTCAAGACGAGCTTCCAGCTCTCGCCGTACGCCTTCATCGAGGTGGCGGCCCGCGCCCAGAAGTGGATCGACCAGGCGATCAGCCGCAACATGTACCTCGAGACGCGCGATCTCGGCGACATGATGGACATCTACTACGCCGCGTGGGAGAAGGGTGTGAAGACCACCTACTACCTGCACATGAAGCCGCGTCACCAGGCCGAGCAGTCCACCGTCAAGGTCAACAAGGCGGAGGAGATCTCGGGAGGCCGCAAGGGCTTCGCCACGGTCGGCGCCGGCGCTCCGGCCGCGGCCCCTGCTGTCACCGAGACCGCCCCGGCGACCGCTCCCGCTCGCCGAGGGTTCGGCTTCGGCGGCCTCACCTCCAACACCCCGGCTGGCGGTGAGAGCAAGTGAACAGCACCAAGATCGAGGAGTACTACGTGCCGGTCGACCCGATGGACGACCTGCAGTGCGAGTCCTGCCAGTAAGCCCGTAAGCCCGCAGCCGTAGACGACAGAGAAGAGACACACAGATGGGCATCCTGGGAACAGGAATCGAAGAGGGCCTTCTGCTCAAGCCGGTGAAGTACCAGTGGGCGATGGACCTCTACGACCAGGCCGTCGCGAACACGTGGTTCCCCAACGAGATCCAGCTCGGTGAAGACATCGCGGACTTCAAGAAGATGACCGACGAGGAGCGTCACGCGGTCACCTTCCTGATGAGCTACTTCAACCCGAACGAGCTCCTGGTGAACAAGGCGCTTGCATTCGGGGTGTACCCCTACATCAACGCGGCCGAGGCGCACCTCTACCTCGCCAAGCAGATGTGGGAGGAGGCGAACCACTGCATGTCGTTCGAGTACGTCCTCGAGACGTTCCCGATCGACCGCGGGCAGGCGTACAACTCCCATGTCGACATCCCGTCGATGGCGCGCAAAGAGGAGTTCGAGGTCCGCTTCATCAAGCGGATGACCGAGCAGGCCCTCGACATCACGACGACCGAGGGCAAGCAGGACTTCATCCGCAACCTGGTGGCGTACAACGTCATCCTCGAGGGGATCTGGTTCTACTCGGGCTTCATGGTGGCGCTGTCGTTCCGTCAGCGCAACCTGCTGCGCAACTTCGGCTCGCTGATCGACTGGGTGGTGCGCGACGAGTCGCTGCACCTCAAGTTCGGCATCAACCTGATCCTCACGGTGCTGGAGGAGAACCCCGACCTGCAGACGCCGGAGTTCGCGAACGAGATCCGCCAGATGATCCTGGACGCCGTGGAGATGGAGGAGCAGTACAACCGCGACCTCCTGCCCGGCGGCATCCTGGGCCTCAACGCGAACTACATCAACCAGTACGTCAAGTACCTGGCCGACCGCCGTCTGGAGGAGCTGGGCTTCGAGGCCGAGTACAAGGTCTCCAACCCGGCCAAGTGGATGGCGACCGCCAACGACACGCTCGAGCTGGTCAACTTCTTCGAGTCGACCAACACGTCGTACGAGTCGAACGCGAAGGCGTCGAGCGGTCACTGATATGACGATGCGGAAATCTCCGCTGATCACCGCCGCCGCGCTGGACGTTGCTCTGGGATCCGATTCCCTCTGGAGCCGCGCCGGCCGGCGGCGGTCGTCGTTGCGGGTGCTCGATGTGCGCTGGAGGCTGGGCGGACCGCCCGGTGCCGAAGAGTTCGCGAAGGGCCACATTCCGTCGGCGGTATACGTCGATCTGGACACCGAGCTCGCCGGTCACGGCGTCCCGACCGATGGGCGCCATCCGCTGCCGCCGATCGACGACCTCCAGACCGCTGCTCGCGGTTGGGGGCTCGACGACGGCGACACCGTCGTCGTCTACGACGATGTCTCCGGCACCTCCGCCGCGCGGGCCTGGTGGTTGCTGCGGCACGCCGGCTTCGAAGACGTGCGTGTCCTCGATGGCGGCCTGGCCGCCTGGATCGCCGCAGGCGGCTCGGTGGAGACCGGCCTGACGGTCGTCGCGCCGGGATCCGTCCACCTCGAGTACGGTCAGCTGCCTGTCCTCGACGCTGACTCGGCCGCCGCCGTGGCCGCTCACGGCGTGCTGTTGGACGCGCGGGCCGGCGAGCGATTCCGCGGGGAGGTCGAGCCCGTCGATCCGCGCGCCGGCCACATCCCCGGCGCCGTGAGCGCGCCCACGGCCGACACGATCGGTCCGGACGGTCGCCTGCTGTCGGGCGAACGGCTCGCCGAACACTTCGCCGCGCTCGGCGTCGGCCCGGACACGCGCACTGGCGTCTATTGCGGCTCCGGTGTCACCGCGGCGCACGCCGCTCTGGCGATGGAGGCCGCCGGCCTGCCGATTCCCGCGCTGTACCCGGGCTCGTTCTCGGCGTGGTCGAACGATCCTGCCCGGCCCGTGGCGGTCGGGGCCGAGTGATCGTTCACCGCAGGCCGAGCTCCCCGCGGTGTAACACGTCGACACAGCCCGTGCGCTTCCGCGCGCACGCGTCTATCGTTCCTGCATGACCGCGCTCGACCTGATCCCCTCCTCCGCCCCCGGGAACCTCCCGCTGGGCGAGGTGTGCGACTCGGCGGCGGCGCTGATCGGCAACACCCCGGTGGTCGAGCTGCACTCCCTCCCGGCCGGTCTCGAGGCCCGCGTGCTGGTGAAGCTCGAGGGCCGCAACCCGGGAGGCTCGTCGAAGGACCGCATCGCGCTCAACATGATTCGTACGGCCGAGGCGGCGGGCGCACTCACCCCCGGCGGCACGATCGTGGAGGCGACCAGCGGCAATACCGGCATCGGCCTGGCCCTCATCGGCCGGCTCACCGGCCATCCGGTCGTCATCGTGCACGCCAGCGACATCTCCGACGAGAAGCGCAAGGTGCTGGCGGCCTACGGCGCGCGCCTGGTGGAGGCCGACTGGGAGGCCGGCCCCGACGATTCCGCCAACCCGCGTGCGGTCGCCGACCGCATCGCCGCGGAGACCCCCGGCTCGTGGCGCCCTGCGCAGTTCGCGAACGCCGCGAACCCGGAGGCGCACTACCGCGGCACCGGGCCGGAGATCTGGCGGCAGACGGCCGGCCGGGTGACGCACTTCGTCGCGTCCTTCGGCACCGGCGGCACCGTGAGCGGCACCGGCCGCTACCTGAAGGAGGTCAGCGGCGGAGCCGTCCGGGTGCACGGCGCGAATCCCGCCGGCTCGACCTACGGCGGCGGCGCGGCCGGTCGCATCCTCGTCGACGGCGTCGGCACCGCGTGGCCGCGCGACTTCTGGCCGGACACCTTCGATCCCGAGGTGGTGGACGAGGTCCACACCGTCGAGGATGGAGTCGTGTATCGAACGCTCCGCCGGCTCGCCGCCGAAGAGGCCCTCCTGCTGGGCCCGTCGTCGGCGCTCGCCGTCGCCGCGGCGCTGCGGGTGGCCCGCGAAGCGCGTCCGGGCTCGATCGTCGTGGCGATCGCGCCCGACGGCGGCACGAACTACCTGACCAAGGCGTACGACACCGACTGGCTGACCGCCGCCGGCGTCGGCGTCGACTGACGCGCGCAGCAGAGAGACTCCATGGCACTCCTACATTTCGGCTGGTTCCTCGGCGCGGGCTTCGGCGTCCAGGGCTGGGGCGACCCCACCTACGGCATCGGCTACGACTGGAGGCAGCCTCCCGTCTACCAGGACGCCGCGCGCACGTTCGAGGGCGCAGGCTTCGACCTCTTCATCATCGAGGACGGGGTGGCTGTACCCGACACCTACGGCGGCTCGGCCGAGGTGAACCTGGCCGCCGCGCGGTTCGTGCCGAAGCACGACCCGCTGCCGCTCGTCCCCTACCTGCTCGGGGCGACCAGCCGGCTCGGCATCGTGCCGACGCTCAGCGCCAGCTTCTACGAGCCGTTCACCGCCGCGCGCCTGCTCAGCACCCTCCAGCACTTCGCCGGAGGTCGCCTCGGCTTCAACGTGGTGACGAGCGGCTCCGACCTCGCCGCTCAGAACTACGGCCTCGACAAGCAGGTCGAGCATGACCTCCGCTACGACCGGGCCGACGAGTGGGTGGAGGTCGTCCGCAAGCTCTGGCGCAGCTGGGAGCCGGACGCGATCGTGGAGGACGTCGAGGGCGGCGTCTTCGCCGACTACCGCAAAGTGCACACGATCGACCACGAGGGCCGCTTCTTCAGCGTGCGCGGGCCGCTGAACACGGCGCCCGCCGCCGAGGAGCCGGTGATGGTGCAGGCGGGCGCTTCGGGTCGAGGCCGCGATTTCGCAGGGAAGAACTCGGATGTCGTGCTCGCACTGGCCTCCACCCCGGAGCGGATGCGCGAGTACCGCGACAGCATCCGCGCCGTCGCCGTCGAGAACGGCCGGCCGGCCGATGCGGTCAAGGTGCTGTTCGTGGTGCAGCCGATCGTGACCGCGAACGCCGCGGAGACCGCGAGCGTCCGCGCGGAGCGCGCCGAGCTGACGCAGGCGGCCATCGACGAGCAGCTGCAGTCGATCAGCTACCTGACCGGTGTCGACTTCAAGACGTTCGACCTGGACGCCCCGCTTCCGGAGATCACCACGAACAGCAACCGCGGCACCCTCGACAACTTCGTGTCGTCCGCCCCGGCGGGGTCGACGCTGCGGGAGATCCTGCAGACGCGCGCCAAGAAGGACGGCCTGGCGATCATCGGCACCGCCGACGAGGTCGCCGACCATCTGGGCGAGCTGGGGGAGGCCGTCGGCGGCGACGGGTTCCTGTTCACCGGGCAGGTGCATCCCGCGAACGTGCACCGCACGCTCGACCGGCTGGTACCGGCCCTGCGTCGACGCGGCCTGCTGCGCTCGGAGCTCGGCGACGGCGGCCTCCGCCGCAACCTCGCGGACTTCTGACGTCATGACCGGGCCGAGCGGCGACGTCCATTTCGGCGACCAGCCTCCGACCGTCTCCGACATCGTCGCGATCGCGCAGGGTGCGCCGGTCGTGCTCGACGCCGCCGCGCGCGACCGGATCGCCGCCTCCCGTGCGGTCGTCGAGCGCGCGATCGAGTCGGGGGAGCCGGTCTACGGACTCAACCGCCGCCTGGGCGCGGGGCGCGACGACGCCGTCGATGCGGCGGAGTTCTCGGCGTTCCAGCGCCGCACGATCGCGAACCACCGCGGCGGCATCGGCGAACCCCTGACCGAGGTGGAGGCCCGCGCGGTCGTCGCGACCCGGCTCGCCGGCTTCACCCGAGGCGGCGCGGGCGTGCGGCCCGCGCTCGCCGACGCCTACGCGGCGCTGCTCAACGCGGGCGTGACCCCGTGGATCCCCGGGCGGGGCTCCGTCGGCGCGGCCGACCTGACCGCGCTCGCGGAGGTCGCCGCCGTCGTGATCGGCACCGGGGTCGTGCTGCGCGATGGTGCGGACGCTCCTGCCGCGCAGGCGCTCGCCGATGCCGGACTGGAGCCGATCGAACTCGCTCCGCACGAAGCCCTTGCCGCGTTGAGCGCCAACGCGCTGAGCATCGGGGTCGGCTCGCTGGCCGAGGTCGAAGCCCGGCGGCTCGCAGAAGCCGCCGACCTCGTCGTGGCGCTGTCGCTGGAGGCCGTCGGCGCGGCGGGCCCGGCCGGCAACCTGAGCCCGTACTCGCCCGCGGTGGCGGAGGCCCGCGGCGGCGCGGGGCAGGCGGCGTCGGCCCGGGCGATCCGCTCGGCCCTCGACGGCAGCGGCCTCCACTCTCCCGACCGTGTCGTGAGCGTGCAGGACCCGCTGGCGTTCCGCACGGCGCCGCAGCTGCACGGCGCGCTCCGCGAGGCGGTCGCCCGACTGCGCACCGAGCTGGAGGTCGAGCTCGCCGCACGCTCGGAGAACCCGGTCGTCGACCTCCCGAGCGGCCGGCTCGTCTCGGGCGGCAACTTCCAAGCGCTGCCGCTGGCACTCGCACTGGAGAACCTGCGCCTGGCGCTGGCGCACGTGGCCGAGGCCTCGGAGCGTCGCACCGCCGCCCTCTCGCTCGCGCTCGCCTCCGCACGCAGGGAAGGTCGCACCCGGGTCCCCGGACTCCTTCTCTATGCGGCCGCCGACGCGGTCGCCGAGGTGCGTCAGCTGGCGGCGCCGGCGACGCTGGGCAGCTCGACGCTCTCAGGGGTGGAGGATCACGCGACCTACGCGCCGCTCGCCCTGCGCCTCCTGCAGCGATCGCTCGCCCTGACCTCGGAGGTCATCGCGATCGAGACGCTGCACGCGGTGGACCTGCTCCGCGTGCTCGAGTCGCGCCCGACCGGCGCGGGCACCGGCCGGCTGGCCGCGGCGCTCGCCGAGGTGTTCGACGACGTCGACGGCCACTCGGCCGACGCCCTCGTCAAGGAGGCGGCCAGCCTCCTCGCGCGACTTTCGTGACGAATATCGGCATTCGTGCCACGAATCGCGGCTTTCGTCACGAATCGGCGCCGAGAGGTCAGCTCGCGGCGGCGAGCGGAACTGCGATCGCCGCGAGGGCGGGGAACGCGAGCAGCACCATCGCGACCAGCTCGTCGATGCTCCGGGTCAGCGGGTCGGTAGCCGGGATCCCGAGGTCGAGCTCGAGCTGATCGATCGCGTCGCCGAGCTGGCTGTCGGACAGGTTCTCGTGGTTGACCGTCACGCCGATGACCCGGGTCTCGGCGAAAGCCTCGATCAAGGCGATCTCGCTCGCGACGGACGGCATCGGGATCGCGGGGTAGTCGTCCAGGACCGTTCGAGCGGGGGCGTGCTGCACGATGACGGCCTCCGGCCGGCTGCCGCGCAGGATGTAGGCCGAGGTCAGGTACGCGGGGTGGCTCAGTGCGCCCTGGCCTTCGACGACGATGACGTCGGGGCTCTCGTTGTCGAAGGCGTCGAGCACCTGGCCCTCGACCTCGCCCGAGCAGAACTGCGGCACGGTCGCGTCCAGCGCCACGCCGTAGCGGGCGCCCTGGATCAGTGCCGTCTGCCCGGTGCCGACCATGACGGCTCGCACTCCGCGGGCGTTGAGCGCCTGGACCAGGAGGGTCGTGGTGGTGCGCTTGCCGATGGCACCGTCGGTGCCGAGCACCGCGATGCGCGGGCAGGTGACCTCCGCGATCCGGCCCGTGAACAAGCGGAGGTCCTTTGTGGGCTTCGAGCGGCGCACGTCCGTGATGGTGGCACCGGCGATCACTGCGGCGGCGGCGAACTCGGGGTCGTCGCCGAGGAACTCGTGCAGGCCGTTCACGATGTCCAGCCCTCGGGAGATGCCGTCGAGCAGGACGAGCCGGTCGGCGGGGGAGAGCATGCCGCTGGCCGGAGCCATCCCGACGATGAGCGTGTCGGGCGCGGAGGGGAGGTGGTCGATCACCTCGGCCAGGTTCGCGAGCACGGGGACGGCGTTGGCGACACCGTCGAGCAATGCGCCGGCGTCCTGGCCGGCCCGGGTGCTGTCGATGACGGCGACGATGTCGTATCTCTCCGAGGAGCGCACCAGGCCGTTCGCGGTCTTGCCGTCCGGCTCGCCGAACAGCCCTTCGCAGTAGATGACGGCGCGTGGGGACTCGGGCATGTGCAGCTCCTCTGATCGATACAGAGGAGGCGACGGGATCGTGGCCGGATCGAACGGCGATCCAACGGTCAACGAGGCGTCTTCCCTGAAGCCGGTGATGACCGGCTTCAGGACAGTAGCACACGGGTATCAGAGGTCTTTACGGAACCCCAGGTAGGAGACGCGCTCCCAGTCGTCGTCGAGGTCGAACAGCGGCGAGTAGCCGAGCGAGATGTACAGCGCGACGGCCTCCGGCTGACGCGCGCCGGTCGTGAGCACGACCGTGCTGATGCCGCGGCGGGCCGCCTCGGCCTCCAGCTCGGCCATCACGCGTCTCGCGAGCCCCTGGCGGCGGTGGCCGGAATGGGTCCAGACCCGCTTGACCTCGACCGTCGCGTCGTCCTCCCGCATGAAGGCCCCGCCGGCGACGGGCGCGCCCGACTCGTCCACGAGGAGCAGGAAGGTGCCGCCCTCCTCGGCCGTGAACCGCTCGGCCGGGTAGCGCGACAGCTCGGCCGACGAGGGGATGCCATCGTTGAGCCCGTACCGCTCGTCGTACTCGCGCGAGAGCTCCTCGACGAGGGGTTCGGCCAGCGGATCGTCGGGGCGCGTGACGACCACGCGGGCCGATTCGGCCAGACCGGATTGCGGTTGGGTCACGACCCGACCCTAGCGCGGCGCGTCGCGCCGCGTGCAATCGATGTCATCCAGCGTCGCAGACGACGGATTCCGCGCAAAGAAAGACGAAATCTCTGCGAAACTTGCAGGAAAACTGGCGTTTCGCGCGTGATTTAGTATGCGTGTATTGCATCGGGCCTAGGGTATTCTCCCCTTACCCCTCCTGCACACCTTGCACCAGGAAGAAGGACAACTACCATCATGCGCATCCGATCCGTGGTCCCCGTGGCCGCCCTCGCCGCCGTTGCAGCGCTCGCGCTCTCCGGTTGTGTCGACAACTCCACCCCCTCGTCGAGCGGCTCAGCGTCGAGCGCCGCGTTCGACGTGAAGAAGGACGCCACCCTGGCGAACAGCGTGCCCTCCAAGATCAAGTCGGCCGGTACCCTCAACGTCGGCATGGACGACACGTACCCGCCGAACGAGTACAAGGACGACAACGGCAACCCCGTCGGCTGGGAGGTCGACTTCACCAACGCCATCGGCGCGAAGCTCGGCCTGAAGATCAACTACGCGATCGCCAAGTTCGACAACATCATCCCGAGCGTCACCGGCGGAAAGGACGACTTCGGAATGTCGTCCTTCACCGACACGGTCGAGCGCGAGAAGCAGGTCGACTTCGTCAACTACTACAACGCCGGCATCCTCTGGGCCTCCGCCAAGGGCAAGACCGTCGTCCCCGACAACGCCTGCGGCATGAAGGTCGCCGTCCAGTCCACGACCTACGAGGACACCGACGAGGTCCCCGCCAAGTCGAAGGCCTGCACCGACGCCGGCAAGCCGGCCATCCAGGCGCTGCGCTACGACAACCAGGACGACGCGACCAACGCGGTCATCCTCGGCAAGGCCGACGCCCTGAGCGCCGACTCGCCCGTCACGCTTTACGCGATCTCGAAGTCCAACGGCAAGCTTCAGGAGGCCGGCAAGACGTTCGACGTCGCGCCCTACGGCATCCCGGTCGCCAAGAACTCCGACCTGACCCCGGTGCTCCAGAAGACCATCCAGGCGCTCATCGACGACGGCACCTACAAGAAGATCCTCGACAAGTGGGGCGTGGCCGACGGCAGCGTCACCACCGCGGACATCAACGCGGCCTCGAAGGGCTGACCTGATGTCGCAGGGCAACCCGGCCGGTCCGGCGACGGGATCCGTCCCGTCGCCGGCCGGCGCCCCGCCGTCCGAGCCGATCAAAGCGGTCAAGCTGCGTCACCCCTGGCGCATCGTCATAGCGATCGTCCTCATCCTGCTGGTCGTCTGGTTCGTCATCGACGCCTCCCAGCGATCGGCCTACGGCTGGCAGTACGTCGGCAAGTACGTCTTCGACAAGCGCATCAGTGCTGCTGCGCTCGTGACCCTCCAGTTGACGATCTACTCGATGATCATCGGCGTCATCCTCGGTCTGATCCTGGCCGTGATGCGGCTGTCGCCGAACCCGGTCGTCAAATCGGTGGCCTGGCTCTACCTCTGGATCTTCCGCGGCACCCCTGTGTACGTGCAGCTGGTGTTCTGGGGACTGTTCTCGCTGATCTACCCGCACGTCTTCCTCGGTGTGCCGTGGACCGACTTCGGTCTGACGCTCGACCTGGGCTTCATGCAGAACGCGTTCATCATCGCGATCATCGGCCTGGCGCTCAACGAAGCCGCGTACATGGCCGAGATCGTGCGCGCCGGCCTGCTCTCGGTCGACTCCGGGCAGGAGGAGGCGGCGACCGCTCTCGGCATGTCGTGGTGGCAGACGATGACCCGCATCGTCATCCCGCAGGCCATGCGTGTGATCATCCCGCCGACGGGCAACGAGGTCATCTCGATGCTGAAGACCACCTCGCTCGTCGCGGCCATCCCGCTGACCACCGACCTCTACGGTGTCGCCCGCGACATCTCCGCGGTCACCTACACGCCGATCCCGCTGCTGATCGTCGCCTCGCTCTGGTACCTGCTGTTCACCTCCATCCTGATGATCGGCCAGTACTTCCTCGAGAAGCGGTTCTCGCGCGGCGTCAACATGCGGCGACCCGACAACAAGGAGCCGGCGCTTGCCACGGGCGCGCTGCCGGCGGCCGGCGCACCCGACGGCAACGACCTGGGAGGCAAGGGATGACCGACGCAACTTCGAGGGCCGGTGTCACGCCGATGGTCCTCGCCGAGGGCGTCTCGAAGAGCTTCGGCTCCAACGAGGTGCTCAAGTCGATCTCGCTGTCGGTGCGGCCGGGAGAGGTGCTCTGCATCATCGGGCCGTCGGGCTCCGGCAAGTCCACCTTCCTCCGCTGCATCAACCACCTGGAGCGCGTGGACGCCGGCCGGCTGTCCGTCGACGGCCAGGTGGTCGGTTACCGCCAGCACGGCGACAAGCTGTACGAGCTGAAGCCCAAGGAGGCCGCACGCCAGCGACAGGACATCGGCATGGTGTTCCAGCGGTTCAACCTGTTCCCGCACATGACGGCGCTCGAGAACATCATCGAGGCGCCGATCCGGGTGAAGGGCCTCCCGAAGGCTCGCGCGGTCGAACGCGGCAACGAGCTGCTCGCCCGCGTGGGGCTGGCGGAGAAGGGCGACCACTACCCGGCGCAGCTCTCCGGCGGCCAGCAGCAGCGCGTGGCGATCGCCCGTGCGCTCGCGATGGATCCGAAGCTGATGCTGTTCGACGAGCCGACCTCCGCACTCGACCCCGAGCTGGTCGGCGAGGTGCTCGACGTGATGAAGGGCCTCGCGGCCTCCGGCATGACGATGGTGGTCGTGACCCACGAGATGGGCTTCGCCCGCGAGGTCGCGGACGAGCTGGTCTTCATGGACGGCGGCGTGGTCGTCGAGGCGGGCGACCCGCGTGAGGTGCTCGCGAACCCGCAGCACCAGCGCACGCAGGCCTTCCTGTCGAAGGTGCTGTAGCACCGCATCAGTCATCGGAGCGGGCGTCGTCCCGCCACGTCGTCGCCCTCTGGCAGAATCGTCGGATGGACAACGACGCCCGCTCCTCCCGCCCCGTCGTCTTCATCACGGGCGCCAGCCGCCCGAACTCGATCGGGGCGGCGATCGCCCGCAATCAGGCCTCCCTGGGCTGGGACGTCGCGTTCGCCTTCTGGGACGACTACGACGCCTCCATGCCGTGGGGAGCGCAGGAGCGCGCCCACGACGCCTTCGCCGACGAGCTGCGGGCGCTCGGCGCGCGTGCCCTGCCGGTGGCCGTCGACCTCTCGCATCCGGAGTCGCCCCGGCTCGCCGTCGAACGCGTGCGCGCGGGCCTCGGGCCGATCCAGGCGCTCGTGGCGAGCCACGCCCACTCCGTCGACAGCGGCGTGCTCGATACGAGCGTGGAGGCGTTCGACGCGCACTTCGCCGTGAACTCGCGCGGCACGTGGCTGCTGATCAAGGCGTTCGCCGAGCAGTACGCGCAGCCGTCGGCAGTGTCGTCGGAGGTCGGCGGCGCTCCGGCGATGGGCCGCATCGTCGCGCTGACGAGCGATCACACCGCCCACAACCTCCCGTACGGTGCCAGCAAGGGAGCGCTCGACCGTATCGTCATCGCGGCGGCCGTCGAGCTCGCGCACCTCGGGATCACCGCGAACCTCGTCAATCCGGGGCCGATCGACACCGGGTGGATGACGCCCGACCTCGCCGAAGCGCTCGCCGCCGAGACCGCGCTCGGCCGCCTCGGCCGCCCGCAGGACACCGCGGACCTGGTCGCGTTCCTGCTGTCGGTGTCCGGCGGCTGGGTGAACGGCCAGCTCCTCCACTCCAACGGAGGCTTCCACCTCCCGGTCTAGCCGCCGCGAGACCTAGCCGTGCCGCGACCTAGCCGCCGAGCACCTTGCGGATGCGCTGGATCGACACCGTCTCGGCCGTTCCGAGCGACTGCGCGAAGAGCGAGACGCGGAACTCCTCCAGCATCCAGCGCGCGTGCACGAGGTTCTCCGGGGTGTGCGGCGCCGGCGGAATCCGGCCGCCGGCCTCCGCGTAGAGCGCGGTCGCGGTCTCGACCTGGGTCTGCCAGGCGCGGTCGCGGCCGGGGTTCGTCGGCAGCGCCTGCATGCGCTGCGTGATGCCGTTCAGGTAGCGGGGGAGGTGCTTGAGCTGCTCCAGGCCTGTGGCCGACACGAAACCCGGCCCTCCGCTTTTATCAGCCCAGACCAGGCCGGCCAGCTGGGTCTTGGCGTCGTTCAGCGAGGGGAGGTACACGAGCGAGGTCGTGCCGCCGATCGCCTTCTCCGCCGCCCGCGCTGCCGTGAGGATGCGCGTGACCAGCGCGACCGTCTCGAACATCGAGTCCATGACGACGCCGGACACCCGGTCGCGGACCGCCTCGAACTCCGCCCTCATGAACAGCTGGCCGTCGGGCTTCATCCGATAGAGCACCGAGTCCACGACGGCGAGCAGGCAGTCGTCGAACAGCGCCTTGGTGTTCGGATACGGGCTGGCCGCGAGTGTCAGCTTCTCGTTGGCGGTGAGGTGCTGCTGCACGTACGCGACCGGAGAGGGGACGCTCGCCAGCAGCAGCCTCCTGACCCCGCCCGGCAGGGCGCGCGCCTGCTCGGCGGGCGTCGACATCAGCCGGACGCTGACGCTCGCGCCGTCGTCGACGAGCGCCGGGTAGGCCCGGATGGTGTTGGTCGTGCCGTTCGGGCCCCTCTGGGTCGTGTCGAGGTGACGGGGCAGCTCGTCGAGGTCCCAGGTGGTGAGCCCGGATCGCTCGATGGCGTCGGGCATGCGCGCCTCCGCGACGCGGGCGACCGAGTCGCGGGCGCGCGAACGCAGCCGCTCCTGCAGGGCGGCGAGGTCTTTGCCGCTCGCGAGCGGACGCCCGCGCTCGCCGATTACCTGGAACGTCGGCCGCAGGTGGGCCGGGAGCCGGTCGAGGTCGAAGTCCGCGCCGGTGACCCGGGATCCCGTCTGCCGCGAGATGGTCGCCGCCAGGGTGTCGGCGAGGGAGGCCGCCGGCTTGCGGCCGTCGTGGGCCTCCATGCCGGCAGCTCCCGCCAGCTCGCCGAGCAGGCGCTTGGCCCAGTCGGCGGCGGGCACGACCTGGCGGCGGATCGCCTTGGGCAGCGACTTGATCATCGCAGTGACCAGCTCCTGGCGGAGCCCCGGCACCTGCCAGTCGAAGCCGTCGGGCACGAGCCCGGCCAGCAGGGCGAGCGGCACCTGCACGGTCACTCCGTCGTCCTCAGCGCCCGGCTCGAAGCGGTAGCGCAGCGTGAGTCTCTGGTCGCCTTGCCGCCACACCGGCGGGAAGGCCTCCTCGTCGATCCCGGCCGCGTCGTCTTCGAGCAGCGCCTCCGGGGTCATCGTCAGAAGGTCGGGCGTCTCGTTCCGCGCCTTCTTCCACCAGCCCTCGAACGACCGCGTCGAGACCACGTCGGCCGGGATACGGGCATCGTAGAACTCGAAAACGGCCTCGTCGTCGTTGAGGATGTCACGGCGGCGCGTGCGCTCCTCCAGCTCGCGCAGCTCGGCGAGCAGTTTGCGGTTGGCGCGGTCGAACGCCTGCCGCGAGTCCCACTCGCCGTCGACGAGTGCGTGGCGGATGAACAGCTCGCGCGACAGCTCGGCGTCGATGCGCGCGTACTGCACGCGCCGCCGTGGGATGATCGGGACGCCGTACAGCGTGACCCGCTCGTACGCGACGACCGCGCCCTGGCTCTTCTCCCAGTGCGGCTCGCTGTACTGCCGCTTGCAGAGGTCGCCGGCGATCGGCTCGGCCCAGGCCGGGTCGATGGTCGCGTTCATCCGGGCGAAGAGCCGGGAGGTCTCCACGAGCTCGGCGGACATGATCGCGTTCGGCTGCTTCTTGGCCAGTGCCGACCCCGGGAAGATCACGAACCGGGTCTGGCGGGCACCGAGGTACTCGGACTGCCGCTGGCCGCGTGCGGAGCCCTTGTTGCCGCTTTCGCGGAGGTCTTTGAGCCCGATGTGCGAGAGCAGGCCCGCCAGCAGCGACCGGTGGATGCCGTCGGGGTTGATCGACGGCTCGGCGAGGGTGAGCTCGAGCGGCCGGGCGAGCTGGCGCAGCTGCCGGTAGACGTCCTGCCACTCGCGCACGCGCAGGAAGTTGAGGTACTCGGCCTTGCACAGCCGCCGGAACGCGCTGGAGGACAGCTCCTTCTGCTGCTCCTCCAGGTAGTTCCAGAGGTTGAGCAGCGTGAGGAAGTCGCTGGTGGGATCGACGAAGCGGGCGTGCTTCTCGTCGGCGCTGCCGCGCTTCTCGACGGGCCGCTCGCGAACGTCCTGGATCGTGAGGCCGGCGACGATCGCCATGACCTCCCGGGAGGTGTTGTGCCGCTTGGACTCGACGACCATGCGCGCGAACCGCGGGTCGATCGGCAGCTGGGCGAGCGACCTCCCCACCTTCGTGAGCGCGTTCTCGCCGTTCTTCGTGGTGATGGCGCCGAGCTCCGCGAGCAGGTCGAGCCCGTCTTTGATGCCGCGCGAATCCGGAGGTGTCAGGAACGGGAACGCGGCGATGTCGCCGAGGCCGAGCGAGATCATCTGCAGGATGACCGCGGCGAGGTTGGTGCGCAGGATCTCCGGCTCGGTGTACTCGGGGCGCTTCTCGTAGTCCTCCTGCGAGTAGAGCCGGATCGCGATCCCGTCGCTGGTGCGTCCGGACCGGCCGGATCGCTGGTTGGCGCTGGCCTGCGAGATCGCCTCGATCGGGAGGCGCTGCACCTTGGCGCGCGTCGAGTAGCGGCTGATGCGGGCGGTGCCCGCGTCGACCACGTACTTGATGCCCGGCACCGTCAGGCTGGTCTCGGCCACGTTGGTGGCGAGGACGACGCGTCGGCGGACCCCCGGCATCGAGGATGGCTGGAAGACGCGGTGCTGCTCCGCCGACGAGAGCCGGCCGTAGAGCGGCAGCACTTCGGTGCCGGGGAGGCTGCGGCCGCGGATGGCGTCGGCGGCGTCGCGGATCTCGGTCTCGCCCGAGAGGAACACGAGCACGTCGCCCGCTGCCTCCCTGGCGAGCTCGTCGAGCGCGTCGTTGATGCCCTGGAGGTAGTCGCGGTCGGCCGACGGAACCGGATCCGGTTCATCGTCGTCGTCGGCCTCCATCGCCTCGGCGACGAGCGGCCGGTAGCGGATCTCGACAGGGAACGTGCGGCCGGAGACCTCCACGATCGGAGCGGGGGTGCCGTCGGCGGCGGCGAAATGCGCGGCGAAGCTCTGCGGGTCGATGGTGGCGGAGGTGATGATCAGCTTGAGGTCGGGCCGCTTCGGCAGCAGCTCGCGGAGGTAGCCGAGGAGGAAGTCGATGTTGAGGCTGCGCTCGTGCGCCTCGTCGATGATGATCGTGTCGTACTTGCGCAGCAGTCGGTCACGGTGGATCTCGTTGAGCAGGATGCCGTCGGTCATCAGCTTGATCCGGGTCGCCTTCGACACGCGGTCGGTGAAGCGCACCTGGTAGCCGACCAGGTCGCCGACGTTCTGGCCGAGCTCCTCGGCGATGCGCTCGGCGATCGTGCGGGCCGCGAGCCGCCGCGGCTGGGTGTGCCCGATGCTCTCGCGGCCGAGTTCGAGGCAGATCTTCGGCAGCTGGGTCGTCTTGCCCGAGCCGGTCTCGCCGGCGACGATCACGACCTGGTTCTCGCGGATGGCGCGCGCGATCTCGTCGCGCTTCTGGCTGACGGGCAGCTCGGGAGGGAAGGCGATGCGGGGGAGGGCGACCGAAGTGGACATGAGCCCTCCAGTCTATCCGTTTCGTGTTCCGCAAATCTCTTGCGCGTGCAGAGTACTTTGTGTTACAAAGTCAGCATGAACGAGAACATGTCCGGAGACGCCCGGGAGATGCTCGACCTGATCGACGGTCAGCAGCGCCGCGTCGACCGTGGGCACCGCCTCCCCGTCGTCTGGCTCTACACCGTCTGGGCGGTGGCCTGGCTGATCGGGTTCCTCGCCCTCTACCTCGCCCAGCTCGGCGTCTTCGCGCCGACGGCCGCCGGCATCGTCTTCGGCGTGCTCATCGTCGGGTCGATCGTGGCCTCCGCCGTCATCGGCTCGCGGATCGGGCGCGGGGTGCGCGGGGAGTCCCAGTTCGCGGGCACCGTCGACGGCATCTCCTGGTCGGTGTGCTCCGTCGCGTTCGCGCTCGTGGGCATCGGACTGATCGCACAGGGGATGCCGGGGGAGCTCGCCGGCGTCTACTTCCCGAGCGCCTACGCGCTGATGTGCGGCACGCTCTACCTCGCGGGCGCCGCGATCTGGGGCGACCGGCTGCAGCTCGCGCTGGGGCTCGCCCTCCTCGTGGTGGGCTCGGTCGCGCCGTTCCTCGGCCTCGGGCCGAACCTCCTGCTCATGGCGATCGCGGGCGGGGTCGTCTTCGGCGCCGGCGCGGTGATCACCCTCGGCACGCTGCGCGCACCGCAGTCGCGGCGGTGACCCGCGTGGACGAGCTCGACCCGGTCATCCACGCGGCGGCCCGACTCAAGATCACCGCCACCCTGGCGACCGTCCCGGACGGCGGCAGCATGTCGTTTCCCCGGTTGCAGGAGCTGCTCGACCTCACCGCGGGCAACCTCGCCACCCACCTCCGCAAGCTGGAAGACGCCGGGTACGTGGAGGTCGAGAAGGCCCATCGCGGGCGCGTGCCCGTCACCTACCTCGCACTCACCACCGCCGGCCGTCGCGCCTTCGAGGACTACACCGCCACCCTCCGCTCCATCCTCGGCGCCTGACGCCGGTTCTGACGCGGACGGGGGCGTTGCGGAGCGCACGCACCGTGACGTACGTTTCCCTCAACCCGAACGGGTCGTCAACGTCGACGAAGGAGCCCCCCATGCCTCACGGCTACGCCACCATGTCCGTCGCCAGCATCCTGGCCGAGACCGCGCACCGGATGCCCGACAACGTGGCGTTGATCTTCAACGGCCAGGAGATCGCCTACGGCGACCTCTGGGACCAGACCCGCAGCTACGCGGGCGCACTGCGCGATCTCGGCGTCGGCCCTGGCGACAAGGTCGCGTTGATGATCCCGAACGTGCCGGACTTCCCGCGCGCGTACTACGGCGTCCTCGCGCTCGGCGCGGTCGTCGTTCCTATCCACGCCCTGCTCAAGGCCGGCGAGATCGAGTACGTGCTGCGCGATTCCGGTTCGAAGCTCCTGATCTGCGCGGCGCCGCTGCTGGCCGAGGGGGCGAAGGGTGCGGCGCTCGCCGGCATCGACACGCTCTCGGTGCTGGTTCCCGACGACCTGGTCGAGCAGCTGCCGTTTCCGCGACTGGAGGAGCTGGCAGCGCAGGCGGAGCCGGTCGTGACCTACGTTCCCCGGCATCCGATCGACACCGCGACGATCCTCTACACGAGCGGCACCACAGGCAAGCCGAAGGGTGCAGAGGGCTGCCACTTCTCGCTCGTCGAGCAGGTGAACGTGCTGCTCAGCACCACGCTCGACCTCGAGCCGACCGACCGCATCCTCGGCTGCCTCCCCCTCTTCCACACGTTCGGCCAGACCTGCGTCATGAACATGGGCTTCCGCGCCGGAGCCGCGGTGGTGCTGGTGCCGAAGTTCGACCCGGCGACGGCGCTCCAACTGCTGAACGCGCACCAGTGCACCGTCATGACCGGCGTGCCCACGATGTACATCGCGCTGCTGGAGGCCGCCAAGACCAACCCCGAGCGGCCCCCGCTGCGCTACGGCATGAGCGGCGGGGCCGCCATCCCGGTCGCCGTCATCGAGCGCATGAAGGAGGTCTACGGCATCGACGTGCACGAGGGCTACGGCCTCACGGAGACCTCGCCGGTCGCGTCGTTCAATCACCGCGGGAGGCCGACGCGCGTCGGCACCGTCGGCCAGCCGATCTGGGGCGTGGATGTCGAGATCGCCGATGCGGAGGTCGACGACGCGATCCGACTGCTGCCGCGCGGCGAGCTCGGCGAGATCGTGGTGCGCGGCCACAACCTGATGAAGGGCTACCTCAACCTCCCGGAGGCGAACGCCGAGGCGATGGTCGACGGCTGGTTCCGCACCGGCGACCTGGGCACGAAGAGCGACGACGACTACATCACGATCGTCGACCGCAAGAAGGACATGATCGTGCGCAACGGCTACAACGTGTACCCGCGCGAAGTGGAGGAGGTGCTCTCTACCCATCCCGCCGTCGCGCTCGTGGCCGTGTTCGGTGTCGCGCACGAGACGCACGGCCAGGAGATCATGGCGGCGGTGACGCTGATGCCGGGCTCTGAGGCCTCCCCGGACGAACTGGTCGCCTTCGCGCAGGAGCGGGTCGCGGCGTACAAGTTCCCGCGGCGGGTGGAGATCCTCGAAGTGCTACCGCTCGGCCCGAGCGGCAAGGTGCTCAAGCGGGAGCTCGTGGCGCGCTTCGAGGAGCAGGCGCCCGTCGGCTGACCGTCGACGGAGGCGTGACGTTACGGCGCGGTGTCGAGCGTGCGCAGCCGGTACGAGGAGTGCAGGTAGTACGAAGCGAGCACCGCGTAGACGATGCACGCGACGGCGGGCACGAACGCCGTCTCCGGCTTGCTCGCGAGCGCGCCGACGCACGAGATGAAGGCGAGGACCCCGAGCACCGCGCCCAGCCAGAAGCCGGCCGCGGGCCTCGCGGTGGCGCGCCACCAGGGGCGCGGGTCCTCGCGGTTCTCCTCGGCGCCGCGGAAGGTGCGCGTGCCGACCAGCACGTAGGCGACGTTGAGCACGGCGACGACCAGCACGTCCAGCGCCGCGTTCACGAGCCGGTCGATCACGAAGAAGTTGAGCGCCAGGATCAAGCCCAAGGCGCCCACGATGTAGATGATCTTCCCCGTGATGGACGTGATTCTCACGGTGCGAGCCTAGCGGCGATGCGCGCGGGGGCGCTCAGGACCCTGCAGTTATCGTCCGCGTCGTGCCGCGGTGATGGTTTGCCGGCCGTCTTTGATCCGGAAGAACGCCCAGAAGGTGACTGCTCCGCATGCGAAACCTGCATAGAGGGCCACCCACACGGCGAGGGCGAGAGAGACTTCACCCCATGCTTGCGGCAGAGGCATGAGAACGACGAAAAACGTCGCGAGACCTGCCGCATAGACGAGAGCCCAGATCCACCGGTTCCATCGGAAGACGGCCGCCCCGCCGAGCCCGGTGATCGGCAGGAGCGCCACAGGCAGAGTCGACAGTCCGGCGACCGCCAGACCGGCCAGCAGGTCGCAGGCGAACTGTGAAACCACGCCCGGCCGGCTGCCGATGGCCGGCTTCAGCGCCGAGTATGCCAGCCAGCTGCCGAGCCCGAGCATGAACGCATAGGCAACGCCGACGAGGACTGTGCGTGCGCTCTGAACAGTGCTCAGCGAGGCGCCGAATGACAGGCCGACGACGAGACCGAAGACGATCCCGGGTTCGAACCCTGTCAACCGTGAAAGCAGCACCGCGAGAATGACGACGAGGAGCGAGAGCCATTTGAACTCGATCGACGGCTTCAACGCCGGGTCTGTGGAGTGGATCACCCGCTCGACGACCAGCCATCCGATGACGGAGAGAACGATGAACACCGCCGCCGAGCTGAGGAGTACGCGGGCGGACCCGAGATTGAGACCGAATTGAGGATCCACGAAGCCGGAGATGATCGATGCGAGCGCGACACCGAGCGTGACCGTGATCCACGTTGCGACTTTCGCGGGGCTGCCCGGGCGGGTCGCGTTCTCACGGCGGCGTTTCACCCACGGGAACAACTCGTCGTAGTGTTTCGAGACGGTCGACTCGATCAAGACGCCAGGGAATCCGATCAGGAGCAGCAGAATCAGAGTGACCGCGGCCAGAATGACCGCAGATGTCGCCGTCATGCGAACCCGCTGAACCGGAGTCAACGCGGTGTAGACGGAGTCTGCGTCTGGCCTCCCGGTGGCGAGCTCGGACGCGGTGTGTCCGCCGGGAGGTCTGACCTCCGTGATGGCTGCAGGCGTCGATGGCGTCGGAGAGGGCGAGGGCGTTCCCTGCGCCGGGCTGCTCGGTGCCGTCTCGAGCTGACCCGGCGGCACGACCCTGATTCGCTTGCTGTCAGACCGTGTCGTGTCGGTTCCGTCGGCACCGACGATATGGAGTTCGACGCTGAATGTGTGCAGGCCGTCGATCGATGATGGGAAAACGGAGGCTGCGATGAAGAAGCTCCACGATGCAGCGAACTGGCCGCCTGTCTCGGTGAAGTCCATCGCTATCTGCGTGTAATTGCATTTGCTGCCGGCGGCCGCTCCGTCGTCGTCGCAGACAGCGTGACGGTCGACGGTCACCGCGGACCATACGGTGGGTGAGCCACGGGGTGTGCGACTCGAGCCGGAAAGCGCGGGTCCGGCATGGTAGGCGGCACCGCCGATGATGGTCCCGCCCGGCGTGGGACTCGGTGTGGGTGTGGGACTCGAATCGGAAGGTGAGGGTCCGAAACTGTAGCCGGCCTCGCCGGTGAGGGTCGGGCCCGGCGTCCCGTCGGCGCCCACGTCGAGGATCCTCGACGGGCTCGTGATCGTCACGTAGTCGGAAGCGTCCGGTTCCGGCGAGGCAGCGCTCAGAACGAAGCCTGCGGCCGCTGCCACGACGACGAGCGTCACCATCCGGAACACGTGGATCGAGTCCGGTGACGGAGCGCGGCACGGGATCAGCGGGATGCGACGTGCCGCAGGGCCCTGACTTGACCCGCCGGTTCTGGTGGCCACGGGAGACCCCAGCACGTGGGGCAGCATGGGCGCAATGATCGTCCTCCCTGGACGGCGTTGGCAATGGTGTCGCCGCCCAGGGATGCGGTCAGTTGACCTCGTCGGGGTGGGCGCTGACGCGGCCCTCGCGCTCCATCGACGAGATCGCGGCGACCTCGTCGGCGGTCAGCTCGAAGTCGAACACGTCGAAGTTCTCGGCCATGCGCTCGCGGCGGTTCGACTTGGGGAAGACGATGTTGCCGGTCTGGAGGTGCCAGCGGATGACGACCTGGGCCGGCGTCTTGCCGTGCGCGGCCGCGGGGCCCGCGACCTCCGGAGCCTCGAACAGCGGGTACTTGCCCTGGCCGAGCGGACCCCACGCCTCGATCGCGATGCCGTGCTCGCGCGAGAACGCGGTGACCTCCGGCTGCTGGTGGGCCGGGTGCAGCTCGATCTGGTTGACGGCGGGCACGACCTCGGTGTTCGCGAGAAGCTTGGTCAGGTGCGGCACCAGGAAGTTCGAGACGCCGATGGCCTTGGCCCGGCCGCTCGCGTAGATCTTCTCGAGCGACTTCCACGCCTCCACGAAGGTGTCCTTCTGCGGGGTCGGCCAGTGGATGAGGTAGAGGTCGACGTAGTCGAGGCCGAGCTTGGCGAGCGACTCGTCGAAGGCGGCCTCGGCATCGGTCTGCCGGTCGTTCCAGAGCTTGGTGGTGATGAACAGCTCGTCGCGGGCGATTCCGGAGGAGGCGAGCGCGGCGCCGACGCCCTCCTCGTTGCCGTAGATCGCGGCGGTGTCGATGTGGCGGTAGCCCACCTCGAGGGCGTCGGTGACGATGCGGGTCGTCTCGGCCGGGTCGACCTTGAAGACGCCGAAGCCCAGCTGCGGGATGGTGGTGCCGTTGTTCAGAGTCAGGAGCGGGGTATTTGCGTGTGCAACCATATCGCCCAGCTTAGCAAGGGCGGCCGTAGGGTGAGCGCATGACGAATCGGGTGGGCGCATGACGAATCGGCTCGGGGACGCGATCAGCCCGTATCTGCGCGCGCACGCCGACAACCCGGTCGACTGGTTCCCCTGGGGTCCGGAGGCGTTCGCCGAGGCCCGCCGCCGCGACGTGCCCGTGATGATCTCGATCGGGTACGCGACCTGCCACTGGTGCCACGTGATGGCCAGGGAGAGCTTCAGCGACCCGTCGATCGCGGCGCTCCTGAGCGAGCGTTTCGTCTCGATCAAGGTCGACCGCGAGGAGCACCCCGACGTCGACGCCGCCTACCTCTCGGCGGCGAGCGCCTTCACCGACGGCCTCGGCTGGCCGCTCACCGTCTTCGCCACCTCCACCGGTCGCGCCTTCTTCGCCGGCACCTACTTCCCGCCGACGCCGATGGGAGGCCGTGCCTCGTTCCGTCAGATCCTCGACGCGGTCGCCGATGCCTGGCTGAACCGCCGCGACGAGGTGGAGTCCGACGCGGTCCGCGTGGGGGAGGCGCTCGCCGAGGCGGCCGCCCGTGCGACGAGGGTCTCCGACCTCCCCGGCGAGCGCAGCCTCGACGCGGCCGTCGCGGGCCTGGCCGAGACGGAGGACCCGCAGTTCGGCGGTTTCGGCGCCGCACCGAAGTTCCCGGTCGCCCCGGTGCTCGGCTTCCTGCTCGAGCGGGCGACCGGCCGGGAGCTCGCCTACCGCACACTCCGGCGGATGGCCGCGTCGCCGCTGCGCGACCCGGTCGACGGCGGATTCTTCCGCTACGCGACCCGGCGCGACTGGAGCGAACCGCACTACGAGCGCATGCTGTACGACAACGCGCAGCTCCTCGACGCGTACGCCACGGCGTGGGCGCAGACCGGGGAGGGCTGGGCGCAGGAGACCGCCGACGGCGTCGCCGCGTTCCTGCTCGGCGTGCTGCGCCGGCCCGGCGGCGGTTTCGCGTCGGCGCAGGACTCGGAGAGCGAGATCGACGGCGCCCGGGTGGAGGGCGGCTATTACCGCGTGCCGGTCGAGGAGCGCGCGCGGCTGCGGCCTCCCGCACTCGACGAGAAAGTCCTGACGGGGTGGAACGGCTTCGCCATCTCCGCGCTGGCACGCGCGGGACGCATCCTGAGTCGCCCTGCGTGGATCGCCGCGGCGAGCGAGTCGGCCCGTGCCGTGCTCGCGACGCACCGCCGGGCCGACGGCACGCTCGGCCGCGCCTCGGTGGCCGGCCGGACCTCCGACGCGGTCGCCACGCTCGAAGACTACGGCGGCCTTGCCTGCGGCCTCCTGGAGGTCGCACTCGCGAGCGGCGACGCGCAGGCCGCGATCGACGCGCGCGACCTCGTCGACCTGTGCCTGGAGGCCGAGCGCGGCGACGACTGCCCGTTCGGGGTGCCCGGAGGCGGCGACGCCGTGCTGGAGTCGACCGGCCTCGCCACGCGGGTCGATCCGTCGGAGGGCGCGTACCCGTCGGGGCTGACCGCGATGGCGACGGCGGCGCACACGCTGTTCCTGATGACCGCGAGCCGGCGCTACGAGCGCGCGGCCCGGGAGGCCATGCGGCTCGTCGCCGGGCCGGCCGTGAGCGTGCCGAGCGCCTTCGGGGCGGCGCTCGCCTTGATGTCGCGACTCGACGGCGAGGCTCGTCAGCTGGTGGTGGTGCGATCCGTCGACCGGCAGGACGTCGACGGCGACCCGGAGGGGCTCGTCGCGGCGGCGCGCCGTCACCCCGCCGAGCTGGTGGCGATCGTCGACGAAGGCCATGCCGGAGAGTTCGCGGAGGCCGGCTTCGAACTGTTCGAGGGCCGCACCGCGCGTGGCGGCCTCCCGACGGCGTACCTCTGCCGCGATTTCGTGTGCAGGTTGCCGGTCACGTCACCGGCGGAGCTGGGCTGAGCCGAGCCGGAACGCTCAGCGCACGACCCGGTAGGTCAGATGCGCGACCTGCGGCGTGACCCGCGACCGCAGCAGCTCCAGCTGCAGCGGAGGCACCCGGTCGAAGACGCGCTCGCCTGCGCCGAGGGTGAGCGGCACCACGTGCAGCCGCAGCTCGTCGACGATGCCCGCCCAGAGCGCCTGGTTGAGCGTCTCGGCGCCTCCGGCGATCGCGACGTCGGCCTCCCCGGCGACGGCGCGCGCCCGGTCGGTGGCCGAGTGGATTCCGTCGGTGACGAACTCGAACGTCGTCCCGCCCTCCATGACCACCGGGTCGCGCGGATAGTGCGTCAGGACGAACACCGGCGCGTGGTACGGCGGATCCTCGCCCCACCAGCCGCGCCACGCGGCGAGATCGCCGCCGTCCGGCCAGTCGCCGCGGATGGGCCCGAACATGTTGCGGCCCATCACGTACGCGCCCGCCGCGGTGATCGCGGCGATCTCCTCGACGTGCTCGTCGGCGTACTCGAACATCCAGGTGTGCAGCCGTTCCACCCCGCGCTCGCCCAGCGGGTTCTCGAGCGACTGGTTGGGCCCGGCGGCGAACCCGTCGAGCGACACGGCGATATCGGCGGTGACGATCCCCATGCCGCCAGGTCTACTACGCGCGCTCGACCTTGTCGAGCATTCCCCATACCGCTTCGCTCAGTTCGGGATGCTCCAGGGCGATGCGGCGCAGCACGCCGAACTCGAACCGCGTGTAGGTGTCGCGCCCGGCCGCGGGATGGTGCGCCCGGGACTGCTCCTCTGCGAGGTCGAACTCCTCGATCGCTCCCGCACGCAGCGAGATGACCACCTGCTCGTCGACGCTCGGGAGGTCGGGGATGAAATGCCAGGGATCTTCGCCGGCGCGGCACCGGTGCTCGATGATCGCAGCCAACTCGTCACGCGCCTGCTGACGCAGCACTTCGATGCTTCTCGGGACCTGCTCGTCCACGTCGACCTCCTTCCCCATGCGGTGGCCCCGGCGTCGTCGCCGGTACGGTGCGTACAGCCTAGGCGGCGAAATACGCGCACCGCCAATCGGGGTGTAACGCGCCATTCACGCGCGAGTAAACGGTGGAAGGCGCAGCGGGCCGCTCGGGCCGCCTTCGTCGCCGCGGCCAGCGGAGGAGTTCCGCTCGCGTTCGGACGCAGAGTCCTCCGTCAGCCGCCATGCTCCGGCGAGTCGCGCCTGATCTCCTCCATTGCCGACGAAGGGCCGCCGCCGCTCAGTGCGTCCGCGACAGCAGGTACCGGTTCAACTCCGCGGTCAGCTCGGCATCCACGGGGTACTCGCGGCCGTCGAGGTGCGTGATCGGCGCCGCCTGGCGCACGCTGGAGACCAGCCAGAGCGCATCGGCGGCCTCCAGCTCGTCAACTGTGATGTGGCGGTACTCCGTCGCGTACCCGCGCGCCTCGAAGAACGCGAACACCTCCGCCTGCGTCGTGCCGGCGAGGATCCCCTGGTCGGTCTGCGGAGTGACGACGACACCGTCGGCGAGCAGGATGACGTTGGAGGTCGGGCCCTCCAGCGCGAAACCGTCCGAACTGATGAAGATCACGTCGTCGGCGCCGCGGCGTGCGGCCTCCCGCTGGGCCGCGCGGTTCACGGCGTACGACAGGCTCTTCGCGCCCGCAAGCAGCCAGGGGGAGGTCTCGGCGACGTCGTGCCGCAGCCCGCGGTCGAGTGCGACGACCGAGATTCCGAGCCGTTGCTGCGTGAAGTCCTCGCCCTCGTGGACGAAGATCCAGCCGCTCGGAGCGCCGGTGCCCTCGATGCCGCGCGTGTAGATCAACTTGGCGAACAGCTCGCCGCCGTCGCCGTTGCGCGAGCGGTAGTCGTCGATGCCCGCCAGCACGGCCTCGTGCCAGACGTGCTCCGCGGGCGCCGGGAGGTCGAGCAGCTCGGCCGAGTGCGCAAGACGCATCAGGTGCGGCCCGAGCGCCTGCGGGTGCCCGTCGATGACGGCGATCGTCTCGAAGACGCCGTCACCGCGCGTCACGGCGAGATCGGTGATGCGCACCTGCGGTGCGTCGAAGTCGGCGAGGGCGAAGCCCTGGTCGCCGGGAGCGTGCTCGCCGGTGGGCGCGGTGATGGTCAGCAGCGTTGCGCGGGTCATGGCCCTATTGTGCCCCTCGCCGATGGCCTGTGTCAGGGCGTGACCTCGCGTCGGCCCCCTTCGCGTGCGCCTACTCGGTCTGACGGATGCGGAACGCGTCGTCGCCGTCGGGTACCGCCGCCGACACCCGCACGTCGTCGACGGCGCTGCCGGGAGGCCCCGAGCGCAGCCACGCGATCATCCGGTCGACGCGCGCCTCGTCGCCCTCGACCTCCACCTCCACGGTGCCGTCGGACCGGTTGCGGGCCCACCCGGTCACGCCGAGCCGGTGCGCCTCCTCACGGGCGCCCCAGCGGAAACCGACGCCCTGCACCATCCCGGTCACCACGGCTCGCCTTCGTACGATGCTCTCTCGGGAAGTCACAGCGCCCATTGTGCTCCTGGTTGAATGGATTCGTGCGTTCCGCAGCCGTCTCCGCCCTCCGCTCCGACCTTCACGCCGCCGGCTTCACCGTCGACGGGCTCAGCGCCCTCTGGGGCGAGTCGGCGTCCGCGGCGCTGTTCCGCGGTCGGCGGGTGCCGGCCGAGCGGGCGCTCGCCGCGGCCGAGGCCGGCGCACGCGGCACGCTCGCGTCCCTCTTCGTGCTCGGGAGGCCCGTTCCGCTCGCGGACGCCGCCGCGGCCCTCCCGACGCTCGGCCTCGCGGGCGCGGTCGAGCTCGGTCTCGTCATCGAGGGCCCGACGGGTGGTGAGACGATCGCCCCTGCCGTCGATCTGCGCCCCTACGCGTTCGTCGACGCGGTCGGCCCCGCCGAGTGGTGGATCGTGTCGGACCTCGGCGAGCTGGCCCTCGGCGGTGCGCTGCCGGAGGACCACGTGCTCGGCGTCGGCGGCGCCTCCCTGACCCTCAGCGGCCTGATGCTGCAGCGCCCGGTGCGCTCCGCCCTCGACCTCGGCACGGGATGCGGCATCCAGGCTCTGCACGCCGCCCGCCACGCGGAGCGGGTCGTCGCGACCGACATCTCCGAGCGCGCGTTGCGGCTCGCGGCGCTGAACGCCGAACTCAACGACGTCGAGGGGATCGAGTTCCGGCTCGGCAGCCTGTTCGAGCCGGTGGCCGGCGAGACCTTCGACCACATCGTCTCCAACCCGCCCTTCGTCATCACGCCGCGGGTGGAGGGCGTTCCCGCCTACGAGTACCGCGACGGCGGCATGGTCGGCGACGCCCTGGTGGCCGCGTTCGTCTCCGGCTGCGGCGAGCACCTGACCCCGGGAGGCGTCGCGCAGTTGCTCGGCAACTGGGAGTACCACGGCACGGGCGACGCGCTCGACCGCGTGCGTGGGTGGGTCGACGACTCCGCTCAGCCGCTCGACGCCTGGGTGATCGAGCGCGACACGGAGGACGCCGCCCAGTACGCCGAGACGTGGATCCGCGACGGCGGCACCCGCCCCGGCACACCGGAGTTCGACCGGCTGGAGGGCGCCTGGCTCGACGACTTCGAGGCCAGGGACGTGCGGGAGGTCGGCTTCGGCTACGTCCTGCTCCGACGCGCCGACGGCCTCCGCGCCGACGGCCTCCCGACCCTTCGCCGGTTCGAGCGGAGGCACGGCTCGCTCGGCGCGAACGAGGCGGGGCTGGGCGTGCACCTCGGCGACTGCCTGGCGGCGCACGACGCCCAGGCCGCGCTCGACGACGACGCACTTGCCGGCCTCCGGCTCACGGTCGCGCCCGACGTCACCGAGGAGCGGCACCTGTGGCCGGGCGCCGACGCTCCGACCGCGATCCTCCTGCGTCAGGGCGGCGGATTCGGTCGCGTCGTCTCGGCCGACACCGGTCTGGCCGCCCTGGTCGGCGCGTGCGACGGCGAGCTGCCCGTCGGTGCGATCATCGCCGCGCTCGCGCAGCTTCTCGAGGTCGAGGAGCCCGCGCTGCGCGCCGATCTGCTCCCCGCCGTCCGCGCCCTCCTCACAGACGGCCTGCTCACCCTCCCGTAACCGACCAGGCCGTAACCGACCGGGAGCAGCGTTCAGCGCGGGAGCGGGACGAGGCGCACGTCGGTGAGCCGGCCGTCGGCGACCTCCGCGGTCAGGTAGGTGCAGAACGGCTGCCGCCGGCGGTCGGTGGGCGACCCGGGGTTCAGGAGGCGCAGGCCGCCTGGGGCGACGGTGTCCCACGGGATGTGCGAGTGGCCGAAGACCGGCACGTCGGCGTCGGCGAAATCGCGCTCGCAGCGCTGCTCGCGGCCGGTGGCAGGACCGGTCTCGTGGACGACCGCGAACCGCAGCCCGCCGAGATCGGCGCGCGCGACCTCCGGCAACCGCCGACGCAGCGAGGGGCCGTCGTTGTTGCCCCACACGCCGATCAGCCGTCGGGAGCGCTCCTCCAGCAGGTCGAGCGTCGGGTCGTCGACCCAGTCGCCGGCGTGGATCACCACGTCGGCGTCATCGACCGCGGCGACAACCTGCGCCGGCAGCGCCCGAGCGCGTTTCGGCACGTGCGTATCGGACAGCATCAGCAGCTTCACGATGGCAAACGGTAGGCGAAAACGCCGGGCGAGGCTAGCGTCGAGGCCATGGACCTCAGGACCCTCGGAAACAGCGGAACGATCGTGTCCGCCTTCGCACTCGGCACCATGACCTTCGGAGCGGAGGCCGATGAAGCCACCTCCCACGCCATCCTGGAGCGGTATCTCGACGCCGGAGGCACGTTCATCGACACGGCGGACGTCTACAGTTCCGGCGTCTCCGAGTCGATCATCGGGCGCTGGCTCGCCCGCAACGACGGCCGTCGCGACCAGATCGTCATCGCGACGAAGGGCCGGTTCCCGATGGGGGAGGGCTCGAACGACGTCGGCCTCTCGCGCACCCACCTGCGCAAGGCGCTCGACGACTCGCTCCGCCGGCTGGGCGTGGACCACATCGATCTCTACCAGTTGCACGCCTGGGACGCCCTCACACCGCTCGACGAGACGCTGCGGTTCCTCGACGACGCCGTCACGGCCGGCAAGATCGGCTACTACGGCTTCTCTAACTACCTCGGGTGGCAGCTGACCAAGGCGGTCGCCGTCGCCGACGGCTACGGGTTCGCTCCGCCGGTCACGCTGCAGCCGCAGTACAGCCTCCTGGTGCGCGGCATCGAGCACGAGATCGTGCCGGCGGCTCTCGATGCCGGGATCGGCCTGCTGCCGTGGTCGCCGCTGGCGGGCGGCTGGTTGAGCGGCAAGTACCGCCGCGACCAGGCGCCGACCGGGGCGACCCGGCTGGGCGAGGACCCGAAGCGCGGCATGGAGGCCTTCGACGCCCGCAATGCCGATCCGCGCACCTGGGAGGTCATCGACGCCGTGCAGGCGGTGTCCGAGGAGACCGGCGCGAGCATGTCGCAGGTCGCCCTGGCGTGGCTGGTCGACCGTCCGGCCGTGACGAGTGTCATCCTGGGCGCGCGCACCATCGAGCAATTGGACGACAACCTCGCGGCTGCCGACCTCGAGCTGAGCGATGAGCAGGTCGCCCGGCTCGACGAGGTGAGCGAGCCCCGGACCGAGGTGTACCCCTACGGCCCGCAGGCGGTCGCTCAGCGCCACCGCAAGTACGAGGGCGGTCGCTGAGCGCTCCATTCACTCCGCGGCGGAGGAGATCGCTTCGACGAAGGCGACGGCGGCCTCCTCGACCGCGGGAGCCGCGAGCCGGACGCCGAGCACCACATCGGTCGTCCGGGGCGACTGCCCTGGCGGCGGCGGGCTGTCGTCCACCCTCGACATCCCGAGTACCGACACCCGCAGCTCGACCTCTCCGCCCGGCGCTCGCCGACCCGCGAGCGACAGCGCGGGCGAGCGGAAGGTGAGCGAGGTCCACTCATCGGCGCCGAGCGTGAGATCGCCGGGCAGCCCCGCCAGCCAGGCGCCGAGGTCGTTCGCCTCGTCGACGCTCAGCAGCGGCCCGGCGAGGGTCCAGCGGTGCGCGCCGTCGACGGCGTCCACGCGCAGAACGAGCGCGTCGCCGTCGCGGCCGAGCGGGTTCAGCGCGACGCTGCGCGGCGTCTCGGCGTCCTGGAGCAGCGGCGGCGTCACCGTGGCGCCGGCACGACGGTCAGCACGCGCTCGATGTACTCGAAGAACGAGACCATGAATCCGCGGAGGAACGCCTCCGTCGACTCGTCGTTGACCGTGCCGTCGTCGTCGATCAGGCCGGGACGCATCTGGATGTACGCCTCCGGCGCGTTCATCTGCGGCGCCTGCAGGAAGCTGAGCACGCTGCGCAGCTGCTGCTGCGCGACCGCCGTGCCGATCGCTCCGGGCGAGGCCCCGATCACGGCGGTCGCCTTGCGCGCGATCACGTTCTCGCCGTAGGGCCGGCTGGCCCAGTCGATCGCGTTCTTGAGGGCTCCGGGGATGGAGCGGTTGTACTCCGGCGTCACGAACAGCAGCGCCTGCTGCGCGGCGATCGACGCTTTGTAGTCCTGCGCGACCGGGGGGAAGTCCC
This sequence comes from Leifsonia sp. Leaf336, assembly GCF_001423695.1. Lineage (GTDB taxonomy): Bacteria > Actinomycetota > Actinomycetes > Actinomycetales > Microbacteriaceae > Leifsonia. Next base: position 971,788 of record NZ_LMOZ01000001.1, read on the forward strand.
CGTCGAAGTCACGGTTGTAGAGCGGGAGGCCGCCGATCTCGATCTCGGTGAAGACCAGCTCGTCCGGGGCGAGGTGGAGGAGGGCTTTCGCAAGCCTCCGGTTGATCGAGACCGAGGAGAGGCTGCCGACGAAGTAGCCGACGCGATAGGGAGGCTGCAGCTCGTTGATCGTTGCCATGACGTCAGCTTGCTCCGACGGCGGCACGGTGTCGAGCCCTGCCGTGTGCGCTGTCCCCTTCGGGCGCTTGCGGCACGTTCTGAGGCGGTGCCGGGCCGGAATAGGGCATCTTCCCGATGTGGGAGGGGGTCCTTAGCGACGAGTCTGAGGGAGTCGAAGAAAGCAGTGGAACGAAGGGTGAGGATCATGATGCTGTCCGAGGAGTTCGTCGCCGGTCGCGTGTTCGAGGGGGACGCCCGCCGGGCCGAGCAGGAGCGCGAGCTGGTGCGCCGCCGCCGTGAGCAGCGCGCGGCGCGGCGGGCGGAGCACGCCGCCGACCGCGCTGCGCGGAGCCTGCGCCGGCACGCTGCCCCTGCCGCCCCGGAGGCGGTGGCGACGTCAATCGCTCCGGCGGCGGAGCCGACGCGCGAGCCGGTCGGGCAGCCCGTCGCCGAGCCGCAGCGGGAGCTCGCTCACGCCGGGCGATGACGGCGGTTCTGCCCTGCGCGAAGCCGGGCGCGGGAGGGGTGAGGATGTCGGTGGTGCGTGGCACGATGAGGCCATGCGATCACCGGCGTCCAGCCCCACGATGATCGGACGCGAGTCCGATCTCGAGGCGCTGCGCGACGAACTCCGTGCCGTCGAAGTCGGCGGCGTCGAACACGGCGGCGGCCTGCGCGCTGTCGTCATCGGCGGAGAGGCGGGCATCGGCAAGTCCCGGCTGCTCGCCGAGTTCCTCGCCGAGGCCGAGAGCTCCGCGACGGTGCTGCTGGGCCGCTGCGTCGACCTCGGCAACGACGGAGCCCCGTACGCGCCGTTCGCGAGCATCCTGCGTCGGCTCATCGAGCTGCGCGGTCTCGACACGGTCCTCGCCGCCGCCGGCCACGGAGCGGGAGTGCTGCCTGTGCTGTTGCCCGAGCTCGCCGACGACTCCGCCGTTCCTGCCCGCACCGGCGCCGAACGTCTCTACGAACTGGTCACGGTGCTTCTCGAGACGCTCTCGGTCGACCGACCCCTCGTGCTCGCTGTGGAGGACATCCACTGGGCCGACTCCGCCACGCTCGAACTGCTGCGGTTCATCGTGCGGATGGCCGAGCGCGGGCGCATCCTCGTGCTGCTCAGCTACCGCAGCGATGAAGTCGGTCGCGGCCACCCGCTGCGGTCCTACCTCGCCGAGCTGGAGCGCACGCGCCGGCTCACCCGCTGGGAGCTCGCCCGGCTCGGCCGCGACCAGGTGGAGGCGCTCATCGCCCGCCTGCTCGGGTGCGAGCCCGACGCCGCGACGGTCGACCGCGTCTACGAGATGAGCGAGGGCGTCCCGTTCTTCGTCGAGGAGCTGATCGGCATCGACGGCCTCGCGACGGGCGAAGACCTCCCCGAGACCCTGCGCGAGCTCTTGCTCGCGCGATTCGAGAAGCTCAGCGATCCGACCCAGCAGCTGCTGCGTCTCGTCTCGGCCGGGGGAGTCTGCGTCGATCACGAACTGCTCAGCGCGGTCTTCGACGGAACCGCCGACGAGCTCGACGCCGCGGCAAGGGAGGCCGTGGTCGCCAACGTCCTCGCGGCAGACACGACCGAGTACACCTTCCGGCACGCTCTCGTCCGCGAGGCCATCCACGCCGACCTGCTCCCGGGCGAGCGCAGCCGTTACCACCGGAGGTTCGCCGAAGCCCTGGAGGCCAGCCCCCAGTGTTCCGCCACGCAGCTCTCCACCCACTGGCTCGCAGCGCACGATCTGCGGCGTGCGTTCATCGCGTCGCTCGAGGCGATGGAGGAGGCCCGCCGCTCCTATGCCTACGCGACGGCCGCCGCGATGGGCGACCGTGCACTCGACCTGTGGGACAGCGTGCCCGACGCCCAGGAGCTCGGCTCCGGCGCTCTCGGCATCACCAGCCGCACCGACCTGCTGTCGCGCACGGCCTCGGCGCTGCGCAACGCGGGAGACAACGAGCGCGCGCTCGCGATGGTGAACGCGGCGCTCGAATCGGCGGCCGACCTCCCGCCCGCCCGGCACGCGCGACTGCTGCGCGACAAGGCGCAATACCTGATGAACCTCAACCGGCCGGGCGTCATCGAGCTGCTGCAGGATGCCTTGGAGGTCGTTCCTGCCGGTTCGCTCCCCGCCGGCGACGGTCTGCGCCCGCAACTCCTCACCGAGCTGGCCGCCAGGTACATGCTCGCCGCCCGTTTCGACGAGGCGGTCGCGCTCACCTCGCAGGCGGTCGACGAAGCGGAGAGCGGGGCCGAGGCGCTGCTCTCGGTCGCCCACAACATCCGCGGCAGCTCGCTGGTCGCGGCGGGCTCGATCGAACGAGGCCTCGCCGAGCTCGACGAGGCCGGCCGACTGGCGGAGCACGACCCGGGAGCCGCGCTGCGCTACGCGGTCAACGCGTCCGATGCGATGAACACGCTGGGTCGGTACGAGGAGGCCGTGCGCCTCGCCGAGCGCGGCGCCCGCGAGGCGCGTGCCCGCGGAGTCGAGCGCACGTCCGGCGTCATCCTGTCGTCCAACACGGTCGAACCGCTGCTCGCGCTCGGCGAGCTCGATCGCGCCGAGGCCATGCTCGATCCGGCGCTCGCACTCGATCCGCCGCCGAGCTTCCGGGCGCACCTGCAGCGCATGAAGCTCTGGATCACGCTCTGGCGCGGCGACCTCGACACGGCCGAGGCGCTGCTGCGGCGCTGGCACGGCGGCCTGCGCACGCTCGGCGAGCTGGAGGTGCAGTCCGAACTGGGCGTGGCGCGGCTGGCCGCCGAGCTGGCGATCGCGCGCGGAGACCATCTCGGTGCCTGGGAGGCGACCGCGCCGGTGCGCGCGGCCGCTCATCACCGGCTGCCGGCCTCCGACCTCCCGGTGCTCGCGGCGGCTGCGCGTGCACTCGCAGACGGCGCGTTCCGCGCGGCACGCGAGGCCGGGGCGTCCGGTGGCGCAGGCGCGCTCGACGACCTCGACGGGATCGACGTCGTGGGGGAGGCCGCTCGCCTGGACGCCGTGCTCACGGCCATCGAGACCTGGCCGACCGCCGTCGCGTGGGGTCCGGTGATCCGCGCCGAACTCGCCACGGCCCTGGCTGCTGTGGAGGCCGCGGACGGTTCGGATGGCCGCCCCGCTCCCGAACGATTCGCCGCCGCCCGCGCCGCCTGGCAGGCCGCGATCGACGCGACGGCGTCACCGCTGGCGCCTGCGCACCTCCACCCCTACGCCCTGGTGCGCGCCGCCCGCGTGGCGCGGGCCGCCGGAGACAGCGGCGCGGTCGAGCAGCTCGCCGCCGCAGCCCGTGGCGAGGCCGAGCGCTCGGGATTCGGCCTCCTCACCGAGGCCGCCACGGCGCTCGCCTCCTCGCGCAGCAACCGCGCGGGGCACGGAGCGGCCGCCGTCGGGCCGGGGGCACCGCTGACCGAGCGCGAAGAGCAGGTGCTCGCGCTCATCGAGCAGGGCCTCAGCAACAAGCAGATCGGCGAAGCGCTGTTCATCTCCGCCAAGACCGCGAGCGTGCACGTGTCGAGCATCCTGCGCAAGGTCGGCGCCTCCAGCCGCACAGAGGCGGTCTACCGGGCATCCCGCGCGAGCCGATAGCGACCGGCTGTCCGCTCAGCGTCGTCCGCTCAGCCCCGTTCGGTCAACGCTCGGCGGCGACCGCGCAGACGATGCAGAGTTCGGTCGTCGGGCGTGCCTCCAGCCGCGGCACCCCGATCGGGCGTCCGCACGTCGAACACCTGCCGTAGCGTCCGGTTCGGATGCGCTCGCGGGCCGCGTCGACGGCCGCGATGTCGTCGGCGGTCTCCGAGCGGAGCGCGTGCAGCCGACTCCACTCCGCACTGAGCGTCGGCCCCTCCGGATCGTGCTCGTCGTCGGCGGTCGACTCCGACCGCGACGACAGCAGACTGCCGAGCGCCTCCGCGTGCCGCTGCGCCTCGGCGACGTCCCCCCGGCGCCGCTCGACGAGCATCCGGTCGAAGGCCTCCAGCTCGTCGGTCGTCAGGCCCGCGTCCTGGATGATGTAGAGCTCTCGTGTATCCGGTGATTCGGTGTGCATTCGCGCACCCCCTTCCGATCCCGCCGTGTCAGCGTACGTCATGGTAGGCCTGCGCGCCGTAGGCTCGGCGCGTGCCTTCGTTTCGTGTGATCATCCCCGTCGGGCGGCTGCACGCCGACGTCTCCGCCACCTCCATCGAGCCCGCGGCTGCCGCGGCGACGGCCGAACTCGCCACCGTGGAGGCGACGAGCGTCGACGTCGTCAGCCGCGAGGCGCGGCTGACCGTGCGCTTCACGGCCGACCGCAGCGCCGAGGCGCTCCGGGTCGCCGAGCACACCGTGGCGGCCGTGCAGCTGCTCGCCGAGACGGGGTCGTGGCGGCTCACCGAGCGCGTCGGAGGTCGTTGGTTCCGGCGCGCCTGAGCCCGGGCTACGAGCGAGCCGACGATCAAGCGACCGCCGGAAGCGCCGCCTCGATCAGCCCGACGATGCGCGGGTCGTCCGGTTCGGTCTGCGGACGGAAGCGGTGCACCGCGCCGTCGGGCGTGATGACGAACTTCTCGAAGTTCCACTTGACCTTGCCGGCTTTGCCGTCGACGTCCGGGTGGGTGGTCAGCTCGGCGTAGAGCGGGTGCGCGTTGCGCCCGTTCAGCCGTACCTTCTCCATCATCGGGAACGTGACGCCCCACGTCGTGGAGCAGTACTCCTTGATCGCGTCCGTCGAGCTGAGCTCCTGGAGGAACTGGTTACTCGGGAAGCCGATCACGGTGAAGCCGCGGTCGCCGTAGGTCTCCTGCAGCTTCTCGAGCTTCTCGTACTGCGGTGCGAGTCCGCAGCGCGAGGCGACGTTGACGACCAGGATGACCTTGCCCGCGAATTCGGACAGGCTGCTCGGCGCACCGTCGATGGTCTGGAATGGAATCTCCATCAGGGTCATGATCCGAGCCTACGTCGCGCTATGGCACTCAGTGCCCGATCGCGGCGAAAACCCAGGATCGCCCCTCCCGAGCCGAGATAGCCGCGACCGGGTCACAGGCTCGCGAGCGGCGCCTCCGGGTCGGACGCCCACTCGGCGAGAGAGCCGTCGTACACCGTCACGTCGTCGCGGCCGAGCAGGGCGAGTGCCAGTGCGTCCGCGGCGGCGGCGATCCCTCCTCCGCAATACGCCACAATCGGGTCGGAGGACGACAGCACGTCGGCGAAGAGCTCGCGCAGCTCGGCGCGGGGTAGAAAGGCGTTCGTCGCCCTGTCGACGAGTCGAACCGCGGGCGCGCTCACGCTACCCGGGAGGTGCCGCGCGGCGAAGTCGCGCGGCGGGGTCCCGCAGACCAGCGTTCCGGCGCGGTCGCCGGACAGCACGGCCGCGACGTCGTCCCGGTCGCTCCAGAAGCCGGGGAGCTCCGCAACGGGGACGAAGTCGGCCGGCTGCGGCTCGACCTGGCCGCTCTCGAGCGGGCGGTCTTCGCCGCTCCACTTGGTGACGCCGCCGTCGAGCACGGCGACGCGGTCGTGACCGAACGAGCGGAACAGCCACCACAACCGCGAGGCCCACTGCCCGACCGCCGCATCGTAGATGACGACCGTCGTGCCGGCCTCCACCCCGAGCGCTGCAGCGGCGCTCGCGAACGCCTCGGCGCCCGGACGCGTGAACGGGAACCGCCCGGCCGGGTCGCTGAACGGGTCGAGGAGGTCGGCGAAGACGGCGCCGGGCACGTGGCCGTCGCGGTACTGGCCGGCTCCGCTCACGTAGCCGACACGTCCGTCGGCGCCCGTCGCGGCCACCACCGTCGCATCGACGACCACCAGGCCGTCCGATCCCAGGTGGTCGCACAGCCACTGGGTCGACACCAGCGGCCCGGCGAGCGCGGCGCCGAGCGCGGCCCCGCGGTGGTGGGGAGCGCGGTGGGTCTCGGGGTCGGCCTGGCCGGAGTGGTCGGTCGTGATCGTCATGCCGACCACGCTAACCGGGGCCTCCGACGTCGCCTACGATCGCCGCAACCGGGCGTAATGCGTGGCCCGCACCGCCGGCTCAGCACTCGATGACGTTGACCGCCAGGCCGCCCTCGCTGGTCTCCTTGTACTTCGTCGACATGTCGAGGCCCGTCTGCCGCATCGTCTCGATCACCGTGTCGAGGGAGACCAGGTGCGATCCGTCGCCGTGCAGCGCGAGCCGTGCTGCCGAGACCGCTGTGGAGGAGGCGATCGCGTTGCGCTCGATGCACGGGATCTGCACGAGCCCGCCGACCGGGTCGCAGGTCAGTCCGAGATGGTGCTCCATCGCGATCTCGGCCGCGTTCTCCACCTGCTTCGGCGTGCCGCCGAGCACCGCGCAGAGCGCGCCGGCCGCCATCGCGCAGGCCGACCCGACCTCGGCCTGGCATCCGCCCTCCGCGCCGGAGATCGAGGCGTTCGCCTTGAACAGCGACCCGATGGCCGTCGCCGTGAGCAGGTACTTGCGGATGCCGTCGAGCGACGCGCCGGGGACGAAGCGGAGGTAGTAGTGGGCCACCGCCGGGACGATGCCCGCGGCGCCGTTCGTCGGCGCGGTGACGACGCGGCCTCCGGAGGCGTTCTCCTCGTTGACCGCCAGCGCGAAGGCATGCAGCCACTCCAGCGACGTGGCACGGCCGGGGTCGTCCTGCACGCTCTCGAGGTGTTCGCGCATCGCGGCGGCGCGCCGTTTCACGCCGAGTCCGCCGGGGAGGGTGCCGTCGCCGGCGAGACCCCGCGCGACGCACTCGGCCATGGCCTCCCAGATCAGGTCGAGGCGGGCGTCGGTGGGTTCTGCGCCGTGCAGGGCGGCCTCGTTGCGGCGTGCGACCTCGCAGATCGGGATGTCGAGCCGCTCGCAGATGGCGAGGAGCTCCTCGGCCGAGTCGTAGGGCAGGGGATGGGCGGCGCGGGCCGCGAGGTCGGCCTCCTCGCCGTCGCGGCGGATGAAGCCGCCGCCGATCGAGTAGTAGGTCTCCTCCAGCAGTGGCAGGGGCTCGCGCGTGCCGTCGGCCGAGCGGCCCCAGGCGCGCAGGGTGAGCGCGTTGGGGTGGCCGGGGAGGCGCGTGCGCGGCTCGAAGTCGATATCGTCCTTCGAGAGCGGGATCTCGCGTCGTCCGGCCAGCAGCAGCGTCGTGCCCGGTTCGATCGCAGACCAGGCGCCGCGGACGTCCTCCGGGCGGCAGTTCTCCGGCTCGTTGCCGCGCAGCCCGGCGACGACGGCGTCCGGGGTGCCGTGGCCGATCCCGGTGGAGCCGAGGGATCCGTACAGCGTGCAGGTGACCTGGTCGACGCGGTCGAGGAGGCCGTCGGCGACGATCCGGTCGGCGAACGCCTTCGCCGCCCGCAAGGGTCCGACGGTGTGCGAGCTCGAGGGGCCGATGCCGATCGAGAACAGGTCGAAGGCCGAGACGTACGCTGTCACTTCATCAGTGTACGTCGCCCATTGCGCGGGATTCGCGCGCCCAGGTGCGCATCCGCGCGGATATCGTGCGCGCCGGTCAGATTCGACGCGGCTGCACGCGGGCGTCGCCCGGCGCGCACCACGTGGTCTCAAGCCCGCCGTCGAGGGCCGAGTACTCCACGAGGAACTGCCCGCCCTCGTCTGGTCGCTCCACCACCACTCCGGGGCGATCCCCGAGCCATACGGTCGTGCCGACGCCGATGTCCATGCCGGCCAGGATACGCGTGGTCGCGTCGGGAACGGAGGAGAAGCAAGCAACTTAAGTTGACAATTCGGAGTAAGCAACTAAAGTTGCTCCCATGAACCCTCCACCCACCCCGGCACCCGACCCGCTCGGCGGGGTCGCCGACGGCCTCGCCGCCGTCGTCTCCCTCCGCGAGCTCGCCGACCGGCTCGAAGACGCGGAGGTCGAGCGCGCCCTCCGCGACGGCTGGAGCTGGACCCAGATCGCCGACGCCCTCGGCGTCACCCGCCAAGCCGTGCACAAGAAGCACCTGCGTCGCGTCGCCGCGGCCGGCATCGCCCTCAGGAGACGAAATGTCTGAAACCGCCAACAACGCCCCCGGGCAGCCGCTCTCCAAGGCGGTGCGCGCGGTCGTCATCGCCTCGGTCGCCGAAGCGCAGCGCCGCAACTCGACCCTGGTCGAGGCCGAGCACCTGCTGCTCGCGCTCTCCCGCGACGGCAGCAGCCCCATCCGCGACGTGCTCGCCGACGCCGGGCTCGACCCGGCCGGGCTGGAGGCCGCCCTGCGCGCCGAGCGCGAGGCCAGCCTCCGCGTGGCCGGCGTCGAGCCTCCGGGGGAGGAGCGCCTGGTCTCCTCACCGCGGGTCGCCCGCCCGCGCTGGGGCGCCTCGGCGAAGGAGGCGCTGTCGCGGGCCCACCGTGTCGCGTCGGCGCACCGTCGCCAGCGTTCCGGCGAGGCCGACCTCGTTACCGCGATCCTCGGCCTCGAACTCGGCACCGTTCCACGCGCCCTGCTGCTCGCCGGCGTCGATCGTCCGGCGGTCGTCGCCGCGGTCCGCACCGTCGCCTGAGCGGCGTCCTCCGCCCGCTCATCTCCCTCTCACCGCCGCTTACACCCGCGCGGCGGCCCTGTAAGCGCGCCGTAAGCGCTGTGTAAGCGCGCCCGGCGAGCATCGACTCATCCACCTCATCAGGAAGGACCACCATGACTCGCAGCACCGAGTGGGCCGTCGAGGCCCACGGGCTCGTCAAGGTCTTCGGCGACAACCGGGCGGTCGACGGTGTCGACCTGAACGTCCGCGCCGGAACCGTCTACGGTGTCCTCGGCCCGAACGGCGCCGGGAAGACCACCACCATCTCCATGCTCGCCACGCTGCTCCGGCCCGACGGCGGCGACGCGTTCATCTTCGGGCACGACATCCGCAAGGAGCAGCAGGTCGTCCGCCAGCTGCTGGGCGTCACCGCCCAGTTCGCCTCGGTCGACGAGACGCTCTCGGCCAACGAGAACCTCATGATCTTCGCCCGCCTGCTCGGCCTGAGCGGCCGGGAGGCGAAGGCCAAGACCGCCGAGCTGCTCGAGGAGTTCGGGCTGTCGGACGCCGCCAAGCGTCCGCTCAAGAAGTTCTCGGGCGGCATGCGCCGCCGGCTCGACCTCGCGGCCAGCCTCATCGCGCAGCCGCCGCTGATCTTCCTCGACGAGCCGACCACGGGCCTAGACCCGCGCACCCGCGCACAGATGTGGGACACCATCCGCCGGCTGGTCGCCACCGGCTCGACGGTGCTGCTCACCACGCAGTACCTCGACGAGGCCGATCAGCTGGCCGACCGCATCGCGGTCATCGATCGCGGCCGCGTCGTCGCCGAGGGCACCGCCGACGAGCTCAAAGCCTCGGTCGGGGACTCCTCGCTGCAGCTGCGCCTGGCCGACCCGGCCGACATCGAGGACGCCCGCCGGGCCATCGCCGCCGTGCTCGGCGTGGAGGCCGTCGTCTCGCCCGAAGGCTCGCGGCTCACCGCGCCCATGCGCGACGCCGACGCCGTCACCGACCTGTTCGTCACTTTCCGCGAGGCCGGCATCCACCTGCAGGAGATGTCCGTGCAGAAGCCGACCCTCGACGAGGTTTTCCTGACGCTGACCGGCCACGGCGTCGAAGAAGAGAACGACGCGGACGACGAGTCCGCCGAGTCCGACACGGCCGCTGCATCAGAAGGAGTCCGGGCATGAGCGCCATCGCCACCATCACTCCGCCCTCCGAGCGGAACCTGAAGAACCACGTCAGCCTCGGCCAGACGCTGTCGAACACGATAACGATGGCCCACCGCGGCCTCCTGAAGATCAAGCGGACGCCCGAGCAGCTGTTCGACGTGACCCTGCAGCCGATCATCTTCACGATCATGTTCGCCCTGCTGTTCGGCGGCGCGATCGCCGGAGGGGTGTCGCACTACCTGCCCTACCTGATTCCCGGCATCCTCGCCCAGACGGTGATCACGACCTCCGTCGTCACCGGCGTGCAGTTGCGGGAGGACATGGACAAGGGCGTGTTCGACCGCTTCAAGTCGATGCCGATCGCCAGGATCGCGCCGCTTTCGGGCGCGTTGCTCGCCGACACGCTGCGCTACGCGATCGCGACGACGATCACCTTCGTCACCGGGTTCTTCATGGGCTACCGGCCCGCCGCGGGCTTCGGCTTCGTGGTCCTGGCCGGACTGCTCGTCATCGTCTGCGCCTGGGCGATCAGCTGGATCTTCGCCTTCTTCGGCGTGATCGCCCGCACGGCCGGATCGGTCCAGGGCATCTCGTTCCTGGTGCTCTTCCCGCTGACGTTCTTCTCGAACGCCTTCGTGCCGGTGAACACCCTCCCGGACTGGCTGCAGTGGTTCGTCAACATCAACCCCGTCTCGCACCTGGTGACGGCGGTGCGCGACCTCGCCAACAACGGCACCTTCGGGGCCGACGGCTGGTGGGCGCTCCTCGGCGCGGCGGTCATCGTCGCGGTCTTCGCACCCCTCACGGTGCGCGCCTACATGCGGAAGGCCTAGCCTCCCGCCCCACGGTCAGCGGCCGTCGTCTCCTGCGGAGGGAGGCGGCGGCCGCTTTGTGCGTGACGTCCGGTGTGAGAAGGAGATCTCGCGCGACATGCCCTAAGACCTCCTGTCTCAGCGCTGAAACAGGAGAAATCGAGCGGAATCTCCTGTCTGCGGTCGGGCCGGCGGCCCCGCCGGTCTCAGGGACGCACGTCGCCCAGGAGCGCCAGCCCGCGCACCGCCGCCGCGTCCCGCGTCAGCGCCGACACCGCGTTCTCCGCCGCCGCGAGTCGCTCGTCGCCCCAGGCGCGACGCACGCGCGCGGCGAGCGGCGCCCGCCTCAGGCTCTCGATGTCCTGCCGGGAGTTGGATCGCTCGGCCAGCGCGAACAGCTCGAGCCCGGCATCGACCCACTGCGAGCCGCGAGCTTCGCCGACCTCGGCGTCCAGCATCCAGATCGCGAAGCCGAGCAGGCCCGTGCCGATCACCGGCTTGTCGAGGTAGGGCGGGTTGAGGCGCCCGTTCACCAGCACCCGGGTGCGGAGGCGCCGCGCCGCTGCGGCGGTGTCGCCTCGGTCGAGGAGGGCGGGGTCGACCTCTTGCGCCCGCAGCCGGGCCGCCACCAACGCGGCGCCCAGGATCGTGAGCCAGGGGTTGGCGACCGCGTCGCGCTCCACGGACGAGTCGTCGAGGTAGACGCCGATCGCTTCGTCGTACAGCCGGACGCCCTCGGTGAAGTCGCCCTCGGCCAGGGCGATCTCGGCCATGCCGGCGAAACCGATGCCGTAGTAGTCGACGTAGTCGAAGCCGGTGCGGTCGACCTCCTCGTACAGGTAGTTCTCGAGGAGTTCCCTGCCGCGTTCGATGTCTCCGGCCGAGATCGAGTTGACGGCGATCAGCCAGTCCAGCTGGCGCAGGTCGCCGGTGGCTTGGAGGAGCGCCAGTCCGGCATGCGCGCGCTCGGCCCACTCGAGAGCCTCGCGCGGGTGGGCGAGCTGGCTGTGCAGCTGGGCGAGCGCCTGCGCCGCCGATGCGATCGACCACGCGTCCTCGGCCTCCAGCGCCTTGGCGTGGGCGTGAGCGGCCGTGACGAGGGCCTGATCGAGCTCGCCCGCGTTCTCCTGCAGCTGGGCGGTGAGGAGGCTGCCCATCGCCGCCAGCTCGGGGTCCGCAGAGCGGCTGAAGTCCGCGAGGAGGCGCATCCCCGGCTCGACGTGGCCGGCGGAGAGCACCAGGCCGGCGATGGCGTCGAGCCGCGGGTCTCCGAACGGCTTCTCGCGGCGCAGCTTGCGCAGCCGGGAGATGGCGCGGACGGCGGTGCGCAGGCCTGCGTAGAGGAACGTGCCTCCGACGAGCGCGTAGCAGGCGGCCGCGGCCTCGCGGTCGTCGCCCTCCGGCTCCCACCCCGACAGTGCGTCCATCACCGCCGGGCCGAAGCCGAGGACCTCCGTGTGGGTGCTCCGCAGCGACCAGTAGTAGGCCAGCACGGCGAAAACGGCGGCGGTGGTCGCCTGGCGCCGGCCGTCGATCGCCGAGCGCAGCACGGCGACCAGGTTGTCCTGCTCGGCCGTCACCAGCACGAACGTGGGCACCTGCTCCGGACCATGCATGTGGGCGAGCGCATGACGGGCGAAGCCCACTGCCCAGGCGTCCATGCCGGCGCGCACCTCCTCGGTCTCACCCGCGGAGGTCAGTTCCAGATCGCCGAACTCGCGCACGGTCTCCAGCATCCGGTAGCGGAGGATGCCGGTCTCCGCGTCCTCCGTCACCGTCACGAGCGACTGCGCGACGAGCGCGTCCAGGTCGTCGAGCACCGACGCGGCACCGGAGCCGGCCACCGCCTCCGCAGCGGCGGAGCTGAACCCGTCGGGGAACGCCGAGAGCCGGCGCATCAGCGACTGCTCGGACGCGCCGAGCAGGTTCCAGCTCCAGTCGATGACCGCGAACAGCGTGCGGTGGCGCTCGGGAGCGGTGCGGTCGCCGCCGGTCAGCAGCGCGAACCGGTTGCTCAGCCGGCGCTCGATCTCCTCCACCGACAGCGAACGCGTCCGGGCCGCGGCGAGCTCGATGGCGAGGGGGAGGCCGTCGAGCCGGGCGCACAGCCGGGCCACGGCCTCCGCGGGCAGCACGACGCCGGGGCGTGCGGCCCGCGCGCGCTCGGCGAACAGGCGGGCCGCCGGTCCGTCGTCGTCGGCGGGAAGGGGGCCGAGGGCGTAGACGCGCTCTGCCCCGATAGCGAGCGGCGCGCGGCTGGTGGCGAGCACCCGCACAGTCGGCGTCGACGAGAGGATGTCCTCGATGTACCCGGCCGCGGCGTCCACGATGTGCTCGCAGTTGTCGACGATCAGCAGGGTCTCCCGCTCCGAGAGCAGCCCGAGAATCCGGGAGCGCAGATCGAGCTGTGCGCCGGGGTCGCTGAGCCGGGTCGCTCTGGCCTCGCGGATCCCGAGCGTGGAGGCGAACGCGAGCTCCACGTCGTCGCCGGTGCGCACGCTCGCCAGCTCGACCAGGATCACCGCGGGCGTGTGGATGGCGCGCTGGCCGATCTCGTTCGCGAGTCGGGTCTTGCCCAGGCCGCCCGCGCCCAGGATCGTCGTCAGACGGGAGGTGGCCACCAGGTCCTCGACGGCGTCCAGGTCGTACTCCCGGCCGACGAGCGAGTTCGGGGCGGTGCGGAGCCCGATGCGCACTCGGCGCGGGACGATCGGCTCCCGTGCGTCGTCCTCGGCGAGGAGCTGCGCGTTGAGGGCGACCAGCTCGGGTCCGGGACGCGTGCCGAGCCGGTCGAGCAGGGCCTCCTTGAGGTCGGCGAACGCCAGCAGGGCGTCGCTGCGCCTGCCGGCGTCGGCGAGGGCGCGCATCCGCTCGGCGTGCAGGGCTTCGTCGTAGGGGCGCTCCGCGAGCAGCTGCTGGAGGTCGGCGAGCGCGGTCGCGGAGTCGCCGCCCTCTCGTGCGGCGGCCGCCCGCACCGCGAGCAGCTCGGAGCGCAGCTGGCGCGCCGCACCGGCGAGCTCGTCGGCGAGGCGCGTGCCGCTCAGGTCGAGGCCGGGCTCGCCCCTCCAGAGCGCGAGGCCTGCGCTCGCGCTGCGTACGGCCGCGACCGGATCGGCCGCCTCCCGTGCGGCCCGCGCCCGCTCGAGCAGGACGCGCGCGAGGCCGAGGTCGGTGCCGTCGGGTTCCACCGCCAGCGCATATCCGGACGGCGTCGACTCGACGAGGCCGTCGGCGCTGGTCGTCCGCACCCGCGACACCAGGGTCTGCAGGGCTGCGCGCTCCTGCCGCGGGGGCGCATCGTCCCAGAGGTCCTCCACCAGCGCGGCGACGGAGGCCGCGCCGCGGGCCAGCACCAGCGCCACCACGAGGCTCTTGCCGCGGGTGCCGGGCGGCTCGGCGAGGGCGCCCGTACGGTCCTCGACGAGCACCGGGCCGAGCACGGCCACTCGGAGGCTGGCGGGTGCGGATTCCACTCGCCGATCTTAGCCAGGGCGGGGCATCGCGCGCGGCACCGCGCGTAGGCTCAGCCCATGGCGTTCGACTGGTCGCAGTTCTACGAGAAGCAGGGCGGTCGCGGAGTGCGTCCCACGTTCGAGGCGGCGCTCGACGCGTGGACCTCCGAACCCGGCCTGGCGATCGACCTCGGATGCGGCGACGGCGTCGAGACGCGCGAGCTCGCGGAGCGCGGGTGGCGGGTGCTGGCGGTCGACTCCGATCCCGGGGTCGACGAGCGCGTCAAGGAAGGACTCGGGGAGGAGGCGTCCTCGCGCGTCGAGACCCGGCGCGCGACCTTCGAGGCGCTCGGCGAACTGCCGCACGCCGATCTGGTGTACGCAGGGTTCGCGCTGCCGTTCTGCGACCCGACGCGCTTCCCCTATCTGTGGGCGGACATCCGCGACGCCATCGAGCCCGGCGGGCTGTTCGCCGGGGAGCTGTTCGGGCCCGACGACGAGTGGTTCGGGCGACCGGGCATGAACTTCCACGACCGCAGCGGTGTGGAGGCCATGCTCACCGGGCTCGACGTGGTGAGGCTCGTGGAGGACGACCGTCGCGGGATGTCGTTCGAGGGGCCCAAGCACTGGCACGTGTTCCACATCGTCGCGCGGGCGTGAGGGGTCTGTCCTCCCCAGCTCGCGCGCTCGACGGGTTCTCCACGGGTCTTCTGCAAGAACGCCTCCGCGCAATCCCGCGGGATCACGATGGACGCACGGCGCTCGCCAGAAGGTGGTCGCCACCATCGCCGTACGGCCTCACACTCCAGGAGTACCTCATGCATGAACTCACCCACCTCGCCGATGGGTGCCCAATCGATGTCCTCGACAGCGTGCGCCGAAGGGCCGAGCACTTTCCCCCGATCGACCGGGAGGTCGTCCTCGAGATCATCGCCGCAGGTCGCGAATGACCGGCGTCGCCGAAGGGCTGCCCGAGACGGTCGTCGTCGACACCAGCGCGTTGGTCGGCCTGCTCATCGATCCGTCCGCGGCGGGTCAGACGGTGGCCGAGCGGCTCCGCGGCCGAGACCTCGTGGCACCGGATCTGATGTTCGCCGAGGCCGCGAACGTCCTGCGCAAACTGCATCTGCGCGGGCTCCTCAGCGACGGGGAGGCCTCCATGGCCTACGCAGAACTGCTGGAGCTGCCGATCGACGCGTGGCCGTTCGAGTCGGTCGAACACCGCGTCTGGCAGCTTCGCGGAGGCATGAGCGCCTCCGATGCGGCGTTCGTCGCGCTCGCCGAGTTACTCACCGCGCCGCTCGTGACGAGCGACGCCAGGCTCGCCCGCGCGGTGGAGGCGCTGCCGGCGTCCAAGATGCGCCGAGTGGAGGTGGTCGACGCTCTCTGAGCAGCTGGCGTGGGGCCCGGGTCAGCGGATGGTCTTGCGCGCCGTGATCTGGCCGGTGTCGAAGCCGAGCAGGTGCAGGCCGCCGTGGAAGCGGGCGTGCTCGATCTTGATGCAGCGGTCCATGACGACGGTGAGGCCGAGCGACTCTCCGTACTCGGCGGCCTCCTGGTTCCAGATGCCGAGCTGCACCCACACGGTGGGAACGCCGAGCGCGGACGCCTCGTCGATCACGCCGGGGATGTCGCTGGGGCGGCGGAACACGTCCACGATGTCCGGCACCTCGGGCAGCGAGGCGAGGTCGGGGTAGGCCTTGTGCCCCAGGATCGTGTCGGCGTTCGGGTTGACGAAGTAGACCCGGAAGTTGGTGGACTGCAGGAGGTACGTTCCGACGAAGTAGCTCGAGCGGGTCGGGTTGGAGGACGCTCCGACGATCGCGACCGACTTCGCGTTCCGGAGGATGCGCAGGCGTTCCTTGGCGTCGGGGCCGGTCCAGGTGCGCTGCGACTTGAGCAGCTTCGCGAGCGGCGAGTCCGCGGGAACGGAGCAGCTGAGACCGTTCACGAGCTGGACGTCGGTGGTCTGGACGTCGGTCGTCATGCTGCCGCCTCCTTCAACGCTGCGGTGAGGGCTTGATCCAGATCGTAGATGATGTCGTCGACGTCTTCGATGCCGACGCTGATGCGCACGACTCCGGGGAGCACACCGGCGTCGAGGAGCTGCTGCTCGGTCAGCTGGGCATGCGTCGTCGATGCCGGGTGGATCACGAGCGTCTTCGCGTCGCCGATGTTCGCCAGGTGGCTGGCGAGGTTGAGCGACTCGATCAGACGCTGGCCGACCTCCCGGCCGCCCGCGACGACGAACGAGAACACACTGCCCGGACCCTTCGGAAGATACTTCTGCGCGCGCTCGTGGTGCGGGTGCTCCGGCAGTCCGGCCCAGAAGACCTTCTCGATGCGCGGGTCCGCATCGAGCCACTCGGCGACAGCGCGGGCGTTGTCGACGTGGGCCTGGATGCGGTACGGCAGGGTTTCGACGCCCTGGGCGAGCAGGAACGCCGAGTGCGGAGCGAGCGACGGGCCGATGTCGCGCAGCTGCTCGGCGCGCAAGCGGGTGAGGAACGCGTACTCGCCGAAGTTGCCCGACCACTGCAGGCCTCCGTACGAAGGGACCGGCTCGCCGAACAGCGGGAACTTGTCGGTGTGCCAGTCGAAGCGGCCGCTCTCGACGACGACGCCGCCGAGCGTCGTGCCGTGGCCGCCGAGGAACTTGGTCGCCGAGTGGATGACGATGTCGGCGCCCCACTCGATCGGGCGGTTCAGATACGGCGTGGCGATGGTGGAATCGATGATGAGCGGGAGCCCGGCGGCGTGCGCCACCTGGGCGAGGCCCTCGATGTCGGCGATCTCGCCGGACGGGTTGGCGATCGTCTCGGCGAAGACGAGCTTCGTGCGGTCGTTGATGGCGGCGGCGTAGTCGGCGGGGTCCGAACTCTGGACGAAGGTCGTCTCGACGCCGAACCGGCGGAGGGTGACATCCAGCTGCGTGATCGATCCGCCATAGAGGTTGGCGGAGGCCACGATGTGGTCGCCGGCGCCGGCGAGGGAGGCGAACGTGATGTACTGCGCGCTCAGGCCGCTCGCGGTCGCGACCGCGCCGAGGCCGCCCTCGAGGCTCGCGATCCTCTCCTCGAAGGAGGCGACGGTCGGGTTCGCGAGACGGGAGTAGATGTTGCCGTACTTCTGCAGCGCGAACCGCGCCGCGGCGTCCGCGGTGTCGTCGAAGACGAAAGCGCTCGTCTGGTAGATCGGGAGTGCGCGCGCACCGGTCACGGGGTCGGGGATGTTGCCCGCGTGGATCGCACGCGTCCGGAAGCCATATTCGCGATCAGCCATGCGGCCACGCTACCGGAGGCCGCCCAGGCACCGGCCTGGTCCAACGTAATACGCGGACATCGTTCGCCCGCTCGCCGTGCACTGCTCGTGCCCAGCCCGCTGTCGTAGCGTGGAAGGGATCGCGGCGACTGCGATCCCGGACGACGGTTCAGTACCCGGAGCGCGACAAGACTGGCCAAGGAGTCGTCCTCGTGTCCTGGATCGTCCTCATCCTCTCCGGCGTGCTCGAAGCCGTTTGGGCTACGGCCCTCGGTAAGTCCGCCGGCTTCACCCGCCTCTGGCCGAGCGTCGTCTTCGGTGTCGCTCTCGTGGCCTCCATGGCCGGCCTCGCCTACGCGATGCGCGAGATCTCGACCGGCACGGCCTACGCCGTCTGGGTCGGCATCGGCGCCGCGCTCACCGTGCTCTACGCGATGATCTTCGGCGGCGACGGCTTCTCCGTGGTGAAGCTGCTGCTCATCCTCGGCCTGGTGGCCTGCGTCATCGGCCTCAAGCTGGTCCACTGAATCGAGGAGCGGCGCACGCCGAACGGCGCACCGTCACAATGCCGCGAGCAGCCGCGCCCCCTCCGGCACCCCCAGCCCGGTGCAGGCGTCCCAGCCGGCGCCGGCCGCGTATGCGCCGTTGTTCCCAGACGTGATGTCACGGAAGCCCGCGGCGACCTGCCCGGCGCGGGTGGAGTCGTAGAGCGCGGGCTGCACCAGCCCGAACCGCTTGCCCGTCGACTGGGCGAGGCGCGCGATCAGTGCCGCCCACAGCGGCGCGACGGCGCTGGTGCCGCCGATGACCAGGTCTTTGCCGTCGACCCGCACCTGGTAGCCGGTCTGCGGGTCGGCGACCGCCGACACGTCGGGCACCCCGCGCCCGCCGGGGCCGTTCGCGCTGCCCCCGGCGTCCGTTCCTCCCGGCCCGGCCGGCACGCCGACGCCGCCCTGCCACGACGGAAGGGGGAAGACCGCGCTCACGCCGCCTCCGGTCGCACCGTTGCCGGTGCCGTTGTTCCACACCGTCTCCGAACGCACCGCGCCGGTGGAGGTGTCGGCGTCGAGCCGGGTGCCGCCGCAGGCGAGAGCATGCGGCGACGACGCCGGGAAGTCCACGTGCGCCTTGCCGTCGCCGACACGGTCGCTGCTGCCGTCGTCGCCCGCGGCGACCGTGGTGGTCACCCCGAGCGCCGCGGCATCCTGCAGCGCCTGGTCGAAGGCGGTGCGCGCCTGGGCGGTCCACTGGTCCTCCGACTGGCCCCAGCTGATGCTGATGGCAGCCGGAGTGGGCGTCGCATGTGCCGCGGTGCTGACCGCGTCCAGGAATCCGGCATCGGTGTTGGGCGCGAAGTAGACGACGATCGAGGCGCCGGGCGCGAGTGCCCCGACGACTTCGATGTCGAGCATGACCTCCCCGTCGGCGCCGTTCGGGTCCTGCCCCGGCACGTTCGCTCCGCCGTCGACGCCCACCGCCGTGACCGACGGCGACGGGATGCCGAGTCCGGCGAAGTAGGTGTCGAGGTCGGTCTGCTCGTAGCCTCCGCCGAGTTCGACGATCGCGATCGTCTGCCCGCTGCCGTCCGCTCCCGCGGGGAAGTCGTACACGGTGCCCAGTTGCGGCGGGGTGTAGCTCGTCGACACGGCGGCCGGCCGTGCGACGCGGAACTGCGCGCGCGCCTGAGGGCGGTCGTCGAGGCCGAGAACCGCGGTCACGACACCGTCGAGCTCGGCGGGGATGCTGAGGCCGCCGGAGCGCTGGCGGTAGCTGGGGGCTTCGGCGCCCGCATCGGCGGGCCGCGACTCCGCCAGGTCGGTCCCGAAGACGCGGGCGAGCACCGAGACCGGCCCGGAGACCCGCACCCGCCGCTCGGCGGCGTTCTTCTCGTCGATGGTCACGCCGAGTCGCGCGAGCGTCGAGACGACGAGGTGGAGGTCCTCCGGCGACGCACCGTACCGGTCGCCGAGCTCCTGAGCGGTCAGCGGAGACGCGAAGACGTCCTCCGGCAGCGGCGCCCGGCGGCGCAGGATCAGCGTGGCCTCCACGGGGGCGTCCGGGGCGAGGGCGCCGTGCGCCTCGTAGCCGGTGCGCTCCGGCCGTTCGCTTCCGGGAAGGGGGACGAGGTTCAGCGGCTCTTCGGCATCCATACTCCACGGTCTACCACCGGGCGCCGACAGCCGGAACGGGCGGGGCCTGAGAAGGGCGTCAGACCCAGCTGGGCAGCCACATGTGGATCCGCCAGTACCAGAACGGCACCTGCTGGCCCGTCCAGAGCGGCCAGAAGAACACGCTGACGACCGTCGCCACGACCAGGAAGACCGTCACCCAGGCGATCCCGCGCCGGCGCCGATGCTCCGGGTCGGTGCGCCTGCCGAGCACGATGCCGATGACCGCCGCCAAGCCGAGGATGAGGTAGGGCTCGAACGCGATCGAGTAGAACTGGAAGATCGTGCGGTTGATGTACAGCATCCACGGCAGATAGCCCGCGGCGAGCCCGGTGAGGATGAGGCCGATCTGCCACTCCCGGTATCGCGCCAGCCGGTACACGAGGTAGAAGACCGCGGCGGCGGCGGCCCACCAGATGATCGGGTTGCCGAGCGAGGTGATCGCGGCGGAACACCCTCCCGGTGCGGTGCAGCCGGCCTGGCCGTACGCGTTGCCGGTGTAGTACATGCTCGTCGGCCGGATCATGAAGAGCCACGTCAGCGGGTTGGACTGGTACGGGTGCGGCACGTGGAGGTTGATGCTGTAGTTGTACATCTCGGTCTGGTAGTGCCAGAGGTTCTGGAACCACAGCGGCACCCACGACAGGGCGCCCGTCCACTGCGCGTGCACCGACTCCGCCCAGTTGCGGTAGTAGCCTCCGCTGGTCACGAGCCAGCCGGTCCAGGTCGCGATGTAGGAGACGAACGCGATCGGCACCATCAGCACGAAGGTCGCAGGCGCCTGCTTGAGCAGCGAGCCGGTGACGTAGAACGCGACGCCCTCTCGGCGGCGGGCCAGCGCGTCGACCACGACGGTGTACACGGCGAAGAACGCAAGGAAGTAGAACCCCGTCCACTTGACCCCGGCGCAGAGCCCGGTGAGGATGCCCGCCGAGATCAGCCAGGGCCGCCACCAGATCACCGGCCCCCAGGCCGGGTCGCGGCCGGCCGAGCGGTCCGCGGCGAGACGCGCCGCGAGCCGGGTCGCGTGCCAGCGCCGGTCGAGCAGCACGCAGCCGAACGCGAGCAACGCGAAGAACATCACGATGTTGTCGAGGAGGGCCACCCGGCTCATGACGATCGCGTGCCCGTCGATCGCCAGCAGGAAGCCGGCGATGGTCGCCACGATCGTGGTCTTGAACATCATCCGCGCGATCAGGAACACGACCAGCACGGCCAGGGTGCCGACGATCGCCGTCGAGAGGCGCCAGCCGAACGAGTTGCCTGCGCCGGTCGCGGCCATCCCCAGCGCGATGATCCATTTGCCGAGCGGGGGGTGGGCGACGAACGAGGGCGACGAGGAGAAGATGTCGGTGTCGCCTGCGGCGAACGATTGATCGGCCTTGTCGGGCCAGCTGCCTTCGTAGCCGAGGTGGAACAGGCTCCAGGCGTCTTTGACGTAGAAGGTCTCGTCGAAGACCAGCACGTGCGGCGAGCCGAGGTCCCAGAGGCGCAGGATCGCGGCCAGCAGTGTCACGCCGAGGGGCGCTCCCCAGTACCAGAGCTTCAGGCGGAGCGGCGTGCGCAGCACGCGCGCCCACCAGTCGTCGAGCCGGCTGCCGGTGCGCTCGGGGGCCGCATGGGCGGCGGGAGCGACGTACGCGGTGTGGTCCGCGAGTGGGGAAGGGGAGCTCACCAGGACATCCTGACAGACTGGACTCATGATCATCCTCGCCGCGACGCCGATCGGGAACCTGGGCGACGCCTCCGCCCGACTTGTCGAGGTGCTGGCCTCGGCGACCGTCGTCGCGGCGGAGGACACCCGGGTCACCCAGCGCCTCCTCGCCGGTCTCGGCATCGACAACCGGCCGCGGCTCATCGCCCTCCACGAGCACAACGAGCGCGACCGCGCGGCCGAGCTGGTCGAGCTGGCCCGCGGCCAGGACGTCGTGGTGCTCTCCGACGCCGGCATGCCCACCGTCTCCGACCCGGGCTTCCCGCTGGTGGAGGCCGCGGCCGCGGCCGGCGTCGACGTGACGGTGATCCCGGGTCCGAGCGCGGTGCTCACTGCTCTCGCCGTCTCCGGCCTCCCGACCGACCGGTTCACGTTCGAGGGGTTCCTGCCGCGCAAGCAGGGCGAACGCCGCTCGACGCTGCGAGCGCTCGCGGGCGAGAAGCGCACCATGGTGTTCTTCGAGTCGCCCAACCGGCTCGCGGCCTCCCTCGCGGATTTCGCTCGCGAATTCGGCGACGATCGCCGCGCCGTCGTCTGCCGTGAGCTGACCAAGCTCCACGAGGAGGTGCGCCGCGGCCCGGTCGCCGAGCTGGCGGAGTGGGCCGCGGAGGGCGTGCGCGGCGAGATCGTGGTCGTCGTCGCGGGCGCTCCGGCGCGGGAGGCCGACCCGGCCACAGCGCTCGAGCAGGTGCTCGCGCTGGTCGCCGACGGTGTGCGCCTCAAGGACGCCGCGGCCGAGGTCGCGGAGGCCACCGGCCTCTCCAAGCGCGACCTCTACCAGGCGGCGTTGGAAGCCCGGCGAAGCTGACGAACGCCGCCCCTCGCCGGCTCCTCGGTAACATCGCCGGGCAGGCCTTCCCGCGCCCGTAGGATAGTCAGCATGTCCGACGGCTCCGCGTTCTACATCACCACGCCGATCTTCTACGTCAACGACGTCCCGCACATCGGGCACGCTTACACGGAGGTCGCCGCGGACGTGCTCGCGCGCTGGCACCGCCAGGCCGGCGACGACACCTGGCTGCTCACCGGCACCGACGAGCACGGGCAGAAGATCCTCCGCACCGCGACCGCCAACGGCACCACCCCGAAGGAGTGGGCCGACCGGCTGGTGACCACCGAGTGGCTTCCGCTGCTGAAGACCATCGACATCGCCAACGACGACTTCATCCGCACCACCGACGAGCGGCACGAGAAGAACGTCCAGAAGTTCCTGCAGAAGCTCTACGACGACGGCTTCATCTACGCCGGCGAGTACGAGGCGCTCTACTGCGTGGGCTGCGAGGAGTTCAAGCCGCAGAGCGAGATCGTCGACGGCACGGGGGAGTACGCCGGACAGAAGGTCTGCGCCATCCACTCGAAGCCGCTGGAGCTGCTGCAGGAGAAGAACTACTTCTTCCGCATGAGCGACTTCGCCGATCGTCTGCTGGCCCTCTACGAAGAGCGGCCGGAGTTCGTGCAGCCGGAGTCGGCGCGCAACGAGGTCGTCTCCTTCGTGCGCCAGGGCCTCAGCGACCTCTCGATCTCGCGTTCCAGCTTCGACTGGGGCATCAAGGTGCCGTGGGACGAGTCGCACGTCGTCTACGTGTGGTTCGACGCGCTGCTCAACTACGTGACCGCGGTCGGTTACGGGCAGGACGACGAGAACTTCGAGCGCCGTTGGCCGGCCACCCACCTGGTCGGCAAAGACATCCTGCGGTTCCACGCGGTGATCTGGCCGGCCATGCTCCTGGCTGCGGGCCTGGAGGTGCCGCACCAGGTGTTCGGCCACGGCTGGCTCCTGGTAGGCGGCGAGAAGATGTCCAAGTCGAAGCTCACCGGCATCGCGCCGACGCAGATCACCGACACCTTCGGCTCCGACGCGTTCCGCTACTACTTCCTGCGCGCGATCAACTTCGGTCAGGACGGCTCGTTCAGCTGGGAGGACCTGGCGGCGCGCTACCAGGCCGAGCTGGCGAACGGCTTCGGCAACCTCGCCTCGCGCGTGGTCGCCATGGTGACCCGCTACTTCGAGGGAATCGTGCCGCCGGCGGCGACCTACGAGGAGGCGGACCTCCACGTGCAGCAGGTCGTCGCGAAGGCGACGGCCGACGCCGACGCGGCGATGAGCAAGCTGGCGATCCACGACGCTCTCGCGGCGGTCTGGACGGTGGTCGACGAGCTCAACGGCTACATCACCATCCAGGAGCCGTGGAGCCTCGCGAAGGACGACGCGAAGCGCGAGCGCCTGCAGACCGTGCTGTACACGGCGGCGGAGGGCCTCCGCGCCCTGGCCGTGCTTCTCTCGCCGGTCATCCCGCAGGCCACGGCCAAGCTGTGGACCGCGCTCGGTGCGACCGCCGAGCTCGGGCCGCTGGAGGCGCAGCCGCTGCGCCGCGCGGGTGACTGGGGGCAGCTGCCCGCCGGCACCGAGGTCAACGGTCTCGAGGCGCTGTTCCCGCGGATCGACGCGGACGCGGTGCCCGCGGCATGACCGACCCGGCGTTCATCCGCCAGCGGCACGTCACCGACGGCCGCGACCTCGCCTACCCTCCGCTGCCGGAGGCGCTGGTCGTGCCCGTCTACGACAACCACACGCACTTGGAGATCGCCGACGGCGCCGACCCTCTCGACTACCGCGAGCAGCTCGACCGCGCCTCCAGCGTCGGGGTGCGCGGGGTCGTGCAGGTCGGCAACGACGTCGAGACGTCCCGGTGGTCGGCCGAGACGGCCGCCATCGAGCCGCGGATGCTCGCCGCTGTCGCCCTCCACCCGAACGACGCTCCGGACTACGCCGAGCGCGGCGAGCTCGACGACGCCCTCGCGATCATCGCCGAGCTGGCCGGCCGGCCGCGCGTGCGCGCCGTCGGCGAGACGGGCCTCGACTTCTTCCGCACAGAGGAGGGGCCGCGCCGTGACGCGCAGTTCGCGTCGTTCGAGGCGCACATCGAGATCGCCAAGCAGAACGACATCGCACTGCAGATCCACGACAGGGACGCCCACGCGGCGGTCGTCGCGACGCTGAAGCGCGTGGGCGCCCCGGAGCGGACGGTCTTCCACTGCTTCTCGGGCGACGTCGAGCTGGCCGAGATCTGCGCGGAGAACGGCTGGTTCATGTCGTTCGCCGGCACCGTGACCTTCAAGAACGCTCCGGGCCTGCGCGAGGCCCTGCGCGTCGCTCCCCGGCACCTGATCATGGTCGAGACCGACGCGCCGTTCCTCACGCCGGCGCCGTTCCGCGGCCGACCGAATGCCCCGTACCTCATCCCGCACACGGTGCGGGCGATGGCGGAGACCATCGGCACCGACGCCTCCACACTCGCCGCCCAACTCAACTCCAACACCGAGCTCGTGTACGGGCGCTGGGACAGCGAGCCGGTGGGCGCCCCGCCGACGGAGCCGATCGGGACCATCGCGTGAGCGAGCTGCGTCTGCTCGGTCCCGCCGAGATCCGCGACCTGGCAGAGCTTCTGGACGTCAGGCCCACCAAGAAGCTCGGCCAGAACTTCGTCATCGACGCCAACACCGTGCGCCGCATCGTGCGCGTCGCAGAGGTGGCGGAGGGTGACGTCGTGGTCGAAGTCGGGCCCGGTCTCGGGTCGCTCACGCTGGGGCTGCTGGAGGCCGGCGCGCGAGTCGTCGCCGTCGAGATCGACGGCAGGCTGGCCGCTCAGCTGCCGGTCACGATCGGGCAGCTCGCGCCCTCCGCGGCCGACCGGCTGACGGTCGTGCACCAGGACGCCCTGACCGTGACCGACCTCCCCGAGAGCCCGATCCGGCTGGTCGCCAATCTCCCGTACAACGTGTCGGTGCCGGTGCTGCTGCACTTCCTCGAGACCTTCCCGAGCCTGCTCTCCGGGGTCGTGATGGTGCAGGCGGAGGTCGGCCACCGGATCGCCGCCGGTCCCGGCTCCAAGGTCTATGGCGCCCCGAGCGTGAAGGCCGCGTGGTACGGCGCCTGGCGAACGGCCGGCAACGTCAGCCGCCAGATCTTCTGGCCGGTGCCCAACGTCGACTCGGTGCTTGTCGCCTTCGACCGCCGTGAGTCGCCGCGCGGCGACGAGGCCCTCCGCAAGCGCACGTTCGCCCTCGTGGACGCCGCGTTCCAGCAGCGCAGGAAGACCCTCCGCCAGTCGCTCTCGGTCGTGTTCGGCGACCCGACGGCGGCCGCGACGGCGTTGGAGGCGGCCGGCATCAGCCCGTCGCTGCGTGGCGAGCAGCTCCAGCTCGACGACTTCGTGAGACTCGCCGCCACCACCTGATCGGGTGGTCCGCGCAGCGCCCGTGCGGTGTGTAGGTTTGAGGCATGGTCGAGGCGGGCACGGGGTGGGACGTGGATGCCGTGCATGTGCGCGCTCCGGGCAAGGTCAACGTGTTCATGCGCGTCGGCGCCGTCCGCGAAGACGGCTATCACGACGTCGCGACGGCGTACCAGGCGGTGTCCCTCTACGAGGACGTCCGCGCGCACCGCGCCGATGACTTCTCGGTGAGCTTCGCGGGCAGCGTCGATACCAGCGGTCTGGCGACCGACGGAAGCAACCT
Organism: Leifsonia sp. Leaf336; assembly: GCF_001423695.1. Taxonomy (GTDB): domain Bacteria; phylum Actinomycetota; class Actinomycetes; order Actinomycetales; family Microbacteriaceae; genus Leifsonia. The sequence goes on from NZ_LMOZ01000001.1 coordinate 997,471, forward strand.
CGCGATCAAGGCGGCCCGGCTGCTGGCCAAGAAGACCGGCTACACGGGAGGCGTGCGGCTCGAGATCGACAAGCACGTGCCGATCGCCGGCGGCATGGGCGGCGGGTCGGCCGATGCGGCCGCCACGCTGGTGGCGTGCGACGCGCTCTGGGGAACCGAGCTCGGCCGCGACGAGCTGATGGCGCTGGCCGCACGACTCGGCGCCGATGTGCCGTTCGCCCTGATCGGCGGAACCGCGATCGGCACCGGCCGCGGCGACCGGCTGAGCCCCGCGCTGGCGACGGGCCAGTTCCACTGGGTGCTCGCGCTCCCAGAGGGGGAGCTCAGCACCCCGGCTGTCTACAGCGAGCTCGACCGCCACCGTCAGCGCCACGTGGGCGAGATCGCTCCTGCCGAGCGCAGCCCGAGTGTCGACGCTCCCGTGCTGCACGCGCTGCGGGCGGGCGATCCGGCGATGCTGGCGGAGGCGCTCAGCAACGACCTCCAGGCGCCCGCCATCCACCTCGCGCCGAGCATCGCGGAGGTGCTGGAGCTCGGCGAGCTGAACGGCGCGCTGGCCGGGATCGTGTCGGGCTCCGGGCCGACCGTCGCGTTCCTCGCGGCCGACCTCGACAACGCGCTCGACCTGCAGATCGCGCTCAGCGCGTCCCGCATCCACGCGGTGCGTGCGACCGGCCCCGTCCACGGGGCCCGCGTCATCGGAGACTGACCGCCTGCTCGCGAGTCGGCGCAAGGGGTGCCCGAGGATGCCCGAGCCGTACGCATGTCGGGTTGAGACGATTCGTTGTATGGAGTCGTTTCCATGCGATGCGGTCGGGCATCCCAGGTGTTGACAACGTTAGCGAGGGCGAGCCGTGTCCTCCTAGTGGGGGACGTGAAAACCGTCAACTCTTGACGGGTCGATCGTTTCTGACAGGTCGGCGGCGGGGCAGCGCGAGTGCGCGGAGCTCCCGGCGCGAGCGCATTCCGAGTTTGGCGAGGATGTTGCGCACGTGGAAGTTGACGGTCGTCACCGACACGTAGAGCCGCTCCGCGATCTCCTTGTTCGTCATGCCGGCGGCCAGCGCGTGCGCGACCTGACGCTCGCGCGTGGTCAGCGACGCGAGCGGGTCGGCGGCGGAGGCCCGCTCGGTGTCCGCCGCGGCGTCACCGGCCGAGCGCACCGCGTCGAGGAGCTGCACCGCGCGGGCGAGGTAACTGCTGGCGCCCAGCCGGCGGAAGGTCTCGGCCGCGCGTTCGAGCAGCGCGATGGCCTCCGCGCGCTCGGCGTCGCCGCGTGCGGCTGGCTGCCGCTGCGCACCGGTCGCCTCCGAGGCGAGCAGGCGGCCGGCATCCAGCGCCGCGACCGCGTCGGGGAACGGGAATCGGGACCCTTCGGCCGCCTCGCGGTAGGCCGCGAGCGCGTCGGCCGGTCGGCTCTCCGCCTCGAGCACACGGCCCTCCAGCCAGCGCAGCGAGCCGTAGTACGGCCGCCAGAGCCCGGGGGCGGTGCACCGCTCGTAGGCGGCGCGCGCTTCCGGCGCCCGCCCCAGCGCCGACAGCGCGTCCACGCGATACGTCAGCCAGCCCAGCGTGGAGGCCCGCGTCGCCGCCGTCTCGGCATCGAGCGTCGCCTGATACTGCTCGTCCGGCCGGCCGAGGGCGCGCGCCAGTTCGGCGCGGGCCAGGAACGGCAGGTCGCCGTCGTACGATCCCGTGATGCGCGGGTCGGCCTTCGCGGCGGAGCGCAGCCTCTCCGTCACCGGCTCGATCTCGCCGCGCCCGGCACGCACGAGCGTCGACGTCCAGAGCGCGATCGGCCAGCACGACAGGTCGGTCTCGTCGAGGGCGAGCGCGACGGCGGTGTCGGCCAGGGTCACCGACTCCTCCCATTCGCCCACCAGGAAGAGGATGTGCGCGTAGATCGTGCGCACGAAACCGGCGGTCCAGCTGGTGGGGAAGCGGCGTACGAGTTGGTTCGCCCGGGCCAGGTCGGCGCGCGCCCGGTCGATGTCGCCGCCCAGGATGAACACGCGCGAGCGGGCCACCAGTGCGTCGACGGCCGCTGGGGACTCGTGGTGCGCGAGAAGCTGGTCGAGCTCGGCCGTGAGCGGCGCGAACAGGTCGGGCCGCTGGGCGTGCGCGGCGGAGTTGAGAGCCCAGCCGAGCAGCCGCACCAGGTGCTCCTCGGGTTCGGCGAGCCAGCGCAGCGCCGGGTCGGCGACGTCGTCCGGGTCGGGGCACGCGGCGATGTGCTCGCGGGCGATGTCGAGATGGTCGAGGACCGCGGCGAAGTCGCCCATCGCCATCAGCACCTTGGGGAGCGCCTCCGCGACATGGGTGCGGATCGCACGCTCGTCCGGTGTGACCGCCGGGGCGGCCTCCAGCCGGAGGGCGAGCTCGAGGGCGCCCGGCACGTCCCGCGACAGCGTTCGCACCTCCAGCAGCACGGCATCGCGGGCCGGCGAGGGCGGCAGCGCCTCGATCGCGGGCCGGAGGTCGAGGATCTGCTCGTGCAGCCGGAAGCGCATCGCGAGGAGGCCGAGCTCGATGAGCGAGCGCTCCAGCTCGCCGTCGGTGGCGAGGTGCATGGCCGAGCGGGCGTAGCTCATCGCCTGTTCTGCCCTGCCCTGGTCGGCCGCTGCGAGTGCCGCGCTGAGCAGCTCGTCGACCAGGCGCGGGTCGGCCGTGTCGGCGGCCTCCACCCGGTGCCGCAGTGCGCGGTGTCCGTCGAGCACGTCGGCGGCGACCCGGTGGATCCGCACCCGCCGCTCGACCGTGAGCTCGGCCGCGAGGGCGTCGGCCAGGAGGGCGTGCGCCGGCTCCACCCACAGCACGCCGTCGCGCGGAGTCCCGAGCACGAGCCCGCGCGTGACAGCTCCCGGCACGTCGAGACGCTCGCCCAGGCGCGCCGCGATGGAGCCGACCACCGGGGCGGGCAGCGGGTCGCGCAGCACGGCGACGAACTCCGCCGCGGTGCGCACCGACGGGTCGGCGCCCTCCAGTGCTGCGGAGATGGCGGAGGCGAGCGGCATGATCGCGGTGTCGGGAAGGTCCCAGCCCGCGGGGTGCAGAGCCTGGGCGAAGGTGTCGCGCAGCTGACCCAGGAGGACGCTCAGCAGCAGCGGGGAGCCCTGCGTCGCCTCGGTCAGCCGGTTCGCGGTGCGCCGCGAGACGGCGTGCCCCAGGATGTGTTCCGCGAGCTCCTGGGTGTCCGACACGGTGAGCGGGGTCAGGTCGATGCGCGCGTGATTGACCGACGACGACGCCAGATCCTCGAACAGGGCCGTCACGCTGTTCTGCTGCGGCCGTGTCGCCGCGGTGAAGAGGAAGCCGCGGTCGGACAGCCGGCGCACCACGAACCGAAGAGCCCGGGCGGACGGCTCGTCCACCCATTGCGCGTCGTCCACGATGAGGCACACCGGGCCGGAGAGTGCGTCGATGGCGTCGAGGAGCAGCCTCCCGACGGTGAGGGCGTCGTCGTCGGGCGCCGGGGGCCGGATCGCCTTCGCCCCGACGCCACCGAGTGCGCCGAGTCCGCGCACGAGGGTCTCGACGGTCGCGTAGGCCAGGTCGGACTCGAACGAGTCGGCGCTCACGCGGAGCACCGTCCAGCCGTCGAGCCGCTGCGCCACGTCGGCGAGCAGCGATGTCTTGCCGAGCCCTGGCTCCCCGGTGACGAGCACGGCGCCGCCCTGGTCGAGCGCGCGATGCGCGACGAGGAGGATGGTCTCACGGGCGCGATCCCGGCCGATGAGGGGTCGCGCCGTCGAGTCCACGTCGGTCACGGTCGCCCCCATCCGCCTGCGCGGGTCGGGAACGCGCGGTCCGGTCCGTCGATCATCGCACAACCGGGCCTGCGGTCGGTTTCCCCCAAGGTGGGGGAGCGGCGCCCTGGCGGCGGCCTCCGCTGGCGTGCCGCGACGGTAGGCTGGAGCATCATATGGCTCATCTCCTCGGCGCCGAGTCGCTGCATCTCGAATACCCCACGCGGGTCGTCTTCGACTCGGTGACCCTGGGCGTCTCCCAAGGCGATCGCATCGGCGTCGTCGGCCGCAACGGCGACGGCAAGTCGACCCTCATGTCCCTGCTCGCCGGTCGGCTCGAGCCCGACTCGGGCCGCGTCACGCGCCGGCGCGACGTGACCGTCGGCATGCTCGACCAGCGCGACGACCTGCCCGATGCGCTGACCGTCGGCTGGGCCATCGTCGGAGACCGTGAGGAGCACCTCTGGGCGGGCGATCCGCGCGTGCGCGACGTGCTCGCCGGGCTGGTCGCCGACATCCCCTGGGACGCCACGATCGGCGAGCTTTCGGGAGGGCAGCGTCGCCGCGTCGCGCTGGCCGCGCTCCTGGTGCACGACCACGACCTGCTCTTCCTCGACGAGCCCACGAACCACCTCGACATCGAGGGCGTGGCCTGGCTCGCCTCGCACCTCAAGCAGCGCTGGGCCTCCGGGTCGGGCGCGCTCGTCGTGGTCACCCACGATCGCTGGTTCCTCGACGAGGTGTCGACCTCCACCTGGGAGGTGCACGACGGGATCGTCGAGCCCTTCGAGGGCGGGTACGCCGCCTACGTGCTGCAGCGCGTCGAGCGCGACCGCATGGCGGCGGTCGCCGAGACCAAACGGCAGAACCTGATGCGCAAAGAGCTCGCCTGGCTGCGGCGCGGTGCGCCCGCGCGCACCTCCAAGCCGAAGTTCCGGATGGACGCGGCGGCCGCGCTGATCGCGGACGAGCCGGCACCGCGCGACGCGGTCGAACTGACGAAGCTCGCCACCGCCCGCCTGGGCAAGGACGTCGTCGACCTCCTCGACGTGACGGTCGAGTTCCCGCCGAAGACCGTGCTGCGCGACGTGGAGTGGCGCATCGCGCCGGGGGAGCGCACCGGCATCCTCGGCATCAACGGCGCGGGCAAGTCCACCCTTCTCGGCCTCGTCGCCGGCACGGTCGAGCCGACGGCCGGACGGGTCAAGCGCGGCAAGACGGTCAAGATCGCGACCCTCACGCAGCAGCTCGACGAGCTCGACGGCGTGCGCGACCAGCGCGTCAGCGCCGTCGTCGCCGACAAGCGCACAACCTACCTCGCCGGCGGCAAGGAGGTCACGCCGGGCCAGATGCTCGAGCGCCTCGGCTTCACCAACGCGCAGCTCTCCACCCCGGTCAAAGACCTCTCCGGCGGTCAGAAGCGCCGCCTCCAGTTGCTGCTGATCCTGCTGGACGAGCCGAACGTGCTCATCCTCGACGAGCCGACCAACGATCTCGACACCGACATGCTCGCGGCGATGGAGGACCTCCTCGACGGCTGGCCCGGAACGCTGCTCGTGGTCTCGCACGACCGCTACCTCGTCGAGCGCGTCACCGACCAGCAGTACGCGGTCATCGACGGGGCTTTCCGTCACCTCCCGGGCGGGATCGACGAGTACCTGCGGCTGCGGCGTGAGCGGGGTGCGGCGCCGAGCGCGGCGGGCGGGGTCGGGTCCACTCCGGCGTCCGCTGCTGCGCCCGCTCCCGGCCTCTCGGGCGCTGCGCTGCGCACCGCCGAGAAGGAGCTGGCCTCCATCGATCGCCGCCTCGCCAAACTGGCCGGTCAAGTCGCCGAGCATCACGAGTCGATCGCCCGTCACGACCAGTCCGACTACGTCGGCCTCGGCCGCCTCACCGAGGAGCTGCGCGCTCTGGAGGGCGAGATCGCCGACCACGAGACCCGCTGGCTGGAGCTGTCGGAACAACTGGAGGGCTGACCCGGCAACCCGCGCGCGTGTGGACAACGGAGGAGTTCCGCCCGGACACGCCGGCAGAACGCAGCCAACGGAGGAGTTCGGTGCGACCTGCTGCCGGGACTCCTCTTTTGCCGACGGCCTTTGCCGACGGCCTTTGCCGACGGCCTTTGCCAACGCCGTGCCAGCGCCCGTCGGCAACGGAGGACATCCCAGCGGCCCAGCCTCCGATATCCTCCGTTGGCTGCGTTCTGCCGGCGTGCCGGCCGGGAGCTCCTCCGTTGGCAGCACCCCTACGGCGCCGCGAACAACTCCATCCGCACGTTGTAATACGCGTCGCTCGGGCCGAGCCGTCGCATCCCGATGCGTTCGCACACCCGCTGAGACGCCGTGTTCTCCGGGTAGGTGACGGCCACCACCCGCGGAAGCTCGACGAGCGCCGCGTCGAGGAGCGCCCCTGCGGCCTCTGCCGCGTAGCCGTGCCCCCAGTGGTCGGGATGGAAGTGCCACCCGATCTCGGTGTCGCCCGACGGCCGCAGCGGCTCTGGCCCGGAGGCGGGGATCGGCTGCAGCATCACGGTGCCGACCGGCTCATCGGAGGAGGCCAGCGACACCACGCGGAAGGCCCGCAGGTCGTCCTCGAGCGCGCGCAGCCGTGCCACCCTGCGCGCGGCGTCAGCCGGGTCGGTCATCACGGCGGGCGTCCGGCCGAGGAAGCGGGCGACCTCCCACCGCGAGTACAGGTCGAAGGCGAACGCGGCGTCGTCGTCGCGCCAGGGACGCAGCACGAGCCGGTCGGTGGCGAGCTCGGTCGGGATGTGCACCCGCCCCACCCTAGCCCGCCAGACGCTCGCAAGACCCTCGCAAGACCCCCGCCAGACCCCCGCACTAGACTCGCCGCATGCCCACGCACACCGTCGTGAATCAGGCCCCACCGCGCGTCGACGTCGACGAGTTCGCCGCGAACCTCCCGCTGCGGGAGGCGGTCGAGCGGCACGACGCCGACTGGGCCGTCGCCGACCTCGGGGCGGTCGGGCGGCTGGTCGGGTCCTCCGGCTTCCAGGCCGACGCCGAGCGGGCGAACGTTCGCGAGCCGCAGTTGCGCGCATTCGACCGCTGGGGAGACCGCATCGACGAGGTCGACTACGACGAGAGCTACCACCGGGTGATCCGGGAGGCCGTCGCCGCCGGAGCGCACACCTCCGCATGGGCCGAGCCCCGCCCGGGCGCGAACGTCGCGCGGGCCGCCGCGTTCATGCTGTTCGCGCAGGTGGAGCCCGGGCACGCCTGCCCCGTCTCGATGTCGCACGCGGCCGTCGCCGCGCTCGCCGCCTCCCCGGAGCTCGCCGCCGAGTGGGCGCCGCGGCTGCTGTCGCGGGAGTACGACGGCCGTCTCGGAGCGAACAAGCCGTCGGCGCTGTTCGGCATGGCGATGACCGAGAAGCAGGGCGGCTCCGACGTCCGCGCCAACACCACCCGGGCGCTCGCCGACGGCGACGGCCGCTGGCTGCTGACCGGCCACAAGTGGTTCTGCTCCGCGCCGATGTCGGACGCCTTCCTCGTGCTCGCCCAGACCGCGGGCGGCCTGAGCTGCTTCGTCGTGCCGCGCGTCCTGGAGGACGGAACGCGCAACGTCTTCCTCATCCAGCGCCTCAAGGACAAGCTCGGCAACCGCTCCAACGCCTCCAGCGAGGTCGAGTTCGACGGAACGGTCGGCCACCTCCTCGGCGAGGAGGGACGCGGCGTGCGGACCATTCTCGAGATGGTCAACCGCACCCGGCTCGACTGCGTACTCGGTACCGCGGCCGGAATGCGCCAGGGCGTCGCGGAGGCGGCGTGGCACGTGCGGCACCGGTCGGCGTTCGGCAAGCGCCTCGTCGACCAGCCGGCGATGACGGCGGTGCTCGCCGACCTGGCCCTGGAGTCGGAGGCCGCCACCGCCGTGGCGCTGCGGCTGGCCCGGGCGCACGACGACGATGCCCCGGAGGCCGACGTCGCCTTCCGCCGCCTCGCCACCGCAGTGAGCAAGTACTGGGTGTGCAAGCGCGGACCGGGCCACGCCTACGAGGCGATGGAGTGCCTGGGCGGCAACGGCTATACGGAGGTGTTCCCGCTGGCCCGGCGCTATCGCGAGCAGCCGGTGATGGCCATCTGGGAGGGCTCCGGCAACGTGATCGCCCTCGACGTGCTGCGCGCGCTGGGCCGCGAGCCGGCGAGCGTGGAGGCCTTCGACGCCGAGCTCGCCGCCGCCCGAGGCGTGCACGCCGCGTACGACGTGCACCACGACCGGCTCCGCGGCGCGATCTCCGCGGCCGACGAGGCCTCCGCCCGTAGCCTGGTCGCCGCGCTCGCCGTGGGCCTTCAGGCGTCACTGCTCATCCGTCACGCTCCGGCTGCGGTGGCCGATGCGTTCGTCGCCTCCCGCCTCGGCCCCGACCGTGGATCCCTCTACGGAGAGCTGCCCTCCGGACTCGACGTCACCTCGATCGCCGGCCGGGCCTGAGCGGTCGTCAGCCGATCTTCTGCGTGCTCGAGGGTTCGTCGGTGGAGGCGGCCGCCGCGGGGGAGGCCGGGATGACGGGCGTGGCGGGGTCGGGCTGGGCACCGATGGCCCGATAGAACTCGGCGACCGCCTTGCGGTTGTAGCCGGCCCAGTCGAAACCGCCGTCCGGGACGTCTCCGCGCAGGAAGGCGCGCAGCCCGTCTGCGACACCGTCGACCGACTGCGGCACGACTAGGCCGCTGCCCTTGGGCAGCGCGTTCTTCGCGGACGCGAACTCGACGGTGACGATGGGAAGCTGCAGCACCAGCGCCTCCAGGATGACCATCGGCTGACCTTCGTAGTCGCTCGAGAGCACGAAGCAGTCGGCCTTCGCCATGATGGCGTGCGGATTGCGCTGCATGCCGGTGAGGAAGACCGAGCCCTGCAGCCCGAGCTCGGCGACCACGGCCTCCAGATTACCGGCGAGCGGGCCGGAGCCCACGATCAGCAGGCGCGTCTTCGGGTTCTCCGCGTGCACCTGGGCGAAGGCGCGGATCAGGCGCTCCTGGTTCTTCTCCGGCGACAGCCGGCCCACGTTCACGAAGGTGGTGATGCCCTCGCTCGGGGCCAGCAGCTGCTCCGCCCAGTCGGGGATGCTGCCGGTCTCCTCGTCGAAGGCGAGCTCATGGAGGTCGGCCGCCGCGTTCTCGAGGATGTGCTCGGCGTCGACGGTGTTGAGCGCCGAGCGGAACTTCGCGGGCTCGGCGTACTCCGCGAGGGAGGCGCGGTTCACCTCGGACAGCGTCGGCGAGACCGACACCAGGTGGTCGTACTGCGCGTACAGCGTGAACAGCTGCGTGAGCGAGTGCAGCATCCGCTTCTCGCCATTGACCTCGCGGTGCGCGTCGGCGGCGAGGTCGTTGTGCATCCAGATCGAGCGCTGCGCCTCGGGGGAGTGGAGGAGCAGGATCGCCCAGAACGGGCCGTAGCCGGAGAAGTCGACCACGTAGTCGAACCGGGTGTCGCCGAAGCAGCGGTACCACTCGTCGTCCCACAGCTGGTTCTGCGCGTCGGTCTCGGCGTGCTGGGCCGTGCGGCCGCGACGGAAGTCGAGGTGCCGGGCCAGATGCCGCAGCTTGGCGCCGTTCATGCCGCCGACGCGGGGGAACTGACGCACGGCCGGGTGGATCTGGCTCTGCTTGGCGATGATCGTCTGCGACCCGCTCTGGGCGAAGAACGCGGAGACGTCGTAGCGCTCGTGGTCGAGGTTGTTGAGCAGGTTCAGCGCCGAGGTGGTGATCCCGTTCGGGCGCATTCCGCCGAGGTAGAGCAGGATCTTCTCGCGGCCGTCGTCGTCGAGCGAGGTGCGCAGGCGGTAGCCCTCGCGCACGCCGCGGAACACGATGTCGACGACGCGCTCGGAGGCCGAGCCGTCGTCGTAGGGGGTGAACCGGCGCTGCATGTCGAGGTAGCGCTCCTGGGACTCCGCCGGAACGCGGTCGTCGTCGGCCGCGACCGCCGCGAGCGCGTCGCCCAGTTCGCGAGCCGACATGAGGGTCGGCCCCGGCCACTCGTCCGGCTCGAAGTAGAGGCCGCGCGTCCCAGCGTACTCGGCGAGGTCGGGCGTGAAGAAGAGGATCGGCCGGCCGGTGCGGAGGTAGTCGAAGAAGATGCTCGAGTAGTCGCCGACCAGGATGTCGGTGGCCCCGAGGACGAGGTTCGTGGGGATCTCGTTGGGCACAAGCATCCGCGCCAGCTCGGGGCGGTCGGCGGCCAGCGCGTGCACCGTCTGGTGCGTCTTGACGAGCACGGCGTAGCGGCTCGTGTCGATACGCTGCTCGACTTCGTGGAGGTGCGCGAGGAGGGCGTCGAGGTCGTCCTCCGGCCGGCCGAACGTCTGGCCCTTCCAGGTGGGCGCGTAGAGGATGATCTTGCGGTCGCCGAGGGGGATTCCGGAGGCCACGAGCCGGCGCCGCACGTCGTCGCGCTGCGCGTCGTCGAGGAACTGCCGGTCGACGCGCGGGTAGCCCTCCTCGATGATCGTGCCGCGGTAGATGCCGTCGAGCTTGTACGCGCTCTGGTACATCTGGTCGGCCATGAACGGATTGGCCGCCAGCAGGTAGTCGGCCTGCACGAAGTTGCGGACGATGTTGGCGGTCGCGAGCGCGCCGTCTTCGATGTCGTAGCCCATGCGCTTGAGCGGGGTGCCGTGCCAGGTGTTCAGGTAGACCTGGCCGGGCCGCTTGGAGAAGTCGTACGGGAAGGTGGCGTTGTTGACGAGGTACTGGCTGGTGGCGAGCGCCCGGTAGTACGCGGCCGAGCCGTAGCGGACGAACGTCACGCGGGGGTCGTCGGCGAACTCCTCGACCGCGGCCCGGTAGCGGTGGAGGTCGGAGAGCGCCCAGATGTGGGTGAGGTGCTTCAGGTCGGGTGCGGCGAGCAGCTGCCGGAACAGCGCCTCCGGGTTGTCGAGCATCCCGTTGCCCGAGAAGGATTCGTAGAAGACCGAGCCGAGGACGAGCGGCTGCCGGCGCCAGTGCGCGTGGATTTCGAACCGAGCGGCGCGCTTCACCCGGGACGGCAGGCGCTTCAGGCGGGAGAGTCTCATCGCGGACGAGTTTATGAGAGCGGGATAACAGTCTCCTGAGAAGCGCTCATGGAGAAGCTGGTCACGCCTCTGCGTCGAACCCGAGGCTCAGCTTGCGCAGCAGGCCCGCGAGGCGCTCTTGATCCCCAGGCGAAAGCGAGTCGAGGAGTTCGGCCTCGGCGTCCACCAGGCGGGTGATCGCGGCATCGACCCTGGCGAGCCCCCCGGCGGTCATCTGCACCAGGATCCCGCGGCCGTCGTTCGGGTCCGTCCGGCGCTCGACGAGGCCGCGCGCGACCAGCCGGTCGATCCGGTTCGTCATGGTGCCCGACGACACCAGGGTCTGCTGGAGGAGCGACTTGGGGCTCAGCTGGAAGGGCGAGCCCGCGCGACGCAGCGCGGAGAGCACATCGAACTCCCACGAGTCGAGCTCGGAGCGTTCGAAGGCGCTCCGGCGAGCCCGGTCGAGGTGGCGGGAGAGTCGGTCGACGCGCGAGAGCACCTGAAGCGGCGAGAAGTCGAGGTCGGGACGTTCGCGGAGCCAGGCGCCGACGATGCGGTCCACCTCGTCGCGCGCCCCGCTGCGCGCCGTCCCGTCGTGTGCGTCGGCCATCCCTCCATGCTATTCGGCCGCCCGGCGCGCACGGCGGCACGCGCGGCCGAGTCTGGCAGACTGTGTGTGCGCGTTGCGCGGTCCGCCTTGGTGTAATGGCAGCACGACAGCCTTTGGAGCTGTTAGGTCTAGGTTCGAGTCCTGGAGGCGGAGCGACGTCCGCAGCCGACCCGACCCGACCGTCACCACCGCACCGGGAGCATCATGACCGACCAGAATCTCGCCATCGTCGTTCTCGCGGCCGGGCAGGGCACGCGGATGAAGTCCGCGACACCCAAGCTGCTGCACCCGCTGGGCGGCCTCCCGGTCGTCGGGCACGTGCTCGCGACCGCCCGCGAGCTCGACGCGGCGCGGGTCATCGCCGTGGTGCGTCACGAGCGCGATCGGCTCGCCGAGGTGATCACCGCCGACCTGCCCGACGCCGTCATCGTCGACCAGGACGACGTCCCGGGGACGGGCCGTGCGGTGGAGCAGGCGGTCGCCGCGCTCCCGGCGGACTTCGCCGGAGACGTCCTCGTGGTCAACGGCGATGTGCCGCTGCTCGACGCCGCGACGCTGCGCGAGCTGGTGGCCGCGCACCGGGCGGGAGGCGCTGCCGCGACGATCCTGTCGTCCTTCCCGGCCGATGCGACCGGCTACGGCCGCATCGTGCGCACCTCCGAGGGGCACCTCGACCGCATCGTCGAGCACAAGGACGCCAGCGACGACGAGCGCGCCATCGGCGAGATCAACGCCGGCATCTACGTCTTCGGCGCGGCCGCGCTGCGCGACATGCTCGCGAACGTGACCACCGACAACGCGCAGGGCGAGAAGTACCTCACCGACGTCATCGGACTGCTGCGGGAGGCCGGCTTCGACGTCGACGCGCTGCCGGTCTCGGAGTCGTGGCTGGTCGAGGGCATCAACGACCGCGCGCAGCTCAGCGAGGCCGCCGCCCGGCTCAACGCCCTGGTCGTCCGCACTTGGCAGCTCGCCGGCGTCACCGTGCAAGACCCTGCCACGACCTGGATCGACGTCACAGTGACGCTGCAGCCCGATGTCACCATCCTTCCGGGAACCCAGCTGCGCGGCGCGACGGCCATCCGCACCGGGGCCACCATCGGCCCGGACACCACCCTCCTCGACACGGAGGTGGGCGACGGTGCGACCGTCACGCGCACCGACGCCACCCTCGCCGTGATCGGCGAGGGCGCCACCGTCGGGCCCTTCGCCTACCTGCGCCCCGGCACCGTCCTCGGCGCGAACGGCAAGATCGGCACCTTCACCGAGACCAAGAACGCCGTCATCGGAGCGGGCACCAAGCTGGCGCACTTCAACTACGTGGGCGACGCGGAGGTCGGCGAGAAGGGCAACCTCGGCGCCGGTGTCATCACCGCCAACTACGACGGGGTGAACAAGCACCGCACGGTCATCGGCTCGCACGTGCGGATCAGCACGAACACGGTGCTCGTCGCGCCCGTTAGGATGGGTGACGGAGCGTACACCGGGGCGGGAACGGTCGTCCGGAAGGACGTTCCACCAGGCGCGCTCGCCATCACGGTCGCGCCGCAGCGCAACATCGAAGGCTGGGTCGCCGAGAAGCGGCCGGGCACCGACGCCGCACGTGCCGCTGAGCAGAGCACGGCTGCGGAAGAGAGCGGAGAGTAAGTGTCAGGGATCACTGCGACCGGCCAGAAACGACTCGTTCTCATCTCGGGGCGTGCGCATCCCGAGCTGGCCGAGCAGATCGCCGAGTGCCTCGGCAGCGAGCTGGTTCCGACCGACTCCCGCACCTTCGCCAACGGTGAGATCTACGCGCGTTTCGACGAGAGCGTCCGCGGCTCGGACGCCTTCGTCATCCAGTCGCACACCTCGCCGATCAACGAGTGGCTCATGGAGCAGTTGATCATGGTCGACGCGCTCAAGCGGGCGTCCGCCAAGCGCATCACCGTCGTCGCCCCGTTCTACCCGTACGCGCGCCAGGACAAGAAGGGCCGCGGCCGCGAGCCGATCTCGGCCCGTTTGGTCGCCGATCTCTTCAAGGCGGCCGGCGCCGACCGCATCATGTCGGTCGACCTCCACGCAGCTCAGATCCAGGGCTTCTTCGACGGTCCGGTCGACCACCTGTTCGCCATGCCGGTGCTCCTGGAGCACATGCAGCGCGAACTCGACCCGGCGACCCTCACAGTCGTCTCCCCCGACATGGGGCGCGTTCGCGTCGCCGACATCTGGAGCGACAAGCTCGGGGTGCCGCTGGCCATCATCCACAAGCGCCGCGACCCGCTGGTGCCCAACCAGGTCTCGGTCCACGAGATCGTCGGTGACGTCAACGGGCGTGTCTGCCTCCTCGTCGACGACCTCATCGACACCGGGCGCACCATCGTCAAGGCGGCGGAGGCCCTCAAGGCCAGTGGCGCGATCGGCGTCGTCGTCGCCGCGACGCACGCGGTGTTCAGCGACCCGGCGGTGGAGCTCCTGCAGTCCGACGCGATCGACTCGGTCGTCGTCACCGACACGCTCCCGCTCCCGGCGCACAAGCGCTGGGACGGCCTCACCGTCCTGCCCATCGCGCCCCTGCTGGCCAACGCGATCCGCGAGGTGTTCACCGACGGTTCGGTGACCTCCATGTTCGACGGCGCCGCCTAGGCCCGAAACGGCCTTGAGGTCGGCTCGACGTCGGCTTCGGCGGCTACGGGAGGCTGTGCGGCGTCGACGGGATGAGGCCCAGCGGCGCGACGAAGGTGGCGTCGCCCTCCGTGTTGAGGGCGTAGCACTGCCAGCCGGGGCCCGCCGGCGCGAACAGCTCGAAGCGGGCGGAGGAGTCCACCGAGTCGGGCGCGTAGTGCCGGGCGTAGACCGCGCAGGTGCCGGTCGCCGTGTCGGTCTGGATGCTGATCGTCAACATGATTCCCGGCAGCACCAGAGCGGTGAGCGCCACGACCACGAAGACGCGGGTCGCGATCGTACGGCGCCGCCCGTGCAGCGGCCGATCCGGCGGCTCGTACTCCGCCAGCTCCGGGTGGTCCTCGAACGTCACGCTTACGAGTCTGAGCCGCGCGTCCCGTGATTGCAACCGACGACGAAGGGCACGTCGTCGTCGCTTCCGGGTCGGGAAAGCGGCAACGACGTGCCCTTCGACGTCGGTTCGCTAGTGCGAGGAGCCTTCGGTCTCGATCTCGGTGCGGTCGCCCGACCACAGCGTGTGGAAGGTGCCCCCCTTGTCGACGCGCTTGTAGGTGTGCGCGCCGAAGAAGTCGCGCTGGCCCTGCACGAGTGCGGCGGGGAGGCGCTTGGAGGCGAGCGAGTCGTAGTACGACAGCGCCGAGCCGAAGCCGGGCACCGGCACGCCGGAGAGGGCGGCGGTGGCGACGATGCGGCGCCAGGCGGTTTCGCCCTCGCGCACGGCGTCGGCGAAGTACGGAGCCTCCAGCAGGGTGGCGATGTCGGGGTTCTCGTCGTAGGCGTCGGCGATGCGGTTGAGGAACTGGGCGCGGATGATGCAGCCGCCGCGCCAGATCTTCGCGATCTTGTCCTTGTTGATGTGCCAGCCGTACTTCTCGGCGCCGGCGATGATCGCGTCGAAGCCCTGCGCGTACGCGACGACCTTGGAGGCGTACAGCGCCTTCGAGACGTCGTCGGCGAACGCGGCGACGTCGGCCGCCTTCTGCACCTCCGGACGCGACTGCACGGTGGCCTGGACGGCGGCGCGCTGCGCGGGCTTGGAGGACACGGCGCGGGCGAACACGGCCTCCGCGATGCCGCCGACCGGGATGCCCAGGTCGAGCGCGTTCTGCACGGTCCAGACGCCGGTGCCCTTGGAGCCGGCCTGGTCGAGGACGATGTCCACGAACGGCTTGCCGGTCTCGGCGTCGACCTGGCGCAGCACCTCGGCGGTGATCTCGATCAGGTACGACTCGAGGTAGCCGTTGTTCCACTCGGCGAACACGTCCGCGATCTCGGCCGGCGAGAGGCCGCCGATCGTGCGGAGGAGGTCGTACGCCTCGGCGATGAGCTGCATGTCGGCGTACTCGATGCCGTTGTGGATCATCTTCACGAAGTGGCCGGCGCCGTCGGTGCCGACGTGGGTCACGCACGGCTCGCCCTCGGCGACCGCGGCGATGGAGGCCAGGATCGGGCCCAGGGTCTCGTACGACGCGGCCGAACCGCCCGGCATGATCGAGGGGCCGTGGAGGGCGCCCTCCTCGCCGCCGGAGATGCCGGCGCCGACGAAGTGGATGCCCGTCGGCGCGATCCGCTTCTCGCGCTCGATGGTGTCGTGGAAGTTCGCGTTGCCGCCGTCGACGATGATGTCGCCCGGCTCGAACCGCTCCACGAGCTGGTCGATGACTGCGTCCGTGCCGCGGCCGGCCTGCACCATGATGATCGCCGTGCGCGGCTTCGACAGCGACGCCACGAAGTCGTCGATCTGCTCGGAGGAGACGAACCCGGCCTCCGGGTGCGCGTCGACGAGCTCCTGCGTGCGCGCGTACGTGCGGTTGAAGACGGCGACGGTGTTGCCCTCGCGCGACGCGAGGTTGCGGGCCAGATTCGACCCCATCACCGCCAGACCGACGACTCCGATGTTGGCCGGTGCGTGGTTCTCGGGCACGGAGGACTCCTTCGTTGAGATGTTTGCGTCCAGCGTAGTCGCACGGCCTCGCTGTGGTTCGTCGTGTGACGCACTCGGCGTCCGCGGCTCAGCCGAGCCGGAATGTGCCCCGGGGGATGTCGTCGACCAGCCGCCGGGCGATCGCGAACGCGTCCTCCTCGGCGAGCTGGTGGGTGACCACGAGCGAGGCCAGGAACGACGCATCCACCCGGCGCGACATGTCGTGCCGGGCCGGGATGGAGCAGAACGCCCGGGTGTCGTCGATGAAGCCGCTGGTCTTGGTGAAGCCCGCGCTGTCGGTGATCGCTCGACGGTAGCGGAGGATGGCGGCAGGGGTGTCGAGGAACCACCAGGGTGCACCGGCATAGACCGACGGGTAGAAGCCGGCGAGTGGGGCGATCTCCCGCGAGAACGTCGTCTCGTCGACGGTGAAGAGCACCAGCCGGAAGGTCGGGTTCGTGCCGAAATCGCGCAGGATGGGCGTGAGCGGCTCGGTGAACGCTCCGACTGCGGGCAGGTCGTGGCCGGTGTCGGGGCCGTAGGCCTCGAACGTCGGGCGGTGGTGGTTGCGGTGCACGCCGGGGTGCAGTTGCATCACGAGGCCGTCGGCGGCGGCCATCTCGGCCAGCCGGTAGAGCATGTTGCGACGGTAGGCGACGGCCTCGGCCGTGGTGAGCGAACCGTCGAGCGCCGCACGGTGGATGCGGGAGGCCTCCGCGGAATCGAGCGGTTCGCTCCCGGCGTCGAGGACGCCCGTGTCGGTAGCGGTGCCGCCTGCCGCCGCGAACGCTGCGCGCCGCGCGCGCAGCGCCTCCAGAAGTCCCTCGTAGCTGGACGTGTCGACGTCGGCGCGCTGGGCCAGCGTGCGCAGGCGGCCCGCCCAGCCCGGCTCGTCCGGATGCATGTACCGGTCGGCGCGGAAGGTCGGGACCACCCGGCAGGTGAACGTCGGATCGGCGGCCAGGCGCGCGTGCGCCTCCAGGTCGTCCGCGGGGTCGTCGGTCGTCGCGAGCACCGCGATGCGGAACCGGTCGAACAGTGCGCGCGGCCGGAACTCCGGCGACGCGAGCGTGGCCTCCAGCTGGTCGTAGAGCGCGTCGGCGTTCGCGGCGGAGGGCTGCTCGATCAGGCCGAAGACCTCGCTGAACTCCGATTCGAACCAGAACCGGACGGGTGTTCCGAGAAACGCGTCCCAGTGCTCGCACAGCGTCCGCCAGATCGCGCGGCCGGAGGCGGGGGAGGGGACGCCGTCGCGCGCCACGCCCAGTGCGTCCAGGGGGACCCCGACCGCGTGCAGCATGCGCGTGACGTAGTGGTCGGGCGTGATGAGCAGAGCGGCGGGGTCGGGGAACGGCTGGTCGTCGGCCAGCATCGCCGCAGGCACGTGCCCGTGCGGCGAGTAGATCGGTGCGTCGGCGACGGACGCGTGCAAGCGACGTGCGAGGTCGCGCTCCGCCGGGTCGGCGGGGAACAGTCGGTCAGGATGCGGGGCGAGCGCGGTCATCCGCGTCCTTTCGTCGATGCGGGCGAGGAGGTCGTCGATGCGGTCGTCGATGCCGGAGCCTTGGCGACCCCGGTGGAGGCTCGCACCGTCAGGTGGGTGGGGAGCGTGGCCGCCTGCCGGGCGACCGGAGTGGCGCCGTCGTCCAGGCGTGCGAGCAGCATCGCGACGGCGGTGCGGCCGGCCTGCTCGATGGGGGCGGTGAGGGTGGTCAGCGGCGGGTTGCAGAAGTCCGCGCCGAAGATGTCGTCGCAGCCGACGAGGGAGACGTCGCCCGGCACATCTACGCCGCGCTCGCGGAACCGCGCCAGCATCCCGATCGCGAGGAGGTCGTTGAAGGCGATGCACGCGGTGGAGCCGGCGTGCAGCACCGCGTCGGCGGCTGCGGCGCCCGCGTACTGACGCGGCGCGAACGGACCGACGCGCACGGCCTTCACGCCGTACCCCTCGGCGGCCCGGGTCAGCGCGCGCCAGCGGCGCTCGTTCGACCAGGAGGTCTCCGGCCCCGACGCGTAGACGATCTCGCGGTGCCCGAGCGACACCAGGTGGCCGACGGCCTGCTCGACGCCGTTGGGCGTGTCGATGAAGACGTTCGCGACGCCGCGGGTCTGCCGGTTGATCGCCACGAGCGGCACTTCGTCGGCCAGCGCGGTCAACCGGCGGTCGGTGAGGCGGGAGGCCGCCAGGATCGCGCCGTCGAACGACGGGCGCAGCTTGTGCAGCATCCCGTCCTCCAGCTCGTCCGACTCCTCGGTGTCGATCAGGATCTGCGTGTACCCGGCGGCCTTCAGTTGCTGCTGGGTCCCGCGGATGATGCCGAAGTAGAAGGGGTTCGTGACGTCGGAGACGAGCACGGCGATCGCCCGGGTCCGGCCGCTGGTGAGTGCCCTGGCCTGCGAGTTGGGGATGTAGTTGAGCTCCCGGGCCGCCTGCTCGATGCGTTCGCGGGTGACGGCGTTCACTCGGCCGGGGTTCGAGAGGGCGCGTGAGACCGTCGAGGTGGCGACACCGCTCGCCGCGGCCACGTCGGCGAGTGTGGCGGGGCGGTCGGGACCGGATGTGTACCCGCGAAGCTGAGGGCTCATGTGCCCATCACAGCACACGGTGGCAAATTATGGCAAACGGTTGCATCGATCTTGCCATCCTGCCTAGAGTCGGCGGCAGCCCTCCGGCGTGCACCGTGTCCGGGGGCCACGATCCTTCAGATCACCGTCCTCAAAGGAGAGTCACACGATGAGATCACGTTTCGCGCTGGCAGCGGTCGCGGGAATCGCCGCGGCAGGCCTGGTCCTGACCGGCTGTTCCGGCACCGGCTCCAGCGGCAGCACCAGCACCGCGACCAGCGGCAAGATCGACGGCGCGGGCAAGACCCTCGACGTCATGATCGCCGCGAACACCCTGTACCCGACCCAGCAGCAGCAGTGGTTCAAGGATGTCTCCGCCCAGTTCCAGAAGGAGACCGGCGCCACCGTCAAGTTCGAGACCTTCGCCTCGGCCAACGACGAGCTGACCAAGATCCAGACCTCGGTCCTCAGCGGCCAGGGTCCCGACATCTACGACCTCGGCACGACCTTCACGCCGACCGCATACTCCACCGGCGCCTTCGTCAAGCTGACCGACGCCGACTGGGCCAAGGTCGGCGGCCGCGACCGCTTCGTCCCGGCGACGCTCGGCATCTCCGGCCCTGACGCCAAGAACGAGGTCGGCATCCCGTTCCTCAGCCGCCCGTTCGTCATGGCGTACAACAAGGATCTGCTCGCCGCCGCCGGCATCGACAAGCCGGCGACGACCTGGGACGGCCTCGCCGACCAGGCCAAGAAGCTCACCTCCGGCGATGTGCACGGCATGGCGATCGCCTACGCCGACAGCTTCGACCCGTGGAAGTTCATCTGGGCGATGGCGATGCAGCAGGGCAACACCATCCTCGACCTCAAGGACAAGAAGGCGACGATCGACGAAGCCGCCGTCAAGAAGGCCTACCAGACCTACTTCGGCTGGATGACCGAGGACAAGGTCGTCGACCCGGCCGCGATCGGCTGGAAGAACGCCCAGGCCGTCGCCGCGTTCGCCAGCGGCAAGGCCGCGTTCCTGCCGATGGTCTCCTCGTCGTCGCAGGTGACGCTCGACAAGTCGTCGGTCGCGGGCAAGTACGCCTACGCGGTCATGCCGACCGTGCCGCCGGGAGCCACCAAGCTCCCGAGCGACGGCAAGCCGGCCGCGACGATCATCTCCGGCGACAACATGGTCGTCGCCAAGTACTCCAAGAACCAGGACCTGGCGTTCGCCCTCGTCAAGATGCTCACCAGCGCCGACAACCAGGTGAAGTACACCAAGACGTTCGGCGACCTGCCGACCAATGCCGACGCCGCCAAGCAGATCGAGCAGGGCAACGAGCTCCTCACCCCGATCCTCGAAGCGGGCACGAAGGCGTACGGCACCCCGTTCACCGGCGCTTGGGGCGACACCCAGCTGGCCCTCGTGAACGTCGTGGTCCAGTCCATCCCGGCGCTCTCGTCCGGCAACGTGTCGTCCTCCGACCTGGACGCCAAGCTCAAGACGGCTCAGGACACCGCGCAGAACTCGCTCAACAAGGCGAAGTGACGCGGGGCTCCTGATGTCGAACTCCACACTGACCCCGTCCTCGGGCGCGGTCGTGACGGGCGGGTCGTCCGCGGGGAACACCCCCGCGGGCGGCCGCCCCGGCCGCCGCCGTCGCCACGGCGAGCGCAACCGGCCGCTCTGGATGCTGCTGCCCGGCGGCATCCTGATGCTGCTCATCATCGTGGTGCCGCTCATCGTCGCCGTGGTGATGTCCACGCTCGACCTCGACCAGTACACGCTGCAGAGTTGGCTGCAGGCCCCGTTCATCGGCCTGGGCAACTACGTCGAGGCGATCACCGCCTCCCCGCTGCTGCGGTCGATCGGGATCAGCGTCTCCTTCGCGGTGATCGCGGCCGTGGTGACCATGCCGATCGGCCTGGCCGCCGCCCTCGCCACCCAGAACCGCTTCCGCGGCCGCGCCCTGGTGCGTTCGCTGTTCCTCATCCCGTACGTGCTGCCCGCGTTCGTGGTCGGCACGCTGTGGCGCACGATGCTGCAGCCGGGAGGCGTCGTCGACTCGATGCTCGGCGCCGTCGGCATCCACTCGGGCCTGTGGCTGAACGGCCCCCTCAGCTATTGGTCGCTCATCATCGTGCAGATCTGGACGACGTGGCCGTTCTTCTACCTGCTCGTGCTCGCCGGCCTCCAGTCGGTGGACCACGAGGTGCACGAGGCCGCCGCGATCGACGGCGCCACGTGGTGGATCAAGCTGCGCTACGTCGTGCTGCCCTACCTCCGCGGGCCGATCTTCCTCGCGCTCATCATCGCGTTCCTCCACAACATCAATGCATTCACGCTCCCGTTCGTGCTGTTCGGCGTGCCTGCTCCGCAAGACGTGGAGGTGCTGCCCGTGCTCACCTACATGACCAGCTTCCAGAGCTTCCGGTTCGGTCTGAGCGCCGCGATGGCCATCTGCTCCCTGGTGCTGATCGCCATCCCCCTGTTCGTCTACCTGCGAGCCGTCAAGCTCGACTCCGGAGAGGAGGAGCAGCGATGACCACCGCCACCCGCGCCATGCACGCCGTCTCCGCCAAGGACGCCCGCCGGGCTCCCCGTGCGGGACGCGGGCCGTCCGCCGACGTGACGCGCCTGCTTCCGCGCCCGCTGCTGATCGCGATCATCACCGTGCTGCTGATCGTCGTGCTCGGCCCTGTGCTCTACATGCTGTTCGCGTCGGTCAACTCCGACGTCTCGGTCGCCTCCGGCGCCTTCCTGCCCACGGAGCTGCACCTCGACAACTATGTGAAGGTGTGGAGCACCGTCGACCTCGGCACCGGCCTGATGAACAGCGTCATCATCTGCGGCGCGGTCGCGATCGTCTGCGCGTTCCTCGCGGTCGCCACCGCGTACGTGCTGGTGCGCTACGAGTTCCGCGGCCGCCTGACCTTCCTGCGAGGACTGCTCGGGCTCCAGTCGATCCCCGGCACCCTGATGCTGCTGCCGGTGTTCGTGCTGTTCTCGTCGACGGCGACGCTGCTCGGCATCCAGATCATCGGAACCCGCTGGGCGGTGTTCATCACGTACCTGACCTTCGCCCTCCCGTTCTCGACCTGGGTGATGGTCACCTACCTCCGTGGCCTGCCCAAGGCGCTGGAGGAGGCCGCGCGCATCGACGGCGCCTCGTCCTGGCGCATCCTCACGCAGATCGTCGTGCCGCTGAGCTGGCCGGGGATCGTCGTCTCGGGCATCTTCGCGTTCCTGCTCGGCTGGAACGACGTGCTGTTCGCGTCGGTGCTGACCAACCCCGAGTCGCGCACGGCGGCCGTGGCCCTGCAAGTCTTCGGAGCCACTCAGGAGGGTGGAGCGATCCCCCTGTACGGGCAGATGATGGCCGCGTCGCTGATCTGCGCCGTGCCCGTCGTCGTGCTGTATCTCGTTTTCCAGCGCTACCTGATCGGTGGCCTGACCAGCGGAGCAACCAAATGACCAGCGGAGCAACCAAATGAGCAGTGGAGGAGTGAAGTAAGTGTCAGAGGTAACGTGGGCCCTTTCCGGGTTCGGCGACGAGATCGACCCAGACCCTGCCGTGCAGGTCGCGGTGCTGCAGGCGCTCGGCGCCGGCCACATCGAGGTGCGCAGCGCCTGGGGCGTCAACATCGTCGATCTCGACGACGAGCAGCTCGACCGCTTGGCGGGCGTCTTCGACGAGCGCGGGATGCGCGTCTCCGCGATCGCGTCCCCGATCGGCAAGGTGGATGTCGCGCTGCCGGTGCAGCACGAGGTCGACCGGCTCGGCCGGGCGATCGCCGCGGCCCAGCGGCTCGGCGCGCGGTACATCCGGATCTTCTCCTTCTATCGCGGGGAGGGCGTGCCGGTCGAGAGCATCCGCGACGACGTCCTGGAGCGCATGCGCGCCCTCGCCGCCGCGGCCGAGGAGGCCGGCGTCGTGCTGCTGCACGAGAACGAGAAGGACATCTACGGCGACACCCCCGAGCGCTGCCTCGAGATCGTCGAGTCGGTCGGCTCGCCGGCGCTGCGGCTGGCGTGGGACAGCGCCAACTTCGTGCAGGTGGGCGTCGGCGCACCCTTCGACGACGGCTACGCGATGCTGCGCCCGCACCTCGAGTACCTGCAGGTGAAGGACGCGCTGGCGGCGACCTCCGAGGTCACCCCGGCCGGGGAGGGCGACGGCCAGCTGCTGCAGACCCTCACCGCGCTCCGCGACGACGGCTACACCGGCTTCGCGTCGCTGGAGCCGCACCTCACCGACGTCAACGCCCTCGGCGGCTTCTCCGGACCGGCGGCGTTCGGCGTCGCCGGCCGCGCCTTCCGCCGCCTGACCGACCAGATCGGAGTCACCCTCGCATGAGCACCACCCCCGCCTCCGGAGCACCGCTCCGGGTCGCCCTCGTCGGCTGCGGCATCATCGGGCTCAATCACGCCCGCGCCATCCTCAAGCACCCCGACCTCGTGATCACCGCGCTCGTGGATGCCGTTCCCGCGGCCGCCACCGGGCTCGCCGACCAGCTGGTGTCGGAGTACGGCGCCGAACGCCCGGCCGAGTTCGCGGCCCTCGGCGACGCCCTGGCCGGTGCGGAGATCGACGTCGTCGTCATCTGCACGCCGAGCGGCCTCCACGTCGTGGTCGCCGAAGAGGCGCTCGCCGCCGGCAAACACGTCGTCATCGAGAAGCCGCTCGACGTCTCGTTGCCGCGGGCGCGCGAGATCCTCGCGCTGTCGCGCCGCGCCGAGCAGGACGGCCTCGTCGTCTCGGTGATCAGCCAGCACCGCTTCGACCCGGCCTCCCGTGTCGTCGCCGACGCCGCGCACTCGGGAGGCTTCGGCCGCCTGACCAGCGGCATCGCCTCCGTCGCCTGGTGGCGCAGCCAGGAGTACTACGACTCCGGACAGTGGCGCGGCACTTGGGAGCTCGACGGCGGGGGAGCCGTGATGAACCAGGGCGTGCACACCGTCGACCTCCTGGTCTGGTTCCTCGGAACGCCGGTCGAGATCGACGCGCGCACCGCCCTGCTCGCGCACGAGCGGGTCGAGGTCGAAGACGTCGCGGTCGCGACGATCCGCTTCGAGTCGGGCGCGCTCGCCGTGCTGCACGCGACGACCGCCGCCTACCCCGGCCTGTCGGTGCGGCTGCAGGTGCACGGCGACCGGGGTTCGGCGATCATCGACGACGACCAGCTCGAATACTTCGCCACGGCCGACTCCGACGGCAACCGCGCCGCCGACGTCGTGCCGGCGGGCGAGGTGCGCGGCGGCGACCGCGGACCGGAGCAGTTCGTCATCGGCCACCTGCGTCAGTACGAGGACATCGTCGACGCCATCCGCGAGCACCGCGCCCCGGGCGTGACCGTCGCCGACGCGTTCCTGTCGCTCGCCGTCGTGCGGGCCGTCTACCTCTCGGCCACGCTCGGTCGGCCCGTGCTGCTGGACGACGTGCTCGACGGCTCCCTCGACGAGGTCGTCGTCACGACGGGGGTGACGGCATGAAGTTCTCCGTCTTCACCGCCTCCACCCCCGATTGGACGCCCGACGAGGCCGTGCGGAACATCGCTGCACAGGGCTGGGACGGCATCGAATGGCGCATCGTCGATCAGGAGCCGGCCGCAGAGCCCGGCTTCTGGGCCGGCAACCGCGCGACCTGGCCGCTCACCGGTCTGGAGGAGTCCCTCCCCGAGATCGCCCGACTGACGAGGGAGGCCGGGCTCGAGTTCTCGGGCATCGGCGGCTACGCGCGCTGCGACGACCACGCGAACGTCGACCGGATGCTCGCGGCCACCGCCGAACTCGGCGCGCGCCAGGTGCGCGTCACGATGCCACGCACCGACTCCGGCGACTACCGGGAGCTCTTCGAGGCGGCCCGGCGCGACCTGGAGCGGGCGGCGTCCGTCGCCGCCTCGCTCGGGGTGAAGGCGCTCGTCGAGCTGCACCACGAGACGATCACGGCCTCCGCCTCGGCGGCGTTCCGACTGCTCGACGGGCTCGACCCGGAGGCCGTCGGCGTCATCCACGACCTGGGCAATCTCGTGATCGAAGGCCAGGAGCGCACGCTCTCCGCCCTCCAGCTGCTCGGGCCGTACCTGGCCCACGTGCACGTGAAGAACGTCGCGTGGCTGCCGGGCGAGCCGGAGGAGGACGGCACCGTGCGCTGGCACCACGAGTGGGCGCCTTTGCGCTCGGGCGCCGGCGACGTCGATGCCTACTTCCGCGCACTGCACGAGTTCGGCTATGACGGATGGGTGACCAGCGAGGACTTCTCGACGGAGATGCCGCTCGCCGAGCGCAGCCGCGACGACCTCGCCTACCTGCGAGCCGTCGAAGCGCGGACCCGCGCAGCGGTGGCGGCATGACCGTCCCGTCACGGTCGGTGCGCCACCCGGTCCGGGTGGCGCACCTGGGTCTGGGCGCGTTCCACCGCGCGCACCAGGCCTGGTACACGCAGAGGGCAGGAGACGGCTCCGGGATCGCCGCCTTCACCGGGCGCAGCGCGGAGGCCGCCCGCGTGCTGGCCGCGCAGGACTCCGTCTACACCCTGCTCGAGCGGGGAGCGGACGGCGACAGCGCCACCCTGATGGAGGTGCTGAGCGAGGTGCAC
The DNA here is from genome assembly GCF_001423695.1 of Leifsonia sp. Leaf336. Taxonomy (GTDB): domain Bacteria; phylum Actinomycetota; class Actinomycetes; order Actinomycetales; family Microbacteriaceae; genus Leifsonia. Next base: position 1,022,591 of record NZ_LMOZ01000001.1, read on the forward strand.
GACGGTGCCGATCTCGACGCGTGGCGGCGGGTGCTGGCAGACCCGGACGTCGGCGTCCTCACCCTCACGGTGACCGAGGCCGGCTACCGGCCGGGCTCCTCGGCGTCCTCCGCCGCGTCCTCTTCCTCCGCCCCGGCGCGCGTGCTCGACGGCCTCCGGGCCCGGTACGCCGCCGACGCGGGCGGCATCGCGGTCGTGAGCTGCGACAACCTCCCCGACAACGGCCGGGTCCTCCGCGACGCCGTGCTCTCCGTCGCCGAGCCCGGGTCCGACCTGGAGGCCTGGATCCGCTCCGAAGTGTCGTTCGTCTCCTCGATGGTCGACCGCATCACTCCGGCGACCACCGACGCCGACCGGGAGGCCGTCCGCCGCCTCACCGGCTGGGACGACGCCGCGCCCGTCGTGACCGAGCCCTTCGCCGAGTGGGTGCTCGCCGGCAGCTTCCCTGCGGGCCGTCCCGCCTGGGAGGCGGCCGGAGCGCAGTTCGTCGACGACATCGCGCCTTACGAGCGCCGCAAGCTCTGGCTCCTGAACGCCGGTCACTCACTGCTCGCGTATGAGGGCCTCGCGGCCGGCCACGAGACCGTGGCCCAGGCCGTCGCCGACCCGGCGCTCGCCGACGAGCTCGAGCTGCTCTGGAGCGAGCAGCGCACCGAACTCCCGTTCGACGCCCCCACGGTTGACGACGCGCTCGCGGCCCTGCGCGCCCGCTTCGGCAACGCGCGCATCGAGCACAGGCTCGCCCAGATCGGCACCGACGGCTCGCAGAAGCTCGGCCCCCGCATCCTGGACCCGCTGCGCAGCCGCCTCGCCGCCGGCCGCGAGCCGGGCCGCGCCCAGCTCGGCGTCCTCGCGGCGTGGTCCGTCCACCTCGCAGGACCCGACGTCCGCGACCCCGGCGCCGCCGCGCTCGTCGAGCGGCTGCGGGAGGCTGCGGCGCCGCGCGAGCGTGCGATCGCCGTCCTCGAGGCGCTCGCCCCCGACCTCACCGACCTGACCGACCCCCTCGCCGAGCGGATCGCCGCCCGGCAGCAAGGAGCACACGCATGAGAATCACCGCAGCCGACGTTCTCGTCTCCAGCCCCGGACGCAACTTCGTCACCCTGCGCATCACCACAGAGGACGGAGTCACCGGTCTCGGCGACGCCACGCTCAACGGCCGCGAGCTCGCTGTGGCCGCCTACCTGAGCGAGCATGTCGTCCCGCTCCTGATCGGGCGGGACGCGCACGCGATCGAGGACACCTGGCAGTACCTCTACCGGGGCGCCTACTGGCGTCGTGGCCCGGTGACGATGGCCTCCATCGCCGCCGTCGACACCGCGCTCTGGGACATCAAGGCCAAGGTGGCCGGCCTCCCGCTCTACCAGCTGCTGGGCGGCCGCAGCCGCGAGGGCCTGCTGGTCTACGGGCACGCCTCCGGCGCCGAGCTGCCCGAGCTGTTCGACTCCATCAACGAGCACCTGGAGGAGGGCTACCGGGCGGTGCGCGTGCAGACCGGCATCCCCGGGCTGCCGTCGGTGTACGGGGTGGCGTCGAGCAAGAACGCCGCTGCGGGAGCCGGGACGGGCTCGGACGCACGCTACGACTACGAGCCCGCTCGCCGCAGCGCGGTGCCGGTGGAGGAGACCTGGGACACCCGCGCCTACCTGCGGCACGCACCGACCGTCTTCGAGGCCGTGCGCAACGAGTTCGGCCCGGAGCTGCCGCTGCTGCACGACGCCCACCACCGGCTCACGCCCATCCAGGCCGCGAAGCTCGGCAAGTCGCTGGAGCCGTACGACCTGTTCTGGCTGGAGGACGTCACCCCGGCCGAGAATCAGGCCGTGCTGCGCCGCGTGCGCGAGCACACGACCACGCCGCTGGCGATCGGCGAGGTGTTCAACACGATCTGGGACTACCGGGAGCTGTTCGAGGAGCAGCTGATCGACTACGTCCGCTCCCCAGTCACCCACGCCGGAGGCATCACCGGGCTGCGCCGCATCTTCGACTACGCGGCCGTGTACCAGATCAAGTCGGGCGTGCACGGGCCGACCGATGTGTCGCCGGTGGGCCTGGCGGCGGCCATCCATCTGGGCATCGCCATCCCGAACTTCGGCATCCAGGAGTACATGCAGCACAGCCCGACGACGCACGAGGTCTTCCGGACGACCTACACCTTCGAAGACGGCATGCTCAAGCCGGGCGAGGCCCCCGGGCTCGGCGTCGACTACGACGACGTCGTCGCCGACTCCTTCCCCTACGAAGCCGCCTACCTCCCCGTCAACCGCCTCCTAGACGGCTCCATGCACGACTGGTGACCCTCTCGAAGCACGACAATAGGAGGACGGGAGCGGGAGGAGTGCGTGTGGCCGGTGTCGGAGGGATCAGCCTCGTGGTGATGGGGGTGTCGGGGTCCGGCAAGTCGACTGTCGGGCGCGCGGTGGCCGACGCGTTCGATGCGTCGTTCGTCGACGGCGACGACCTCCACCCGGCGGTCAACGTCGCGAAGATGACAGCGGGCATACCGCTCACCGACGCCGACCGCGAGCCCTGGCTGCGAGCGGTGGGGCGCACCCTCGCGGACGGCGCCCACGGCGCCGACGGCAGCGGCGGCGGGATCGTCGTGGCCTGCTCGGCGCTCAAGCGCTCCTATCGCGACCTGATCCGCAGCGAGGCCCCCGGAACCGTCTTCGCCGAGCTCGACGGCACGCGCGAGCTGCTTCAGGAGCGGATGATCCGACCGGGGCACTTCATGCCGGCTTCCCTGCTCGACTCCCAGCTCGCGACCCTGGAGCCCCTCCAGCCCGACGAGGCCGGCCTCCGTCTCGACATCGCCGCGCAGCCCGCCGAGCTCGTCGCCGCGATCGTGGATCGCGTCGCCCGCCGCGTCGGGTAGACTGGGCCACTGAACTTCGGCGAGGGATGCGTCACGCATCCGTTATCGACGCGGTGGAGCAGGCTACGCAGTCTTTCCTCGCGCACTTCGATGCGCTCGAGTCGACACCCCATACTGCGAGCCCACGGCTCGCCTGACAGCCGGCATCGCCGGCAAGGAGACATCATGGCTGACGAGTCCAACAAGGTCGTCGCGGAGGTCCGCGACAGCTTCGGCAAGGGCGCTGCCCGCAAGATCCGCGCAGCGGGCAAGATCCCCGCGGTCATCTACGGCCACGGCACCGACCCCGTCCACGTCACCGTCCCGGCGCACCAGGTGGGCCTGCTGCTCCGCAAGGCCAACGCGGTGCTCGACCTCGACATCGACGGCACGAGCCAGCTCACGCTGGTGAAGGACGTCCAGAAGGACCCGGTGCTCCAGATCATCGAGCACCTCGACCTCATCGTCATCCGTCGCGGCGAGAAGGTCCAGGTCGAGGTCCCCGTGCACGTCGAGGGTGAGCCGTTCTCGGGCACCATCGCCGTTCTCGACATCCCGACCATCAAGCTCGAGGTCGAGGCCACCCACATCCCGGAGCGCATCGTCATCGACGTCACCGACGCCGAAGAGGGCACGCAGTACCACGCCAAGGACTTCGCGCTGCCGTCCGGCGCCGTGCTCGCCGAGGACGAGGAGCTTCTGATCCTCAACATCGTCGTGCCCGCCGCCGCGCGCTCCGACGAGGAGGAGGCCGCCGAGGAGGCCGCCGCCGAGGAGGCCGCCGAGACCGCGGCCGCCGAGTCCGCAGAGTAATCACCCCCGATGGCGGATCCTCTGCAGCAGGAGGGCCCTTGGCTCGTGGTCGGGCTCGGTAATCCCGGGCCCGGCTACGCCGCCACGCGTCACAACGTGGGCCAGATGGTACTCGACGAGCTCGCCTCGCGCGGCCGTCTCACCTTCAAGACCCACAAGACGAACTCCACGGTCGCCGAGGGGCGTCTCGCCCCCGGCGGGCCGCGGTTCGTCCTGGCCAAGCCCAACACGTTCATGAACGTGTCGGGAGGCCCGGTGTCGCAGCTGCTCCGGTTCTACTCGCTCGACCCGTCGCGGCTGATCGTCGTGCAGGACGAACTGGACATCCCGTTCGACACCCTCAAACTCAAGTTCGGTGGAGGCCATGGCGGCCACAACGGCGTCCGCGACGTCATCGCCGCGACCGGCACCGGCGACTTCACGCGGGTGCGCGTCGGCGTCGGCCGGCCTCCCGGTTCGCGCGCCGCCGCCGACCACGTGCTCGCCGGCTTCAGCTCGGCGGAACGCAAGACCCTGCCGATCCTGGTGGCCGACGCCGCCGACGCCGTCGAGCAGATCGCCACCGACGGCCTGACCTCCGCGCAGAACCGCTTCCACACCGAGCGCTGACGGCTCCGTGCGTCGCTCGCGTCGTCAGGCCGGGGGCAGCGTGCCGATCAGCGCTCCGGAGTAGGCCGCGAACGAGGCGATGGGCGCCACCGCGGCCACGACGATCCCGACGACGCCGAAGGCGCGTCCGCGTTTGGTCGCTGCCGCGACGATCCCCAGGACGAGCGCCGTGAGGCCCAGGAGGGTCCCGAGGAGCATCTGCGCGCCCATCAGAAGGGCGATGGGTGCGAACGCGGCGGCCTGGTCGGGGGTGAGATCGGAGGTGTTGAAGCTGAAGGAGGTCGGCGTCCGGGTCGCGAGCGGCCCGGCATGCACCCCCACGATCACCGACGCCACGATCGACAGCGCGAACACCGCGATCGCGATCGCCATCGAGACGACGCCGAGCGTCCGGGGCCGCGGCGGGGCCGGCGGCGCGCTGTAGTACATCGGCGGAGGGGGCGCCCACTGCTGCGCGGGATCCGCTCCCTGAGGAGCGGGGAAGATCGGCGCGGACTCCGGTCCGGTGGGCGGCATCATGCTCATGTTCGGGCTCCTCCCCGGCGCTTCACGCCGGACGTTCAGCCAGAGCGTAGCCGACGTCGGGCGTCGACCCAGGACGACACGGTACCGTCTCGGTCCATGAAGTTGTACACGCGCGAGTGGGGCACCGGCGACCGCTACGCAGTCCTGGTCCACGGCGTCATGTCGGACTCGCGCAACTGGCGACGGGTCGGCCCAGTGCTCGCCGAGCGCGGGTACCACGTCGTCGCCGTCGACCTCCGCGGCCACGGCCACAGCCCGCGCGCCGCCGAGTACACCGCCGACCTGATGGCGGAGGACATCCTCGAAACGGTCCCCTATGCGCCAGAGCTGGTGATGGGGCACTCGCTCGGCGGCCTCACGGTGAGCCTCGCGGTCGACCGGCTCCATCCGGAGCGCGCGATCTACGTCGACCCCGCGTTCTCGTGCCCGGCGGCGGGCTGGCTCCAGCTGAAGCTCGCGCCCGCGTTCCTCCGCACGCTCGCCCGGCAGTCGGCGGCGAAGATCGCCAAGCGCAACCCGCGCTGGGATCCCGTCGACGTCGCGATCGAACGCGAGACGTTCGAGTCGTTCCACCGCGCCGCGATCCCGGCCGTGCTCTCGCCCAGCGTCATGCGGGCTCCCGAGCACATGGCGGTCCCGTCGCTGGTGATGCTCGCCGACAACTCCTATCTGGTGAAGCCGCAGGTGGCCGACCGCCTCCGCGAGACCGGCTTCGATGTCCGGGTGGTCGCGGGAAGCGGTCACGTGATCAACCGCGACGATCACGACGGATTCATGCAGGCGCTGGACGGATGGATCTGAGCGCCGTCGTCGTCGCGAAGACCCGAGACGTCCTCGCCCTCCTGCCGGCCGGTCCGCTCGGCAGGGCGGCGGAGGCGCGCCGTCGCGCACTGCGCTCGCCGGCCGACAGAGACGATTTCGTGGCCGCCCGGCTGCTCGCCGTCCGCGTGCTCAGGGAGGCGGGCGCCGGAGACATCGCACCGGCGGCGCTGCACCAGCGCTGCGCCGTCTGCGGCAGGGCGCACGGCAGGCCGCTCCCCGTCTCGGGGCTCCACGTGAGCTGGTCGCATTCGCGCGGCTGGGTCGCCGCGGCGGCGTCTCCAGCGCCCCTCGGCGTCGACGTCGAAGTGTTCGCCGATGCCGACATCGGCGACGGCGGTATCCCGGAGGCCGCGCTGACTCCTTCGGAGCGAGCGCTCCTGGCGACCGCGATCGACCCCGCCCGCGCCTTCCGGCTGGTCTGGACGGCGAAGGAGGCCTGCGTCAAGGCGGGCGCCGCGCAGCTGGACGGTCTCGGAGACTTCGGCGTGCTCGCCGCGGCCGACCGGCTGATCCCGTCCTTCGGCTCGCTGCTGCTCAGCAGCCGCGGGTTCCGGGGAGCGACCGCGGCGGCCGCGTCCGAGGCGCCGCTGACCTGGCACACCCTCGGCGGGAGCGGGGAGCTCCTCCACCTCCCCGGCAGCGGTCGACCTGTCGGTACCCCCGCGTAGACTTTCCCGAGTGATACTGCAGGGCTTGATCGCGGCGCTCGAGCGCGCCTCCACGTTCTCCGACGCACTGGCCTATGCGGCGCGCGATGCCGACTTCTCGCTGACCGATGGCTTGCGCGCTCCTCTTCTCGCCGGCCTGGTCGGCAAGCGCGGCGCCGCCGGCGCCTCCCAGGCCGTGCTCGTCATCACGGCGACCGGCCGCGAGTCGGAGTCGGTGCGGGCCGCTCTCCCGTGCGTGCTCCCCGACGCCGAGATCGTCGAGTTCCCGGCGTGGGAGACACTGCCGCACGAGCGGCTGAGCCCGAGCCCCGAGATCGTCGGAAAGCGTCTCGTCGCCCTGCGGAGGCTCGCGGACTGGTCCGCCGCCCGCGACGCGGGGGAGCCGAGCCATCCGTTCATCCTGGTCGCCTCCGTGCGCGCCGCCCTGCAGCCGCTCGCCGACAATCTGACCGACTACGCGACGATCGCGCTCGACGCGGGCGGCCGTGGCTTCGATCTCGGCGGGCTCGCCCTCCACCTGGTCGACCTGGCGTACGCGCGCGTCGACATGGTGACCCGGCGCGGCGAATTCGCGGTGCGCGGCGGCATCCTCGACGTCTTCCCGCCGACGGCCGAGCACCCGTACCGCGTGGACTTCTTCGGCGACGAGGTCGAGCAGATCCGGGCGTTCTCCGTGGCCGACCAGCGCTCGCTCCCCGAGCCGATCCCGTCGGTATCGCTCCCGCCGAGCCGCGAGCTGCTGCTCAGCGAGCCCGTGCGGCAGCGCGCGCGAGAGATGGAGCACGAATTCCCCAGCCTGTCGGCGATGCTCGCCAAGATCGGCGAGGGCATCCCGGTGGAGGGCATGGAGTCGCTCGCACCCGCGCTCGTCGACCGGCTCGTGCCGCTCACCCACTACCTCCCCGAGGGTGCGGCGGTCGCGGTGCTCTCGCCCGAGCGCGTCGCCTCCCGTGCGGTGAGCCTCGCCGAGACGAACCGCGAGTTCCTCTCGGCGGCCTGGAGCGCGGCCACCGTCGGCGCCGCGGCTCCGATCGATCTCGCCGCGGGAGACTTCCTCACCCTCCAGAAGCTGCGCGACTCGGTGAAGTTCAGCCGGCCGGGGCAGCAGAACCCCGACCACCCGTGGTGGACGTTCTCCGGCTTCCAGGCCGACGCGGTCGACGAGCAGCCGCTCGAGCGCGAGGTGGAGGAGTACCTCCAGGTGCGCGTCGCGGCGGAGGCGGTGCCCAGCTTCCAAGGCAACGTCACCGGGGCCGTCGAGCACGTGGCTCAGCGCCTCCGCGACGGCTGGCAGGTCGCGATCGTCGCCGAGGGCGCCGGTCTGGTGGAGCGTGCGGCGCAGGTGCTCGCCGACGCCGAGCTTCCCGCGCGTCCCGTCGAGGAGTTCCCCGAGAACCCGGAGCCCGGCGTGGCGTACCTGTTGCGGGCGAACGTCGAGCACGGCTTCGAGATGCCCGACGTCAAGCTGGCGCTGATCGGCGAGAGCGAGTTCTACGGGCGTTCGGTCGGTTACGAGTCGCGCCAGGTCAAGAAGCTCGCCACCCGACGCAAGAACGTCGTCGACCCGCTGGCGCTGAAGCCCGGCGACTACGTGGTCCATGAGACGCACGGCATCGGCAAGTTCCTGGAGCTGACGCAGCGCGAGGTGTCCAGCGGAGGCCGCAACGCCGTCAAGTCGAAGCGCGAGTACCTGGTGCTCGAATACGCGCCCTCCAAGCGCGGCTACCCCGGCGACAAGCTCTACGTGCCCACCGACCAGCTCGACCTCCTGACCCGCTACGTCGGTGGCGAGGCCCCGCAGCTGTCCAAGATGGGCGGCAGCGACTGGTCGGCCGCCAAGGGCCGTGCCCGGCGAGCGGTGCGCGACATCGCCGTCGAGCTCGTCAAGCTCTACTCCGCACGCATGGCCAGCAAGGGCCACGCGTTCGGGCCGGACACCCCGTGGCAGCGCGAGCTCGAGGAGGCCTTCCCCTTCGCCGAGACGCACGACCAGCTGCAGACGATCGACGAGGTGAAGGCCGACATGGAGCGGCCGATCCCGATGGACCGGCTGATCTCGGGCGATGTCGGTTTCGGTAAGACCGAGATCGCCATCCGTGCGGCGTTCAAGGCCATCCAGGACGGCAAGCAGGTGGCGATGCTCGTGCCCACCACACTGCTGGTCAGACAGCACGCCGAGACCTTCCTCGAACGCTTCGCCGGCTTCCCCATCCACCTGCGCGAGCTCAGCCGGTTCCAGACCGACAAGGAGGCGCGCGAGACGCTGCGCGGCATGGCCGACGGCACCGTCGACATCGTGATCGGGACGCACCGCATCCTCGCCGACGGCGTGGCGTTCAAAGATCTCGGGCTCGTCATCATCGACGAGGAGCAGCGGTTCGGCGTGGAGCACAAGGACGCGTTGAAGAAGCTCAAGACCAACGTCGACATCCTCGCGATGAGCGCGACGCCGATCCCGCGCACGCTCGAGATGGCGGTCACCGGCATCCGCGAGATGTCCACGCTCGCGACCCCGCCGGAGGACCGTCACCCCATCCTGACCTTCGTCGGGCCGTACTCCGAGCGCCAGGTCGCCGCCGCCATCCGGCGCGAGCTGTTGCGGGAGGGCCAGGTGTTCTTCGTGCACAACCGTGTCGGCTCGATCTCGGCGACGGCCGCCAAGCTGGCCGAGCTGGTGCCGGAGGCGCGCATCGCCGTCGCGCACGGCCGCATGAACGAACACGCGCTCGAGCAGGTCGTGGTGGACTTCTGGGAGCGCAAGTTCGACGTCCTCGTCTCGACGACCATCATCGAGACCGGGCTCGACATCTCGAACGCCAACACCATCATCATCGACCGTGCGGACAAGTACGGCCTGAGCCAGCTGCACCAGCTCAGAGGCCGCGTCGGGCGGGGGCGCGAGCGGGCGTATGCGTACTTCCTGTGGGACGAGGACAAGCCGCTGAGCGAGACGGCCCACGACCGGCTTTCGACCATCGCGGCCAACAACGACCTCGGCAGCGGCATGCAGGTCGCCCTCAAAGACCTCGAGATCCGCGGCGCGGGCAACCTCCTGGGCGGCGAGCAATCCGGCCACATCGCGGGCGTGGGGTTCGACCTCTACCTGCGGATGATCGGGGAGGCCGTGTCGACCTTCCGTGGGGAGGTCGCCGAGGGCCAGACCGAGCTGCGGCTCGAGCTTCCGGTCGACGCCCACATCCCCGAGGAGTACGTCGACAGCGAGCGCCTGCGGTTGGAGGCCTACCAGAAGCTCTCGACCGCGAGCTCGCCTGCGGCGAAGGACGGTCAGATCGATCTGGTGCTGGAGGAGCTCACCGACCGCTACGGCGAGCCTCCCGAGCCGGTCGTCAATCTGATCGCGGTCTCGCGGCTGCGGCGGGCGGCGCAGCGTGCGGGCCTGGGGGAGGTCGTCGCCATGGGCTCGAACCTCCGGCTCGCCCCCGCGCAGCTGCCGGACTCGCTGCAGGTGCGCCTGCAGCGCATGTACCCGGGCTCGAAGTACCACGTAGCCCCCAAGGTGGCCACGGTCCCGCTGCCGCGCGTGAACGGCGAGGCGCCCGACGATGCGGCCCTCATCGAGTGGGTGGCGACCCTGCTCGGCGCCCTCTTCCCGACTCCCGAGCCGGCCTCCGAACCCGCCGCCTGACGCCGCCTCGTCGACAACGTCTCCTCCAATCTGTATCGGCTGTACTATAAGTACCGATACAGATTGGAGGGGTCGTGCGCATCGAGATCGATCCGACGGCGGAGACGCCGCTCTACCAGCAGCTCCACGATCGCGTCATCGACGCCGTGGCGCGCGGCGAGCTGCGCGCCGGCGATGCCCTCCTCTCGGTGCGCCAGGTCGCCGTGCGGTTCGGGATCAACGTCGCGACCGTCGTCAAGGCGTACGACGCCCTCCGCCAGGAGGGGATCGTGCGCACGAGCAGACGCTCCGGCTCCGTCATCGCGCGGGACGCCGAGAGCGGGCCCGCAGACGAGCAGTTCCTCGCGCAATGGCACGAGCGGCTGAGCGCGGTGATCGCCGAGGGCGTCGCCCACGGAGTGCCCAGAGCCGAGCTGGAGGCCCGCGTCGCGAGCATCGCGGCCGCGTTCGAGGACGCCCGCGCGCTGAACCCGCCGCGGGAGCAGAAAGGAAGCACCCCATGACCGCCGTACTGGTGAGCACCCTCGGCGTCGCGACGCTGATCGCCGCCATCCTCCTCATGCTGCCGGCGATGAGCCGCAGCACCCTGCCTCTGGGCGTCCTGGTGCCGCGCAGCCGCGTGACCGATCCTGTCGTGGTGGCGGCGCTCCGGCGCTTCCGTATCGGCGTCGTCGTCTCCTACGTCGTCGCCCTCGCCGTCGCCGCGATGGTCGCGCCGCTCGGCCCGGCCGCGCAGCCGCTGGCAGCCACGTTCATCCTGCTCGTCGGGTCGGTCGTCGCCAACCTGCTGTGCCGCCGTCGCATCCAGGCCGCGAAGCGCGAGGGAGGCTGGCTCGAGGAGGTCCCCGTGCGCATCTCCGGGAGCCTGACCCCGGACTCCGCCGACCGGGCGCGTCCCGCGTACGGCTGGTTCGCGGCGGCCGTGGTGGTGCTGGCGGCCGCCGCCGCCATCGGCGTCTCGCTGTACGACAGCCTCCCCGCGACGATCGCGGTGCACTGGAACGCGAACGGACAGCCCGACCGGTTCGCCGAGAAGTCGTTCTGGTCGGTGTTCGCGCCGATCCTGATCGGCGCCGGTGTGCTCGCGCTGATCGTCGGCATCGCGTTCGTCGTCCGTGGCGTTCCGTGGCGTCGTGGCTCGGGGGACCGGCCGGAGGTCTCCGAGCGGATCGCCGCGCTGCAGGCGCATCTGACGCAGTCGCTACTTGGCTGGATCGCGTTCGTGGTATCGGCAGCGATCTCCGCCCTCTCGGTTCTCGGCTGGTGGCGTGCCGAGTCGAACGCCCAGAGTGCGGGCGTCGTGGCGGTGACGGTGGGGTTGCTGGTCGTGATCTTCGTGGTGATCGCCGCCTACGCGGTGCGGCTGACGAGCGGCACGCGCGCGATCCGTGCGGGAACGGAGGTCCCCGTGGGCGCTCCCGGCGCGGCTCGCGACAGCGTCGACCCCCGTGATGACGACCGCCACTGGAAGGGCGGCCTGGTCTACGTCAACTCCGGCGATCCGGCGCTGTTCGTCCCGAAGCGGTTCGGGGTCGGCGTGACGCTCAATCTCGGTCACCCGGGAGGCATCGCCATCGCGGTGGTCACTCTGCTGCTGATCGTGGCGGCTCTGCTGCTGCCGCTCCTGCTGCGCTGACACCGGCCTCCGGGCGCGGGGTCGCGTGCGGGTGCAGCCTTCGGTTGCGTCGGGCGAGCATCGAGACGAGCACGCCGCTCAGCACGATCGAGACGGCGGACCCCAGCAGGACGGCGATCGTCCCCTCTGCGCGGACGGTCGCCGACCCGGCGAACGCCAGCTCGTTCATCAGCAGCGACACTGTGAAGCCGATGCCGCCGAGGGCCGCGATCGTCACGAGCGCGAACAGCGGGATGCGGCCGCGCTCCTGCCGAGGACGCGTGAACGAGCCGAGCCAGCCGCCCAGCGTGATCCCCACGAGCTTGCCCACCGGAAGCGCGATCAGGATGCCCCAGAACGCGGGCGACAGCTCGGACGGCGACACCGCGGGAATGACCACGAGCGCGGCCGAGAACGCGAACAACGGCAGGATCAGCCCGTTCGACCACGGCTCGAGCGCGTGCGTCGTGCGACCGGCGGGCGCGCGCGACATGACGAGGCCCAGGGCCACGCCGGCGATCGTCGCGTGCACGCCCGAGTCGTAGACCAGCCACCACGTCAGCACCGCCAGCAGCACCATCAGGATCCCGATCGGCCAGCGCATCCTCCCGTGCAGCAACCGGCTGAGGAAACCGAAGGCGGCGACGACCACGGCCGCAGCCGCGAGCTCCAGGAGGTTCGGGTCGGTCGTGAAGAACACCGCGATGATGAGGATGGCGACCAGGTCGTCCAGCACCGCCAGCGCCAGCAGGAAGACCCTCAGCCGATTGGGCAGCCCGCGGCCGAAGACGGCGAGCACCCCGAGCGCGAAGGCGATATCGGTCGCTGTCGGGATGGGCCAGCCGTCCCCGAGGCCGGAGCCTCCCGCGATCGCCAGGTAGACCAGCGCGGGGACGAGTACGCCGCACGCCGCCGCGATCGCGGGGTGGATCGCCTTGGCGAAGGAGTTGAGCTCACCGACGACGAGCTCGTGCTTGAGCTCGACCGCGACGATGAAGAAGAACACCGCCAGCAGTCCGTCGCTGATCCAGTGCCCGACGCTCAGGTCGACCACGCCGCCGCCGAGGTGGGAGTGCTGGAGGTCGACCAACGCGGGGCCGACGGCGGTGTTCGCCAGCAGGAGGCCGAGGGCGGCGGCGCCCAGCAGTAGGCCGGCGGCGGTGCGTTCGGAGCGGATGATGCTCATCGGGAGGCCTCTCGTGCGCGGTCGGGAAAGACGTTCGCCGACCAGACTTCCCGGCACACCAGTCGTTCAGTGTAGCGGGCGATCGCGGTGAGAGGATGAACGTAACCCGACGGGAGGAGCATCCCATGACCGACGTGGCGCCCACCAGACTCGACGAGCTCGTCGCCGTGATGGCTCGACTCCGCGCCCCGGGCGGCTGCCCGTGGGACGCCGATCAGACGCACGAGTCGCTCGTGCAGTATCTGATCGAGGAGTCGTACGAGCTCATCGAGGCGATCGAGACCGGTGATCGCGACGCGATGCTCGAGGAGCTCGGCGATGTGCTCTACCAGGTGCTGTTCCACGCGGACATCGCCGCCCACACGCCGGGGGAGGACTTCGATATCCAGGATGTGGCCGAGCACATGACCCGCAAGATGGTCGGCCGGCACCCCCACGTCTTCGGAGGCGACCGCACGGCGGAGACCGCCGAGGACGTCGTCGGCTTCTGGGACGACCTCAAGAAGGCGGAGAAGCCCGGGCGCACGAGCGTGCTCGACGGCATCCCGCAAGCGATGCCCTCCCTCGCGTTGGCGGACAAGCTGCTCGGCCGGGCCGAGAAGGTCGGCCTCCTCGATCTGAGCGAGTCGGGCGGCGTGCAGGTGTCGGGCGAGGACGAGCTGGGGCCGCTGCTGCTGGCGATCGTGGCGTCGGCGAAGGCGCAGGGGCTGGACGCAGAGCGCGCCCTCCGGTCGACCCTGCGGGAGCTGCAGGAGGAGATCCGCGAGCACGAAGCATCGGTTTAGGTTAGGCTTACCTAATGTGCCACGTCGGCACGCTTCCCATCCGTGCCACGGCACCCTCATGAGGAGAGTCATGCCTGAAACCGCACGCTCCGGCCTTCGCCGGTCGCGTCTCGTCCTGTCACTCGCCGCCGTCGTCTCGGCCGCCGCCCTCGCCCTCACCGGGTGTTCCGCGAGCGGTTCCGGCGCCGAGAGCCCGTCCTCGGGCTCCGCCGGGAGCTTCCCCGTGACGATCGACAGTGCGCTCGGCAAGACCACCATCGACGCCGCTCCGAAGCGTGTCGCCACCTGGGGCTGGGGTGCGCAGGACATCGCCCTCGCCCTCGGGATCGTCCCCGTCGCGATGCCGAAGTTCAGCTACGGCGGCGACGCGAACGGCCTCCTGCCCTGGGACGCCGAGAAGATCAAGCAGCTCAAGGGCACGACGCCCCAGCTCCTCGACGCCGACTCCGGTGAAGTGCCGTTCGAGCAGTTCGTCAAGGCGAAGCCCGACGTCATCCTCGCCCCGTACTCCGGCCTCACCCAGACCGAGTTCGACACACTGAGCAAGATCGCCCCGGTCGTCGCCTACCCCGAGAAGCCGTGGGCGACCAGCTGGCGCGACCAGACCGCGATCGTCGGCAAGGCGCTTGGCCTGTCGTCGGAAGCCGCCGCCCTCGTGAAGAAGACCGAGAGCGCGGTCACCGCACTCTCCGACAAGTACCCGGTGATCAAGGACAAGACGTTCTTCTACGCCGCCGCCAACGAGCCCGGTGTTCTCAACGTCTATCGCGCGGAGGACCCGCGCGTGCAGCTGCTCAACGACCTCGGGATGAAGAACTCGCCGAGCATCGCGGCCCTCGACTCGTCGAAGGGCGACGGCAGCTTCTTCTACCAGCTCAGCTACGAGAACCTCTCGAAGATCGACACCGGCCTGCTGGTGATGTACTTCGACAAGCAGTCGTCGGTCGACGCCTTCACCGCCGACCCGCTGGTCGCCGCGATGCCGACGATCAAGGAGGGCCGCTTCGCCCCGATCGTCGGGGAGTCGTTCGTCTCCGCGACGAGCGCCCCGAGTGTGCTGAGCATCCCGTGGATGCTCGACCGCTACGTGCCGCAGCTGGCCGCGGCCGCCGAGAAGGTCAAGTAGCCGCTCGATGCCCACTGGTGTCGCCACCGCCGGCGCCGGTCGCACGGGGGAGGCCCCCGCTCGCGTCCGGCGTGGTCGGCGCACGCTGATCGGCTTCGTGGTCGCCGTCGTGGTGCTGCTGATGGTGTGCGTGCTGAGCCTGATGGTCGGCGCGCGCACCATCGCGCCCGCCGACGTCCTCCACGCGCTGACGCACTACTCGGCGACCGACGACGACTCCCTGGTCGTCGTCGGCAGCCGGCTGCCGCGCACGCTGCTCGGCCTCGCGGCCGGGCTGGCGCTGGGGCTCGCCGGCACCGTCATGCAGGGGCTCTCGCGCAACCCGCTGGCCGATCCCGGCATCCTCGGTGTCAACTTCGGTGCTTCGCTCGCGGTCGTCGTCGCGATCGCGTTCCTCGGGGTCACCGCCGTCTCGGGCTACGTGTGGTTCGCGTTCGCCGGAGCCGCGCTCGCCGCGGGAGTCGTCTATGCGGTCTCGGCCGTGGGGCGGGAGGGCGCGACCCCGGTCAAGCTCGCGCTCGCCGGCGCGGCGGTCTCTGCCGCCCTAGGCTCGCTCATCACCGCGGTCATGCTGACCAGCCGGGTCTCGCTCGACCAGATGCGGTTCTGGCAGGTCGGCTCGCTCGCGGGTCGCGGCTTCGGCGTGCTGTGGCAGGTGTTGCCGACGCTCGTCGTCGGCGCCGCGCTGGCATTGGCGCTCGGGAGGCTGCTCAACGGCCTGGCGCTCGGCGACGACGTCGCGCGCGGACTCGGGCAGCGTGTCGGCCTCGCGCGTGCGCTGTCCGCCGTCGCGATCGTGCTGCTCTGCGGCTCGGCGACCGCCGCCGTCGGCCCGATCGCGTTCGTCGGTCTCGTCGTTCCGCACGTGGCCCGTTGGGTCGTCGGCGCGGACTACCGTCGCATCCTCGCCTACTCGGCCGTGATCGCCCCCGCTCTGCTGATCGCGTGCGACGTCATCGGCCGCGTCGTCGCGCCGCCCGGCGAGCTGCAGGTCGGCATCGTGATGGCGTTCGTGGGGGCGCCGCTGTTCATCGCGCTGGTGCGCCGACGAAAGCTGGTGGGACTGTGAGCGCGCCGACGGCGACGTCGCGCACGGCGGCGGGTGCGGCCTCCCGGGTGGCGCTCGATCGCCGACGCCGACGGAGCCGGGCGACCCGGGTGTCCGTCGTTCTCGCGGTGCTCGTGTTCGTGGTGTCCGCGGTCTCGCTCACGCTCGGCGCGGCGGGTGTCGCCCCGGTCGACGTGCTCGCCGCGCTCGTCGGCCGTGCCGATCGGCTCACGTCCTTCGTCATCCTCGACCTCCGGCTGCCGCGGCTGCTGGCGGCCGTGCTGGTCGGCGCGTGCCTCGGCATCTCCGGAGGCCTGTTCCAGTCCGTCGCGCGCAACCCGCTGGCGAGTCCGGACATCATCGGCATCACGACGGCCGCCAGCGCGACCGGCGCCGTCGCCCTGGTCTGGTTCGGGATCACCGGTCTCGCCCTCACGGGGGTCGTCCTCGTCGGCACGCTGGTCGCCGCCGTGCTGATCTACGTGCTGGCCTGGCGCAACGGGGTGAGCGGGTACCGTTTCGTGCTCGTCGGGATCGGCTTCGCCGCGATCTGCGCCGGGCTCGTGTCGTACGTGCTGACCCGCGCCGACCTGAGCGACGTGCAGCAGGCGCTCGTCTGGATCACCGGCAGCCTCAACAGCATCGACGATGTGTCGCTGACCGTGCTCGGCGCGAGCGCCGTGGTGCTCGTGCCTGCGGCGCTGCTGGTCGGGAGGCCGCTCGCCGCCCTCGGGCTCGGCGACGACGTGGCCGCCGGGATCGGCGTGCGCCCGGAGCGCACGCGCATCCTGAGCATCGCGGTCGGGGTGGCGCTGGCCGCCGCGGCGGTCTCGGTGGCCGGACCGATCGCCTTCGTCGCGCTGCTCGCTGCGCCGGTGGCGAGACGACTCGTCGGGCGCGGTTCGCTCGCGCTCGTTCCCGCCGCGCTCGTCGGCGCCCTCGTGCTCGTCGTCTCCGACGTCGTCGCGCAGTTCGCGGTTCCCGGGGTCGTGTTCCCCGTCGGCGTCGTCACCGGGATCGTCGGAGCGCCCTACCTTCTCTGGCAGTTGGCCAGAACCAACCGCATCGGCCGGGGAGGCTGACCATGACCACGGAGATCACTCTCGCCGCGCGCGACCTGACCCTCGCCTACGAGGGCCGGGTGGTCGTCGACGGCCTCGACCTCGACATCCCGCCCGGCCGGGTCACGGCCATCGTCGGGCCGAACGCGTGCGGCAAGTCCACGCTGCTGCGCGGACTGTCCCGGCTGCTCGCACCGGCCTCCGGGAGCGTGCTGCTCGACGGCGCCGACATCCGCTCGCTGCCGACCAAGGAGGTCGCGACCCGGTTGGGCCTGCTGCCGCAGACGCCGACCGCGCCCGACGGCATCACCGTGGCCGATCTCGTCTCACGCGGACGCTACCCGCACCAGGGCTGGTTCAGGCGGTGGACGGCCGAGGACGATGCCGCGGTCCAGGAGGCCATGACCGCCACCGGCGTCGCCGACCTCGCCGACCGTGCCATCGACGAGCTCTCGGGAGGGCAGCGCCAGCGCGTCTGGATCGCCATGGCGCTCGCTCAGCAGACAGGGATCCTCCTGCTCGACGAGCCGACGACGTTCCTCGACATCAGCCACCAGCTCGACGTGCTCGATCTGCTGCTCGATCTCAACGCGGCTCGGGGGAGCACGATCGTGATGGTGCTCCACGACCTCAACCTCGCCTCCCGGTACGCCGACCACCTGATCGCGATGCGCGCGGGCTCGATCGTGGCCTCCGGCGACCCGTCCGAGGTGGTAACTGCCGAACTGGTGCGCGACGTCTTCGGCGTCGAGTCCGTCATCGCGCCCGACCCGGTGGCCGGGACGCCCTTGGTCGTGCCGCTCGGGCGGCATCACACGCTCTAAGGGCCGGAGCGGGCGGCCGGCAGCGCGTCCGCCGGTGGTCCGGATCGCCGCTCGGGTGAGACCGACGCCTCGCGACGGCGCATTCTTCCGGCCACGGCGGGCGCGTTGTCGTGTGTCTGGCAACGCAACCGAAGTGATCGGACGGCTGCGGCTCATGCCAGGTCCTCGCTGGGACACCGCCCTATCGCGCGGGGTCGGCACGACTTCAGGGCGGCAACGCCAGCAGTTTACGACCGCCCCCGAGCCGGCCGCGATACCCCCGGAGGGCGGGGTGCGCCCCCATCTGGAAGAATCGACGCATGGCTTCCCCGATCACACCGCCCCGCGGCATGCGCGACTTCCTCCCCGCCGAGAAGGCCCGCCGCGAGCATGCGCTCGGTGTGATCCGCCGGAGCTTCGCCGCGCACGGCTTCGACGAGATCGAGACGCCCGTCGTGGAGGACGTCGCCCGGCTGCACTCGGGCCTCGGCGGCGACAACGAGAAGCTCGCGTTCAGCGTGCTCAAGCGCGGCCTGGGCGGCGACGACCTCCGCGAGGCGATCGAATCGGGCGACACGCTCGCGCTCTGCGATCTCGGCCTCCGCTTCGACCTCACCGTGCCGCTGGCCCGCTTCTACGCCAGTCACCGCGGCGAGCTTCCTCCCGTGTTCCGCAGCATCCAGATCGCGCCGGTCTGGCGTGCCGAGCGGCCGCAGAAGGGCCGTTACCGCCAGTTCGTGCAGTGCGACATCGACATCATCGGCGAGGGCTCCCAGCTGGCGGAGGTCGAGCTCATCACCGCGACCGCCGCGGCGCTGGAGGCCCTGGGGCTGACCGGCTGCACGATCCGCATCAACGACCGCCGCATCCTGGGCGGCCTCCTCGAGTACTGCGGGTTCGCCGAGGCGCGCTGGCCGCAGGTACTGATCTCGATCGACAAGCTCGACAAGATCGGCGCGGAGGGCGTCGTCGCCGAGCTCAGTGAGGGCGGAGCGGACTCCGCTGCCGTGCTGGGCGGCATCCTCGCCGCTCTCGAGCCGCACCTCGCCGACGGGGGAGTGGAACTGACCGTCGAGGCGATCGCCGGCATCCTGCCCGCGGGCATGGACACTGACGCCATCGCCGAGCTGGAGGCGCTGGCCCACGCGCTCGACACCCTTCCGGAGGGCGTCGCACTGCGGTTCGACCCCACGCTGGTGCGCGGCATGGGCTACTACACCGGCACCATCTTCGAGATCGCGCACCCGGGCTCCGGCAGCTCGGTAGGAGGCGGCGGCCGCTACGACGGGATGATCGGGCGGTTCCTCGGCACGGACGTGCCCGCGGCCGGCTTCTCGATCGGCTTCGAGCGCGTCGTCGACCTGATCGACGTGCCCGACGACTCCGCCGCCGACTCGGTCGTGCTCGTGCACGACGCTGACGTGCCGCTGGACCGGCTGATGGCGATCAAGTCATCGCTCGTCGCCTCCGGCAAGCGCGTGCGGCTGGACCGCCGGGCGAAGAACCTCAAGGCGGTGCTCGATCGGGCCGCGGCGTCCGGCTACCGGTCGTTCGCGTTCGTGGGGGCGGGCACGGCGGACGCCTCCGCACTCGAGTTCAAGCCGCTGGCCTGAGCGACTCCGTCGCCGGCACGCCGCCGCGACCACGCCAGATCCCGCAAGCATCCCGCCACAGCGTTCTGGCCGTGAACCCCACGTCACTAGACTGAATCGGCAACCCACGAAATCACCAAGGAGACAGTTGTGGCTCAGATCGAAGCTGTAGGCGCTCGCGAGATTCTCGACTCCCGTGGCAACCCGACCGTCGAGGTCGAGGTGCTCCTCGAGGATGGCACGGTCAGCCGTGCCGCCGTCCCGTCCGGCGCGTCGACCGGCGCCTTCGAGGCCTACGAGCTTCGCGACGGCGACAAGGACCGCTACCTGGGCAAGGGCGTCGAGAAGGCCGTCGACGCGGTCCTCGACGAGATCGGCCCGGCGATCGAAGGCTTCGAGGCCAGCGACCAGCGTCTCGTCGACGAGGCCATGATCGAGCTCGATGGCACCGACAACAAGAAGCGCCTCGGCGCCAACGCGATCCTCGGCGTCAGCCTCGCGGTCGCCAAGGCCGCGGCCGACTCGGCCGACCTCCCGCTGTTCCGCTACGTCGGCGGCCCGAACGCGCACGTCCTCCCCGTGCCGATGATGAACATCATCAACGGCGGCGCCCATGCCGACACCGGCGTGGACATCCAGGAGTTCATGATCCTCCCGATCGGCGCCGAGACCTTCTCCGAGGGCCTGCGCTGGGGCGTCGAGACCTACCACTCGCTCAAGGCGCTGCTGAAGTCGAAGGGCCTCAACACCGGGCTCGGCGACGAGGGCGGCTTCGCTCCCGAACTCGAGCACAACCGCGCGGCGCTCGACCTGATCTCCGAAGCGATCGAGAAGGCGGGCTACACCGTCGGCTCGCAGATCGCTCTCGGTCTCGACGTGGCCTCCACCGAGTTCTTCGAGAACGGCGTCTACCGTTTCGAGGGCCAGGACCGCACGGCCGCTCAGATGTCGGCCTACTACGCCGAGCTCGCCGCCAACTACCCGCTGGTCTCCATCGAGGACCCGCTGGCCGAGGACGACTGGGAGGGCTGGGCCCACCTGAACGCCGAGATCGGTTCGAAGCTGCAGCTCGTCGGCGACGACCTGTTCGTCACCAACCCGAAGCGCCTCGCGCAGGGCATCAAGGCCAAGGCCGCGAACAGTATCCTGGTCAAGGTCAACCAGATCGGCACGCTCACCGAGACGCTCGACGCGGTCTCGCTGGCCCAGCGCAGCGGCATGACCGCCGTGCTCTCGCACCGTTCCGGCGAGACCGAAGACACCACGATCGCCGACCTCGCCGTCGCGACCGATGCCGGCCAGATCAAGACCGGCGCCCCGGCCCGCTCCGAGCGCGTCGCCAAGTACAACCAGCTCCTCCGCATCGAAGAGGAGTTGGGCGACGCCGCCGTCTACGCCGGCCGCAGCGCCTTCCCGCGCTTCCAGGGCTGAGCTCGCTCCGCCCGCTCGCCGAAGGGCGAGTCGTCGTCCCTTTCGCGCTCCGAAGGGGACAACGACTCGCCCTTCGACGCCGCGTCGCTAGGCTCACCCCATGCGCAGTGCGAGCGTCCCGGCGGAGATCCTCCCTCTCGCCCTCTTCCTGCTGCTCGCCGCGCTCTTCGCCGTGTTCGGCGCCTACCTGCTGCGTCGCCCCGAGCGGGCGGCGGCCTTGTTCAGCGACCGGGAGGCGCGGCACGCGTTCCGCGCGAAGGACGCACGCGCGATCGGCCTCGTGTTCACGATCGGGGGGATCGGCCTCCTGGTGGTCGGCGCCGTGCGTCTCGTGCTGACACTGGCAGCGGGCTGAACGGCGGGCGACACCCCGCGCTCACGGCCGTCTCCGGGCAGGCATCGCCTACGATTGAGCACGGGGCCTTCCGGTCCTCCATGTCCGTCGAGACCACCCGGGAGGGGCCCATGCCGAAGCAGTCCGGCCCCCGCACCAAGCGCGTCGCCGCGTCGTTCGACGAGCCGACGCAGACCGGTCGCTGGCTGCGCGGCCTCCACTTCTCGGCGTTCTCGCTGGTGATGATGGGCGCGGTCGTGCTCGCGGTGGTGATCCTCGCGCCGTCCCTGCAGGGGTTCCTCGCGCAACGGCAGCAGATCGCCGACCAGCAGAAGGCGGTCGACCAGCTCTCCGCCCAGGTCGACGCGCTCAAGGGGCAGCGTGCGCGCTGGAACGACCCGAGCTACATCCGGGCGCAGGCGCGCGATCGGCTCTACTACGTGATGCCGGGCGAGGTCAGCTACCTCGTCATCGACGACCGCCCTCCCGCGGCCACCAAAGACCCCACTCCGGTGAGCTCCAAGCTGCAGAAGACCCATACCGACTGGGTCGGCTCCCTCTTCGGTTCGCTCATGGGCGCCGGTCTCACCGACGCGACGCCCGCGCAGCTCGGCTCCACGCCGGCCCCGACTCCTCCCCCCAGCAACACAGGCGGCAAATGATGACCAGACCCCCGTTCGACCCCGTGACCGACGCCGACATCGCCGCCGTGAGCGAGCAGCTCGGCCGGCCGGCGCGCAACGTCGTCGGCATCGCCGCCCGCTGCGTCTGCGGGCGCCCCACGGTCGTTTCGACCGCTCCGCGCCTCGACGACGGCACACCGTTCCCGACCTTCTACTACCTCAGCCACCCTGCCGCCACCGCCGCCATGTCGCAGCTGGAGGCCACCCAGGTGATGAACGAGTACAACGACCTCCTCGCCGACGACGAGCAGGTGCGCGAGCAGTACCGCGCGGCGCACGAGCAATACCTCGCCGACCGCGAGTCCATCGGGGTGGTGGAGGAGCTCGCGGGCGTTTCGGCCGGCGGCATGCCCACCAGGGTCAAGTGCCTGCACGCGGTCGCGGCGCACGCGCTCGCCGCCGGACCCGGCGTCAACCCGATCGGCGACCTCGCCCTCGCCCGGGGAGGGTGGTCGCCGGAGGTGTGCGAGTGCCGCATCCAGGTCGGCTGACCCCGGCGGCCTCACTCTCCCGCTCCCGGTTCGGCCGGGTGCGTCATCGCGCGGCGTCCGTCGTCGGAGCGCTCGTGACGGCGTTCGCGATCGGGCTGGCGCCGGCCACGGTCGCGCACGCCGATCAGGTGCGCGACATGCAGTACTGGCTGAACGACTACGGCTTCACGAAGGCCTGGCAGACGACCAAGGGCGCCGGCGTGAAGGTCGCCGTGATCGACACGGGGGTGGACGGCTCGGTGCCCGATCTCGCGGGCGCGATCGCGGGAGGCACCGATGTGTCCGGGGTCGGTGCAGCGAACGGTGAGAAGCCGCTCGGAGCAGGCGAGGCCGCCGACCACGGCACCTGGGTCGCCTCGCTGCTCGCCGGGCGAGGTACGGGCCCAGACTCCGGCGTGCTCGGCGCGGCGCCGCAGGCGAGCATCCTCACTGCCTCCGTGGCGCTCGGCACCTCCATCGGCGCGGTCAGCAGCGACGACCAGGTGGCGGAGGCCGTGCGCTGGGCCGTGGACAACGGCGCCTCGGTCATCAACATGTCGCTCACCCGAAACACGCTCGACTGGCCGACGAGCTGGGACGACGCGTTCCAGTATGCGTTCTCGCACGACGTCGTCGTCGTCGCCGCGGCGGGCAACCGGGGGAGCGGGACCACCGAGGTGGGTGCGCCCGCGACGATCCCGGGCGTGCTGACCGTCGCCGGCGTCGACCGCGCGGGCCAGGCCTCCTTCGACGCCTCCTCGCAGGGCATCACGATCGGCGTCTCCGCCCCGAGCGAGCAGTTGGTCGGCGCGAACCCGGGCGGAGGCTACGTGCA
Organism: Leifsonia sp. Leaf336; assembly: GCF_001423695.1. GTDB lineage: Bacteria > Actinomycetota > Actinomycetes > Actinomycetales > Microbacteriaceae > Leifsonia. Next base: position 1,045,497 of record NZ_LMOZ01000001.1, read on the forward strand.
GTGGGCCGGGACCAGCGGGGCGGCACCGCTCGTCTCCGGCGCGGTCGCCCTGGTGCGGGCCGCGCACCCCGAGCTGAAGGCGCCGGATGTCATCAACCGCATCATCAAGACGGCGCGCCCGGCCGGAGGCACGGTGCCGAGCCCGGTGTACGGCTACGGCCTGCTCGACGCCGCGGCCGCGGTCACCGCGACCGTGCCGCACGTGACCGCGAACCCGATGGGCGATCTGACCCAGTGGATCCACATCCATCGGCGTGCGGACACGCCCGCGACGGCGGCCCCCGGGGCCCGGGACGCCCAGGCCGCCCCCGCGCCGAAAGCTCTGACCCCCGAGCGCCCTGTAACATGGAGAGCGTTCCTCTGGCCGCAATGGAGCGTCCTCACCACCCTCTGGCTCCCGTTCAGCCTGATCTCCGGTTTCGTGGCCCTCCTCGCCCTCGGCGCGGTCGGCGCGTGGCTGCATTTCAGGCGGGCGGCGCGTAGGGGGTAGATTAACCCCCATACTTTCGTGTTGAGGAGACGCATTACTGTGCCCAAAATCCTGATCGTCGGCGGAGGCTACGCCGGTTTCTATACCGCGTGGAAGCTCGAGAAGCAGCTCCGCAAGGGCGAGGCCGAGGTCACCATGGTCGACCCCCTGCCCTACATGACGTACCAGCCGTTCCTCCCCGAGGTGGCGGTCGGCTCCATCGAGCCGCGTCACGCGGTGGTCGCCCACCGTCGCCACCTGAAGAGCACGAACATCATCAGCGGCAAGGTCACCTACGTCGACCACGCCAAGAAGACCGCGACCATCGAGCCGGCCGCCGGCGAGCCGTACGAGCTCGACTACGACATCGTCGTGGTGACCGCCGGCGCCGTCTCGCGCACCTTCCCGATCCCGGGCATCGCCGACAACGCGGTGGGTCTGAAGACGATCGAGGAGGCCGTGTTCATCCGCGACCGCCTGCTCACCAACTTCGACAAGGCGGCGACGCTGCCCGCCGGCCCGGAGCGCGACCGCCTCCTGACCGTCGTGGTCGTCGGCGGTGGCTTCGCCGGCATCGAGATCTTCGCCGAGCTCCGTTCGTTCGCCAGCGCGCTGCTCAAGAAGTACCCGGAGCTGTCGTTCGAGGACACGCACTTCCACCTGATCGAGGCCATGGGCCGAATCATGCCGGAGGTGTCGCTGCCGACCAGCCACTGGGTCATCAAGAACCTGGCGGAGCGCGGCGCGCAGATCCACCTCGAGACGCAGCTCACCAGCGCTGTCGACGGCCACATCGAGCTGTCGACCGGCGAGAGCTTCGACACCGACCTCATCGTCTGGACGGCCGGTGTCATGGCCAACCCGACCGTGGTGCGCCACACCGACCTCCCGATCGAGGAGCGCGGCCGTCTGCGTGTTCGCGCCGACCTGCGCGTGGGCACCGAAGAGGAGATCATCGAGGGCGCCTGGGGCGCCGGCGACGTCTCGGCCGTCCCCGACCTGACCGGTGCGGGCGTCGGCGGCTACTGCGTGCCGAACGCGCAGCACGCCGTACGCCAGGGCAAGCTGCTCGCGAAGAACCTGATCGCCGACATGCGGGGCGAGCTGCCGCGCCAGTACTACCACAAGAGCCTCGGCGCCGTCGCGGGCCTCGGGCTCGGTATCGGCGTCCTGCAGTCGGGCAAGATCGCCGTCAAGGGCGTCCTCGGCTGGTTCGCGCACCGCGGCTACCACGGCCTGGCCATGCCGAGCTGGGAGCGCAAGTGGCGCGTGCTGTGGGGCTGGTGGAACAACTTCTGGCTCGGCCGCGACGTCGTGTCGCTGACCGCGGTCCAGCAGCCGCGTGCCGCCTTCGAGGAGTTCGCGGCCCGGCCGAGGCCGGCCGTCGAGGCCGCCCCGGCCGAGGCCCCCAAGAAGGCCGCTCCCCAGAAGCAGAAGGAGCCCGCGGAGGTCGCTGCCAAGTAGGCTGCGTGTCTGACGCCGAAGGCCCGGTCCCTGTGAGGGACCGGGCCTTCGCCTTTTCCGTCAGGCCCTATCCCTCCACGCGCACGCGACCCTGGCCGAGGTCGGCGATCGCCTGCAGCGCGACGTCGCGGTCGGTCTCCGGTAGCCGTACCCGCAGGACGACCTCGGCTCCGTACTCGGCCTCCGGTTCGGAGTAGCCCGCGTTTTCCGCCCACCGGCGCACCCGCTCGGCGTCGCCGTAGTCGGCGTGCAACTCGAGAACGGTCTCACGGACCCGCTCGATGATCTCCGCGCCGGCGATCGCGGTGGCGATGGCGTCGGTGTAGGCGCGCACCAGGCCGCCGGCCCCGAGCTTGACCCCGCCGAAGTAGCGGACGACGACACCGAGCACGCCGTCCAGCTCGTGGTGGCGGAGCACCTCCAGGATGGGGCGGCCGGCCGTTCCCGAGGGTTCCCCGTCGTCCGACATCCCGGACTGTCCTCCGGCGAGCAGGGCCCAGCAGACATGGGCGGCGCCCGGGTGCTCGGCGCGCAGCCGGGCGACCTCCGCGAGTGCTTGGGCCCGGTCGGCGACAGGCAGCGCGCTCCCGAGGAACCGGCTGCGACGGATCTCGAGTTCGGAACTGACCGCGGAAGCGAGGGTGCGACTCACCCCTTCACGCTAGCGGGCCGACACCGCTGCTAGCCTGGTATCGAACTCATCGGTTCAGTACGCTGTGCTGGGTCGGAGGATCGGAGGTGCCTGTGGCGAAGACAGTGGACGACCAGCTGAGCCGCACGTTCGCGGCACTGGCGGATCCGACGCGACGCGCCATCCTCGCGCGGCTGGCGCGGGGCTCGGCGAACGTCGGCGACCTGGCGGCCCCGTTCGACATGAGTTTCACCGCGGTGTCCAAGCACCTGCGCGTCTTGGAGGGCGCCGGCCTGGTGTCCCGCGGGAGGGATGCGCAGTACCGCCCGGCGATGCTCGATGCGCGCCCGCTCGCCGCGGCTTCCGCGTGGATCGACGACTACCGCGCGTTCTGGGGGAGCAGTTTCGACGCCCTCGACGAGTTCCTCACCGGCGCGACCCCGTCGCGCTCCTCCGAATCCGACGAGAAGGACCCCGAATGACCGGCATCACCGACGAGGGCATCGAGATCGACCGCGAGTTCGCGGCCCCGCCGTCCGCCGTCTTCGCGGCCTGGACCACTGCGGCGTCGTTCGCGCGCTGGTTCGGCGGCCGGGAGGTGCAGGTCCCGCTCGACGGCCTCGACTTCCGTGCAGAAGCCGGCCGTGAATGGACCGCCATGATGGTGCTCCCCGACGGCAGCACGATCGACTGGGCGGGCGAGTTCCTGGAGGTCGACCCGCCGTCGCGTCTGGTCATGACGCTCACCGACCGCCCCGCGGAGGGCGAGCGCGCCGTGCTCACGGTGGAGCTCACCCCGACGGAGGCCGGGACGCGCATGCGAATGACCCAGCAGACGCCCGGCTTCACCGACGAGCAGCGCCTTGGCACCATCGCCGGCTGGCAGACCTTCCTCGACGTGCTGGGTGAGATCGCCGAGGGCTGACTCTGTGCGGCCGGGGCGCCGGGCATGGCCTCAGTCCAGGACGATCCGCACGGGCTCGTAGGACCACGGTCCCGGGCATTGGCCCCACAGGCCCGTGCGCTCGGTGTTGACCGGGATGTCGTGCACGGCGTCGTCGAGCACTTCCGCCTTCGTCGTCACGACGACGCGGACGGTCTGGGGCTGCGAGGCCGCATGATCGAGGAAGGGCGGCCGCTGCGGGACCGAATAGCTTCCATCCGGGGCAGGCGTTACAGGCGCTGGTTCACAGTGGGTTCCGAAGCAGGCCGACACCGTCGCATCCGTGGGCGGCGATCCCTCGAACACCAGCCGTATCGGCGACGTGTCCAGGTAGCCGATCGCCGGGCAGGCGTCCAATACGCACCCCGTCAATGTGAGCACTGTTGCGAACGCCGCGACGCCTGCGGCGGTGAGTCGACTTCGATGTCGTCGCATGCGAGCAGGGTAGCCGACCGTTCGCAGAGATTCTCCCCACGTATTGAACTTAATGGTTCAGAACCGCTAGGTTGAATAAGTGACACAACACGTGTCGACGATCACGAAAGGACCCACCATGCGCACCCTCATCGTCTCCGCGTTCGTCTCCGCCGACGGCGTCGCCCAGGCTCCCGGCGACGACGCCTCCTACCGCAACGCGGGCTGGACGTTCCGCGGCGTCGAGTTCGACCCGGCCGCCTACGAGCTCAAGGGCCGCGAGCAGCAGGAGGCGACCGCGATCCTGCTCGGCCGCACGAGTTACGAGTTGTTCGCCCCGATCTGGCCGTCGAGGGACGAATTCGCCGGCTACAACGCCATGCCCCGGTACGTCGTCTCGACCACCCTGGAGCGCGACGACGACCGCTGGCCGGCCACCATCCTCCGCTCGCTCGACGAGGTCGCCGACCTCAAGCGCGGCGACGGAGGCCCGATCATCGTCCACGGCAGCCTCGAGCTCGCCCGCGCGCTGGCCGACGCCGACCTGGTCGACCGCTACCACCTGCTGGTCTTCCCGCTGCTGCTGGGGGAGGGCGCCCGGCTGTTCAGCGAGGCTCCGCATGCGACGGTGAAGCTCTCGGTGGTCGAGAACGAGGTCTACGGCAACGGAGTGCAGAAGGTCGTGTACGACGTGGTGCGGTGATCGGGACAGCGGTGCCCCCAGTGGGACTCGAACCCACACTCGGGCGATTTTAAGTCGCCTGCCTCTGCCAATTGGGCTATGGGGGCCGAGCGGCTTGGAGCACCGGTCGGAGGGCGGGGACCGCCCGAGAAGATCAGCGGTTCCTGTAGGGCGCTTTCACCATCTGCACCCCGGCCGCGAGTGCGAGCGCACCGCCGACGATGACGACAGTCCAGATGAATCCGATCAGCAGGCCTTCCATAGCTCCAACCATATACGGTGCGACGCGCCATGTACCCCTTGTCGGCGTAGCGCGATCAGGGGAGGGTGGGCGCATGATCCGGATCGGTTCCATCGTGTGGGGGGTTCGCGACATCCCGCGAGCCGTGGAGTTCTGGTCGGCCGTGCTCGGCTACGCGCCGCTGTACGAGCCCGACGTCGATTGGGCGTTGCTCGCGCCGGCCGGCGGAGGCGGCCCGCAGCTCGCACTGAAGCTGGTCGGCAGCGAGGCGAACCCGTCTCCGCGGCACCACCTCGACCTGTATGCCGACGATCAGGCCGCCGAGGCCGACCGGCTCAGGGGCCTCGGCGCGACAGACGTCGAGTGGGACTACGAGGAGGGCGCCGACTATCTCGTGCTGGCCGATCCGGACGGCAACCGGTTCTGCGTCGTCGCGGCGGGAGAGGCTGCAGCGTCGCACTGAGAGGACGTTCAGAGCGTCCAAAGGCCTCACCCACCCTGGCCGTGCAGACTACAAGCCGACACCCTTTCTGGTGAGGTGTCCTCCGACCCGGCTGGAGCCCGAGATCCCCCGACGTAAGGCTCCGGCCGGGTCGCCTTACGTCCGCTAGCCGCTTGCAGACGCGAATAGGATCGCGGAGTGACCGACACCCGATGTCCCTGCGGAAGCGGCGAGACTTACGCGAACTGCTGCGGCCCGCTCCACGCCGGCGCTCCCGCGCCCACGGCCGAGCGGCTGATGCGGTCGCGGTTCAGCGCCTTCGCGCTCGGTGACGCCGGCTACCTCCTGCGCAGCTGGCATCCGTCGACGCGTCCGGCGGCGCTCGAACTCGACGACGGTCTGCGCTGGTACCGGCTCGACATCGAGTCGACCGAGCGAGGCGGCCCGTTCGACCGGGAGGGTGTCGTCGCGTTCACCGCCTACTACAAGGGTGCAGAGCGCGGCTCGCTTCAGGAGACCTCCCGGTTCGTCAAAGACGGCCGCGACTGGTACTACGTGGCAGCGCTGTAAGTCACCGCAGCGGTTCGACGTACCGCTCCCACAGCCACACCGAGACGCTCAGCGCCGCGAACACCAAAGCCCCGACGACGACCACGGCGACCCCGCCGCCCGTCTGCACCAGGGAGGCCACCGGAAGCAGGAGCGCGAAGAGCACGGTGTAGACCACGAGCGCCATCGCCAGCCACAACGGTCGCGACCAGCGCAGCACGGCTCGGCCGGCGAGCCCGCCGAAGGGCAGCAGAGCGACTGCAGTCGACCCGATCGCGATGAGGGCGATCGAGTTGGCGAGCTCCCTCACGAAGGCGGAGGCGTCTCCCGACGGCGCCGGCAGGACACCGACGGTCAGCCACGCCAGCACGCCGAACGCGGCGACGGCGCACAGCTGGACGGCGGCGGTGCGGCCGCGCTCGATCCGGTCGGCGGCCTCCGGCAGCACCGCGCCCAGCACCAGGCCGAAGAGCAGGGCGGGCTCGAGCCCGATGAAGCGGGAGCCCAGCGCGGTCGCGGCGACGACGACGAGGAGGCCGGGCCGCACGATCGCGCGGGCGAGCGGCAGACCCAGGTGCCGTGTCATCCCGCGCGCAGCGAGCACCCAGATCGCGTTGACTCCGATCACCGCGAGCGCGACGGCGCCCAGCAGTCTCAGGTAGGCGGCGGCGTCCTGCACCGACGTCGACAAGGTCACCAGGGCGGCGGCGGTGACACCGACGACGGGCGCCAGCCAGACCGGTTGGGAGCCCGCCGACGCGGCGTGCGCGCTGCCGAGCAGAGCGTCGGCTTCGCCGAGTTCGGAGCGCGCCCGGTTGCGGCCGAAGATCGCAACGCGGCCGTCGCGCGGCTCCCGGGGGCGGGAGAGCGCGGCGACGAGCAGCCGCGCGGGCAGCACGAGCAGCAGCAGCAGCGCGACCGCCAGACCGACCGAGCGCAGCCAGCCCGGCATGGAGGCCGCGGTGACGACCGGAGCGGAGGCGACGCTGAACGGCGTGTCCGTCCATCCCTTGGTCTCGGCGTGGGCCGGAGCCGACGGCGACGACGGCGCGGCCGTGGGCGGCGCCGGCTGCGCAGGAACCGGGGTCTTCGACGGGGAGGGCTTGGTCGTGGCCGGCGGCGCGGCGGCCACAGCCTCCACCGAGATCGCGACCGCGTTGCTGCCGGCGCTCACGTTGCCCGCGGAGTCGCGCTGCAGCGCTGAAACGAGGTAATCGCCCTGGGGGAGGCCGGCCGCGCACGACCAGGCGGTTCCCGTGACGGCCGCCGTGCAGGCCACGGAGGTCCCACGGGAGGTGCTCGCGTAGACGGTCACACTCGCGCCGGGTTCGCCGGCGCCGCCGAAGGCGATGGACTGCCCGGCCGTCGCGGAGGTGCCGGGTGCCGGGGAGGTCAGCGTCGGCGCTCCCGGCGCGACGGTGTCCACGACGACGGTGATGGACCGGCTCGCTCCGGAGCGCGTGGACGAGAACGGCGCCACCTGCGTGGCGGTGATGCTGTGGTTGCCGTCGCGGAGTCGCGAGATGACGCAGCCCCAGTTGCCGGCGCTGTCCGCCGGGAACGAGCAGGAGTCCCCGGTCTCGGCGGTGACGGTCACTGTGGCGCCCGGGTAGGCCGTGCCGCGGATTCCGCCGCCGGTCGCTCCGCCGTCGGCCGAGGTGATCGTGGGAGGGGAGAGGACGTCGACCCGGCCGCTGTCGGCGAGGCCGGTGGTGCGCGACTCGGCCCGCACCGGCACGCCGGGGCCGTCGGGGAGGCGCTGGACGGCGCAGCGGAACCGGCCGTCGTCGCCGGTGGTGGCGGTGCACCGGGAGTCGGCGTTGGTGGAGGAGCCGCCGGACACGTCGATGACCTCGCCGGGATCGGCGGTGCCCGAGACGGCCAACGGCAGCGTGGTGACCAGGCTCTTCGGGAGCGGGTCGAGCTGCGGCGGCGCCGGAGTCGGGGTCGGGGTGGAGGTCGGCGCATCGGAGGCCGTGTCGCTGGGAGCGAGGCCCGGGGACTTCGGCGGTGCTGTGTCGGAACGTGCTGCGGCGGGGGCGGCCGAAGCAGGGGCGGCCGTGGCCGGCGTCGCGAGGGCTGCGGTCGCCGCCAGCGCCAGCCCCAGACCGAGCAGGGCAGCGACGAGTCGCCCGGTCGACCCCCGCGACCGGACTGGTGGAGACACGTCAGACAGAAATACCCGCATTCCACCCCATTCCAGGGGGCCGACACACCGCATGTCAAACCAGCTGGCCGGATTTGGGGCATACTGACAACTGGGTCAACTGTCCCACTTCGCGCGACGACGCGCGAACCGGCACCGCGAGGAGCTCCGATGACGCGCATCCCCCCAGCGGACCGCCGCGCGGCTCTCGTGCAGGCGGCTCTCCGGGTGATCGCGCGCGACGGCGTGACCGCCGCCACGACCCGCCGGATCGTGGGCGAGGCCGGGATGTCGCTCGCCAGCTTCCACTACGTCTTCGAGTCGCGCGACGAGCTGATGGCCGAGCTCGTCAACGCCGTCGTCTCCAGCGAGCAGACCGACCTGGAGCCCGCGCTCGACGCCTCCCGCGCGCCCATCGGGATCCGAGCGGCGATCCGCTCGGGGCTCCAGCACTACTTCGACGGCGTCCGCGCCGACCCCGACCGCGAGAAGGCGATGTTCGAGCTGACGCAGTGGGCGTTGCGCGAGCCGGGGTTCGCGCCGCTCGCCGGTCGGCAGTACGACCGCTACTACGAACTCGCCGAGCGCGCCGCCCGAGACGCCGCCGCCCTCACCGGCAGCGTCTGGAGCCGTCCGATCGCCGAGATCGCCCGCCTCCTCGTGACGCTCACCGACGGCGTCACGATCGCCTGGCTCGTCACCCGCGACGACGCGGCGGCAGAGCAAGCACTCGACTTCGCGGCGGACGCGCTCGCCGCATTCGCCGAACCGGCCGACGGCGACGCTGCCGTCGGATCCCTCCTCCACAACCCGAACGCAGGTATCCGATGACCAACACCTCGACGCCGGCGGTCTTCGCCGAACCCACGCGCCGCATCCCCGGCCGCTGGATCGCCGCCTTCGCCGTCGCCTGGCTGGGTGTCTGGATGGCGCAGCTCGCCCCCATCCAGAAGCTGCTGCCCGACCAGGTGCAGGCGCAGCTGCACACCGACTACTGGGTCGACAACGTCGTCGCCTTCGGCATCATCTCGGGCATCTCCGGGGTCTGCGCCATCGTTGCGTATCCGCTCACGGGCGCGCTGTCCGACCGCACGACCAGCCGGTTCGGCCGGCGCCGCCCCTGGATCGCGGGCGGCGCGCTGCTGTTCGCGGTCTCGCTCGTGCTGCTCGGCCTCCAGTCGTCCATGGTGGGGATCGGCGTGTTCTGGTCGCTCGCCCTGACCGGCTTCTGCGTGCTGACCGCCGCGCTCACGGCGACGATCTCCGACCAGGTGCCGGTCGACCAGCGCGGCTACGTCTCCGGGTGGATCAGCGCCCCGCAGGCGATCGGGATCATCCTGGGCGTCTCGCTGGTGACCTATGTGTTCGTCGGCGCACTGGTCGGTTACACCGCGATGGCGGTGCTGCTGGTCGTGCTCGTCGTGCCCTTCCTGTTCCTGCCCGACGCCGTGCTGCCGGCACACCTGCGCGAGCGGATGACCTTCCGCGGCATCGTGGAGGGGCTGTGGATCAGCCCGCGCGAGCACCCCGACTTCGGCTGGACGCTGCTCAGCCGGGTGCTGGTGAACTTCGGGAACGCGTTCGGCACGTCGCTGCTGCTCTACTTCCTGGAGTTCGGCCTCCATGACAAGCACGCCGACGACGACCTGCTGGTGCTGATCCTGATCTACATGGTGTTCGTCATCATCGCCTCGCTCGCTCTCGGCCGGCTGTCCGACCGGCTCGGGAGACGGAAGGCTTTCGTCTTCATCTCGTCGGCGCTGCAGGGTATCGCGGCGCTGCTGCTGGCGTTCGTCCCGGAGCTGACGGTCGCGATGGTGGCCGCCGGCCTGCTCGGCCTCGGCTACGGCTGCTTCCTCTCGGTCGACCAGGCGCTCGCCACGCAAGTGCTGCCCGACCCGGAGAACCGGGGCAAGGACCTCGGCATCATGAACATCGCCACGGCCGTCCCGCAGGCGATGGCCCCGCTGTTCGGCGCTGCGATCGTCGCGGCCATGGGCGGGTTCGTCGGGCTGTTCGTGCTCTCCGGGGTGTTCGCGTTCGCGGGGGCGCTCGCGGTCGCCCGGGTGAAGGCGGTGCGCTGATGCCGCGCGCCACGCCCTCCCGGCAGACGACGACACCCACGACGCAGAAACTGCAGAACCGGCAGAAGGACCCCGTGAACCCGATCGACCTGACCTCCAAGCCCGCACCGGCCGAGCGCACCTGGACGACGCCCGACGTCTTCTGGCCGGCGTTGTCCATGGCGACGGCCCGCCTCGACCCCGCCTTCGGCGTGCTGCACCTCCCGGCGCTCCGGCACAACGCGCACGACATGCTCCGGCGCGCGGGCGGGAGCCCGGAACGTCCGGGCAAGGCGATCCGCGTCGCCTCCAAGTCGGTGCGTGTGCGCTCGGTGCTGGACGCCGTGCTCGCGCTGCCCGGGTACGCCGGCGTACTGGCCTACACCCTCCCGGAGGCGCTCTGGCTCGCGGAGGGCGACGCCGGGCACCCGCCGATCGAGGATGTCGTCGTGGGCTACCCGACGGCCGACCGGGGTGCGATCGCGCGGCTCGCGGCCTCCCCTGAGCTCGCCGCGCGCGTGACGCTCATGGTCGACTCGGTCGCCCACCTCGACCTGATCGACGCGGTCGTGCCGCCCGCCGAGCGTGAGACCATCCGGCTCTGCCTCGAGCTGGACTCCTCGTGGGACGCACCCGTTCTCGGCCACGTCGGCGTCTACCGCTCCCCGTTGCACAGCGTGGCGGCCGTGCGGGAGGTCGCCGAGGCGATCGTGCGGCGCCCGGGCTTCGCACTGGTCGGGATGATGGGCTACGAAGCGCAGATCGCCGGTCAGGGCGACAACCCGCCCGGGCGACCGGCGTGGGGAGCGACGCTGCGCTGGATGCAGAAGAGCTCGCAGGAGGAGCTGCTCGCCCGGCGCGGAGAGGCCGTCGCGACCGTGCGCAGCCTCGCCGACCTCGAGTTCGTGAACGGCGGCGGCACCGGCTCGCTGGAGTTCACAGCCTCCGACCCGTCGGTCACCGAGATCGCCGCGGGCAGCGGGCTGTTCGGCGGCCACCTGTTCGACACCTACCGCGGCTTCCGCCCGGCGCCCGCCGCGTCGTTCGCCCTCTCGGTGGTGCGCCGCCCCGACGAGCGCACCGCGACCCTGCTCGGCGGCGGCTGGATCGCGTCCGGCCCTCCCGGGCCCGACCGCCTCCCGAAGATCGAGTGGCCGACCGGGCTGTCGATGGTCGACCGCGAGATGGCGGGGGAGGTGCAGACGCCGGTGACCGGCGCCGCCGCCGGGATCCTGCGCGTCGGCGACCGGGTCTGGTTGCGGCACACCAAGTCCGGCGAGCTGAGCGAGCACGTGGACGACTTCCACCTCGTCGACGTCGTGGAGGGGCGCGCCGCGGTCGTCGGCACGGTGCCGAGCTACCGCGGCGAAGGGAAGGTGTTCCTGTGACGGCGACCGGTTCCGTCTGGCGCAACTGGGGCCGCAGCGAGTCGATCCGCCCGCAGCGCGTCGAGCGGCCGCGCGATGCCGAGGCCGTGCAACGCGCGGTCGCGGCGGCGGCGAAGCAGGGGATGCGGGTCAAGGCGGTCGGTGCCGGGCACAGCTTCACCGGCATCGCGGCGGCGCCCGGAGTGCTGCTCGACCTCGAAGACGTCAGCGGCGTCCTCGATGTGGACCTCGAGCGCGGCCGGGTGCGTCTGGCCGCCGGCACGCGCCTCCATCAACTGCCGCGACTGCTGCGGCCGTACGGGCTGGCGCTGCAGAACATGGGCGACATCGACCGGCAGACCATCGCCGGGGCGACCTCCACCGGCACCCACGGCACCGGGGGCTCGTTCGGAGGCCTCGCCACCCAGATCGTCGCGGTCACGCTCGTGACGGGGTCGGGCGAGCTGCTGACGATCAGCGAGGACGAGAACGCCGAGCTCCTGCCGGCGGCGCGACTCGGGCTCGGGGCGCTCGGCGTGCTCGTGGACATCACCCTGCAGTGCGTTCCCGCCTTCCTGCTGAAGGCCGTCGAGCGGCCCGAGCCGCTGCAGGGCGTGCTCGACAGCTACCTGCACCGCTCGGCGGAGGAGCACCACTTCGAGTTCTACTGGTTCCCGCACACCGAGACCGGGCTGACCAAGACGAACACCCGGCTGCCGCTCACCGAGCAGCGGGCGCCGCTGTCGGCGGCCGGCCGCTGGGTCGACGACGAACTCCTCGCGAACGGGATCTACCGCGGCGTCTGCGCAGTCGGCACGATGGCGCCGGCGATCATCCCGCCGTTCAGCCGCGTTGCACAGCGCCTCACCGGCAACCGCGATTTCACCGACCACTCGCCGCGGGTGTTCGTGACGAACCGCACGGTGCGCTTCCGGGAGATGGAGTACGCCATCCCGCGGGAGGCCGTGCCCGAGGCGCTCGCGGAGGTCAAGGCGCTCATCGACCGCCGCGGCTGGCGCATCTCGTTCCCGGTCGAGGTGCGCTCGGCGGCCGCCGACGACAACTGGCTGTCGACGGCCTACGGCCGCGAGAGCGGCTACATCGCCGTGCACCGGTACTACCGGGAGGACCCGACGGAGTACTTCACCGCCGTCGAGGAGATCATGAAGGCCCACGACGGCCGGCCGCACTGGGGCAAGATGCACTACCGCGATGCGGACTCGCTGCGCGAGACCTACCCGCGCTTCGATGACTTCCTCGCCGTTCGCGACCGCCTCGACCCCGACCGCCGCTTCGAGAACGCCTACCTCCGCCGCGTTCTCGGCCCGTGACGGATATCGGCCCTGATCGATCTAGGAGGTGCGGCGCTGGAGGGTGAGGGCGCCGACGACGACGGCGCCCACCGCGAACGCGCCGATGATGAGGAGCTGGCCTCCCACGTAGGCGGCGTCGTGCGAGTTCGTCGCGACGGCGTTGAGCGCGTCCACCGCGTGCGACAGCGGCAGCCAGTCGCTGATCTCCTTCAACCCGGCGGGGAGCTGGTCGCGGGGGAGGAAGATCCCGCCGAGCAGGATCTGCGGGAACACGATCGCCGGCATGAACTGCACCACCTGGAACTCGGTGCGGGCGAACGCGCTCGCGAACAGGCCCAGGGTGCTGCCGAGCACCGCGTCCGTCACCGCGACGGCCACGAGCAGCCACACGTCGCCCTTGATCGTCAGCCCGCACACCCAGATGGCGTATCCGGAGGCGACCAGCGACTGGATGACGGCCAGCAGCCCGAACGCCAGCGTGTACCCGAGGATGAAGTCGCCCTTGCCCAGGGGCATCGAGAGCAGCCGCTCCAAGGTGCCGGTGCGACGCTCCCGCAGGGTCGTGATGCTGGTGACGAGGAACATGACGACGAACGGGAAGAGCGCGAGCATCGCCGGACCGATCGTCGCGAAGACGTCGGTGTCCGTGAAGATCCACGCGACCAGCCCGATCAGGAGACTCGGCACCACGACCAGGAGGACGACCGTCCGCGGGTCGTGGCGGATCTGGGAGAGGACGCGCCCCGTCGTCGCGAGGGTGCGGGTGGCATTCATCGGGCGCCCTCCTCGTCGTCGGCGCCGCCCGGTGTCCCGTCGGGCTCCGCTTCGTCGAGCACGTGCCGCGGATGATGCCGCCGCAGCAGCGTGAGGAACGCGCCTTCCGCATCCGCTGCGCCGGTCTCCGCCAGCAGCTCGTCCGGCGTCGTGTCGGCCAGGATGGCGCCGTCCCGCATCAGTAGCAGCCGGTCGCAGCGCGTCGCCTCGTCCATCACATGGCTCGAGATCAGGAGGCTGGTGCCTCCGTCGGCGAGCCGGTGGAAGAGCGACCACAGCTCGACGCGCAGAAGCGGGTCGAGGCCGACCGTGGGCTCGTCGAGCACCAGGAGGTCGGGGGAGCCCAGCAGCGCGGCGGCGAGCGAGACGCGGCTACGCTGGCCGCCGGAGAGCGTGGAGACCAGCTGCCCGGCGTTCGCGCCCAGGTCGGTCGCGTCGATCGCCCGCTCGACGTCGTCCTTGCCCGCGCCGAGAACACGGCGGAAGTAGGCGAGATTCTGCCGGACCGTCAGGTCGTCGTAGACGCTCACGGCCTGCGTCACATACCCCACGCGGTGACGCAGGGCGGCGGATCCCGCCGGCTGGCCGAGCACCTCCACCCGGCCGCCGGCCACCCGCTGCACGCCGACGATCGACCGCATCAGCGTCGTCTTGCCGCAGCCGCTCGGGCCGAGGAGGCCGACGACCTGGCCGCGCGGGATGCTCAAGTCGAGGCCGTCGAGCACCGTCGTGCGTCCGCGTCGCACCCTCAGGCCCTCGATCACGACGGCGGCGTCGACCGAATTCATCATGTGATGAATTATTCGCCCGGCCCGACCCGTCCGTCAAGATCGCCGAAGAGATGCCACTGGATCACGGGGCCGACGCGGCGGGCGAGCTCGTCGGGACGGGCGCTCGCGATCGGTTCGAGCTTGAGCGCGTACCGCGTCATCATCAGTCCGACGACCTGCGACGCGGCCAGATCGGCGCGCAGATCGGCGTCGTCGGAGTGGGTGAGTGCGGCGAGGCGGGTGAACACCTCCCTGGTGAGGAATTCGCGCAGCATGCGGGTGCCTGCTCCGCTGCCGAGCGCGGTGCGCAGGATGAGCACCATCCGCCCGGCAGCGCGCTCGTCCTCCAGCTGGGTGAGCAGATAGCGCACGAGCGTCTCGCCGACCTCGTCGCGCGGTGCGGCCAGGACGACGTCGAGCACCCGGTCCGGTCGCAGCGGGGCCTCCAGCGTCGCAGCGAACAGGTCGGCCTTGTCGTCGAAGTAGTGGTGGACGAGCGCCGAGTCGACACCCGCCCTCCGGGCGACGGCGCGCAGCGACGCGGCCTCGTAGCCCCGCTCGGTGAACTCGTCGGCGGCGGCCCGCACGATGGCCGAACGGGTGGAGGCCGCCCCGCGCTCCTTGCGCGGGCGACCCCGTCTGCGGCGTTCGGCGGTCTCGCTCACGTCAGCAATTCTGCACCCCCGCACCCGGGCGCTGTCCATCCGCATTGCGGTTGCTTCGAGAGTGATGGGAAGGCAGTGGGAGGCGCATCCGCGCCCGTTAGGATGCTGTCAGCGCCGTCGATCAGCGCGCTCAGACGCTTAGGAGTTCCCGCAATGGAATGGCTCATTCCGGTCATCATCGTCGTCGTGCTCGTCGCGATCATCGGAATCTACTTCTGGGCCACATACAACTCCCTGGTCACCCTGAAGGTCCGGGTCGACGAGGCGTGGAGCGACATCACGGTGCAGCTGAAGCGCCGTGCCGACCTCATCCCCAACCTGATCGAGACGGTCAAGGGCTACGCGGCGCACGAGCGCGGGGTCTTCGAGTCCGTCACCAAGGCGCGCGCAGAGACGCTGACGGCCCAGACGCCGGGCGAGGCGTCCGTGGCCGAGGGTCACATGCAGACGGCCCTGAAGAGCATCTTCGCCGTGGCGGAGGCCTACCCGCAGCTGCAGGCGAGCCAGAACTTCCTGCGGCTGCAGGCCGACCTGGTCGACACCGAAGACAAGATCCAGGCCTCGCGCCGGTTCTACAACGGCGGTGTGCGCGAGTTCAACACCAAGATCAAGGTCTTCCCGAACAACCTGTTCGCCCGCCGCCTGGGCTTCAGCGAGCGCGAGTTCTTCGAGGTCGACAACCTGGCGGCCATCGCCGAGCCGCCGCGCGTCCAGTTCTAGGTCGTCGATGTACAGGGCTATCGCCAGGAACAAGCGCAACACCGTCTTCATCATCCTGCTGTTCCTGATTCTCATCGGTGCGCTCGGATGGCTGTTCTCGGTCATCTACAACAGCTGGGCGATCCTCGCCTGGGTCGCGATCGGCGCGATCGTCTATGCCGTCTTCCAGTACTTCATGGCCTCCAGCCAGGCGATCAGCATGTCCGGGGCGGTCCCGATCACGAAGGCCGACAACCCGCGCCTGTGGAACGTCGTCGAGAACCTGTCGATCACGACCGGTACCCCGATGCCGGCCGTCTACATCGTCAACGATCCCGCACCCAACGCGTTCGCGACCGGGCGTGACCCGCAGCACGCCTCCGTAGCTGCGACCACGGGCCTCCTCGACATCATGAACGACGCCGAGCTGGAGGGCGTGATGGCGCACGAGCTCGGCCACGTGCGCAACTACGACATCCGCCTTTCGATGATCGTCTTCGGCCTCACCGTGGCGATCGGGCTCATCGCCGACATCTTCGTGCGCATGGCGTTCTTCGGCGGCAACAACCGCAACAACAACAACGGTGGCGGCGGCAACCCCTTCGTCCTGGTCGCGGGCCTGATCGCCGCGATCATCGCGCCGCTCGTGGCCACACTCGTGCAGCTGGCCGTCTCGCGGCAGCGCGAGTACCTCGCCGACGCGACGGGCGCGATGACGACGCGGCACCCGGACGCCCTGGCGAGCGCCCTCCTGAAGCTGGAGGAGTACGGCCGGCCGATGCGCCGTCAGAACAGCAGCATGGCGCACCTCTGGATCGCCGAGCCGCTCAAGCCCAGCCTCATGAGCCGCCTGTTCTCGACACACCCGCCGATCCCGGAGCGAGTGGACCGCCTCGAGAAGATGGGCTCCACCTTCTGACGGAGGTCCGTGGCGGCTACGCCTCGGCGGCCTCCAGCTCGGCGGTGCCGGTGTAGCGGTAGCGCACGCGTGTGCCCACGGCCTGCTCGTCGAGCGGGCGCCACTCGGTGCCCACGTTGGTACCGCCGTCCACCAGGTCGATGTCGCGGATCAGCTCGGCGGGAGCGCCGTCGTGGTAGCCGGTGATGACCTCGGCGTAGACGGTCGAATCGGGGTTCAGCAGCACGGCGATGTAGTGCGTCGACTCGCGGATGTCGTCCGTCGTGACCCACATCCGGCCGTCGAACTGCACGTGCGCGCGGCCGTCGGATCCGCGTTTGACGCCGGTGACGATGCCGTCGCGCCAATGATCGCCGTCGCGGTAGGCGAAGAGCTCGCGCATGGGCTGTTCGAAGTCGGCCTCGTCGGCCCCGTCGGCGTTCAGATACTCCAGCGGTGAACTCATGCCCGCACCTTACCCCCGCGCGCGGCGGCTCCGCGAGGGTGCTTCAGGAGACCGGCGGAGGAGCCACATCAAGGCGACTCAGAGCTCGGCGGCGAGCACCGGAGCCAGGTCGCCGCGGGCTCCGTCGGCGACCTGCACCTCGCCGAGACCCTGCCACGCGGCGGTCTGCGCCAGCAACGGCACGAGACGCTCGGCGATCGGGCCGCCGTTGCCGGACTCGGTCCACGCGGACTGCACCCGCAGCACGCCGGCCTGCCGGTCGCTCTTGAGGTCGATGCGGCCGACGAGCTCGTCGTCGAGCAGGATCGGGAGCGAGTAGTAGCCGTACACGCGCTGGGGCGCCGGTGTGTAGATCTCGATGCGGTAGTGGAACCCGAACATCCGCAACGCGCGGTCGCGGAACCAGACGACCGGGTCGAACGGCGACAGCAGCGCGGAGGCCTCGATCGACCGCGGCTTGCGCGCGTCACGGTGCATCCAGGCCTTCACCGGGCGGCCGCCCGCGCCCTCCCACCCGCGCACCTGGACGGGGATGAGCTCGCCCGCGTCTTCGAGCTGCTGGAGGCCGACCTGCACCGCAGGACCCTTCAGCCGGTAGTAGTCGGCCAGGTCGCGCACCGTGCCGATGCCGTGCGCCACCGCCGAACGACGCAGCAGCTCGCGGATGGCGTCGCCATCGTCGACCGTGCGGTCGAGGATGCTCGCGGGCAGCACGTCGTCGACCAGCCCGTACCGGCGCTGGAACCGTGTGCGGCCGGCGATCGCGACCTCGCCGAACAGGAACATCCGCTCCAGCGCGCGCTTGACCTCCGACCATCCCCACCACGGCCCGGAGCGGCGGTTGGCGTCGTGCTCGATCTCGCTCGCCGCCAGTGGCCCCTTCTCGGCGAGCTCGGCACGCAGCCACTGCAGCGTGCTCTCGTTGGCGGCGAACCAGGCGTTGCCGGTGCCGTAGCGCTCGCGGTAGGCGCGCATGCGCCAGCGGAACAGCGGCCAGTCGTCTTTGCGCACGAACGCGGCCTCGTGCGCCCAGTACTCCGTGTGCGGCCCACGGGCGTCGAACGTCAGCCGGTCGAGCAGGGTGCGGTCGTACGGGCCGAGGCGAGCGAAAGCCGGGAGGTAGTGGCTGCGCTCGAAGACGTTCACCGAATCGATCTGCAACAGGTTGATGCGATCGATGAGCGCGTTGAGCTGACGTATTCCCACGACCGCCGGCTGCGGCCTCCCGAACCCCTGGGCGGCGAGCGCGATGCGGCGCGCGAGGGCGGGGGAGAGCTGTTCGACCACGGGTCGACCTTATCGGCAAGGTCCGACATCGATCGTTCACCGACGCGTTACTCTCCGCTGGCCCACGCGTACCCCGGCATCCCTAGCGTGGCGTCGAGCCGGGTCGAACGCCCGGCCACCAACCCGTGCACTGGAGGATATTCCGTGATCAACAAGCGCGCTCGCGTCGCCGGCCTCGCTGCCGCTGCGACCGTCGTCGCCCTCTCGCTCGCCGCCTGCTCGGGCGGCGCCGACGCGAGCAGCACAGCAGACGCAGGCAAGGTCGCCACCGCCACCGACGTCGCGTCGGCGGGCGGGATGGACGCCCTGGTCGCCGCCGCGAAGAAGGAGGGCAGCCTCAACATCATCGCCACCCCCGGCGATTGGGCCAACTACCAGGAGATCTTCGACGGCTTCACCAAGAAGTACGGCATCACGATCAACCCGAGTCAGGACTCCGCCTCCAGCCAGGAGGAGATCGACGCGGCCAAGAAGCTGAAGGGCCAGGATACCGCTCCCGACACGTTCGACGTCGGTTCCTCGGTCGCGCTGGCGAACACCGAGTACTTCGCGCCCTACAAGCCGACCGGCTTCGCCGACATCCCGGACGCCCAGAAGGACAAGGACGGCCTCTGGAAGGTCGGCTACTACGGCGTCATGTCGGTCGGCTACGACGCGAACAAGATCAAGACCGCGCCGAAGTCGTTCTCCGACCTGCTCAAGCCGGAGTTCAAGGGCGCGGTCGCGCTCAACGGCAACCCGACCCAGGCCGCGGCCGCGGCGGGCGCCGTCGCCTACGCCGACCTCCAGAACGGCGGCACCCTCGACGACCTGACCCCGGGCATCGAGTGGTTCACGAAGCTGAAGGCCGCGGGCAACTGGAACGCCGCCGACGGCAAGCCGAACACCATCGCCTCGGGCGAGACCCCGGTGCTGCTCGACTGGTCGTTCAACCAGAAGGGCTACACGACCTCCGACACCATCAAGTCGGGCGGCATCGACTGGAAGTACGTCGTCCTCCCGGGCACCGCGTACGTCGGCTACTACAACCAGGCGATCAACAAGGATGCGCCGCACCCGGCCGCCGCGCGCCTGTGGGAGGAGTACCTCTACAGCGACGCCGCTCAGAACGCCTGGCTGAAGGGCGGCGCCTACCCGGCCCGCGTCGACGCCATGGAGAAGGCGGGAACGCTCGACACCAAGGAGTTCCCGGGCAAGCTCGACAAGGTGGCCGTCATGACGGACAAGCAGGCCACCGACGCGGGCACGCTCCTCAACGCCAAGTGGGCCAACGCAGTCGGCTGATGACCGAGACCATCGCCGCACCCGCGGCCGACGCTGCCGCCGGGGTCACCTCGAGTGACTCCCGGCGGCAGCCGTCGTCGGCCGCCCGTTCCCAGCCGAAGCGCCGGCGCCGCGGAGGCGTCGCCGCCGTGCTCGGCCTCACCCCGTTCGCCTTCTACGTCGTGATCTTCCTCGCCGTGCCCACTCTCGTGGCGGTCGGCAGCGGCTTCGTCGACGGGGAGGGCCGGTTCACCTGGGCCAACCTCACCGGGCTCGCCGAGCCCGCGATCGCCGGGTCGTTCTTCGGCGCATTCTGGCTCTCGGCCGTCACCGCGATCGTCGGCGCCGTCGCGGGGGCGGCGCTCTGCTTCGCGATGCTGCACTCGCGTCCCGGCGGGACGGCGCGCTCACTCGTCGACTCGGCCAGCAGCGTGCTCGCCCAGTTCGGCGGCGTCATGCTGGCGTTCGCGTTCATCGCGACCATCGGCGCGCAAGGACTGGTGACGGTGCTGCTCCGCAACACCTTCCACATCAACATCTACGAGAACGGCGTCTGGCTCTACACGGTGCCCGGCCTGATCCTCCCGTACCTCTACTTCCAGATCCCGCTCATGGTCATCACGTTCCTCCCCGCGCTGGAGGGCCTGCGCCCGCAGTGGCTCGAGGCGACGGCCACCCTCGGCGGCACCCGCTGGACCTACTGGACCCGCGTCGGCGGCCCGATCCTGCTGCCGTCGTTCCTCGGCAGCCTCCTGCTGCTGTTCGCCAATGCGTTCTCGTCGTACGCGACCGCGGCCGCGCTGGTCGGCCAGGCGAACAACATCGTCTCGCTGCAGATCCGCCAGGCGCTGATCTCGGAGACCGTGCTCGGCCGCGCCAACCTGGCCGGCGCGATGGCGCTCGGGATGCTCGTGGTCATGGTCGTGGTGATGCTGGCCTACTCGGCACTCGTGCGACGCACCGCGAGGTGGCAGCGATGAGCGGCCAGACCCAGCTGCGGCTCGGTCCGGGCCCGGTCGTCCGCACCGTCATCTGGGTGGTGCTCGGCGCGTTCTTCCTGATCCCGCTGCTCTCGATGCTCGAGTTCACCCTCCGCACGGCCAAGCCGGGCGTCTACAGCTTCGACCGGTGGATCGCGGTGTTCGGCGGAGGCACGACACGGTACGACCGCGTGTACCAGGGGCTCGGCAACTCGCTCGTGCTCGCGGTCGTCACGGTCGCGATCGTGCTGCTCGTGCTGCTGCCGACGATCGTGCTGGTCGAGCTGCGGTTCGCCAAGCTGCGCCGGCTGCTGGAGGCCGTGTGCCTGCTGCCGATCATGATCCCGGCCATCGTCATGGTCGTCGGCCTCGCCCCGACCTACGCCGTGGTCACGCAGATCTTCGGCTCAGGCACCTGGACGCTCGCCTTCGCATACGGGATCACCGTGCTGCCGTACGCCTACCGCGCCATCCAGAGCAACGTCGCCGCCGTCGACATGATCACGCTCAGCGAGGCGGCGCGCTCGCTCGGCGCCGGCTGGAGGACCGTGTTCTGGC
Organism: Leifsonia sp. Leaf336; assembly: GCF_001423695.1. GTDB lineage: Bacteria > Actinomycetota > Actinomycetes > Actinomycetales > Microbacteriaceae > Leifsonia. Next base: position 1,066,581 of record NZ_LMOZ01000001.1, read on the forward strand.
GCGTGCTCGTGCCGAACCTGCGCCGCGGCATCCTCGCCGCCTCCGCCCTCTCCATCGCGGTCGTGCTCGGCGAGTTCACCATCGCCTCCCTGCTCAGCCGCGTGAACCTGCAGACCTCTCTGCTGCTGGTCTCGCAGTCCGACCCGTTCGTCGCGGTCATCTTCGCCCTGCTGGCGCTGGTGTTCGCCTTCGTCCTCCTCGTGGTCGTCGACCGCGTCGTCAGCGCTCGCCGCCGCACGCGGGACCGCCGCGTCGCGCCGGACCATAGCCTCCCGCCGGACCATCGCCTCCTGAAGGGCTCGTCATGACCGTCCTCGCTGAATCCGCCCTCGCCGCCGCCCGGGTCGGCTCCACCGTCGAGCTCGACGGCCTCGTCCGCGACTTCGGCGGCGGCGCCGGGCTCGCCGGGTTCTCCCTGCACGCGGAGCCGGGGGAGTTCATCGCGCTCCTCGGCCCCTCCGGCTGCGGCAAGACGACAGCCCTGCGCTCGCTGGCCGGGCTGGAGCGCGTCGACTCCGGACGCATCCTCATCGACGGTCGCGACGTCACCGACGAGCCCACGAACCGCCGCGACCTCGGCATGGTCTTCCAGTCGTACTCGCTGTTCCCGCACCTGACGTCGGGTCAGAACGTGGAGTTCGGGCTGCGGATGCGCAAGGTGGCTGCGGGGGAGCGCCGTCACCGCGCGGCCGAGGCGCTCGAGCTGGTGGGCCTCGACCACCACGCCGACAGGTACGCGCACCAGCTGTCCGGTGGCCAGCAGCAGCGCGTCGCGCTGGCGCGGGCCCTCGTGACCGAGCCCCGCGTGCTGCTGCTCGACGAGCCGCTCTCGGCGCTTGACGCCAAGGTCCGCGTCCAGCTGCGCGAGGAGATCCGTCGCATCCAGACCGAGCTCGGGATCACGACGTTCTTCGTCACGCACGACCAGGAGGAGGCGCTCGCCGTCGCCGACCGCGTGGCGGTCATGCGCTCGGGCGCGATCGAGCAGATCGGCACTCCGGAGGAGCTCTACCACCGGCCGGCGACGGCGTTCGTCGCCGAGTTCGTCGGCCTCACGAACCGGGTTCCCGGCAGCGTCTCCGCGGGCGTCCTCCAGGTGCTCGGCCAGACCGTCCCGCTCGCCGCTCCCGTCGCGGACGGCCCGGTGACCGCGTACGTGCGCCCGGAAGACGTGCTGCTCGCTCCGGAGGGCCTGCCGGCGGAGGTGCTCACCACGAGCTTCCTCGGCGCGCTGCGGCGAACCCGCGTGCGCCTGGCCGACGGCTCGGAGCTGGCCGTGCAGCACGGCGCTCGGGAGCTGCCCGCTCCGGGCGAGCGGGTGCATGTCGCGCTGTCCGGCACGCCGGTGACGGTCGCGCCCCGGGAGACCCGCTAGTAGAGTAATCCTCATGTCTGGCATCGTCCCGGGGGCGGACGCCGAAGCTTCGGACGCCATCGACCCCTCATCCTTCGTGAAGACCCTCTCGCCGAGTGACGTGGTCACTCGGATCCGTCCGGGCGACATCCTGCACTGGCCGCCCTTCTTCTTCCCCATCGACACCATCAGCCCGACCCACACCGTCGGGAAAGGCCGCACGAACCTGACGCTGATCGCGTCCGACATCATGCAGACCGACACCTCGGGGACGCCGTACGCGTCGTTCACGTTCCGTCAGGTGCCCTCCGGAGGCCCTGGCGTCTCCGTGCACTTCGACCCGGGAGCGTACGGAGCCACGGGCGTGGCGAGCTACGTCGTCTCGTTCCTCATCTCCACCAGCGGACCTGTGTCGCTCACGGTCGGCGCCTACGCCGGCGCCGGCAGCGTCACGGGAACCGGCGTCAAGACCGTGAACGGCAACGTGTCGGTCTCGGTCGGCTTGCAGAACGTCGCGCCGGGACAGGCGACGTACGCCTCCATCCAGCAGACGTCGTCCGGCCCGTCCTGGTCGTGGTTCTCGACCTCCATCGAGCACCCGCCACTGGTGTTCGAACCCTGAACAGACCCTCAGGAACCCTACGGTTGCGCCCCTAGACTGACGGGCATGGCAGAGAGCGACGCCCCGGCACCGCAAGACCCCAGCCCGTCGGTCAGGGCGCGCTTCCTGAGACGTCGACGCGATCTCGGGGCGCCGGCCGAGCCGGTCGACGAGTCGTTGCCGCGCGGCGTGCGGCTCGCCGGCGCGTGGTCGTGGCGGCTGCTGGTCATCGGTGCGGTCATCGCGGTCGCGATCTTCCTGATCGTCCAGCTGCGCCTCATCGTCGTCCCGGTGCTCATCGCGGTGCTCCTCGCTGCGCTGCTCGTGCCGTTCAAGGACTTCCTGGTCAGGCACCGTTGGCCCTCCTGGCTCGCGATCGTCACCACGCTGGTCCTGCTGGTCGTGGTCGTCGGAGGACTCTGCTACCTCGCGATCTGGCAGGTCACCCGGCAGAGCCACGAACTCCAGGTCCAATCGGTGGCGGCCTTCGAGCAGTTCAGGGACTGGCTCAGCACCGGCCCGCTCGGCTTGACCCCGAACCAGATCGACAGCGCGTTCCAATCGCTCTGGTCCTCGCTCCAACAAGACAGCCAGGTCTACATCTCCGGTGCGCTCTCCATCGGCTCCACGGTGGGCCACGTGCTCACGGGAGCTCTGCTCACGCTGTTCAGCGTGCTGTTCATCCTCATCGACGGACGCAGCATCTGGGGCTGGATCGTGCGCGTCTTCCCGAAGAGCGCCCGCAGTGCCGTGGACGGCGCGGGCCGGGCCGGCTGGACGACGCTGCGCAACTTCGCCAAGGTGCAGGTGCTCGTCGCTTCCATCGACGCGCTCGGCATCGGCCTCGGGGCCTTCTTCCTCGGGCTCCCGTTGGTCATCCCGATCGCGGTGCTGGTGTTCCTCGGATCGTTCATCCCGATCGTCGGCGCGGTCATCACCGGAGCCCTCGCGGTCTTCATCGCCCTCGTCTTCAAGGGCTGGGTCTTCGCGCTGATCATGCTCGGGGTCGTGCTGCTGGTCCAGCAGATCGAGGGGCACGTCCTCCAGCCGCTCATCATGGGCACCGCTGTCAAAGTGCATCCGCTCGCTGTCGTCCTCGCTGTCGCGGCCGGGTCGTTGCTCGCCGGCATCCCCGGTGCGCTGTTCGCGGTCCCGTTCGTCGCCGTGCTCAACGTGATGGTGCACTACGTCTCGTCCGGCGCCTGGAGGGACAAGCCACCGGAGGCCATGGCCGCCCCCGCGGGAGCCATCTGGGAGGTCGTGCCGAGGCCGCTGCGCCGGCCGTGACACCGGCACGGGTCGCATACATCTGTCGGTATACGACCGCGAGTAGGCTGTGCGAGTGGACACCGCGACCGAACCGACGCGCACACCGTTCGCCGGCCCCAGCCTCGACGAGATCGAGGCGGCCCGGGCGATCGTGAGCCTGGTCGCGCAGCCGACTCCGATCGAGACCTCCCGGTATCTCACCGATGTGATCGGCGCTCCCGTCATCCTCAAGTGCGAGAACCTCCAGCGCACCGGCTCCTACAAGATCCGCGGGGCTTATCACCGGCTCTCGAAGCTGACCGCCGAAGAGCGCGAGCGCGGCGTCGTCGCGGCGTCCGCCGGCAATCACGCGCAGGGCGTCGCCTTCGCCGCGCGCGAGCTCGGCATCCACGCCACGATCTTCATGCCGGTCGGCGTCGCGATCCCCAAGTTCCAGGCCACCCGCGCCTACGGCGCCGACGTGGTGCTCAGCGGCAGCATCGTCGACGAGACGCTGCGCGCGGCCGCCGACTTCGCGGCGGAGACCGGTGCGGTGCTCATCCCGCCGTTCGACCACCCGGACGTGATCGCCGGCCAGGGCACACTCGGGCTCGAGATCCTCGACGAGGTGCCGGACGTCTCGACCATCGTCGTCCCCATCGGCGGCGGCGGTCTGATCTCGGGTGTCGCGAGCGCCGTCAAGCAGCGCGGGGCTCTCGAGGGCCGCACGATCCGGGTGATCGGCGTGCAGGCGGCCAACGCCGCCGCCTACCCCGCCTCACTGGAGGCCGGGCAGCCCACCGAGATCGGGCTCGTCGCGACGATCGCCGACGGCATCGCGGTGAGCAAGCCCGGCATCCTCAACTTCGAGATCGTGCGCGACGCGGTCGATGCGGTCGTCACGGTCACCGAGGACGACATCGCGCGCGCCCTCCTGGTGCTGCTGGAGCGGGCCAAGCTCGTGGTCGAGCCGGCCGGCGCCGCGGGCGTGGCGGCGATCCTCGCCGGTCTCGTGCCGGCGGACGCACCGGGCTCGGTCGTCGCCATCCTCTCGGGCGGCAACATCGACCCGCTCCTCATGCAACGCGTCATCGCCCACGGACTCGCGGCCTCCGACCGCTACCTGCGGCTCACGATCATGCTGCCCGACCGTCCGGGACAGCTCGCGCGCATCGCCGAGATCCTCGCCGGCGTCAACGCCAATGTCGTGGAGGTCCTCCACACACGGCACGGCAACGGCCTGCAGCTCAGCCAGGTCGAGCTCGACGTCTCGGTGGAGACCCGCGGGACCGAGCATAGCCAGCAGGTCATCCACGTGCTGCGTCAGGCCGGCTACGACCCCGTCCTCGAGGACGACTAGTTCTCGGTCGACTTCTCGCCCGCTTTTGAGCGGCCGCTGCGGTTTTGAGCGGCCGCTGCGGGTTACTGGCCCGTGTAGGTCTCGACCTTGGTGACCTGGACGGCGATCTGGCGGCCGTTGGGGGCGGTGTACTCGGTCTTGTCGCCGACCTTCAGCCCGAGGATCGCGGAGCCGAGCGGGCTCTGCTCGCTGTAGACGGGGAGGTCGGTGCCGGCCGCGATCTCGCGGTTGCCGATCAGGAAGACGCTCTCGTCGCCGGCGATGGTCGCGGTGATGACGGTTCCGGGCTCCACGACGCCGTGGCTCTCGGGAGCGGCGCCGACGGTCGCGCTGCGCAGCAGGTTCGTGAGCTGCACGATGCGGGCCTCGATCTTGCCCTGCTCGTCCTTCGCGGCGTGATAGCCGCCGTTCTCTTTGAGGTCGCCCTCCTCGCGGGCCGCCTCGATGCGCTTCGCGATCTCGTTACGGCCGTTGACGCTGAGCTCCTCGAGTTCGGCCGAGAGACGGTCGTACGCGTCCTGGGTCAGAAAGGTGACCTGAGACTCCTGGGACATGATGAACTCCTTCGCGCCTGCGGTATGACCGCTTCGGCTGATTCCCGGCCGGAGCCGGTCATGGTGCAATGCCGGTGGGTAAAGTAGACGCCCCGGCCTCGGCCGGGGCGTATCCAGAGAATGTTAGGTCAGCCAGCAGGTGTTAATCAAACCCGTGTTGCTCTGCGCGATGGTCCGGATCGTCTCCGTGTGCGTCGACACGCGGGCGTCGGAGGCCGGGTAGCTCACGATGCGCCAGCCCACGATCGCGTAGTCGTCGTTGAGTGCCTGCAGCGCGCAGGTGACAGCGGTTCCCGGCTGGGTGTTGATGGTGAACGTGATCTCGACATGGTGCGCGTCGGGAATGGTGTACGCGGTGTCCGTGGCCTCGAGGTCGGCCTGGTTGTTGTCCCAGCCGGCCCAGAACACCCAGGCGGTCACGACGGCGACCACGGCGAGCGCGCCGCCGGCCAGCAGCCAGCGGTCGCGGCGGCGTCGGCCGGGAGTGCGGCCGTAGCGGGACTGGAGGGTGGGCGACTCGGGGGCGGGCGACTCTGCAGTGGGTGACGGCGTCTGCTCTGATGGCGTTCGGGTCTCGCGTGCCATCGCTTCGCGGTCCGCCTCTCGGTGCGTGTCCAGGCCCGCCGTCGGGGCGACGGTAGGCTGAGACAAGACTAGGAGACGAAGCTGAGAATCACGCTTCGCCCCGTGCGCGCCTCCCGACCTGAAAGCGAACACTCCCCATGCCTGAGCTGCTGCTGAAGGCCGGCGTCTGGCTGGCCGCGACGCCGACCCCGACGCCGACGTCCGGCCCGAACGAAGACCAGGTGACGCCCGGCGTCGTGGGCTTCACGGTCACCTTCCTGATCGCCGTGGCCGCCGTGCTGCTCGTGATCGACATGACGCGACGCATCCGCCGCGTGCGTTACCGGGCCGAGATCGCCGAGAAGCTGGACGCGGAGCAGTCCGGCCGCTCCGATGACGACGAGCAGGGGCCGACCGCCTCCTCCTGACGCCCGCCGGGCTCAGCCGTTGTAGGCGGGATGCATCGCGATCAGCAGTGTCGCCGTCCAGTGGCAGAGGAACGCCAGGACGGTGAGGGTGTGGAAGATCTCATGGAACCCGAACACCCCGGGGAAGGGGTTCGGGCGCTTGATGCCGTAGATCACGGCGCCGATCGTGTAGAAGACGCCGCCGACGCACACCAGCACCATCATCGCGACGTTGGCGTTCACCAGGTCGACGATGTACATCATCGCCGCCCAGCCGAGCAGCAGATAGATCGGCACGTAGAGCCAGCGCGGAGCGTTGATCCAGAACACCCGGAAGCCGATGCCGAGCAATGCGCCTCCCCACACGATGCTGAGCAGCAGGATGCCCTTCTGCGGGGGAAGGGCAAGCACGGCGAGCGGCGTATAGGTGCCGGCGATGAGCAGGAAGATGTTGGCGTGGTCGATGCGTTTGAGCACGACCTTCGTGCGCGGCTTCCAGTTGAAGCGGTGATAGAGGGCCGAGTTGCCGAACAGCAGCATCGACGTGAGCATGAAGACCGCCGACGCCCACTTGGCCGCGGTGCCCTCCGCCAGGGAGATGAGCACGATCCCGGCTGCGATGGTGACCGGGAAAGTGCCCGCGTGGATCCAGCCACGCCAGGTCGGCTTGATGTCGGTGGGGTTCGCGGGAGACGCGTCGAGAAGCGGGATGTTCGGCAGCAGCGGACCGCGCGCGTCGTCCTCTTTGACGGCGGCGTCGGCGGGCGGAAGGTCTGCGACGGGCTCGGCGAGGAGCTCGGCGACATCCTCGGGCTCGGGGGCGTTTCGCGGCGTCATGGAGCAAGAGTAGGGGAGCCCGGTGGTCGGATGCTGAGAGACGTGCCTGGCGCGCCGCGCTAACGTAGCTGCGTGAGCAGACGGAGTTCCGAGACGGCCAACGGGCTGCTCTACGGGCTGTACCAGAAGCGGCTGCGACGGTATCTCGCCGGACTCGGTCGGGAGTCGCTGCCGCGCCACGTCGCGATGATCATCGACGGCAACCGGCGCTGGGCCCGCCAGGCGGGGCTCACCACGGTCGCTCACGGCCACCGGGCAGGCGCGGCCAAGATGCGCGAGTTCCTGGAGTGGTGCGACGACCTCGGGATCGAGGTCGTCACGCTCTACCTGCTGTCGTCGGACAACTTGACCAATCGCGACAGCTCCGAGATCACCGACCTGATCGAGATCATCGCCGAGCTGGCGGACGACCTGTCCCGTTACCGCGACTGGCGCATCAAGCACGTCGGCTCGACGGCCGGCCTCCCCGAACGGCTGGTGCAGGCGCTCGCCGACGCCGAGAAGCGCGCCGCCGGCAGGACGGGCATGCACGTCAACCTGGCGGTCGGCTACGGAGGCCGCAAAGAGATCACCGACGCGATGCGCAGCATCGTGGCGGCCCATCACGCCGAGGGCGGCAGCCTGGAGACGCTGGCCGACCTTCTCACCCCGGATCTCATCGGCGCGCACCTCTACACCGGCGGCCAGCCCGATCCCGATCTGGTCATCCGCACCTCCGGGGAGCAACGGCTGAGCGACTTCATGCTGTGGCAGAGCGCGCATAGCGAGTTCTATTTCGTGGAGGCCCTGGGTCCCGACCTGCGTCAGGTCGATTTCCTGCGGGCGATGCGCGACTACTCGCGCCGTCAGCGTCGCTACGGCTCCTAAAAAGGTGGGCGAGCCGTCGGAGGCGGCGGCCCGCGCCCGGGTGATCCTGGGCGTGAACGGCTGACCAGGTCGTCATCGATTCGTCACGACCGTCGCGGACCCGGCAGGATGGTCGCGGAGGTCAGGATGACGACGATCGAGGAGTTCGCCGCCGGATTCGGCGAGGAGCCGGGATATCTGGACTACGGGCGGGTAGGACCGCTGTCGACGGCGGTGCGCGCCGAGCTGCTGGGACAGTACGAGGTGCTCTCGAAGGCCCGCTTCGGCACGATCGAGCGGATGCACGCCGAGAACGGGCGCGTCCGCGAGGCCGTGTCCGCCCTGACCGGCTTCCCCGCCGGGCAGATCGCGTTCCAGCCCAACGCCTCCACCGGACTGATGCACGCCGCCTTCGGCCTGACGGGCGGGGAGGTGCTGCTGTCGGCCGCCGAGTTCCCGAGCGTGACGTACGCGGCGGTCCGCGCGGCGCAGGCCATGCACGTCGTGACGCCGGTCTGGCTCGAGACCGACCACGGGCGGGTCACGCCGGCGCAGATCCGCGAGCAGATCACCGACGCCACCACCGCGGTCATGGTGAGCCTTGTGGACTCGCGCACGGGCTACCTCGCCGACATCGACGGGATCCGCCAGGTGATCGGCGACCGCCTCCTCGTGGTCGACGCGATCCAGGGCTTCGGTGTGGTCGACGCACCGTACGAGGTCGCCGACGTGGTCGTCTCCGGCGGCCAGAAGTGGACGCGGGCGGGGTGGGGAACCGGTTTCATCGCACTCAGTGAGCGGGCGATCGAGCATCTGACCCCCGTCTTCAGCGGCTGGGTGGGCACCGGCGCCGGCGAACTGTGGGACGAGGTCGTCGACCCGGCCCGCGACGCGTCCGCCTTCACGGTTTCCAATGCCGACCCGGTGGCCGAGGCGCGCTTCGCCGCCGCACTGGAGGAGACGGCAGCGGTCGGCGTCTCCGCGATCGCCGCCGCGATCTCCGACCTCGCCGAGCAGGTGATCGACCTCGCCGACGAGTTCGCCGTGCCGGTCGCCTCGTCGCGCAACGCCGCCGAGCGCGCGGGGATCGTCGTGCTGGAGCCGCGGCCGGACGAGCTCACAGTGCTCGCGGCCTCCCTCTTCAACCACGGCGTCTCGGCCAAAGTGCGCAGCACCAGCGCGCGGATCAGCGTGCACGCGGGAACGACGGAGGAGACGCTCGACATGCTGCGCGCGGCGCTGACCTCGTACGCCTCGGCGACCTGATCCCGCGCCTCCCACAACTGGGGGTGAAGTTCATCTGAACGAAACACGACACGCGGTCGTGGGCGCCTCCGGTGTCGGCCGTGCGGCGTACTTTCGACTCATCGGGCACGGCGCCCGATCGAGACGGCCACATAAGTTCGTTTCGGAACCCACTGGCCGGCTCGCCAAAGAATCCGCCGGCTCCTGCGGAAGCGGAGCGGCGGGGTGGGAGTGGTCGTGGCTGAATCAGGAACCCGGCAGTTCGAGTCGGCATCGAGCGGCATCCGTCAGAGCGAGCGCACATACGTGCTCGACACATCGGTGCTGCTGTCCGACCCCAAGGCGATCTTCCGGTTCGCCGAGCACGCTGTCGTCATCCCTGTCGTCGTCGTGAGCGAGCTGGAGGGCAAGCGGAACGATCCGGAGATCGGGTACTTCGCGCGGCAGGCGCTGCGCAATCTGGACGACCTGCGCGTCCAGCACGAACGGCTCGACTTCCCGATCCCGGTCGGTGACGGCGGCTCGCTGCGCGTGGAGCTCAACCACTCGAACATGTCGGTGCTGCCGAGCGGCATGCAGCTCGGCGACAACGACTCCCGCATCCTCGCGGTCGCGATGAACCTCGCGAACGACGGGTTGGCCGTGACGGTCGTCTCCAAAGACCTCCCGATGCGCGTGAAGGCGTCGTCGATCGGTCTGGCGGCCGAGGAGTACCGGCACGAGCAGGTCGTCGACAGCGGATGGACCGGACTCGCCGAGATCTCTCTCGGGAGCGACCAGATGAGCTCCCTCTACGAAGAGGAGTGGATGCGCACCCCGCTCGTCGACGGCCTCCCGGTGAACACCGGCCTCATCGTGCACTCCGACCGCGGGTCCGCCCTCGGACGGGTCGTGGCGGCCGGCGAAGTGAAGCTCGTCCGCGGCGACCGCGATGTCTTCGGACTCCACGGCCGCAGCGCGGAGCAGCGGCTGGCGATCGACCTCCTGCTCGACCCCGAGGTGGGCATCCTGTCGCTCGGCGGCCGGGCCGGCACCGGCAAATCGGCGCTGGCGCTCTGCGCCGGTCTGGAGGCCGTGCTCGAGCGGCAGCAACACAAGAAGATCATGGTCTTCCGGCCGCTGTACGCGGTGGGTGGACAGGAGCTCGGGTACCTGCCGGGCGACCAGGGGGAGAAGATGAACCCCTGGGGCCAGGCGGTCTTCGACACCTTGGGCGCGCTCGTCTCGCAGAACGTGCTGGACGAGGTCCTCGACAGGGGCATTCTGGAGGTGCTGCCGCTGACGCACATCCGCGGCCGTTCGCTGCACGACGCGTTCGTGATCGTCGACGAGGCGCAGTCGCTGGAGCGCAATGTGCTGCTCACGGTGCTGAGCCGGGTCGGTCAGAACTCGCGCGTCGTCCTGACGCACGATGTGGCGCAGCGGGACAACCTGCGCGTCGGTCGGCACGACGGTGTCGCGTCGGTGATCGAGACGCTGAAGGGTCACCCCCTGTTCGCGCACATCACCCTGACCAGGTCGGAGCGTTCGGCCATCGCGGCGCTCGTGACCGAGATGCTGGAGGGCAACGAGCTCGCCTGAGCGCGACCCCGGTCTTCTGATGAAGGCCGGGGTGAAAGAACCCGCCTCCCTGTGGTGAGTTCCAGGATTCTCGTATTTCCTGTGGAATCGTGATCCCGCCAGGACCTCACGCCTAGCGTGAGGGCATGGGGGAACAAATGATCCGGATCGCCCTCGCGGCCGGTCTGGGCGTCGCACTGCTGGGGGCACGCGACGCCGGACCGGCCGCGGTGGGAGCGCTCTATGTCGCCGCCGTGACGGCAGCGCTCGTGCAGTACGACCTGCGGCAACGGCGACTGCCGGACGCACTCGTGCTGCCGGGGCTGGCGTTCGCGGCTCTGGGAGCGCTGTGGAGTGCGCTGAGCGCCTCGAGCGGTATCGCGGTGGTGGTCACGGCCGCCCTGTGCGGGCTGGGAGTGCTGCTGGCGTTCCTGGTGCTCGCCTCCGGCGGCGGCCTCGGCATGGGAGACGTGAAGCTCGCGGCGCTGCTCGCAGCGGCGCTGGGTGCTCTGGTGGCCGGGCGTGGGCCGCCGACGGGGGAGGGCGCCGTCGACGTGGCCGCCGTCGGCGCGGTCGTCGACGTGGCCGCCGTCGGCGCGGTTGTCGCGTGGGTGCTGGCGTCGCTCGTGCTCGGGGGGATCGCGGCGGGGCTGGTGCTGCGGTCGCGCGCCGGCATCCTGGGTGGCACGTCGCCCGAGCTGCCGTTCGGGCCGGTCCTGCTGGTTACGTTCTGGGCGGTTGCGCTCGGGTGGTGAACTGCAGCTGCAGCGAGGCGCCCCTTCCGCACGGGAAGGGGCGCCTCGAAGGGGAGTCGTGTGCTCGGTAGTCGTCTGCTCGGTGCCGCTCAGCCCGGGTGGGTCATGCTGAGCACGTCGAGAGCCGTGTCCAGCTGCTCTTCGGTGACCTCGCCGCGCTCGACGAAGCCGAGGTCGATCACGGCCTCCCGCACGGTCATGCCCTGCGCGACCGCGTGCTTGGCCACCTTGGCGGCCGCCTCGTAGCCGATCACCCGGTTGAGCGGCGTCACGATCGACGGGCTCGACTCGGCGAACGCGCGAGCGCGGTCGAGGTTGGCCTCCAGGCCGGTGACGGTCTTGTCGGCGAGCACGCGGCTCGCCTGCGTGAGCAGACGGATCGACTCCAGCAGGGCGGTGCCCATGACCGGGATCGCCACGTTGAGCTCGAAGAGACCGGAGGCGCCGCTCCAAGCGATGGTGGCGTCGTTGCCGACGACACGGGCGGCGACCATCAGCACGGCCTCCGGGATGACGGGGTTGACCTTGCCCGGCATGATCGACGATCCCGGCTGCAGGTCGGGGATGTGCAGCTCGCCGAGACCGGTGTTCGGGCCCGACCCCATCCAGCGGAGGTCGTTGCAGATCTTGGTCAGGCTGACGGCGATCGTGCGCAGAGCACCGGAGGCCTCCACCAGGGCGTCGCGGTTGGCCTGCGCCTCGAAGTGGTTGCGCGCCTCGGTGATGGGCAGCTCGGTCTCGGCGGTCAGCAGCTCGATCACGAGCTGCGGGAAGCCGAGCGGGGTGTTGATGCCGGTGCCGACGGCGGTGCCGCCGAGCGGAACCTCCGCCACGCGCGTCAGTGCGGCCTGCACGCGCTCGATGCCGTACCGGATCTGCGCCGCGTACCCGCCGAACTCCTGGCCGAGCGTGACCGGCGTGGCATCCATGAGGTGAGTGCGGCCCGACTTGACGGCCGTGGCCCACAGCTGCGCCTTCTCCTCGAGCGCCACCGCGAGGTGGTCGAGCGCGGGGATGAGGTCGTCGATCAGCGCGCCGGTGACCGCGATGTGCACCGAGGTCGGGAAGACGTCGTTCGACGACTGGGACGCGTTCACCTGGTCGTTCGGGTGCACCGGACGGCCGAGGCGGCGGGAGGCCAGCGTCGCCAGGACCTCGTTCATGTTCATGTTCGACGACGTGCCGGAGCCGGTCTGGTACACGTCGATCGGGAAGTCCCCGTTGTGGGCGCCGCTGACGACCTCGTCTGCGGCGGCGGCGATAGCCTCGGCGACGTCCGCGTCGAGGACGCCGAGACGTGCGTTGGCGAGCGCGGCCGACTTCTTGATGCGGGCGAGAGCGGCGATCTGAGCCGGCTCGAGAACCGAGCCCGAGATCGGGAAGTTCTCGACGGCGCGCTGCGTCTGAGCGCCGTACAGGGCTGCTGCGGGAACCCGCACTTCGCCCATCGTGTCGTGCTCGATGCGGTAATCGGTACCCGCCTGGGTGTCCACCACGGTGTGTTTATCCTTTCTGAGCGCGGGCGCGTCAGCGCACGTGCGATGAGTCGGCGACCGGTTCGGTCATACCGACGACGGCGTCGGGAACGACCCGGCCCTCCTGGAGCCGGTAGTTCGCCCCGACGATGGCGAGAAGATTGGCGGCGACGGCGTCGCTGAGGATCTCGGACCGGGCGAGCAGCTCGCCCACGGTGTCGCGCAGGTGCTCCTTGCCGACGTCGGACGCGTCGACCTCCGACGGGACGACGGACTGGTCGGCCGGGACGCCGGCGACGCGGTGCACCGCGGGCAGGATCGGCGAGATGAGCTGGGCGATGCGCGGAGGCAGCGGCTCGGCGTCGGCGGCTTGGGACGCGATGGCGGACGCGACGGCGCCGCACGCGTCGTGGCCGAGCACGACGATGAGCGGCACGTTCAGCACGGCGACGGCGTACTCGAGGGAGGCGATCGCCGAGTCGGAGGCCACCTGGCCGGCGTTGCGCACCACGAATGCATCGCCCAGGCCGAGGTCGAAGATGATCTCTGCCGCCAGGCGCGAGTCGGCGCAGCCGAAGATCGCGGCAACCGGGTTCTGCCCCTGGGCGAGCGTCTCCCGGCGTTCGACGTCTTGACGCGGGTGCTGCGGGGTGCCGGATACGAAGCGCTCGTTGCCGGCCAGCAGCTCGTTCCAGACGCGGCCTGGGCGGGTCGTGGGCATCTACTTACCTCCTGGGGTCGGGGATCCGAGGGTGTGCAGCTGGTCGGTCAGCGCCGATGCGGCCGTCGCGAACTCGTCGCCGCTCGCAGTGCCGAAGACGACGACGGTGCTTTTGCCGGCGGTCGTCGCCAGCGCGTACGCGACGTTGCCCGCGCCGGAGCCCGCCGAGCGGTTGTCGTAGACGTCCCATTTCACGCCGTCGATCTCGCGGGTGCCCGCGATGCGCGTGCGGTTCACCTGGTCGGCGACCCAGCTGTCGTTCGCGTCGAAGCCCTGGACGATGCCGATGTACTGGCCCTTGGGCGTCAGGAGGCCGATGTACCAGGCGTCGACCCCGTCGGAGGTCTTGGTGCGCAGCTCCGCGCTGTTCGACTTCCAGCCGGAGGGGAGCTGCGGAACGACCAGCCGGTCAGGCTCGCTGCCCTGCGCCTGCTGGGCGACGGCGGCGTAGTCGACCGGCGGCGTGGAGGCCGTCGGGTTGCCCCTGGGCACGACCAGGACGATGACGGCGACCAGAGCCACGGTCGCGATGAGCGAGTAGACGAGGTTGTTGACCGTCTGCCGGTTGCGGTGGTTCGCCGTGTTCTGCGCCTTGCGCGCGGCGGTCTCCTCGGCCGTCTCGGGACGCCCGAGCTCGGCGACGACCGCCGGTGGTTTGGTGCGAGGGCTCATTCGCCCGGCACCCCCGCGGCGCCGGAGACGTTCGAGGCGACAGCGCCGGCGCGCGCGGCGTCAAGTCGCGCCTTCGCTCCGATCAACCACTCCTCGCAGTGGCGGGCCAACGCCTCGCCGCGCTCCCAGAGGGCGATCGACTCCTCCAGGGTGATGGACCCCTGCTCCAGCTCCCCGACGACGCGGATGAGCTCGTCGCGCGCCTCCTCATACGTGAGCGCGCTGATCTCAGGGGTGGGCATGCTCACCATTCTATTTGTCTCGCTGGGCGGCCGCTGGATCGGTCGATGCGCGCTCGGCGCGGGCAGCGCCTCCCTCGGTCGCGGGCGACTCCAGTCGTTGGCCGGCGGTCGCGGCGAACGCGCCTCCCGCGACGGTCACGCGCACTGTCGCACCCTCCGGAGCCTCGGCCGGAGAGGCGACCACATGGCCCGCCGCGTTCTGCACGATCGCGTAGCCGCGGTCGAGAGTGCCCTGCGGCGAGAGCGCCCGCAGCCGGCCACGCAGGTCGGCGATCCGGGTGCTCTCGCGATCGGCCAGGCGTTCCACGAGCTCGGCGCCGCGGGCGACCTGGCGGGTGAGTTCCTGCGCGCGGGAGTCGATGATCCAGCCCGACGACGCGAGCGCCGGGCGCGTGCGCAGATGGCCGATGCGGTCGATCTCGTGGTTCAGGAGGTGCGTGAGCCGCATCCCGATCCGCGAGCGCGCCTGCTGGACGCGGGCGAGTTCCTCCGCGACGTCGGGCACGACGCGCTTCGCGGCATCGGTGGGAGTGGAGGCCCGCAGGTCGGCGACGTCGTCGAGCAGTGGGCGGTCGGCCTCGTGGCCGATGGCGCTCACGATCGGCGTCGTCGCCTCCGCCGCGGCGCGGACCACCCGTTCGTCGCTGAAGCCGAGGAGGTTCTGGAAGTCGCCGCCTCCGCGCGCGACGATGATGACCTCCACGTCGGGATCGGCGTCGAGGGCGCGGATGGCGGCCACCACTTCGGCCGGCGTCCGGTCGCCCTGGACGGCCGCGTGCACGACGCGGAACCGCACCTGCGGCCAGCGCAACTGCGCGTTGCGGAGAACGTCTTTCTCGGCGTCGGAGTCTTTGCCGGTCACCAGTCCGATGGTGTGCGGCAGGAACGGGAGGCGCTTCTTGCGCTCGGCAGCGAACAGCCCCTCGGCCGTGAGCTGCGCACGCAGCCGTTCCAGGCGCTCGAGGAGGTCGCCGAGGCCCACGTGGCGCATGTCGGAGACCTGCATGGTCAGGCTGCCGCCCTTGACCCAGTAGTTGGGCTTGACCGCCGCGATGACCCGGTCGCCCTGCTTGAGATCGGCGGGGATGCGGGCGCGCACGGACGACCAGATCGTAAATGAGATCGTCGCGTCTTCGCGCAGGTCTTTGAGCTTGCCGTAGACGTTGCCGCCCGAGATTCCCCACTGGGTGATCTCGCCCTCCACCCACGCGGTGCCGAGGCGGTCGATCCAGCCGCGGATTCGGTCGGCGAGGAGCGCGACCGGCCAGGGGGCGTCGAGGGTCGGCGGCCCCGGGGTCATCGTCGGCGTGCTGCCTGCGACCTGTGCCACCCGGCCTCCCATTCGTTCTTCAGCGCGCTCCGCGTACGATCGAGGAGTGAGCGACGCGACCATCAGCCTCCCCATGCCCCGGATCCCCGTCAAGCGGGACCCCGGCGCGCGCGGGCGGCTTCAGGATATCCCGGTCCAGGGACACAAGCGCGTGCTGCTGGCCGCCCCCCGCGGGTACTGCGCGGGTGTGGACCGCGCCGTCGTCGCCGTGGAGAAGGCGCTGGAGCACTACGGCGCCCCGGTTTACGTGCGCAAGCAGATCGTGCACAACGTGCACGTCGTGTCCGAGCTGGAGCAGCAGGGCGCGATCTTCGTGGACGAGGTCGACGAAGTGCCGACCGGCGCCCACGTCGTGTTCTCCGCCCACGGGGTGTCGCCCGCGGTCGTGAACGCCGCGGCCGACCGCGGTCTCCTCGCGATTGACGCCACCTGCCCCTTGGTCACGAAGGTGCACCGGGAGGCCGTGCGCTTCGCCCGCGACGACTTCGAGATCCTCCTCATCGGCCACGAGGGCCACGAGGAGGTCGAAGGCACCGCAGGCGAGGCTCCCGATCACGTCACGCTCGTGAACGGCCCGGACGACGTCGATCGCATCGAGGTGAAGGACCCCGACAAGGTGGTCTGGCTGTCGCAGACGACGCTGTCGGTCGACGAGACGATGGAGACGGTGCGCCGGCTCCGCGAGCGCTTCCCCAACCTCCAGGACCCGCCGAGCGACGACATCTGTTACGCGACGCAGAACCGCCAGGTCGCGATCAAGAAGGTGGCGGAGGACGCCGACCTCGTGATCGTGGTCGGCTCCGCGAACTCGTCCAACTCGGTGCGCCTCGTGGAGGTCGCGCTCGAGTACGGCGCGAAGGCCGCCTACCGCGTCGACTACGCGAGCGAGATCCGCCAGGAGTGGCTCGACGGCGTCGCGACCGTCGGCGTGACCAGCGGCGCCTCGGTGCCGGAGGTGCTGGTGCAGGAGGTCCTCGCGGACCTCTCCGGCGCGGGCTACGCCGAGGTGCAGGAGGTCAAGACGGCGGAGGAGGACCTCATGTTCTCGCTGCCCAAGGAGCTCCGCAAAGACATCACCGGTCGCCAAGACGCGCGAGCGCTGGGCGGACGCGGCCGCTGAGGCCGCCGCTGGTCCCTCTGGCTGACAATCCGGGCTGGCTGACAATCCAGTGACAGTCAAAAATATCTGAAGCCTAGCGGGCTAGCCTCTAGTACATGAGGTCTCGAAGGCACGGCGCAGCTGACCAGAGCGGGACGGCTCCCGCGACCGGACCGCTGTGGGCGGGGTTCGGCGAGCAGTGGATGCTGGTGCCGAACCTCGTCACCTATGCGCGTGGCCTCCTCCTGCCGGTCTTCGCCGTGCTGCTCGCGCACGACGCCTACGGCTGGGCGCTGGCGGCGCTGGCGATCATCGGACTGAGCGATTGGCTCGACGGGTATCTCGCCCGGAAGCTCGATCTCGTCTCGCGGCTGGGACAGTGCCTCGACCCGCTGCTCGATCGCGTGGCCATGATCGTGATCGTCATCAGCTGCACTGCGGTCGGGCTCACACCCTGGTGGCTCGTGGCCGTGCTCGTGACACCGGCGCTCGCACTCGGCTGCATCGTCCTGGTGCATCCATCGGGGCGGCGCATCCTGCAGCCGACGATGATCGGCAAGTGTCGCACGGCGTTGCTGTTCACCGGCTTCCCCCTGCTGATCCTCGCGGCCCCGCAGGCGCTCGACTCCATCGCGCTGACGGTGGTGGCCGGCGTGCTGCTCGCATTCGGCTCGGCCGGCCACCTCATGGCGGGAGTGCAGTATGGTCGCGCGCTCCTGGAGGCGGACCAGAGCGACGCCCCTCACGCCTCCAGGGTGCGGGCCGATGCGGGGTCGGCAGCAGCCGAGCCTCCGAAGGCCGCGCGATAGACCGGAGGATCGACGAGCTCGACCACGTCCGCAACGACAACCGTCACGTTGTCGCGGGCACGGTGGCGGAGCGCGAGAGCGACGAGCGCATCCGCGGCGTCCTGCGGGGTCACGGCGGCGACCAGGGTGTCGGCGACCTCCAGGACGGGCACGTAGTCGGTGAGCCCGTCGCTCGCCAGCAGCCAGCGATCGCCGCGCCGCAGCGGCTGCGCCGCGACGTGCAGAGCGGCCGCGTCCTCCGGGTCCCCACCGAGCACGTGGGTCACGACCGAGCGCAGGGGATGGTCGGCGACTTCGGCCTCCCGGATCGCGCCGGAGGCCAACAGCTCGCGCACCAACGAGTCGTCTTCGGTGATCTGCGCGAGCGCGCCGTCGCGGAGCCGGTAGGCGCGGGAGTCGCCGGTGTGGGCGACGAGCGTCTGCTCGCCGTCGGAGAAGAGCCCGACGAGCGTGGTCGCCATCCCGGCCAGCGCGGCGTCCATCCGCACCCGCAGCGCGAGGTCGGCGTTGGCGATGGCGATCAGTTCACGGAGCCGCTCCTCGCCGGGGAGGCGGCCCTCGGTCGCGTCCAGCATCGACGCGAGCCGGATCGCGACGGTCGCCGACGCGACCTCGCCGCCCGCGTGCCCGCCCACTCCGTCGGCGACGAACGCCGACCAGGAGGACGCGTAGAGCGAGTCCTCGTTGCCGTCCCGGAAGTCCCCGCTGATCGAGGCCTGCCCGGTCTCGAAGCCCAGGGGAGCGGGCGGCGCGGGCGGGATGCCCGCGACGATGTCGTCGGCGTTGCCCGCGATCCACTGCATGAGCGGGAGCAGGTGCGCGGTGACCTCCCTGCCCCGGCCGGTCAGGCTGTAGTCGACGCGCGGCGGAACGGTGGGCTGGGCGGTGCGCAGCACGAAGCCGTCCCGCTCGAGGGTGCGCAGGGTCTGCGCGAGCATCTTCTCGCTGATGCCCTGAACGGTGCGCCGCAGCTCGCCCCAGCGCAGGTCGCTGCGAGCGAGGGCGACGAGCACGAGCACGCCCCAGGTGCTCGTGACGTGATTGAGCACGATGCGCGACGGGCACTCCGACGGGAGCACGCCATCAGTGAAGCCGAGGGCCTCGAACGACGGGAATCTGGTGTCCACGTCAGTAACTTACCGAAAAGTGGGTACCTCCGACAGGGAAGTATCGCGCTCTCCCACCGGTTGCGAAGGGAGACCGAACGAAAGGAACCACCCCCATGACCATCGTCGTCACCGGAGCAACCGGACACCTGGGCCGCCTCACCGTCGACTCCCTGCTCGAGCGCGGGGTACCCGCGGCCGAGATCCGGGCCGTCGGACGCAGCGCGGAGCGACTCGCCCCGCTCGCCGCCCTCGGCGTGCAGACCGCCGTCATCGACTTCGA
This sequence comes from Leifsonia sp. Leaf336, assembly GCF_001423695.1. Classification (GTDB taxonomy): domain Bacteria; phylum Actinomycetota; class Actinomycetes; order Actinomycetales; family Microbacteriaceae; genus Leifsonia. Next base: position 1,085,649 of record NZ_LMOZ01000001.1, read on the forward strand.
GGCGCCGGAGACCCTCGACCCGGCCTTCGCCGGTGCCGACGCCCTCCTCCTGGTGTCCGGCTCGGAGGTCGGCCAGCGCATCCCGCAGCACCGCAACGCCATCGACGCGGCCGCGCGGGCCGGTGTCGGCCGGATCGTCTACACGAGCGCTCCGCGCGCGACGGACACCGACCTGATCCTCGCGCCCGAGCACGCCGAGACCGAGCGGCTCCTCGCGGCCTCCGGCCTGCCGGTGACGGTGCTGCGCAACAACTGGTACACCGAGAACTACGCGGGCCAGGTCGACATCGCGGCGGCGACAGGCGAGCTCGTCGGCAGCGCGGGCGACGGTCGGGTGGCCTCCGCCTCCCGCAAGGATTACGCGGAGGCCGCGGCCGTCGTGCTCACCACGGACGGGCACGAAGGAGCGGTCTACGAGCTCGGCGGCGACGTCGCGTGGACGTTCGACGACCTCGCGGCGACGGTCGGCGAGTTGGCGGGCCGCCCGGTCTCCTACCGGTCGGTGACGCCGGAGGAGCACACAGCCGCCCTGCGCGAGGCGGGGCTCGACGAGGGGACGGCGGGCTTCGTCGTCGCGCTCGACGGCAACATCCGCGACGGCGCGCTCGCCGAGGTGACCGGCACCCTGAGCGAGCTCATCGGGCGGCCGACCACCCCGCTGGCTGCAGGGCTCGAGGAGGCGCGGGAGACCGGCGCCGCGGCCTGACCGTTCAGGACGAGGCCGACACCCCGGGTGTCGGTGTCGTCGTGGGCGTCGTCGTCGGAGTCGGGCTCGTCGGAACGGACGAGCTCGGCCCCGGCGTCGGGGAGATCCCGCTGTAGAAGTCGAGGAGCACCGGATCGGTCGAGAAGATGATCCCGAGGATCACGAAGAGCGTGACCAGCGCGACCACACCGGCGACCAGGGGGATGTAGAACGCGAGCCGCTTCTGCACCAGGAGCCACACCGACAGCCCGGCAGAGATCGCCCAGATGCCGGCCATAACGACGGTGCCCACGGTGATCAGCGGCGCGACCGAGGGGTCTTGCACGTAGGGGCCGAGGTTCTGCGACGAGTGCAGGAGTTCCATCGCCGCCGGCAACGCCTGCAGTGTGCCGATCGAGTACGTCATGCCGAAGAACCCGATGACGAGCATCACGATCGTGAACGTCAGGTTCCAGCGCGGTGCGTCGGCGCGCAGCTGGGGGCCGGCGGCGTATGGCCCCTGGGCGTGCGGCCCCTGGGCGTGCTGACCCGGCCCCGCCGGCGGCTGCGGCGGCGCGGGAGGTTGCTGCTCGACCTCCGATGCCGCCGGACTGTGGTGCGTGGTGTCCAGGCGGTCGGCGTCCTGAGGCGGACGCCACACCCAGCCGGGGGGCGCGAGCTCGCCGTACTTCGGGCGCGGACGTTCGTCCGGCCGTTTCTCCGGGTCGTGCTCGCTCATTCCCCCCTGCCTTCTGGACTACTTGCCGGAGTGCCCGGCGCTGCCCAGCTGCTGCGTGGCCTCGATGACGCGTGCTGCCATGGCGGTCTCGGCGACCTTGCCCCAGGCGCGCGGGTCGTACGCCTTCTTGTTGCCGACCTCGCCGTCCACCTTGAGCACGCCGTCGTAGTTCTCGAACATGTAGCCGGCAACGGAGCGGGTGAACGCGTACTGGGTGTCGGTGTCGATGTTCATCTTGACGACGCCGTTGCGGACCGCCTCGGCGATCTCCTCGTCGGTCGAGCCGGAGCCGCCGTGGAAGACGAGGTCGAGCGGCTTCGGGCCGGTGCCGTACTTGGTGGCGAGGCCGTCCTGGATCTCCTTGAGGAGCTCGGGGCGCAGCTTGACGTTGCCCGGCTTGTAGACGCCGTGCACGTTGCCGAAGGTCAGGGCGGCCATGTAACGGCCGTTCTCGCCGAGACCGAGGGCCTCCACGGCCTGCTCGACATCGCCGAGGGTCGTGTAGAGCGCCTCGTTGGATCCCTCGTGACGCACGCCGTCCTCCTCGCCGCCGACGACGCCGATCTCGACCTCGAGGATGGCGTTGATGGCCTTGGTGCGCTTGATCATCTCCTGCGCGATCTCGAGGTTCTCGGCCAGCGGCACGGCCGAGCCGTCCCACATGTGCGACTGGAAGATCGGGTTGCGGCCGGCGCGCACCTCCTCCTCGGAGGCGGCGATGAGCGGCAGCACGAAGTCGTCGAGGGCGTTCTTGGGGCAGTGGTCTGTGTGCAGCGCGACCGTGATCGGGTAGTTCTTGGCGACCTCGGTGGCGAACTTGGCGAACGCCAGTGCGCCGGTGGCGCGGGCCTTGACCGTCTGGCCGGCGAAGTAGTCGGCGCCGCCGGTGGTGACCTGGATGATGCCGTCGCTGCCCGCCTCGGTCAGGCCCTGGAGCACGGCGTTGATGGTCTGCGACGACGAGACGTTGAACGCGGGATACGCGAACCCGCCCGCCTTCGCCTTGTCGAGCATCTCTGCGTACTGGTCCGGCGTGGCGATGGGCATTGCGGCTCCTTGAGGGATCGGGGTGTCGAACGGGTCTCATCATACCGAGGCGGCCGGTGCGGCCTGCCGTCGATGAACGTTCACCCGGGTAGGGGTGCGCGGCGACCGCGCGCGGATACACTGGCATCGCCGTCGTCCGGCGGCTGACACCGTCGTTCGATTCGCGGTGTCGTACTCGATTCGTCCGGGAGGACCCATCATGACCAGCACCGACACCGCGACCCTCTTCCTGCATCCCGATCGGAACCTGGCGATGGAGCTGGTGAGGGCGACCGAGGCCGCCGCCATCCGTGCGACGCCGTGGATCGGGCGCGGTGACAAGAACGCGGCCGACGGTGCGGCGGTGGATGCGATGCGCAAGTTCCTCGGCACGGTCAACTTCGACGGTCTGATCGTGATCGGCGAGGGCGAGAAGGACAACGCGCCGATGCTGTTCAACGGCGAGCACGTCGGCAATGGCAGGGGCCCGGCGTGCGACATCGCCGTCGACCCGATCGACGGCACGTCGCTGACGGCGGCCGGGCGCCAGAACGCGCTGTCGGTGATCGCGGTCTCGGATCGCGGGACCATGCTGGACGCCTCCAGCGTGTTCTACATGGACAAGATCGTCACCGGCCCTGAGGGCCGCGGGGTCGTGGACCTGTCGCAGCCGATCGGCGACAACATCCGGGAGCTGGCGAAGGCCAAGGGCAAGCCGGTCGGCGAGATCCGCGTCGCGGTGCTCGACCGGCCGCGCCACGAGGGACTGATCGAGGAGATCCGCGCGGCCGGCGCCGGCACGCGGCTGATGCTCGACGGCGACGTGGCCGGCGGCATCAACGCAGCCCGCTACGAGTCGCGCATCGACATGTGCGTCGGCATCGGCGGCAGCCCGGAGGGCATCACGACCGCGTGCGCGATCAAGGCGATCGGCGGCTTCATGCAGGGTCGGCTGGCGCCCAAGGATGACGCCGAGCGCGCCGGCGGCATCGCGGCCGGTCTCGACATGGACCGCATCTACGGTGCGGACGACCTGGTGAAGGGCGACAACACCTTCTTCGTCGCGACCGGCGTCACCGACGGCGGCCTCGTGGAGGGCGTGCGCCGCAAGGGCCCGATCATCCGCACCGAGTCGATCGTGCTGCGCTCCAAGTCGGGCACCATCCGCCGCGTCTCCGCCGACCACCTCGCGGAGAAGTGGCTGTCGCCGGACGAGCTGTGAGCGTCAGGCGGCGCCGGACTCGGCGTCGCCTGCTTCGGCGCGCTGCTTCTCTTCGAGAGCGAGCTTGTCGATGCCGTGCATGTCGCGCGCGTCGTCGGGGGAGGCCTCTGAGTGCACGCGGACCTCGGCCTGCGCCTCCAGCTCGTTGACGAGTTCGAACGCGGTGAGCTCGCGCGGGGCTTCTTCGATGCCCTCCAGCACGCCGATGATCTTCGATTCGTCGTACGCTCCCAGCTTGCGCGCGGCCGGGAAGACCTGTCGCTCGAACGAGCCGACGAAGCCGTTGTAGTCCTTGACCGTGCGTTCGATCGAGCGGCCGAGCTTCTCGATGTGGCCGGCTGTCGTGGCCAGTCGCGTGTAGAGCGTGCGGCTGAGGTCGAAGAGCTCTTTGGCCTCCTTCGTCAGCACATCCTGCTGCCAGCTGAACGCGACCGTCTTGAGCACCGACCACAGAGTCACCGGCGACGCGAGGGCGACGCGCTTGCCGAACGCGAACTCCATGATCGACGGGTCGGCCTCCATCGCCGACGAGACCAGCGACTCGCTCGGGATGAACGCGATCACCAGCTCGGGGGAGGACTCCAGGCCCGTCCAGTACGCCTTGCTGCCCAGCGTGGTGATGTGATCGCGGACCGCCTTGACGTGCTGCTTGAGGAGCGCCTCGCGCTGCGCCCCCTCGGTGCCGGTCGCCGTCGCCGGGATCTGGCTGGCCTCGAGATAGGCGTTGAACGGCACCTTGGCGTCGAGCGCGATGCTCTTGCCGCCGGGGAGCCGGATGATCATGTCGGGCCGGCCGGCGCCGGACTCCGAGTGGATGCTCGACTGGACGTCGAAGTCGACCCGCTCGATCAGGCCGGCGGCCTCCACGACACTGCGCAGCTGCGTTTCGCCCCACACACCACGGGTGCTGTTGGAGCGCAAAGCGGACGCCAGCGACTCGGCGGTGCTGCGCAGCCGCTCCTCGGACTCGGCCGCGGAGCGCAGCTGCTGGGTGAGCTGGCCGTGCTGCTGGTGGCGCTGGGTCTCGAGCTCGACGACCTTGCGCTGCATGTCGGTGAGGCTCTCCTTGACGGGCGCGAGGGCTTGCAGCACCTTGCTCTCGGCGCGCTCGCGCTCGCTCTGGGCCAGCGCCTCTGCGCGATGCCGCTCCTCGGTCTCGCGGAGCTGCCCCTGCAGCCCGCGCAGCTGCTCCTGCAGCGCGTCGACGCGAGTGTCGGCGGCGGCGAGGTCGGCGCGCAGCTCCGACTGGACCGCGGCCTCCGCCGCACGCACCTCGACGAGCTCCTTCTCGTGCCGTGCGGCGACGATCGCGGGGCTCTCCGCAGGCTCGGCCGCAGCCTCCCGGCCGCGCAGCAGCCTTGCGACGGCGAACCCCGCCGCTGCGGCGCCGACGATGAGGCCGATGAGAAGGCCGAGAAGGAGGGCGAGTGTGTCCATGGCCTCAGTGTGCCAGGGGCCGCCGACAGCGGCCGGGAGCGCCCGTGGGCGGGCCGGGAAATCGCCGCGCGAGCCCGTCGGGCTATGCGGCGGCGGGGTAGCCGATCCGGCCGATGCGGGCGCCGGTGAGCGCTGCGAGGTCGTCGATCGTCGCGGCCTCGTGGCGGCGGGCGGAGTGCACCACGATCGCGGCGCAGGCCTCGGCGTCGGCGAGGGCGTCGTGGTGGTGGAAGTCGTCGAAGCCCGCTGCCATCGCCGCCACCGGGAGGCGGTACGACTCGAGGTGGTACGTGCGGCGGGCGACCTGGAGGCTGCACAGGTAGCGGTATTCGGGGCAGGAGACGAAGGTGGCGGCGCACGCCGCGCGGATCACTCCCATGTCGAAGCCGGCGTTGTGCGCGACGAGATGGTCGTCCTCCGCGAACTCGACCAGGTCGGCCAGCTGGTCGACCCAGGTCGCCGCTCCGGCCACGTCCTCCGGACGGATGCCGTGGATGCGGACGTTCCACTCCTGGAACACATCGTGTCCGAGCGGCGGCCGGATGAACCAGCTCGCGCGGTCGACGACCCGGCCGTCCCGCACCTTCACCAGCCCGACCGAACAGGCGGACGCCGCAGAGGAGTTCGCGGTTTCGAAGTCGATGGCGGTGAAGTCCAATGGCACGCCTGAATGCTTGCATGGTCCACCGACGCCGCCCGCGCGCACCGCCGAGCACGTGCGAAATCGGCGGAGCGGACCCGGAACCCGCGGGTAGGGTCGCGGTATGCGCGAGAGGCGAGAGCGGGTGGAGCATGCGCGGTCGTTCGACCGGGCGGCGGAGGTCTACGAGGCGTCGCGCCCGGGCTACCCGGCGGACGCCGTCGCCTGGCTCACCGACGGCACGGAGGGCCTCGTCGTCGACCTGGGAGCCGGCACCGGCAAGCTGACACGCGCGCTAGTGGAGGCGGGCCGGGAGGTCGTCGCCGTCGACCCGTCGCCGCAGATGCTGGCGGTACTCGGCGAACGTGTGCCGGAGGCCGAGGCGCGGCTCGGGAGCGGCGAGAGCCTCCCGCTGCCCGACGCGAGCGCAGGGCTGGTCGTCGCCGCTCAGGCCTGGCACTGGGTCGACCCGCTGGTCGCCGTGCCGGAGGTCGCGCGGGTGCTGCGGCCGGGCGGCAGGATCGGCCTGGTCTGGAACGACCGCGACGAGAGCGTCGAGTGGGTGCGCGAGCTGGGCGAGCTGATGGGCTCGGGGGACGCCGTGACCGGCGACGAGGAGGACCCGGTGGTCGGGCCTCCCTTCGGGGCGCTGGAGCGCTTCGACGTGCACTGGGTGCAGGCGCTCACGCTCGACGGGCTGCTGGATCTGGCGCGATCGCGCAGCTACTTCATCACCAAGGACCCGGACGCGCAGGCGGCGGTCATCGGCTCGCTGCGCCGCCTCCACGCCGAGCACCCCGACCTCGCCGGCGCCGAGACCATCGAGCTCCCGTACGTGACCCGCTGCTACCGGGCGACGCTGGACGGCTGAAGCTCTTTCCCCCGCCGAGGGGCACGCAAACGCCCCTTCCCACGCATTTTCGGGGCGTTTACGTGCCCCTCGGTCGCCCTCCGGGGCCGGGAGCGGGTCGGGCGCCGCCCCCGCCCGTAGAATGGACGACCGTGGCTCTCACTATCGGTATCGTCGGACTCCCGAACGTCGGCAAGTCGACCCTTTTCAACGCGCTGACCAAGAACGACGCCCTCGCGGCGAACTACCCGTTCGCGACCATCGAGCCGAACGTCGGCGTCGTCAACCTGCCCGACCCCCGCCTGGACAAGCTGGCCGAGCTGTTCAGCAGCGAGCGCATCCTCCCGGCCCCCGTGTCGTTCCTCGACATCGCAGGCATCGTCAAGGGCGCGAGCGAAGGCGAGGGCCTCGGCAACAAGTTCCTCGCGAACATCCGGGAGGCCGACGCGATCGCCCAGGTCGTCCGTGGGTTCTCCGACCCCGATGTCGTGCACGTCGCCGGCAAGGTCGACGCCGCCAGCGACATGGAGACCATCAACACCGAGCTCATCCTCGCCGACCTGCAGACCCTCGAGAAGGCGGAGCAGCGCTACGAGAAGGAGGTCAAGGGCCGCAAGCTGGAGCCGATCGTGCTCGAGACGGCCCGCGAGGCGATCGCGTTCCTGAACGACGGCAAGCCGCTCTCGACCTCCAGCATCGACCTGGAGCCGATCCGCGAGCTGGGGCTGCTCACCGCGAAGCCGTTCATCTACGTCTTCAACGTGGACGAGGACGTGCTGACCGACGACGCCCGCCGAGCGGCGCTCGCCGAACTGGTCGCGCCGGCGCAGGCCGTCTTCCTGGACGCCAAGCTGGAGTCGGAGCTCATCGACCTCGACGCCGCCGACGCCGCCGAACTGTTGGCCTCCACCGGCCAGACGGAGAGCGGGCTCGACCAGCTCGCCCGCATCGGCTTCGACACCCTCGGCCTGCAGACCTACCTGACGGCCGGCCCCAAGGAGTCCCGCGCCTGGACCATCCACAAGGGCTGGAAGGCCCCCCAGGCGGCCGGCGTCATCCACACCGACTTCGAGAAGGGCTTCATCAAGGCCGAAGTCATCTCCTTCGACGACCTCATCGACGCGGGCAGCGTCGCCGAGGCCCGCTCGCGCGGCAAGGCGCGCATGGAGGGGAAGGACTACGTGATGCAGGACGGGGATGTGGTCGAGTTCAGGTTCAACGTGTAGACGGCTCTGGGTTCCCCCTTCTCGAGAGAGTCTGATCGGGAACCCACCACCCGCTTACCCGAGCACCCGCGACCGTCGGTGCCGGGCGGGTTGTGCATCGCGCAGTACAAGTCGTTCGCGCGAATCCGCCGTGATCGACCGCCAGATTGCACCGCGGGCGTAGTCGCGAACGCCCGGCAGCATCCCGCTCGTCGCCGCGGTGATGTACGCGTTGACAACATCTGCCTGGCCGATCGCCCTCGACCGGCGCACCGCCGTCGCCGGGAAGGATCGCGAGCGGCGCCCGCCATCGGCCTCCCACGACAGAAACAGCATCTGAACCGACCGGTAGGCGCTGCCGCGCGTGACGTACCAGCTCTCGTAGTGGACGGCACGGCAGCGTGTTCCGGCATCGAGCGGAATCGTGTACGTGCGGAACCAGCTCTTTACGCGGATGTGCTCGTTCGAGAGATAGACGCCGACGAAGAGGCTGCGCACCGCCGCGAGGGCCAGGGCGGCCATTCCGACCCAGGCCAGCGGACCGAGGTCGCGGTCGACCTGGGGGAGGTCAGGCATCGGCTGAAGCTGCCCGCCCAACATCGCGAGGAGGAACACCACCTGCACCGTTATCGCGGTGACGCGCGTGCCGCGACTGGAACGACGGAGGCGGACGTCGCGCGTGTTCGGGTCGGCAGGCACTCGTCGATCCTGCCAGCATCCGGGACGGGAAGCGCGTCCCCGATCGGGTCACGGCGCCCACCCACACCTGGCGCATTCATGTCGGAGGAGATCGCGGGGCGGCGCGCCGACGAAGTCCTCCCAGAGAGGCCAGGGGAGGAAATCCCCGGGCGATTCTCCTCCACGCGTTCGGAGCACGGATTGTTCTCTCGTGCGGGGTATCCCCGGTGCTCACCAGCCCTGTGACCCGGGCGTCCCTTTGAAGGGCCCGACGACGGAACTCGTGATCCAGCCGCCGTAGAAGCCTCCGGGCTGCGGCGTCACGACCTCGCCGTCGACCGTGCACTCATCCATCTGCTGCGCGTAGACGGCAACGCGATCTCGGAGCGGCTCGAACCCGGGCGACGGATGCGGGTAGTTCCACGCGCAAGCGGGCCGCACCTCGCCTCCGCCGCGCACGTCGAGATATCGTGCGGTGCCCTTGAACTCGCAGAACGTCGAACCGTCGGCGTCGACCAGCGCGCCGGGTACGAAGTCTGCTATCGGGATGTAGTAGACCGGCGGATGGCTGGTCTCGAGCACCCGGACGACGTCTCGGGTTTCAACGATGAGCTGCCCGCCCAGACGGATCGTGACAGGCGCGGTGACGCGCTCGATGCGCGGGGGCCTCGGGTAGTCCCACACAGACTCCTGTCCCGTTCCTGGGATCTCGGGGCGCGGTCGGGACACCTGTTCACTCTATGTCAGCGGTGCTTCACTGGAGCATGGCCGCCTCACCGATGTTCCCGCTCGGATCAGTTCTGTTCCCAAGCGTGGCCATCCCGCTGCGGGTGTTCGAGCCGCGGTATCTCACAATGGTCGGCCGATTGCTCGACGAGGACGAACCGGGGTTCGAGTTCGGCGTCGTCCTCATCGAGCGGGGACCCGAAGCCGGGGGTGGCGACCAGCGCGCCTCGGTGGGGACGATGGCGCGCCTGGTGAGCGCGGCCGCGGGCGCCGACGACCTGCTCATCGTCGGCGTGGGGACCCGGCGGTTCACGGTCGAGCGCTGGCTCGACGACGACCCGTATCCCCGGGCCGCGCTCTCGATGCTGCCGGAGCTGGAGTGGTCCGAGGCGCTCGCACCCCTGCGGGCCGAGGCCGAAGCGGTTGTCCGCCGCGTGATAGCCCGCGTCGCGGAGCCGCAGTCGGATGCCGGCATCGAGCTGTCGGACGATCCCGTCGCAGCCGTGTGGCAACTGGCGGCGCTCGCTCCGCTGGGCGAGTACGACAGGTACACCCTGTTGAGGTCGACATCGATGGGAGGTCTCCTGCGTCAGATGATCGATCTGACCCTCGAGGCGGAGGAGCTCTGGTCCGCCGAAGGAGGCATCTGACCAGCGGTCACCACCTCTGGTCCTTCCGACCGCAAGGAGACCGCGCCGGAATCCTCCTGGCGCCCAGCCGCTTCTGGGGCCGGGACTGAATTCGAATCGTACGTTGTGATCCCGACGGGACCCGGTGGAGTGACGCTTCAATGAGTAGGTGACGCGTTGGTTATTCCGTTTCGAGATCGCATCGGAATGGCCTTTCGCTGGCTCGCTTGAGTCTCGTCGCCAAGCGAACGCGAGGCATGTGGCCTCTGTTGCATTCGCTTGCAGCGATCGCGTAAAGTCGATGTCACTAAGACCGGTTCCGCCTACTTCGGTAGGTCCAGGGCCGGTCCTCATTGTTTGGGCGGTGTAGTGGGCGGGCACGTCAAGGCTTACAAGACCTATGCAGAGCAAGTGCAGATCCTTTCGGGCCGTGGCATGCAGATAGGCGACGAGGAAGTCGCTGTCGCAACACTCCAGAGGGTGAACTACTACCGGTTGAGCGGATACTGGTACCCGTTTCGAAGGCTCGTCAACTCAGCTCGCGGCGATGACTTCTACGAGGGCACCCGCTTTAGCGACGTGGTCGCGCTGTACGACTTCGACGCTCGGCTACGTTCATCGGTGTTTGCCGCTCTTATGCCCGTCGAACTCGCTATCCGCGCCCACGTGGGACACGAGTTGGGACGCATCGATCCGTGTGCGCACCTGGAAGTGTCGAAGCTCGGGCCGACCGCGCGTCAGGGCGATCGTTATGCGAAATGGGTTGATCGCTATAACGTCGAGCTGGACAAGTCTCGCGAGGAGTTCGTCGATCACCACGCGCAGAGGTACGGCGGCCGGTTGCCCGTCTGGGCAGCGACGGAGATCTTGGACTGGGGGAGTCTGACCTTTCTTTTCGGCTTCGCCCCGCGGCAAGCTCAGGACGCAATAGCCGATGCATCCGGACTGACGGCGCCTCAGCTGAGCAGCTGGCTCAAGGCACTCAACCTCGTGCGGAACACGTGTGCGCATCACGGGCGATTGTTCAATCGCGTTCACACCATTTCACCGAAGCTGCCGAAAGTTGGGCACCACCCTGACCTCGACGCCGTATCCACGGACTGGAGCCGCACTTTCGGACAGCTGACGCTTATCCAGTTCCTCGCAGACCGGCTGGGGATCGGGCGCAGCAAATTGCTCCCCGCGGTGCTGAGGAGCTTCCCGTCGATCCAGATCGTTCCGAAGACGCACATGGGCGTACCTGATGGCTGGCAGGAGAGCAGCACGCTTTGGGCCTGAGGTCGAAGCGGTTCGAAGGGCTGCGCGCGTCCGTCAATGCGTGCGGTTCTAGGATCGTGTCGTGTTGCTGACCCAGATGCCTCGACGTCGACTCGGCGTGCCAGAGAACGAAGGAACCCTGAGATTCGCCAAGGCCGATTCGAGGGTTCCCTTCTCGAAAAGGTACCTGTTCTTGGAGGGCACTCCGGCCTTCGAGCTCTCACTCTGGTGCGGCACATGCCCTTTCCTGTTCGAGCGAAAAGATGGTGCTAACGGCACATTGTCCCGTGAGCGCGAGCGGCTGAGCGAGCTGGAGGGGCCACTGGATTCGGTGAGCGCGGACATCATTCAATCGTTCGGCTCTCTCCTGCCCATCGGGGACTACCTGCCGTTGCTTCTTGAGGTGCGACCGCAACTGGTCGCTCCTACCGACGAACGTGACTATTTCACTCATGAGCAGGTCGATACGTGGGGAGTCGACAGCTTCTGGGGACTTCCCGAAAACCCGCGCAGCTTCTACTACCGGACGTTTGAGACAGAGGTCGATCCGAACGAGCATCTCTACGAGTTCATCGTTCCGATGGTGCCCCCGGGCTGGAATGACCAGCATCGGGTGTCCTACTATCTCGATCTCATGCGCGGCGGAACCGTCCCGACTGCGGTCGCGCTGTCAACGTTGGATATCTGTCAGCCCGCGACAGACGTCGAGTCGATCGATTATTACGCGCACTGGGGGCTCACGCACTTCTTGCTCGACGGACACCACAAGGTGCAAGCCGCTGCGGAGTTGGGTGTGCCGCTCCGGCTGCTCGCCTTCGTCAGCCTCGATGACAGTCTCGCGCGCCCGGAAGAGGTTGCCCGAGTTCCGGAGCTGCTTTCTCGGCCTTCGAGGCCGCGACCAACTCGCGGCCTGGGGCGATAACCCCCCAGGTGGCCGTGTTTCGTCACACTCGTCTCGCTGACCGCGGCGCTTCTTGCATATCATTTGCGCGATGAGCGAAACTTCCGACCCGTTGCTTGCCGAAGTTCGGTGGCGATTCGAGTCGTTGCTATCGGGTGGAGAGTCGGCACCTGACGCAGTCCGGTGGTCCCAAGGACAACTCGATCATGAGACGTGGCGCGATGAGGTCACATTCCAAGGCTTGTTGCGTCTGGCAGACCTTGTTGCCGTGACTTGGATCTACGCCGACGACGACCCCGATGCGCACGAACAACTCTTCCGCTCCTATTGGGACTGGATGGAAGTCGTCAGGTGGTACGAAGACGATCCTGCCGGGTGGAAGGCGAACTACTTTCGAGGGCTTATCACCGCGTTCGTCGAACAATTCGGGATTGAGCGTGCAAGAAAAGCTGCCAAGTCGCTTGTGGCCAGCGGCGATCTCGATGAGGAGGAGGTGGCCCGCTGGTTGACATGGGCGCGAACGTCACGCGCCCTCAAGCAACACCGCTGAGTTCCAGTTCCCGGTCGACGACGATTCTGGCTGACTAGTTACCGCTCTCGTCCGGCGGCTGCGTCTCGGCGAGGAGGCCGTTCCTCAGACCGACCACGTCGCGGGCCGCGATGCCAGGAGGGTCACGAGCGCGTCCGCTGCCGCCGACGCTCCCCGGGCCGCCTGGTTCCGCTCTGCGGCTTTCGCAGCGGCCAATCGGTAGCTGCGCGTTCCGAGCAGTGTGGCGACGGCTTGGCCGATCTCGGCGGATGAGGACTTTCTGCTGAGGGTCACCCCGAGGCCGGCTCTCTGAATTGCTGCGCCGATCATCGGCTGGTCGATCAGCGGGTGCATCGGGATGACGAGAACGGGGATGCCATTGGTCACCGCTCTCATGGTGGTGGAGTGGCCGCCGTGGCAGATCACCAGATCGACGGTGGGGAGGATCTCCGCGTGGTCGACGTAGCCGACGACGCTGACGTTCGGCGGGGCGTGCAGGTCATCGGGTGTGGCCTGCCCGGCCGTGGTCACGATGGCATCCACCGGCAGTTCGCCCAGCGCGGCGAGGATGCTGCGGTACACCTCCACTTGCCCGGGCAGCCAGAGGGTGCTGAGGCTGACGAGGACCCGCTGCCGGTCGTCGGCGCGGATCTGGTGCGGCGCGCCTGTCTCGGCCACCCCTGTCCAGACTCGGCGCTGGTCGGCGGTGCCGCTCGCCGGGTCGAGGACCGGATCGCTGGCCACGATTTCGAGATCGGCCCCGCCCCATGCCTTGCGTGCGTTGGCGCCGCGCAGCTGAGCGAGGCGGCCGACGGGTCCGTTGGCCCACGGGCCGTTCCAGAATGCGTAGAAGCTGTGGAACAAGGCAGCGCAGGGCAGGCCGATCGTGCGAGCTGCGCCGACCATGCCGGGAAGCATGCAGTCGACCACGGCCAGGTCGGGACTCTGCGCGCGGGCGGCGGCGAGGAAGTCTTGGATCATGCGACGACTGGACGCCGCGTACACGTAGTCGGAAACGGTGCGCACGGTGGATGAGGGTTTCGAATGGTCCCACGCACGTGCGTCGGAGAACGGGGTGAACCCGAATCCGGCTCCCTCGACCATTCCCTTCTGCGCGGGGTGGGCGAGGAAGACGATGCGGTGGCCGCGCGCCTCCAACTCGCGAGCTATGGCGAGAGCAGGCGGAACATTGCCGCCGGCGTCAACGGTGACGAAGAGGATGGTCGACATTTTCGGTCCTTTGCACAGTGTGCTCGATCATGCGGCGTACGCGCCGCGCCGTCTCCTCGAAGCTGAGGCCGCGGTCCCGGCGGAGGATCTTCCAGGTGTAGACGTCTGTGGCGACCATGAGGAAGTCGATGACCGCCTCCCGCTCGTCGGTGTCGTCGGGCAGGAAGGGTGCGAAGACTCGCTGCACCCACGCGAGGTGCATCCGCCGCCCTTCATCCGTGATCGCGGCAGCGCGCGGCTCCCACCGCTCCTGCCCGAGGAACATGAGGACGTCGTCGCCCCGCAGTTCGTAATGCGCCATCAGCGCCTCGATGATCGCGTCGAGATCACCGGGCGGTGCCACGAGTTCGGCGATGACCTCGGCGCGAACGTGTACTTCTGCCGCATCGAAGACACCATCTCGGCTTCCGAACTGCCGAAGAACCGTCTGAACCGAGACACCCGCTCGCTTGGCGATGTCGGGCAGAGCCACGGCGACGATCGGCTTCTCGGCTGCCAGGGTGACCGTGGCGTCGAGGATGCGCAGCCGGGTCTGCTCGGTCTGCTCCGCGCGGGTGCGCATCTCGTAGGCTCTCGATGTTTTCATGTTAATGTCCATTAACGCCAAAATACACATTGGTGTCAATAGGCATTCACATGAAAGCCGCGTTCGGGGCGATTCTCCTCCGCGGCGTTCGACGACCGATCGCTACGGCTCGGTCGTCAGCGGCGCGTACGCGATCGTCGTCTGCAGCCAGATCCAGCTGCCGCGCGCGCTGCCCCGCACCAGGTCGACGTGGACCGTCTCATCCGGGGCGATCGCGGCGGTGCCGACGTGGAGGGTGCGCACCTGGGGCTGGTCCAGCGTCCAGCTCGCCGGCGCCGCGCCCGTGTTGGGCGACGCCTCCAGTGACACCGTCGCGCCGAGGTCGAGGAAGAACGGGACGACGGTCCAGGCGATGTCGTAGGCGCGGGGTTCGGTGATGCCGAAGTCCGCCGGGGTGAAGCGCAGCGAGATCCGGAACCAGTCCGGTGGCTGGTTCGCGTGGACGTCCCACGAGTAGAAGAACGCCGGGTTCAGGTCGGGCGCGAAGAGGATGTCGCCGGTGGCGACGGCCGAGGGGAGGGTGAGGTTCACCCCGGTGGCGAGGTTGCGGGCGAGGTGACCGGCGTCGATCGTGGCGATGGTGCCGGGGAACTCGCCCACCGGCGGGAGGCCGGCGAGCTGGCCGCGGAGCCGGTCGGCGAAGTCGGCGAGCTCCGAACGTTCCGGACGCCGGGCGGCGCTCGGCGGGTTGGTGATGTCGTCCATGGTGCCGCACCCTACGCCGCGGGACGCTCCGTGGCTCTACTGAGCTGCGCTGATGTGCGGGGAGCACTCAGAACTCCCGGAGCACGCGACCCGTCGGGCCCGCCACGAGGCTGCCGGCGGGCACGTCGTCGGCGACGACGGCGCCGGCCGCGATGACGGCGTCGCGCCCGATGGTCACGCCAGGGAGGATGGTGGCGCCCGCGCCGATCCACACGTTCTCGGCGACGTCGATGGGGCCGCCGGTCAACCAGATGCGGCGGTCCTCCACGTCGACGGGATGACCGACGGTGATGAACGTGACCCGGGGCGCGATCATCACGCGCGGCGCCAGCCGGATGCCGGCGTAGTCGAGGAACGTGCAGTTCTGGTTGATGAAGACGCGCTCGCTCACGTCGAGGTTGAGCCCGTGGTCGGTGAAGAACGGCGGGTAGATCGTCACCCGCTCCGGGAGCGGCCGACCCAGGATCTGCTCGAACAACGCCGCCTTGCCCGCCTCGTCGTCGAACGGCAGGACGTTCAGGCGCGACGTCAGCTCGGTCGCCCGGAGCACGCGCTCCGACATCGCCTGGAACTCGGGGGAGTGGATGCGCATGAGGAGGTCGCTGGACACCCCACGATCCTCCCGCGGCCCACCGGCACAATCACCGCGGACACGCCACCGACGGCGCTGTCGGCCCTCCGCGCTACGCTCGGGGCATGTCCATCGAGGTGCTGCCGGCGACCGGTCGCTGGGACGACTTCGCCAGCTTCATGGTTCCGCGCAAGCCGGGCGGCGGCTGCGTCTGCATGTCCTATCGCGACGCGCGCCTCGCGATGCCCGAGCGCATCGACTACATGCACCGGGAGTGCCAGACCGAGCCGGGGCCCGGCGTGCTGGTGTACGCCGACGCGGAGGTCGCCGGCTGGTGCTCGGTCGCACCCAAGTCGACCTACCGGCGCCTGATGAACTCCCGCACCATCCCGCACCTCGACGAGGAGCTCGACCCGTGGTCGATCGTCTGCTTCGTCGTGCGCGGAGGTTTCCGCAAGCGCGGGCTGATGCACGACCTCCTCGACGGCGCGGTCGAGCACGCACGCGCGAACGGTGCAACGCTCGTGGAGGGCTACCCGGTCGATACCCGCGGCGAGCGGGTCGATGTGATCAGCGGCTACGTCGGCACCGTCGAGCTGTTCGAGAAGCACGGGTTCGGCCGGCTGCGCGAGACCAACGCGCACTCCGGCGGCGGCGTCCGCTGGATCATGCGGCGCGAACTCGGCTGAACAGCAGAACGGCCGCCGACCCGGAGGTCGGCGGCCGTGCCGCAGCCGAGGGATGGAGACCCCGGCTCACCCGCGGCTGATCCGCCGCCGGTAGATCGACATAGCGAAGCCGTAGGCGACGACGAGGATTCCGAGGCACCAGGCGAGGGCGATCCAGATGTCGCCGTTGACCGGCTGCTGGGCGAAGAGCGCCCGGATGGTGTCGACGATCGGTGTCACCGGCTGGTGCTCGGCGAACCAGGCCACCGGCGCCGGCATGGTGTCCGTGGGGACGAACGCCGAGCTGATGAACGGGAGGAAGATCAGCGGGTAGGCGAACGCTCCCGCCCCGTCCACGCTCTTCGCCGACAGGCCGGCGATGACGGCCACCCAGGTCAGCGCCAGGGTGAACAGGACGAGGATGCCGGCGACCCCGAGCCAGGCGAGCACACTCGCTCCGGTGCGGAAGCCGATCAGCAGGGCGACCAGCACGACCAGCACGACCGAGATCATGTTGGACACGAGCGAGGTGAGCACGTGCGCCCAGAGGACGCTCGACCGGGCGATCGGCATGGACTGGAACCGCTCGAAGATGCCGCCTTTCAGGTCCATGAACAGCCGGTACGACGTGTACGAGATGCCGGAGGCGATCGTGATCAGAAGGATCCCTGGCAGCAGGTAGTTCACGTATGAACCGGAGTCGGGCCCGGTGCTGATCGCGCCGCCGAGGACGAACACGAACAGCAGCATGAGGGCGATCGGCGTGATGGTGACGGTGATGATGGTGTCCAGGCTGCGTGTGATGTGCTTCATGGACCGGCCGGTCAGGACCGTGGTGTCGGCGACGAATGTTGCGGTGGACATCAGGACTCCTTGGTGGTCTCGGGGGCCGCGGTCTCGGTGGAGGCCGACGGTCCGACGATGGCGAGGAACACGTCCTCGAGGCTGGGCTGCTTCTCCACGTACTCGACCTGCGTCGGGGGGAGGAGCTGCTTGAGCTCGGCGAGCGTGCCGTTCGCGATGATGCGGCCCTCGTGGAGGATCGCGATGCGGTCGGCGAGCTGCTCCGCCTCGTCGAGGTACTGCGTGGTGAGCAGCACCGTGGTGCCCCGGTCGGCGAGACGCTTGACCGTCTCCCACACCTCGATGCGCGCCTGCGGGTCGAGCCCGGTGGTGGGCTCGTCGAGGAACACCACCGGCGGCTCGCCGATGAGACTCATCGCGATGTCGAGCCGGCGGCGCATGCCGCCCGAGTACGTGCCGACCTTGCGGCCTCCCGCATCGGTCAGCGAGAAGCGGGCCAGCAGGTCGTCGGCGATGCCGGCGGGGTTCTTCAGGTGGCGGAGGCGGGCGACGAGGATGAGGTTCTCGCGACCGCTGAGGACCTCGTCGACGGCGGCGAACTGCCCGGTCAGGCTGATCGACCTCCGCACGTCGTCGGCCTGGCGGGCGACGTCGAAGCCGTTGACCGTCGCGGTTCCGGTGTCGCCCCGCAGCAGGGTCGACAGGATCTTCACCGCCGTGGTCTTGCCGGCGCCGTTCGAGCCGAGGAGGGCGAAAATGGCGCCCTTCTCGACATCGAAGTCGACGCCGCGCAGCACGTGGAGGTCTTTGTAGGACTTCTCGAGGCCGCGGACCTGGATGGCGGGCGCGGCGACAGCGGTCGGGGTCATGAATCCTTCTCCTGGTTTCGTTCGGCCGCCTCGACGGCCTCGGTGAGACGGGCGCGCTCCTTGTCGATCCAGCGCGTGCCGACGTAGGCGGCGGCGAACTCGTCCGCGAACTCGACCGGGTCGTCGCCGACGATCTCGCGGATCGGAGTGCCGTCGGTGGCGGCACGCTCGAAGAGGTCGACGAAGTCGCCCATCATCGTCATGATCGTGTCGCCGTCGACGATGCCGCCGTTGTACATGAGGTAGCGGTTGACCGCCTTGGCGACGCCGTTGTAAGGCTCGGGGAGAGCCTCCAGGCGGGCCTTGAGCTGCCGGTACTGCTTCTTCTGCTCGAGCGATCCGGTGACCAGCTCGATCCACTTCGATGCCATTTCAGTTGCCTCCATCTCGGAGCTGTTCGATCCGTTCTGCGAGGAAGCTCCAGGTCCTCCAGAATTCTTCGAGGTATTCGCGTCCCGCTGCGTTGAGCGAGTACACCTTGCGGGGCGGTCCCTTCTCGGAGGGGACCTTCTCCACGTCGACGAGGCCGCGCTGCTCCACTCGGACGAGCAGGGCGTACACGGTGCCCTCGGCGATGTCGTCGAAGCCCTGGTCGCGCAGCCACGAGGTGATCTCGTATCCGTACGCGGCCCGGCTCGACAGGATGGCGAGGACGATGCCCTCGAGAGTGCCCTTGAGCATCTCCGTGGTCTGCTTGCCCACGACCTCCTCCTAACTACTCAGTGCTGTTGACTACCACTAGATAGTAACGCCGAGTACCAGTAGATAGCAACACTGAATAGTGATTTTTTTCGAGGGGTGGGAGAGGGCGTCGAAGAGGGGGACGGCTACGGTCTCGCGAGCACGTCGTCCACGAACGCAGCGGTCGTCGACACGACCAGCTCGCGCACGTCGCGCGCGGTGAGCGGGGAGGCCTTGAGTGTCTTCATCCCGTGGTCGGCGCCGGAGACGGTCACGATCCGCACGTTCGCGTGGTCGCCGGGTGCGGCCTCCACGTCGGCGCGCAGGAGGTCGGCGCCGCCGAAGGTGTCGCGGTCGCCCTGGAGCACCAGCACCGGGACGGAGGGCGTCAGCAGCTCGTCGAGGCGGGTGACCTCGGGGCGCCCCGGCGGGTGGAGCGGGAAGGCCAGGCAGATGACCGCGGCTGCTCCCGTCGCGGTGGCCGTGCGGCACGCGACCCGGGCTCCGGCGCTGCGACCGCCGACGACGACCGGCAGGCCCTCGGCGAGCTCTGCGACGACGGGCGCGGCCTCCATCCAGGCGGCATCGAGCGCGGGAGGCCGGGACGCGACGCGCTTGCCGGCGACCCGCCAGGGCTGCTCGTACCGGGCCACAGTGATCCCGACAGCGGGGAGGGCTGCCGCGAGCGCCGCGAGATCGACGGCACCGATGCCGCCGCCGGCGCCGTGACCGAGCCAGAGCAGAGCGCGCGGCTGCGTCGCCGCCGCCACGGTAAATCGCCCGGGCCCGGCTGCGGTCGGGACGTCGATCACCACGTCGGCCGCTGCATCCACAGCTCGACGCTACCGGGAGCAACGCTCGACCGCACCTGGTCGGCGGCAACGCGCCGATATAATCGGCGGTACGCCAACACTTGCGATTGCGCAATGAATGCTTTGCGTGATCGCCCGGAACGGGAGACGTGCGGATGAGCCTGACCAGTCAGCTGGGAGTCGAGGTGCCGGTGGTGCTGGGCCCGTTCGGCGGGCTGTCGTCCGTCGAGCTGACCGCAGCCGTGAGCGAAGCGGGAGGCCTGGGCTCGTACGGCCTGTACGGCTTCGACCGCGACCGCATCCGCACGGTGGCCGACGAGCTCCGGTCGCGCACGCAGCGTCCCTTCGCCCTGAACCTGTGGCTGCCGCACAAGGAGCGGGGCGAGCACGACCCCGAGGCGTTCGATCGCGGCGAGTTCGACCGCGCTGTCGAGGGGATGGCCGAGCTCTATGCGGAGGCCGGGGTGCGGCCTCCCGAGTGGCCCGTCGCCCCGCTGCCGTCGTTCGACGAGCAGCTGGAGGCTGCCCTCGACGCACGCCCGGCGGTGCTCAGCTTCGTGTTCGGCGTGCCGTCGGCCGAGACGGTCGAGGAGGCGCACCGCCGCGGGATCGTCGTCATCGGCGCCGCGACGACGGTCGCCGAAGCGCGGGCTCTGGAGGCCGGAGGCGTGGACGCCGTGGTCGCCTCCGGGATGGAGGCCGCCGGCCACCGGCCGTCGTTCCTCCTCGAGCCGGAGCGGAGCCTGGTCGGCGCGTTCTCGCTCATTCCGCAGGTCGTCGACGCTGTCGGTATCCCGGTGATCGCGGCAGGTGGGATCGCCGACCGACGCGGGGTGGCCGCCGCCTTCGCGCTCGGCGCGTCGGCCGTTCAGGCGGGCACCGTCTTCCTCGCCACGGCGCAGTCCGCTGCCCCGGCCGTCCATCGCGAGCGCATCCGCACCGCGCTGGCGAACGACACCGTGCTCACCCGCGCCATGAGCGGCCGGGTCGCACGTGGCCTCCCGAACCGCGCGGTGCGCGCGATCGAGGCGAGCGGCGCCGGTGCGAGCTTCCCGTTGCAGAACATCCTGACCGGGATCTTCCGTCGCGCCGCGCAGGCGCAGGGCGACCGGCCGGAGCTGCTGTCGCTCTGGATGGGCCAGAGCGCGGGGATCTCGCGGTTCGACGACGCGGCGGACGTCTTCGCCGAGCTCGCGGCGGGTGTACCCGATGTCGGGTGACATCGACCCGGCGGCCACGACGCCTCCGGAACGGGTCGAGGCGGAGTGGGAGGAGGGCGGCGACGCCGCTTGCTGGCTCGCCTCCGTGTGCCCCGAGTGCGGCGCGTTCCGCGAGGCGCCCGGACCGTGCGCGCGCTGTGGCGCGGAGCCGCCGTCTGAGGTGAGGCGCTAGACGCCGGCTGTTCCCGGCAGCAACAGCGTGAACCGGCCGTCCGCGTCGGGCAGGTCTCCGGCCGCGCGGGCGAAGGCCCGGAACGACGCGACGGCGACGCCGCGCTCGTCGGGCTCCATCCCGGCGAGCACCTCGGCGAGAGCGGTGCGACGATGGCCGATGACGCGTTCGACGAGCTCCGCACCCGCGGGGGTCAGTGCGACGCGGACGAAGCGACGGTCGGCGGGGTCCTCCGCGCGATGGATGAGGCCGGCTCGGACCATCTTCTCGCACGTCCGGGTGGCGTTGGAGGCGTGCACGCCCAATTCGGTCGCGACGTTGCCGAGGGTCTGCGGCCCGCGCGTGGCGATCATCACCAGCACACGCAGCTGCGGGGACGTGACGATGTCCTCGACCTCCGAGACGGACCGCGCGGCGACGCGCATCATCACATCGGCCGCCTGGAGGGCCGCATCGACGTCTCCGGTGTGCTGGTCGTCATGACTCACCCTCTAGTTCTACCGTGCATCGCGGGCCCGTGCACGGAACGTGGCTGTGGCGCAGGTGCGAGCCGCCTCCGAGTGTCGTGCGCGCCCTTCCGTGCGGGTGGCGATCGGGGGATAATTGCGATGTCGCAACTAAGGAGGCGATCGACATGGTCGAAGCACAGGAACGCGACGCGGTCGAGGGCCGGTACACCCAGGCCGAGCCCGAGCTGGCAGAAGGCCGCGCCGTCCACGGTCAGTACACCGAGGGCGAAGGGCACCCGGGACCCGACACCGAGACCGCGGGCGCGTACGTCGGCTCGCAGCGCGAGGGGAGGCCTCCGATCGTGAGGAGCACCCACCAGCGCAGCGGCAACTATCCCAAGGCCGATCACGAGCCCCACCACGACGAGCCTCCCGAAGAGGAGGAGAGCGCCGAGAGGGGAGTCGACTAGCGCGCTGAGCGCGCGGCGGCCCGGGTCAACCCTGGACCGCCGCGAGCAGTCGCCCCCAGGACTCGCCGAACGCGCCGATCCCTGCGCGTTCGAGTTCTGCCGTGACCTCGTCCAGCGGCACGCCGACGCGCGCCAGCTCGTCGAGCGTCGCGCGCGACTCCGCGTAGCTGCCGCGGATGGTGTCCGGTCGGATTCGCCCGTGGTCGTGCAGGGCCTCCAGCGTCGCGGACGGCACCGTGTCGACGACCTCGGGCGCGACGAGATCCTCGATGTAGCGGGTGTCGCGCATCGCCGGGTCCTTCACGCCCGTAGAGGCCCACAGCGGTCGCTGCGGGTGCGCGCCGCGCGCGGCCAGCGCCTGCCAACCCGGCAGCACCAGCGCC
The DNA here is from genome assembly GCF_001423695.1 of Leifsonia sp. Leaf336. Lineage (GTDB taxonomy): Bacteria > Actinomycetota > Actinomycetes > Actinomycetales > Microbacteriaceae > Leifsonia. Next base: position 1,107,793 of record NZ_LMOZ01000001.1, read on the forward strand.
TCCTCGTAGGCGGCGTACGCCAGCCGCGCGTTGGCGACGGCGGCGAGCCCGCGAAGTCCGGCCGCGGCCGGACCGCCGATTGGGTCCAGCCGCCGATCGACAGCCACGTCGACCCGGGACACGAAGAACGACGCCACGGATCGGATGCCGCGGGGATCGATCCCCGCCTCGACCGCGCGGGCGAGCCCGGTCCGGTATGCCTCCCGCACCTGCCGGTAGCGGTCTAGCCCGAACAGCAGCGTCATGTTGATTGAGGCGCCCTCCGCGGTTGCGTCCTCCAGGGCGCGGACGCCCGCATCGGTCGACGGGATCTTCACGAACAGGTTGGGCCGGTCGACCAGGGCGCGCAGCTTCCTGACCTCGGCCAGGGTCGCGGCGGTGTCGTGGGCGGCTTCAGGTGTCACCTCGATGGACACGAAGCCGTCGGCGCCGCCCGAGCGTTCGTGCACGGGCAGGAGGATATCGCAGGCGGCGCGGACGTCTGCCGTGACGATCTCCAGTGCGGCGTCGCGGGGATCGCTGCCCGCTCGACGGAGGCCGTCGAGCTGCGCCGTGTACGCGGCCGGGTCCTTCTCGACCGCGGTCGCGAAGATGGTCGGGTTGGTTGTGATGCCCGTCACCCCGCGCTCGGCGATCAGCTCGGCGAGCCGGCCGGAGAGGATGTCTGTGCGTGACAGATCATCCAGCCAGATGCTGACCCCGGCATCGCGGAGGTCGGAGATCGCGGTCATGAGGCCGCCCGTCCCTCCACGGTTCGCGACTCGGCGCCGGGCAGCAGCTCCGGCAGCGGGAGGTCGGGATCGCGCAGGCTCTCTCGGAGGATCGGCGCACGCGAGGCGACAAGCGCCTTGATGTCGTCGTTGACGTCCCATACGTTCACGTTCATACCGGCTACCACTCGTTCGTCCCGTACCCAGAACGCGATGAACTCGCCGGTGGACGGAACGCCGCGGTAAATCACCTCGGCGCCTTTCGTGAGCGGTGCGAACCCGGCGTACTCCATCCCCACGTCGAACTGGTCGGTGAAGAAGTACGGCACGGCGCAGTATTCGACGCGCTCGCCGAGGAGCGCCCGCGCGGCGGTGGTGCCGCCGTCGATCGCGTTGGCCCAGTGCTCGCTGCGCAGGCGCGTGTCGATCAGGGGGTGGACGGCGAACGCGATGTCGCCCGCGGCCCAGACGTTCGGTGCGCTCGTGCGCAGCGACGAATCGGTGAGCACACCGTTCCCGACCGAGAGACCGGCGTGCTCGGCCAGCTCGATGACGGGCACCGCGCCGACGCCGACGATGACGATGTCGGCCGGTACCACCTCGCCGTCGCCCAGCCGCACGCCGGTGGCGTGTCCGCCCTCGCCGGCGATGGAGTCGACCTCAATGCGCGTACGGATGCGGACGCCGTGCGACTTGTGCACCTCGGCGAACCAGCCGCCCAGCTCGTCGCCGAGGGCGACCGCCAACGGGATCGGATCGCGCTCGAGGATGGTGACCTCGTTGCCGAGCGTGCGAGCGGTCGCCGCGACCTCCATTCCGATCCAGCCGGAGCCGATCAGCACGACCTGGCGCCCGCCTGCGGCGATGAACTCGCGCAGGCGCTCGCTGTCGTCGAGGGTGCGCAGCGACAGCACGCCGTCGAGGTCGGCGCCCCGGATCGGCAGCTGCCGCGGCACGGAGCCGGTCGCCAGCAGGGCGCGGTCGAAGCGATGGGATACCCCGTCGGTGTCGGTCACCGTCTCGGCCGTCGGATCGAGCCGGGCGATGCGTGTGCCGAGGTGGAGGTCGATGTCGTTGTCGCGATACCAGGCTTCCTCGTGCACGTCGATCGAGGAGCGGTCGGCGGTGCCGGCGAGGAAGCCTTTGGAGAGCGGCGGCCGGATGTAGGGCAGGTGGCTCTCGGCGCCGAACAGCCGGATGACTCCGTCGAATCCGCGCTCTCGCAGGGTGGTCGCCGCGGTCGCTCCGGCGAGGGAGGCGCCGACGATCGCGATCTCGGACGGCGCGCTCATCGTTCGGCCCTCCCGTCCGAGAACGCGCGGCGGCCGTCGTCGAACCGGCGGGCGCCCGAGCCCGCCAGTTCGCCCGTAAACCTCGACGTCCGGGTCAGTGCTCCGGGAGCGCGCACGCCGCGCACGGCCATGCAGAGGTGCTCGGCCTCCAGCACGACGCCGACGCCGCGCGGCTCCAGCTCGCTATCGAGCCAGTCGGCGACCTGAACGGTCAGGCGCTCCTGCAGTTGCAGGTCGCGCGAGAAGTACTCGACGGCACGGGCGAGTTTCGACAGGCCGAGCAGCCGATCGCCCGGGAGATAGCCGACATGGGCGACGCCGCGGAACGGCAGCAGATGGTGGGCGCACAGCGAGGTGAATGGGATGTTGCGCACCAGGACCAGGTCGTCGTACTCCTCGTCGTTCGGAAAGGTGGTGGGCCGCAGCGGGGGACCGTCGAGCATTTCCGCGAAGGCCGCGGCCACGCGCCGTGGGGTGTCGGCCAGTTGTGGGTCGGCGGTGTCGCGCCCGAGTGCGCTCAGGAGCTCGGCGATCGCGGCCTCGGCGCGTGGCCGGTCGATGGCACCCGTCCAGGGTCCGGGCAACGGGTCATGGATCGGGTGGAGCGGTGGGTGGTCCTCGTGGGACTCTGTCGTCAGCGACATCGTGTCCTCCTCGCAGTTCCGGCTATAGCGCGAGAGTACGTACGCACTTCTTCTATTGTCAAGAATTAGTTTTTTAGAGTTAGGATGGAGGCATGACCGACGACGATCTGACCGCTGTCGCGGCGCTTGCCGACCCCGCGCGTCGGGCACTGGTGCGCCTCCTGGAGACTGCCGGCGAACCGCAGGGACGCGACGAGCTCGCCGAGCGCGTGGGACTTCCGCGTGCCACGGTGGCGTTCCACCTCGAGAAGCTGGTGGACTCCGGTGTGCTGGTCGCGGAGTTCAGGCACCGCGGCGACAAGCGCGGCCCGGGCTCGGGACGCCCCGCGAAGTTCTACTCCCTCGCCTGCGACGAGTTCGCGGCCGCCGTCCCGCCCCGCCGCTATGACCTGGCCGGCGAGCTGCTCGCGAGCGCCGTCGAGCTCTCGGACAGCTCGGGGCGACCGGTGCGGGAGTGCCTGCTGAGTGTCGCGGCCGAGAGCGGAGCGCGGCGTAGCGATGCGACCCGGCCCCTGGACGGCACCCTCGGCGACCTCGGCTACGAGCCGGTCGACGACGACCGGGGCGGCTTCGTGCTCGCCAACTGCCCGTTCCACCGGCTGTCGAGCCGTCACACCGACGTGATCTGCTCGGCCAACGTGGCGTATGTGGCGGCGCTCAGCGCGGGCGCGAGCGATCCCCGCGAGACGTGGCTGGAGCCGCTGGCGGGCGGCTGCTGCGTGCGGGTCGGGCCTGCGTCAGCCCCGGAACTGCCTGCGTCAGCCTCGGATCTGTCCTGAGGTCACGCTCACCACGCCGTCGATCGCGCCCAGTTCCGCGAGCAGCCGATCGGAGTCCTTCTGCTTGCCGCGCACGTGCACGGTGAGCTCGAGGTCGCGATCGGAGCGTCGACGCACGTCGTCCACGCGCGTGTGCACGTGCGCCGTGGCGAGACGATCGAGCACGGCGCCGAGCTGGTCGCCGGCGGGGCCGACCCGCACCAACAGCCGGTTCTCCGACCGTCTCCGCATGAGCCGCTCGGCCGTCGGCAGGGTGCCCACCGCGAGCAGGTGCAGCATGGTGCCGGCGACGGCGAGCAGGGGCAGACCGGCGGCGCACGCCATTCCGACCGCGGCCGTCACCCAGATCGAGGCCGCCGTGGTCAGCCCGACGACGTTGCCCCGGTTGACGAAGATGACGCCGGCCCCCACGAAGCCGATGCCGGTGACCACCTGCGCGGCGATCCGGGAGGGGTCGACCGCGCCCAGGCCGAGAGACACGAAGCCGTAGGCCGACACCAGGGTGAACAGCGCGGAGCCCAGCCCGACCAGGATGTGGGTGCGCAATCCCGCGCTCTTGAACTGGCGTTCGCGTTCGACGCCGATGATCGCGGAGAGCACGAACGCGAGCAGGAGCAGCAGCAGCTGGTCCACCAGCGTTCCCGTGCCCAGCCACACGCTCATGGGCGGGAGTCTAGGAGGGTGCGACCTCCGTGGCACCCCCGGCCCGGCCACGAGGTCGCACGAACACCAGCAGGCACAGGTGCACGACCGCGAGGGTGCTGGCCACGGCGACGACGGCGAGCCAGCTGCCGGCCGTCGTCCCCGTGCTGAAGAGCAGGCCGAGGACCGTCGTGGCCACGATCGCACCGACGTAACGGGAGGTCTGGAATATCCCCGCGGCGACCCCCGCGTCCTGCGGGCGGGCGGCCGAGTAGAGCGCCTGGTTCATCGCGATGCTCACCACGCAGTACGGGATGCCCAGCGCTGCGGTCAGCAGCAGCACGACCCACGGTGTCGTCGTCGCGGCGGCGAACCCGAGCAGCACGGCGCCGATTATCAGCGCCGAGGCGCCGGCCAGCAGAGTCGGTCGCAGCCCGACCCCCTCGATCGCCCGCGCCGCCAGCGGGGTGACCGCCACGGTCACCGCGGCGAGCGGGAACATCAGCAGCCCGGTCACGCCGGCCGAGTAACCGCCGTGCTCCTGCAGGTACTGGGGGAGGCCGAAGAACGCGGAGTAGTAGACCACGTTGAACACCGCGAAGCAGAGGTAGACCATCAGCAGCCTCCGGTTCGCCGCGAGCAGTCGGAGGTCGAGGAACGGATGCCGGGTGCGCAGCTCGCGCCACACGAAGAGCGCCGCGGCGATCGGCACCACCGGCAGCAGCCACCACAGCGGCTGCGGACGCAGGTCGAGCAGGAAGACCAGGAGCGCCGTGAGGGTCGCGACGAAGAGCAGGATGCCGGGCACGTCGGACTCGGCGACCGTTCGCTTCAGCGGCACACGCTCACGCGCGGCGTCGTGCGGCGCGAACACGGTCACGCCCACGAAGGCGAGTGCGGCGAGCGGCACGTTGACCCAGAAGATGGCCTGCCAGCCGAGGAACGTCACCAGCGCTCCGCCGAGCACCGGGCCGATCGCGGCACCGGACGTGTTGGCGATCTGGATGCGGCCCAGCAGCCGCGGCGTCCCGACCGTGCTCCGTGCCGCGACCGTGCGCAGCATCGCGATGGCCGACGGGAAGGCCGTGGCCGTGCCGATGGCGAGCGCGACGCGTCCCGCGCACACGGCGGCGAACGACGTCGCGAACGGGGTCGCGGCGCAGGCGAGCGCGACGACCAGCATCCCGAACAGGAACAGCCGGCGCGGCCCGAACCGATCGGCGAACCGGCCCATGAGCGGCTGCCCCGCGGCGGAGGCGAGGTAGAACGACGTGACGACCCAGGTCACCGTCGTGACGCTCACCTGGAAGTCGCGCTGCAACGGCACCAGCGCGACGGCGATCATCGACGAATTGAGCGGGTTCAGCAGGGTGCCGAGGCTGAGTGCCGCCACCGCCCAGCCGGCGCGGGCGGGGGAGGGGGCGTCGGTCACCTGACCACCTTACGCGGGCGCGGAGGCGCCGTCGGCGGGTGCTATCGCGGCTCGGTCGGCAGCGTCACTCGGCCAGATCGGCCGTGGTGAGCGGGATGGTCGACCGGTACGGGTACGCGGGCATCGACGAGAACTCCTCGTCGTCGTCAAGTTCGTACACGTCGTAGGCGAGCGCGCCCGCGAACGTGGTGGTGACCCGGATCTCGCCGGGTGGACAGCCTCCGATCAGAGGCACGACCACGACACTGTCCAGGGTGCGGCCGTCCTCGTACAGAAGTGCCGCTTTGATGGTTCGCGTGAGAGCGTCCATGGCCGGACTTTACGCCGGGCGGCCGCGATGACTTGACGGCGCGCGGGAGGACGGCGAAAGTGTGAACTGGAGAGGATGCGATGGGAACGCTGATCTACGACGGAGCCGACGGCTTCACGTTCGACGACCGGGTGCTCGCACATCTGCAGGCGGTGATCGCCACCAAGCTGCGCCGGCGAGAAGGGTTCCTGCTTCTCTGGGCCGACCGCACGGCCGGCGCGGAGCCCACCTTGCGGTCGATCTGGCTCGACCCCTCCATCAGCGTCCAGTTCGTGTTCGCGCACCCGAAGCTGCCCGAACTCAACCGGGAGTGGCTCTCGATCCTCACCGAGAAGGCGAACGGCAACGGCGGCCTCATGCTCGACGACGAGCTGCGCGCGGAGATCCGCGAGGAAGTCCCCGAGGGGACGTACCGGGAGTCCCGCCCCAAGCGTCAGGCCGAGTGACATGGGCACGCTGATCTACGGCACCAACCGCGAGTACGAGTTCGACGACCGCACGCTCTCCCACGTCAAGATCGCCCTGGTGACGAAACTGCGCCGCCACGAGAGCTTCCTGCTGAACTGGGAGATCCCGGCCGAGCAGGGCGGAGGCCGCATGAGCCTCTGGATCAGCCGGGAGGTGCCTCTGGCGTTCGTGTTCAGCGGCAGCCGGCCTCCCGCCCTCAACGATCGCTGGATGGAGGCGCTGCTGCAGACCAGCCAGCGCACCGGCGGGATGGTCATCATGCCGGAGGACGCCGCGGAGAGCGGCGAGTTCACGGACCACTGAGGCGGCGCGGTCAGCGCAGGACGAGCCCGCGGAAATAGTCGTCGGCCTCCCGTGAGGCGGCTGTGAGATCCGATCGCGGCGCTGCCTGTCGTTCCTCCGCGATGATGAGCTCGCTCTCGACGAACGTCCGAAGGAGCAGCGGAGGCTCCCCGGTGCCGAGCTCGCGCGTGACCGCTTTCAGTTCGATGAGCTCCGAGATCGCCTCCGCCACGTCGGCGGGAGCATCGTTCTGCGCCATGAGCGTCGGCAGGTCCATCGGCGCCACGGCGTTGCCGGGGTGCACGCGGAGCCACCGCAGCGTGGCGGCAGGCCGGAGGGCGTAGAAGAATCTTTTGAGCTTGCCGCCCGAGTCGGCCAGGTGCCGTCGGCCGATGTGAAGGTAGTGGTCGAGCACCCGCTCGCGGTCCAGGATGCGGTCGGCGAGTTCCAGCATGCCGCCCACGAACGCCGGATCGCCTCCGTACACGATGGGCGAGCGCAGCCATTCGGTCACTGTGGCGTTTCCGCGCACCAGCAGGCCGAGCGCTTTGCGCACATCCCAGCCGTTGACGTCGAAGACGGCGTCCAGCGGAGTCTCCACCACGTCGCGCAGCGGGGTCAGCCGGAGATAATCATCGACCGGCCGGAGGAACAGGAACCGGGCGTCGTAGTCGCTGTCCGGCGACGGGAAGCCCCACGCGCGGCTCCCGCTCTCCACCGCCAGCGGAATGGTCACGCCGTGCTCCTCGCACACGTGGGCGAGGCGCCGGTCGATGGCGGCCACCACGTCGGCGTCGAGGGTCTCGGGAACAGCGCGCATCCCCCGATGCTAGCGGGAGCATTCGAGCGGTCTGAGCGCCCACTGTGTGCACCGTCGGAAGGCGACGACCGGCCTACCATCGAAGCATGGACAAAGTGGAGCGCCGGCGCGGCAATCGCGCCGAGCGTGCGGCCGAATGGCTGGACGCGAAGCTGCTCCCGGTCCTCGGCCCGCCTCCTCTCGGCCCGTACGGCCAGGAGGCACCGAGGACGGAAGCCGCGACGTGCCCGCTCTGCAGCCGCCGGATCGACGAGCACACGATGGAGCGCGACCACGGTCACGCCTTCCTCATCTGCCCGTCGCCCGCGCGGACGCAGCTGCAGGTCGAATGAGCGACCGGCGAGGAGCACTTGCGGCGCGGCCGTGAGCGTTGGGGAGAGACGTGCGCCCGGGTGGATGAGCGTTCTCAGACGATGCTCGTGTTCCGCCGCCGTCCATGATTAGCTCGCCTCATGCGACAGGGCTATGAGTCTCCCGACGAGGCCGTCGGCCTCAATCCGCTGTTCTCCCGGGCCGGGGAGGCGACCGAGTTCCCGCGGTTCGAGCTTCCGGCGGGCGAGTCGCTCCCCGAGACGGCGTTCCAGGTCGTCCACGACGAAGCCATGCTCGACGGCAACGCGCGGTTGAACCTCGCCACCTTCGTCGGCACCTGGATGGAGGACCAGGCCGGGCGCCTTTACGCCGAGGCGGTCGACAAGAACATCGTCGACAAAGACGAGTACCCGCAGACCGCCGCGATCGAGACGCGGTGCTGGCGGATGCTCGCCGGACTGTGGAACGCGCCCCAGCCCGATCGCTCCATCGGGACCTCCACCATCGGGTCGTCGGAGGCCTGCATGCTCGGCGGCCTCGCCCTCAAGCGGCGGTGGCAGCATCGGCGGCGCGCGGCCGGACTCTCGACCGAGAAGCCCAACCTGGTGATGAGCGCGGCCGTACAGGTCTGCTGGGAGAAGTTCTGCAACTACTTCGAGGTCGAACCGCGGTTCGTGCCGATCTCGGTGGAGCATCCGACCCTGGAGGGCTCGCAGCTCGACGGCTACGTCGACGAGAACACGATCGGGGTGGTTGCGATCATGGGGGTGACCTACACCGGCCGGTACGAGCCGGTGAAGGCGATCAGCGACGCCCTCGACGTCATCCAGGCACGCACGGGGAACGACGTGCCCATCCACGTCGACGGGGCCTCGGGTGCGATGGTGGCGCCGTTCCTGCAGCCGGAGCTCGAGTGGGACTTCCGTCTGGAGCGGGTGGCCTCCATCAACACCTCGGGCCACAAGTACGGTCTCGTGTACCCGGGGATCGGTTGGGTGGTCTGGCGGGAGGCCGACCTGCTGCCCGACGACCTCGTCTTCCGGGTCAGCTACCTCGGCGGCGAGATGCCGACGTTCGCGCTCAACTTCTCACGGCCCGGAGCGCAGGTGCTGCTGCAGTACTACCAGTTCCTGCGGCTCGGCTTCGACGGCTACCGCCGTGTGCAAACGGCCTCCCGCGATGTGGCGCGCTACCTGGCCGATCAGGTGGCCGCCCTGCCCCACCTCGACATCTGGACGGACGGCTCCGACATCCCGGTCACCGCCTGGCAGCTGAAGGCCGACCATGGCGCACCGTGGACGCTGTACGACCTGTCGGCGCGGCTGCGCTCGCGCGGCTGGCTGGTGCCGGCCTACCCGATGCCGGAGGCCCTGACGGAGGTGACGGTGCAGCGCGCGGTGATCCGCAACGGGCTCAGCCGCGACCTGGCGGGCGGACTGGTGGAGGCGATCACCGCCGCCGTCCACGAGCTGGACGAGCTGCAGGCGCCGATGCCGGGGCCGGCGCGGGTGCCGTTCCACCACTAGGCGCGGTCGGCGAAGCCGCAGCTACGGCAGCAACGCGATCTTCCCTCCGGGGTGGCCCTCCGCCAGGAAGCGGAGAGCCTCGGGCGCGTCGGCCAATGGGTAGGTGCGGGCGATCGGCACCTGGAGGCGGCCCTCGGCCGCGAGCTGAAGAAGGCGTGGACGCACCGCATCGCGGAACGCGGCGCTCTCGGGCTGCGCGCCGGCGACTGCGTGGAAGCCCTCGGCCTTCGCACGGTCGGAGGCGACGATGGTGACGATGCGGTCGCGCTCCGGCACGAGCTCGAGCGAGACGTCCACCGCCTCCTCGGTGCCGACCGTGTCGAGCGCGGCGGCGATCGGTCCGTCCGCCTCCGTGCGCACCCGGTCGGCGAGTCCGGGGCCGTAGGCGACGGGGTGGCCGCCGAAACGGCGCACCCGTGCGAAGCTGCCTTCGCTCGCGGTGCCGATGACGCGAGCGTCGAGCTCGGCGGCCTGCTGCAGGATGCTCACGCCGACCGCGCCCGAGGCGCCGTGCACGAGGATGGTGTCTCCGGCACCCACGTGCGTCACGTCGAGCATCTGCGCGGCGGTCGACCCGGCGAGGAGCAGGTTCGCGGCCTCCTCGTCAGAGAGGCTCGCGGGTTTCGCGAACACGGCGGAGGCCGGAACCGTGACCTCGCTGGCGTAGCCGCCCTGGATGCGGAAGGCGACCACGGCGTCTCCGATCGCGCCGCCGCCGGAGGCGATCTCGGTGTCCGGGCCGAGGTCCACGAGCTCGCCGGCGACCTCGTAACCGATCGGCACGGGGAGGTCGAGGCCGGGACGCGGGCTCGCGACATGCTTGTAGTCGGCCGGGTTGACCCCCGCCGCGTGAACGCGGATGGTGACCTCTCCCCGCTCCGGGCGGGGAACCTCCCGCTCCACGAAGCTCCAGGTGTCGGGGGAACCCCACTGCTCTGCCATCCACACGCGTGCCATGGCGATAGTCAACGCGTGGATCCTGTGCGCCGCCTTCGGATCGTGCGGGCCCGGATCGTGGAGGTCAGGATCGTGGAGGGCAGGGTCGTGGAGGTCAGGATCGTGTGGTCAGGGTCGTGGCGTGCGCCGCGCGTCGAACCACGCGGCGCCGCGGCCGATCCACAGGGGGAGCGCGATCGCGATCGCGAGCCCCATGGAGAGGATGCCCGCGATCGGCTCGCTGGTGAGCGCGGTGTAGAGGCCGACGGCCAGATGGATCAGGCTCGCGAGCAGCACGATGACTCGCGCGACGTCGACGCCGCGGAAGACGCCGAAACCGACCGCGAGGTAGGCGAGTGCGACGACGAGGTAGCCGATGGACGACGCGAGCAGGCTTCCGGCCTGCGCCGAGGGGAGGGCGCCGGGGATCGCCGCCAGCACCAGAACCAGGATGCTGAGCACGAGTTCCACTCCGCCGACGACCCAGCAGAGCACGGCGACGGCCGTCACCACTCCGGGCCGGCGCCCGCGGTCGCGCCGTACGGGCGGCTCCGCGGCAGCGGCCTGCCCGCTCATGAGGCCGACACGGTGTCCGTCGCCTTGCCGCTGTGGCGAACACGCCGCGACCGCGTCGGCGCCAGCCGCAGCATCTGGGCGGTCGAGCTGTCGTCCAGTTCGACGAGTGTGCTGCGGGACTTGATGAAGTCGCTGAACGAGCGGAACCCGAGCGCCTTCTCGCTGAACGACGGGTCCATGCGCTTCATCTGCCCCTTGACCGACGAGCTGTGCAACCACTCGGCATCGTCCTTCTCGTGGCCGAGCTGCATCGCGCGGGCGAGCAGTCGTGTGGCGACGATCTGGGGATCCTCGGCGGGCTCGTCCTCGTCCTCGGGCTCCGGCTCCGGCGCGGCCGTCTTTCGCTTGCGGGCGGGACGTTTCTCCGGGCCGGCCGCCGCACCGTTCTCATCGGGCTCGGCGGTCTCATCGGGCTCGGCATTCTCAGCAGGCTCGGCTGCGGCACCGCGGCGGCGTCGAGTGGTGGCCGAGGCGCTCGCCGCGGGCTGATCCGCGGCGTCGGTGTCGCTGTCTGCAGACGGCTGTTCTGCCGGCAGGATCGCCTCGGCGGCGTCGGTCGCCGCCTCGTCGCGTGCGACGCCCGGGAGGTCGTCGTAGCTGACGAACTCGTCGCAGGCCGCGGCGAGCGAGCGGGCCGTCGAGCCCGCGACTCCGATGCCGATGACATAGCGCCCCAGGCGCTTGATCCGCTGGGCCAGCGGGACGTAGTCCGAGTCGCCCGCGACGATGACGACGTGCGTGAGCTCAGGCAGCCGGAAGAGATCCTCTACCGCGTCGACCGCGAGCCGGATGTCGGCGCCGTTCTTCGCGTACGCCGCTGCGGGGAAGAGCTGAACCAGGTCCACGGCCCGGCCGACGAGCTGTCCGCGGTACTCCGCGTTGACGGCGGCGGACCAGTCCGCGTACGCCCTGGTGAGCACGAGGGTGCCGAAGGACGACGCGAAGTCGATGACGGCGCCGAGGTCGACGCGCGCCTCGGCCAGCTTCGCCACGAACGCGGGCTTGGGCTGCGTTCCCGACTTCTGCCGGTCGCGCATGAATTGACCGCGGCCGTGCACCTGGTCGTACCGCGAGATGACGATGTTGTCGAAGTCGATATAGACCGCGACGCGGCCGTCCCCGGGTTCGCTCATACAGCCACGATAGCCCGGGGTGAGGGCGCGGCCCCACACGCCATGTCGACAGACGCCATGTCGACAACGGAGGAGATCGGGGCGAGGTGCGCCCCGATCTCCTCCGCAGGTCGCCGGAGCGCGGTGTGGCGGGGCAGGGCTCCTCCGTTCGCCACGCCTGATCAGTTCACGTAGCCGTCGGCGACGGTGAGGGCGGCGTCGATTGCGGCGAGACCGTGGCGCAGCTCGCTCTCGTCGATGATCAGCGGTGGAGCGATGTGGATGCGGTTGAAGTGCGTGAACGGCCAGACACCCGCCGCCTTGCACGCCGCAGCGACGGCGCCCATCGGTGCGGCGTCGGCGCCGGCGGCGTTGAACGGAACCAGCGGCTCCCGCGTCTGGCGGTCGCGCACCAGCTCGAGCGCCCAGAACAGCCCGCGGCCGCGGACCTCGCCGAGCGAAGGGTGCCGGTCGAGCCAGGCGGTGATCTCGGGTTCGACGACGCGCTCGCCGAGGTCGCGCACGCGCTCCAGGATGCCGTCGCGCTCGAACACGTCGAACGTCGCCACGCCCGCGGCGCACGCCAGCGGATGGCCCGAGTAGGTGAGGCCGCCCGGGAAGGACACGTCGTCGAAGAACGAGGCGATCGCGTCGGAGATGACCACGCCGCCGAGCGGGACGTACCCCGAGTTGACGCCCTTGGCGAAGGTGATGAGATCGGGGACGACGTCGAACGCGTCGACGGCGAACCACTCGCCCACGCGGCCGAAACCGACCATCACCTCGTCGGCGATGTAGACGATCCCGTACTTGTCGCAGAGCGCGCGCACGCCGGCCAGGTAGCCGGGCGGCGGCACGAGCACGCCGTTGGTTCCCACGATCGTCTCGATGATGATCGCGGCGACCGTGGCCGCGCCCTCCAGCACGATGACGTTCTCGAGGTGCTCGAGGGCGCGCTGCGTCTCCTCCTCCGGGGTGGAGGAGTGGAACGCCGAGCGGTAGAGGTACGGCCCGAAGAAGTGGGCGACCGACGAGTCGCTCGGCTCGTTGGCCCAGCGACGCGGATCGCCCGTGAGCGAGATGGCCGTCGCGGTGCCGCCGTGGTAGGAGCGGTACATCGACAGAACCTTGCGGCGACCCGTGACCCGTCGCGCCATGCGCACGGCGTACTCATTGGCGTCGGCCCCGCCATTGGTGAAGAACACCTTGTTCAGTGTTCCCGGCGCGACTCGGGCGATGCGGCGGGCGAGCTCGCCGCGCACGTCGTTCGCCATCGAGGGCTGGATGGTCGCGAGTCGGCCGGCCTGCTGCTGGATGGCGGCGACCAGGTCGGGGTGCTGATGACCCAGGTTGAGGTTGACCAGCTGCGAGCTGAAGTCGAGGTACGCGTTGCCCTGGTAGTCCCAGAACGTCGAGCCTTCGCCCGCGGCGATCGGCAGCGGATCGATCTGCGCCTGCGCGCTCCACGAGTGGAAGACGTGGCTGCGGTCGTCGCTGCGCACCTGGGTCTCGGCGTCCGCGTCGCCGAAGGCGTGCTCGACGCCGCGGCGGTCGGTGAATCCCGTGCGGGCGGCCGTGCCGGCGGAGGTAGTGATGGTGTCGGTCATGTGAAAGTCCCTTCCTGCTGATCGAGCCGTCTACGGATCAGGAGTTGCCCGGGAAGGCGAGCTCGATCTTCGAGTGCACCGGGTCGGGCCAGCGCGTGGTCACGACCTTGCTGCGCGTGTAGAAGTGGAACGACTCGGGACCGTAGATGTGCGAGTCGCCGAACAGCGAGTTCTTCCATCCGCCGAACGAGTAGGCGCCCACCGGCACGGGGATCGGCACGTTGATGCCGACCATGCCCACCTCGATCTCGAACTCGAACTGGCGGGCGGCGCCGCCGTCGCGGGTGAAGAGGGCGACGCCGTTGCCGTACGGGTTCGCGTTGATCAGGGCGACGGCCTCGTCGAAGGTGTCGACGCGCACGACCGAGAGCACCGGGCCGAAGATCTCGTCGTCGTAGACGGCCATGCCGGGCTCGACGTCGTCGATCAGGCTGACGCCGACGAAGAACCCGTCGCCGTCGAACTGCTGCGCCGTGCCGTCGACGACGACGGTCGCGCCCTCTGCTGCGGCCTTCGCGACGTAGGAGGCGACCTTGTCGCGGTGCTCGCGGGTGATGAGCGGGCCCATCTCGCTGGCCGGGTCGGTGCCGGGGCCGATCGCGAGCCCGCCGAGGCGTCGCTGGATCGCGGGGACGAGCTTGTCTCCCGCCTCGCCGACCGCGACGAGCACACTGACCGCCATGCAGCGCTCGCCCGCCGAGCCGTAAGCGGCGGAGACGGCGGCGTCGGCAGCGGCTTCGATGTCGGCGTCCTCGAGCACCACCATGTGGTTCTTGGCGCCGCCCAGGGCCTGCACCCGCTTGCCGTTCGCGCTGGCGCGCTGGTAGATCGACCGCGCGATCGGCGTCGAGCCGACGAACGAGACGGCCGCGACGTCGGGGGAGTCGAGCAGCGTGTCGACGGCCTCCTTGTCGCCGTGGACGACGTTGAGCACGCCCGCGGGGAGTCCGGCCTCGGCGAAGAGCTTGGCGAGGTAGACGGAGGCCGACGGATCCTTCTCGCTCGGCTTCAGCACGACCGTGTTGCCGCAGGCGATGGCGCTCGCGACCATCCACAGCGGGACCATCACCGGGAAGTTGAACGGGGTGATGCACGCGACGACGCCGACCGGCTGCTTGACGCTGTGCACGTCGATGCCGGTGGAGACCTGCTCGCTGTACTCGCCCTTGAGCTTGTCGATCAGGCCTGAGGCGAACTCGACGTTCTCGAGCCCGCGGCCGATCTCGCCCGCGGCGTCGGAGAGCACCTTGCCGTGCTCGCTCGTCACGATGGCGGCCAGCTCGCTGCGGCGCTCGGTGAGGAGGTGGCGGAGCCGGAAGAGCACGTCGGCGCGCTTGGTGAGGCTCGTGGCGCGCCACCCCGGCAAGGCGGCCTTCGCCGCGGCGATCGCTGCCTCGGTCTCGGCGGCGCTGGCCAGCGCGACGTCGTGCTGGCGGATGCCGGTTGCGGGATCGAAGACCGGTCCGAGGCGTGCCGGCTCGCCGGCCTCCTCGCCGTTCACGAAGTGGCGGATCAGGGCCACGGGGTCCTCCTGGAAGTGCAGAGCCGGACGGAATGCCCGACGGGGAAGTAGGCTTGCAATCCCCATGATCACAGAGCGGAGGAGCGATCGGTGATGCCAGATCGTCGGGCGTTCGGGCAAGACAGTACATTTCGTCCGGGAGGCGAGCGGATGCTCCTCCCGACGGTCCGGGAGATCCTCCGGATGGACCCGATGGCGGACGCCCTTCCCGAGGTGCTGGCCGGCGAGGGCGGCCTCGACGTCCTGGTGCGCTGGGTGCACGTCGCCGAGACGGTGGACGTCGCCCGGCTCGTCTCCGGCGGCGAACTGCTGCTCGCGACGGGCCTCGGCTGGCCGCGCGACGCCCGCGGGCTGCGCAGCCTCGGCCGCGAGCTCGCGGAGGCCGAGATCGCGGGCCTCGTGCTGGAGCTGGGCGACCGCACACCGGTCGCTCCCGCGCCGCTTGTCGAGGAGTTCCGCGCCGCCGGCCTCCCGTTCGTCGTGCTGCACCGCGAGGCGCGGTTCGTCGCCATCACCGAGGCGGTGCACGCCCGCATCATCGACGACCAGACGGTCGCGTTGCGGGCACGCGACGAGATCCGCGAGCTCTTCACCGGCCTGAGCCTGCGCGGCAGCCCCGCCGATTTCATCGTCGCGCAGGCGGCACGCGCGCTCGCCTGCCCGGTCGTCCTGGAGGGCACCGGCCACCAGGTGCTCGTCGCCGAGAACGTGGGCGACGGCGAAGCCGAGCTGGAACGCTGGGAGCAGCGCTCCCGGGCGGCCCACCGCGGCGCGGGCGAGCCCGGCTGGACGATGACGCCGGTGGAGGCGCGCGGGATGCGCTGGGGGCACCTCGTCGCGCTGCCCGGCGAACCGCACCCCGCCGGCCGGTCGAGCGTGCTCGAGCAGGCGGCCGTGGCGCTCGCTCTCAGCCGCCTCGCCGACCGCGACGACGACGAGTGGATCCGGCGCAGCCACGACGCCCTGCTCACGGCGCTCCTCGGTCGTCGGTTCGCGCGCGACGGCGGGATGGCCGCACGGTTCGAGGCCGCCGGGTTCCCGGTCGCCGGGCGCGCCCTCGCGGGCGTCGTCGTCCGCAGTCGCTCCGGACGCCTCGAGCGCGACGCGGTCGCTCGGGCCGTGGAGGCCGCGACGGCCGCCGGCGCCCAGGCCATCGCGGCGGCGCACCCGTCGTCGCCCGGTCTGCTGGTGGTGGCGGTGTCGGCGCGCACGGGACGCCCCGCGGCGGACGCTGTCGCCGATGCGCTCGCGAGCGGGGACGCCGCTGTCGTCGGCGTCGGGTCGGACGCGCGGGGCATCCCTGGGCTGCTCTCGTCGGTCGAGGAGGCTGTCGAGCTGAGCGGGCGCGGCGCCGGCGGACGCGGCCGCCACGCCGTCGTGCAGCGCGCCGAGAGCCGCCCGCTGCTGCGCCTGGTCACCGCCTTCGGCGACGACCCCCGCCTCCAGGAGTACGCCGAGCGGATGCTGCGCCCGCTGATCGAGTACGACCTCGCCAACGACGGCGATCTCGTGGAGGTGCTGCGGGCGTACTTGAGCCACCCGGGAAACCGGACCCGCGCGGCGGCGGCGAGCCATCTCTCGCGCTCGGTCTTCTACCAGCGGCTCGCGCTCATCGAAGACCTGCTGAGCCTCGATCTGGACGACGGCGAGACCATCGGCGCCTTGCACGCTGCGGTGCTGGCCCGGCGGGTGCGGGGCTGAGCCGGCCCTCCACCCGCCGCGGAGGTCACGGCGTCAGGTAGACCTTCCGCAGGGTCTCATGCACCGTCCAGACCGTGCGGTCGCCGGCGGTCAGCCGGGCCACGTCGCCGACGCCGAGCTCGAGCCGGCGCCCTGTGTCGGGGAAGTCGACGACGGCCCGGCCCGCGATCACCACGAACAGCTCGTCGGCCTCCACATCGGAGGCCGTGCCCGGCGCCATCTGCCACACGCCGACCTCCAGCCCGCCGAAGCGCCCGAGCTCGGCCAGGCCGGTCAGCTCGTCGCCTTCGACGGGCCGGAGCGGCAGGCCCAGCGCCGGCACGGTCGTGGTCTCGTTCAGGATGTCCATCGTCCTCCTCGCTTCGTCCTGCGCGGCGCTCATGCGCTCGCCAACGTCTTCGCCATCTCTTCGGTGGAGGCTCCGCTCTTTCGCAGCACCAGGGCCACGACCGCGAGCGCCACGAGGGTGAGCACGAACATCACCGCCGAGACCGCGGCGATCTCCGGGCGGAGCCCGACGCGCAGCGAGCTGAAGATGTACACCGGCCACGGCGTCGCGCCCGGCACCTGCACGAAGCTCGACACGATCGTGTTGTCGAGGCTCAGCGTGAACGACATCAGCGCTCCCGCCCAGATCGCCGGGCTCGCCACCGGGAGGGTGATCTGCCAGAAGCGCTTGAGCGGCGGAGCGTAGAGGTCGGCGGCGGCCTCCTCCAGCGACTCGTCCATGCCCTGCATCCGGGCGCGCACGATGAACGTGACGACGGCCACCGAGAGGACGGCGTGCGACACGATCAGGCGAACCATGCCGTTGCTGAACACTCCGATCCCGAAGTCGGTGCCCAGGCTGACGAACCACGGGAGCATCGAGATCGCATCGACGATCTCGGGCGTGAACAGGGTGATCGTCAGCAGCAGGGTCGCCCAGAGCACCCACGGAGCCTTCCGGGCCGCGCGGGCGAGCGCGAGGCCGCCCAGCGTGCCGAGGAGGGTCGAGACCACCGCGGCGCCGACCGCGGCCTGCAGCGAGGTGACCACCGACGCCCGGATGACGGGATTCGCCCAGGCGTTCGCGTAGGCGTCGAAGCCGAAGCCCTGCCAGGTGGCGAGTAGCCGCCCGGTGTTGAAGGAGTAGACGAGCATCACCAGGATCGGCAGGAACAGGAAGGCGAAGACCAGCACGCCCCACACGGTCAGCCCGATCGCGACGCCGTCGCGGCGTCGGCGCCGCGGCGCCGGGCGCTCGATCGTCGTCCCGGTCATGCGGCACCTCCCAGGTCGACGCGGCGCGATCGGCGCACCACGAGACGGATCAGCAGGGCCAGCCCGCCGACGATGACGACCGCGGCGGCGATGAACAGCATCAGCAGCACGGCCATCGCGGAACCGAGCGCCCAGTTCTGCGCGGTGTTGAACTGGCTCGCGACCAGCTGGCCGACCATGTTGCCCTGAGCCCCGCCGAGCACCGACGCCGTGACGTAGTCGCCCATCAGCGGGATGAACACCAGCAGACAGCCCGAGGCGATCCCCGGCGCGGCCAGCGGCAGGGTCACCTGCAGGAACGTGCGCACCCGGTTCGCGCCGAGGTCGGCGCTGGCCTCCCGTAGCGGGCGGCCGGCGCGGTCCATCGCCACGTAGAGCGGCAGGATCATCAGCGGCAGGTAGTTGTAGACGACGCCGAGCTGCACCGCCGCCTGCGTGTAGAGCACGTCGAGCTTGCCGTGCAGGAGGCCGGTGCTCTGCAGGAGCTGCGAGAGGAACCCCTGGGGCGAGAGCACGATCTGCCAGCCGAGCGTGCGCACGAGGAAGTTCGTCCAGAACGGCACCAGCACCAGCGCAAGCGCCAGGGCTCGGTACTGCGGTTTCAGCTTGACCGCGAGCCAGTAGGCGAACGGCACCGCGATGACCAGGCAGATGGCCGTGCCGACCAGCCCGATGCGCAGGGTGTTCAGGAACGTGCCGAGGAAGGTCGCGTCCAGGGCCTCCCCGTACCGGTCGAACGACAGCCGGTCGTTCGCGTGCGCCGAGAAGAGGTCGGGCTTGTAGCCGAAGCTGTACCAGAGCACCAGGGCGAGCGGCACGATGAAGAAGAAGAGCACGAACGCCCAGGTGGGGAAGCCGGCGACGGTCGTCCCGGACATCCTCGTGCGTCCACCCGGGCGGCGTGAGCGCTCGCGCGCGCCGCCGAGGGTCGTGGTCTGCGCTGTCGCCGTCATGATCCCGCCTTCGCCATCATCCGGTTGACGATCTGAACCAGCCGTTCGGCCGCGTCGTTGAGCTCGGCCGGGGTCAGCCGGGCGATGACCTCGTCGGACGGGAACACCAGCTCCGGCAGGTCGAACTGCTCCTTCTCGGCGCGCTCGCGGAGGCCCTTCACGCCCGTCGAATAGCCGATGTAGTCGACCTCCTTGTAGGAGGCGTCCGGCTCGAGGATCGCGTCGATGAACGCGTAGGCGGCGTCGGGATGCTGGGCGCCGGTCGCGATCGCCCAGGTGTCCATCCACAGGTTCGCGGTGGGCGTCGGGTAGACGAACTTCCAGTTCTTCGGGATCTTGCCGCTCGCCAGCATCCCCTGCCGGGCATCGCCGTTGAACGCCTGGATGAGGGCGAAGGTGCCCTCGGGGATGCCGGAGGTCACCGCCGTGGAGTTGAACGCCTTGACGTGCGGCGCGAGGGTGCCGACGAGGTACTTCTCGGCGGCGTCGAGGTGCGCCTTGTCGGTGGTGTTCGGGTCGATGCCGTTGGCCGCGAAGTACATGCTGGTGACCTCCCACGGGTCCTCCAGTACGGCGACGTTGCGGCTCGCCTCCTTCTGCGCGGCGTCGAGGAAGTCGGCCCAGGAGGTCATCGGGCGCGAGATGACGTTCGTGTCGTACGCGTACCCGGTCGTGCCCCAGTCTTTGCAGACCGTGTAGACGTTGCCGCGGTCCCACGACTGGTTCGTGTAGGCGGCCTCCAGGTTGCCCAGGTTCTTCAGCCGCGAGTGGTCGAGCTTCTGCAGCAGGCCGCTGGCGGCCATCATCGGCACGTAGTTGCCGGTCGGCACGACGATGTCGTAGCCGCTCGTGCCGCGGGTGGCACCGAGCTTGGCGATCATCTCCTCGTTCGATCCGTACGAGTCGAGCTGCACCGTGACGCCGGACGCCTTCTGGAACGCGCTGATGTTGCCCGGGTCGTCGTAGTCGCCCCAGCTGTAGATGTTCAGCTGGCTCTCGACCACGCCGTCCGGACGGGCGGAGGCTCCGAACCCGGTCTGCCGGCTGCAGGCGCTCAGCGCCAGGCCGGCAGCGCCGAGCGCGAACCCGCCGAGCAGCGCCCGGCGGCTGATCCGCGCGGTGGAGGCGCGGGGGATCAGCGCGACGACGTCGGCGCGCGCGGTGGATGCGGCCATCTACGCGGCCTCCTCGTCTGGCTCGGGCGCTGCGAAGACGTGCAGCGCGTCGTCGTCCCAGCCGCACCACACCCGATCGCCCGTCGCGAGCTGCTCGGCGCGCGAGGGTGCGACCCGGGAGATCAGCTCGAGTCCGGAGTCGGTGACGACGACGTACTGGATCGCGTCGCCGAGGAACGAGATGCCGGCGAGCGTGCCCGCGACGGCGGAGCCCGTCGGTCGCGACGCCGTGACCGCGATCGCCTCGGCGCGGACGGCCGCGCGCACACGGGCCCCGGGGCGGGTGTCGTGACGGGCGAACGCCTCGGGGTGACCGCCGGTCACCGCGCCGTCGGCGGCCAGCAGGGCGCCGTCGGGCTGCACGACCGCGTCGATGAAGTTCTGCTTGCCGATGAAGCCGGCGACGAACGCCGTCGCCGGGTTCGTGTAGATCTCCTCGGTGCCTCCGAGCTGCTCGATCCGGCCGCCCTGCATCACGACGATCCTGTCGCTCATCGACAGGGCCTCCTGCTGATCGTGGGTCACGAAGACGAACGTGATGCCCAGCTGGCGCTGGAGCAGCTTCAGCTCGATCTGCATCTCCTCGCGGAGCTTGCGATCGAGGGCCGACATCGGCTCGTCGAGGAGCAGGACGCGCGGCCGGTTGACCAGCGCTCGCGCGAGAGCGACACGCTGCTGCTGGCCGCCCGAGAGCTTCTGCGGGCTGCGGTCGGCGAACGAGCCCATGCGCGAGAGCTCCAGCGCGTCGCGCACCCGCTGCGCGAGCTCGGCCCGCGGCACGCGCTTCTGGCGGAGTCCGTAGGCGACGTTCTCTGCAACGGTCATGTGCGGGAACAGCGCGTACGACTGGAACACGGTGTTCACCGGCCGCTTGTGCGGCGGCGTGCGGAGAACGCTCGCGCCCCCGACCAGGATGTCGCCGGCGTCCGGCTGCTCGAAGCCCGCGATCATGCGCAGGAGGGTCGTCTTGCCGCATCCCGAAGGGCCGAGCAGCGAGAGGAACTCGCCGCTGCGCACCTCCAGGTCGATTCCGTCGACGGCCGTGGCCTCGCCGAAGCGCTTGGTCACGCCGTGCAGGCGGACGGAGCCGTCCTGCTCGGACAGGGTGGACGAAGGGGGCGAGGAGGCTGCGGTCACAGCACCGTCCTTTCTGACAGGGGAGGAGGCGAGCCCGGCGCCGATGCCGGGTCGCTCAGGAGTCGAAGCCGAGCCCGACGGCGTCGAGGGTCCGGAGGAAGAGATTGCGCTCGCCCTCGCGGTGGTCGGCGCGGTCGAGCGACCAGCGGGTCAGGTTGATGCCGATCGCGGCCGCCGGCTCGGGAGGGAACGGCAGCGGGCGGCTGCGGACCATCGCCAGCTCGGTGCGCTCCGTCGAGCGGCCGGCCAGCAGGTCGAGCATCACCTGGGCGCCGAAGTGCGTGGCGGCGACGCCCAGGCCGGTGTATCCCGTGGCGTACGCGACCGTGCCGCCGCGGGCGGTTCCGAAGAACGCGCAGAACCGGCTGCAGGTGTCGATCGCGCCGGCCCAGCGGTGCGTGAAGGTCAGGCCCTCGAGTTGCGGGAACGTCGTGAAGAAGTGGCTCGCGAGCCTCCCGAAGGTCTCCGGGCGGTTCTCGTAGCGCTCGCGGACCCGGCCTCCGAAGTGGTAGATCGCGTCGTAGCCGCCGAACAGGATGCGGTTGTCGCGGGTCAGCCGGTAGTAGTGGAACTGGTTGGCCGAGTCGCCGAGCCCTTGCCGGCCCGACCAGCCGATCGACGCCAGCTGCTCGGCCGAGAGCGGTTCGGTCATCAGCACGTAGTCGTACACCGGCACCGTGGCGAGGCGGTTGCGCTTGAGCAGGCTCGGGAACACGTTGGTGGCGAGCGCGGTGCGCTTCGACCGGAGCACGCCCTCCGGCGTGTACAGCGTGGTGCCGTCGCCGATGCCTTCGACGGGGGAGCGCTCGAAGATCTCGACGCCCGCCGCCTCACAGGCCCGGGCCAGGGCGCGTGCCAGCTTGGCCGGGTGGACCAGCGCCGAGTCCCTGGTGCGCAGGAGGCCGGCGAGATAGGTGGGGGAGTGCACCTCGGCCTGCACGGCCTCCGCGTCGAGGAAGCGGGTGTCAGGGCCCTGCGCGGCCTCCCGCAGCCACTCGACCTGGTGCGGCTCGGTGGCGAGGTCGATGGCGCCGTTGCGTTCGAAATCGGCGTCGAGCCCGAGCTCGGCGATCGTCGCCTCGATCTCGTCCAGGTTCGCCATCCCCAGCTCTTGGAGCCGGTCGAACTCGCCCGCGAACCGGCTGCGCCCGTTCTCGTCGCCGTGGGTGAGGCTGGCCTCGCAGAACCCGCCGTTGCGGCCGGAGGCCGCCCAGCCGATGCGCCGGCCCTCGAGCAGCACGACGCGCGCGTCGGGGTTCTCGCGCTTGGCGAGCAGTGCGGTCCACAGGCCCGTGTAGCCTCCGCCCACGACCGCGAGGTCGCAACCGATGTCGCCCTTCAGTCGCGGGTAGGGGTCGCCGGGGGCGTCCTCGATCCAGAACACCTCCTGCCGCGCGGGAGCGAGCGCATGGGCGACGACGGAGGCGTCGGGACGCTGACGTTCGAACACGGTGCTGGACACGGGAGACCTCTCTGCAGATGGGTTCCGGCCATTCTCGCGGGTCGCGGCCCGGCCGTTCGTCGGGAATCCGGGACGACTCCACGCAAACCGTCCGGCGCCGTCCGGTGCACTGAACCGCTTCAGTCCGATGTACTCTTGGCCCGTCCGGCGTGCGAAGGGAGCGGTCGATGGTGTCAGCGACACGAGTGACGATCGGCGGCCTCGCCGACCGGCTCGGGCTGTCCAAGGCCTCGGTGTCGTACGCCCTCAACGGCCAGCCCGGGGTGAGCGACGACACCCGTCGACGCGTGCTCGACCTCGCCGACGAGCTCGGCTGGCATCCGAGCTCGAGCGCCAGGGCGCTCTCGCGTGCGCGGTCCGACGCGATCGGGATCGTGCTGCGCCGTGATCCCGGCCTGCTCGGCACCGAGCCGTACTACATGAGCCTGCTGGCGGGGGTGGAGGCCGAACTCGCCGAGAGCGGCCAGTCCCTGCTGCTGCGCATGGTCGGCCCGTCGAACGGGCAGGATCTCGCCGCGTACCGGCGCTGGAGCGCCGAGCGGCGCGTCGACGGCGTCATGCTGTTCGACATCGCGATCGGAGACCAGCGCCCCGCGCTGCTCGACGAACTCGGCCTGGCGTTCGTGCTGCACGGCAACGACGAGGAGATCGCGCCCGGCCGGGTGCTGCTCTACGACGCTTCCGGCGACGCGGGGCTGCTGGTCGATCACCTGCACGGGCTGGGGCACCGCCGCATCCTGCACATCCAGGGCCCGAGCGAGTTCGAGCACGAACGCGATCGTGCCAGGGCGATCGCCCGCTTCGCGTCGGGCCTCGGCATCCAGGCCGCGTCGGAGCCGTCGGACTACTCGATGGAGGCCGGTGAGCGGATCGCCGCGGCCCACGCCGGCGACCCGGAGCTGTCGGCCATCGTGACCTCCAACGATCTGCTCGCGCTCGGCGCCCAGGCCGCGCTGTCGCGACGCGGCAGGGACGACGTCGCCCTGGTCAGCTGGGACGACTCGCTGGTGTGCCGGATCGCCTCCCGCCCGCTCACCGCGCTGGCGCGATTCCCCGAGGAGCAGGGGCGGCGCTCCACCCGGATGCTCCTCGACGAGCTCGCGGGAGTCGAGACGCCGACGCGGAGAGCACGCCCGTCCGAGCTGATCGTGCGGTCGACGAGCGTCCCGGCGCGGGCGTGAGAAGACGAATCCGATATACACCCGATTCCCAGGACGTCAACTCTTGGAATTACTGAACCGGTTCAGTTATAGTCACCGTGGCGTCACGCGCGCTCCCCGGGGACGGGAGCGGCCGAGCGCCCATCAAGAGACGAAGGAGTCACAATGAGGAAACGCGTCATCGCCGCGGCAGCGCTGGCGGCCACGATCTCGCTCGTGGCGGCGGGCTGCAGCAGCAGCGGTTCGACATCGTCGGCCAGCGGGTCGACCATCACCTACTGGGCCAGCAACCAGGGGACCAGCCTCGACAACGACAAGCAGGTGCTCACCCCGGTTCTGGACGACTTCACCAAGAAGACCGGCGTGAAGGTCAAGCTCGAGGTCATCGGCTGGAACGACCTGCAGACGCGCATCCAGACCGCCGTCACCTCCGGCCAGGGCCCCGATGTGCTGAACATCGGCAACACGTGGGCCGCGTCCCTGCAGGCGACCGGCGCCTTCCTGCCGTTCGGCGACAGCGAGATGAAGTCGATCGGAGGCAGCGACAAATTCGTCAAGACCGCCCTCGACACCGGCGGCGCGGCAGGCAAGACGCCCACCAGCGTCCCGCTCTACGGTCTGGCCTACGGCCTGTACTACAACAAGAAGATGTTCTCCGACGCCGGTGTGCAGGCGCCAACCAACTGGGAGGAGCTGGTCACCGACGCCAAGAAGCTGACCAACGGCACCCAGTACGGGTTCTCGCTCGCGGCCGGAAGCTACACCGAGAACGCGCACTTCGCGTTCATCAACTCGGCGCAGAACGGCGGCGAGTGGTTCGACAGCAAGGGCAACCCGACCTTCACCTCCTCGGCGAACGTCGACGGCATCAAGCGCTACCTCGACCTGATGCAGACCGACAAGGTCGTGAACACCTCCAACGCGCAGTACGACAACGGCGTGCAGGCGGTCAACGACTTCGCCACCGGCAAGGTCGCGATGATCCTCAGCCAGAACAACGCCGACTCGTCGATCAACGCCAACGGGATGAAGTCCGACGCGTACGGTGTCGTGCCGTTCCCGTCTCCCGAGGGCGGCAAGCCGGTCGCCAGCCACGTCGCCGGCATCAACCTGTCGATCTTCAAGAACACGAAGAACAAGGACGCGGCGCTCGAGTTCGTCAAGTACATGACCAGCGAGTCCACCCAGAGCAAGCTGGCCAAGCCGTACGCGACCCTCCCGGTGCTCAACGGGGTCAAGCCGACCTTCACCGACAACGCTGACGAGGCGGCCACCTTCCAGAAGATCTACAACGAGATGTCCAAGCCGCTGCCGCTGGTGCCGGCCGAGGACCAGTTCGAGAACACCGTCGGCAAGGCGATGAACGACATGTTCGCCAAGATCGCCACGGGCGGCACGGTCTCCGACTCCGACATCAAGTCGGCGCTGCAGAACGCGCAAGACCAGGTCAAGCAGTCGATCGGCGGCTGACGCTCTGAATGACACGCTCGCCGGGCGGGACACATCCCGCCCGGCGAGCACGTACCACCTGAAGGAGACCCATGTCGACGACGACAGACGTCCGAGGGCCCGAAGCCGCGCAGAAGCCGGCTCCGGCGCCGCCCGCCCCGAAACGGAAGCGCCCCAAGGGGTGGTGGCTCCCGTTCATCCTGCTCGCACCCGCCATCGTGTTCGAGCTGCTCATCCACGTCGTGCCGATGCTCACCGGCATCTGGATCAGCTTCCTGCAGCTCACCAAGTTCTTCATCGCGAACTGGAGCGAAGCGCCGTTCGTCGGCCTCAAGAACTACCAGGTCGCGCTCGACTTCAACGGCTCGGTGGGTGCCGGTCTGCTGCATTCGTTCTTCGTCACCGTCGGCTTCACCATCCTGGTCGTCGGGCTCTCCTGGGTGTTCGGGATGGCCGCGGCGGTTGCGCTCCAGGGCCGGTTCCGCGGGCGCGCGCTCTTCCGCACGCTCTTCCTCGTGCCGTACGCGCTGCCGCTCTACGCCGGCATCATCACGTGGAAGTTCATGTTCCAGAAGGACACGGGCGCGATCAACCACTTCCTCTTCGACAACCTGGGGCTGCCGGGCGACAAGCCGTTCTGGCTGATCGGCGGCAACGCGTTCTGGGCGATCGTCATCGTCGCTATCTGGAGGCTGTGGCCGTTCGCCTTCCTCATGCTGATGGCAGGTCTGCAGTCGGTCCCTTCCGAGGTCTACGAGGCCTCGGCCGTCGACGGAGCCAAGCCGTTCCGGCAATGGCGCTCGATCACCCTGCCGATGCTGCGCCCGGTGAACTCGGTGCTGCTGCTCGTGATGTTCCTCTGGACGTTCAACGACTTCAACACCCCGTACGTGCTCTTCGGAAGCACCGCCCAGCCGGCGGCGGGGGACCTGATCTCGTTCCACATCTACAACGCCTCGTTCCTGACCTGGAACTTCGGCTCCGGCGCCGCCATGAGCGTGCTCCTGCTGCTGTTCCTGCTCGTGGTCACGGGCATCTACCTGATCGCCGTCAACCGGAGGAACCGCGATGCGTGAAACCCGCTCTTCCCAAGTCTTCCGCTGGGTCGTCGTCGCCGTCTTGACGATCTTCACCGTGGTGCCGCTGTACGTCATGGTGACCTCGTCGATGAAGCCGCTCTCGGAGGTGCAGGGCGCCTTCACCTGGTGGCCGCAGACGATCACCTTCCAGCCGTTCATCGACATGTGGACGACCGTCCCGCTGGCCTCGTACTTCGTCAACAGCCTCATCGTGTCGAGCGGGGCGACGCTGATCAGCCTCGTGATCGCGGTCTTCGCCGCGTACGCCGTGTCGCGCTACCGGTTCAAGGGCCGGAACGTTTTCACGACGACGGTGCTCTCCACGCAGATGTTCCCCGGCGTGCTGTTCCTGCTCCCGCTGTTCCTGATCTTCGTGAACATCAACCAGGCGACCGGCATCCAGCTCGTCGGCACCCGCTGGGGACTCATCATCACGTACTTCACGTTCGTGCTGCCGTTCTCGATCTGGATGCTCGCCGGCTATTTCGACGGCATCCCGCGCGAGCTCGACGAGGCGGCGAAGGTCGACGGTTCCGGTGCGATGGGCGCGCTCTGGCACGTCATCCTGCCCGCGGCCCGGCCGGGGCTGATCGCCGTCGCGATCTACTCCTTCATGACCAGCTGGGGCGAGGTGCTGTTCGCATCCGTGATGACCACGGACGAGAACCGGACGCTGGCGGTCGGCCTCCAGCTCTACTCGACGCAGACGAACGTGTACTGGAACCAGATCATGGCGGCCTCCCTCGTGGTTTCGATCCCGATCGTGGTCGCGTTCCTGCTGCTGCAGCGCAACTTCGTCGCTGGGCTGACCGCCGGCGCGGTCAAGTGACGTCGCGGAAACCGGAAGGAAGCATGGATCGTCCATCCCCGGTGCTCAGGGTCGACGACGCCCCCGTGGTCTGGCTCGGAGCGAACTTCTGGTCGCGCACCGGAGGTCCGCTCATGTGGAAGCGCTACGACCCCGCGATCCTGCGCGATGAGCTGCGCGTCCTCGCCGACCACGGGCTCACCATGACGCGGTCGTTCTTCTACTGGCCCGACTTCCACCCGACTCCCGACACGCTCGACGAGCAGTGCCTGGCCAACTTCGCCGACTTCCTCGATGCGCACACCGAGATCGGGATGACGACCGTGCCGACCTTCCTGGTCGGGCACATGTCGGGCGAGAACTGGGACCCGTCGTGGCGGGAGGGCCGCGACCTGTACAGCGATGTCTGGTTCGTCGGGCGCCAGGCCTGGTACGTGCGGGAGCTGACGGCGCGGTTCGCCGCGCATCCCGCCGTCGCCGGCTGGCTTCTGACGAATGAGATGCCGATCTACGGAGGGGAGGCGCCGCGCCCGATCGTCGACGCATGGGCGTCCTTGCTGGTCGACGCCGTCCGGGCGGGAGGCGGCACTCAGCCGGTCTCCGTCGGCGACGGCGCGTGGGGCATCGAGACCACCGGCCACGACAACGGCTTCTCGGTGCGCGACCTCGCGCGCTTCACCGATTTCGTCGGCCCGCACGTGTACCGGATGGAGACCGACCAGACGCGGCAGCACCTCAAGGCGGCCTACATCGCCGAGCTGGCGGGCGTCGGCGGCCTCCCGGTGATCATGGAGGAGTTCGGCCTCACCAGCGACTTCGTCTCCGACGAGGGCGCCGCGTCGTACTACCGGCAGCTGGTCTACACGACACTGCTCGCCGGCGCGACCGGGTGGATCGCCTGGAACAACACCGACTACGACGACCTGGCCGACCAGCGTCCGTACTCGCACCATCCGTTCGAGATGCACTTCGGCATCACCGACCGCACCGGCGCCCCCAAGCCGCCGCTGCGCGAGCTCGCCCGGTTCGCCGCCGACCTCGCCGCGATCGACCTCCCGAACGTGCAGCGCACCCCGGTCGATGCCGCCATCGTGGTGCCGTCGCACCTGGAGGCCGACTACCCGTTCACGCAGGAGGACGAGCGCGCGCACATCGTGGTCACCGGCGAGCAGTCGTACCTCGCCGCCCACGAGGCGCACATCCCGGTCGCGGTGGTCCGCGAGCGCGAGGACGGCGGCATCCCCGCCGGCTACGGCCTCTACCTGCTGCCGTCGGTCAAGCAGCTCTGCGCCACCTCCTGGCTGCAACTGGAGGAGCTCGCCCGCGGCGGCGCGACCGTGTACGCCTCGTTCTCGCACGGCGACAGCGGCGTGCAGCGCGGGCCGTGGTGGGCCAACACCGAGGCGCTCTTCGGCGTCCGGACGGCTTCCTCGTACGGCCTCGCCGAGCCGGTGACCGACGAGGTCGCGACCGTGCGCTTCGTGGCGGACTTCGCCGGCCTCCCCGCCGGAACGACGCTGTCGTTCCCTGCCGCGGGAAACGAGAACGGCCGGACCTTCCTCCCGGTGCGGGCGACCTCCGGCTCCGTCGTGGCGGTCGACGCCCACGGCCGCCCCGCGATCGTGGTGAAAGAGCACGGCGCGGGCCGCGCGGTGCTCTGCACCTACCCGATCGAGTTCTTCGCGTCCGCACGGGCGCGGGTGAACCCGGAGGACACCTGGAGGCTGTACGCAGCGCTCGCCGACCTCGCCGACGTGGAGCGCGACGTGCGCATCGACGACCCGCGCGTGTTCGCCGACACGCTGGTGCACGGCGACGGCCGCCGATTCGTCGTGTTCGTCTCGCAGCATGCGACGGCGGTCACCGTGCGGCCGCACGTGGCGGGGGAGCTGCGCACGCTGACGGGCGAGCCCGCCGGCGAGCTGAGGCTCGACCCCTACGGCGTCGCCGTACGGGAGCTCGTCCTCGAGTAGTCGGCCCTCGGCGCTCAGGCTGCGGGCGCGTGACGCTCGAGGAAGTCGTAGACCTCGGTCGAGTCCACTCCGGGGAACGTGCCGGTCGGCAGCGCGGCCAGCAGTGACGTGGGCGTGCGGGCCGCCGGCCACGCCATGCCCTCCCAGCGGTCGGCCAGGGCGCCCGACGGGCGGCGGCAGCACGACTCGTCGGGGCAGCGCGACACGGCGCGGTGCGTCGTCTCCCGGCCTCGGAACCACTTCACGTGCGCGAACGGCACGCCGACGCTCACCGAGTAGTCGCCCTCCTTGGCCTTCTCGATGCGGGAGGTGCACCAGAAGGTGCCGCGCGGAGTGTCGGTGTACTGGTAGTACGGGCTGAACCGGTCGGCGACGTCGAATACCGTCCGCGCCGTCCAACTGCGGCAGACCGGCGTGCCCTCGATCGCGCCCAGCGCGTCCGACGGGAACGCGACCGAGTCGTTCTCGTACGCCTTGATGATCGTGCCCGACTCGTGCACCTTCATGAAGTGCACCGGGATGCCGAGCCGCGCGGTCGCGAGGTTGGTGAAGCGGTGGCAGGCCGTCTCGTACGACACCGCGAAGGCGTCGCGCAGGTCCTCCATCGAGATGCGCCGGAAGTTCTTCGCCTCGGTGAGGAACGCGACGGCGTCCTTCTCGGGCAGCAGCAGCGCGGCGGTCAGGTAGTTGGTCTCCACCCGCTGGCGCAGAAAGTCGGCGTAATTTCGCGGCTCGTCGTGGCCGAGCAGCTGCGAGGCGAACGCCTGCAGGATGGGGGAGCGGGAGTCGCGGGAGGCCGACTGCTCGGTCGGCAGGTAGATGCGTCCGTTGCGCTTGTCGGTCACCGAGCGGGTGGAGTGCGGCAGATCGCCGACGTAGTGGAGCGAGAATCCGAGGCGGTCGGCCATGTCGGCGACCGTCTGGTGCGAGACCGGTCCGCCGGTGTGCCCGACGGCACCCAGCAGGTCGGCCGCGATGGCCTCCAGGTCCGCGAAGTAGTTGTCGCGGGCCCGCATCGTGGCGCGCAGCTGCGCGTTGGCGCGGCGTGCCTCCTCGGGGGTCGCCGCCCGCTCGCGGTGCAGCCGCCCGACCTCCTGGTGCAGCGCGAGGATCGCCCGCAGCGTCGCATCCGGCACCGACTTCGACACCCGCACCGGATCGATGCCGAGAGCCGCGAACACCGGGCCGCGCTGGGCACGCTCGACGGCGATCTCGAGGGCCGCGCGCTCGTCGGGCGCATCGGGCGCGAGGAGGTCGTCCACGGTGACCCCGAGGGCCGCGGCGATCAGGCGCAGCTGGGCGAGTCGAGGCTCGCGGTTGCCGTTCTCGATCGCCGAGACCTGGGAGGGCGCGCGGTCGATCGCCGCGGCCAGGGCCTCCAGGGTCATAGCCCGTTCGAGCCGGTAGGCGCGCACGCGGCGGCCGAGGGTGAGTGCGTCGGTCGCGGTCGCCTCGTCGTCGACCGTGACAGCGGTGTCGGTCATGCAGGCCATCGTGACACCCGCCCGGAGTTCTGGCAAACAGAAGAACCCGGGAATTTCTGTCGACGGATCTTCTCCGCTGCTGGTGCGGGGCGGGCACGATCGTGTCATCCGATCCGACCGATGGAGGTCCCCATGAACAGCTCAGCCCGCCCCGGCGACACCACGCAGACCGCTGCCGAGCTCCGGCTCGAGTGGGACGCCGACCCCCGCTGGTCCGGCATCCGCCGCGACTACACGGCCGAGGACGTCGTGGCGCTGCGCGGCCCGGTCCGTGAGGAGCAGACCCTCGCCCGCCGCGGAGCCGAGCGGCTCTGGGAGCTCATCCAACGCGACGGCACCGGCCCCGACGGCCAGTGGGTCTCCGCGCTCGGCGCCCTCACCGGCAACCAGGCGGTGCAGCAGGTGCGAGCGGGCCTGGAGGCCATCTACCTCTCCGGCTGGCAGGTCGCCGCCGACGCCAACCTCTCGGGTCAGACCTACCCCGACCAGAGCCTCTACCCGGCCAACTCGGTGCCCGCGGTAGTGCGCCGCATCAACAACGCGCTGCTGCGTGCCGGCCAGGTCGAGGGCACCGAGGGCCCGGTCTCCGACTGGATGGCCCCGATCGTCGCCGACGCCGAGGCCGGGTTCGGCGGCCCGCTCAACGCCTACGAGCTGATGCACGGCATGATCCAGGCGGGCGCGGCGGGTGTGCACTGGGAGGACCAGCTCGCCAGCGAGAAGAAGTGCGGCCACATGGGCGGCAAGGTGCTCATCCCGACCGGCCAGCACATCCGCACGCTCAACGCCGCGAGGCTCGCGGCCGACGTGGCCGGCGTGCCGACGATCGTCATCGCCCGCACCGACTCGCTCGCCGCCACCTTGCTCACCAGCGACCACGACGAGCGCGACCGCCCGTTCCTCACCGGCACCCGCACCGCGGAGGGCTTCTACGAAGTGCGGAACGGCATCGACCCGGTCATCGCGCGCGGCCTGGCCTACGCGCCGTACGCCGACCTCCTCTGGGTGGAGTCGGCCGAGCCCGACCTCGAGCTCGCGCGCCGGTTCGCCGAGGCCGTGCACGCCGAGTTCCCCGGCAAGAAGCTGGCCTACAACTGCTCGCCGTCGTTCAACTGGCGCAAGCACCTCGACGACGAGACCATCGCCCGGTTCCAGCGCGA
Source organism: Leifsonia sp. Leaf336 (assembly GCF_001423695.1). Taxonomy (GTDB): domain Bacteria; phylum Actinomycetota; class Actinomycetes; order Actinomycetales; family Microbacteriaceae; genus Leifsonia. The sequence goes on from NZ_LMOZ01000001.1 coordinate 1,139,567, forward strand.
GCTGGCGGCGATGGGCTACGCCTTCCAGTTCATCACCCTTGCGGGCTTCCACGCCCTCAACTACTCCATGTTCACGCTCGCCAAGGACTACGCCGACCGGCAGATGAGCGCGTACGTGGACCTCCAGGAGGCCGAATTCGCCTCCGAGAGCTCCGGCTACACCGCCACCCGCCACCAGCGGGAGGTCGGCACCGGCTACTTCGACCGCATCGCGACCGCGCTCAACCCCGACAGCGCAACTCTCGCCCTCGTCGGTTCCACCGAACAGCACCAGTTCTGATCCGCGCACGCCGCGGACCGAGAGACAAGGACACGACCATGATCGAGATCACCGGGCCCCGCGTCGACGGGACCGACGACATCCTCACCCCGGAGGCCCTCGCCGTCGTCGACCACCTGCACCAGGCGTTCGCCGCCCGCCGCCAGGAGCTCCTGCTGGAGCGCCAGCGCCGGCGATCGGAGGCCGGCAACGGCCGCGACCCGAAGTTCCTCAGCACCACGGAGGCCATCCGGGAGGACCCGGCCTGGCGGGTCGCCGGCGCCGGCCCCGGTCTGGAGGACCGCCGCGTCGAGATCACCGGCCCGACCGACCCCAAGATGGCGATCAACGCCCTCAACTCGGGCGCACGGGTCTGGCTCGCCGATCTGGAGGACGCCACCAGCCCGACGTGGGGCAACATCGTCGGCGGTCAGCGCACCCTGCGCGACGCCGCCCGCGGCCGCCTCGCCTTCACCAGCCCGGAAGGCAAGGACTACCGGGTGACCACTCCCCACGAGCACACACCCACGATCGTGATGCGCCCGCGGGGCTGGCACCTGGTCGAGAAGCACCTGGCGTTCACCGACCGCGCGGGCCGCACGGCGCCGGCGAGCGCCTCGCTCACCGACTTCGGGCTGTACTTCTGGCACAACGCGGCCGAGCTGGTCGCGTCGGGCCGCGGTCCGTACTTCTACCTCCCGAAGCTGGAGTCGCACCTGGAGGCCCGGCTCTGGAACGACATCTTCGTGTTCGCCCAGCAGCGCATCGGGATGCCGGTCGGCACCGTGCGGGCGACGGTCCTCATCGAGACCATCCCCGCCGCGTTCGAGATGGAGGAGATCCTCTACGAGCTGCGCGACCACTGCGCCGGCCTGAACGCCGGGCGCTGGGACTACATCTTCTCGATCATCAAGACGTTCCTCGGCCGCGGACGGCGGTTCGCGTTCGGCGACCGGCGCGGGATCACGATGACCGTCCCGTTCATGCGCGCCTATACCGAGCTGCTCGTGGCGACGTGCCACAAGCGCGGCGCGCACGCCATCGGCGGGATGAGCGCGTTCATCCCCAACCGCCGCGACGCGGAGGCCACCGAGCGCGCCCTCGCGCAGGTCGCCGACGACAAGCGCCGGGAGGCCGGCGACGGCTTCGACGGCACCTGGGTCGCTCACCCCGACCTCATCCCGACGGCCCTGGCGGAGTTCGACGCGGTGCTGGGCGACCGGCCGAACCAGCTCGGGCGGCTGCGCGACGACGTCCACGTCACCGCGGACGACCTGCTCGACATCCGCTCGGCGGGCGGCTCGGTGACCGATGCCGGGGTGCGGTCGAACGTCTCGGTCGCGCTGCGGTACATCGAGGCCTGGCTGCGGGGCACGGGCGCCGTCGCGATCGACGGGCTGATGGAGGACGCGGCGACCGCCGAGATCTCGCGCTCGCTGCTGCGGCAGTGGATCGAGAACCGCGCCGTCACCGATGAGGGGACGACCGTCGACCGGGCGCTCGTCGCGGGCGTGCTGGAGGAGGAGCGTGCGCGGCTCAGCGCCGCCGCGCGCAGCGCGGGCCTCGAGGAGCGCTTCGACGACGCCGCCGAACTGCTGCGCGAGGTGTCCCTCGCGGAGGAGTTCCCGACGTTCCTGACCATCCCGGCGTACACCTGGTTCCTCGTCGACGAGTCGGAGGCCGACACGCGCGCCGCGGAGCGCGAGGAGCTGGCGCCGGCCGTCTGAACCGGGCGCGGCCGACGCCGACGGCTGTGGTTGCCGTCACCGGGGGCGGTGCTCGAGATACCTCTCGAGCACCGCCCCCTGATTCAGTTCGGGATCGCGCGCACCGACCAGCAGCGTGACGACGGGATGGGTTCGACCGAGCTCCCGCAGCTGGTCGACGGCCCCGGGGTTCGCGTCGAGCTCGGCTTCATAGCGCGCCGTGAACTCGTCGAACAGGGGAGCCTCGTGGTGGAACCAGCGCCGCAGCTCCGTCGATGGAGCGACCTCCTTGAGCCACAGGTCGACGCGCGCCTTCTCCTTCGTCAGCCCGCGCGGCCACAGGCGGTCGACGAGCACTCTGAAGCCGTCTTCGACCGCGGGCGCGTCATAGACGCGTTTGACGACGAACACCATGGGGGCCTCCTGCGGGATCGGACGGATCAGAGCATCGTGAGCGTCGGCTCCTCGTGCGTCGCCACGGGGAAGTGCGCGAGGAACACGACGCCGTCGGGGCCGGCGTCGAACCGGGCGATCCGGGTGCCCTCCTCTTCGTAGAAGGTGTCGCCGACCTCGAGGGTGCGCTCCACGCCTCCCTCGACCTGGTAGATCGCCGAGCCGCGTTCGATCGAGCCGACGACCGGCCCGTTGTGGAGGTGCAGGCCGCCCGCCACGTTCGGCTGCATCGTGATGCGGCGGGTCTGGATGCGACCGACCGGGCGCGGAGTGGCGAGCACCACGTCCTGGACGATGCTGCGCTCGATCGGTGCGGGATCTGCCGGTGCGACGTCCTCGGCGCTCACAGCGGCGCCAGCAGAGCGGTGCGGAGGCTGTCGCTGATGCCGGGAGGAACCTCCACCGAGACACCGAGAGCCTGGATCGCACGGCTGAAGTAGTTGCGGGCCGCGGCGGCGAGGGTGATGTCGACGATCTCGCGGTCGGTGAATCCGAGCTCGCGCAGCCGCAGAGCGTCGGCCTCCGTCATGGAGGCCGCGTCGGTGCTGATGCGCTCGGCGTACTCCATCATGGCCACCTCGGCGTCGCTGAGGCCGGCGTTGCGGTAGTCGCGGGCGATGGCCTCCACCGTGTCGGCGTCCATGACGGCGAGCGTCTTGCGGCCGTGCGCGAGCCGGCAGTGCTGGGAGTGCGTGCCCTCGGCGGCGGCGAGGGTGACCAGTTCGAAGCGGCGCACCCCGAGCTGCGACACGATGGCCCGGATCAGCTGCTCCCACGCCTGGTAGGCCTCCGGGTTCGAGGCCATCACGCGGGTGTACTCGGCCACGTAGCCGAGATCGCGCTCGTCTTTCGCGTAGATCTCCGCAACGGCTCCGGTCGCCTCACCGGGGTCGACGGTCTGGATGACGGTCATGGCCTCCTCCTCACACGCACGGTTCCCCATCGTCGCGAGACATCGTCCCACCGCGCGACAGCGGGTGCCAGGGGATTTCTCCCCCAGTTCGACCTCCCGGCGTCAGTGCGCGAACGCCGCCTCCGACGGCGCGTCGGCCGGCTTCGCGATGAAGAAGGAGCCGACGACCCCGAAGACAGAGATGATGGCCGCCGCGAGGAACGCCGCACGGATGCCGCCCGCGGTCGCCGCGTCGAGCGTCGCTCCGCCCGCGGCGAGAGCGGCCGTCTGCGCCGACAGCACCGCCACCAGGAGCGCGGTGCCCGCGGCGCCGCCGACCTGCTGGACCGTTCCGAGGATTGCGCTGCCGTGCGAGTAGAGGTGCGGCGGAACCGCGCCGAGACCGGCGGTGAACAGCGGTGTGAACATGAGCGCCAGCCCGAGGCTCAACGTGATGTGGGCGATCAGCACCAGGTAGACCGGCGTGGTCTGGGTCACCATGGTGAGCGACCACATCACGAGGCTGACCAGGATGGCGCCGGGCACGACGAGCACGCGCGGGCCGAAGCGGTCGTAGAGCCGCCCGACGAACGGCGCTGCGAGCCCCATCACCAGACCGCCCGGCAGCAGCAGGAGGCCGGTTCCGAGCACGTCGAGGTGCAGCACGTGCTGCAGGTACAGCGGCAGCACGATGATCACGCCGAACAGGGAGGCCGTCGTGATCGCCATCAGGACGATCGCGACGGTGAAGATCGGGCTGCGGAAGGTGCGCAAGTCGAGGAGCGCACGATCCTTTCGCTGCAGGAGGAGCTGCCTCGTGATGAAGGCCGCGAGGGAGACGACTCCGACCCCGAGCGATCCCCAGAGCATCAGCTGGTTGCCGGAGGCAGCGGCCCCCGTCTCACCGCTCACCGTCAGTCCGTAGACCAGGCCGCCGAACCCGAACGCCGCGAGGATCACCGAGAGCACGTCGATGCGGCTCTTCTGGGTCTCGGTCACGTTCTCGACGAAGCGGATGCCGATCAGCAGCATCACCAGGGCGATCGGCAGGACGATGAGGAAGATCCAGCGCCAGGCGAGGAAGTTGAGGATGACGCCGGAGATGGTCGGGCCGACCGCCGGCGCCACCGAGATCACGATCGAGACGTTGCCCATGGTGCGGCCGCGCAGAGCGGGCGGCACGAGGGTCATCAGCGTGGTCATCAGCAACGGCAGCATCATCGCCGTTCCGCACGCCTGGATGACGCGGGCGACGACGAGCACCCCGAATCCCGGCGCGAGAGCGGCCACCAGGGTGCCGAGCGAGAACAGCGACATGGCGGCGACGAACACCTGCCGGGTCGTGAAGCGCTGCAGCAGGAAGCCCGTCATCGGGATGACGACCGCCATCGTGAGCATGAAGGCGGTCGAGAGCCACTGGGCGGCGAGCGCGTCGATGTGGAGGTCGTCCATCAGCTTCGGGATGGCGACGCTCATGATCGTCTCGTTGAGGATCACGACGAACGTGGCGGCGAGCAGCAGCCAGATCACGCGCTGGTCGCGCGGCGCGATGCTCGGCCGCTCCGCTACGCGGTCGGTCGAGTTCAGCCCGTTGCCCTGATTCCCCCGGGACTCATCGAGCGCGGCGGCGTCGGAGGCGTCGGCGGGCGCAGGTGAGGTCTTCTCAGTCACCGGTTCACACTATCCATGACGACCGACATCGTGGGTTTCGAACAGGTGAACTCGCTCGCCGTTCACTCTCCGCGTAACCGGGAATAGAACGGGTCGGCGCTCACCGGCTCAGCTCGCGAGGTCGGATACCTCCCGCACCGCCTCGGCGACGGCGGGGGCGACGGCCAGGAGGTCGGCCTCCGACACGTCGGCGCCCCACGAGAACCGCACGGCCGTGCGCGCAACGTCCTCGTCGTAGCCGAGGGCGAGGAGCACGTGCGAGGCGTCCTCGCTGCCCGCGGCGCAGGCCGAGCCGCTGGAGGACACGATGCCGCGGCGCTCCAGTTCGAGCAGCACGGTCTCGCCGTTGGTGCCGGGGAAGACGAAGGAGGCCGTGCTCGGCAGCCGCTCGGTCGGGTGCCCGGTCAGCTGCGCGCCGGGCGTCGCGCCGACGACCGCCGCGGCGAACCGGTCGCGCGCTGCCGCGGCACGGAGGGCGTTGACCTCCTGGTCGCGCATGGCCAGGCGCGCTGCGGTCGCCAGTGCGACGGCGCCCGCGACGTTCTCGGTGCCCGATCGGCGGCCGCGCTCCTGCCCGCCGCCGTGCAGCACGGGCTCGAGCGGGAGCCGGCCACGCGCGAACAGCGCGCCGATGCCCTTGGGGGCGCCGATCTTGTGGCCGGAGACGCTCAGCGCGTCGACGCCGAGCTCGCGCACGTCGAGCGGGAGCCAGCCCGCGGCCTGCACGGCGTCGGTATGGAACGGGACGCCGTGCTCGTGCGCCAGAGCCGCCAGCTCGCGCACCGGCTGGAGGGTGCCGACCTCGTTGTTGGCGAGCATCACGCTCGCCAGCGTCGTGTCGGGGCGCAGTGCGGAGGCGAAGTCGGCGGGGGACACCCGCCCGTCCCGCCCCACGGGCACGAGGGTGACCTCGAAGCCGTGCAGGCGGGCCAGGTAGTCGACGGAGGCGAGCACCGCCTCGTGCTCGATCGGCGTCGTGACGATGTGCCGCCCGCGCGGCGCGCCGAGCGCGATGCCCTTGATCGCGAGGTTGTCGGCCTCCGTGCCTCCGGAGGTGAAGACCACCTCCGAGGCCCGGCAGCCCAGCCAGGCGGCGACCGCCGCGCGGGCGTCCGCCAGGGCGCGCGCTGCCGACTCGCCGACCGAGTGCCGACTCGACGGGTTGCCGAAGTCGCCGGTCAGATACGGCCACATCGCCTCCAGCACCTCGCGCCGCACCGCGGAGGTCGCGGCGGCGTCGAGGTAGAGGCCGGTCATGGCTGCTGCCCGCTCACGGCGCGTCGACCACCACGTCGAGCCCGAGGTCGAGGGAGCGGACGCTGTGCGTGAGCGCCCCCGACGAGATCACGTCCACCCCGGTCTCGGCGATCTCGCGCACGGTGGAGAGGGTGACGTTTCCGCTGGCCTCCACGATCGCGCGGCCGCCGACGATGGCGACGCCCTCCCGCAGCTGGTCGAGGGTGAAGTTGTCGAGCATGATCGTGTCGACGCCCGCGGCCAGCACGGGCTCGATCTGGTCGATGCGGTCGACCTCGACCTCCAGGTGCGTGGTGTGCGACATCCGGGAGCGCACCGCCCGCAGCGCGTCGGTGACCGAGAGCCCGGTCTGAGCAGTGAGCACGGCGAGGTGGTTGTCCTTCGCCATCACGGCGTCCGACAGTGAGTAGCGGTGGTTGTACCCGCCGCCGCTGCGGACCGCGTGGCGCTCGAACGCGCGCAGGCCAGGGGTGGTCTTGCGGGTGTCGACGATGCGGGCGGAGGTGTGCGCCACCTCCCGCACGAAGGCGCTGGTGAGCGTCGCGATGCCGCTCATCCGCTGCACGAAGTTGAGCGCGACGCGCTCGCCCTGCAGCACGAAGCGCGCGGGGCCCGTGACGGTCGCGAGCGTGTCCCCGGCTTCGAACGCGTCGCCGTCCGCCACGGCGAGCTCCACCCGGATGGACGGGTCGGTGAGCGTCATCGCGGCAGCGAAGACGGCGCCTCCCGAGAACGTGCCCGGCTCGCGCGCGGAGAGCCGCGCCGTCGCGTATGCCGTTTCCGGAATGAGCAACTCGCTGGTCAGGTCGCCCCACGGGGCGTCCTCCACGAGAGCGGCTCCGACGACGTGGTCGATGGTCTGGCGGGTCAGCATGGAACGGTCACCTCGGTGGGAGCGGGCAGCGGCGCGAGCACCGTGTGATGCGGTGCGGCGTCCGCCGGGAGCGGGAAGTCGGAGCGGAAGTGGGCGCCGCGGGATTCCTCGCGCGACAGTGCGGCGGCGACGACGAGCCGCCCGAGCTGGAGCAGGTTCGCGTCCTCTCCGGGCTCCGGGAGGCGCATCGCGGCGAGTGCGCGTGCGGCGCGCTCGAGTCCGGTGCGGTCGCGGTGGAGGCCTGCGCCCGCCCAGAGCACCTGCTGGAGGCGAGCGCGGTCGAACGGCACGTCGGAATCGGATGCCGCCGGCGGCATGGACTCCGCGGAGACCGTCGGCCCCTCGGTCCACGCCGGCGCGTCCGCCCAGGGCGTGTCGATCGCATCGGCGGCGCGGTGCGCGAACACCAGGCCCTCCAGCAGCGAGTTGGAGGCCAAGCGGTTCGCCCCGTGCGCTCCGGTGCAGGCGATCTCGCCGACCGCGTAGAGGCCCGGCACGCTCGTGCGCCCGTGCACGTCGGTCGCGACGCCGCCCATGGCGTAGTGCGCCGCGGGCGTCACCGGCACCGGCTCTCGTGACCAGTCGATGCCCGCCGCGCGGCAGGCCGCGTCGATCGTCGGGAAGCGCCGGGCGAGGAAGTCCGCGCCGAGCGCCGTCGCATCCAGCACGACGGGGAGGCCGTCCTGCGCCGCCATCTCGACGGCGATCGCCCGGGCGACGACGTCGCGCGGGGCGAGCTCGGCGTCCGGGTGCGCGTCGAGCATGAACCGCTCGCCTTTCGCGTTGCGCAGCACGGCGCCCTCCCCGCGAACCGCCTCCGACACCAGGAACGTGCGCGATCCTCCGTCGCCGAAGGGCAGGCGCAGCGCTGTCGGGTGGAACTGCGTGAACTCGAGATCGGCGAGCAGCGCTCCCGCGCGCCACGCCGCGGCGACGCCGTCGCCCGTCGCGATCGACGGGTTCGTCGTGTGCGCGTACAGCTGTCCCCAGCCACCGGTCGCGAGGATCACCGCGTCCGCATCGAGCACGGTCTCCGTGCCGTCGGCGAGCTGGAGGGCGACCCCGGAGACCGCGCCGTCCGACACCATCACGTCGCGGAGGAAGGCGTCCGTCACCACGCGGATGCCAGCACCGCGGATCGCGTGGGCGAGCGCGCGCTCGATCTCCGCGCCGGTCGCGTCGCCCCCGGCGTGCAGAACGCGCGCGCTCGAGTGGGCGGCCTCCAGCCCGCGCGCGAGGCCCGTGCCGTCGCGGTCGAACGCGACGCCGAGCGCGATCAGCTCGCGCACCCGCTGCGGGCCGTCGCCGCAGAGGGCCTCCACGGCGGCGAGCACGTTCAGTCCGGCGCCGGCGCGCAGCGTGTCGGCCACGTGGGAGGCGACGCTGTCATCCGAGAACACCGCCGCGGCGATGCCGCCCTGCGCATAGCGGGTGCTGCCCTCGGCCACCGTGCCCTTGGTGACGATCGTCACCTCATGACGCTCCGCCGCGCGCAACGCGGCGACGAGACCGGCGATGCCGCTCCCGACCACGACGACGCGGGCCACGTCAGGCCGCCATCGTCGTGTCCGGCCGCGCCGCGAGCATGCGCTCGAGCGCGACCCGGGCGGGCTCGGCGACGTCGTCGGCGACGCGCACCTGGTTGAGCACTTCGCCGCGGACCAGGCCCTCCAGCACCCAGGCCAGGTAGCCGGGGTGGATGCGGTACATGGTCGAGCACGGGCACACGACCGAGTCGAGGCAGAAGATCGTGTGCTGCGGGTACTCGGCCGCGAGGCGCTGCACCAGGTTGATCTCGGTGCCGATGGCGAAGGTCGAGCCGGCGGGCGCGGCCTGGATGGCCTTCACGATGTAGTCCGTCGAGCCGTACTCGTCAGCGGCGTCGACGACGTCCATCGGGCACTCGGGATGCACGATCACGCGCACGCCGGGGAACTCGGCGCGGGCGTGCTCGATCTGGCCGACCGTGAAGCGCTTGTGCACCGAGCAGAAGCCGTGCCACAGGATCACCTGGGCGTCGCCGAGGGTCGCCTCGTCGTTGCCTCCGAGCGGCTTGCGCGGGTTCCAGAGCGGCATCCGCTCCAGCGGGACGCCCATCGCCTTGGCGGTGTTGCGGCCGAGGTGCTGGTCGGGGAAGAACAGCACGCGCTGTCCGCGCTGGAAGGCCCACTCGAGAACTGTGGCGGCGTTGGAGGAGGTGCACACGATGCCGCCGTGCTCGCCGCAGAATGCCTTGAGCGCCGCCGACGAGTTCATGTAGGTGACCGGGATGACGGGCACCCGCCCGTCGGCATCGGGCTCGGTGCCGTACAGCTCCTCCAGCGCCTCCCAGCAGTCCTGCACCGAGTCGAGGTCGGCCATGTCGGCCATCGAGCAGCCGGCGGCCAGGTTCGGGAGGATGACCTTCTGCTCCGGCCGCGACACGATGTCGGCCGTCTCGGCCATGAAATGCACGCCGCAGAAGACGATCGTCTCGGCCTCCGGCCGGGCCTTCGCCGCGTTGGCGAGCTGGAAGGAGTCGCCGATGAAGTCCGCGTACTGCACGACCTCGTCGCGCTGGTAGAAGTGGCCCATCACCGCGACGCGGTCGCCGAGGGTCGCCTTCGCCGCACGGATCCGCTCGGCGAGCTCCTCCTTGGAGGCGGTGCGGTACTCGTCCGGCAGTTCGCCCTGACGCGGGGCGTCCGCCGGGATCGGGTCCTCCTGCGATGCGCCCGGGCCGTACGACGGCGGAGCGGAGTCGAACAGCCACGGCCCGTCGGCGAGTTCGGGGGCGCAGGTGGCGCCGTCGAGGCTCCCGCTCGCGATGAGCTGGATGGTGGTGTCGACCGATGCGATGGTCATGACTGCTCGCTTTCCGGAGTGGGACGTGGCTCGAGGGGCTGATGAGATGCGTACGGAGGCTGCTGCCGGGGGAGCGGACCCGCGTCGGCCAGGTCGATCGAGTCGTTGTAGCGGTAGAGCCGCGGAGGCCGGTGGCGCGTCCCCATCAGGTAGTCGCCGGTCGGGACGACCGCGCCGGAGGCCTCGATCGTGCGCCGGAAGTTGGCCGGGTCGAGGGGCCGGCCGAGTACGGCCTCGTGCACTTCGCGCAGCTGCGCCAGGGTGAAGCGCTCGCCGAGGAAGGCGTGCGCGATGCGGGAGTACTCCATCTTCGTGCGCAGCCGCCAGAGCGCGTACTCGACGATGACGTTGTGGTCGAAGGCCAGCTGCGGGAGGTCGTCTGCGGCGAACCAGCCGACGTTCTCGCCCGCGGCCGCCTGCTCGGCCTCCGCACTGCCGACCAGCGCCCAGTAGACGATCGAGACCACGCGCTCGTCGCTGTCGGCGGCGCCGGGGGAGCGCACGGCGTCGCCGAACGTGTAGAGCTGCTCCAGGTAGCGCGGGGTCAGTCCCGTCGTGTCGCCCAGCGTCCGCGCCGCCGCGTAGGCCAGGTCTTCGCCGACCCGGAGCGGGCCTCCGGGGAGCGCCCAGCGTCCTTCGTAGGGGTCGCGGATGCGTCGCACCAGCGGCAGCCAGACCTGGGGCTCGCCTCCCGTCTCCTCGTCGGTGCGCAGGGCGAAGATGACCGTCGACACGGCGAGCATCGCGCTCGCGTGTTCGTGTGCGGCCATCACGGGCCTCCCGTCGGACTAAAGGTCACCATGACCATAAGTTGTCCGCCATCTTAGTGTCATTCTGACCAGAACAGCAAACCGGGCCCGTCGCACGCGAGCGCGCGCGGGAGGGCACGGATGCGGATATGCTGGCCGGGTCAACTGAATACCGGGCCAATCAGGTCGATGCGGGAGAGTCGCGCGAAACGCGCGGCACCGAAGGAGCAATCCTCCCCGACAATCTCTCAGGTACGTGTACCGCATCGGACTGGCCACTCTGAAAAGCAGGGCAGTGCGCACGCGCTGGTCTCGCCCACGGTGAAAGCCGCGACATCCACGGTCGCGGTGAAACTCTCAGGCCGGATGACAGAGGGGGAGTTCTTCACACGTCAGCGCACGTCGCGCTGCCGTTCATCCCTCCGGCGACGGCCGGCGAACGGAGAACTCATGAGCTCACAGGACAGCCAGGCCGATACGACGGCGCAGACCAGCGCAACGGAGCGCACGTCGCCCCTGCACGACGCCCACACCGCGGCGGGCGCATCCTTCACCGACTTCGCCGGCTGGCAGATGCCGGTCCGCTACTCCAGCGATCTGGCCGAGCACCACGCCGTCCGCAGCGCCGCGGGATTGTTCGACCTCTCGCACATGGGCGAGATCGTGCTCATCGGCCCGGAGGCCGGCCCGGCGCTCGACTACGCGCTCGCCGGCAAGCTGTCGTCGCTCGCGCTCGACCAGGCGAAGTACAGCATGCTGCTGTCGCGCGCCGGCGGCATCCTCGACGACCTCGTCGTCTACCGCACAGGCGACGACCGCTACATGGTCGTCGCGAACGCCTCCAACCGGGAGTCCGTCGCCGAGGAGCTGCGCGATCGCACCGCCCCGTTCGACGTGGAGGTCTACGACGAGAGCGACGACATCGCGCTGATCGCGGTGCAGGGCCCCGCCTCCCTGAGCATCCTGCTGGCGACGCCCGGCTTCCACATCGAGGGCGACGACTTCGCGCAGCGCGTCACCGACCTCAAGTACTACTGGAGCGTCCCGGCCGAGTTCGAGACCCACCCGGTGCTGGTCGCCCGCACCGGGTACACCGGCGAGGACGGCTTCGAGCTGTACACCGCTCCCGACAACGCCCGCGCGCTCTGGGACGCCCTGCTGGAGGCGGGAGCCGCGCAGGGGCTGGTCCCCGCGGGTCTCGCCAGCCGCGACACCCTCCGACTCGAGGCCGGGATGCCGCTGTACGGTCATGAGCTCGGCCGCGACACCATGCCCGCCCAGGCCGGCCTCGGCCGTGTGGTCAACCTCGCCAAAGACACCGACTTCGTCGGCCGCGCCGCCAGCGAGGAGGGGCCGGACGCCGAGGCGCGCGTGCTCGTCGGCCTGATGGGCCAGGGCAAGCGCGCCGCGCGCGCGGGCTACCCGGTGCTGGCGCCCGCCCCCGACGGTGGCGAGGAGGAGGTCGGGGTCGTGACCTCCGGCGCTCTCTCGCCCACGATCGGCGTGCCGATCGCCATGGCATACGTCGCGCCGCGCTTCGCCCGCCCCGGCACCGAGCTGCACGTCGACGTGCGCGGCAGCAGCCTCCCGTTCACCGTCACCGCCCTCCCCTTCTACAGCAGAAAGCCAACCTCCCCCAGAAAGGACGGCTGACCATGGCCGCAGAGCAGGACCTGAAGTACACCGCCGAGCACGAGTGGCTCCTCGTCGACGGCGACACCGCGACCGTCGGCATCACGGGCTACGCCGCCGAGAAGCTGGGCGATGTCGTCTTCGTGGAGCTCCCGGCCGAGGGCAGCGACGTCGCGGCCGGCCGCGTGGTCGGCGAGATCGAGTCGACCAAGTCGGTCGGCGAGCTCTTCGCGCCGGTCGACGGCACCGTCGCCGAGGCCAACCAGGCCGTCGTCGACGCGCCCGAGCTGGTCAACAGCGACCCGTTCGGCGAGGGCTGGCTCATCAAGGTGACCTTCAACGCCCTCCCCGACGGCCTCCTCTCCTACGACGAGTACAAGGCCCTCACGGGCGAGTAAGGCTTCCGCGACACATGAGCGACCTGTTCCAGACGCGTCACATCGGCACCGACGGGGACGCGCAGCAGTCCATGCTGTCCGCCCTCGGCTACGACTCGGTGGAGGCCCTCGTCTCCGCCGCCGTGCCGGACTCCATCCGCGTGGACGCCTCCCGCGTTTCCGCGCTGCCCGCTCCGATCAGCGAGCGGGCCGCCCTGCGCGAGCTGCGCGCGCTCGCCGCGCGCAACACGGTGAACCGCAGCCTGATCGGGCTCGGCTACTACGGCACCATCACGCCGGCCGTGATCAAGCGCAACGTGCTCGAGAACCCGGGCTGGTACACCGCATACACGCCGTACCAGCCGGAGATCTCGCAGGGCCGCCTGGAGGCGCTCATCAACTTCCAGACGATGGTCTCCGACCTGACCGGCCTCGACACCGCCAACGCGTCGATGCTCGACGAGGGCACCGCCGTCGTCGAGGGGATGCTGCTGGCGCGCCGGGCCTCCAAGGCTGCGGGGTCGACGTTCGTCGTCGACGCGGACACCTTCCCGCAGACGCTAGCGCTGCTGCGCAACCGCGCGGAGGCCGTGGGCATCCAGCTCGTCGTGCTCGACCTCGCCTCCACGCCGGCCGACGCGCCGGAACTGCACGAGGCCTTCGGCCTGTTCGTGCAGTACCCCGGCGCCTCCGGCCGGGTCTGGGACCCGTCCGCCGTCATCGCGTCCGCGAAGGCCGCCGGTGCGGTCGTCGTCGCCGCCGCCGACCTGCTCGCGCTCACGCAGCTGACCTCGCCGGGCGAGCTCGGCGCCGACGTCGCGGTCGGCACCAGCCAGCGCTTCGGCGTCCCGATGGGCTTCGGCGGACCCCACGCCGGCTACATGGCCGTCCGCAAGGGCCTGGAGCGCCAGCTCCCCGGCCGCCTGGTCGGCGTCTCGCAGGACGCGATCGGCAAGCCCGCGTACCGGCTCACCCTGCAGACCCGCGAGCAGCACATCCGCCGCGAGAAGGCGACCTCCAACATCTGCACCGCGCAGGTGCTGCTGGCGGTCATGGCCGCGATGTACGCGGTCTACCACGGCCCCGCCGGCCTCCGTTCGATCGGACGGCATGTGCACCTGTCCGCGGTCGCGGTCGCCGCTGCGCTGCGCACGGCGGGCGTGGAGGTCCGCTCGCGGTCGTTCTTCGACACCCTCGTGGTCGAGGTGGACGACGCGGCCACCGTGGTCGAGCGCGCCCACGAGCGCGGACTGCTCCTGCACGCTGTCGACGCGGGACTCGTCTCGCTCAGCTTCGACGAGGAGTCGGCGGCCGACCTGCGCGACGGCGTCTTCCCGCTCGGCGATCTGATCGAGGTGCTCGGCGGCACCGTCGAGGGCGAGCCCGCCCTCGAGTTCGGCTCAGAGCCGTCGTTCGACCCGGCTCTCGCCCGCACCTCCGCGTTCCTCACGCACCCGGTGTTCTCCACGCACCACTCGGAGACGGCGCTGATGCGCTACCTGCGCCAGCTGCAGGACCGCGACTACGCGCTCGACCGCGGCATGATCCCGCTCGGCTCGTGCACGATGAAGCTCAACGCCGCGACCGAGATGGAGGCCGTCACCTGGCCGGAGTTCGCGGCCCTCCACCCGTTCGCGCCCGCCGCGGACGTCGCGGGCTCGCTCGAGCTGATCGACCAGCTCGAGGCCTGGCTCGCCGACGTGACCGGCTACGACACCGTCTCGCTGCAGCCGAACGCCGGCAGCCAGGGCGAGCTCGCGGGCCTCCTCGCGATCCGCGGCTACCACCGCTCGCGCGGCGACGACCAGCGTACTGTGTGCCTCATCCCGCAGTCCGCGCACGGCACGAACGCCGCCTCGGCGGTCCTGGCGGGGATGAGCGTCGTCGTCGTCGCGACCGACGACCTCGGCAACGTCGATCTCGACGACCTGCGCGCCAAGATCGCGGCCAACGCCGACACCCTCGCGGCCCTGATGATCACCTACCCGTCGACGCACGGCGTCTACGAGCACGAGGTCGTCGCCATCACCGCGGCCGTGCACGAGGCGGGAGGCCAGGTCTACGTCGACGGCGCCAACCTCAACGCCCTCCTCGGCTACGCGCGCTTCGGCGACTTCGGGGGCGACGTCAGTCACCTGAACCTCCACAAGACGTTCTGCATCCCGCACGGCGGCGGTGGGCCGGGCGTCGGCCCGGTGGCTGCCAAGGCGCACCTGGCGCCGTTCCTGCCCGGGCACCCGCTCGCGCAGGATGCGACGCACGTGCTCGCCGGCGGCGAGGGCGCGAGCGAGCGGATCGTGCACGGCGGAGGCCCGGTCTCGGCGGCCCCGTACGGCAGCCCGAGCATCCTCCCGATCAGCTGGGCCTACGTGCGGATGATGGGCGCCCAGGGCCTGACCGACGCCACCGGCGCGGCCGTGCTCGCGGCCAACTACGTCGCAGCCCGGCTGCGGGAGCACTTCCCCGTGCTCTACGCGGGCGACAACGGCCTGGTCGCGCACGAGTGCATCCTCGACGTCCGCCCGCTCACCGAGCGCACCGGCGTCACCGTCGACGACGTCGCCAAGCGGCTGATCGACTTCGGGTTCCACGCGCCGACGATGTCGTTCCCGGTGGCGGGCACGCTCATGGTCGAGCCGACGGAGAGCGAAGACCTGCCCGAGCTCGACCGTTTCGTCACGGCGATGATCGCGATCAAGGCGGAGGCCGACGCGGTGGCGGCGGGGGAGTGGCCGGCCGACGACAACCCGCTGCGCGGGGCCCCGCACACCGCGGAGTCCGTCGCGTCCTCCACCTGGGACCACGCGTACACGCGCGAGCAGGCGGTTTATCCCGTGCCGACCCTGGTGCGCAACAAGTATTGGCCTCCGGTGCGCCGCATCGACCAGGCCTACGGCGACCGCAACCTGTTCTGCGCCTGCCCGCCTCCCGAGGCGTTCGCCTAGTACGCAACGGCCGGGTGCGCCGAGAACCGCCGAGTGCGCAGACGATCTGCGTATTCGGCGGTTCTGCACTACGCGAAGATGTGGGGCCAGAGGGCGACGGCGAGCGGGTAGCCGACGAACGAGACGATGTCGATGATGACGTGGGCGACCACGAGGGGCATCACGCGACCCCAGCGGGTGTAGCACCAGCCGAAGACCACGCCCATGATGGCGTTGCCGACGAAGGGGCCGAAGCCCTGATAGAGGTGGTAGCTCCCGCGGAGCAGCGCGGCGGACAGGATGATCGTCCACTTCGACCAGCCGAGCTGGCGCAGGCGCGTGAAGAGGTAGCCGACGATGATCACCTCCTCCTGCAGCCCCGCGCGGATCGCGGCGAAGATCAGGATGGGCACCGTCCACCAGTAGGTGTCGAGCGGCGAGGCCTGCACCTGCACGGTGAGCCCGAGCAGCCGGCCGAGCGCGTAGAAGAGGATGCCGGGGATGCCGATCACCAGGAAGAGGAGGCCGCCGCCGCCGAGGTCGCGGGCCGGCCGGCGCAAATCGAACCCGATGCGACGGAAGCCGCTTCGCCGCGGCTGCCAGAGCAGGAAGATCACCAGCGCGACCGCGAACAGCGGGAACGCGTTGCCCAGGAACTGGTAGAGGAAGTCGAAGACCGGGCGGCTCGACTGCGAAGGGTTCACCTGCGCGGTCTGGTCTGCGAGGGGGGTGCTCTGCGTGGAGCGGTCGATGATCGTGACGATGGAGTACACGGCCGACTGGCCGAGCGAGAGGCCGAGGACGATCGCGACCTCCCACCAGAGGCGCGGTCGGCTGCTGCGTTCGACGGGGACCTCGCCGCGCCAGGTGACCGCGTCGTCCGCCGTCGGGGCGGCCGCGGGCGACTCACTGCTCATATGTGCATCCTGCCAGGCTCTCGACGAGGGCGGCCACACGTTGTATATGCGCGTATGTGCCCGCGCGTATGCGCGAAGCGCGCGATTTCTTGCGTTTCACGCTGCGAGTGCGCCGTTCGGAGGGGCCCCGCGCAACGATCCACCGACTGAGTTACCACTGTGTAACGTTTTCCTGCCTCATTTTGCATTCCCAGTCAACGCTACCTAGGTTGTTCTTATCCCGCGGGGTTCGGGTGCTCTCGCATGCCCGTGCCGTCGCACACTTCGCACAGGAGGAACATTGCACATCAAGGGAAGAAAGGTCAGGTACGCGGTCAGCGCCGTCGCCGTCGCCGGCGTTGCCGCGCTCGCGTTGTCGGCCTGCACCACGTCCGGCAGCACGGGCACCTCGTCCGCGGCCAAGGGCGGCACCGTGACGGTCGCTGTCGTGAACGACTTCACCTCGTTCAACTCGCAGACCCCGCAGGGCAACCTGGACACCAACGGCCAGGTCGGCTACCTCGACGGGTCGTACGGTACTGGTTTCCAGTACATCGACAACAACTACAAGATCGTTCACGACGACAAGTTCGGCACGTTCAAGAAGATCTCGGACGACCCGCTGACCGTCAAGTACACCCTGAACAAGAACGACAAGTGGTCCGATGGGCAGCCCGTCACCGCCGACGACATGGTCTTCGCTTGGGCCATCGCCTCCGGTTACTACGACTCGGCGAAGTTCGACGACCAGGGCAACGTGACCAGCGGAACCCAGTACTTCTCCATCGCGGGTTCGACGGCGGGCATCGACTCGACCGCGTTCCCGACCGTGGGCGACAACAACACGTCGATCACGCTGAAGTACGCCACGCCGTACGTGGACTGGGAGCTCGTCAACCCGATCGCGCAGCCCGCTCACATCGTGGCCAAGAAGGCGGGCCTTTCGTCGGCCGCCGACCTGACCAAGCTGCTGAAGACGCTGCCGAAGGGCAACCCTGACGCTCCGGTCGCCGCCAACGCGACCCTGAAGAAGGCCGCCGACTTCGTCAACACCGGCTACGACGTGACCGCGTTCCCGACCGACAAGGACCTGCTGGTCTCCTCCGGCCCGTTCGTCGTCTCGTCGTGGACCCCCGGCCAGTCGCTGACGATGTCGCAGAACAAGTACTACGACGGCGGCCTCAAGCCGAGCGTCGACAAGATCGTGTTCCGCATCATCCCGGACGCCAACGCCCAGGTCACCGCTCTCCAGAACGGTGAGGTCGACGTCATCAACCCGCAGGCCTCGGCTGACACGCTCACTGCCCTCAAGCAGACGAGCGCGAAGGTCCTGACCGGCGACCAGGCGTCGTACGACCACCTCGACCTGAACTTCGGTTCGCAGGTCTTCGCCGACCCGAAGGTCCGTGAGGCGTTCCTCATGACGATCCCGCGTCAGCAGATCCTCGACTCGATCGTCACCCCGGTGAACCCGAAGGCCAAGGTCCTCAACTCGCAGATCTGGCTGCCGAACCAGCAGCCCCAGTACGGCGACTCCGTGAAGAACAACGGTTCGAGCAAGTACGACAAGGTCGACATCGCGGGCGCCAAGGCGCTGCTCGCCGGTGCCACCCCGACCGTTCGAATCCTGTACAACACGAACAACCCGAACCGTGTCGACGAGTTCCAGGCGATCTCGTCGTCGGCCGCCAAGGCCGGCTTCAAGGTTGTCGACGCCGGCTCGCCGGACTGGAGCAAGCTCCTCCCGGGCGGTAACTACGACGCGTCGCTCTTCGGCTGGATCAGCCCGGGTGCCGGCACGGCTCAGATCCCGCAGCTGTTCACCACCAACGGTGGCGGTAACTACAACCGCTTCTCGGCCGCGAACAGCGACGCTCTGGCCACCCAGACCACGCTCGACACCAGCAAGCTCGTCTCGCTGGAGAAGAACATCGACAAGACCGCCTTCTCGCAGGGCTACGGTCTGCCGCTGTTCCAGCTGCCGGGTGTCTTCGGTGTCAACGCTCGCGTCGACGGCGTGAAGTACATGGGCAACCAGAACGGCCCGTTCTGGAACTTCTGGGAGTGGACCGTCAAGTCCTCGACCGCGAAGTAACGCTCGACAGTGAGAGTGCCCGGGGGATCCCCGGGCACTCTCCTGCGACGGGGCGTCGGCTTCGAGTCGACGCCCCGTTATCATGTAGTCGGCGGTCGTGATCCGACCGTTACCTCGAAATCGCGCCAGGCGAGCCCCCCGCTCCGCCGATCAACCCGTTCGTGGCGCGCCCTGTCAGTGAAGGTTTTGAACCTATGGCGAGTTTCATCCTGAGACGACTCCTGGTCTCAGTGCTCATCATCATCGCCGCTTCGTTCCTGATGTACATGCTGGTCGCGTACAGCGCCGACCCGCTCCAGGATCTGCGAAGCAGCAATTCCCCCAACAAGACGCAGCTCATCAATGCGCGCATTCAGCTCCTCCAGCTCGACATCGCCCCGCCGTTGCGGTGGCTGCTCTGGCTCGGAGGTGCGGCCAAGTGCCTCATCCCGTTCGCCAATTCGTGCGACCTGGGATCGACCATCTCGAACGCGAAGGTGGTGGACATCCTCCCGCAGGCGCTCACCTCGACCGTTCAGCTGGTCACCGTCGCGCTCATCCTCGCGATCCTCCTCGGTGTCACCATCGGCATCGTGACCGCCCTGCGGCAGTACAGCGGACTCGACAACGTCGTCACGTTCCTCAGCTTCTTCCTGTACTCGCTCCCGGCATTCCTCGTGGCCGTGCTCCTCAAGGAGTTCGTGGCCATCGGCTTCAACAACTTCCTGGCGAATCCGACGATCCCCTGGTGGGTGGCCGTCCTGATCGGGTTGGTGGCCGGACTCATCTGGCAATCGCTCATCGGCGGCGACATGCGACGGCGCGGCATCACCTTCGTCGTCTCCGGCGTCGCGACGGCCGGCGTCCTGCTGCTGATGAGCGTGACCAACTGGTTCCTGCACCCGGGCCTCGGTCCCGTCGTGATGATCATCCTGATCGCCGCCACCGTGATCGGCGCGACCGCGCTGACCGCGGGACTGCAGAACCGCCGCGCCCTGATCTCCGCGAGCATCGCGGGTGCTGTGGCGCTGGTCTGCTACTTCGGGCTGCAGTGGCTGTTCGACATCTCCACGCCGTCCACGATCATCATCCTGGCGATCGTCGCGATCATCGTGAGCCTCGCCATCGGCTGGTTCGTGGGAGGCTACGACCGCGGCCAGAACATGCGCGTCGCGGTGATCGTCACGATCGTGTCGGGCTTCCTGATCGTCGTCGACCGGTTCATGCAGGCCTGGCCGACGTACTTCCAGGACACCAACGGCCGCCCGATCGCGACCGTCGGCTCGTCGACTCCTGGTCTCGAAGGCGACATGTGGGTGAACGGTCTCGACACCTTCACGCACCTGGCGCTTCCGACCATCGCCCTGCTGCTGATCTCGTTCGCGTCCTACACGCGCTACTCGCGCGCCGGCATGCTCGAGGTGCTCGGCCAGGACTTCATCCGCACCGCGCGCGCGAAGGGCCTCCCGGAGCGCACGGTCGTGGTCCGCCACGCGTTCCGCAACATGCTGATCCCGATCACCACGCTCGTCGCCTTCGACGTCGGCGCGCTTCTCGGTGGTGCGATCATCACCGAGAAGGTGTTCGCGATCCCGGGCATGGGCTCCCTGTTCAACGCCGGCCTGCAGCGCGGCGATCTGAACCCGGTGATGGCGTACTTCCTCGTCATCGCGATCATGGCGATCCTGTTCAACTTCCTCGCGGATCTGTCCTACGCCGCACTCGACCCGAGAGTGAGGGTCCGCTGATGTCCACGACCGAACCCATGATCGCCGATGAACTGCGGGAGCCGAGCGCTCCGCCCGTCAGCCAGGGCAAGCTCATTTGGAAGCGATTCCGCTCGAACAAGGTCGCCGTCGGCAGCGCGATCCTGTTCATCCTGATCGTGCTGTTCTCCATCTCCGCGATCGGCATCGGGCCGATCCACGGCTGGTGGAAGTACAACTACGTCGAGCTGAACGACCAGGTCTCGCAGGGCGCTCCCACCTGGGAGCACCCCTTCGGCCAGGACCGCATCGGCAAGGACTACTTCGCCCTCACGATGCGCGGCATCCAGAACTCGGTGCTGGTGATGGTCGTGCTCGGTCTCATCGCGAGCGTGGTCGGTGTCGTCGTCGGCGCCATCGCGGGCTACTTCCGCGGTGTGGTCGACGCGATCCTCATGCGCATCACCGACGTCTTCATCGTGATCCCGGCGCTGGTCATCGGCTCCGTCGTCGGTCACATGTTCGGCGGCCTCGGCGCGTTCTTCCTCGCCCTGATGCTGGGCTTCTTCTCGTGGATGGGCATCGCACGTCTGGTGCGCGGCGAGTTCCTCTCGCTCCGCGAGCGGGAGTTCGTGGAGGCGGCCCGCGTCGCCGGCGCCTCGGACACGCGGATCATCTTCAAGCACATCCTGCCGAACGCCATCGGCGTCGTCATCGTCGCCTCGACGCTGATCATGGCCTCGGCCATCCTGCTCGAGACCGCGCTGTCGTTCCTCGGCTACGGCATCCGTCCGCCGGACGTCTCGCTCGGTCTGCTGATCAGCTCGAACGAGTCGGCGTTCCAGACCCGTCCGTGGCTGTTCTGGTGGCCCGGTTCGTTCATCGTGATCCTGGCGCTGCTGGTCAACTTCGTCGGTGACGGTCTGCGCGACGCGTTCGACCCGCGCCACCGCCGGTTCAACCTCCGCAAGATGCGCGAGGAGGAGCCGGAGCCCGGCGAGGACGGTCAGTCCGGACCCCGCACGGGCGCGGCCCTCGCGGAGGACGTGCTGTGACATCCGCCCGCGCTGCGCTGCTGGTGGTGGCCGCCGGTTCTCCGGCGTCAGGCCGCCAGCAGCGCAGCGAGCGTGCCGGCGACGAGCACGATCAGCACCGCCAGCGTGGCGAGGTGCCAGCGGATCGTCACGGGCGTCTCGTCCGCGAGACCGCTGTCGACGGCCCCGCTCTGCTGCAGCTGCGTCCAGCGGCGGCGCACCACCTCGGCCGCGGCGCCCGACTCGGTCGAGAGCAGGTCGCCCGGGCGGCGCACGCTGTCGGCGACGGCCGGCTTGCCGACGCGGCCCTTGGTCTCCTGGCGGGTGGCGCGCAGCGTGCGCGCCGTGCCGGGAGCGGGCGCGGACCAGACCGGGAACGCGCGGCCGGGCGTGTACAGCGTGAGGGCGTACTTGGTGTCCACGTGGATGAGCGCCTGCCACGGGATGCGGATGGTGCGCGTGACGTTGACCACCTCGATGCCGTCGTCGGCGATCGTCAGGCGCGGACGCCAGAGCAGCGCCCAGCCTATGAAGGCGAACAGCGCGCACGGCACCACGTAGAGCAGGCGCACATCGTGCACGCTCACCAGAAGGCCGACGATCAGGGCGGCCGCGGCCGCCCAGATCAGCACGGCAAGGACCCGGTTGAACCGGGACACGAAAACCTCGCGCTCGGCGGGGGAGACGTAGGGCATGGCTCCATGCTCTCATCCCGCACCGTCTCCGCCTCGCCCGAGCGCGCCCCCGAAAGGAACCACGAATCATGACCGAGAACACCACCGGTGGGGCCGGGGTCGTCGTCGGCGCCCCCGTGCTCGAGGTCACCGACCTGTCCGTCGATTTCGGCGTCGACAACGTCTGGGTGCCCGCGGCCAAGAAGCTGAACTACTCGATCAAGGCGGGGGAGGTGCTCGCCATCGTCGGCGAGTCCGGCTCCGGCAAGAGCGCGAGCTCGATGGCGATCCTCGACCTCCTGCCGCAGAACTCCCGCGTGCAGGGTTCGATCAAGCTCGAGGGCCGCGAGCTCACCGGGCTCACCCCGCCGCAGATGCGCCGCGTGCGCGGACGCCAGGTCGCGGTGATCTTCCAGGAGCCGATGACGGCGCTCAACCCCGTGTACACGGTCGGGTCGCAGATCATCGAGACGCTGCGCATCCACTTCGGGATGTCGCCGCACGAAGCCAAGGAGCGGGCACTCGAACTGCTCGCCATGGTCGAGCTTCCCGACCCGGTGAAGGCGTTCAACTCGTACCCGCACCAGCTCTCGGGTGGCCAGCGTCAGCGCGCCATGATCGCGCAGTCGATCTCGTGCGACCCGAAGCTGCTCATCGCCGACGAGCCGACCACCGCACTCGATGTGACCGTGCAGGCCGAGATCCTGGAGTTGATCCGCAGCCTCCGCGACCGCCTCGACAGCGCGATCCTGCTGATCACCCACGACATGGGCGTCGTCGCCGACCTGGCCGACAACATCGTCGTGATGCGCAAGGGCGACATCGTGGAGTCCGGGACGGTCAAGGAGGTCTTCGACGCCCCGCAGCACCCGTACACGATCGCCCTCCTCAAAGCCGTGCCGCACCTGGGCCAGCGCGAGGACGAGGAGATCGACACGACCGCCGCGCTCGCCGCCGGCACGGAGAACCCCGACGCCGAATACGCCGAGCGCATCCGCGTCAACGAGCGGATCGCCGTAGCCGCTCACGAGAAGGCCGAGATGGACAAGCGGAAGGTCGTGGTCGACTTCGAGAAAGTCGCCATCGAGTACCCGAAGCACGGCCGCGTGCCGGCCTTCCGGGCCGCGACCGACATCGACCTGACCATCCACGAGGGCGAGGTCGTCGGCCTGGTGGGAGAGTCGGGCTCCGGCAAGACCACGCTCGGCCGTGCCGCCATCGGCCTGCTCCCGATCCACTCGGGCAAGCTCGTCGTCGCCGGGCAAGACATCAGCAACGCGGGTCGCGATGAGATCCGCAAGCTGCACCGCAACGTCGGCATCGTGTTCCAGGACCCGTCGTCGTCGCTGAACCCGCGCCTCCAGATCGCCGACTCCATCGGCGAGCCGCTGCGCCTGGCGAAGGGCCTCAAGGGTCAGGCACTCGCCACGGAGGTCGACCGCCTCCTCGACAGCGTCGAGCTGCCGCGCGCCTACCGCAGCCGGTTCCCGCACGAGCTCTCCGGCGGACAGAAGCAGCGCGTCGGCATCGCCCGCGCGCTGTCGCTGAAGCCGCAGGTGCTGATCGCCGACGAGCCGACGAGCGCGCTCGACGTCTCGGTGCAGGCCCGCGTTCTGGAGCTGATGCAGCAGCTCCAGAAAGAGATGAACTTCGCGTGCCTCTTCATCACGCACGATCTCGCCGTCATCGACGTGCTGGCCGACCGCATCGCGGTGATGCACCACGGCAACCTGGTGGAGGTCGGCACGCGCGACGAGATCCTGCGCTACCCGAAGGAGGCCTACACGCAGCGCCTCCTCGCCGCCGTGCCGCTGCCCGACCCGGAGCAGCAGCGCGCCCGCCGCGCGCTGCGACTGGAGCTGCTCGCCGCAGGCTCCGACGAGGTCGTGCCGGTCAACGAGGGCCTGCCCCAGGAGCCGGAGCCGCCGGTGGCCCAGGGGCTGTAGAGCCGAAAGCGACGAACGCCCTCCGTTCTGTGAACATCCGCGGAACGGGGGGCGTTCCGCATGGCGACGGTTGCACGCTCGCGCTGGGATAGAATGGACCGTTCCCCATTTCTTTCTGACGAGAGTCGAGCCTTCACGCATGTCCGAGAACGCCGTCGCCCACCGCGACGATCTGCGCAACGTCGCGATCGTCGCCCACGTCGACCACGGCAAGACCACGCTGGTCGACGCCATGCTGCGGCAGACCAACTCGTTCGGCGACCACGAGCACGTCGAAGACCGTGCCATGGACTCCAACGAGCTGGAGCGCGAGAAGGGCATCACGATCCTCGCCAAGAACACGGCGATCTCGTACAAGGGCAAGCACGCCCCGAACGGCCCCATCACGATCAACGTGATCGACACCCCCGGCCACGCCGACTTCGGCGGTGAGGTCGAGCGCGGCCTGTCGATGGTCGACGGCGTCGTGCTCCTGGTCGACGCGTCCGAGGGCCCGCTGCCGCAGACCCGGTTCGTGCTGCGCAAGGCGCTGGAGGCCAAGCTCCCCGTCATCCTGCTGGTCAACAAGACCGACCGTCCCGACGCCCGCATCGAGGCCGTCGTGCACGAGAGCCAGGATCTGCTGCTGGGTCTCGCGAGCGACCTCGCCGACGACGTGCCCGACCTCGACCTCGACGCCATCCTCGACGTCCCCGTCGTCTATGCGTCCGGACGTAACGGCGCTGCCAGCCTCAACCAGCCCGAGAACGGCTCCCTGCCCGACAACGGCGACCTCGAGCCGCTCTTCGAAGCCATCCTCGAGCACATCCCGGCTCCGACCTACGACCCGGAGGCCCCGCTCCAGGCGCACGTCACGAACCTCGACGCGTCGCCGTTCCTCGGCCGCCTCGCGCTGCTCCGCATCTTCAACGGCACGCTCAAGAAGGGCCAGACCGTCGCCTGGGTGCGTCACGACGGCGACGTGCACAATGTGCGCGTGACCGAGCTGATGATCACCAAGGCGCTCGACCGGTACCCGGCCGAGAGCGCCGGCCCCGGCGACATCGTCGCGGTGGCGGGTTTCGCCGACATCATGATCGGCGACACGCTCGCCGACCCGGACGACATCCGCCCGCTTCCGCTCATCCACGTGGACGACCCCGCGATCTCGATGACGATCGGCACCAACACCTCGCCGCTGGTCGGCAAGGTCAAGGGCCACAAGCTCACTGCCCGCATGGTCAAGGACCGCCTTGACCGCGAGCTCATCGGAAACGTGTCGCTGCGCGTCCTCGACATCGGCCGCCCCGACGCGTGGGAGGTGCAGGGCCGCGGCGAGCTGGCCCTGGCCATCCTGGTCGAGCAAATGCGCCGCGAGGGCTACGAGCTGACCGTCGGCAAGCCGCAGGTGGTCACCAAGAAGGTCGACGGCAAGACGTTCGAGCCGTTCGAGCACCTGACGATCGACGTGCCGGAGGAGTACCTCGGTGCGATCACCCAGCTGCTCGCGGCGCGCAAGGGCCGCATGGAGAACATGGCGAACCACGGCACCGGCTGGGTGCGCATGGAGTTCATCGTCCCCTCGCGCGGCCTGATCGGCTTCCGCACGGAGTTCCTGACGATCAGCCGCGGCACCGGCATCGCCAACGCGATCTCGCACGGCTACGACGAGTGGGCCGGCCAGATCGTCACCCGCAGCAACGGCTCGATCGTGGCCGATCGCTCCGGCGTCGTCACCCCGTTCGCCATCATCGCGCTGCAGGAGCGCATGACCTTCTTCGTGAACCCCACCGAGGAGGTCTACGAGGGCATGGTCATCGGCGAGAACTCGCGCGCCGACGACATGGACGTGAACATCACCAAGGAGAAGAAGCTCACCAACATGCGCTCCTCCACGGCCGACACGTTCGAGTCGATGACGCCGTCGCGTCAGCTCACCCTCGAGGAGTGCCTGGAGTTCGCCCGCGAGGACGAGTGCGTCGAGGTCACCCCGGAGGCCGTGCGCATCCGCAAGGTCGAGCTCGACGCCACCGCCCGCGGTCGTGCGGCCGCCCGCCTGAAGCGACAGGACGCCTGAGCGTCGCCTCGGCGCATAATCGAACCATGAGACGCTCGCGTCTGCTCGCGGTCCCGGTCGCGGCCCTCCTGGTGCTGGGGGTCGCGCCGGCTCTCGCGGGCTGCAGCTTCCAGACGGTCGTGAAGAACGTCACCGGCGGCAACGTGGACATCGGCGGGAACAAGGTCCCCGCCGACTTCCCGTCTTCCGTCCCGCTGTTCTCGGGCGCGGTCGTCTTCGGAGCGAGCGTCGGCAGCGGTCACGGCAAGGTCTGGAACGTGACGGTCAAGGTGCCCGACGCGAAGGCCTACGCGGACATCCAGAAGCAGCTGACCGACGCCGGTTTCAGCGGCCAGTTCGGTGCGCAGGGCCCCGACGGCGGAGGCACGGGCACGTTCGCGAACGACCAGTACGGCGTCCTCGTCGTGGTCACCGACGCCGGCAGCAACGGCTGGGTCGCCAACTATTCGGTGTCTCGCGCCGCCGTCGATTCACCCACGCCGACGCCGACGCCGTAGCAGTAATCGCTACGCGAACAGCCCCGCCCCGACGTACGACCCCTCGCGTACTCCCGGCGGCACGGCGAAGATCGCCGAGCCGACGTGCTTGAGGTATTCGTTCATCAGGTCGTTCTTCGCCAGCCGGTTCTGGATCGGGATGAACTGCGTGCGCGGGTCGCGCTGGAAGGCGATGAAGAAGAGGCCCGCGTTCAGTCTGCCCAGGTCGTCGTTGCCGTCGACGAAGTTGTAGCCGCGCCGAAGCAGCTGCGCGCCGTCGTTCATCGAGGGGTGCGCGAGGCGCACGTGCGAGTCCGGGTCGATCTTGGTGCCGCCGGCCGGCGACAGCGCGAGGAAGTTCGGCTCCGTGAACTCCGTCCCGCCCGACAGCGGTGCGCCCTCGCCCTTGTCGCGGCCGATGATGCGCTCCTGCTCGCCCAGCTGCTGACGGTCCCAGGTCTCGATGACCATGCGGATCTTGCGGGCGACGAGGTACGAACCGCCGTGCATCCATGACGACCCGTCGGATGCCGCCGCCCAGACCTGGTCGTCGACGATGGTGGAGTCCTCCGCCTTGATGTTGGCCGTGCCGTCCTTGAATCCGAACAGGTTGCGCGGCGTCGCCTGGCTGCGGGAGGTCGAGGAGGTGCGCCCGAAGCCCAGCTGCGACCAGCGGATGGCCGCACGGCCGAACGCGATGCGCGACAGGTTGCGGATGGCGTGCACGGCGACCTGGGGGTCCTCGCTGCACGCCTGCACGCAGAGGTCGCCACCGGTGAGGGCGTCGATGAGGGCATCGCCGGGGAAGTGCGGGAGGTCGACCAGGGCGGCGGGCCGCTTGCCCGCGATCCCGAACCGGTCGGTTCCGTCGGCGGCCCGGAAGAGCGTCGGGCCGAACCCGAACGTCAGCGTGAGACCGCCCGGGGGGAGGTCGAGCGCCTCCCCGGTGTCGTCGGGCGGAGCGTCGGATGGCCCGGACGCCGGGCCGTACGTGCCGGCCGCCTCGCCCTGCGTCATCCGCGCGGCCGCCACCGTCCAGTCGCGCAGCAGCTCGATGAGGCCCTCGCGGTCGAGACCCGGGGCGACGTCGAATGCCGCGAAATGCAGGCGGTCCTGCGCCGGGGTGACGATCCCGGCCTGGTTGGCCCCGTAGAAGGGATAGGTCGCGTCGGAGGGGGAGCTGCCGACCGCGTGGCCCACGGCCGCTCCGGCCCCGAACCCGACGATGCCGGCCCCGACGGCGGCGCCGGCGAGGCCGAGCATCCCGCGCCGGGACAGGCCGGCCGACTTCTCCTCGCTCATCCGGCTCCTACTTGACCAGGATCGAGGTGAGCTGGCTGAGCGGCTCGCTCAAGGCGTTGACGGAGTCCGAGAGCTCCTTCACCTGCGCGGTCGTCAGCTGGGTGTATGCGACGTAGCCGTCGCCGGACGCGTACTGCGCGAGCAGGGTGTCGATCGTCGCGAACTCGCTGTCGAGCTTCTTGGCGGTCGTCGTGCCCGTGCTGCCCTTCTGGAGCAGGATCGCCCGGACGTTGCCGTAGGCGACCTCCGCGCCCTCGACGTTGGCCTTGAAGTCCCACAGATCGGTGTGCGAGAACGTCTCCTCCTCGCCGGTGATCTTGCTGCGCGAGACCTCCTCCATCAGGCCGCTGGCGCCGTTGGAGATCTGGTCGAGGGTCAGCGTGAAGTCCTTGGCGTAGACCAGGTCGTAGAGCTTCTGCGTGTCGGCCACGAGCTGGTCGCCGAGGGCCTTGCGGCCCATGGTGTCGGACGGCGTGAACCCGGCGGGAGCCCAGAGGTCCTTCTCGATGCGGTGCCAGCCGGTCCAGGTCTGACCCTGCTCGAGGTCGGCCTCGCGGAGGTCGAGAGCGGGGTCGATGTCGCCGAACTGCTCAGCGGTCGGCTCGATGCGCTCATAGAAGGAGCGCGCGACGGGGTACTGCGTGCGTGCGGCCGCGTCGTCGCCGGCCTCGTAGGCGGCGGCGAACGTCTTCGTGGCGGTGAGCAGCTGCCCGGTCTGATCCTTGACGTAGCTGACGTAGTTGGTCACCGCCTGCGCGACCTGCTTGCTCTCGCTCGCGGTCTTGGTGTCGGCGGACCCCTTGGTCACCGAGAACTTCGCGAGCGAGGTGGGATTGCCGACCATACCCTTCTTGCAGGCGGTGAAGTAGCTGCCCTCGGCCAGCTGGACCACGTAATTCACCGTGGTGCCCGGACCGATGTTCTCCTTCTCGCCCGCGATGCGGAGCTTGTCCTGCGCGAGAACCTCGAACTCGTTGACGTCCGAGCCGCTGTTCGTCACCTGGAACGTGATCGGGCCCGCGGGCGCGGTCGCCGTCTTCACCGTGCAGGAGCTGTCGGTGAGCGTGACCTGGATGGCCTCGGCGTCGGCGGAGGCCTTGTTCGGCACGCAGCCGGTGAGGGCGAGCGCCAGGGCGGCGGTACCAGCGAGGAGGCCGGCGGTCGTGCCGAGGTGACGGAGTCGGGGCATGGGGGTGCTGTGCTTTCTGCTCTGGTGAGGTTCGGGAGGGAGTGCGGGGTGGATCAGGAGGCGACGTGCGCCTGCGGGACCTGCGCGGCCGCCGGTTTCGCCGGCGTCGCGGCTGCCCTGTGGGTGGACCGGTGCTGACGCAGATAGAAGTACCCGACCACGACGATGTAGCCGACCCAGGCGATCACCTGGAACCAGGTGGGCGACGGGTTGAAGTTGAGGATGCCGGCGAGCGCGGTCCCGTACCAGCTCGACGCCGGGATCACGGCGCTGATGTCGTAGGCGTGGATGCCTGCGCCGGGGATCACGCCGGCCTCCTGCAGATCGCCGATGCCGTACGCGAGCACTCCGCCCGCGACGATAACGAGGAACGCGCCGGTCCAAGTGAAGAACGTGCCGAGGTTGATGCGGACCATCCCGCGATAGAGCAGGAAACCGAGGACCGCTGCGGTGATCAGGCCGAGGATCGCGCCGATGACGGGCTCCCAGCCGCCGCCGATGCTGGCGACCGTCGCCCAGACGAACAGGGCCGTCTCGATGCCCTCGCGGCCCACGCTGAGCATCGCAAGGATGACGACGCCCCACCCGGCGCCGACGAGCACGGAGTCGAGCCTGCCCTGCAGCGTCGACTTCATGCTGCGCGCCGTCTTGCCCATCCAGAAGATCATCCAGGTGACGAACCCGACGGCGACGAGCGACAGGGTGCCGCCGACGATCTCCTGCGCCTCGAAGCTGAGCCCGTACGGCCCCCAGGTCAGCAGCGCCCCGATCCCGAGCGGGACGACCAGGGCGATGCCCACGCCGATCCAGAGTTTCGAGAGGACGTCCCGTCGGCCGACCTTCACCACGTAGGCGACGAGGATGGTGACGATGAGCGCCATTTCGAGGCCTTCGCGGAGGCCGATCAGGTAGTTCGCGAGCACAGAGGACCTTCGGACGGAGGTGGGGGAGGTTGGTAAGGCTAACCTTACTCGCTCGACTCTAGATCACCTCCGCCGACCGTGTCCAGCTAGGATTCGAAGATGCCCAGCCGGATCGTCAACGCCGTGCTCCTCGTGCTCGCCGGCGCGGTCGTCGGCGGTATCGGCACCGTCGCGCACCAGATCACCGTCACCTGGGGAGTGCCGATCCCGCTCGGCCTGATCGGCTCCCTCGTCTGCTACACGGCCCTGCTCGTGGGGCTGCGCCTGCTCGGTGACTCGCGCTGGCCGGCCCTCTGCGCGGCTCTGGGGGCGATCGCCGTGATCCTGCTGTTCACGCAGCAGAGTCCGGGAGGTTCGGTGCTGATCCCGAACAACATGATCGGCCAGATCTGGCTCGTCGGCCCCATTCTCATCGCCGCCGTCGTCGTCTCGTGGCCCGACCTGCGCGGTCGTCGCAGGGAGGCCGCCGCCGTCGAGGCGCGGACGTCCTAAGCTAGAGAGACAGCCTCCCGTTTCGCGAAGGGAATCCGAAGCACAGTGACCTACGTCATCGCCCTCCCGTGTGTCGATGTGAAAGACCGCGCCTGCATCGACGAATGCCCCGTCGACTGCATCTACGAGGGCGAACGCTCGCTGTACATCCACCCGGACGAATGCGTCGACTGCGGGGCCTGCGAGCCGGTCTGCCCGGTGGAGGCGATCTACTACGAAGACGACCTCCCCGAGGAGTGGGCCGACTACTACAAGGCCAACGTGGAGTTCTTCGACGACATCGGCTCGCCCGGCGGCGCGGCCAAGGTCGGCGTGATCGCCAAGGATCACCCGGTCATCGCTGCGCTGCCGCCGCAGGCGCACTGACGTGGCGCTCGGAGAGCTTCCCGAGTACCCCTGGGACCTGATGGCGCCCTTCGCGGCGCGCGCCAGGGAGGCCGTGCCGGGCGACGGTTCGTCCGGTGACGCCTCCGGAGTCGTCGACCTGTCGATCGGGTCGCCCGTCGACCCGACCCCCGACCTGATCCGCCGTGCTCTGGCCGACGCGACCGACGCCCACGCCTACCCGCAGACCGTCGGCACGCCTGCGCTGCGGGAGGCCATCGCCTCCTGGTTCGACCGTCGCCGCGGCGTTCCGGGGCTCACCCGCGAGGACGTGCTTCCCACGATCGGCTCCAAGGAGCTCGTCGCCTTCCTCCCGTTCTTCCTCGGTCTGGGGGAGGGGGACGCCGTCGTGCATCCGCGAGCGGCCTACCCCACCTACGCGATCGGCGCCGCTTTCGCCGGCGCGGAGGCCGTCGCGAGCGACGACCCGGCCGACTGGCCGGCGAACACGCGCCTGGTCTGGCTGAACAGCCCGGGCAACCCGGACGGACGGGTGCTGTCGGTAGACGAGCTGGCCTCCGCGGTCGCCCACGCCCGCGAGCTCGGCGCGGTGGTCGCGAGCGACGAGTGCTACGCGGAGCTCGGCTGGGACCGCCCGTGGGACGACGAGCCCATCCCGAGCGTCCTCGACCCCCGCGTGATCGGCGACGACCGCTCCGACGTGCTCGCTGTCTACTCGCTGAGCAAGCAGTCCAATCTCGCCGGGTACCGCGCCGCGTTCGTCGCCGGCGACCCGCGCCTGATCGCCCGTCTCACCACCGTGCGCAAGCACGCGGGACTTATGCTGCCCTCCCCGTTGCAGGCCGCCATGGTCGTCGCCCTGGGCGACGACGCACACGTCGCGCAGCAGCGCGAGCGCTACCGAGCCCGCCGCGAGCTCCTGAAGCCCGCGCTGGAGGCCGCCGGCTTCCGGATCGACCGCAGCGAGGCCGGGCTCTACCTGTGGGCGACCGAGGGGCGCGACGCCTGGGAGAGCATCGGCCGGCTCGCCGACCTCGGCATCATCGCCGGCCCCGGCGTCTTCTACGGCGACTACTACCCCGAGCACGTGCGCCTCTCGCTGACCGCGACCGACGAGCGGATCGCGACCGCGGCCTCCCGACTGCGGGCGTTTGGAGAGACCCTCTAACCATCGATCGCCTCCTTTGCGCGATGCGACAGTTGTCGCGCGGGTTGGCTAGGCTGTACCAGCACGGCTTCTCAGTGACGCTGACACGAACGGCGCGCGAAGCATCCCGAAGACCCCACCAGGAGGCGTTGTGAGCGGACTCGGCACCGATCAGGCCGGAACCGATCAGGCCGGCACCGAGCAGGCTGGAACGGACCAGCCGCAGGCGGAGCAGCG
Source organism: Leifsonia sp. Leaf336 (assembly GCF_001423695.1). Classification (GTDB taxonomy): domain Bacteria; phylum Actinomycetota; class Actinomycetes; order Actinomycetales; family Microbacteriaceae; genus Leifsonia. The sequence continues at coordinate 1,171,702 of NZ_LMOZ01000001.1, forward strand.
CGGCCCCGCCGGCGAGGCCGCCGTCGCGCAGCTGCGCTACCCGGGTGGAGTCGCCGAGTTCCCGATCCTGCCGAGCACGCAGGGCGCGTCGAGCATCGACCTCTCGAGCCTGACCAAGCAGACCGGGCTGACCAGCCTCGACTACGGATTCGTCAACACGGCTGCGACCCGCTCGGCCATCACGTACATCGACGGCGACGCGGGCATCCTGCGCTACCGTGGCTACCCGATCGAGCAGGTAGCGGAGCACTCGACCTTCCTCGAGGTGGCCTGGCTGCTCATCCACGGGGAGCTGCCCACGCCGGCCGAGCTCGCCGACTTCGACGAGCGCATCCGCCGTCACACCCTCCTGCACGAAGACCTTCGTCGCTTCTTCGACGCCCTGCCGCATGACGCGCACCCGATGTCGGTGCTCTCCAGCGCCGTCTCGGCCCTGTCGACCTTCTACCAGGACTCGCTCAGCGTGCACGACCCGGAGCAGGTCGAGCTCTCGACCGTCCGCCTTCTCGCCAAGCTCCCCGTGATCGCGGCGTACGCGCACAAGAAGAGCATCGGCCAGGCGTTCCTCTACCCCGACAACTCGCTGAGCTTCGTGGACAACTTCCTGCGGCTCAACTTCGGCACCATGGCCGAGCCGTACGAGGTGAACCCGGTGCTCTCGCGCGCGCTGGAGCGTCTGCTCATCCTGCACGAGGACCACGAGCAGAACGCCTCCACCTCGACCGTGCGGCTCGTCGGCTCCACCCAGGCGAACCTCTTCGCGTCGGTCTCCGCCGGCATCAACGCCCTCTACGGCCCGCTCCACGGCGGTGCGAACGAGGCCGTCCTGCAGATGCTCGCGGGCATCCGCGACTCCGGCGAGAGTGTGCAGAAGTTCGTCGAGCGCGTGAAGAACAAGGAGTCCGGCGTCAAGCTGATGGGCTTCGGGCACCGCGTCTACAAGAACTTCGACCCGCGCGCCAAGCTGGTGAAGCAGTCGGCCGACGAAGTGCTCGCCGCGCTCGGTGTGCACGACCCGCTGCTCGACATCGCGAAGGAGCTCGAGGAGGTCGCGCTCGCCGACCAGTACTTCGTCGACCGCCGCCTCTACCCGAACGTCGACTTCTACACCGGCGTGATCTACAAGGCGATGGGCTTCCCGACGCGCATGTTCACCGTGCTGTTCGCGATCGGCCGCGTCCCGGGCTGGATCGCCCACTGGCGCGAGATGACGCAGGACCCGAGCACCAAGATCGGGCGCCCGCAGCAGCTGTACGTCGGCGACGCCGAGCGCAGCTGGCCTGCCGGCCGCTGACCCCGTCGCCCCGGCTCACGGAGTCAGGGTGAGCGTCTGATCGGCTGCGGCCTTCACCGCTTTCGGTGAGAACGGCCAGGGCCGCGTCTTGCCGGTCGCCCAGAGCGGCGCCTGGTCGGCGTAGTGCGGGTCGAACGCGTGCCCGGAGGCTCCGGTCAGGTTGATCCAAGTGCTGCGGTCGAAGTCGGCGAGATCGACGACCATCCGCATCGACGGCACCCGGTCGACCTGGTAGCCGACGGAGGCGTCCCAGCCGGTCGCGTCCACGATGCTCGACCCTCCTCCGACCGGATACGGCCCGCGGTTGAACAGCCATTCGATCGGCGCGACGCCCGACGACCCGAACGAGGCGTTGGTCAGCTCCAGGGTGTGGAGGCTGTCCCACCGCCAGGTCTTCGCGTCCCCGCCGAGCCGGCTCTGCGCCTCCTTCCAGGCCTGATCGGCGGCGTACGCGAACATTTCGTCGCGATCGGACGTGCCGAGCTTGCTGTCGGCCCACCAGGCCGAGTCGGGCTGCTTCGCCAGGGCATCGACGACCGCGAACCAACGGTCGCCTCCCGTCGGTGGAGCGGAGTCCGGCAGCTTGCGCGCGAAAGCATCGGCGAGGAGGTTCTTCCAGAACACCGCGAAGTACGCCGCCGCTGCGCTGTCGGCGTCGTCGTGGTAGTCCCAGCCGCGCAGCAGCGCGGCGGCGCGGGCGGCCCCGGAGGTCGGGTCGGCGTTCGCGCCGACCGCACGGAGGATGGGGACAAGCGCCGCCGCGTTCGCGTCGTACGTGTCCGCCTGGATGGCCGACATGTCCTTCGACGTCAGCTTCGTGCCCGTGTCGAGCAGCTTCTTCAGCCGCACCTCGATCTGGTTGGCGCGGTAGCCGTGGTCCCAGTCCTTGGTGATCATCGCAGGGAAGGCGGGTCCGACCGCGGCGTTGTTCGCGGTCACGATGTAGCCGCTCGGAGGGTTGAGCACGTTCGGCAGCTCGTCGTAGGGGATGGTGCCGACCCAGCCGTACTGGCTGGTCCAGCCCGGCACCGGCACGGTGCCGTCGCCGCTCGCGCGAACGGGGATCAGCCCGGGCGCCTGGTAGCCGATGTTGCCGTCGACGTCGGCGTAGAGCAGATTCTGCGACGGCACCTGGAACGAGGCGGCCGCCGCGCGGAAGCTCGCCCAGTCGTGCGCGGTGTCGAACTCGAAGATGGCGTTCGCCGTCGGCCCGGGTGTGAGCGCCGTCCACTCCAGCGACAGCTGGAACTGCTGGGCGGGCACCCCGAGCCTGCCCGCCTGGTCTTTCGCGATGGCGGCGTAGCCGTCGCTGAGGTCGGTGACGAGCGGCCCGTGGCGCGTCGAGCGCACGGTGATGCGCACATTCGGGCCTCCCGCGACCGTGATCGTCTCGTGCCGGATGGTCAGCGGCTCCTGCTTGCCGTCGTACTCGTAGCTGTCGCCGGTGACCTTCTCGACAAAGAGGTCGGCGACGTCGGGCCCGAGGTTCGTGAATCCCCAGGCGATGCGGGAGTTGTGGCCGATGATGACGCCGGGGAGCCCGGAGAAGCTGAAACCGGCGACGTCGAACGGGCACTTCGGGCCGACCGTCGCGCAGTGCAGGCCGACCTGGTACCAGACCGACGGCATCACCGACCCGAGGTGTGGGTCGTTGGCGAGCAGCGGCTTGCCCGTGGCCGTGTGGGCACCGGAGACGACCCACGAGTTGGAGCCGATGTCGTCGCCTGCGGGTCCCATCAGCTGGGGGAGCGCATCCAGGCTCGCGGCCACCTGTTGCAGACGGTCGCGGTAGGCGTCGGCCGGCACCGCGGCGGCGAGCGCGGCCGTCGCGTCGTCGTCGGCGGTCGCCGACCCCGAGGCCGACGCCGTGGACCCGGCCGGCGCGGCGTCCGGCGTCACGGTTCCCGGTGAGCCTCCGCCGAGCGCCGTGATGGCGGGGTGCTGGTCGTACGCGTAGCCGGGGTGAAGCTCGGCGACCTGCTCGGGCTTCAGCTTCGTCGCCAGCAGCGCGCGGTCGATCTCGTCCTCCAGGTTGGAGCGGAGGTCCCAGGCCATCGCCTTCAGCCACGCGACCGAGTCCGCCGGCGTCCACTTCTCGGGGTGGTAGCCGGGGTTCTGGATGCCGAGGACGGCGTACTCGAGCGAGAGCTCGGCACCGGAGTGGGCGGCGAGGTACGCGTTCACGCCGTCGGCGTAGTCCTGGTAGTACCGCAGGGAGGTCGGGTCGAGCAGCTTGACCTCCTGTTCGGCGACCCGGCGCCAGCCGAGCGTGCGGATGAAGGTGTCGGTGGGCACCTGGCTCGCCCCGAACAGCTCGGACAGCCTCCCCGCGGTGACGTGGCGGCGGAAGTCCATCTCCCAGAACCGGTCCTGCGCGTGCACGTAGCCCTGTGCCCGGAAGAGGTCGTCGGCCGTGCGCGCGGTGATCTGCGGCACTCCCGCGGAGTCGCGCACGACCGTGACCGCGGAATCGAGCCCCGGCACCTTCAGCGCGCCGGAGGTCTGCGGGAACGAGCGCATGACCGTCCAGACGCCGAGGCCTCCGGCGAGCACCCCGAGCACCAGCAGCACGGCGAGCGTGATGCCCAGCGTCCGCAGCACACGATGATGCAGCCTCAGCCGGGGAGTGTCGTCGCCCACCAAAGCTCCTCACGTCGAGTCCGTCGCGCTTCCTCGGACTCTAACCCACGCGGATGACGCAGCCGAGTGGGTGCTGGGCGTCCCGCGTCAGCGCGACGTGAGCGCGGCCCAGGCCATCCGCTCCAGCACCGGGCGGACGGAGGCGTCCGTGCTGTGCGACGCGGCGGCGCGCGCGGAGTGCGGCGTGGAGTTGATGAGCCCGAAGGTGGCCTGCACCCTGACCCGCAGTTCATCGGCGCCGAGCGACGGGTGGAGGTCGCCGAGCACGCGCATCCAGAGCTCGATGTAGCGGCGCTGCAGGGTGCGCACGGCGCGGCGGTCCTCGGCGGTGAGGGCGTCGAGGTCGCGGTCCTGGACGCGGATCGTGTCGGCCTCGGCGAGCGCGAAGTCGACGTGGAAGGCGATCAGCCCGCGGAGGGCGCCCGCTGCGTCCGGCGCCTGCTGCTCGACCGCGGCGCCACCGTCGAGGAGGTTCTCGCTGACGCCGACGAGGAGGGCCGCGAGCACGGCCTGCTTGGACGCGAAATGCCGGTAGACCGCGGGGCCGCTGACCCCGGCCGCCGACCCGAGGTCTTCGATCGAGACGCCGTTGAAGCCGCGCTCCGCGAACATCCCGGCCGCGGCGGCGAGCAGTGCGGCCCGTCGATCGGCCTTGGCCTGGCTGCGCTGCGTGGGGCGCGCGAGCGCGTCTGCCGGAGCGGTCTCGGTCATGTCGGTCGCTTTCGCAGGGTTCCCCCGGGAGGCGGGGCTGGACATTCGGGTTAATGAACACTAACCTAAATTCGAGTTAGTAACCACTAACTCATGTCGACGAAGACGCGGGAGAACCATGACGCTGAGCACGGCACCCACCGAGGCCCCGACTGCCGGCTCGGCCTCCGGAGCCGGCGACGCCGCTCAGCGAGCCCTGGTGGCCGACCTCCGCGAGCGCCTGCGTGTCGCCGCGGCCGGCGGCCCCGAGCGCGCACGCGAGCGCCATGTGGCCCGAGGCAAGCTCCTCCCGCGCGACCGGATCGACACCCTGCTCGACGAAGGCAGCCCGTTCCTCGAGATCGCCCCGCTCGCCGCGACCGGGATGTACGACGACGAGAGCCCCGCCGCCGGCGTCATCGCCGGGATCGGCCTCGTCGAGGGCCGTCACGTGATGATCGTGTGCAACGACGCCACGGTGAAGGGCGGCACCTATTACCCGATGACGGTGAAGAAGCACCTGCGCGCGCAGGAGATCGCACTCGAGAACCGCCTCCCGTGCATCTACCTCGTCGACTCCGGAGGCGCTTTCCTGCCGATGCAGGACGAGGTGTTCCCCGACCGCGACCACTTCGGCCGGATCTTCTACAACCAGTCGCGGCTGTCGGCCGCGAAGGTCCCTCAGATCGCCGCTGTGCTGGGCTCGTGCACCGCGGGAGGCGCGTACGTCCCCGCCATGAGCGACGAGACCGTGATCGTGCGCAACCAGGGCACGATCTTCCTCGGCGGGCCGCCGCTCGTGAAGGCCGCGATCGGGGAGGTCGTGACCGCGGAGGAGCTCGGCGGAGGAGACCTACATGCGCGCACCTCCGGAGTCGTGGACCACCTGGCCGAAGACGACGCGCACGCGCTCGCCATCGTGCGCGAGATCGTCGCCACCCTGCCGCAGCCTGCGGCTCCCGCCTGGGAGGTCCTCCCAGCGCGCGCCCCGCTCGGCGATGCCGAAGAGCTCTACAATGTCGTCCCCGTCGACGTGCAGGCGCCGTACGACGTGCACGAAGTCATCGAGCGCCTGGTGGACGCCGGCGAGTTCAGCGAGTTCAAGCCCGAGTACGGCACGACGCTGGTCACCGGCTTCGCGCACCTCCACGGCCATCCGGTCGGCATCGTCGCCAACAACGGTGTGCTGTTCAGCGAGTCCGCGCTCAAGGGGGCGCACTTCATCGAGCTGTGCGACCAGCGAGGAATCCCGCTGGTGTTCCTGCAGAACATCTCCGGGTTCATGGTCGGACGCGACTACGAGGCGGGCGGCATCGCCAAGAACGGCGCGAAGATGGTGACCGCCGTCGCCACCACCCGGGTGCCGAAGCTGACGGTCGTGATCGGTGGCTCGTTCGGCGCGGGGAACTACTCGATGTGCGGCCGCGCCTACTCGCCGCGCTTCCTCTGGATGTGGCCGGCCTCCCGGATCTCCGTCATGGGCGGAGCGCAGGCCGCGAGCGTGCTCGCGACGGTCAAGCGCGACCAGCTCGAGGGCCGCGGCGAGGAGTGGAGCACGGAGGACGAAGCCGCCTTCAAGGCGCCGATCGCCGCGCAGTACGAAGACCAGGGCAACCCGTACTACTCCACCGCCCGGCTGTGGGACGACGGCGTCATCGACCCCGCCGAGACCCGCACGGTGCTCGGCCTCGCACTGGACGTGTGCTCGCGCGCACCGCTCCCCGACACGGCCTTCGGCCTCTTCCGGATGTGATGGCGATGACCGATACCACCCGCACCACGACCACCAGCAGCGTCCCGTTCCCGGCCGTGCTGGTCGCCAACCGCGGCGAGATCGCCTGTCGCGTCATCCGCACGCTGAACCGCCTCGGCATCCGCTCGATCGCGGTCTTCAGCGACGCCGACCGCGACGCCTCGCACGTGCGCCTCGCCGACTCGGCCGTCAGGATCGGTCCTGCGCCCGCCCGCGACAGCTACCTGTCGGTCGACGCGATCGTCGACGCGGCCCGGCGCACCGGCGCCGCGGCCGTGCACCCCGGTTACGGGTTCCTTTCCGAGAACGCGGCGCTCGCCGAGGCGTGCGAAGCGGCCGGCATCGTGTTCGTGGGCCCCGGCGTGCACGCGCTGGAGGTCATGGGCGACAAGATCTCCGCCAAGAACGAGGTCGCGCGCGCCGGTGTGCCCACCATTCCCGGCATCGCCGAGCCCGGCCTCAGCGACGACGAGCTGATCGCCGCCGCCGAGCGCGTGGGCTATCCCGTGCTGGTGAAGCCGTCCGCGGGCGGCGGAGGCAAGGGCATGCGGGCGGTCCACGACTCCGCGGAGCTGCCGGAGGCCCTGCGCGCCGCCCGCAGGGTCGCCGCATCGGCCTTCGGAGACGACACGCTCTTCCTGGAGCGTCTCGTCTCCTCGCCCCGGCACATCGAGGTGCAGGTGATCGCCGACCGCCACGGCGCGGTCGTGCACCTGGGGGAGCGCGAGTGCTCACTGCAGCGCCGCCACCAGAAGGTGGTGGAGGAGGCGCCTTCGCCGCTGCTCGACGCCGAGACCCGCGCCCGGATCGGCGAGGCCGCCTGCCGGGTCGCCGCGGGTGTCGGCTACGTCGGCGCCGGGACCGTCGAGTTCCTCGTCTCGGCGGAGCGCCCCGGCGAGTTCTTCTTCATGGAGATGAACACCCGGCTGCAGGTGGAGCATCCCGTCACCGAGCTGGTCACCGGGGTCGACCTCGTCGAGTGGCAGCTGCGCGTGGCGGCGGGCGAGCCGCTCGGCTTCGCGCAGGAGGACGTGCGCCTCGCCGGCCACGCCGTGGAGGCCCGGGTCTACGCCGAGAACCCCGAGCGGGAGTTCCTGCCCGGCGACGGCACCGTGCTCGCGCTCCACGAGCCCACCGGCGAAGGGATCCGCGTCGACAGCGGCCTGGCCGCCGGGACGCGCGTCGTCACCGACTACGACCCCATGCTCGCCAAGGTGATCGCGTGGGCGCCCGACCGCGCGGGCGCCCTCGCACGACTCGACCGGGCTCTCGCCGACACCGCCGTGCTCGGCGTCGTGAACAACATCGCCTGGCTGCGCGACCTCCTCGCCGACACCGACGTGCGCGCCGGCTCGATGGACACCACGCTGATCGACCGGCGGTTCTCCGCCCTGGAGCCGGCCCCGGCCTCCACCGCCGAGCTCGTGGCGGCCGCACTGCTGGCTCACCGCGACCGGGAGGCCGCCGCGCCGTCGGGCGTCGGCGCACTGTGGGGAGCGCCGAGTGGTTGGCGACTCGGGTCGCCACGGCCCGCGCGTCACGACGTGGACGGCACGACCGTCGAGGTGCTCGACGACCGGGTCGTCGTGCGCGGAGCCGACGGCGACGCGACCGAGCACGTCGCGCGGATCTCCGTGCGGCCCGGCGCGGCCGGTGAGCCGGAGAGCGTCGCCCTCGACCTCGACGGCGTCGTCACCCGCTTCGATGCCGCGCGCGACGGCGCCACCATCTGGCTCGCGACCGCCGGCCGCTCGCGCGCACTGCGGCTGCGGACGCCGGCGGAACGGGTCGCCGCGGCGCTCGCCGCCCGGGAACGCGGCGAGGCCGCCGCGCACCCCGAGGTCCGCTCGCCGATGCCTGGCACCGTCGTCGCCGTCCCCGTCGCCTCCGGAGCCGTGGTCGCGGCCGGCGACACCGTGGCCGTCGTGGAGGCCATGAAGATGGAGCACCGGCTCGTCGCCCCGATCGCGGGCACCGTGACGGTGTCCGTCGCGCCGGGCGACCTCGTCAAGCTGGACCAGCTCGTCGCCGTCGTCGATGTCGTCGACGCGGTCGACGACGGCGTCAACGCGACAGCGCAGAACGTCCCGCCGACCCCGGCGGACACCACCGAGCCGACAGAATCGGCCACCTCGTTCCGCGGCGAACCCGCCGCGGCAGGGATCGTCACCACAACAGACAGGAACCTCCCATGACCATGCAGATGTCCCGTCCCGAACTCGACGTCGCCGGCTTCGAGCTCACCGACGAGCAGCGCCGCCTCCGCGACGAGGTGCGCGACTTCGCCGACACCGTCGTCGCGCCGGCCGCATACGAGTACGACACCAAGCGCAGCCTCCCGTACGGCATCATCGCCGAGATGGGTCGTATGGGCCTGTTCGGTCTGCCGTTCCCCGTCGAGTACGGCGGCCAGGGCAAGGACTACTTCTCGCTCTGCCTCGCGGTTGAGCAGCTCGGTCGTGTCGACCAGTCGATCGGCGTGACGCTGGAGGCCGGCGTCGGGCTCGGCGCGATGCCGATCTACCGCAGCGGCAACGAGGAGCAGAAGCAGCAGTGGCTGCCGATGCTGGCCCGCGGCGAGGCGCTCGCCGGGTTCGGCCTGACGGAGGCCGATGCGGGCTCCGACGCCTCCGGCACCAAGACCACGGCCGTGCTGCGCGACGGCGAATGGGTCATCAACGGCACCAAGCAGTTCATCACCAACTCCGGTTCGGATATCACCAAGCTCGTGACGATCACCGCCGTCACCGGCGAGGACCGTCGCGCCGACGGCTCGATCAAGAAGGAGCTGTCGGCGATCATCGTCCCCAGCGGGACGCCCGGCTTCGTCGCCGAGCCGGTCTACGACAAGGTCGGCTGGCACACCTCCGACACGCACCCGCTCACGCTCACCGACGTGCGCGTCCCGGAGGCCAACCTCCTGGGCGAGCGCGGCCGCGGCTACGCGAACTTCCTCACGACGCTGGACGAGGGCAGGGTGGCGTTCGCCGCGCTGTGCACCGGCGCCGCCCAGGGCTGCCTCGAGGAGGCGGTGCGCTACGCGAAGAGCCGCAACGTCTTCGGCCGCTCGATCGGATCCAACCAGCACATCGCCTTCAAGATCGCGCGTATGCAGGCCCGGGTGCACGCGGCCCGACTGGCCTACTACGACGCCGCGTTCAAACTGATCGCCGGCGTGCCGTTCAAGATGGAGGCCTCCATCGCCAAGCTGATCGGCAGCGAGGCCGCCATGGACAACGCGCGCGACGCGACCCAGATCTTCGGCGGCTACGGCTTCCTCAACGAGAACCCGGTCGCCCGGCACTACCGCGACTCGAAGATCCTCGAGATCGGCGAGGGCACGAGCGAGGTGCAGCTCATGATCATCTCGCGGGCCCTCGGCTTCGACGCCTAGCCTGGACGCGCAGCGACTCGACGTGGAGGAGGACGGATGATCGACAAGACGGTGGCGAGTGCGGCGGAGGCGGTGGCGGACATCCCGAGCGGCAGCAGCCTCGCCGTGGGCGGCTTCGGGCTGTGCGGCATCCCGAGCGCGCTCATCCAAGCCCTGCTGGAGGCCGGCACGACCGACCTCGAGGTGGTCAGCAACAACTGCGGCGTCGACGACTGGGGCCTCGGCCTGCTGCTCGCCGAACACCGGATCCGCAAGATGGTCAGCTCGTACGTCGGAGAGAACAAGGAGTTCGCCCGGCAGTTCCTCTCCGGCGAGCTGGAGGTCGAGCTCACCCCGCAAGGCACGCTCGCCGAGAAGCTGCGCGCGGGCGGAGCGGGCATCCCGGCGTTCTACACGCCCGCCGGAGTCGGCACCCAGATCGCGCTCGGCGGCCTCCCTCGGCGCTACAACGCCGACGGCTCCGTCGCCGTCGCGAGCGAGCCGAAGGAGGTGCGCGACTTCGACGGCGCGTCCTACGTGCTGGAGCGCTCGCTGCGCCCGGACTTCGCCCTGGTGCACGCTGCCAAGGGCGACCGGCACGGCAACCTGGTGTTCCACGCGGCCGCCATGAACTTCAACCCGCTCGCCGCGATGGCGGGCGGCATCACGATCGCCGAGGTGGAGGAGCTGGTCGAGCCCGGCGAGCTCGCGCCGGGCGAAGTGCACCTCCCCGGGATCTTCGTGCAGCGCGTCGTCCACGCGCCCGACGTCGAGAAGCGGATCGAGCGCCGCACGGTGTCTGTGCCGGCGACCGCGGCCCCCGCGAGCGAACGGAGCGACCGATGAGCCTCACGCGCACCGAGCTCGCCGCGCGCGTCGCGCGCGAGCTCGAGAACGGGCAGTACGTCAACCTCGGCATCGGCATGCCGACGCTGATCCCCAACTACATCCCGGAGGGCGTGGAGGTCATCCTGCACTCCGAGAACGGGGTACTGGGGGTCGGCCCCTACCCGGCCGACGCCGATGTCGATCCCGACCTGATCAACGCGGGCAAGGAGACCGTCACCGTCGAGCGCGGCGCCGCCTACTTCGACTCGTCGCTGTCGTTCGGCATGGTCCGTGGCGGCCACGTGGACGTCGCGGTGCTCGGAGCCATGGAGGTCTCGGCCTCCGGCGACCTCGCCAACTGGATGATCCCGGGAAAGATGGTCAAGGGGATGGGCGGGGCGATGGACCTCGTCTTCGGCGCCAAGCGGCTCATCGTGATGATGGAGCACGTCGACCGCGAGGGCCGCCCCAAGATCCTCGCGGAGTGCACGCTGCCGCTGACCGGAACCGGCTGCGTCGACCGCATCATCACCGACCTCGCCGTCATCGATGTGGCGGCGGACGGCCTCGTGCTCCGCGAGACCGCGCCGGGTGTCACGGTCGAGGAGGTCGTGGCAGCGACGGGTGCGCCGCTGACGGTCGAGCTACAGGAGGCGGCGTCGTGAGGGAGGTCGAACAGCGCGGGCTCTACTACGAGGAGTTCGAGCTGGAGACCCGCTACCTCCACCGGCCGGGCCGCACCGTGACCGAGGCCGACAACGTGCTCTTCACCACGCTCACGATGAACACGCAGGCACTGCATCTCGACGCTGCCTGGTCGGCGCGGCAGCCGTTCGGCGAGCGGCTGATGAACTCGATGTGGACCCTCGCGACGATCGTGGGCGCCTCCGTCGCCCAGCTGACGCAGGGCACGATCGTGGCCAACCTCGGGTTCTCGGAGGTCGCGTTCCCGCACCCGCTGTACCACGGCGACACGCTCTACTCGGAGACCACCGTCATCGCCAAACGGCTGTCGGCCTCCCGGCCCGGCCAGGGCATCGTCACGCTCGAGCACACCGGGCGCAACCAGGACGGCGTGGTCGTCGCCACCGCCACCCGTCAGGTGATGGTGTGGTGCGAAGACGCGCACCTCGGGACGGCCGACGTATGACAGGGCAGGCGGTCTTCCCGTGGGGCGCGGCCCTGCTGTTCTGCCCGGCCGATCGACCCGACAGGTACGACAAGGCCCTGGAGCGCGCCGACGCGGTGATCCTCGACCTCGAGGATGCCGTCGACCCGTCGCGCCGCAGCGTCGCACGGGAGGCGATCGCCGCCTCCGACCTCGACCCGGCCCGGGTGATCGTCCGGGTCAACCCGTCGGGAACGGACGACCAGGCGGCCGATCTCGCTGCGCTCGCGCTCACGCCCTACAGCGCCGTGATGCTGCCGAAGGCCGAGCGCGTCGCCGACCTCGCCGCACTCGGCGGGCTGGAGGTGATCGCGCTCTGCGAGACCGCTGCCGGCGTTCGCGCCGCGGGCGAGCTCGCCGTCGCCGACGGCGTCGTCGCGCTGATGTGGGGCGCGGAGGACCTCGTCGCGTCGCTCGGGGGCACCTCCAGCCGGCACGCCGATGGCCGCTATCGCGATGTCGCGCTGCACGCGCGGTCGGAGGTGCTGCTCGCGGCCGGCGCCGCCGGACGGTCGGCGATCGACACCGTGCACCTCGACATCGGCGATCTGGCAGGCCTCGCCTCCGAGGCGGAGGACGCCGTGGCGGTGGGATTCGCCGCGACCGCGTGCATCCACCCCTCGCAGGTGGAGACCGTGCGGCGCGCGTACCGGCCGAGCGACGAGCAGCTCCGGGAGGCTGTGGAGCTGCTCGCGGCGGCCGAAACGGCGGGCGGGGGAGTGTTCCGGCACCGCGGCCGGATGGTCGACGGACCGGTCGTCGCGCACGCCAGGGCGGTGCTCCGACGGTCCTCCTGAACGCCGTGATGAAACTGTGATGAACGATTATGGCGCCGTTCACCGGTTTGGTCGTGCGGTGTCGGTGGCATGCCGTACTCTGCCCTTAACGTTCCAGAGCAGAGCAGGCTCGAATCGATTCGAGGCCACGAATCGGGTTCCAGCGTGATGGTCCGCTCGAACGACGGGAAGGGGGATGAGATGCCACAGCTTCTTCCCCTGCGTCTGCTCGAGACCGTCGGCCTTCGCACGCCGGGTTCGGCCGCGCGGTCCGCCTCCGACGCCGACGAGGTCGCTGAGTCGGCAGCGATTCCGTCGGTGACGGCTGCGCCTGCGACCACTGCTCCGCGCCAGTCCGCTCCCGAGCCGGAGCGTGGGTCGTCGGAGCCCTCGACCGACACGGGCGGCCCTCTCGACATCGACGTCCGCCTCGAGCGCACCGCCCCGCTGTCGATCATCGCGCCGCGCCGCATCGGCGAGAGCGATCTCGCGGTCTACCCGCTGTCGCTCGGCGCCAGCGTGTTCGGCTGGACGGCCGACGGCGACACCTCTCTGGCGATCCTCGACCGCTTCGCCGCGCTCGGAGGCAACTTCATCGACACCGCCGACAGCTACGTCGGCGGTCGCAGCGAGGTCCTGATCGGCAAGTGGATGCGCGAGCGCGGCAACCGCGACGGTCTGGTCGTCGCGACCAAGGTCGGCCGCCACCACGAGAACCCGGGTCTCGGCTCCGTCAGCGTCGTCCGCGCCGTGGAGGCCTCCCTCGAGCGCCTGCAGACCGACCACATCGACCTGCTCTACTTCCACGACGACGACCCCGAGGTCCCGATGGAGGACAGCCTGGCGACCGCCGAGTGGCTCATCGAGTCGGGCAAGGTCCGCTACCTGGCGGCCTCCAACTTCAGCGCGGACCGGCTGATCGAGGCGCGCATCATGGCCTCCTCCGGCCTGCCCAAGTTCGTCGCGATCCAGACCCAGTACAACCTGATGCACCGGGCCGAGTTCGAGAGCGCACTGCGCATCGTCGCGGCGGCCCAGGGGCTCGCCGTGATGCCGTACTACGCGCTGGCCAACGGCTTCCTGACGGGCAAGTACCGCTCCAAGTCCGACCTGAGCGCCGACGCGCGCAGTGTCCGGGCCTCCGCGTACGTCAACCGCCGGGGCATGCGCGTGCTGGCCGTGCTCGACCGCATCGCCGCCGAGCACAGAGTGTCGGTCGCGAGCGTGTCCATCGCCTGGCTGCTCGCCAAGCGCACGATCGTCGCCCCGGTCGCGAGCGCGAGCCGCCCGGAGCAGGTCGACGGCCTGATGGCCGCCGCCGGCATCCGCCTCACGCGCGCCCAGATGCTCGAACTCGACCGCGTCTCCGAGTAGTAGACCGTAGTCGCGCCCGCCTCCGGCGTCGCCAGCGGAGGACTTCCCGGCCGAAAGGCCCCTGCATCTCCTCCGTCGACTGCTATTCCCGGGCGTGTCGCGCCGGATCTCCTTCGCTTGCGTCAGTCGGTGCCGAGTGCGGCTGACGGAGGAGCTGCGGCGCAAGCGCACCCGGAAAGCAAAGAACGGAGGAGATCCGGCCTCGGGTCAGCCGGATCGCCTCCGCTCTTCGCGTTCGTCGCGTTCTCCGCGCGACCGCGGCTACGCCTCCGCGAGGATGCGGTCGAGCGCGCGGTGCAGGGCGGCGCCCGCGGCGATCGGGTCGCCCACGTAGCCGCCCGCCAGCGCGCCGTCGCGCGCGAGGATCAGGTCGTCCGCCGCATCGCCGGGCCGGGGGTGCCCGATCTGGCGGAACAGCGCCTCGATGTGCTTGGCGTACCAGTCGCGGTGCGCGGTCACGGCGACCCGCACCGGGTGGGTTTCGTCGGCGAACTGGGCGGCGGCGTTGATGAACGGGTCGCCGCGGAACCCCGGCTGGACAGCCTCAGCGTTGATGGAGTCGACCAGGGCTCGCGCGATCGACTTCGGGTCGTCGGCCTCGCGCTCCTGTTCGGCGAACCAGTCGCGCACCTGGCGGTCGCGGCCTTCGACGTAGGCGATGATCAGCAGGTCCTTGGAACGGAAGTGTTTGTAGAACGTCGCCTTGGTCACGCGGGCGCCCGCGATGATCCTGTCGACGCCGACCGTGTGGATGCCCTCCTGATAGAAGAGCTCGTCCGCGGTGGCGAGGATCTTGATCTTCGACGGCGCGGGCGGCCGGATGGTCGCGCGGGCACTAACGACCATCCGGTCGTCTCCTCTCAACAAGGAGGCGTGGCCTCCACTCTGGTGGTGCGAGACCCACCCGACCGGTCCAAGGGGGGACGACCGGTCAGGGTGGTGAGACCAGTATAGCCCTAGACAGACCAGTCTGTTTGTCCTCATATTCCCAGTCTCCGCTTTCGCGAGGACGCTGGCGTAGGGTGGAGGGGATGAACAGCGCAGTCGACCTCCCGCTCGGTCTGGCCGATCTCGCATTCGCGGCGTCGGGCGACGCGCTGGTCCGCCGCACCATCCTCACCAACGGAGTGCGGATCCTCAGCGAGCACGTGCCGGGTTCTCGGAGCGCCACCCTGGGCTACTGGGTGGCCGTCGGTTCTCGCGACGAGACGGAGGCCGTGCCCGGCAGCCTGGGCTCCACGCACTTCCTCGAGCACCTGCTGTTCAAGGGCACCCGCACGCGCACCGCACTCGACATCGCCGTCTCCTTCGATTCCGTCGGCGGCGAGCACAACGCGATGACGGCCAAGGAGTACACCTGCTACTACGCCAAGGTGCAGGATCGCGACCTCCCGATGGCGGTCGAGGTCATCGGCGACATGCTCACGTCGTCGGTGCTCGACCCGACCGAGTTCGAGAACGAGCGCGGAGTGATCCTCGAGGAGCTCTCGATGGCGGAGGACGACCCCGCCGACGTCGCCAACGAGCGCCTGTTCACCGCCGTGCTCGGCGATCACCCGCTCGGGCGCCCGATCGGAGGCCGGCCGGAGACGATCCGCGCCGCCACCCGCGACGCCGTCTGGAACCACTACCGCGCCAACTACCGCCCCCGCGACCTCGTGATCACGGCGGCCGGTGCCGTCGACCACGATGTCCTGGTGGCCGGGGTACAGCGCGCGCTCGACGCAGCCGGCTGGAACCCGGACGAGGAGGCCGCTCCCGTCGACCGTCGCTCCACGACTCCGGCGGTGGTGCGCCGCTCTGCGGGCGTGGTGACGGTGCAGCGCCCGATCGAGCAGGCCAACCTCATCATCGGCCTCCCGGGAATCGTGGCGACCGACGAACGCCGCACGACGATGAGCGTGCTCAACTCGATCCTCGGCGGCGGGATGTCGAGCCGGCTGTTCCAGGAGGTCCGCGAGAAGCGCGGCCTTGCCTACGCGGTCTACTCGTTCTCCGGCTCCTACTCCGACGCCGGCGTGTACGGCCTGTTCGCGGGCTGCGCCCCGGCGAAAGCCCGCCAGGTCGCCGAGCTGATGCTCGCCGAGCTGCACCGCCTCGCCGACGGCGGCGTCACCCCGGAGGAGCTCCGACGTGCGGTGGGGCAACTCTCCGGCGGCGCCGCCCTCGCCCTCGAAGACTCCGACACGCGTATGTCGCGGCTCGGTCGCGCCGAGATCAGCCTGGGGGAGTTCGCCGACCTCGACGAGAGCCTCCGTCGGCTGCATCTCGTCACCGCCGACGGCGTGCAGGAGCTCGCCCGCGATCTGGCGCAACGCCCGGTCTCCGTCTCTGCGGTCGGAGGCGTCGACGATGACGTCTTCGCCGGCCTGGTCTCCTGATCCGGCCATTCCCACCCGTTCCATCGAAAGGTCTACCCCGTGCCTCATTACCTCTACCTCGTGCGTCACGGCGAGCAGCAGGATGCCGAGCACGGCCTCCCCGATGGTCCGCTGTCGCCCCGCGGCAAGCGGCAGGCGCAGCTCATCGCCGACCGCCTGAGCGGCGTGCCGTTCACGGGGCTGTACCACTCGCCGCTCGTGCGCGCCGAGCAGACCGCCTCGATCATCGCCGAGCGGCTGCCCTCCCTCGAGCCGGAGCCGTCGAGCCTGCTGTTCGACTGCATCCCCTCCGGGCCGACGCCCGACATGCCCAAGGCGTTCGAGTCGTTCTTCGGCCCGGTAACGGAGGCCGAGATCGAGGCCGGCCGCGCCCAGATGGAGGACGCGGTCCACGAGTTCCTCACGCCGGCGATGGGCGACAGGCACGACCTCCTCGTCACGCACAACTTCGTCATCGGCTGGTTCGTGCGACACGTCTTCGACGCCCCGGCCTGGCGCTGGCTGGGGCTCAACCAGGCCAACTGCGGCCTGACCATCATCCGGGTGCGCTCGGCGAAGCCACCGGTTCTCGTGGTGCACAACGACCTGGGTCACCTGCCGGTCGAGCTGCGCACCGGCCTGCCGGAGCTGCAGCCGGTCTGAGCGCCGCCCTGTCCGGAGGCGTCGGCCGCTCAGCCGAGCCGCTTGCGGAACCAGTCTGTCGCGTTCGGGTTCTCGTTGTACGGCTGGATGCTCTCGTAGCCGTGCGAGCGATAGAGGTTGCCCGCCGCCTCCAGGCTCGCGTTGGTGTCGAGCACGATCTCCGTCGCCCCGAAGCCACGGGCGCGGTGCTCCAGCTCCGCGAGGATGGCGCGGCCGATGCCCTGGCCGCGATGCGCAGGGGACACCCAGAGGTGCTTGATCTCGTAACGCACGATCTGGGCGCCGTCCTCCAGGTCGGAGAGCGGGACGCTCAGCTCGCGGATTCCGCCGCACCCGGCCTCGCCGTCGTCGTAGGCGAGCAGGAAGACGCCGGTCGGCGGGATGAACTGCCCAGGGTCGGGGAACGTGGTGCGGTAGGCGCCCTGCGACGCGGGGAAGGTCTCGGCCCTCTCGGCGAAGTAGTCGGCGAGCATCCGGTGAGCGGTCGCATCGGTGACGGAGACATCGGCAAAGGACACCATCGCTCCAGCGTAGCGCCGGCCTCCGCGCCATTCGGCGCGGATCCGCGCGGCGGGTAGGGTGGACGGGTGACTGTTCGCGTGGCCGTCGCCGGAGCGACCGGCAAGCTGGGATCCGTGGCGGTGCGCCTGATCGAGGCGGCCGACGACCTGGAGCTCGTGGCGGCTCTCGACTCGCGCTCACCGCTGGAGACGATGCTCGACGCGGACGTGCTGGTAGACATGACGCTCCCGCAGGTGAGCCCCGGGATCGTCGCGTTCGCCGTCGACCACGGCCTCAAGGTCCTCGTCGGCACCTCCGGCTGGTCGGCCGACCGCATCCTCGAGCTGGAGCGCCGGGTGGCCGAGCACGAGGGCAGCGGAGCGGTCGTCATCCCCAACTTCTCGCTGGGCTCGGCGCTCGGCACCGCTTTCGCGACCGTTGCGGCGCGCTTCTACGACTCCATCGAGATCATCGAGGCGCACGGTGCGGGCAAGGTGGATTCGCCGTCCGGCACGGCCGTCCGCACCGCGGAGCTCATCGGCGCGGCGCGGCTGCAGCGCGGGCCGGTGGACGCGCCGCACACCGACCAGCGTGCGCGCGGTCAGCAGGTGGCGAGCGTGCCCATCCACAGCCTCCGGATGCGCGGCGTCGTCGCCGAGCAGCAGGTGATCTTCGGCGGTGCGGGCGAGACCCTCACCATCCGGCACGACACGGTCGGCTCCGAGGCGTACGAGGCGGGCATCCTGCTCGCACTGCGCGCGGCCGCGACGACGACGGGTGTGGTCGTCGGCCTCGACAAGCTGATCGACCTCGGTATCGCTGAGCCCGACGGCGAACCGCCGCGGCCGACCGTGCGCGAGGTGTAGCGGCACCGATGCGCAACCGTCTCGCAGCGCTCCTGATGGCGCTGATCCTCGTGGTCTACCTGGTGCTGGTCGTGCAGCGCGCCGTGCTGCTGATCGCCTCGGGCTCGGGGGTCGGCATCGCGATGGGGGTCGCCCTCATCGTGCTGCCGTTCATCGCGGCATGGGCCATCGGCCGCGAGCTGCTCTTCGGCGCCCGCACCGAGAAGCTCGTCAAGCTCATGGCCGCCGAGGGCACGCTTCCCGTCGAGAGCCTTCCGCAGCGCGCCAGTGGTCGCCCGCTGCGCGACGCGGCCGACGCCGACTTCCCGCAGTACAAGGCCGAAGTGGAGGCTGCACCCGAGAGCTGGCGCGCCTGGTTCCGGCTGGGGCTGGCCTACGATGCGAGCGGCGACCGCCGACGCGCTCGCGAGGCGCTGCGGCAGGCCATCCGGCTCTACCAGGGCGAGCAGCGGGCGGGCCGCGCCGCGCGCTAGCTGACGTGCGCGGTCACTCGGCCCGGGCGGTGACCAGCTGAGCCATCGCGTCCTGCACGGTCGCGTCCTGGAACACGAACCCGTCGTCGAGCAGGCGCTGCGGCAGCACGCGCTGATCGGCGAGCAGCAGCTCCCGGCCCGCTTCGCCGAGCCCCAGCGACACGACAGGGCGCGGCAACGGGAGGCCGTACGGCCGGTGGACCGCCGTCGCGAGTGCGCGTAGCACCTCGCCGGCCGTCGCCGGCTCCGGGCCCACGACGTTCACCGGGCCCGACAGCGTCGACGTGAGCAGGTGAGCGATCGCGGCTGCTTCGTCGCGGAGGCTGACCCACGGCCAGTGCTGGCGCCCTCCCGCGATCGGGCCGACGAGCCCGGCCTTGGCGAGCGGCATCAGCGGGGCCATCGCGCCCCCGCGCCCGATGACCACGCCGGTGCGCACCGTGACGACGCGCGTCTCGTGCGGCGCCAGGTGGGCCGCCGTCTCCCAGGCATCGACGACGTCCGACAGGAAGCCGCTGCCCTTCGCCGAGCTCTCGGTGAGGGTCTGGCCCGGCCGGTCGCCGTAGTAGCCGACCGCCGAGCCGCTGACGAAGACCGCAGGAGGGGAGGCCGACTGGCGCATCGCATCGGCCAGCGTTCCTGTCGCCTCCAGCCGGGACGCGAGGATGCGCCGCCGGTGGGCCTTCGTCCACGGCAGACGGTTGAGCGACGCCCCGGACAGGTTCACGACGGCGTCGGCCTCGTCGAGGAGGCCGATGTCGATCGTGCGTGCCGACGGCGCCCACGAGCGCTCGTCCGAGCTCTGCGGCTCGCGCCGGACCAGGCGGAGGACGTCGTGGCCCTCCGCCCGGAGCCGGCCGACCAGTTCCGTGCCGATCAGGCCGGACGCGCCCGCGACGAGCACCCGCATCGGTCAGGCCAGCGTTGCTTCGATCGTGATCGGGATGCCGACCAGCGCCCGGGAGACCGGGCAGGTGCGCTTCGCCTCGTCGGCCAGGCGCTGGAAGTCGCCGTCGGTGAGCCCGGGCACGGTCGCCTCGACGAGGAGGTGGCTGCCGGTGATGCCCTGGGACGGGTCGAAGGTGACCGCGGCGGTGGTGCGGAT
Organism: Leifsonia sp. Leaf336; assembly: GCF_001423695.1. GTDB lineage: Bacteria > Actinomycetota > Actinomycetes > Actinomycetales > Microbacteriaceae > Leifsonia. The sequence goes on from NZ_LMOZ01000001.1 coordinate 1,191,566, forward strand.
GCTCTCGGGCGGGGTGCCGAACGCCGCGAGGACGTTCGAGAACGCCATCGAGAAGCAGGCCGAGTGCGCGGCGCCGAGCTGCTCCTCCGGAGTGGAGGTCTCCGCGCCGCCCTCCGAGCGGGCCTTCCAGTTCACCGCGAGCGTCGCGGCGCCCGACGAATCGAGGGAGACCGTGCCGGAGCCCGACTTCAGATCGCCGGTCCAGACGGTAGTGGATTCGCTGGTTACTGCCATGAGACCTCATTCTCCTTCTGCCGTCGCGCGCGGGTTCCCGGGGTCGGGACGGCGGCGGTGAGCCCAGACTACTGTCGGGCTCCGACACGTCCAGGGGAGTTTCGGAGGATTCCCGGTTTCGCGCGCTCAGGCCGCGACTGCGGGCCTCCGGATGACGCCGGCCCGCACGAGCAGGAGGTAGATCTGGCAGCCGAGGCAGTACCCGAACACCGCGTTGAGGAAGGCCGCCACGAACGCGAGGGCCGCGGCGATCGGCAGGGCCGCCATCACGCCGACGGCGAGGAGCAGGAGGCCGAGACCGGTGACCACCAGGCCGACACCCTGCGCGAACGTGGGCGGGGCCGGGTCCTCCAGCTCGGTGGGAGCCTGCAGTCGCGGCCGCACGGCGACGCGGTAGAGCACGCCGCACGGATGCCGCCGCACGCCGGCGAACGCGCCCCACGCGAAGAGCAGCGCGATCACGAGCAGCAGGAGGGCCGCTGCGATCGTCGCGCCGATGAGTGCGAGGAAGATGTCCACCAGCAGAAGGAGGGCGGTGATGCCCGCTCCGAAACGCGGGGAGCGCGGGTCGATCCCCGGATGCGCGGTCGGGGCGGACGGCTGAGGGTTCGGGTTCGGGTTCGGGTTCTCAGACATGGTCACTCCGTGAGTATGCGGTCGAGGGCGGTGCGGACATCGGCGGGGCGCGCGGCGCCGGAGATCCGGCCGCGGACGCGTCCGTGACCGTCGAGCAGCAGGGTGGTCGGCGTCTGCAGCACGTCGAACCGGCGGGCGAGCTCCGGTCGCACGGTCAGGTCGACGTCGAGGTGATCGACCCCGTCGTGGGCGGCGGCGATCCCGTCGAGCACACGCGCCGTCGCCGGGCACTGCGCGCAGAACGCGGTGGAGAACTGGACGAGCGTCGCGCGGGCGCCCAGCTCGGTCGCGCCGACGTCGGCGGCGGCGAGGTGCGCGTCGCCGTCGGTCGCGCGGACCCGGCCGGTGCGCGTCCTCCACACCAGCCCGAGCGCCGTCGCGAGCGCGACCAGCGCGAGGACGGTGAGGGCTGCAGCCGGAGCGGTCATAGTGCGGGCGACGTTACGCGCGCACCCGACGGCGGCGCAGTCAATGTGACCGAAGATGACGACACCGCGGTACGAGGAGGAGGGAAGGCGGCCGCAGGGGGAGGCGATCGGATGGCTCGACCCGATAGCCTTGAGTCCATGGCTGCTCCCCAGAACCCGTTCGGCCAGGTGCTCGTCGCCCTGGTCACGCCCTTCACCGCCGACGGCGAAGTCGACTGGGCCGGCGTGGAGAAGCACATCGACGACGTCATCGTGGCGGGAGCCGACGGCATCGTCGTCACGGGCACGACGGGGGAGACCTCGACCCTCACCGATCCCGAGAAGCTGCGCCTCGTCGAGGTCGGCAAAGAGGTCTCGGGAGGCCGGGCCAAGATCATCACCGGCGGCGGCTCGAACGAGACCGCCCACGCCATCCAGCTCTACAAGCAGAGCGAGAAGGCCGGCGCCGACGGCGTGATGATCGTCACCCCGTACTACAACAAGCCCACCCAGGCGGGCGTCCTGACGCACTTCCGCATGATCGCGGACTCCACCGACCTCCCGGTCATCCTCTACGACATCCCGGGCCGCACGGGCATCCCGATCAAGTACGAGACCATCCTGCGCATCGCCAAGCACCCGAACGTGCTCGCGATCAAAGACGCCAAGGGCGACTTCAGCGAGGTCAGCCGGGTGCTCAACCAGACCGACCTGATGTACTTCTCGGGCGACGACGCCAACGTGCTGCCGCACCTCGCCATCGGCGCGACGGGCCTCATCGGCGTCACCGCCAACATCGCCGCCACGCCTTACCGTCAGATCGTCGACGCGGTGAACGCGGGCGACTTGGCCACCGCCACCGCCGCGCACCAGAAGCTCGAGCCGCTGGTCCGCGCCGTGATGACGCACGTCCCCGGCACCGTCGCGGCCAAATACATCCTCCACGGCCTCGGCCGCATCTCGAGCCCGCGGGTCCGACTCCCGCTGGTCGGTCCGGAGGAGTGGGAGGCGGCCCAGATCGAAGACGAGCTCGACCTCGTCCGCGACATTCCCGGTGTCGACTTCTCCAACTTCCGGCCCGATCGCAACGCCGCCGCGGGCGGCGCGCTGCCCAAGATCGCCGGGACCACACGCTAGGGCCGCACAGCGGCCGGATCCACCCCGGGCACGAGCCCGGACGCACGTCGAAAACTGAAATTGGAGGGCAGATGCCCAACCTCGTGTCCGAACCGCCCGCACTCGAACCCGGAACGCTCCGGATCATCCCGACCGGCGGTCTCGGCGAGATCGGCCGGAACATGACCGTCTTCGAATACGAAGGCAAGCTCCTGATCGTCGACTGCGGCGTGCTCTTCCCCGAGCAGGACCAGCCGGGAGTCGACCTGATCCTGCCCGACTTCGCACCGGTCCGCGACCGCCTCGACGACATCCTCGGCGTCGTGCTGACCCACGGCCACGAAGACCACATCGGCGCCGTGCCCTACCTGCTCAAGCTGCGTTCCGACATCCCGCTGATCGGCTCGGGCCTGACGCTGGCGCTGGTGGAGGCCAAGCTCAAGGAGCACCGCATCCAGCCGTACACGCTCACGGTGAAGGAGGGCCGCACGGAGCAGCTCGGCCCGTTCGATCTGGAGTTCGTCGCGGTCAACCACTCCATCCCCGACGCGCTCGCCGTCGCCATCACCACGCCGGCCGGCACCGTGCTGCACACCGGCGACTTCAAGATGGACCAGCTTCCGCTCGACGACCGGATCACCGATCTGCGCGCGTTCGCGCGGCTGGGCGAGAAGGGCGTCGACCTCTTCATGGCCGACTCCACCAACGCCGACGTTCCCGGGTTCACGCCGCTGGAGCGGTCGATCGGCCCGGTGCTCGACGCCGTGATCGCGCGAGCGCCGCGCCGCGTCATCGTCGCCAGCTTCTCGAGCCACGTGCACCGCGTGCAGCAGGTCCTCGACGCCGCGGCCGCCAACGGCCGCCGCGTCGCGCTGCTCGGCCGGTCGATGGTGCGCAACATGACCATCGCCGCCGAGCTCGGCTACCTCAAGGTGCCGGAAGGCGTGCTCATCGACTACAAGAAGGCCGCCGACCTGCCCGACGACGAGATCGTCTACATGTCGACCGGTTCGCAGGGCGAGCCGATGGCCGTCCTGGCCCGCATGGCGAACCTCGACCACCAGATCGAGGTGGGGCCCGGCGACACCGTCATCCTCGCCTCCAGCCTCATCCCGGGCAACGAGAACGCGGTGTACCGCGTCATCGACGGGCTCACCAAGCTCGGCGCCAACGTCGTGCACAAGGGCAATGCCAAGGTGCACGTCTCTGGCCACGCCGCCGCGGGCGAACTGCTCTACTGCTACAACATCCTGAAGCCCAGGAACGTGATGCCGGTGCACGGGGAGTACCGCCACCTCGTCGCCAACGCGCGGCTCGCGATGGACACCGGCGTGCCGGAGGAGAACACGATCGTCGCCGAAGACGGCTCGGTCATCGATCTCCGTGACGGCGTCGCCCGCATCGTCGGCCAGCTTGATCTCGGCTTCGTCTACGTCGACGGCTCGAGCGTGGGCGAGATCACGGATGCCGACCTCAAGGATCGCCGGATCCTCGGCGAGGAGGGCTTCATCTCGATCATCGTCGTGGTGGAGGCCGCGAGCGGCAAGATCGTCACCGGTCCCGAGATCCATGCCCGCGGTTTCGCGGAGGACGACGCGGTGTTCGACGACGTCAAGCCCAAGATCGCTGCGGCGCTCACGGATGCCGCGCACAACGGCGTCCGCGACTCGCACGCACTGTCGCAGATCGTCCGACGCACCGTCGGCCGCTGGGTCAACACGAGCTACCGTCGCCGCCCGATGATCGTCCCGTTGGTCATCGAAGCCTGATCGCGCGTCGGTCGCGGCCGGACGTAACCCGCGCGAAACACCCCGGCGAGTAACGTGCACCCATGAGCGCGTTCCGCATCCGCCCGGCGAACGGCGATGACGCGCGCATCCTCGCCGCCATGCTCGTGGAGGCCGCCAACGGCAACTCGCCGCGGGTGCGGACGCGCGTCGCCGTACTGGAAGATCCTCACGTGATGCGCTACATCGCCGGCTGGAAGCGGCCGGGGGACTTCGGGTGCGTGGCGGAGGACGCGCACGGCTCGGCGGTCGGCGCCTGCTGGGCGCGCCTGTTCCCGGCCGACGCGCCGGGCAGCGGGTTCGTCGCGGTCGGTGTCCCCGAGCTCACGCTCGGCGTGAACACGCAGTGGCGTGCCAGGGGGGTCGGCCGTGCTCTGCTCCAGGAGATCGGCCGCGCGGCTGCCGCATCCGGCGCCGCGCGCCTGAGCCTGAGCGTCGACCGCCGGAACTTCGCCCAGCGCCTGTACGTGAGCGAGGGCTACGTGACGGTCGAGTCGCGGCTCACCGCCGACACGATGGTGCGCGCGGTCCGCTGAGCACGGCTCCTGCACAGTCTGCGCCGTGGCGCGATTTTCCCCGTTGCAGGCGCGTGCGACGGCCCCGTGACGGGAGTGCGAAGTACCGTTGAGCCTATGGCTACGAGCACCAAGTCGACGTCGCGGTCCCGGAACTCCGGGCGCGACGGCTCGAGCGCGCGCAAGCCGGCCGCCAAGACCGCTGCCCAGAAGACGGTCGCCTACCCGGCCGCTGCAGACGCGCAGAGCCCTCTCGTGCGCGCCTGGATGGGGCTCGCCCACCTCACCGGCGGCCTGTTCCGGGCTCTCGGGCCCGAGAAGCTCGCCAAAGAGGAGCGCCGCGACGGCTTCCCGTTCTTCCTCGTGCTCCTGGCGATCGCCGGGGCCGTGGTCGAGTGGTTCCTGATCAACGACCAGGTCGCCCGCACTCTCGACGCCTGGACTTTCGGCGGCCTGTTCGGCCGCGTCGCCTTCGCGCTCCCCGTCGTGATGGTGGTCTTCGCCGCCTGGCTGTTCCGGCATCCCTCGTCGGTCCACGACAACACGCGCATCGGCATCGGCCTGGGGCTGCTGCTCCTGATGGTGTCCGGCCTCTGCCACCTGTTCAGCCACCACCCGTCGCCGAGCGACGGCATGGCCTCCCTCGCCCAGGCCGGCGGCGTGCTGGGGTGGCTGATCGCGGCCCCGCTGTCGTGGCTGATCACGCCCGTCGGCGCGGGTGCGGTGATCATCGTGCTGCTCATCCTCAGCCTCTTCATCATCACCAAGACGCCGCCCAACAAGCTGCCGTCGCGCATCCGTGAGCTCTACGCGTACCTGTTCGGCGCCCAGCTGGCCACCGACGAGGAGCGCCAGGAGGCCAGGGAGGCCGCCAAAGAGGCGAAGACCAAGCAGGTCGAGCTCGACGGCATCGACGGCATCGACGACGACGACGACACGCACGAGACCAACCTGCCCTGGTGGCGACGCAACAAGTCGCAGCGCGAAGAGGACCCCGACTACGAGGCACCCGCCGACCTCACCGAGGTCTTCGGTGCACCGGCGCGCGGCAAGGGCGAGTTCGCTACCCCGCTGGAGCCCGACCCGGCGAGCGATCACTACAACACCGAGGTGCTGGGAGAGCTCGCGAACGCCGAGACCGCCCTGCAGGCGTTCACCGGCGAAGCGCCGCCGACCGCCGCGGCCGTGCCCACGGCTCCCGCCGTCCTCCCGGGCTTCCAGGCCGGAGCGGACGACTTCGACGACACCGTGTCGGCAGACGACACCCCGCAGCCGACCGCGCCGTACAACCTCCCGTCCGCCTCGATGCTCGCGGCGGGTACGCCGGCCAAGATCCGCTCCAGCGCGAATGAGGAGATCGTCGCCGCCATCACCGAGGTGCTCACCCAGTTCGGAGTCGACGCCAAGGTGACCGGCTACTCGCGCGGCCCGACGGTGACGCAGTACGAGATCGAGCTCGGCCCCGGCGTCAAGGTGGAGCGCGTCACGGCGCTGAGCAAGAACCTCTCGTACGCGGTGGCGAGCAACGAGGTCCGCATCCTCTCGCCCATCCCGGGCAAGAGCGCGATCGGCGTCGAGATCCCCAACAGCGACCGCGAGATCGTCTCACTCGGCGACATCCTCCGCTCGCCCGCGGCGGCCAAGAGCACCCACCCCATGACCATCGGCGTCGGCAAAGACGTTGGCGGCGGCTTCGTCGTCGCCAACCTGGCCAAGATGCCCCACCTCCTGGTGGCGGGCTCGACCGGCTCGGGCAAGTCCAGCTTCGTCAACTCGATGATCACGAGCCTGCTGATGCGGGCGAAGCCCTCCGACGTGCGCATGGTGCTCATCGACCCGAAGCGCGTCGAACTCACGATCTACGGCGGAGTCCCGCACCTCATCACGCCCATCATCACGAGCCCCAAGAAGGCCGCCGAGGCCCTCCAGTGGGTCGTCAAAGAGATGGACATGCGCTACGACGACCTCGCGAGCTTCGGCTTCCGTCACATCGACGACTTCAACAAGGCCGTCGTCAACAACGAGATCGTGCTTCCGGAGGGCAGCGAGCGCAAGCTGAAGCCCTACCCGTACCTCCTCGTCGTCGTCGACGAGCTGGCCGACCTGATGATGGTCGCCCCGCGCGACGTCGAAGACTCCATCGTGCGCATCACCCAGCTGGCCCGCGCCTCCGGAATCCACCTCGTGCTGGCCACGCAGCGACCCTCGGTCGACGTGGTCACCGGCCTCATCAAGGCCAACGTGCCGTCGCGGCTGGCGTTCGCCGTCACGAGCGTCACCGACTCCCGCGTCATCCTCGACCAGCCGGGCGCCGACAAGCTGATCGGCCAGGGCGACGGGCTCTTCCTGCCGATGGGCGCCTCCAAGGCCCTGCGCGTGCAGGGCGCCTGGGTCAACGAAGAGGAGATCCAGAAGGTCGTCGAGCATGTGACGCGGCAGGCCCGGCCGGAATACCGCCAAGACGTCACCGCGAGCGCGGAGAAGAAGCAGATCGACTCCGACATCGGCGACGACCTCGAGCTGCTGCTCGCGGCGGCCGAACTGGTGGTGTCCTCGCAGTTCGGCTCGACCTCGATGCTGCAGCGCAAGCTCCGCGTCGGCTTCGCCAAGGCCGGCCGGCTCATGGACCTGCTGGAGTCGCGCGAGATCGTCGGCCCGTCCGAGGGCTCCAAGGCGCGCGACGTGCTCGCCACGGCCGAGCAGCTGCCGCAGGTCCTCGCCCGGCTGCGCGGAGAGGAGCCGCCGTCGCGGCCCGCCGCCGCCCCTGCCGGCGCCCCTGCGGTCGCGATGGGCGCCGACGACCACGGCGACCGCTACGGGGCCGACCCTGTCGCGGAGATGACCGAGGGCTATCCTGAGGTGGACGGCGACTCGGACGAGGACGCCTGGAAGCTGACCGGCAGGGAGTGACCGCGATGTCGGTACCCGACGCGCCCCCGCCTGCCGCGGCGGGCGGCAGCGCCAACCGCGCGAGCAATTGGAACGTGCCGAACCTCATCACGGTGGTGCGCATCCTCCTGGCGCCGCTGTTCATCTGGATGCTGCTCGCAGACGGCGGCGCCGACGGCCCGCTGCGCTGGACGGCCGCCGTGCTGTTCGTGATCGCGATCGCGACCGACGGCGTGGACGGCGCCATCGCCCGCCGCAACAACCTCGTCACCGACCTCGGCAAGCTGCTCGACCCGATCGCCGACAAGGTACTGACCGGGGGAGCCCTGGTGTCGCTGTCGATCCTGGGCGAGCTGCCGTGGTGGGTCACCATCGTCATCCTGGTGCGCGAGATCGGGATCACCGTCTACCGCTTCGTCGTCATCCGGCAGGGCGTGATCGCCGCATCGCGGGGCGGCAAGATCAAGACGATCGTCCAGTCCGTGGCGATCTCCTTCGCGCTCTTCCCGCTGTGGACGATCTTCGGCGACTGGATCTTCTGGGTCAACGGCATCCTGATGACCGCCGCCGTCATCCTCACCGTGGTCACCGGCATCGACTACCTCTGGCAGGCCTACCGGGGGAGGCGGGCCAACCGTGCCGGGGCCTGACGACGTCGCGGCGGCCGACCTGACCTTCCGCGTCGTGCGCACGCTGGCCGAACACGGCCTGACGCTGGCCACGGCCGAGTCGCTCACGGGAGGCGCCCTCACGGCCGAGCTCACGCGCGTTCCCGGCGCCTCCGCCGTCGTCCTCGGCGGCGCGATCGTCTATGCCACCGAGCTCAAGCACACCCTGCTCGGGGTGGAGGCCGACCTCCTCGAGCGGGAGGGCCCCGTGCACCCGGAGGTCGCCCGCCAGCTGGCCGAAGGCGCGCGGAGGCAGCTGACCGTCGGCGGGCGTGCGGCCGACCTCGGCGTGTCGACGACGGGTGTCGCCGGGCCCGACCCGCAGGGCGGCCGCACAGTCGGCACGGTCTATGTCGGGATCGCGTCGGCGTCGGGAGTGCGCGCCGTCGAGCTGCTGCTCACCGGCGACCGGCAGTCGATCCGAGCGCAGACGGTCGCGCGAGCGGTCATCGAACTCGCCGCCGAACTCGGGATCGTGGAGCGCTCGGCCCCCTCCGGAGGCGGCTGATTCCGCCCGCTCGACGCCCGGGAATACGCCATGTTGCAGTCTCGTTACAGGTGATTGCATTCACAACAAAAGCCCAGTCGTCGTGGATATCGTGACCGACATGGATGCGGTACAGTTGGCATCCATTCGATTCGTCGGCAGGGTAGAAGAAGGAGGCTCCGAAATGATTCTTGTACGTCAGGAAATCGGCGACGTGCTCAGGGACTTCCGCCTGCAGAAGGGCCGCACACTGCGACAGGTCGCGAGCAAGGCGAGTGTCGCCCTCGGTTATCTGAGCGAGGTCGAGCGGGGCCAGAAAGAGGCTTCGAGCGAGATCCTCGCGTCGGTGGCCGACGCTCTCGAGACGCCGGTCTCGGTCATCATGCGTGAGGTCGGAGACCGCATCGCGGTTCTCGAGGGGCTCGAGCCCGTCATCCCCGACACCATCCCGGACGACTTCGTCTCCGCGCTCGACGCGAACCTCGTCGCCCGCTGAAACAACCAATCGACAGTCCCGAGGGCGCCCCGCACGATGCGGGGCGTCACTCGTTTAAGGTGAATCCATGAAGCTGAGCGAGTTCCAGCGTGCCGTCGTCGACGAGTTCGGCTCCGGCTATGGGCAGGCGCTGCTGACCGATCTCGTCCTCGCCGAGCTCGGCGGGCGCACGGCGCAGGAGGCTCTGAACGCCGGCATCCCGCCCCGCGAGGTGTGGCTCGCGCTGTGCCGGGAGACCGGAGTGCCGCAGTCGCACTGGTACGGCGCGGGCAAGCCGGCGCCGAAACGCTAGCGACACGCCGGTTCGAATCGCTCGAAGATATGTTCGGATCTGAGTAAACTCCTTCACAGCGGCAATCGAAAACGAGTTGTCCACGAATCCCACGGTCGGCGCCTGGAGTGTCGGCGGTCGACCTTACAGTCGAACTCGTAGCGAAGCCCACGAAGGAGAACCGAAATGCCATCACCCGCCGACCGCGAGAAGGCTCTCGAAACCGCACTCGCCCAGATCGATCGTCAGTTCGGCAAGGGCTCGGTCATGCGACTGGGCAGCGACGAACGCGCCCCTGTCGAGGTCGTCCCCACCGGGTCGATCGCACTCGATGTCGCTCTGGGCATCGGCGGGCTCCCGCGTGGCCGCATCGTCGAGATCTATGGTCCGGAGTCCTCCGGTAAGACCACGCTGACGCTCCACGCCATCGCGAACGCCCAGCGGGCCGGCGGCATCGCCGCGTTCATCGACGCCGAGCACGCGCTCGACCCGGAGTACGCGCGCAAGCTCGGCGTCGACATCGACGCGCTCCTCGTGTCGCAGCCCGACACCGGTGAGCAGGCGCTCGAGATCGCCGACATGCTGGTCCGCTCCGGCTCGATCGACCTGATCGTGATCGACTCGGTCGCCGCACTCGTGCCCCGCGCCGAGATCGAGGGCGAGATGGGCGACGCGCACGTCGGTCTCCAGGCCCGACTCATGTCGCAGGCCCTCCGCAAGCTGACCGGTGCCCTGAGCACCACGAACACCACGATGATCTTCATCAACCAGCTGCGCGAGAAGGTCGGCGTCTTCTTCGGAAGCCCCGAGACCACCGCCGGTGGAAAGGCGCTCAAGTTCTACGCCTCGGTCCGCCTCGACATCCGTCGCATCGAGACGCTGAAAGACGGCACCGACGCGGTCGGAAACCGTACGCGCGTCAAGGTCGTCAAGAACAAGATGGCGCCGCCCTTCAAGCAGGCCGAGTTCGACATCCTCTACGGCGTGGGCATCTCTCGCGAGGGCAGCCTGCTCGACTTCGGAGTGGAGCACGGCCTCGTCAAGAAGTCGGGCGCCTGGTACACGTACGAGGGCGACCAGCTCGGTCAGGGCAAGGAGAACTCGCGTAACTTCCTCATCGCGAACCCCGACATCGCAGCCGAGATCGAGAACAAGATCCTGATCAAGCTGGGCGTCATCGCCGACCCGAACGCCGTGGAGACCCCCGCAGCGACCGTCGACTCCCTGGAGGAGAAGCTGCAGGCCCGCAAGGGCGCGTGAGTCGTCATCGACGCTGAACGTCCGACACTGCCGAGGAGGCCGACGTCATGGTCGTGAGGTTCCCCTCCGAACCGCACCCGGGTGGTGATTCGGGAGCGAGTGAACAGCTCGCGAGTGAGCACCTCGCCCCGGTGACCCCGCTGCGCCGCGCAGCGGGGTCACCGGAGCGGCGGCGAGAGACCTCGGCGCCGCCCGTCACGAGGCCTCTGGCCGAGCTGCCGGGGGCCGAGACCTCCGAGCAGTGGAACAACACCTGGGCGGCCGAACCGGCGCGTGCGCCGGAGGCGCCGAGCGAGGTCGAGGACGAAGAGGCCGAGCGGCTGACCCGCAAGACGTCGGCGCTCACCATCCGTCAGCTCGCACGTCGCGGCATGTCGCGGTGGGAGCTCGAGCAGCTGCTGACCAAACGCGAGATCGAGCCCGAGGTGTTCGCGCCAGAGCTCGACCGGCTCGAGGCGATGGGCGTGATCGACGACGCGGCGCTCGCGGCGACCCTGGCGTTCACGCAGCACAGCCGCAAGGGTCTCGGGCGCTCGGCGATCGAGCTCGACCTGAAGCGACGGCACATCGCGCCGGAGCTGATCGAGGAGGCGCTGGCCGACATCGCGGACGAAGACGAGCTGGAACGCGCCACCGAGCTGGCCGTCAAGCGGATCGGTCAGCTGTCCTCCTACGACGACGAGACGACGCGCAGGCGTTTGCACGGCTTCCTCGCGCGCAAGGGGTACGACTCCTCGGTCGTCCGGCAGGCGATGGACGCCGCATTCGCGACACGCGGGCGACGCGGCGGCGTCCGATTCCAGTAGACGACCTCCCCGTGCCGGCCGTTCGATTCCGGTCCCGGTCCCGGTCGAACGTAGAATCGTACGCATTATGAGCACTGTCGAGCACCCCCGCACCTTCTCGCCGTCCCCGGCAGCGCTGACCGAGGACGGGCGCGCCCGCACGTACGAGGTGCGCACCTTCGGCTGCCAGATGAACGTGCACGACTCCGAACGCCTCAGCGGTTCATTGGAGGCCGCGGGCTACGTCCCCGCCGACGGGGCGGAGGCGGACGTCGTCGTCATCAACACCTGCGCCGTGCGCGAGAACGCGGACAACAAGCTCTACGGCAACCTCGGCCACCTCGCCGGCGTCAAGCGCCGGCACGCCGGAATGCAGATCGCCGTCGGCGGCTGCCTCGCCCAGAAGGACAAGAACGTCATCCTCGAGAAGGCGCCCTGGGTCGACGTGGTCTTCGGAACGCACAACATGGGTTCGCTGCCCGGCCTCCTCGAACGCGCGCGTCACAACGACGCGGCAGAGATCGAGATCCTCGAGGCGCTCGAGACCTTCCCCTCGACGCTGCCCACCAAGCGCGATTCGTCGTACTCCGGCTGGGTCTCCATCTCGGTGGGCTGTAACAACACCTGCACGTTCTGCATCGTCCCCTCGCTTCGCGGTAAGGAGAAAGACCGCCGCCCCGGCGACATCCTGGGCGAGATCGGCGCCCTCGTCGACGACGGCGCCATCGAGGTGACGCTCCTCGGCCAGAACGTCAACTCCTACGGTGTCGAGTTCGGCGACCGCCAGGCGTTCAGCAAGCTGCTGCGCGCGGCCGGCGAGATCGAGGGGCTGGAGCGCATCCGGTTCACGAGCCCGCACCCGGCGGCGTTCACCGACGACGTCATCGACGCGATGGCCGAGACACCGAACGTCATGCCCCAGCTCCACATGCCGCTGCAGTCCGGCTCCGACCGGATCCTGCGGTCGATGCGCCGCTCGTACCGCTCCGAGAAGTTCCTCGGCATCCTCGACCGGGTGCGAGCCAAGCTGCCGGACGCCGCGATCAGCACGGACATCATCGTGGGCTTCCCCGGCGAGACCGAGGAGGACTTCCAGGAGACGATGCGCGTCGTCGAGAAGGCGCGCTTCGCGTCGGCCTTCACGTTCCAGTACTCGATCCGCCCGGGCACGCCGGCCGCCACGATGGAGGACCAGGTGCCGAAGGAGGTCGTGCAGGATCGCTACGACCGTCTCATCGCCCTCCAGGAGCGCATCTCGCTCGAGGAGAACGAGCGTCTCGTCGGCCGCGAGGTCGAGCTGCTCGTGGCCAACGGCGAAGGCCGCAAGGACGCCGACACGCATCGACTGAGCGGGCGTGCGCGCGACAGCCGGCTCGTGCACTTCGAACTTCCCGCCGGCTCGGAGACCCCTCGACCCGGCGACGTCGTCATGGTCCGGGTCACGCAGGCGGCTCCGCACTATCTGATCGCCGACAGCGCCGACGGTGCCCCCCTGTCGATCCGCCGCACACGCGCCGGCGACGCCTGGGACCGCGCCGAGGCGGAGTCGTGCGCGGTGCCCGCCCACGACGGAACTGCATCCGCGGGCGCGGGCGCCGGCCCGGTCTCCCTCGGGCTGCCGACGCTGCGCGTCCGCGAGCCGCTCACGTCGCCGGGCGTCGGCACCATGCCGATCTACGACCCGTCGGACGGCCAGCGCTGAGCGCCGCCGACCCAGGAGGAGCGCCCGCCGCCGATCCAGAGGGCTCGTCGCCCGCCATCGTCGCGATCGTCGGCGCGACCGGAACGGGCAAGACCGAACTCTCGCTGTCCCTCGCCCAGGCTCTGGGGGAGCGCGGGATCGCGGCCGAGGTGGTCAACGCCGACGCCATGCAGCTCTACCGCGGGATGGACATCGGCACCGCGAAGCTCCCGCCCTCCGAGTGGCGCGGTGTGCCGCACCACCTCTTCGACGTGCTCGACGTCACCGACGAGGCCACCGTCGCCCGCTATCAGCCGGAGGCGCGGAGGACCATCGCCGACATCCTGGCGCGCGGGGCCACACCCATCCTGGTCGGCGGGTCCGGGCTCTACGTGTCGAGCGTGCTCTTCGACTTCCGGTTTCCCGCGACCGACCCCGAACTGCGGGCGCGGCTGGAGGCCGAGCTCGCCGCACAGGGTCCTGGCATGCTCTTCCGGCGTCTGGCCGAGCTCGACCCGGAGGCGGCGCAGCGCATCGGGTCGGCGAACGGTCGGCGCATCGTGCGCGCCCTCGAGGTCGCCGAGCTCACCGGCAGGCCCGTCAGCGGCTCACTGCCGGAGACCCCGCGGTTCTGGCGGCCGACGGTCCTGCTCGGACTCGCGGCGCGACGCGACGAGCTGGTGCGACGCCTGGACGAGCGCGTCGAACGGATGTGGCGCGACGGGCTGATCGACGAGGTGCGCGCGCTGATCCCCCTCGGGCTCGAGCGCGGGGTGACCGCGCGCCGCGCGATCGGCTACGCGCAGGCCCTCGCCGAGGTGAAGGGCGAGATGAACCGGCCGGAGGCGATCGCGGCGACGCAGCAGCTCACCCGACGGTACGCCCGGCGGCAGGTGAGCTGGTTCAAGCGCTACGACGACCTCCACTGGCTGGACTACGACGACCCGCAGCTCACCCGCGCCGCACTCGATAAGCTGTGAGGATGGCGACGCTCCATTTCACCAAGGGTCAGGGGACCGGCAACGACTTCGTGCTCTACTCCGACCCGGACGGCCGCCTGCCCCTCTCGGCATCGCAGATCGCCGCGATCTGCGACCGCCACTTCGGCATCGGCGCCGACGGCGTCATCCGGGCCGTGCGCTCCACGCACCTCCCCGAGGGGGCGGAGGCCCTCGCCGAAGACGACGGCGCCGAGTGGTTCATGGACTACTACAACGCCGACGGCTCCATCGCCGAGATGTGCGGCAACGGCATCCGCGTGTATGTCCGCTACCTCCTCGAGTCCGGGCTCGCCGAGCTCGCCGACGGCGACACGCTCCCGATCGGCACGCGCTCCGGCGTGCGCGATGTGCAGCGCAACCTCACGGGCTTCCAGGTCGACCTCGGGCGCTGGTCTCTCGACGGCGGCGAGCCGCTGGTGCGTGCCAAGGAGCTCCCGGTCGCCCGCCCCGGACTCGGGCTCGACCTCGGCAACCCGCACGTGGTCGTCGCGGTCGCCGACGAGTCCGAGCTGGAGGCCGCCGACCTGACCTACATCCCGCACATCGAGCCGGAGCCCGAGCACGGCGCGAACGTCGAGTTCGTGGTGCCGCGCGAGCCGCTGGTCAGCGACGGCATCGGACGCATCCGCATGCGCGTGCACGAGCGGGGGAGCGGCGAGACGCTGTCCTGCGGCACGGGCGCAGCGGCGGCCGCCCTGGCGGTGCGGTACTGGGCGGGCGAGGGCGCACCCGACCAGTGGCGGGTGGAGGTGCCGGGCGGCACGGTCGGCGTGCGCATGTTCCCGACCGAGGACGGCGAGCACGTCGCCCTCTCGGGGCCGGCCGAACTCGTCTACACGGGCACGCTCGACCTCGCCTGAGCCGGTCTACTCGGAGCCGGTCTACTCGGCGCGGGCCTTTTCGGCCGGCCGGCGGCTCCGCAGCACGCGGTACCCCTTCGAGATCGCCTGGCGGGTCGTCGTCAGCTCGGGCATCGTCGCCTGGATCCACCGCTGCAGCGAGTCGCTGCCGAGGTTGCGCTGCACGACGAGCCAGGCGTCCGAGCCCGGCTCCAGGCGCGGCAACCAGCGCTGCAGGATGTCGTGGAGCTCGTTCTTGCCTACACGGATCGGTGGATTGGACCAGATCGTGGTGAATTCCACGGACTCGGGAACATCATCCGGGGTCACAGGGTTTACATTGGTGAGACCGAGTTTCTGCGCGTTCCTGCGCACCACGTCGAGGGCTCGGGTATTGACGTCGACCGCCCAGACGGTCGCATGAGGGGATTCGAGAGCAAGTGTGAGAGCCAGGGGCCCCCAGCCGCAACCGAGGTCGAGAAGCTGACCTCCGGGCGGCGCAGAGGGGACATGGTCGAGGAGCACTCGCGTACCCATGTCGATGCGCTCGGGGCTGAAGATCCCGTTCGCCGTCACCAGTTCGTACGTCTGCCCCACCAGGCGCGCGGTGAACGGCCGCAGGTTCAGTTCACTTTCGGGCGCCGGGGAAAAATAGTGATCTCCGCTGGCCATAAGAGGACCGTACAGGACGCGGACCGACAGACAAACACAGCAGCACGACGAGCTAGGGTTGACCCGACCCGGATCAGGGGACATGTATGACTGAACGAACAGAATTCGACGAGCAGACCACTGACGATGTCGTCGCGCGGGTGCTCGCGACCGAGCAGGACAAGGCGTCGGTGACGCTCTTCGGCCGGGGCGCCCAGGCGCTCCAGGACGACCACACCGACGGCGGCAACCACGACGGCGAGCAGTTCGACCGCGAGGAACGGGCGGCGCTGCGACGCGTCTCCGGCCTCTCGACCGAGCTCGAGGACGTCACGGAGGTCGAGTACCGGCAGCTGCGCCTCGAGAACGTGGTGCTGATCGGCGTGTACTCGCAGGGCACCCTGCAAGACGCCGAGAACTCGCTGCGCGAGCTCGCGGCCCTGGCCGAGACGGCGGGCGCCGCCGTGCTCGACGGCCTCCTGCAGCGGAGGCCGCACCCGGACCCGAGCACCTACCTCGGCCGCGGCAAGGCCGAGGAGCTCGCGGGCGTCGTCCGCGCGCTCGGCGCCGACACCGTGATCGCCGACACCGAGCTGGCGCCCAGCCAGCGGCGTGCGCTGGAGGATGTGGTGAAGGTCAAGGTGATCGACCGCACGGCCGTGATCCTCGACATCTTCAGCCAGCACGCGAAGAGCCGTGAGGGCAAGGCGCAGGTGGAGCTCGCGCAGCTCGAGTACCTGCTCCCGCGCCTCCGTGGCTGGGGCGAGTCGATGTCCCGCCAGGCCGGTGGCCAGGTAGGAGGCGCCGGGGCCGGCATGGGATCGCGCGGACCGGGTGAGACGAAGATCGAGCTCGATCGCCGTCGCATCCACTCGCGCATGGCCAAGCTGCGCAAGCAGATCGCCGGGTTCAAGCCGGCGCGCGAGGCGAAGCGCGCGAACCGCAACCGCAACTCCGTGCCGTCGGTCGCGATCGCGGGGTACACCAACGCCGGCAAGTCGAGCCTCCTGAACCGGGTGACGAAGGCGGGCGTGCTCGTCGAGAACGCCCTCTTCGCGACGCTCGACGCGACCGTGCGCCGCAGCGTCACGGCCGACGGCCGGTTGTACACGCTCGCCGACACCGTCGGCTTCGTGCGCAACCTGCCGCACCAGCTGGTCGAGGCCTTCCGCTCCACGCTGGAGGAGGTCGCGGACTCCGACGTCATCCTGCACGTGGTCGACGGCTCGCACCCCGACCCCGCGTCGCAGCTGGCGACCGTCCGCGACGTGATCGGGGAGGTCGGCGCCCGGGAGATCCCGGAGATCGTCGTCTTCAACAAGTCCGACCTCATCCCGGCCGACGACCGGCTGGTGCTGCGCGGACTCGAACCCGGTGCGATCTTCGCCTCGGCGCGCACCGGCGAGGGCATCGACGAGGTGCTCGCGGCGATCGCGCGCCTGCTGCCGGACCCGTCGGTGGAGGTCGAGCTGGTCGTTCCTTACGACCGCGGCGACCTGATCTCGGCGCTCCACGAGCGCGGGCGCGTCCTCGCCACCGAGTACGTGGAGGACGGGACCCGCGTGCGCGCGCGGATCATGCCGGAGTACCAGGCGGTGTTCGAGCCGTTCGAGGTGTAGCACCGGGCAGCCCCTCCCACGAGGCGACCAAGGCCGGGCGGACGCTCTGTGTCATTGCATGACGCGGAGGCTTCCGCCCGGCCTTCTGCGTTGCTACCGTGACTGCACAACCGAAGCGGGCGACCGCTGACGTGGTGCGACAGCCGAGCCCGGCACCCGCCCGCCCCGTATCCTCCTGCAGCGTCCGCTGCCGGCCGGCGCGGGGTGTCCGAGAAGCTGATCGACACCTGAGGAACCATGGACTGTACCGACGCGCGGTTCTCCTTCGAGCTGTATCCGCCGCGCTCCGACCGCGCCGCCGCCGCATTGCCATCGACGATCGACCTGCTGGCGGCCGCGCGCCCCGACTTCATCTCCGTGACCTACGGCGCGGGGGGATCGTCGCGTGCGTCCTCGCTGGAGGTCGTGCGCTACATCCTCGAGAACACCGACGTGAGCCCGATGGCGCACCTCACCTGCGTCGGGTCGTCGCACGTGGAGGCCAACCGGCTGATCCGCGAGTTCCTCGACGCGGGCGTCCGCCGTTTCCTCGCCGTGCGCGGCGACCCTCCCGCCGACCTCGCACCCGGCGAGGACGGCCTGGGCGACATCCGCAGCTCCGCCGAGCTGGTGCAGCTCATCCACCGCGTGCAGGCCGAGCGCGTTCCGTACGGCGAGCTGCCGGTGCCCGGCCTCCCCGCCCGCACCGTCCTGAACCACCGGGAGCACGTGCAGATCGCGGTTGCCGCGTTCCCGAACGGGCACCCGTCGTCGCACTCGGTGTCGCAGGACATCGACGCGCTGCTCGCCAAGCAGGCCGCGGGCGCCAACCTCGGCATCACCCAGCTGTTCTTCCACGCCGAGGACTACCTCTCGTTCGCGCAACGCGCGAAGGAGGCCGGCGTGACCTTCCCGATCCTGCCCGGGATCATGCCCGTCACCTCGCCCGCGCGCCTCGCGCGCATGCTCGAGCTGAGCGGCGAGGACCTCCCGAGCGACCTCGCCATCCAGCTCGAGGTCGAGCCCGACGAGGACGGCCAGCGCGAGATCGGCATCGCCTGGGCGACGCGGCTGGCGCAGCGCCTCCTCGACGGCGGCGCACCCGGAATCCACCTCTACACCTTCAACCAGCACGCGGCGGTGCTGTCGGTCCTCGACAGGATCGGCCTCCTGCCGGCCGCACCCTCACCTGCAACCACCCCCGCATCCACCCCCGCATCCACCTCCAAGGAAAGCGAACACGCATGACCGACACCACCACCGCACGCTCCGCCTTCCCGGTGGGGACCATCATCGGCTACCCGCGGATCGGCCGTCGCCGCGAGCTCAAGAAGGCCGTGGAGAGCTTCTGGGCCGGCGACCTGACCGCCGACGAGCTGGAGGCGACCGCGGCCGGGCTGCGCGCGGCGACCCGCGAACGCCTCGCCGCGCTGGGCCTCGGCCGCGACGACGCCGCGATCCCGGAGAGCTTCAGCTACTACGACCAGGTGCTCGACGCCGCGGTGACCGTCGGCGCGATCCCGTCGCGCTTCGCGGATCTCGCCGGGGCCGACGGTTCGGTCGATCTGGCCGGCTACTTCACCATCGCCCGCGGCGAGGGCGAGAAGGCGCCGCTGGAGATGACCAAGTGGTTCGACTCCAACTACCACTACCTGGTTCCCGAGATCGGCCCCGAGACGGCGTTCCGGCTCGCCTCCGACCGCATCGTGCGCGAATTCGAGGAGGCCCGCGCCTCCGGCTTCGTCACCCGTCCGGTGATCGTCGGGCCGGTGACCTTCCTGCTGCTGAGCAAGGCGAGCGACGAGGCGCCGGAGGGCTTCCGTCCGCTCTCGCGGCTGGCCGACCTCCTCCCGGTCTACCGCGAGCTGCTGGCACGGCTCGCGGCAGCGGGTGCGCCGTGGGTGCAGCTCGACGAGCCCGCTCTCGTCTCCGAGAGCATCGACGAGGAGCGCACCGAAGTGCTCGAGGCCACGCGTGCCGCGTACGCGGAGCTGGGCGCGGCTTCCGAGCGTCCGGCGATCTTCGTCGCGGCGCCCTACGGCAGCCTCGACGACGCCCTCCCGGTGCTCGCGGTCTCGCCCGTCGAGGCGATCTCCCTCGACCTGGTGCGCGGGACCGTCCCGTCCGGGCTCGACGCCGCCACCGCGTCCGCCCTGACCGGCAAGACGCTGGTCGGCGGCGTGATCGACGGCCACAACATCTGGCGAGGCGACCTGGAGGCCGCCTTCGGCACGCTGACGGCGTTGCTGTCGCTCAGCCCCGACGTGGCCGTGTCGACCTCTACCTCGCTGCTGCATGTGCCGCACGATGTCGACGACGAGCCCGAGCTCGACGCCCGGCTGAAGTCGTGGCTGGCGTTCGCCGACCAGAAGGTCGGCCAGGTCGCCGTGCTGGCGCGCGGACTCGTCGACGGACACGAAGAGATCCAGGAGGAGCTGAGCGCCGCCACCGCCGCGCTCGCCGACCGCGCGGCCGCACCGGGCGTACGCGTGGAGGCCGTCCGGGCGCGCGAGGCTGCGCTGACGCGCGCCGACTTCCGCCGCGGCGACTACGCGGGCCGCCTCGCGGCGCAGGACGAGGCGCTGCAGCTGCCCTTCTTGCCGACGACGACCATCGGATCGTTCCCGCAGACCGCGGACATCCGGCGCTCGCGCGCCCAGTTCGCCAAGGGCGTCATCACCGAGACCGACTACCTGGCCCGCATGCAGGCGGAGATCAAGCGCGTCGTCGACCTCCAGGAGGAGATCGGCCTCGACGTCATCGTGCACGGCGAGCCCGAGCGCAACGACATGGTGCAGTACTTCGCCGAGAACCTCGACGGGTTCGCCGTGACGCAGAACGGCTGGGTGCAGTCGTACGGTTCGCGCTGCACGCGCCCGTCTATCCTCTGGGGCGACGTCTCCCGCCCGAAGCCGATCACGGTCGACTGGTCGACGTACACGCAGACGCTGACCGACAAGCCCGTCAAAGGCATGCTGACCGGCCCGGTCACGATCCTCGCCTGGTCGTTCGTGCGCGACGACCAGCCGCTCGGCGAGACCGCCCGGCAGGTCGCGCTCGCCCTACGCGACGAGATCGCCGACCTGGAGGCCGCTGGCATCCGCGTCGTGCAGGTGGACGAGCCGGCGCTGCGCGAGCTGCTGCCGCTCAAGCGCGCGGCCCAGCACGACTACCTCGAGTGGTCGGTCGGGTCGTTCCGGCTCGCGACCTCCGGCGTCGCCGACGCGACCCAGATCCACACGCACCTCTGCTACTCGGAGTTCGGCGTGGTGATCGACGCGATCCGCAACCTCGACGCCGACGTGACCAGCATCGAGGCGGCGCGCAGCCGCATGGAGGTCGTGCACGACATCCAGCGCTCCGGCTTCGAGCACGGCATCGGCCCGGGTGTCTACGACATCCACTCGCCGCGCGTGCCGTCGGTCGCGGAGGTGACGGAGCTGCTGGAGACGGCGCTCAGCGCGATCCCGGGCCGCCAGCTCTGGGTGAACCCGGACTGCGGCCTGAAGACCCGTGGCTACGACGAGACGGTCGCGTCGCTGCGCAACATCCTCGCGGCCACCCGCGATGTGCGGGAGCGTGCGGGCGTCACGGCCTGACCCCGGCTCCGCGTCGTGCCGCCCCGTTCCGCTCTCGGCGGACGGGGCGGCGCGACGTCGTGCGTTCGGAGATGATGGGCGCATGGTGCGCATGGCGGACGACGAGTTCGATCGGTTGGTCGACGAGGTGTTCGACGGCTTGCCGGAGGACATGGTGCGCCCGCTGGAGAATGTCGCGATCCTGATCGCGGACCAGCCGGCCGGGGCGCGTCCACGGCTGTACGGGCTGTATACCGGGCATCCGCTGACCCGGCGCGGCGTCTACGGGTTCGGAGAGCTGCCCGACCGCATCACGCTGTTCCGCAACAACCTCGAGGCGAGCTGCGAAACGGTCGAGCAGCTCCGCGCACGCGTGCGCATCACGCTGGTGCACGAGATCGGCCACTACTTCGGCCTCGACGACGCCCGCCTCCAGGAGCTCGGCTGGGCGTGAGCGGCGACCTCCGGGGGACGCAACACGCCGCCTCCTCGTGCCGGAGACGGCGAGTCGTGACCCCTAGACCGCGCGGAGGACCGCGACGACCTTGCCGAGGATCTGGGAGTAGTCGCCCAGGATCGGCTCGAAGTTGGAGTTGCGGGGGAGCAGCCAGGTGTGGCCGTCGCGCTGGCGGAACACCTTGACCGTGGCCTCGTCGTCGAGCATGGCCGCGACGATGTCGCCGTTCTCGGCCGTGTTCTGGGAACGGATCACGACCCAGTCGCCGTCGCAGATGGCGGCGTCGATCATCGACTCTCCGATGACCTTCAGCATGAAGAGCTCGCCGTTGCCCACCAGCTGCCGGGGGAGGGGGAAGACCTCCTCGACCTGCTGCTCCGCGGTGATCGGGACACCGGCGGCGATGCGCCCGACGAGCGGGACCATGGCGGCGTCGCCGACCGGCGTCTGGTTCTCGAAGTCAGGGGTGGGGGCCGAGGGGAGGTCGATCAGGATCTCCAGCGCGCGCGGACGGTTCGGGTCGCGGCGCAGGTAGCCGCTCAGCTCGAGCTGGTTCAGCTGGTGCGTGACGGACGACAGCGAGGAGAGGCCGACGGCGTCGCCGATCTCGCGCATGCTCGGCGGATAGCCGCGCTGGCTCACCGACCGCTGGATCACGTCGAGGATGGCGAGCTGCTTCTCGCTGAGGTTCTTTCGGCGCCGCGTGCGCGGAGCCTGGTTCTCGTTCGACACGCTCGTCCCTTCGTGACCGTCCACGCACCCGGTCGGAACCGAATGTCGGTGGTGCCTGGTTGGCTTTCCCCCAGACAATCGAAACTGTATCCACGATACGGCGGCCCGACAAACATGTGTTCGAGTGTGTCTCGAAATTCATGCGGGAATTCCCTCCGGATCGCCGATTGCGGTTTCGAACATTCGAAGATATATTCGGAACAGAGCTTCGACGAAGCCCCGAGGAGGTCACGATCATGAGCACAGCAGTCATGAGCACCGCGTCCCTGAACAGCGCACCCCTGAACCGCGCGTCCCTGAGCGTCGCCACTGACGGTCCTGTCGCACCGCGCGTCCGGCTCCGCCTCACGCGTCGCGGGCGTGCCGTCCTCATGGCACTCGTCGCCCTCCCGATCGTGATCGGCGCTCTCGTCTTCGCCCTCAACGGCGGAGGCGCCGCGGCCACCGGCGAGCAGGCGCACGTGACCTTCCACTACGTCACCGTTCAGTCCGGCGACTCGCTCTGGTCGGTCGCCGAGCGCCTGGCGCCCAACGCCGACCCGCGCGACGTCATCGCCGACCTCGTCTCGCTCAACGGACTCGAGTCCGCGGTCGTGACGCCGGGGCAGCAGCTCGCGGTCCCGACCCAGTACGACAAGTGACGCCGGCCCGAGCATTGGTGGCGTCGTCATACGGTGAAGCACCGCTTCGACCCTGACTACCATTGAAGGCGTGACCTCTCTCTCCGATCTTCCGATCCGTGACGACCTGCGCGGTCGCACCCCGTACGGTGCGCCCCAGAAAGTCGTGCCCGTCGCGTTGAACGTGAACGAGAACACGCATCCGGTCCCGGAGGACGTCGCGGCCGACATCGTCGCGCGCGTGGCCGTCGCCATCACAGGCGTCAACCGGTATCCCGATCGGGAGTTCACGGAGCTGCGCCAGGCGTTCGCCGAGTACCTCGGTCACGGACTCGTCGCCGAGCAGATCTGGGCGGCCAACGGGTCGAACGAGGTGCTGCAGCACATCCTCCAGGCCTTCGGCGGTCCCGGACGCAGCCTTCTCGGTTTCGCCCCCACCTACTCGATGTACCCGCTGCTCGCCTCCGGCACCGGTACCTCCTGGATCGCCGCCACTCGCGACGCCGAATTCGAGCTGTCGCCGCAGACGGCTGTCGCGGCCGTGCGCGAGCACGACCCCGACATCGTCATCCTCTGCTCACCGAACAACCCGACAGGCACACCGCTCGACCTCGCGACGATCGAGGCGGTCTACGACGCCGCCTCGGGCATCGTGGTCGTCGACGAGGCCTACGCCGAGTTCCTCCCCGACGGGGAGCAGACGGCGCTCACCCTGCTCCGCGGCCGCCCGCGCCTGCTCATCTCGCGAACGATGAGCAAGGCGTTCGCGTTCGCCGGCGCGCGCGTCGGATACCTCGCCGCCGACCCCGCCGTCGTCGACGCCCTCCGCCTGGTGCGCCTGCCGTACCACCTGTCCGCGATCACGCAGGCGGCCGCCCTCGGCGCGCTCGCGCACGCGGACGAGATGCTGGCGATGGTCGGCGAGATCCGCACCCAGCGAGACCGGCTGGTCGTCGAGCTCGCCGAGCTCGGGTACCTGCCGCACCGCAGCGGCAGCAACTTCGTGCTCTTCGGCGGAGTCGACGACCCGCACGCCGTCTTCGAGGCCCTGCTCGAACGCGGGGTGCTCATCCGAGACGTCGGAATCCCGCACCACCTGCGCGTGACGGCCGGCACCGAGACCGAGACGACGGCGTTCCTGGAGGCCCTGCGTGCGCTCGGCCGTCCCGGCACGAGCCGTGCCACCGCCGCCTCCCCAGTAAACTCGCAGTCATGACGAACCGAGCCGCCCAGCTCCAGCGTGCCACCAGCGAGTCGAGCATCGAGCTGAGCCTCGACATCGACGGCACCGGTGCGTCCGACATCCAGACGTCGGTCCCCTTCTACGACCACCTGCTGACCGCGTTCGCCAAGCACTCGCTCACCGACCTCCGGGTCCGCGCGAGCGGCGACACCGACATCGACGTGCACCACACGGTCGAAGACGTCGGCATCGTGCTCGGGCAGGCGATCCGGGAGGCCCTCGGCGACAAGGCCGGCATCTCGCGGTACGGCGACGCCCTGGTGCCCCTCGACGAGGCGCTCGTGCAGGCCGTCGTCGACATCTCCGGCCGCCCCTACCTGGTGCACGGCGGCGAGCCCGCCGGCTTCGAGTTCCACCTGATCGGCGGCCACTTCACCGGGTCGATGGTGCGCCACGTCTTCGAGGCCATCGCGTTCAACGCGGGCATCACACTGCACGTCACCGTGGTCGGCGGCCGCGACCCGCACCACATCGCCGAGGCCGAGTTCAAGGCCTTCGCCCGGGCCTTCCGCCAGGCGAAGGCGCTGGACCCGCTGGTGTCGGGCATCCCGTCGACCAAGGGCGCGCTGTGAGCGCACCGGACGTCGTCGTCTTCGACTACGGCACGGGCAACGTGCACTCGGCCGTCAAGGCCCTGGAGGCCGCGGGCGCGAACGTGGAGCTCACCGGCAACCGCCGCCGGGCGCAGGAGGCCGACGGCCTGCTCGTTCCCGGCGTCGGCGCCTTCGCCGCCGTGGCCGACGCGCTGCGCCGCTCGCATGGCGACGAAGTGATCGACCGCCGGCTCGCGGGCGGTCGCCCGGTACTCGGCATCTGCGTCGGCATGCAGGTGCTGTTCGAGCGCGGCCTCGAGCACGGGATCGAGAGCGAAGGGCTCGGCGAATGGCCGGGCACGGTCGACCTGATCCGTGCCGACATCGTTCCGCACATGGGCTGGAACACGGTCGAGGCGCCGGAGGACTCCGTGCTGTTCGACGGCATCCGCGACGAGCGCTTCTATTTCGTGCACTCGTACGCGGCGCAGGAGTGGACCCTGGAGGCCACGGGACCGTTCCCGAAGCCCCGCGTGACCTGGGCCGAGCACGGCTCGCGGTTCGTCGCCGCCGTCGAGAACGGCCCGCTCACCGCGACCCAGTTCCACCCCGAGAAGTCCGGCAGCGCCGGCCTCCGGCTCCTCCGCAACTGGATCGGCTCGCTCTAGCGAAACCCACCCGGTCCGCCGCGCGGACCCGATCGAAGCCCCACTCGAGAAAGACATCGACATGAGCGAATTCACCAACACGCCCAAGCTCGAACTGCTGCCCGCCGTCGACGTGGCGGACGGCAAGGCGGTGCGCCTGACCCAGGGCGAGGCCGGCAGCGAGACCAGCTACGGCGACCCGGTCGACGCGGCGGCCGAGTGGGCCGACGCCGGTGCGGAGTGGATCCACCTGGTCGACCTCGACGCGGCCTTCGGCCGGGGGAGCAACCGCGACCTCCTGAAGAAGGTGATCCGTCAGACCAAGGGCGTGCGCATCGAACTCTCCGGCGGCATCCGCGACGACGAGTCGCTGGAGCAGGCGCTGGAGATCGGCGCCACCCGGGTGAACCTCGGCACCGCCGCGCTCGAGAACCCGGAGTGGGCGGCGAGCGCCATCGGACGCTACGGCGAGGCGATCGCCGTCGGCCTGGACGTGCGCGGCACGACTCTGGCGGCCCGCGGCTGGACGCGCGACGGCGGCGACCTGTGGGAGGTGCTGGCCCGTCTCGAGGAGGCCGGCTGCGCCCGCTACGTCGTGACCGACGTGACCAAGGACGGCACGCTCAAAGGCCCGAACCTCGACCTGCTCCGCGAGGTGATGGAGCGCACCGAGCGTCCCGTCGTGGCCTCCGGAGGCATCTCGAGTCTCGACGACATCGCGGCGCTGCGCGAGCTCGTCCCGCTGGGCCTGGAAGGCGCGATCGTCGGAAAGGCGCTCTACTCCGGCGCATTCACGCTTCCCGAGGCGCTGGATGTCGCCGGCGACTGAGCCGCCGGAGGGCGCGCACGACCGCGAGGCCGACCGTGAAGCCGGCCTCCGGCAGCAGCCGACCGAGACCGGCGCCGACCGGCTGGCCGGGTTCGCTGCCGCCCTCGCGGGCTTCACCCCGTCGCACGGCGACTCCGCCGGTCAGGCCTGGGAAGGCCGCGAATTCGACGAGAACCCGTTCGGCGACGACGACGGCTCCGCGCCTCCCGAACTGCTCGGCGCCCTCGCCGCGTTCCGGGCGGGCGAGGTCGGGGCGGAGGCCGTGGTGGAGGCCGTCCGCGGCGTGCGGCTGCTGATCCCGTTGGTGGCCGAGCTCGGCGACGAGGGCACCACCGATGCCGGGCTCGCCGTCGACAAGACCCAGGAGCTCTCGATCGTCACGGTCGCCGCGCCCGACGGGCGACGGGTGCTCCCGGTGTTCTCGTCGGTGACGGCGATGCAGGCGTGGAACCCCGCAGCCCGGCCGGTTCCGGCCGCGGGGCCGCGAGCGGCGCTGGCCGCCGCCTCGGAGGAGACCGAACTGCTCGTACTCGACCCGACCTCCGAGACCGAGTTCGTCCTCCGGCGCCCCGCGGTGTGGGCGCTGGCTCAGGGCCAGGCGTGGCTGCCCAGCGACCGCGACCCGGTGGTCGCCGACGCCTTCCGCACGTCGGTCGGCTCGGAGCTGGGCGTGCTCGACGTCGAGCTGCTGGCGGGCGATCCCGGCTGTCGTCTGGCCGCGGAAGAGCTCGTCGTGCGGTTGACGCTGGCGAGCGGGCTGACCGCCGAGGAGCTGAACGCCATCCTGTCCCGGCTGGCACAGCGCTGGGCTGCCGACGACGCCATCGCCACGCGCGTGGACTCCCTGCGCGTGCAACTCGCGACCGCCTCCTGACGAGCGCCTCGGCACGGCCGGCTCACGCGGTGCGCAGCATCCGGAGGCCGGCGAGCACAGACAGCACTGCGACGATCGCGACGAAGCCGACGAGCACGGGCACCAGCGGCCAGAGGATGAGCGCGACGCCGACGAGCAGCACCGGGAGCGCCAGCCCGACGTAGGCGACCAGGAAGATCGCCGCCAGCACCTCGCCCCGGCGTTGCGGCGCGGCGAGCGAGCCGGCGACCAGGATGGCGGCGCGGAAGAGCAGCCCGACTCCGGCTCCGGCGACGATGCCGGCGACGATGAACGCGGGCAGCGAGCCGCCGAGCACCCCGACGGCCAGGCCGGCCAGCCCGAGCGCGACCAGCACGATCGCGAGGATCAGCTGCGGCCGGGTGCGGACGCGCGCGAACACGATCTGCGAGACGGCGGAGGCGGCGAACACCGAGAACGGCACGGCGCCGGCCACGAGGTGCGAGGCGACGTGGAAGGTGCCGGCGAGGACGCTGGGCGCCAGCGACGTGAAGAGCCCGAACACCGCGAACCCCGCGAACGCGGCGACCGCCGCGGCCGAGAACGCACCGCGCGATGCAGCGGGGAGCGAGATGCGCTGCGGGCGGTACGGAGGCCGCTCCTCGGCGCGCTCGACGGTCTCCGGCACCAGCGCGACCGCCACGGCGGCGACGGCGAGCACGACGAGGAACACGGCATAGGGGAGCAGCAGCGGGGCGGGCAGGAACTGCGCGAACAGTCCGCCGATCAGCGGACCGAGCGCGAGACCGCCGGTGTTGACCACCGTGGAGACGGTTCCGGCCAGGCGCGGACCCTCCTCGGGCTTCGCCACGGAACGGAGCTCGCTCAGGTGCGCGGTCGCGCTCGCGGTGAGGGCGCCGACGCCGACGCCCGAGATCAGGCGGGCGAGCAGAAGACCGCTGACGTCGTTCCAGACCAGGAACAGCGCCGCGGCGACGATCTCCAGGAGGATCGCGACAAGGACCATCCGGCGCCGGCCCGCCCAGTCGCTGAGGTGGCCGATCAGGAACAGGCTCGCGATGACCCCGACCGCGTAGGCCGCGAACACGACCGTGATCACCCAGGTCGGAAATCCGTCGCGCTGCTGGTACAGCGCGTAGAGCGGCGTCGGGATCGTCGAGAACGCCATGACCGCGAGGAAGGCTGCAGCGATCACCCAGAATCCCGCGCCGTGGCGCAGGCGCCAGGCCGAGCGTTCGCGGGTGGTGGTGGTGGAGGCGGGGGCGTTGATGGACATGTTTCGATGATCCGACTCGAGTGTGATCGTGTCCAACGAATGTTCATGATGCTGACAATCGGAGCGAGCGATTGTCGCTGTACGATGACGGGATGGACACCCGCCAGCTCGAATACTTCGTCGCGGTCGCCGAAGAGCTCAACTTCACGCGGGCCGCGGCGCGCCTGTTCGCGGCCCAGTCCACCGTCTCCGCCGGCGTCGCCGCACTGGAGCGCGAGCTCGGCGGACGCCTCTTCGAGCGCGACGCCCACGGCGTCCGCCTCACCGGCGTCGGGGAGGCCGCGCTCGCCGAGGCGCGCACGGGCCTCCAGTCGATCGAGCGGCTGCGCGACCTCGTGGTCGGGGAGGGCGCGCTGCGCGGTGCCGTGCGCGTGGGAATCTTCACGAACCTGACCTCGATCGACCTCCCGGGCATCATGGGCGAGTTCCGCAGGCGGCATCCCGGCGTCGATCTGCGGCTCGGGCCGTCGCCCAGCGGGTCGACGGGACTCGCCGACGACGTCCGGCAGGGCCGGATCGACGTGGCGTTCCTCGGCCTGCCCGACTCCGCGCCCGGCGTGATCGAGCTGACGCTCGCCGAGGTGCCGTTCGTCGCGGTTCTGCCGGAGGGCCACCCCCTCGCCGCCGGAGATGGCGCGTTGCCGCTGGAGGCCCTCGCCGCCGAGCGCTGGGTGGATGCGCGCGAGGGCTTCGGCAACCGCGTCACCCTCGATCGCGCACTGACGTCGGCCGGGCTGACGAGGCAGATCGCGACGGAGGTGTCCGACCTGGGCGAGATCCCGCGGTTCGTCGCCGCGGGTCTGGGTGTGGCCGCCCTCCCGACGCTGACCGTCATCCCCACCCCGGGCGCGGTCACCCGGCCGCTGAACCCGGCGATCGAGTGGCGCCTCAGCGTCATCGCGCATCCGCGCCCCGGAGCGGCGGCCCGCGCCCTGGTCGGGCTGATCGCCGAACGGTTCGGGCGCGCGGTTCCGCCTACGCTGGAGGCATCATGACCGTTTTCGCCGCCGTCGTCCTGTTCCTCAACGCGCTGTTCAACGTGTTCGCCTGGCCGCGCTTCTTCGCCCGGGTGCGCACCGACAGCCGCGCGAGGGACGCCGCGGGACGCGCGACCCCGTTCCTGGTGGTGCACGCCGTCCTCCTCGGCGTCGCTCTGCTGCTCGCGGTGCTGTCCGCTGTCGCGGGAGTGCTGTTGCTCGTCGCGTGACGCGGATGGGAGCATGAGGGCATGCCTCTCTCGATCACCGGCGACGCCGAAGCGGACGCCCTCCTCGACCAGTCCCCGTTCGCTCTCCTCGTCGGGATGCTGCTCGATCAGCAGATCGCGATGGAGACCGCGTTCGCCGGCCCCGCCAAGCTCCGCAACCGGCTCGGATCGCTCGACCCGGCCGGCATCGCCGGGCTGGACCCGGACAAGCTCGTCGAGGTGATGAAGCAGACGCCCTCCGTGCACCGGTTCCCGGGTTCGATGGCCGGGCGGCTGCAGTCGCTGGCGTCCGCGATCGTCAGCGACTGGGGAGGCGACACCGCGGCGATCTGGACGCAGGGCGACCCGGACGGCGCCGAGGTGCTGCGACGGTTGAAGGCGCTGCCCGGGTTCGGCGAGCAGAAGGCGAAGATCTTCCTCGCGCTGCTGGGCAAGCAGAAGGGGCTGGACGTCCCCGGCTGGCGGGAGGCCGCGGGCGACTACGGCCTGGAGGGCTACCGCTCCGTGGCCGACATCGTCGACGCCGACTCGCTCACCCGGGTCCGCGAACACAAGCGGGCGATGAAGGCGGCGGCCAAGGGCTGAGCCGCCCGCCCGCGGATGTCGGCGGACGCCGATAGCGTTGCGGTGTGTTCCTACTCGACGGTGTGATCGTCACCAGCGCCAGTGACCTGACCGAGGCGTCGAAGTGCGAGTTCGCCTTCCTCCGCTCGCTCGACGTCAAGCTGGGGAGGATCGAGAAGACCGAAGAGGTCGACGATCCCATGTACGTGCGCTCGTCCCGGCTGGGCGACGAGCACGAGCACCACATCCTGGAGCGCTACCGCGAGCGGTTCGGGGCGGCGGTCGCCGAGATCGCCCGGCCGGAATCGCTCACGGCCGATTCGCTGGCGGAGGCGGTCGCCGACACGGCGCGCGCCTTCGAGCGGGCCAGCGAGGTGGTCTTCCAGGCCACGTTCTTCGACGGCTCGTTCGTCGGGTTCGCCGACTTCGTGGTGCGCCTGCCCGACGGCCGGTACCGCGTGCAAGACTCCAAGCTGGCACGCAGCGCCCGCGTCACCGCCCTGCTCCAGCTCGCCGCCTACGCGGAGCAGTTGCGCCGCACCGGGGTGGAGGTCGACGGCGCCGTCGAGCTGCTGCTCGGCGACGGGTCGGTGAGCGAGCACCGCCTGTCCGACATCGAGCCGGTCTATCGCAAGAGGCGCGCTCGCCTCCTGGAGATCATCGCCGACCCCGGTCCCGTGGCGTGGGGCGACCCGCGCTTCACCGTCTGCGGCCGCTGCGACACGTGCGACGCGGAGGTGCAGGCCGCCCGCGATGTACTGCTCGTCGCGGGAATGCGCGTGACGCAGCGGGAGCGACTGTTCGCGGCCGGCATCACGACGATCGACGCGCTGGCCGCCTCCGCCGGCCAGATCGAGGGCATCCCCGAGGGCACGCTGACCGGGCTGCGCGAACAGGCGCGGCTGCAGCTGGAGGCCGTCGAGGGCGCGCCGCCGCCGATCCGCGTCTTCAACGCCCCGGTGCTCGCGGTGCTGCCCGAGCCCGATCCCGGCGACATCTTCTTCGACTTCGAGGGCGACCCGCTCTACACGGAGGGCGCGGGCGAGCGCTGGAATCTGGACTACCTGTTCGGGCTGGTCGATCAGGACGCCCGGTTCACCGCGTTCTGGGCCCATGACTTCGCCGAGGAGCGCGTCGCGCTCGAGCGGTTCCTCGCGTTCGTCCGGGAACGGCGCGCAGCCTTCCCCGGCATGCACATCTACCACTACGCGGCCTACGAGCAGACCCATCTGCTGTCGCTCGCGGCCCGGCACGGGGTCGGCGAAGAGGAGGTCGACGCCCTGCTGCGGGACTCCGTGATGGTCGATTTGTACCCGCTGGTGCGCAAGTCCGTCCGGGTGGGGTCGCGCTCGTATTCGATCAAGAAGCTCGAGCCGCTCTACATGGGCTCCGAGCTGCGGCAGAGCGAGGTGACGAACGGCGCCGACTCGATCACCGAGTACGCCAACGCCCGCGACCTCATCGCGCTGGGCCGAATGGACGAAGCGCAGCCGCTGCTCGATGCGCTCGGCGACTACAACCGGTACGACTGCGTCTCGACGCTGCGTCTGCGAGACTGGCTGCTCGCCCGGGCGGAAGAGAACGGGGTCCCGATCGGCGCGGCTCCGCTCGAGGAGCCCGAAGTCGCTCCCGAGGCCTCCCCGCTCCGCGCAGGCCTCCTGGCTTATGCGGGCGACCCGCTCGACCCGCACCGCACCCCCGACCGAGAGGCCGTCGCGCTCGCGGCCGCCGCGATCGACTTCCACCGGCGCGAGCAGAAGAGCTTCTGGCAGAGCCACTTCTCACGGCTGATACAGCCGGTGGAGGAGTGGGCGGACACCCGTGACGTGCTGGTCGTCGAGTCCGCCCGGGTGGTGCGTGACTGGTACCTCGACGAAGGTCAGCGCGTCGAGCGACGCGAGCTCCTGCTCTCGGGCCAGTGGGGTGCGGGCAGCGCGGTGCGCGTCAGCGAGAACTCCGGACCGTACCTGCTCTACGAGTACCCGGGCCCGTTCCGGCTCCTACGGGCTCAGCCGGGCGCGCGCACGGTACGAACCGTCGCCGTCATCGACGTCGCCGACGACGGCTCGGTGCTCGTGCGCGAGACGCTCCCGGAGGACGTCGCCGCGTACCACCACCTCCCGACCGCGCTGACCCCGGCCGCCCCTCCCAACACGCGTCCGCTCGCGGAGGCCATCCGGGAATGGGGGACGACCCTGGTCACCGCACTGCAGGCCGGGCGCTGGCCGACGAACGCGACGGTCGATCTGCTGCGGCGGACTCCACCGCGCACCCGCTCCGGCCTCCTCGCCCCGGAGGGACCGGAGGACGGCAGCGGCCGGATCGCGGCCGTCACCGCCAGCCTCCTCGACCTCGACGCGTCGTACCTGGCTGTCCAGGGACCTCCCGGAACCGGCAAGTCGTATCTCGGCGCGCACGTGATCGCGCGCCTGGTCGCCGACCACGGCTGGCGCATCGGCGTCGTCGCACAATCGCACGCCGTCGTCGAGAACCTCCTCGACCGCGTCGTCGCGACCGGACTCGACGCCGCGCTCGTCGGCAAGGTGCCGAGCAGCTCCGCCGAGTCGCCCCGGTTCACGCCGCTGCGCAGGAACGGCCAGCTCGAATTCGCCGCGGAGCGCGAGGCGAGCGGCTTCGTCCTCGGCGGCACAGCGTGGGACTTCGCCAACCCGGCGCGCTTCCCGCGCGAGAGCCTCGACCTGCTCGTCGTCGACGAGGCCGGCCAGTTCTCGCTGGCCTCGACCATCGCCGTCGGCGTGGCGGCCCGCAACCTGCTGCTGCTCGGCGACCCGCAGCAGCTGCCGCAGGTGAGCCAGGGGAGCCATCCCGAGCCGGTCGACGGCTCCGCCCTCGGCTGGGTGAGCGACGGGCACGACGTGCTCCCGGCGGAGTTCGGGTACTTCCTCGCCGAGAGCCGGCGCCTCCACCCCGCTCTCGCCCGGGCCGTGTCCGCGCTGTCGTACGAGGGGCGGCTGCACGCGCACCCGGGCGCGGCGGACCGCGAGCTGACCGGGGTCGTCCCCGGCCTCCACGCGGTGCCTGTCGCGCACATCGGCAACGCCACGGCGTCGCCGCAGGAGGCCGAGGCCGTCGTCGCCCTCGTGCGCGACCTGATCGAGCGCTCGTGGACGGACCCGGCGGCTGACCGCGACGACTCGCCGCTCGCGCAGGACGACGTGATCGTCGTAACCCCGTACAACGCGCAGCTGGCCGAGGTTCGCGAGGCGCTCGACGCGGCAGGGTACCCCGACGTGCGCGTCGGCACGGTCGACAAGTTCCAAGGGCAGGAGGCCGCGATCGCGATCGTCAGCCTCGCCGCGTCGTCCGCGGCCGACGTTCCGCGGGGCATGTCGTTCCTGCTGTCGAAGAACCGGCTCAACGTCGCGATCTCCCGAGCGAAGTGGGCCGCGTACCTCGTCCACTCGCCGGAGCTGACCGAGTTCCTGCCGACCACGCCGGCCGGGGTGAGCGAGCTGAGCGCGTTCATCCGGCTCGTGGAACAGGACGGAACGGGATGGCGCGACTGAACGCGAGCGGCGCCGGGTGAGCCGGCGACTGGTGAGCGGCCTGGCCGCGCGTTACCGTGGAGGCGTGTCACCGGAAGAACTGGAGGAGCTCGTCATCCTGCGACGAGCGCGCGATCTGATCGATCGCCAGTACGCCGAGCCGCTCGACGTGCCGACGATGGCGGCCTCCGCGTTCATGTCGCCCTCGCATTTCTCCCGGCGGTTCCGCGCGGTATACGGCGAGACGCCCTACAGCTACCTGATGACCCGGCGCATCGAGCGGGCCATGTCGTTGCTGCGCGAGGGGATGACCGTCACCGAGGCGTGCATGGCCGTCGGCTGTACCTCCCTCGGGTCGTTCAGCTCCAAGTTCGCCGAGATCGTGGGCGAGTCTCCGACGAGCTACCGCACGCGCGAGCACCCGGCGGTGATGGCGATGCCGAACTGCATCGCCAAGCAGCGCACCCGGCCGGTGCGATCGAGGCCGATCGCGGGCTGAGCGGCGCCCCGAGATCGAACAGGCCGACACCGAGCAGGAATGGAGAAGCGCCGCGGGGACGCGGTTCCTAGAGTGGTCGCATGACCATTTCGCTTCAGTACTCGCACATCACCGTCACCGACCCCGAGGAGTCCCTCGCGTTCTATCGTGACGCGCTGGGCCTCGACGTGCTCAACGACGTCGCGTCGGGCGGCCACCACTGGATCACCCTCGGTGTCGCCGGGCGGGAGGGCACCGAGATCGTGCTGTCCGACCCGTACGCCGGCCGTTCGCAGTCGGACGGCGACGCCATCCAGGAGCTCGTCGCGAAGGGCGTGCTCACCAACGTCGTGTTCCGCACCGAGGACGACCTCGACGCGGTCTTCGAGCGCGTCCGCGCGAGCGGCGCGGAGGTCCTGCAGGAGCCCAAGGACCAGCCCTGGGGTCCGCGCGACTGCGCCTTCCGTGACCCGTCGGGCAACATGGTGCGCATCCTGCAGTCGACGGCGCAGCCGCAGAACGCGTAACGCTCTGTTCCGGGGTCGACGGGTGGGCTGAGCAGCTGGAGTTCGTCCCCGGAGGGAAACCCGATCCGCGCGAAGTCCCCGTCACATTTCGGAACGGGTTTTGACCGTCACGTGCGCTCTTGGGAGGCTCGATGTGCCGCCAACCGTCCGCCGGCACATCCCACCCCTTCACAAGAGAGGCACAGCCATGTCCGACGCCACCCCGCCCGGGACCGTTCCCGCCCTTCCCGAGAACCCGAAGCGCTCCAAGACGCCGTGGATCGTCGGCATCGCGATCGTCGCGATCGTGGCCGTCATCGGTGTCGTGTTCGCGGCCGTGAACGCCGGCAACGCGGGGTCTGCCGGCGCGGCCGGAAAGACCGTCACGGTCCGGATCGGGACGACAGAGCAGGCCGCGCCGTACTGGCCGATCCTGAAGAAGAAGGCGGCCGAGGAGGGCATCGACATCCAGGTCGTCGGCTTCCGCGACTACACGCAGGCCAATCCGGCGCTCGCCGACGGACAGCTCGACCTCAACCTGTTCCAGCACCTGCAGTTCCTCGCGAACTACAACGTGCAGTCCAAGCAGAACCTGGTCCCGATCGCCTCGACGCTGGTCGTTCCGCTGCCGCTGTACTCGAAGAAGTACACCTCGGTCGGCGCCATCCCGCAGGGCTCGCAGATCGCGATCCCCAACGACCCGACCAACCAGGCGCGCGCGCTGCTCGTCCTCCAGAAGGCCGGCCTCCTGAAGCTGAAGGACGGCGGGAACACGCTCGCGACCCCGGCCGACATCGTCGCCTCCGAGTCGAAGGTCTCCGTCATCCCGGTCGACGCCGCGCAGACCGCGCCCGCGCTGGACTCGGCGGCCGCCGCGATCGTGAACAACAACTTCGCGCTCACGGCCGGCCTCGACCCCAAGTCCGCCCTCTTCCAGGACGACCCGAAGAGCGCGACGGCCGAGCCGTACATCAACGC
This sequence comes from Leifsonia sp. Leaf336, assembly GCF_001423695.1. Classification (GTDB taxonomy): domain Bacteria; phylum Actinomycetota; class Actinomycetes; order Actinomycetales; family Microbacteriaceae; genus Leifsonia. Next base: position 1,226,894 of record NZ_LMOZ01000001.1, read on the forward strand.
CTTCGTCGCCCGCGACAAGGACAAGGCCAACACGACCTACCTGAAGGTCGCCGAGCTGTACCACACCAAGGCCGTGCAGGACGCGGTGCTGGCGGACTCGAAGAACACCGCCGTGATCGTCCAGAAGCCCCAGGCCGACCTCATCGGGATCCTGCACTCGCTCGAGAAGACGATCGAGGCGGCGAAGTAGGAACGTGAGCTCCCTCATCGAGTTCCGCGGCGTCACCAAGAGCTTCCGCTCGGGTGACGCCGCGGTCGCCGCTGTCGAGAACATCGACCTGACGATCGAACGCGGCGAGATCTTCGGCATCATCGGCTACTCGGGCGCGGGCAAGAGCACGCTGCTGCGGCTCATCAACGCGCTCGAGCACCCGACCTCCGGCTCGGTGATCGTGGACGGCCGCGACCTGACCACGCTGCGCGAGCGCGAGCTGCGCGGCGTGCGCGCAGGCATCGGAATGATCTTCCAGCAGTTCAACCTGTTCCGGTCGCGCACGGTCTTCGCGAACATCGCCTATCCGCTCAAGGTCGCGGGCTGGCCGGCCGACAGGCGCAAGCAGCGCGTCGCCGAGCTCCTCGCGTTCGTCGGGCTGACGGAGAAGGCGTGGGCGTACCCCGACCAGCTCTCGGGAGGCCAGAAGCAGCGCGTGGGGATCGCCCGGGCTCTCGCGACGAACCCCGCCATCCTCCTCGCCGACGAAGCCACCAGCGCCCTCGACCCGGAGACCACCTCCGACGTGCTGGCCCTGCTGAAGCGGGTCAACGACGAGCTCGGCGTCACCATCGTCGTCATCACGCACGAGATGGAGGTCGTGCGTTCGATCGCCGACCGCGTCGCGGTCCTCGATGCAGGCCGGGTGATCGAGACCGGGAGCGTCTTCGAGGTGTTCTCGAACCCGCAGACGCCCACCTCGCAGCGCTTCGTCGGCACGGTTCTGCGCAACCAGCCGGGGGAGGCCGACGTCGAGCGCCTGCGCGGCAAGCACTCCGGCCGGATCGTCTCGGCCCGCATCCACGACGACGGCCGACTCGGCGCTGTGCTCTCCGACGCCGTCGGCCGCCACGGCGTGCGCTTCGAGATCGTCTACGGCGGCATCTCCGCGCTGCAGGGCAAGTCGTTCGGCAGCCTCACCCTCGAGCTGCTCGGCGAGCCGGACGCCGTGGACGCGCTGATCGCCGACCTCCGCACGGTCACCGAGGTCGAGGAGGTGGCGGCATGACCGACTGGTCGACCCTGTGGCCGGTGTATCTGACCTCCATCGGCCAGACGTTGTGGATGGTCGTCGCGACGCTCGTGCTCGGCGGCGTGCTCGGGCTGGCGCTCGGCGTGCTGCTGTACACGACGCGACCGGGCGGACTGCTGCAGAACCGCGCCCTGTCGGCGGTGCTGAACGTGCTGGTCAACTTCATCCGGCCGATCCCGTTCATCATCTTCATGACGGCGGTCGCCCCGCTGACACAGGCGGTGCTCGGGACGTTCCTCGGCACTCCGGCGGCGATCTTCCCGATGACGATCGCGGCGACGTTCGCGATCTCACGGATCGTCGAGCAGAACCTGGTGACGATCGACCCCGGAGTGATCGAGGCCGCGCGGGCGATGGGGTCGAGCCCGTGGCGGATCATCTCGACGCTGTTGATCCCGGAGGCGCTCGGGCCGCTGATCCTCGGCTACACCTTCGTGTTCGTCGCGATCGTGGACCTCTCGGCCGTCGCCGGCAGTCTGGGCGGCGGGGGCCTCGGCGACTTCGCGATCTCGTACGGCTACCAGCGCTACAACTGGGTCGTGACCTGGGTCGCCGTCCTCACCATCGTCGTGCTGGTGCAGCTCGCGCAGTTCCTCGGCAACGCTCTGGCCCGCAAAGCGCTCCGCCGCTGAGCCCGCACCGGCGGCTACGCGGCGGCTACCCGGCGGGCGGGGCTGGCGGGGAGGGCGTGTAGCGGCCGACGGGCCGGAGGCGGAGCGGGCGCTCGCGGTACTCCGCGAGAGCGTGCACGATCCACCCGGCTGTGCGAGCGGTGGCGAAGATCACCTCGCCTGCGTCGTCGGCCATCCCGCCGGCGAGAGAGAGCGCGGCGAGGGCGAGGTCCGAGTTCGGGGCGGTGCCCGTGCGGTCGTGGAGGAGCGCGGCCAGCGACTCCACGGCCTCCACCACGATCGCTCCTTCGGGGTCGTCGGCGAGCATGCCCAACAGGATCCGCGCGCGCGGGTCGCCGGCGGGGTAGAGCGGCTGGCCGAACCCGGGCACGGGGCCACGCCCGTCCACCACGGCGTCGGCGACGACGCGGGCAGGCTCCTCGCCCGCGGCGACGCGCGCGAGCATCCGCTGGGCGGCGCGGCTCGCGTTGCCGTGCAGCGGCGAGTCGAGGGCGCCGAGGCCCGCGACGACGACGGCGTACGGCGTCGCCCGCGCGGACGCCGCGGCTCGTGCGGCGAGCGTCGACACGGCGAGGTCGTGGTCGAGAAGAAGCACGAGCGCCGCATCGAGCGTGCGCAGCAACGGAACCGTCGGGGGCCGAGGCGACAGGCGCGACCAGAGCTCCGCCGCCAGACTCGGCGCCACCGGAGGCGAGAGCACCGGCAGCACCTCGACCATGCCCGCGATGAGCCGTTCGGCCGCCCCCGCCACGGCCTCCGGGTCGAGGGAGGTGCGCAGCGGGTCGGCGGCGGCCAGCGCCGTCACCGCCACGAGCTGACGGTCGCGGTCGCCGGCGCCCGGCGGGAGGGCCTCCGCCACACGTCGGGCGGCGTCCAGCCCGGGGCCGGCGGCGAAGTGCGCCGACGGCTCCCAGCGGCCGGTGAGCGCCCAGCGCGCCACCACCTCGAACGGCTCGCCGGCCAGGTCGGCGGCCGGTCGACCCCGGTAGTAGAGCTCGCCGTCGTCGATGAGCGCGAAGTCGGTGTCGATGACCATGAGCGGACGTCCCTCCGATCGCGCGGGGGAGGCCGGCGCCTTGCGTCGGCGGGCGGCGGCGAACGCCTCGACCTCCAACGGGTCGAACGACGACCCCGTCGCGGTGCGGGCGCGGCCGAGGAGCCCGCGCGCCACATAGGCGTACAGCGTCTCCACTTTGACTCCGAGACGCTCGGCGGTCTGCTCCGCGCTGAGCCGGGGGAGGCTCGAGCCGTTCGAGAAGTCCGGTGCGCTGGCAGAGGCAGCCATATTGATCCGATCAACGTTGACGTTCGTACAATCCACGTCCACACTACTGGCATGGACCGCATGAACGACACCCTCATCGACGTCCCCCGCGGACTGACCAACGTCGTCGCCGCGCACACCGCCCTGGGCGACGTGCGCGGGCAGGAGGGGTTCTACCACTACCGCCAGTACTCCGCGATCGATCTCGCGCGGGAGCGCAGCTTCGAGGACGCCTGGTACCTGCTGCTGTTCGGCGAACTCCCGTCTCCCGGCGAGCTGGCGGCGTTCCGGGAGCGCATCGCGGGCGCGCGACGAGTCCCCGCCGAGGTCGCCGAGCTGCTGCCGTCGATCGCCCGGCTGACGGCGGATGGCGACGCCCTCGCCGGCCTGCGGATGGCGCTCGCCGCCGTCGCCGCGCACGACCGGATGCGGCCGGTGTACGACGAGGACCCCGAGGGGCGCGTCCGGGACGCGATCCGCGTCGCCGCCGTCACCCCGGTGCTCCTGGCGTCCCTCCACGCCTACGAGACCGGCGGCACGCCTCCCGAGCCGCGCGACGACCTCGGACACGTGGCCGACTACCTCCGACTGGTCACGGGCCGCGTGCCGGACGCCGCCCACGAGCACGCGTTGAGCGCCTACCTGACCGCGGCCATCGACCACGGCTTCAACGCCTCCACGTTCACGGCGCGCGTCATCGCGTCGACCGGCGCCGATGTCGCGGCGGCCGTCGACGGCGCGCTCGGGGCGCTCGCGGGCCCGCTGCACGGGGGAGCGCCGAGCCGCGCGCTCGACACGCTCGACGCGATCGGCACCCCCGACCGCATCGACGAGTGGATCACGGCGACCGTCCGCGGCGGTGGCCGCGTGATGGGCTTCGGTCACGCCGTGTACCGCACGGAGGATCCGCGCTCACGGCTGCTGCGCGACGTGGCGGAGGGGTTCGGCGGCGACCGGGTGGCGTTCGCGGTGCGGGTGGAGGAGCGCGTGCAGCAGTTGCTCGCCGAGCTCAAGCCCGGGCGCGAGCTGCACACCAACGTCGAGTTCTACGCCGGTGTCGTGATGGAGCTGTGCGGGATCCCGCGCTCGCTGTTCACGCCGACGTTCGCGGTCGCGCGTGTCGTCGGCTGGACGGCGCACATCCTGGAGCAGGCGGCCGACGGCAAGATCCTCCGCCCGTCGTCGCGGTACGACGGACCCGCCGCCCCGATGCCGTTGCCGGTGACCACGGCTGCGGCCTGAGCAGCGGAACCGCTGTCGCCGCCCGCGGAGTGGAGCGTATCGTGCTGAACGGGCGGAGAGTCCCCGATGCGGAGCGGGCGGAGGCGAGCACGATGCGCGGAGCGGTGCGGCACGTGGAGTGGGTCGGCGACGAGGATCCGGAGCGCTTGGAGGCGGCGGTCGTCACCTTCGCGCCCGACCGATTGGATGCGCTCGGCACCTCCCGCACGACGGACTACGTCACGAGCTGGGCATTGGAGACCGGGCCGGACTGGGTGACCTCCCGGCTGTCGGTCGCCGTCGACGGGCGCGGCTTCACGCGCTGGCTGGTCCTCACCCGCGACGGGCACGGCCGGTGGGAGTCGGAGTCGTACACGCACGGCGACGACCGCTACCACGAGGAGCCCATGGCTGCTCCGGGGATCGCGGATCCGTCGGGCCTCGGTGGTGCCCTGGACTGCGACCTGGCGCTGTGCCCGGTGACCAACACGATGCCGATCCTGCGGCTGGGCGCACTGCAGGGTCTGGAGGAGACCGAACTGACGATGGCGTGGGTGGACCTGCCCTCGCTGGAGGTCGTCGCCAGCCGGCAGGCATACAGCGCGGCACACCCGTTCGACCCGGAGGCCGGGCGCGCGATCGTGCGCTATCGCAGCGTCGGCAGCGGCTTCACGGCTGACCTGGGCGTCGACGAGGACGGACTCGTCATCGACTACCCGCGCCTGGCCCGCCGCATCCGCACCCGCTGAGCGCAGAGCCCGGAGTGCCCGGGTTCAGGGCGTGGGCGCGAGCGCGTCGTACTGGCGGAAGCCGCGCTGGACGCGCACGACCGTGGCGACGAGCACCACGATCAGGAGGCCGCCGAGCAGCGGCGGGAACCACAGCGCGCCGGTGAGTGCGAGCACGCCGATGTAGAGGTCGCCGAGGCGCGGGCCTCCCGTCACGACGACGGTGAACACGCCCTGCAGCCGCCCGCGCATGACGTCGGGCGCGGAGGCCTGGAGGATGGTCATCCGGAAGATCGAGCTGACGTTGTCCGCCGCACCGGACGCCGCGAGCAGCACCGTCGCCGCGATCAGCGCAGGGAGGTTCGCCTCGGCGAACGAGGCGCCGCCTCCTGCCGTGCCGCTGAACGCGACCACGGCGAGCACGATACCGAAGCCGAGGATGGATGCGCCGTAGACCAGGATCGCCCGCTCGACCGCACGGCCCTGCCAGCGCACGTGCCCGAGGCGGCCGGAGAACACGCTCGAGACCAGGGTGCCGACCGCGCCGGCGGCGGTCAGGATGCCGACGGTGACCGGGCCTCCGCCGATCAGCAGCGCGCCGACCGCGGGGAACAGGGCGCGGGGCTGGCCGAACGTCATCGCGATGAGGTCGAGCACGAACGTCATGGAGAGGTTGGGTGCGGACTTCAGGAAGCGCAGCCCCTGCAGCACCGACGAGAATCCGGCGCTCTGCCGCTCGCCCTCCGGCACGATCGACGGCAGGGTGAAGATGCCGAGGAACGCCGCTGTGAACAGGATGACGTCGACGGTGTACGTCCACGGGATGCCGACGCTCGCGACGAGGAGGCCCGCCATCGCGGGACCGACGGTGACCATGACGCCCATGCTGATACCGCCGAGCGCGCTCGCCGCCGGAAGCAATCGGGGTGGCAGGAGGCGCGGCGTGATCGCCTGCCGGGTGGCGCCGATCATGACCGTCGCCACCGCGTTGATCGTCGTGAGCAGGTACAGCGGCCAGACGACCTGGATGTGCATCCAGGCGAAGACCGCGATGCCGGCGGTGGAGGCCCAGGCAACGATCGCGGTGACGAGCGCGACGGTGCGCCGGTCGAAGGCGTCCGCGAGCACGCCGCCGTAGAGTCCGAACACGATCATCGGGACGAGCGCGAAGAGCGCGACCAGCGAGACCGCGAGGGTCGAGTGGGTGAGGTCGTAGATGTGGAGGCCGACGGCCACGACCGTCATCTGGCCGCCGATGCCCGAGATGGCGCCTCCGGCCCAGAGCCGGGCGAATGCCGGCGACTCCCTCAGCGGGCTGAGGTCGACGAAGTGCCGCGTATGCGACAGCCGTGTATCGTCGGGCTCCTTCGTGCCCGGGGCCTGCTCGGTGCTCAGAACCGGGGCTTCTTGCTGAGCGAGACGGCCGCCAGCGAGAAGACGACGCCGAAGGCCATGATGGTCACGGTGACCGCCTGCAGCACGACCTGCCAGAACGGCACGAACGGCGTGACGGAGACCCAGAGCCAGAGGATGGCGCCGATCAGGGTGATGACGTAGCTGAAGGTGCGGCGGGCGTAGAGCGCGTTGAGCGACACGACCGTGGCGGCGACCGACACCTGGAACAGCGGGAGGAACTCGTCGGCGTTGCCGGTCCACGTGTAGACGAGGCTGATGACGCCGATGACCAGGCTGATCAGCACGATGAGGGTCGCGATCGCGTTGCCCACCATCGGCGGGAGCGTCGCGCTCAGGCTGCGGACGAGACCGCCGTGCTCGTCGTCGACGACGACATCGTCGGAGGCGGTGTGGTGGGGGTCGGCGATCGTGTGCGTGCTCACGTCGAAGATCCTACCGCCCGACGGCAGCGGGCGCCGCACACGGGGCGGGTACGGTGAAGGCATGTCTGCGTCCCGTCGCCGCCGGTCCCTGTTCGCCCTGCCCGGCACGGTGGTCCGTGCCGACGAAGCGGTCGCGCGCCGCATCAACCACCGCACGACCGGCCCGCGTGCCGACGGGTTCTGGCGGCTCCTCAGCGGCGCCGCCGACCACGGCAAGCTGTGGTTCGCGGTCGCGGCCGTGCTCGTGGCGCTCGGCAAGCCCAAGGCGGCCCTGCGCGGCGTCGCGTCCCTCGGCCTCGCCAGCCTGGTGGCCAACGTCGTGGGCAAGACCCTGGTCGGAGGCGACCGGCCCGCGCTCACCTCGATCCCCGTCTCCCGCCGGCTCGACCGGTCGCCGACCTCGCCGTCGTTCCCGTCCGGGCACACCGCGAGCGCCGTGGCGTTCGCCGCCGGTGTCGCACTGGAGTCGCCGTCGGCCGGCGCCGCGCTGGCTCCGCTCGCGGCGGGGGTCGGCTACTCGCGCCTCCACACCGGCGCGCACTGGTTCTCGGACGTCGCAGGAGGCGCGGCGATCGGCGCAGGCGCCGCGCTGCTTCTCAAGACAGCCACGCGACTGCTGCGATCCGCTCGGCGGTCGGCGGCGCCCGCGCCGACCGCCGAGACGATCGATCTCCCGGTGCTCCCTCGGGGCGCCGGCGCGTTCATCGTCGTGAATCCGAGCTCCGGCGCGGGGCTCGGGAGGCCGGATCCGCGGCCGTTGCTCGCGGAGCGGTTCCCGGAGGCCCGGGTGCACGAGCTCCAGGAGGGCGACGACATCGCCGCGCTCGTGCAGGAGCAGCTCGACTCGGCCGAGCCTCCGCGCGTGCTCGGGATCTCGGGCGGAGACGGCACGGTCTCCGCGATGGCGCACGAGGCCAGGCTGGCCGGGCTGCCGCTGCTGGTGCTGCCGGGCGGAACGTTCAACCACTTCGCCAAGGCGGCGGCGCTCGAGTCGATCGAGACGGCTCTCGACGCCTTCGAGGCGGGCTCCGGTCGTCGCGTCGACGTCGCCGAACTGCGCTTCCCGGCCGGCGGCGGGGATGCCGTGACCCGGACGGTGCTCAACACGGCCTCCGTCGGCCTCTACCCGGCCTTCGTCGCCGAGCGCGAGAAGTACGAGGGCCGGTGGGGCAAGCCCGCGGCGGCGGTGATCGCCGCCATCCGCGTCGTGCGTTCCACCAGTCCGATCGAGGTGGAGATCGACGGCCGCACCCGGTCGATCTGGTCGGTGTTCGTCGGCATCGACCGCTACTACCCGGTGGCGGTGGCGCCGATCGAGCGCCGGAGGCTCGACGACGGCCTGCTGGACGTCCGCATCCTCTCCGCGGGCCCGAAGCCGAAGACCCGCGGAGCGGTCGCGCTGGCGTTCGGCGGCCGCACCGACGCTTTCGTCGCCCGGTTGCCGTTCCTGCAAGGGCCGCCGGCGATCGACGCGTTCACCGGCGACGGCTTGTCGGTGCGCGCTTGCGACGTCGACCCCGGCTACGCGCATGACGGCGAGGCCTCGGTGGAGACGCCGGGCGAGGGACTCGAGCTGCGGATCCTCCCCGCGGCGCTGGAGGTCTACTCGCCGCGCGAGCCGTGACGCTCCGCCGTCAGGACTCCCGCACGACTTCGTCGACGGACTTGTCCGGCCGCAGGCCCCGCCACGACGGCTGACGGAGGCGGTCGGTGGCCGTCCACTCGGCGAACTCGACCTCGCCGACGTACTCGGGACGCACCCAGTGCGCGCCGCGGGCGTCCAGCGACGGCACACCGGTCAGTGGAGGGGTCTTGCGCTCGTGCGCCGACAGTTTCTTCGCGAGGTCGTCGAGCATCGCGTCGGTGAAGCCCGTGCCCACCTTGCCCACGTAGCGCAGCTCGCCGTCGTCGGGGATGCCGAGCAGCAGCGCGCCGATCCCATTGGCCCTTCGCCCGTTGCCGGGCGTCCAGCCGCCGATGACGACCTCCTGGTTGAGGTGGTGCTTGATCTTGATCCAGGTGCGGGAGCGCCGGCCGGTCGCGTAGGTGCCGTCGCGCTGCTTGGCCATCACGCCTTCGAGACCCAGCTCCTTCGAGGAGGCGATGGCGTGGTCCACGTCGCCCGCGAACGCGGGCGGCACCTGCACCGGGTCGTCCTTGGGGGGCGTGAGGGCGGCCTCCAGAGCGGCGCGCCGGTCATCGTAGGTCTCGCGACGGAGGTCATTGCCGTCGAGCTCGAGGATGTCGAACACGAAGTAGTGGGCGGGGGCGCGCTTGGCCGCCGCCTCCACCTCCGCGGGCCGGGTCAGGCCCATGCGGGTCTGCAGGAGGCCGAAGTCCGGCCGGCCCTGCCGGGTGAGCGTCACGATCTCACCGTCGACGACGAGGTCGTGCCCGTCGGCGAGCTCGACGAGCCCGGCGAGGTCAGGGTAGGTGCGGGTGACGTCGTTGCCGTTGCGGGTCGTCAACCGGAGGCCGCCGTCCTGCACGACCGCGATCGCGCGGATGCCGTCCCACTTCATCTCGAACGCCCATTCGGCTTCGTCGTGGATGTCCTTCCGCGAGCCGAGGGTCGCGAGCATGGGGGAGACAGGCGGGCTGTCGATCGGGCGGGGTGCGCCCTTCTTCTCGGGAGTCATCTTCGCCGGAGCCTTCTTCGCCGTCCCCTCGTGCGAATCCGCCTCCTTCATCAGATGGATGAGCCAGTTCTTCTCGTCGCCGCCCTGCGCGGTGGCGATGAGCGCGAACTTGCGCGGAACGCCGCCCAGCCCGCCGTCCTTCTGGCCGTGCAGGGTGGCGATCACCTCGTCGTCGCGCCATTTCTCGAGCTCGTACTCGCCGTGATCCCAGATGTCCACGTGGCCGGCCCCGTACTCCCCGTGCGGGATGTCGCCGGCGAATGTTCCATACTCCAGCGGGTGGTCCTCCACGTGCACCGCCAGGTGGTTCTGCTTCGGGTCGTTCGGCGGCCCCTTCGGGAGCGCCCAGCTGACCAGGACCCCGTCGTGCTGCAGCCGGAAGTCCCAGTGCAGTCGCCGGGCGTGGTGCTCCTGGATGACGAAGGAGCGACCGTCCGCCGCGTCGGGGCTCACCGACGGCACCGGCTCCGGCGTCTTGTCGGCGTCGCGCTTGGAGCGGTACGTGGTGAGCCGGTCCGTCTGCTCGGCGGCGGCCCGGCCGGCGGAGAGGTCGGCGAGCGGATCCCCGCGCTTCTTCACCCGGTCGAGCACCTCCGTGTACTCGAGATGCCGCAGATCCTTGGAGGCCAGCTCGCGCCACGTGCGCGGCGCCGCGACCGTCGGCCGGAACCGCCCACGCAGCGAGTAGGGAGCGATCGTCGTCTTCGCGCCGTTGTTCTGGCTCCAGTCGACCAGCACCTTGCCCGTCCGCAACGCCTTCTTCATGTCGCTCACCACGAGGTCGGGATGGTCGGCCTCCAGCGCCCGTGCCAGCTCGTGCGCGACGGCCGAGACCTGGTCGCTGGTCTGCGAGCCGTCGAGCGGCGCGTAGAGGTGGATGCCTTTCGACCCGCTGGTGACCGGCAGCGGGTCGAGGCCCATGTCGGCGAGGATCGCCCGCGCGAGCCGTGCGACCTCTGCGCACTCGAGAAGCGTCGCACCGTCGCCGGGGTCGAGGTCGAGCACCAGCCGGTCGGGATTCTTGCGCTGATCGCCGCGGCCCACCCGCCACTGCGGCACGTGCAGCTCCAGGGAGGCGATCTGCGCGAGCCACACGAGCGTGGCGCGGTCGTTGACGAGCGGGTAGGTGTTCTCGCTGGTCTTGTGCCTGATCGTGCGCGTCTTCACCCAGCCTGGCGTGGAGGCCGGGTCGAGGTTCTTCTGGAAGAACACGTCGCCCGGCTTCTCCGGCGTGCCGACGCCGTGAACCCAGCGCTTGCGCGTGGCGATCCGGTCGCGCGTGTGCGGGATCATCACGTCCGCGATCGCGCTGTAGTAGCCGATGATGTCGGCCTTGGTGGTGCCGGTCTCCGGGTACATCACCTTGTCGAGGTTGGTCAGGCGCAGCCGGTGGCCGTCGATCGAGACCGTCTCGGTGTCCTCCGCAACCATGCGATCACCGTACGCCTGCCGCGCCGTCCCGCGGCAGGGACAGCGATCGACCATTGCGGGCTTTCCCCATTGAGTTTGTGCGGTTCGACGGACACGATGGACCCATGAGGGCGATTTGGACGGGCGCTATCACCTTCGGGCTGGTCAATGTGCCCGTGAAGGTCTACAGCGCGACAGAGGATCACGACGTGGCGCTGCACCAGGTGCACGACGCCGATGGCGGGCGCATCCGCTACAAGCGCGTCTGCGAGATCGACGGCAAGACCATCCCGTACGAGCACATCGCCAAGGCGTACGACGACGGCGAGCGCACCGTCATCCTGACGTCGGAGGACCTGGAGTCGCTGCCGGCCGAGCGCAGCAGGGAGATCGACGTCGTCGAGTTCGTGCCCAACGACCAGCTCGACCCGCTCTGGTTCGACCGAAGCTACTACCTGGAGCCGGACTCCAAGTCGCTCAAGGCCTACGCGCTGCTGCGCAAGACCCTGGAAGACGAGGACCGCACGGCGATCGTCAACTTCGCCCTCCGCCAGAAGACGCGCCTCGGCGCCCTCCGGGTGCGCGGCAACGTGCTCGTGCTGCAGACCATGCTCTGGCACGACGAGATCCGGGAGGCCGACTTCCCGGCCCTGGAGACGTCGCCGCGCATCACCGAGCGCGAGCTGTCGCTGTCCGCCGCGCTCATGGAGAGCTTCGCCGGCGACTTCGAGCCGGAGAAGTTCACCGACGAGTACCAGGAGGAGCTCCGCAAGCTGATCGACGCCAAGCTCGAGCAGGGCGAGACCATCGACACGGCCGTCACCTTCGGTGAAGAGGAGGAGAAGGCCGCGGGCGGCGGCGAGGTCATCGACCTGATGGAGGCGCTGCAGCGCAGCGTCGAGCGCAGCAGGGGAGGCAAGGCCTCGGAGAAGAAGACTCCCGCCACGGCCTCGGCCAAGGGATCGACGAAGAAGGAGGCGGCCGCCAAGGCCCCCGCGAAGAAGGCCAAGAAGCCCGCGTGACGCGCCTGCGGCGAAGTGACCCGTCGGGGCCGGGGTACGCCCGGCGCGACTCGGCCAAGGGTCCCGTGTACGAAGACGAGGCCGGGAACCGGATCGTGGACGAGCGCGAGCTCGAGCGGATCCGGTCCCTGGTCATCCCGCCCGCATGGAAGGACGTCTGGATCTCGCCGGACGCGCGGGGGCACATCCAGGCCGTCGGGACCGACGCCGCCGGGCGTCGGCAGTACCGCTATCACGACTCGTGGCGGCTGCATCAGGACCGCGTCAAGTTCGAGCGGGCGGCCCAGCTGGCCGAGACGCTGCCGTCGGCGCGCCGCAAGGTGACGATGGACCTCCGCGAGGAGGGCTTCGGCCGCGACCGCATCCTCGCCGCGGCGTTCCGCATCATCGACCTCGGCAGCGTCCGGATCGGGAGCGAGGAGTACCTGCACGCCAACGGGAGTCGCGGGCTCACGACCCTGCTCTGCCGGCATGCGCGGGTCGACGGGGACGAGATCACTCTCACGTTCCCGGCCAAGTCGGCCCAGAAATGGACGAGCACGATCTCCGACGCCGACCTCGCCGAGCTGCTCGCCGAGATCCAGGCCCTGCGCGGGCAGCGTTCCCGGCTGCTGTCATGGAAGGACGGCACCTGGCACACCATCCGGCCGGCGTCGCTCAACGAGTACATCCGGCGGCAGACGCGCGGCGAGTTCACGGCGAAGGACTTCCGCACCCTGCACGGCACGATCGTCGCGGCCGAGGCGCTCGCCGCGCTGGGCACGGCCGGTTCCGACGCCCAGCGCAAGAAGCGGGTGTCCGCGGCGGTGAACGAAGCGGCGGAGGCGCTGGGCAACACTCCGGCGATCGCGCGCAACAGCTACATCGATCCACGCATCTTCGACCGCTACCGCAACGGCGAGGTCATCGACACCTCCGCCGGCCGCGCGCCGGAGTCCGCGCTCCTCGAACTGCTTTCGAGCTGACTACTTTCGAGCTGACTGCGCCGGCGTCCCGGCCGACAGCGGCGCCGCGATGTCCTCCAGCGACTTGTTCTCGGCGTCAACGCCGAGGAACAGCTCGACCAGGCCCGCCGCGATCATCAGGCCGGCGCCGAGGTAGTAGCCGAGCACCACCGAGTGGATGCCTCCCTCGATCAGGTTGCCGAACAGGATCGGGCCGACGATCCCGCCGGCCGCGGTGCCGACGGCGTAGAAGAACGCGATCGCCATCGCCCGTGTCTCCATCGGGAAGATCTCGCTCACGGTGAGGTAGGCGGCGCTGGCCCCGGCCGAGGCGAAGAAGAAGACGACCATCCAGCACGCCGTCAGCCAGACCGCGTCGAGGAAGCCGGCGTCGAAGAGGAGGCCGGTGCCGACCAGCAGCACTCCCGAGCCGATGTACGACAGGGTGATCATGAACCGGCGGCCGACGGAGTCGAACAGCCGGCCGAGGAGGAACGGGCCGAGGAAGTTGCCGATCGCGATCGGCAGCAGCGCCCACGGCGCGACGTCGGTCGGCACATGCAGCAGCTTGGTGAGCACCAGCGAGAACGTGAAGAACACGGCGTTGTAGAGGAAGGCCTGACCGATGAAGAGCGAGAGCCCGAGGATGGAGCGCTTGGGGTACATCGTCACGCCCACCCGGATGATCTCGCCGAATCCGGTCGAGCGTCGCTGGTGGATCTCGATCGCCTTGTCGTCGGGCACCGTCTCGAGGGCGGACCCCTGCTGTTCCTCGATGTCGTGCTCGATCTCGGCGACCTCCTTCTCGGCCGCCTCGTCGCGACCGTGGATGAACATCCAGCGCGGCGACTCCGGCACGTTCCTGCGCACCAGGAGGATGACCAGGCCGAGCACCGCGCCGAGCCCGAAGGCGATGCGCCAGCCGACGTTGGCCGGGAAGATCGCGGTGTTCAGCAGGAAGACCGTGAGCACGGCGCCGAAGGCGGTGCCGAGCCAGTAGGACCCGTTGATGGCGAGGTCCACGACGCCTCGACGTCGCGCGGGGATCAGCTCGTCGATCGCCGAGTTGATCGCGGCGTACTCGCCGCCGATGCCTGCGCCGGTGAAGAACCGGAACAGGAAGAACATCCACGGCGTCACCGAGAACGCCGTCAGGACGGTGGCGAGGAGGTAGAGCCCGAGAGTGACGATGAAGAGCTTCTTGCGGCCGTACCGGTCGGTCAGGTAGCCGAAGACGAGTGCTCCTGTGCAGGCGCCTGCGACGTAGATCGCCGCGGCCAGGCCCACTTGGCTGGTCGTCAGCCCGAGCCCCGAGTCCGGCTCCGTGAGCCGGCTGGCGATCGCGCCGACGATCGTCACCTCGAGTCCGTCGAGGATCCAGACGGTGCCGAGGCCGACGACCACCAGCCAATGGAAATGCGACCACGGCAACCGGTCCAGCCGGGCGGGAATCATGGTACGGATGGTCTTGAGACCGGCTGTGGTTCCCTGGGAGTTCGATGCAGGCGCGTTCACGTCGGTCACGGTACGAGGAGGGCCCGATCGCCGTCATCCCCTTGACATCCGGCCAGTTGCGTGAGCGCAAGAGACACGCCTAGCGAGCCCCGCACACCTTGTCAACCCCTTGTTGGGGTCATGCTCATTCTGTCTACCCTTGGACACGAATCGAGGCAGAAAAACTCTGTGCACGATGGGATGGGATGACACGATGACAGTGCTCGAAGTGACCAATGATCCAGTACGCGACTACCTCAATTCGATCGGGAGGACGCGGCTGCTCACGGCCGACGAGGAGGTCGCGCTCGCGAAGCGGATCGAGGTCGGCGTGCTCGCCGGCGATCGGCTGGCCACCCGCCCCGGATTGACTCCGCGCGAGAAGCGAGAGCTGCAGTACTTGGCCGACGATGGCAAGCGCGCGTTCGAGCGCTTCATCGAGGCCAACCTGCGCCTCGTCGTCAGCATCGCCAAGCGCTACGCGGGCCGTGGCCTCGCGGTCATGGACCTGATCCAGGAGGGCAACCTCGGGCTCGTGCGCGCGGTCGAGAAGTTCGACTACCGCACCGGCAACAAGTTCTCCACGTACGCCACCTGGTGGATCCGCCAGTCCATCCTCCGCGGCATCGCCGACACGGCTCGTCTCATCCGCATCCCGGTGCACACCGTGGAGAAGATCGACAAGCTCGACCGGATCCGCCGCGACCTGGGCGGCGAGCTCGGGCGCACGCCGACGCTGGAGGAGATGGCGGAGGCCGCCAACCTGACCCCTGCCGAGGTGCACAAGCTGCAGATGAGCGACTCGGAGACCGTGTCGCTGGCCGTGCCCGTCGGTGAGAACGAGGGCGCGGAGCTCGGCGACCTGATCGAAGACGGCGACGCCCCCGGGCCGTCGGAGTCGGTGGAGGTCGAATTCCGTCACCGCGACCTGGAGGAGCGACTGCGCGAGCTGCCCCCGCGCGACGCCAAGGTGGTGCGCATGCGCTTCGGCCTCGACGGCCAGAAGCCGATGACGCTGGACGAGGTGGGCGAGGTCTACGGAATCACCCGCGAACGGGTTCGCCAGCTCGAGACCCGCAGCCTCAAGCGGCTGCGCAGCCCCGAGCTGCTGGAGTACCTGCGCTAAGCGCGACGACGGATACGAAACGCGGAACCCCGGGCTCAGGCGAGCTCGGGGTTCTCGTGTTCTGCGACCGCCTGGTCGAACGGGATGTCTCCCGGTCGATCACCCGGGTCGGCCTGGTCGACGCCCGGCTCCGCGTCCGCGGGCGCGGCGGTAGGGTCGACCGGTGGTGCCTCCGCCGGTGCAGCGGGTGCCGCGACCGGGTCTTCTTCTGCCGGAGCCATGGTGGCCTCCCTCGCTCGATCCGCAAACAATAGGAGTGTCGCCACCGCCGATCAAGACGCGCTGAGTCTTTCTCAGCGAGTTGTCGGTTAGCGGCCGGGAGGAGTGTCGGCGTTGACCTCGTCCGCGCCGAGGGCACCGATCTCCTCGGTGAGTTGCAGGCCCTGGGCGCTGTTGGACGAGAGGGTGAGCTGCTCCAGCCACAGTTTGTTGATCTTGGGCGGACGCCCACCGCTGTACCGGAACAGCAGCGGGATCGCCGGATCGATCCAGATCGCGCTGCGGCCGTCGCCGACCCCCTGCTCGTCGCGCCACGAGAAGAAGAATCCCTCCTTGCGGCGGAGCTTGAGCCCGACCACGATCTGCAGGTGCGCCAGGACCCGATCCTCGAACCCGATCTCGGTCGTCCCGCCGTAAACAAGCTTGCCCATGCCAGAACCGTACCCGACGGTCGGTGGATGCCGTGATCGGGGGAAGGGGTATGTTCGGGCCGTGACCGCTCTGCACGTGCTCGTGACCGGGGCCACCGGCTACATCGGAGGCCGCCTGGTGCCGCGCCTCCTTGAGCGCGGGCACCGGGTGCGCGTCCTGGTGCGTTCCCCGCTCAAGCTGACCGACGTACCGTGGCGCGACGACGTGGAGGTCGTCGAGGGCGATCTCGGCGACCCGGGCGCGGTCGCGGAGTCGGTGCGCGACATCGACGCCGTCTACTACCTGGTGCACTCGATGCGCGCCACGGGCGACTTCGACGACGAGGAGGCGCATGCCGCGCAGACGGTGGGCGACGCCTCGGCCGCCGCGGGTGTGCGGCGGATCGTCTATCTCGGCGCCCTCCACCCCGACGGCCCGCTCTCGCGGCACCTGCGCTCCCGGGTCGCGGTCGGCCGCATCCTGATCGACTCGGGGGTTCCGACCGTGGTCCTCCAGGCCGGTGTGGTCATCGGCTCAGGATCCGCGTCGTTCGAGATGATCCGGCAGCTCACCGACGTGCTGCCGTACATGCCCGCGCCCCGCTGGGTGCGCAACCGCATCCAGCCCATCGCCGTGCGCGACGTGCTGTACTACCTGATCGCGGCGCTCGACCTTCCGCCGGAGGTCTCCCGCGCGTTCGACATCGGCGGCCCCGACATCCTGCGCTACGGGCAGATGATGAACGGCTATGCGGTGGAGGCCGGCCTGCGGCAGCGGCCGATCGCCTCCCTCCCGGTGTTCACCCCGTGGCTGGCCTCGCAGTGGGTCAACCTCGTCACGCCGATCCCGCGCGCGCTCGCCGTTCCGATCATCGAGTCGCTGCAGTACGACTGCGTGCGGCACGAGAGCGACATCGACAAGCTGGTCCCGCCTCCGGACGGCGGTCTCACCGGCTACCGCACGGCGGTCCGCCTCGCGCTGGCGAAGATGCGGGACGGCGCGATCGAGACGAGCTGGCAGGACGCGTCCGTGTCCGGCGCCCCGAGCGACCCGCTGCCGAGCGATCCGGACTGGTCGGGCCACACGGTGTACACGGACATCCGCGAGCGGACGAGCCGGGCCGCGCCCGAGGAGGTGTGGCGCGTGATCGAGGGGATCGGGGGAGAGCGCGGCTGGTACTCCTTCCCGCTCGCCTGGGCGCTGCGGGGGTGGGCGGACAAGCTGGTGGGCGGCGTGGGCCTGCGCCGGGGACGTCGCCACGCCGACCTGCTGCAGACCGGGGACGCGCTCGACTGGTGGCGCGTCGAGCGCCTCGAGCGCGGGAGGTCGGTGCGGCTCCGCGCCGAGATGCGGGTGCCGGGGCGCGCCTGGCTCGAACTGGGTGTCCTGCCGGCGGGCGAGGGCAGCCGCTACTGGCAGCGGGCCGTGTTCTTCCCGCACGGTCTTCCCGGGCGGCTCTACTGGCTGGCGGTGCTGCCGTTCCACGGCGTCGTCTTCGAGGGGATGGCCAACCGGATCGTCGTGGAGGCCGAGCGGGTCGCCACGAACCGGTCGGTCGATGCCGACGAAGCGACCGGCGCCGGCGTCACTCCGGAGGGGCGCTGATCAGCGTTGTGGCGCTGAGGTCGTCGAGGAAGCGGATGACGACCTCCCGGTCCTCCGGGCTGAGGGCGCGGGCGACTTCGAACCGGCGCGCGTGCTGCAACCCCATGGTGCGGCGCACCTGCCGGTGCGTCTCGGGCGTGATCTCGACGGTGACCGCCCGGCGGTCGGTGGGGTGGGGGAGCCGCACGATGTGCCCCGCCCGCTCCAGCCGGTCGAGCAGCTTCGTGACGGAGGCCGTCGAGACGTGGAGGTGCTCGCTCAGTGCGCCCGCGGTCACCGCGACGTTGGCGTTCATCGAGGCGATGATGTACCGCAGCGCCTTCATGTCGGTCTCGTTGAGCTGGAGGGCGGTGCGCGACTCGAGGTTGAGGCGCTGCTCGGACTCCCGCCAGTGCCGGACGGCGGCGAGTACGCCGATGATCTGCTGGAGCTCGTCGTCGGTGAGATCGTCGTGGCGCACGAGCTCCTGTCGCGGGTCGATGACGCGCGGGTCGATCAATGCTCCTGAGATGCGACGCGCCTCGTCCTTCGAACTCATGCGCTCATCCTATTGCCGTGCATAAGATGCGTGCTAGGTTATTTACTAACCTGGCTAGGTAAGGGAGGGTCGGATGACCCAGCTCCATCCGGACATCGCGGACGTCAGCAGCCCGACCGAGACGATCGCCCAGGCGATCGGGGCGGATCTGCTCATCGTCGAGCACGAGTTCTCGGCGCTCCTCGCCAGGCGCGAGGCGGAGGCCGGCGATCACGGCGACGGGTACCGCCGGCTCTGGCAGAGCGTCACCGAATCCGCACGCGGTGGCAAGCGCCTCCGTCCGCGGCTGGTCCTGACCTCCTACCACGGGATGAACGGCGCCGGCTCCCGATCCGACGCCGTGCAGACCGCTCTGGCATTCGAGCTCCTGCACACCGCGTTCCTGCTCCACGACGACGTGATCGACGGTGACACCGTGCGCCGAGGGCGCCCGAACGTCGCAGGCGAGTTCAGCGCGGACGCGCTCTTCCGAGGCACCGACGCGCCTCGCGCCCGGCTCTGGGGACAGTCGGCCGCCATCCTCGCCGGTGATCTCCTGCTCCACGCCGCCACCCAGCGCGCGGCACGTCTCACGGCGTCCGAGCCCGTGCGGTCGCTCATCCTCGACCTCCTCGATCGGGCCGTGTTCGTGACGGCGGCCGGCGAGCTGGCCGACGTCGGGCTCGCCACCGGGCTGTCCGACAGCGGGATCGACGACGTGCTCGCGATGACCGAGGCGAAGACCGCCGTGTACACCGTAGCCGCGCCGCTCGCGGCCGGAGCGGCGCTCGCCGGAGCGGACCAGGATGTCCTCGACCTCCTCGCCGACTACGGCCGGCTGGTCGGAACGGCCTTCCAGCTGGGCGACGACCTTCTCGGAGTGTTCGGCGAGGAGACCGTGACGGGCAAGAGCGCGAGCAGCGACCTCCGCGAGGGCAAGCAGACCTCCCTCATCGCCTTCGCGCGCGGGACGACGGAATGGCCGGCCATCGAGCCGCTGCTCGGACGCCCCGACCTGAGCGCGGCCGACGCGGCCCGGGTGGTCGCTTCTCTCGAGCTCTGCGGCGCACGGGCGTTCGTGGAGCGCCTGCTCGCCGAGCACGTCTCGACCGCCATCGAGGCGCTCGAGTCGCCGCTGATCCCGGCCGAGCTCGCCGCGACCCTCACCCGGCTCGCGCTCCGCTGCGTCGGGCGGCCGTCATGACCCGCACCGCGCCGGCGCCCACGGGCGCGTCGACACCGCCGACCGACCTCACGGTCTACGGGGAGGCGGCCCATCGCAGCGCGGCGACGATCATCCACGAGTACTCGACCTCGTTCGGGATGGCGACCCGCCTGCTCTCGCCCGCTGTCCGTCCCGGGGTCGAAGACGTCTACGCCTTGGTGCGGGTCGCCGACGAGATCGTCGACGGCGCGGCCGCCGAAGCCGGACTGTCGCCGGACGAGATCGCGGCGATGCTCGACGCGCTGGAGGACGACACCGAGCGGGCGATGCGCGTCGGGTACAGCGCCAACGTCGTCGTCCACGCCTTCGCCCGCACCGCACGCGCCGCGGGCATCGGACCCGAGTTGACCCGGCCGTTCTTCGCCTCGATGCGGCGCGACCTCGACCCCGTCGACTTCAGCGCCGACGAGCTCAGCGCCTATATCTACGGCTCGGCGGAGGTCGTCGGCCTGATGTGCCTCGCGGTGTTCCTGCACGACACCCCCGTGCCGGAACCCACCAGACGGCGGCTGGAGGCCGGCGCGCGGCGGCTGGGAGCAGCGTTCCAGAAGATCAACTTCCTGCGCGATCTCGGAGTCGACTACACCGAGCTCGGCAGGAGCTACTTCCCCGGCATCGATCCGGCCCGGCTGACCGAGCGGCAGAAGCTCGCCCTCGTGGTCGACATCGACTGCGATCTGGGAGCCGCGGCCGACGCCATCCCGGAGCTGCCGGAGAACTGTCGCCGCGCGATCGCGGCGGCGCACGGTCTGTTCGCCGAGCTGAGCGACCGCATCCGCGTCACACCGGCGGCAGACCTGATCGCCCGCCGCGTGAGCGTGCCGACCCGAACCAAGCTCGCCATCCTGGTCCGGGCGACGGCGGGGGCGCTGCGGTGACGACGGGCCGCATGGAGCCGCGCCGTGTCGTCGTGATCGGCGGCGGCATCTCCGGGCTCGCGACAGCCGCCCTGCTCGCCCACGACGGCCACGCCGTGACCGTGCTGGAACAGCAGGACGCGGTCGGCGGCCGGGCGGGGTCGTGGGAGCGCGACGGGTTCCGCTTCGACACCGGCCCATCGTGGTACCTGATGCCGGAGGTCTTCGACCACTTCTTCCGGCTGCTCGGCACGAGCACCCACGAGCAGCTCGACCTGGTGACGCTCGACCCGGGCTACCGGCTCTTCGCCGAAGGCGAGCGTGCGCCCCTCGACATCCGTGCCAGCGGCGCGGCGAACCGCGCACTCTTCGAGAGCGTCGAGCCAGGAGGTGCGGCCGCCCTCGACCGCTACCTGGCGAGCGCGTCCGAGACCTACCGGCTCGCCGTCGACCGCTTCCTCTACGCGACCTATGCGTCGCCGCGCCCGCTGCTCGACCCGGCGGTGCTCCGACGTCTCGGCCGGCTCGTGCGACTGCTCGTGGAACCGCTCGACCGCTACGCGGCCGGGTTCGTGGGCGACACCCGTCTCCGTCAGCTGCTGGGCTATCCCGCGGTGTTCCTCGGCACGTCGCCCGGGCGCGCACCGAGCATGTACCACTTGATGAGCCACCTCGACCTCGACGACGGTGTCCGGTACCCGCTGGGAGGCTTCGCCGAGCTCGTCGCGCGGGTCGCGGCGCTCGCCGAGGCCGCGGGCGCGGAGCTCGTCACCGGTGCCAGAGCCGTCGCCATCGAGACGCAGAGCGGTCGTGGTCGTGGTCGCGGTCGCGGTCGCGGTCGCGCGCGAGTCTCCGGCGTCGAGTGGGTGGACGCCGCCGGCACCCGGCACGTCACGGAGGCCGACCTCGTCGTCTCCGCCGCCGACCTGCACCACACCGAGACCCAGCTGCTGCCTCCCGCGCTGCGCACGCACCCCGAGCGGCGCTGGCGCCGCCGCGATCCCGGGCCGGGGGCCGTGCTGGCGATGCTCGGCGTCCGCGGACGCCTCCCGCAGCTCACCCATCACAACCTGTTCTTCACCACCGACTGGGAGGCCGGCTTCGCACGCGTGTTCGGCTCGCGGCCCGGCATCCCCGACCCCGCGTCCCTCTACGTCTGCAAGCCGAGCGCGACCGACCCCGGCGTCGCGCCGGCAGGCGATGAGAACCTGTTCGTCCTCGTGCCCGTCGCCGCCGATGTGTCGATCGGGGCCGGAGGCGTCGACGGCGCGGGCGACCGCCTCGTCGAGCGCACGGCCGACGCGGCGATCGCCCAGGTGGCCGCGTGGGCGGGCGTCCCCGACCTCGCCGACCGGATCGTCGTCCGCCGGACGGTCGGCCCCGACGACTTCGCGCAGCAGTTCAACGCCTGGCGGGGCGGCGCGCTCGGGCTGGCGCACACCCTCCGGCAGAGCGCGTTCTTCCGGCCGGGCAACGCCTCGCGCCGGGTCGACGGGCTCCTCTACGCCGGCTCGTCCACCATCCCCGGCATCGGGCTTCCGATGTGCCTCATCAGCGCCGAGCTGGTCGTCAAGCGCTTGCGCGGGGACGTCTCGGCCGAACGGTTGGCCGAGCCCGTGGCCCCGGCCGCCCGGTCGGAGCGTGTGCCGTGAGCGTCGCCTATCTCGCCTGCCTGCTGATCGCGTCCGGCGCGCTGGTGCTCCTGGACCGGCGGTTCGCCCTGGTGTTCTGGCGGGACGCCCGGCGGGCCACCGTGGTCCTGATCGTCGCGCTGGCGTTCTTCCTCGCGTGGGACGCCGTCGGGATCGTCTCCGGGGTGTTCGCACGGGGGCGCTCGCCGTTCATGACCGGCATCGAGATCGCGCCGGAGCTCCCGCTGGAGGAGCCGCTATTCCTGGCCTTCCTCTGCTATCTGACGCTCATCCTGCTCTTCGGCGTCCGCACCGTGCTCGACCGGGTCGCCGGCGACCGCACTCGGACGTCGCACGACCGGACGGCCTCGCGGAAGGAACTCCTCGACCACGAGGGGCGGCGACGATGACCTACCTCCTGATCGATCTGGTCTTCCTCGCCGTGGCGGCCGCTGTCATCGCGGTCGCGCTGGCCCGGGCGTCCGACCGCGCTCGCCTGGTACGGCGATGGTGGCTGCCCGCGCTCGTCTCGGGCGTGGTGCTGCTCGCGCTCACGATCGTGTTCGACAACGCGATGATCGCCGCCGGCCTGATGACCTACGCTCCGCACACGGTGTCGGGCGCCCGGATCGGATTGGTCCCGGTCGAGGATCTGGCGTATCCGGTCGGCGGCCTCCTGATCCTCACCGGCGTCTGGGTCCTGCTGCGGCGGAGGCCGGCGTGACTACGACCGTCGCCCCCTCTCTGCTGCGCCAGCTGCTCCTGGCCTCCCGCCCGCTCAGCTGGATCAACACGGCGTTCCCGTTCGCCGCGGCCTATCTGCTCACCACCGGACGCGTCGACGCCGTACTGGTGATCGGCACCCTCTACTTCCTGGTGCCGTACAACCTCGCGCTCTACGGCATCAACGACGTCTTCGACTACGAGTCCGACCTGCGCAACCCGCGCAAGGGCGGGGCGGAGGGCGCGCTGCTCGATCGGCGCCTGCACCGGAGCACGCTCGTCGCCGCCGCGGTTACGAACATCCCCTTCCTCGTGTTCCTCGTCGCCGTCGGCCCGCCGCTGTCGTGGCTCGTGCTCGCCGTGAGCCTGTTCGCCCTGCTGGCGTACTCGCTGAAGGGTCTGCGGTTCAAGGAGGTCCCGTTCCTCGACTCGGCCACCTCCAGCACCCACTTCGTCAGCCCGGCGCTCTACGGTCTCGTGCTCGCCGGAGCCGTGTTCACGCCCGGGCTGTGGCTGGTGCTGCTCGCGTTCTTCCTGTGGGGCGTCGGAAGCCACGCGTTCGGCGCCGTGCAGGACATCGTGCCCGACCGGGAGGCCGGCATCGCGTCGATCGCCACGGTGCTCGGCGCCGCCCGCACCACACGCTTCGCGATGGCCGCGTGGGCGGTCGCGGGCCTTGCGATGCTCGGCACGCCGTGGCCCGGGCCGCTCGCAGCGATCCTCGCGGTGCCGTACCTTCTGACCGCCGCGCCGTTCTGGTCGCTGCCCGACGATCGCGGAAGCGCCGCCAACCGGGGCTGGCGGCGCTTCCTCTGGATCAACTACGCGTGCGGTTTCGTCGTCACGCTGCTGCTGATCGGCTTCGCGCTCGGGAGCGCGTGACGGGCTAGTCGCGCGGCGGCAGCTCCTGGAGGCTCCAGCCGTTGCCGTCCGGGTCGGCGAAGTACACGAAGCGGCCCCACGCCTGCTCGTCGACGCCTGCGGCCTCCACCCCGTTCTCGCGCAGGTGCGCCAGTGCGTCGTCGGCGTTGGGGATGACGATCTGGAGGCCCTTCATCGTGCCGGGCGCCATGTCGGTCAGCCCCTCGCCGAACGCGATCGAGCACGCCGATCCGGGAGGCGTCACCTGCACGAAGCGCAGCGTAGGGGTGACCCGGTGGTCGAAATCGGCGTTCCAGCCGAGCGCATCGACGTAGAAGGCCTTGGCCCGGTCGACGTCGGTGACGGGGACGACGATGAGCTCGATGCGCCAGTCGCTGATGGTCATGATTCCTGCCCTTTCGGTTTTCCGTTCTGTGATTCCAGGCTAGAAGGGCAAGCGGTCACATTCCGGCCGCAATCACATTTCGTCCACATCCGAAATCAAGGGAATTCGCGGATCCGCCCGCTAATGTCGTGACCTATGACCGACAGTCCTGCCGCGCCGAGCCCCTACGAGGTGCTCGGCGTCAGTGCGACGGTCAGCCAGGAGGAGCTGCGCCGCGCCTACCGGCGTCTGGCGCGCGCGACCCACCCCGACACCGGCGGAACGGCGGCCGCCTTCCAGGCCGTGCAGACCGCGTGGGAGCTCGTCGGCGACCCGGAGGACCGTGCACGCTACGACCGCGGCGAGAGCCTTGTGGTCGACGCCGTCTCCGGCGAGTCCGGCGGAGGGGGCTTCAGCGCGACCGTTCACCCCACCCGCGCCTCCGCACGCGGGGCCACCGTGCGAGCGCGAAGCTACGGGCACCCGGGCGGACGCGCGCGCGAGCGGTTCCTGACGCTCATGCGCGAGTGGATGGGCCGCGGCTCCGACGCCGATCCGTACGATCCCGCGCTGGTCCGCTCGGCCCCGCGCGAGATCCGCATGCTGCTGGCGGAGGCACTCGCCGAGGAGGCCACTGCCCGTGCCGTCTCCGGCCTCGGCATCGGCTTCACCATCTGGAACGACGTCGCGGTGCACCCGGCGACCGATGCCAAACTCGACCACATCGTGCTCGGCCCCGCCGGCCTGTTCGCCGTGCGCTCGGCCGACTGGGGCGGCGAGGTCAAGCTCGCCAAGGGCGAGTTGACCGGTGCGGGCATCCGGCGCGACGAGGAGCCCTTCCACGAGCTCTACGCCTCAGCCAAGAGCTTCGGCCGCCAGGCCGGCGTGCGGTTCACCGGTCTCCTCGTCGTCGTACCCGACGACGCCCTCGCCGTCCCGTTCGACATCGTGCAGCGCGGGCGGCTGTCGGGCTCGCTGGTGGTGCGGCGCTCGCTGCTTCCCAAGGTGCTGCGCGACGGCGCCAACGCGGCCGGCCGCGAAAGTGTCGACCGCGCATTCGAACTGCGGCCACGGCTGCAGGAGGCGGTCCGGTTCGTCTGACCGGAGGCTATGGCCCGCTGATGCGCGTGAATTTGACGCGACTCCTCGGGTCATCCGGATCACCGATAAAGAGGACCAGCGATGTCGAGAGAATTGTGTTCTCGGCATAGAGGTTCACCGCGTGGGCCGTACCGATAGAGACCCACGTCGCGTCGGCTGCCGCACTAGCTGAGAACCTCCAGGTGGTAGCTCCGTAGACTCGCGGGTCCTCTCGGCCGGGCTCATGCGGAAGTGGGGAGCCGGAGACTACGGCGACGCCACTTCGTTTGAATTCCAGAGTGGTCGGCTGCGAGCCGTCATTCGACCAGGTGCCGTAGACGTCCCGCTTCTCGAACTGGCGAACGGGTCGCCACTCGCGTTCAGGTGGGCCGCCGCCTCGCGATCCCTCGCAACCTGCGCGGTCGTCACGGTCTCTACCGTCAGCGCGAGTGCTCGGACATCCTGTGCTGTGACCGCGTTCATCGTGATCCACCACTCCTCGAGGTGCTCGAGCGTGGCACCTACGGCGTGGTCGCCCACGTGGGAGGCAGCGGGCAGCTGCCCTGAGGGCAGCGCGGAGCGGATGCCAGACAGTTCCGAATCACCCTGCACAATCACCTCGGGATCGATTCTGATTTCCGTCGACCACCTTGCTCCATTCCTGATGTTTACTATCAGCCGAGGAGACTCGGGCGCTTGATGCGACATGGTCTAGACGACGCGGTCAGCCGAGAGCAGAGTGGAGGCCATGGTCACCACACTCGAGATCTTCAGCGGATTCAGCGTGAACGACATCGATGCCGCGCGCACGTTCTACCGGGACGCGCTCGGCCTCGATGTGACGGACGGCCCGATGGGCAACCTCGACATCGCCCTTCCCGCCGGCAGCCACGTCTTCGTGTATCCGAAGCCCGACCATCAGCCCGCGAGCTTCACCATCCTCAACCTCGTGGTGGCCGACATCGACGCGGCGGTCGACGAGCTCAACGCGAAGGGCGTGGTCACCAAGATCTACGACGACGACGCGCTGCCCACCGACGAGAAGGGCATCGCCCGTGGCAAGTCCGTGAACCGCGGACCGGACATCGCCTGGTTCCGCGACCCGGCGGGCAACGTGATGTCGGTGCTGCAGGACTGACCCGGCGCAGCGGGCATCACGGCTTCAGCGCAGCCGTTCGCAGAGGCCCATCGCGTCGTACGGCGCACGTACCTTCATGTCGTTGTCGAAGTACGCGTAGACGTCGAGACCGGCGTCCAGCCGCCCGCGCAGCTCAGCGGCCCAGCGGTCGAGCGCCTCGTCGGTGTATCCGCTCGCGTACAGCTCCTCGTCGCCGTGGAGGCGCACGTAGACGAAGTCGGCGGTGGCCTCCCGGAGCACCGGGTACCGGCCGGCGGTGTCGGCGAGCACGACGGCGACGCCGTGCTCGCGTGCGATGCGCGCGAACGCCGGGTCGGCGAAGCTCGGGTGCCGGGCCTCCACCGCGTGCCGCAGCCGGCGGTCGCCACCGGAGGTCAGGTCGACCCGGTCCTCCTCGAGCGTGGTCTCGGCCGCGAGCGTGCGTGCGTCGGCGGCGGTGGACGGCAGCAGGGCGAGGAAGGCGTCAAGCGCCTCCGGGTCGAGCGGGAGGTTCGGCGGCAGCTGCCACAGCAACGGCCCGAGCTTGGGGCCGAGGGCGAGCACTCCGGACGCGAAGAAGTTGGCCAGCGCCGTGCGGGCGTTCCGCAGCCGCAGGGTGTGCGTGATGTAGCGGCCGCCCTTCACAGCGAACACGAACCCCTCCGGCGTGGTCTCGGCCCAGCTGCGGTAGCTCGACGGCTTCTGCAGTGCGTAGAAGCTGCCGTTGATCTCGATCGAGTCGAGCTTGGACGAGGCGTACTCCAGCTCGGCGCGGTGCGGCAGCCCTTTCGGGTAGAACACGCCGCGCCACGGCGCGTACGTCCATCCCGAGATACCGACCCGCGCCACCGCCATCAGCGGCCCCGGAGCTGCTCGATCAACCGGCGGTCGCGCTTGGTGGGCCGTCCGGCTCCGCGCTCGCGGGTGATGTCCGTCGGCGCCTCGGTCTTCGGCGGGGGAGGCGGTGTCCGGTCCTCGAAGCATTCGGCGGCGATGGCCGCGCCGACCCGCTTCACGATGAGCTTGCGCGCGACGTAGATCTTCTCGGAGCCGCCGACGTAGGCGCGCACCTCGTCGCCGACCTTGACCTGCTGCGACGGCTTCGCGCGATCGCCGTTCACCTTCAGATGGCCGGCCTTGCAGGCGTCCGACGCGGCCGACCGGGTCTTGTACAGGCGCACGGCCCACGCCCAGGCGTCGACGCGGACGCTCGTCATGGCCGGAGCGCCGGCTCCGCGGTCTGCGCGATCTGCGGCTCGCCCGCGTTCTCCGCTTCGGCGGCGAGCTCCGCCTTCCACTTCACCAGGCTGCGCACCGTGCGGCTGCGGTCCTGCGCCAGCTTCTCCATCACGTCGGACGGCACGTAGTAGTTGACGGCCACCCAGCCGCGCACCGTCTCCGAGCGGTCGCTCGCGAGCGAGCGCAGGATGTCGCACGGCGTCGCCTCGTTCTTGGCGACGCACCCGCGCACGCCCTCGTCGGGGTCGTTCGCGAGCGTCACGAACAGATCCTCCGGCGTGTTGTAGCTGGAGGCGACGGCCTCCCGGATCTTCGGGTTCGGGTTCGTCGCGAGCAGCCTCAGCCTCCGCAGCTTGCTCTCCGTGAACTCCGGCGCGGGATGCAGCGCTGCGGCTTCCTCCGCGGTGAGCATCGCGGGGCTGTGGTCGCGCATGGCCTGGCGCTGAGCGGGGGTGTTGAAGCGGATGCAGGACATGACTCCACCGTACGCGCTGGATCCATCGAAAGGTGGAAGCATCTCCCAGCCGCGTCGCGTTACCGTGAAGGCATGGAATCGCTGCTCCGACGGCTCGACCGGATCGCGGGCGGACGCCACGCCGGTTACACCGTCCCCGAGGAGGGTCGCGACCACCCGCGTACGCGCCGCGCGTTCATCGTCATCGCCTGGCTGCTGGTCGCCGAGCTGGTCATCGGCACGACAGCGGTCGTCATCGCCCTCGTCCTCACGCTCGACGGCGCCGCGGTGCCGTTCGCCGTCTGGATGCGCTCGGTCGTCGTGCTCGGCATGACCGTGACGCTCTTCTACTTCGCCTGGCGCGCGCAGAAGGGCTACTACTGGGCGTACTCGCGCCTGCGGCTGTTCTCCAAGATCTTCCCCGTCGTCACGCTCGTGATCGCGGCGATCCCCGGGCTCTACCCGTTCTGGATGGTGACCGAGCAGATCGTGTTCAGCCTCATCCTCATCGGCGTCGCCGACTACCTCGACTCCGACCACATGCGGGAGGCCTTCCCACGCCCGGCGCGCGCCGTCACGACCGCGCCGTGACCGCCTCGTCGCCGCGCCGCGGGAACCACGGCACGACCGGCGACGTGCGCCGCTGGTAGTCGGCGTACTCGGGGTACCGCGAGCGCGAGATGCTCTCGGTGAACACGGTCGAGCCGATGAACAGGCCGGTGAGCAGCAGGGGCCCGATCACCGTCCACTGCAGGATCGAGCCGGCGGCTGCGCAGCCGAACAGGAACACGACCCACCACTGCGCCTGCTCGAAGAAGAAGTTCGGGTGCCGCGAGAACCGGAACAGTCCTGACTGCAGGAAGCGCGGGCTCGGCGTGCGCCCGGCGGCGGCCTCGCGCTTCTTCCACTGGTGGAAGTCCCACTGCTGCTGGTCGGCGATCGTCTCGCCGGCGAGGAAGAGCAGGAAGAGCACGATGCAGACGATGTCGAGCGCGTTCAGCGGAGTCCGGTGCTGGTACGCGGTCCAGGCCGGCAACGTGATCAGCAGCAGGAGCACGTTCTGGTAGATCACGATGAAGAACAGGTTGAACAGGGCGAACGCCCCGCGGCTCATCCGATCGCGCAGCACCTCCCAGCGGTAATCCTCACCGCCCGGCGCATAGCCGCCCTTCCTCGCGAAGTTGAAGGTGAGGCGCGCGCCCCAGAGCGTGACGATGCCCGCCATCAGGTCGAGCCGGGCGTCCTGGAGGCCGGCCGCGCCCGCGAACACCCAGACGTAGACCACAGGCACGATCGACCAGATCCGGTCGACCCAGGAGTGCTCGCCGGTGACCAGCGACAGCACCCAGGTGGCGGCGCACACGCCGACGAGGATCCACAGGCAGACGATGAAGGGCTCCACGATCCACATCCTAGGGGGACGTCCTCGCGCGATGGGGGACAGGCGGTCACTAGAGTGGAATCGTGGATGGTGTCGGCGCGGTGAGCTCGCGCGTGTGGACGATCCCGAACGCTCTCAGCTTCTTCCGGCTCGCTCTGGTCCCGGTGTTCCTGTGGTTCGTGATCGTGGGGGAGGACGCGCTCGCTCTGAGCGTGCTCATCGTGTCGAGCGTCACCGACTTCCTCGACGGCTGGCTGGCCCGCAAGCTCAACCAGGTCTCGCGGCTCGGCCAACTCCTCGACCCGGCGGCCGACCGCCTGTACATCTTCGCCGCGCTCATCGGCCTCGCCTGGCGGGAGGTCATCCCCTGGTGGCTGGTGGCGGTGATCGTCGCGCGCGACGTCATGCTCGCGGTGCTCGGCGTCATCCTGGCGAACCACGGGTTCGGCCCGCTCCCGGTGCATCACCTCGGCAAAGCGGCCACGTTCTGCCTGTTCTGGGCGCTCCCGCTGCTGATGCTGGGTGAGGCGTTCGACGCCCTCGCTCCGTACTCCCTGCCGCTCGGCTGGGCCTTCGCGCTGTGGGGAGCCTTCCTCTACTGGTGGGCAGGAATCGTCTACATTCGCGAGACCGCCCGGGTCATCCATCTTCCGGCCGATGACAGCGGGCCACATTCCGATAGGCTTGACCGCGAGGAGGTTGACGGTGCCTGAACAGAACTACCCCGCCGGTAATCCGGCCGAGGGCGACAACGGTCGCGACGCCGCGAACCCCCTGCGCGACTCCGCGACGGGGAACGAAGACACGACTGCGCGCTTCGGCGAGGAGTTCGTCTCCAAGATGTTCCCGGTCGACGGCGAGATCAGTCCGGAGGAGCAGGAGGCCATCGCCGCCCTGCCGTCCGGCTCGGCGCTGCTGATCGTGCGTCGCGGGCCGAACACGGGCGCGCGCTTCCTGCTCGACGCCGATGTGACGAGCGCCGGACGCCACCCCAACGCCGACATCTTCCTCGACGATGTGACCGTGTCGCGTCGTCACGCCGAGTTCACGCGCCGTGGCACGGCCTTCGAGGTGCGCGACCTGGGGTCGCTCAACGGCACCTACTACGACGGCGTGCGTATCGAGAGCGCCCTGCTCAGCGATTCGTCCGAGGTCCAGATCGGCAAGTTCCGGCTCACGTTCTACGCGTCCCGCCAAGACCTCGCCACCGCGGCGAACGGCTAGGGCCGCTCTCCGTGGCCCGGCAAGCAGCGAGAGCCCAGGCCGCCTCGCCGGCACTGCTCTCGATCGGCCAGGTTCTCGCACGGCTCACCCCGGAGTTCCCCGACCTGTCGTCGTCCAAGCTCCGGTTCCTCGAGGAGCGCGGGCTCGTCACCCCGTCGCGCACGGCGTCGGGCTACCGCAAGTTCTCCCCGGCTGACGTCGAGCGGTTGCACACGGTGCTCGCGATGCAGCGCGACCACTACCTCCCGCTCAAGGTCATCAAGAAGTATCTCGCCGAGGTCGACGCCGGGGGCGACCCGCCGATTCCGGGAGGATCGACCTCCGGGGGTGCGGCGTCGATGCTGTCCGCCGGCCGCCGTTACCAGCGCGACGAGCTGCTGCGCGAGGCCGGAGCGAGCCCTGAACTCCTCCAGGAGGCCGTGAGCGCCTCCCTGATCGTGCCGGCCGACGTCTACGGCGACGAGGCCCTCACCGTGCTGCGCGCGCTGGCCGAGCTCTCCCGCACCGGGATCGGGCCGCGCCACCTGCGCGGATTCCGCGCGGCGGCCGAGCGCGAGATCGGATTGATCGAAACGGCACTGGTGCCGCTCGCGCGGCGCAACGACGTCACCTCCCGGCCGCAGACGGCCGAGCTGGCGCGGGAGATCGCCGGTCAGCTCGACGTCGTCCGAGGCAGCATCATCCGGGCCGCTCTCGAACGTCTTCGTCCCTGAGCCCCGACACGCCGACGACGATTGCCGGATGTCGTTGCCCGGGGACCGGGGGATGGGTACCGTTGATGAAGCGGCTCATCCTGAGACGCAGATCCGAAGCCCAGGGCGAGAGGCAAGCAGCATGAGCGAATTGAGTCGTGACAGCGACGCCGCCCGATACGATCTGGGCTTGCTCTTCACCGACGGCTTGCCCGAGATGGACGACGCCAACGGATACCGCGGTGCGGTCGCCGCTCGTGCTGCCGGTATCTCCTATCGTCAGCTGGACTACTGGGCGCGCACCGGTCTCGTCGAGCCCACTGTCCGCGGTGCGGCCGGCTCAGGCTCGCAGCGTCTGTACGGCTTCCGCGACATCCTCGTGCTCAAGCTGGTCAAGCGTCTGCTCGACACCGGCATCTCGCTCCAGCAGATCCGCACCGCGGTCAACCAGCTCCGTGAGGCGGGCGTCAACGACCTCGCCCAGACCACACTCATGAGCGACGGAGCCAGCGTCTACCTCTGCACCTCCAACGACGAGGTGATCGACCTCGTCAGCCGCGGCCAGGGTGTGTTCGGAATCGCTGTCGGCAAGGTGCTCCGCGAGGTGGAATCGTCCCTCGTCGAACTCGACACGCAGGGCGACGACCTGGACGAGCTGGCCGCACGCCGCGCCTCCAAGTCCAAGGCCTCCTGAAGCTCCTCGGCTAACCGGCCGTCGAGTACGCGAATCGTCTGCGCACTCGGCGGCTTTTCGCTGAGCCCGGGCGCGCTCGACGCGTGATCGTGGCGCGGGTCAGGAACCGGCGACGGCGTACTCACCGATCTTCGCGGTGCGGAGGACGCGCTCGAGGAGGAGGTCGAAGTTGTGCGCCATCTCCTGCGCACTTTCACCCGGCCAGACGTGGAGCGGCTTCGCCGCGCCCTGCGCCTGCTGCAGCGACGTGCGCTCGGGGAGCTGGGGCGAGAGCACCAGCGGACCGAACATGTCGCGCAGCTCCTTGATACGGAACTGGTGCTCGAGCGACTGCACCCGGGCCCGGTTGACGATGATGCCGAGCGGCTGGAGGCGCGGCGACAGGCCGCGGCGGATCTCCTCGATCGCACGCAGCGCACGGTCGGCGGCGGCCACCGAGAACAGGCCGGGCTCGGTCACGACGGCGACGCGGTCGCTCGCGGCCCACGCCGTGCGGGTGAGCGCGTTGAGCGACGGCGCGCAGTCGATGAGCACCAGCTCGTAGTCGTGCTCGACGTTGGCCAGCGCCTCCTCGAGCTTCCAGATGTCGCGGATGCTCGGGTGCGGGCCGTCGAAGTTGATGGCGGACGGGCTGCCGATCATGACGTCGACCTTGCCGGCGCGGCCCCTGGTCCAGCCGGAGGGCGCGATCGCGGCTCGGACGATCTTCTCCTTGGGGGAGGCGAGCACGTCGGCGACGTTGAGGTGACCGGCGACCTGGATGTCCATTCCGGTCGAGACGTCCGACTGCGGGTCGAGGTCGACGACGAGCGTCCGGAGCCCTTTCGCGAAGGCAGCCGAGGCCAGACCGAGCGTCACCGTGGTCTTTCCGACACCGCCCTTGAGGGAACTAACGCTGAGTACGTGCACGACAGCCACGTTACCTTCACTAGTCTTGGAGTACCTAACCGTTTGCTGTGTGGTGCCGACCCCTGCTCGAAAGGTCCCCATGTTCCGTAAGATCCTCGTTGCCAATCGCGGTGAAATCGCCATCAGGGCCTTCCGCGCCGCCTACGAACTGGGCGCCGCCACGGTCGCCGTCTTCCCGTACGAAGACCGCAACTCGATGCACCGGCTCAAGGCTGACGAGGCGTACCAGATCGGCGAGCCGGGCCACCCGGTGCGCGCCTATCTGGACGTTCAGGAGATCATCCGCGTCGCCAAGGAGTCCGGCGCCGACGCGATCTACCCGGGTTACGGCTTCCTCTCCGAGAACCCGGAGCTCGCCGATGCGGCGCGCGCCGCGGGCATCGCGTTCATCGGCCCCCGGGCCGAGGTGCTCGAGATGGCCGGCAACAAGGTCACGGCCAAGGAGCACGCGATCGCCGCGGGCGTCCCCGTGCTCAAGTCCACCCCGCCGTCGCGCGACATCGAAGAGCTGCTCGCCGGAGCTGACGAGATCGGCTTCCCGATCTTCGCCAAGGCGGTGGCCGGGGGCGGTGGCCGCGGCATGCGCCGGGTGGCCCGCAAGGAGGACCTCCGTGCCTCTCTCGAGGAGGCCATGCGCGAGGCCGACAGCGCGTTCGGCGACCCGACCATGTTCCTGGAGCAGGCCGTCCTGCGTCCTCGCCACATCGAGGTGCAGATCCTCGCCGACGGCGCGGGCGACACCATCCACCTGTTCGAGCGCGACTGCTCGGTGCAGCGCCGCCACCAGAAGGTGGTCGAGATCGCGCCGGCGCCGAACCTCTCCGACGAGATCCGCCAGTCGCTGTACCGCGACGCGATCGCTTTCGCCAAGTCCATCGGCTACGAGAACGCGGGCACCGTCGAGTTCCTGCTCGACACCGCGGGCGACCGCGCCGGCCAGCACGTGTTCATCGAGATGAACCCGCGCATCCAGGTCGAGCACACGGTCACCGAGGAGATCACCGACGTCGACCTGGTGCAGTCGCAGATCCGCATCGCCGCCGGCGAGAGCCTCGCCGACCTCGGCCTCAGTCAAGACAGCGTCCAGATGCGCGGCGCCGCCCTCCAGTGCCGTATCACCACGGAGGACCCGACGGCGAACTTCCGTCCGGACACCGGCAAGATCACGACCTACCGCTCGCCGGGCGGCGCCGGTATCCGGCTCGACGGCGGCACGATCAACCCGGGCGCCCAGATCAGTCCGCACTTCGATTCGATGCTGGCCAAGCTCATCACGCGCGGGCGCGACTTCCCGGCTGCCGTCGTGCGCGCGCGGCGCGCGTTGGCGGAGTTCCGCGTGCGCGGCGTCGCCACGAACATCCCCTTCCTGCAGGCGGTCATGGAGGACCCGGACTTCATCGCGGGCAATGTCTCGACCTCTTTCATCGAGGAGCGTCCGGAGCTCTTCAAGGGTCGCGCCTCCAAAGACCGCGGCACCAAGGTGCTCAACTGGCTGGCCGACGTCACCGTCAACCAGCCGAACGGTCCGCGGCCGGAGGTGGCCGACCCGGTCGACAAGCTGCCGCGACTCGACCTCGCGGTGCCGGCGCCGTCCGGCTCGCGCCAGCGTCTGCTGGAGCTCGGCCCGAAGGGCTTCGCCGAGGCGCTGCGCGCTCAGACCGCGCTCGCGGTCACCGAGACCACCTTCCGCGACGCGCACCAGTCGCTGCTGGCGACGCGTGTGCGCACCAAAGACCTGCTCGCGGTCGCGCCGTACGTCGCGCGCCTCACGCCCGAGCTGCTCTCGGTCGAGGCGTGGGGAGGCGCGACCTACGACGTCGCGCTCCGCTTCCTCGGCGAGGACCCGTGGGAGCGACTCGCTTCCCTGCGCGAGGCGCTGCCGAACATCAACATCCAGATGCTGCTGCGCGGCCGCAACACCGTGGGATACACGCCCTACCCGACGCAGGTGACCGACGCGTTCGTGCGCGAGGCCGCGGCGACCGGCGTGGACATCTTCCGCATCTTCGACGCGCTCAACGACGTCTCGCAGATGCGTCCGGCGATCGAGTCGGTGCTCGCCACCGGCACCGCCGTCGCCGAGGTCGCGGTCTGCTACACCGGCGACCTCCTCGACCCGGCCGAAGATCTGTACACGCTCGACTACTACCTGAGGCTCGCCGAGCAGATCGTGGAGTCGGGCGCGCACATTCTCGCGATCAAGGACATGGCGGGTCTGCTGCGCCCCACCGCGGCCGAGAAGCTGGTGGCTGCGTTCCGCGAGCGGTTCGACCTCCCGGTGCACGTGCACACCCACGACACCCCGGGCGGCCAGCTCGCGACGCTGCTCGCCGCCGCGCGCGCCGGCGCCGACGCTGTCGACGTGGCGAGCGCGCCGATGGCGGGCACCACGAGCCAGCCGAGCGCCTCGGCGCTCGTCGCCGCGCTCGCGCACACCGAGCGGGACACCGGTATCTCGCTGTCGGCCGTCGAAGACCTCGAGCCGTACTGGGAGGCCGTGCGCCAGGTCTACCGCCCGTTCGAGTCGGGCCTGCCCGGCCCCACGGGTCGCGTCTACAAGCACGAGATCCCGGGCGGCCAGCTGTCCAACCTGCGTCAGCAGGCCAAGGCGCTGGGCCTCGCCGAGGACTTCGAGCTGGTGGAGGACATGTACGCCGCCGCCAACCGCATCCTGGGGCGCATCCCCAAGGTCACGCCCTCGTCGAAGGTCGTCGGCGACCTCGCGCTGCACCTGGCCGCCGTCCACGCCGACCCGGACGACTTCGCCGAGAACCCGCAGAACTACGACATCCCCGACTCGGTGGTCGGGTTCATGGCGGGCGAGCTGGGCGAGCTGCCCGGCGGCTGGCCCGAGCCGTTCCGCACGAAGGTGCTCGCGGGCAAGACCGTGAAGGTCGGCGTCGAGGACATCTCGCAGACCGACGCGGAGGCCCTGGAGGGTTCCAGCTCCTCGCGCCGTTCCGCGCTCAATCGGCTGCTGTTCCCCGCCCCCACACGCATCTACGAGCAGATGCGCGAGCTGTTCGGCGACCTCTCCGTCGTCGACTCGGTCGACTACCTGTACGGCCTGGGCGCCGGCGAGGAGCACGTGATCGAGTTCAGCAAGGGCGTGCGGCTCTACATCGGCCTGGAGGCGATCGGCGAGGCCGACGACAAGGGCATGCGCACCGTCATGACCACGCTCAACGGCCAGCTGCGTCCGGTGTTCGTGCGCGACCGCAGCATCGTCGTGGAGGCCAAGAGCGCCGAGAAGGCCGACACGGCCAAGCCGGGTCAGGTCGCCGCTCCGTTCTCCGGAGTGGTCACCCTCCAGGTCGCTCCGGGCGATGCCGTCGCCGCTGGGCAGTCGGTCGCGTCGATCGAAGCCATGAAGATGGAGGCGGCCATCACCGCGCCCATCGCCGGCATGATCGAACGTCTCGCCATCCCGAAGACCCAGCAGGTGGACGCGGGCGACCTCCTGGTCGTCATCACGCCCGCCTGACCAGGCCCGATAAACTGTCGCAGTCGTCTCACGTCGAGCGGCAGAAGGAGTGACCACCGTGGCTGACAAGCCGGAGGAGCCGGAACGCGGCGACCTCGAGCCGACCGACGACAAGCCGAGCTTCCGTCCGTCGCCGCTCGAAGTCGACACGACCCTGAGCATCGCCGTCGACCTGCCGCCGACGCCGCCGAAAGAGATCCCGGAGGACGAGGCCGCTGTCGCGATCGACGACGTGCCCGTGAACCCGGGCTTCGTGGAGTCGCCGACCGACCCGACGACCACCTCCGTCGCGATCGTGGCCTCCCGGCTGGTGACGGCTCCGACGCCGACGCAGTCGGAGGCTGGCCGCGGCGAGACGGCCGCGCTGCCCGGCGCCGACACGCACGCCGAGGCGTTCGGTCAGTCGCGGCGCGACCGGCTCCGCGGCGAGCACTCGCCGCAGCCCGAGCCCGCGGCAATGCTGACGGCCGACCGGCTGCTGGAGGTCAACCGCAAGACGCGTCCGGGTCCCGAAGGGCCGTGGCAGCGGTTCGTGTACAACGTCACGTTCCGCACGGTGAATCTGGGCGACTCGGCGAAGGTCCGCGCACGCAAGGAGCTCGACCACCGCATCCAGAAGCAGTTCGAGGGCGGCACCCGGTTCGTGCCCGTGCTCACGCGCAAGGGCGGCGTCGGCAAGACGACCGTCACGACGCTGCTCGGAATGGCGCTGGCCGACGCCCGCGAAGACCGCATCATCGCGATCGACGCGAACCCCGACCGCGGAACGCTCTCGGAGCGCGTGCCGAAGCAGACCAGGGCGACCGTGCGCGACGTGGTGCACAAGGGCGCCAGTATCGGCGGCTTCACCGACTTCTCGGCACTGGTCTCGCGCGACGAGACCCGGCTCGACATCCTCGCGTCCGACACCGATCCGATGCTGTCGGAGGCCTTCGACGAGAACGACTACAACGTCGTCGCCGACCTGTCGGCCCGGTTCTACTCGATCGTCCTGACCGACTGCGGCACCGGCATCGTGCACTCGGTGATGCGGGCGACGCTGCAGCGCGCCGACTCGCTCGTGATCGTCTCCGGCGGCAGCGTCGACGAGGCCCGCCTGGCCTCCGAGACACTCACCTGGCTCGAGGCCAACGGCTACACGGATCTCGTCCGGAACGCGGTCGTCGCGCTCAACACCGCGACCCACGCCACGAACCTGGTGAAGCTCGAAGAGATCGAGTCGCACTTCCGCTCGCGCGTGCGCGAGATCGTCCGCATCCCGTACGACCCGCAGCTGGCCGCCGGCTCGGTCGTGTCCTGGAAGGACCTCAAGCCGTTGACCAAGCTTTCGGCCCGCGCGCTCGCCGCGCTCGTCGTCGAGGGCCTGCCGGCCGAGCGCGCCTGACCCCGCCCGTTTCCATCGCGCCGTGCGCGCGCCCGAGGAGATCCCCGTGACCGAACGCCAGATCCGCCTGTTCGGCGATCCCGTCCTGAAGACCCCGTCCGAGCCCGTCCTCGAGCTCGACGAGGGCGTCCGCGGCCTCGTGGAGGACCTCATCGACAGCGTCGTGCCTCCGGGCCGTGCTGGCGTCGCCGCCCCTCAGATCGGTGTCGGCCTGCGCGCGTTCAGCTACAACGTCGACGGCGAGATCGGCTACATCATCAATCCCGAGCTGGTGGAGGTCTCCGGCGAGCCCGAGCTGATCGACGAGGGCTGCCTCTCGGTTCCCGGGCTCTGGTTCAAGACCTCCCGCTATCCGTTCGCCCGGGTGCGCGGCGTCGACCTCGACGGCAACGAGATCGAGCTGTCCGGCACCGGCGTGATGGCGCAGGCGCTGCAGCACGAGACCGACCATCTCGACGGCAAGCTGTACCTCGACCGGCTCGACAAGGAGACCCGGCGCGAGGCGATGCGCCAGGTGCGCGAGAGCGACTGGTTCTAGCCTCCGTCTAGACTCGATGGCATGGACATCGCAGTCACCGGAGGATCGGGCAAGCTCGGACGCACCGTCGTTCGCGAACTACGCGCGGCGGGCCACACCGTCGTCAATCTGGACGCGACAGGGGAGCGCGGGCACGGTTTCGTGCGCGTCGACCTCACCGACTACGGTCAGACGCTGGATGCGATCCTCGGCGTCAACGACCTCCACGACGGGTTCGACGCGATCGTCCACCTGGCCGCGATTCCGGCGCCGGGCATCCTGAGCGACGTCGCGACCTTCCACAACAACATCCGCGTCACGTACAACGTGTTCCAGGCCGCACGCCGCGCCGGCATCCACAATGTCGTGTACGCGTCGAGCGAGACGGTGCTCGGCCTCCCGTTCGATGTGCCGCCGCCATACATCCCCGTCGACGAGGACTACCCGGCCCGCCCGGAGTCCACCTACTCGCTGGTCAAGCACCTCGAGGAGCAGATGGCGATCGAGCTGGTGCGCTGGGATCCTGAGCTCAAGATCGTCGCCCTCCGGTTCTCGAACGTGATGGAGCCGGCCGACTACGCGGCCTTCCCGTCGTACGACGCCGACGCCCGGGCTCGGAAGTGGAACCTGTGGGGCTACATCGACGCCCGCGACGGCGCCCAGGCGATCCTGCGCGCGCTCGAGTGGGAGACGACCGGCTTCGACCGCTTCATCATCGCCGCGGCCGACACCGTGATGTCGCGTCCGAACGCCGAGCTCATCGCCGAGGTCTTCCCCGGCGTCCCGCTGAAGCGCGACGACCTCGACAACAACGAAACCCTCCTCTCCATCGACAAGGCCCGCCGCGTCCTCGGCTACGCTCCCAGCCACTCCTGGCGCGACGAACTCTAGACGCGCCAGATTCTTCACGAATCCGTTCTTTCGTGCCACGAATCGCGAGATTCGTCACGAATCTCCCTTCGTGCACAACGCGTCCACCGGGTGCGGCGGGGTCGCAGTTCTCCACAGATTGGCGGATGAGGGCCCGATCGGGAGACGCTATCGCGACGATGTGAGGATGCGAATCCAATCAGGACACCGCCCGTTCCACTCGGTGCATGTGACGAGTCCACCACGCGGAGTCCGAGAGCTGTGCCGGGCCTACCTGCCGCTGCTGTCGGAGGCGGCGTACTTCAGCCATCAGACCGCGGCGATGCTCCTCGGTATCCCGCTCCCGTCGCAGCTGTCCGAGGGGCCTCTGCACATCGCCGTCGCGTTCCCTCGCACGCCGCCGCGCGGGCGGGGCGTCCATGGGCACAGCCTGGGAAGCGTGCATGGTGAGATCGTCGACGGGATGCCGGTCTGCGCACCCGCTCAGGTGTGGTGCCAGCTCTCCGGGGTACTCGATCGGGAAGATCTGGTCGCAGCGGGAGATCATCTCGTCGGTGCCCGCCGGCGCGAGCCTCTGGCCGAGATCGACGAGCTCATGGATGCGGCTGCGGATCTGAACCGTACGAAGGGATCCCGCTCGCGGGTCTGGGCGCTCCCACGCATCCGTTTCGGTGCCGATTCCCGGCCGGAGTCCCTGCTGCGGCTGCTGTTGGAGGAGTACGGATACACCGGCCTCGAGGTCAACCGTCCTGTCCTGCTGCGTGGGGGTCGGCTGGTGCTGCACCCGGATCTCAGGCTCCCGCATCGCCGCCTCGCCTTCCAGTACGAGGGCGACGGGCACCGAGTGGATCCACGTCAGTGGCAGGCGGACATCGAGCGTCGCGATCTCCTGGAGGCTGAGGGCCGGCGGGTCGTGAGGGTCACGTCCCGCGACCTCTTCGGAAACCCCGACGCGTTCCGCGATCGCCTCGCAGGGTTCGTCACGAATGTCGACATTCGTGCCACGAAAGACGACATTCGTGACGAATCCTGAGGCTAGTGGGCGAGGGAGATGCCCTGGGTGCTGGGGTTGTTGCTGTAGAGGCCGTCGATGACGTCCGCGAAGTCGCTGAGGATGACGTTGCGCTTGATGCTGAGCTTCGGCGTCAGGTGGCCGCTGGCCTCCGTCAGCTCGGTGGCCAGGATGACGAACTTGCGGACGCTCTCGGCGCGTGACACACCCTGGTTGGCGGCATCGATGGCGCGCTGGATCTCGGCGTTCACCGCCGGGTTCACGGAGGCCTCGGCGAGGGTCATGTCCTTGTCCTCGCCGTTGTTCGCGAGCCAGGTCGGCAGCATCTCGGTGTCCAGCGTGACGAGCGCGGCGATGAACGGCTTCTGGTCGCCGACGACGATCACCTGGCCGACCAGCGGGTTGGCGCGGATCGGGTCCTCGAGCGCGGCGGGGGAGACGTTCTTGCCGCCCGCGGTGACGATGATCTCCTTCTTGCGACCGGTGATCGTCAGGTAGCCGTCGTCGTCGATCGTGCCCAGGTCGCCGGTGCGGAACCAGCCGTCGTCGAACGCTGCGGCCGTCGCCTCCGGGTTCTTCCAGTACTCCTTGAAGACGTTGACGCCCTTGACCTCGATCTCGCCGTCGTCGACGAGGCGCACCGCCACTCCGGGGAGCACAGGCCCGACCGTCCCGATCTTGAACATGTCGGGGCGGTTCACCGTCGCGGGCGCGGTGGTCTCGGTGAGGCCGTAGCCCTCCAGGATCTTGATGCCGAGGCTGTGGAAGAAGTGTCCGAGGTGCGACCCGAGCGGCGCGGAGCCGGAGACCGCGTACTTGACGCGGCCGCCCATGGCGGCGCGGAGCTTCGAGAACACCAGCCGGTCGTAGAGCGCGAACTTGAGCTTGAGCCCGAACGGCACCGACCCGGCTTCGACGGCCTTCGAGTGCTCGACGGCGACCTCCGCGGCTGCGCGGAAGATCTTGCCGCGACCGCCGGCCTCGGCCTTCTGCTCGGCCGAGTTGTAGACCTTCTCGAACACCCGCGGCACCGCGAGCAGGAAGGTCGGCTTGAAGCTGGCGAGCGCGGGGAGCAGCTGCTTGGTGTCGGACTGGTGACCCACCTTCACGCCGGCGGTGACGCACAGCACGGCGATGAACCGCGCGAAGACGTGCGCGGTGGTGATGAAGAGGAGCGTGGAGGCGCCTCCCGGCTGCGAAACGACCTCCTTCAGCGCCTCGGCCGAGTTGCGCGACAGCTCGACGAAGTTGGAGTGCGTGAGCACGCAGCCCTTGGGGCGGCCGGTGGAGCCCGACGTGTAGATCAGTGTGCCGATGTCCTCGCCGCGGGCGAGGTTCCTGCGGCGCTCGATCTCGTCGTCCGGCACGTCCGCTCCGGCGTTGGCGAGCTTCTCGAGGTCGCCGAGGTGAAGCTGCCAGACGTTCTGGATGAGCGGGAGGTCGGCGTGCACCTCGTCGAACCGCGAGAACATCTCCGCGTCCTCAAGGATCACCGCGACCGCGCCGGAGTCGGACATGTTCCACTGCACCTGCGCGGGGGAGGAGGTCTCGTAGATGGGCACGAGGACCGCGCCGGCGTACCAGGCCGCGAAGTCGATGAGCGTCCACTCGTATCGGGTCTTGCACATCAGGCCGATCTTGTCGCCCGGCTGGATGCCCGCGGCGACGATGCCCTTCGAGAGGGCGATGACCTGGCGGTGGAACTCCGCAGCCGTCACGTCCTTCCAGCCGTCGCCGTCCGGCCGGCTGAACAGCGCGGCGTCCGGGGTGGCAGCGACACGCTGGACGAGCAGGTCCGTCGCGTTGGCCTCCGGGTCGGCGGGGACGAGTGCGGGGATTTCGAACTGGTTCACGGTAGCTCCCTCGATACCGGGCGGGCGGGTAATCGGGCCGAATGGCTTCGGCTCGCAGTGGTTGATTACACTCTAGATGGTGCGGCAGAGAGTCTCCTCCGACCGGCTCGTCCCGCGCCTCCCACCCAGCGCCCGACGGCGCCAACCCGGAAGGGGCTCGCCTGTGCACGCCATCGGAATCGACATCGGCGGGACCAAGATCGCCGGCGCCGTCGTCGACGAGCTCGGCGCCATCGTCCGCGAAGACCGCGTGCCCACCGATGCCAGCCGTCCGGAAGAGATCGAGAACGCGGTCGTCGCGATGATCGAGCGCCTCTCCGACGGGCCGGAGGAGATCGCGGGTGCCGGTGTCGCAGCGGCCGGCTTCATCGACGCCGCGCAGTCGACCGTGTACTACGCCCCCAACATCAACTGGAGGCACGAGCCGTTCCGAGAGAAGCTCGAGGAGCGGATCGACCTCCCCGTCATCATCGAGAACGACGCCAACGCGGCAGGCTGGGCCGAGTTCCGCTACGGGGCGGGGCGTCTGGTGAGCGACATGGTCATCCTGACCATCGGCACCGGCGTCGGCGGCGCGATCGTGAGCAATGACCGGCTGTTCCGCGGCGGCTTCGGCGCCGGCGCCGAGATCGGTCACATGCGCGTCGTCCCCGGCGGCCTGCCCTGCGGCTGCGGTGCCCACGGGTGCATCGAGCAGTACGGCTCCGGGCGTGCGCTGCAGCGGATGGCGAACGAACTCGCCGACGCGGGCGGAATCGGTCAGGTGCTCGCCGACGTCCGCAGCCGAAACGGCTCGCTGACTGGCTCCGACATCTCCGCGCTGATCATGGCCGGCGACCCGGGCGCCCTCGCCGCCCTCCGCCAGCTGGGCGACTGGCTCGGCCAGGCCTGTGCGAGCCTCGGCGCGGTGCTCGACCCGCAGCTCTTCGTCTTCGGAGGCGGCGTCGCCCAGGCCGGTGAGCTGCTGCTCGAGCCGATCCGGCTGGCGTACCTCGAGAACCTGCCCGCACGCGGGTTCCACCCGGAGCCGGAGTTCAAGATCGCCGAGCTGGTGAACGACGCCGGTGTGGTCGGCGCCGCCGACCTCGCGCGCGTCCACGCCGCGCTCTGACGAACCTCCCGCGCCGCCGCGCAGGGCACTAGGCTTTCGTTCGATGTTCTACTGGCTGATGAAGAACCTGATCGCGGGTCCGATCCTGCGCGGCATCTTCCGTCCCTGGGTCGTCGGGATCGAGAATGTGCCCGCCGACGGCGCCGTCATCCTCGCCAGCAACCACCTCTCGTTCATCGACTCGATCTTCCTGCCGCTGGTCGTCGACCGGCACGTTTCGTTCCTCGCCAAGAGCGACTACTTCACCCGGCGCGGCCTGAAGGGCTGGGCCACCAAGGCGTTCATGAACGCCACCGGTCAGCTCCCGATCGACCGCTCGGGAGGCAAGGCCTCCGAGGCGTCGCTCAACACCGGGCTCGCCGTGCTGGCGCGGGGCGAGATCCTCGGGATCTACCCGGAGGGCACCCGCAGCCCCGATGGCAAGCTGTACCGGGGGCGCACCGGCGTCGCCCGCATGATCCTGGAGGCCGGCGTCCCTGTCGTCCCGGTCGCGATGGTCGACACGGCCGAGATCATGCCCATCGGCAAACGCCTGCCGCACATCGGCCGCATCGGCATCATCATCGGCGAGCCGCTCGACTTCTCGCGGTTCGAGGGCATGGAGGGCGACCGCTTCATCCTGCGCTCGGTCACCGACGAGATCATGTACGCGCTGCACGCTCTCGGCGCCCAGGAGTACGTGGACGTCTACGCGAGCACTGTGAAAGAGAAGCGCGCGGCGCTCACCTGATCGCGCGCTGCGTGCGCCCGTCACAATCCGCTCGCTCGGCGCACGACCCCTGTCCGGCGCGATAGGCTCGGTTATCCCCCTTCCATCCGACCGAGCGGAACAGAACAGTGCTGCAGACCACAGATCCCGTCGTGAAAGCTGACGACTCCGTGATCGAGGGTCTGGACTATTGGCGCACGCTCCCGATCAAGCAGCAGCCGACCTGGCCCGACCCGGAGGCCGCGGCCGCGGCGTCGGCCGAGATCGCGACGCTGCCTCCGCTGGTGTTCGCCGGCGAGGTGGACCAGCTGCGCTCGCGACTCGCGCGTGCGGCGCAGGGCGACGCGTTCCTGCTGCAGGGCGGCGACTGCGCAGAGACTTTCGCCGGGGCGACCGCCGACCAGATCCGCAACCGGGTCAAGACGATCCTGCAGATGGCTGTCGTGCTCACCTACGGCGCGTCGGTGCCGGTCATCAAGATGGGCCGCATGGCCGGGCAGTTCGCCAAGCCGCGCTCCAGCGACACCGAGACCCGCGGCGACGTGACGCTGCCCGCCTACCGTGGCGACATCGTCAACGGCTACGACTTCACGCCGGAGTCGCGCGCCGCCGATCCGCGCCGGCTCGTCCAGGGCTACCACACGGCGGCCTCCACGCTGAATCTCATCCGCGCATTCACACAGGGTGGGTTCGCCGACCTTCGCGAGGTGCACAGC
Source organism: Leifsonia sp. Leaf336 (assembly GCF_001423695.1). GTDB lineage: Bacteria > Actinomycetota > Actinomycetes > Actinomycetales > Microbacteriaceae > Leifsonia. Next base: position 1,271,336 of record NZ_LMOZ01000001.1, read on the forward strand.
TGGAACAAGGGCTTCGCGGCCAACCCGGCCAACCAGCGCTACGAGGGCCTCGCCCGCGAGATCGACCGCGCCATCAAGTTCATGGAGGCCGCGGGAGCGGACTTCGACGAGCTCACGCGGGTGGAGTTCTACTCCAGCCACGAGGCGCTGCTCATGGACTACGAGCGCCCGATGACGCGCATCGACTCGCGCACCGGCACGCCGTACAACACGTCGGCCCACTTCGTCTGGATCGGCGAGCGCACCCGCGACCTCGACGGCGCGCACGTCGACTTCCTGTCGCGGGTCCGCAATCCGATCGGCGTCAAGCTGGGCCCGACGACGACGGCCGACGACATGCGCCGGCTCATCGACGCGCTCGACCCTGAGCGCGAGCCCGGCCGGCTGACGTTCATCACCCGTATGGGCGCCGGCAAGATCCGGGACGCGCTGCCGCCGCTGCTGGAGGCCGTGAAGCGCTCGGACGCGAACCCGCTCTGGGTGACCGACCCGATGCACGGAAACGGGCTCACCACACCGAACGGCTACAAGACGCGTCGGTTCGACGACGTCGTGGACGAGGTGAAGGGCTTCTTCGAGGCGCACCGCGCGGCGGGCACGCACCCCGGCGGCATCCACGTCGAGCTCACGGGTGACGACGTCACCGAGTGCCTGGGCGGCTCGGAGCACATCGACGAGGCGACGCTGGCGACGCGCTACGAGTCGCTCTGCGACCCGCGCCTGAACCACATGCAGTCGCTGGAGCTCGCCTTCCTCGTGGCCGAGGAGCTCAGCCAGGGCTGACCCGTCACGAACGACTGCTGAAGGGCACGTCGTTGTCGCATCTCACGCCGAGAAGTGACGACGACGTGCCCTTCGAGGTTTTGAGTACTCAGCCAAAGAGAGGCTTGAACGTAACTTTGATTTTGGTGCCCTTCGCAACCGCTGTCGTCGCGGCCGGGTCGGTGCTTGCAACCACTGCGAGAGACGGCACGACATCTGCGTTCGGGTCGTAGTCGAGCTTGAAGCCGGCGTTCTGTAGGGCCTTCTTCGCTTCGACCCAGGTCTGGCCGACGACATCGGGCACCGGCACCGGTTCGGGGCCCTTGGAGGTCTCGAGCGCCAGCGTGTCGCCCGGCCGTACCGGCCCGTCCTTCTGCGGCTGTGCCGAGATCACGTCGCCCTTGTCGACCGTGTCGCTGTAGCTCTGCGGGCCAGCGGTGCCTTGGAGACCGACCTTCTGCAGCGCCGCCGTGGCCGAGCTCACCGACATGCCGGCGACGTCGGGGATGGGACCGACCGACACGACGAGGTTCACCGTCGCCGCGTCGAAGTAGCCGCCGCCTCCGGAGATGTCGCTGCCGTCGGACGCGCGGGTCGCCGAGATGACGGTGTTCGCCGGCACCTTGCTGTCGAACTGCTGGACGGTGTCGCCCACCTTGGCGCCGACGCCCGTGATCGCGGCTTTGGCCGCGTCGAGCGACGTGCCGGCCAGCGCCGGGATCGTCACGGGCTTGGGCCCCTGGGAGATGCGCAGCGTGACGGTGCTGCCCCGGCCCGCGGCCGAGCCGGCTTTCGGATCGGTGCTGGACACCTGACCTGCGGGGACCGTGACGCTGTACTCCTGCGCCTGCGCCGTCTTGAAACCGAGGTTCGTGAGCGTGGCGGTCGCCGCGGCGGGGGCCTGCGAGACGAGGTTCGGCACGGTGACCAGCGATCCGGGGCCAGAGCCGAAGTACCAGCCCGTCCCTCCGGCGACCGCCGCGAGCACCAGGACGAGGGCGAAGAGCCACCAGCCCTTGCCGCGGCGGCGACGCGCGGCATGGGTCAGGGTGTCCGTCGCGGTGGGCGTCGTCGAGGCGACCTGCTGGCGGATGGCCGGGTTGATGATCTGGGTGTCCCCGTCGTTCACAGCGAAGGCCGGAGGCAGCACCATGGTGGGCTGCATCACGGCGTCGCCGCGGATGGACTTCTCGGCCTCGATCAAGCGGTCCAGCATCTCGCGGGCGTCGGAGGGCCTCCGGTCCGGGTCCTTCTCGGTGGCCCACAGGACGAGTTCGTCGAGCTCCGGAGGCACGGCCGGGTTGACGCTGCTCGGAGCGGGCACCGGGTCGTTGGCGTGCTGGTAGGCGATCTGCATCGGCTGCTCGCCGTGGAACGGCTGCGTGCCGGTGAGCATCTCGTACATCATGATGCCGAGCGCGTAGATGTCGCTGCGCGCGTCGGCGACGCCGCGGGTCACGAGCTCGGGGGAGAGGTAGGCGATGGTGCCGAGGAGTGCCTGACCGGTCGCCGTGTTCGCGCTCGCGGCGCGTGCCAGGCCGAAGTCGCCGATCTTGATTCGGCCGTCGTCGGCCAGCAGCACGTTCTCGGGCTTGAGGTCGCGGTGGACGATGCCGGCCTTGTGGGCGGCGGCGAGGCCGCTGAGCACGGCCTCCATGATGTCGATGGTCTGCTCGGGGGTGAGCTTGCCGTAGTCCTTGAGAAGGTCGCGCAGCGTGATGCCCGGGAGGTACTCCATGACCAGGTAGGCCATGTCGGAGTCCTGGCCCTGGTCGAACACGTTGACCACGTTGGGGTGCGCCAGTCGCGCGGCCGAGCGCGCCTCCTGCACGAACCGGCTCTTGAACGTGTTGTCGTCGGCGAGGTGGCCGTGCATGATCTTGATCGCGACCCGGCGCTCGAGGCGCAGATCGGTGGCGAGGTAGACCGTGGCCATGCCGCCTCGGGCGATCCGCGAGCGCACCTGATAGCGGCCGTCGATCAGACGTCCGATCATCGGGTCGGTTTGGCTCGTGGTCACAGATCGAGTCTAGGGAACGGCGGGTGCGTGAACTCTGCAAAACACCGGTGTGCTGCGGGGCTGTGACCCTGCTGTGACCTTCGGCTCAACCGAGTTGGGCGAGCCATGCGCGAGCCGAGGCCTCCCACTTCGCATACGCGTCGGGGAATGCGGAGATCTGGACGGCCTGTGCGGCCTGGGTGACGCTCATCGCCGGCCAGTTGGGGATGTCGAGGAGCCCGCGCGTCCGTCCCTTGTTGGGGTTGTTCGCGCCGCCGTAGAACGCGAGCGTCGCGCGGGTCGGATCGAGCACCTGGTCCGGGGTGCCCCAGCCGGTGCTCGGCCGCTGCTGGAACAGCCCGAGCGAGTCGCGGTCGCCGTACCGGACGTTGCGCAGGCCGGACTCCTGGGCCGCGGCCGCGAGCGCGACGACGATGCCCTGGGCGGGCACGCCCTCCCGCTTTCCGATCCGCACGATCAGGGAGGCGTTGGCCCGCATCTCGTCGGTGAGCGCCACCACCTGCCCCGGCTGGATGGCGGGTGCGGGAGCGGGCGCCGGCGCCGTGACGACGGGCGCAGGAGCGGCGACCGGCTTCGGCGTGACGACCGCCGCGGTCGCGACGCCGGGGATGGCGATGCGCTGACCGGGGAAGATGACGCTCGCGCCGGTGAGCCCGTTGGCGCTGAGGACGGCCGCTGTGTGCAGGCCGAACTTGGCGGCGATCCCGCTGATCGTGTCGCCGCGCACGACCGTGTACGAGGTCGCAGACGGCGCGTGGGCCGGGGCCGGAGTCGGGGCGGGCACAGGCGCAGGCGCCGGTGCCGCCGCGCCGCCGAGGGCGAGGATCTGCCCCGGGAAGATGAGGCTCTTCCAGCTGAGCCCGTTGAGCGCGAGGACGGCCGCGGTCGAGAGGCCGAAGCGCGAGGCGATGGTGGAGACCGTGTCACCGGTCTGCACGCGGTAGCTCGCGGGCGCCGCGGCGGTGTCGGTCTGGGCGGGGGAGGCCGCTGTCGCGGTCTGGCCGAACGAGCCGGTGATCCTGATCTGCGGCCCGGTGGCGTCGCTCTTCTCGGGCGCGCGTTCGCGTTCGGCCTCGGCGGCCGCGTGCGCGGGGGTCAACAGGTTGAGGGTGACGGCGATGGAGCCGGCGACGGCGATCGGGACGGTGCCCAGCATGCCGCGCGCTCGGCCATGCGGCCGTCGCGGACGCTTCGTGCTCTCGATCGCAGACATGGTCGACCCCCTTGTGAGTGACAAAGCCGTTCCCCACGCTGACACACCTTGAGTAAGGAGTCAACCAGTGTGACGGATGTGACATCAGTTAATATGACCGTAACATTCGTCCCGACTCGTGCTCGCCGCGCGGTCGTGGCACGCTTGTCCTTGTGAACGAGCAGGTCCAGGCCACCGAGTGGCTCACCATCCCCGACCTTGTGGAGCAGCTGGGACTCGGTGTCAGCCGGGTGCGCCGCCTCATCGAAGACCGTCATCTCGCGGCGAAGCGCGTCGACGGCGTGCTCAAAGTGCCGGCCGTCTTCCTCCGCGACGGCGAGCCCCTCAGCGAGCTCCATGGCACGCTGATCGTCCTCGCGGACAACGGCTTCGACGACGAGGAGGCCGTCGACTGGCTCCTGTCCGACGACGAGAGCCTCGGCACCGCGCCCATCGAGGCGCTGCGCGCCGGTCGCAAGGCCGAGGTGCGGAGGGTCGCCCAGGCGCTGGCCTGAGCCACCACCTTCGCGAGCGGCCGGTTCAGCGCGCCCGGCTCAGTAGGTGCGTCGCGTGACCGTCACTGCGAGGTCGCGCAGCTGCGCGCGCGCCGCGGCGCCCAGCGGCGCGCCGTCGAGCGCCTCGATCGCGCGGTCGACGTTCTCGGCGATCATCCGCTCCACCTTCTCGACGGCGCCGGACTCGCGGATGGTCATCTGCAGGGTCTCGATCTGCTGCGGCGTGAGGTCCGGGTCGCCGAGCAGCTCGTCGAGGGTCGCACGCGCCCCCGCGGGGACCGCCTGCCGGGTGAGGGCGATCAGCACCGTGCGCTTGCCCTCGCGCAGATCGTCCCCGCTCGGCTTGCCGGTGACATCCGCGTCGCCGAAGACGCCGAGGAGGTCGTCGCGCAGCTGGTAGGCGATGCCGAGCGGGAGGCCGAAACGGCGGAGGGCGTCGAGCTGCCCGACGGTCGCGCCCGCGAGACTGGCGCCGATCAGCAGGGGTGACTCGATGGAGTATTTCGCTGACTTGTAGACGATGACGCGCTCCGCGCGGGCGAGCTGGTCCGCATCGGGCCTGCCCGCCCAGCCGATCTCCTCGAAGATGTCGAGGTACTGGCCGGCCGTGACGTCCAGTCGCATCCGGTTGAACTCGGCGCGGGCCGACCGGCGGGCGGAGGCGCTCACCGTCTGGGTGAGTCCTTCGTCGAAGAGCTCGTCGCTGAGGATGAGGAGGTAGTCGCCCAGCAGCGTCGCGGCGCCCGTGCCGAACGAGGCGCCGGAGCCCTGCCAGCCCTCCTGCTCGTGCAGGTGCTCGAAGCGCCGGTGGGCCGACGGTTTCCCGCGACGCGTGTCGGAGTTGTCGATGAGGTCGTCGTGCACGAGCGCAGCCGCGTGGAACAGCTCGAGGGCCGAGGCGACGGAGACGACACCGTCGAGCGGACCGCCCGCCGTGACCGGCCCGCTGGCGGCCTCCTCACCGGTGGTGCGCACCGCCTGCCAGCCCCAGAAGCAGAAGAGCGCACGGAAGCGCTTGCCGCCGCTGAGAAAATCCCTCGAAAAAGCCGCGATCGGGGAGAGTTCATCGGCGATGGAGACGAGAATGGATGCACGCGCATCGAAGAATCCATCGATTCTTGACTGGATGAGGTCGACGAATCGGATGCTTTCGGACACACGTATAGCCTAGTCAGAGTGGTGCGGCTACAATCAGCCACACAACGCCTAGAACCCGCAAGAAAGAGGGGGATCCGGATGCCGCTTTCAGAACATGAGCAGCGCCTCCTCGAAGAGATGGAACGCAGTCTCTACCAGAACGACGCAGACTTCGTCGCCAAGGTGGGAGGCAAGCGGGCACGACCTGCATATCGCTCGATCGTCCTCGGCGTCCTCGTCGCCGTCGTCGGCGTCGCCGTGCTGGTGACCGGCGTGTTCGTGCAGCTGCCGATCGTCGGAATCCTCGGTTTCGTCGTGATGTTCGGTGGTGTGCTGCTGGCCATCGCCCCGGGCAAACGCGTCGCGATCGATCCTGACGCCGCCGCGGCGGGCAAGTCGGGCAAGCCGACGCGCGGGCAGCCCGGCTTCATGGATCGCATGAACGACCGCTGGGACAAGCGGCAGGACGGGCAGAGCTAGCCCCTCCACCGCACTCCACAGCGCACCCTTTCTCAGGGCCGATCTTCGGATCGGCCCTTTTTCGTGCCTTCGAAGCTCCCTCGGCACTCCAGCCCGCTCCATTTCCCTCCACCGCCTTCTGCCGCGGATTCACGGGCTTTTAACACCCCTAAACGGGGCAAAACAGCCGATTGGGCTGATTTTGTGGTTGGAAGTGGAGTAAAGTGGAGGCGTACCGCGACCGTGGCCGGGAGAGTGGGGGTGGGACCGATGTTCCTCGGCACCTATGCCCCCAAGCTGGACGAGAAAGGGCGGATCATCCTGCCGGCCAAGTTCCGGGATGAGCTCGCATCCGGCCTCGTCCTGACCCGCGGTCAGGAGCACTGCGTCTACGTCTTCTCGCAGCGGGAGTTCGAGTCCCTGCACGAGAAGATCCGGCAGGCGCCGGTGACCAGCAAGCAGGCCAGGGACTACCTGCGCGTGTTCCTCTCGGGGGCGAGCGCAGAGGTTCCTGACAAGCAGAACCGGGTCACCATCCCGACACCGCTGCGGTCGTACGCCGGCCTCGACAGAGACCTGGTCGTGATCGGCGCGGGCAGCCGCGCCGAGATATGGGATGCCGAGGCATGGGAGACCTACCTCGCCGAGCAGGAGGCAGCATTCGCGAACACGGAAGAGGAGGTGATCCCGGGACTGTTCTAGCGCCTGGCGTCGGACTCCCAGCCATACGCCCTGACACCACTTCCCCGGTGGCAGGTCGGAATGGATGGGGATCCGGATCCAGGGGCACGATCCTCCCGGTGCGGACATGACGGACGACATCCACACCCCCGTTCTCCTGGAACGCTGCATCGAGCTCCTCGGGCCCGCGCTCGCGAAGCCGGGCGCGATCTTCGTGGACGCCACCCTCGGCATGGGAGGCCACTCCGCCGGCGTGCTGGAGCGCTTCCCCGATGCCGTGCTCGTCGGCCTCGACCGCGATCCCGAGGCGCTCGCCATCGCGGGAGCACGGCTGGAGCGCTTCGGCGACCGCGTGCACCTGGTGCACACGGTGTACGACGGCATCCTGGAGGCCCTCGACGGCCTCGGGATCGACCGGATCGACGGCGTGCTCTTCGACCTGGGCGTCTCGTCCCTGCAGCTCGACCGCGTCGAGCGCGGCTTCTCCTACTCGAAGGACGCACCGCTCGACATGCGGATGGACGGCACGAGCGAGCTGACCGCCGAGGTGGTGCTGGCGACGTATTCCGAGGCCGACCTGCGGCGCATCTTCCGCGACTACGGCGAGGAGAAGCTGGCGGCGCGGTACGCGCGGCGCATCGTCGAGGAGCGGCAGTCGGCTCCGATCGTGCGCTCCGGCCAGCTGGTGGACATCCTGCAGAAGGCGACGCCCGCCGCGGTGCAGCGGCAGGGCCACCCGGCCAAGCGCGTGTTCCAGGCGCTGCGCATCGAGGTGAACCAGGAGCTGGCGGTGCTGGAGCGTGCGATCCCGGCCGCGATCGACGCGCTCGAGGTGGGCGGCCGCATCGTCGTGGAGTCGTACCAGTCGCTGGAGGACCGCATCGTCAAGCGCGAGCTCCAGACCCGGTCGCGCTCCAGCGCACCTGCCGGGCTCCCGGTCGAGCTGCCGGAGCATCAGCCGGAGCTGAAGCTCCTGATCCGCGGGGCCGAGCTCGCCGACGATGACGAGAAGGCCCGCAATCCGAGAGCGACACCCGTGCGTCTGCGCGCGGCCGAACGAGTGAGGAGGGGCTCGTGAGCAGCAACACCCTGGGGGTGGGCGTCCGTCGGCGTCCGACCATGAGCTGGCACGTGCCGGCCTCCACCGCCGCGACAGCGCCCCTGCTGGAGGAGCCGGCACTCGATCGGCCGCAGCGGCCGGAACGGCCGGAACGCGAGCGCCGCACGCACCTCGAGGTCGTCTCCACCCGCAGTCAGCGCAGGGCCCGTCCCCGCACGCTGTACGCGATCACGGCCGTCTCGGCTCTGCTCGTGATCGTGGTGGCCCAGCTGCTCCTCAGCATCGGCGTGTCGCAGGGCGCGTACCAGCTGAGCTCCCTGCAGACCACGCAGACGGAGCTGCAGCGCAGCTACCAAGCCGCCTCGGAGGACCTCAACCGGCTGACATCGCCGCAGAACCTGGCCGCGAACGCGAACGCGCTCGGCATGGTCAGCAACAGCAACCCCGCCTACCTGCGGCTCTCCGACGGCGCGGTCCTCGGCGCGCCCGTCGCGGCGAACGGCGCCGCGGGCACCGTGACCGGAGGCCAGGGCAACCTGGTGCCCAACTCGCAGCTGAACGGCGTCCCACTGGTCGCGGGACAGCCCGCGGCGACGCAAGCTGGGAGTTCCGCAAGCACGGGAGCGGCATCCACGACTCCGCCCAAGCCGTCCGTACCGTTGCAGGGAGCGTTGCCGACACCGGTGACGCACTGACACGGACACTGACGCGCTAGCCGACGGGACGGGCCTTCAATGCTCAACAGGAAGATGCTGCGGCGGAGGACGGCCCTGACCGTCGTCGCCGTCGCGGCGTTCGTCGCCATCCTCGGGGGCAAACTCGTCGACATCCAGGTGGTGAGGGCAGACGCCCTCCAACGGGCCTCGGTGAACGCCAAGGAGGACTCCAACGTCCTCTACGGCAACCGCGGCGACATCGTCGACGCGAGCGGCAAGATCCTCGCGACGACCATCTACACCTACACGGCGCAGGCGTCCCCGTCCGATGCGATCGCGGGAGGCCGCGACAAGATGGTGGAGGCCGCCGCGAAGATCGGCGCCATCACGGGTCAGGGCGGCGACGCGGTCGTCAAGCTGTTCGACGACGCGCTCAAGGCGAACGCCAAGTCGAAGTACGTGCTGATCAAGTCCGGCATGGACGTGACCGTCTTCGACAAGCTCGCCAAGCTCCCGTACCCCTGGCTGACCTTCAGCAAGACCCAAGCGCGCAGCTACCCGAACGGGGCGGTGGCCGGCAACCTGATCGGCTATGTCTCGCAAGCGGGCAACGGCGGCCTCGAGAACAGCGAGAACGGCTGTCTGGCGGGCGAGAACGGTGTGGAGACCTACCAGCGCGGCGCCGACGGCGTGGCCATCCCCGGCAGCACAGTCGTGCAGAGCAAGGCCAAGGACGGCGGGACGCTCGAGCTCACCGTCGACAGCGACCTCCAGTGGTTCGCCGAGCAGACTCTCGCGCAGCAGGTCGCCGCGACCGGGTCGAAGTTCGGCTACGTGACGGTGGTGGAGGCCAAGACCGGCAAGGTCAAGGCGGTCGCCCAATGGCCCGCGCTCGATCCGAACAACATCGACGCGACCGACCCGTCGTACTGGCGGCTCCAGACCCTCACCGACCCGCGTGAGCCCGGGTCGACCTTCAAGGCGCTCACCGCGGCGATGCTGATCGATCAGGGCAAGGCGAACCCGACCAGCCAGGTGCTCGCGCCCTACGAGTGGAAGTCCGGCAAGGGAGCGGACCTCCACGACTCCGGGTACCACGACCCGCTGCGGCTCACGCTGACGGGCGTGCTGATGATGTCGTCGAACACCGGGATGTCCCAGCTCGGCCAGCGCCTGTCCGATCAGACCCGCTACGACTACCTCAAGAAGTTCGGCATCGGGTCCGACACCGGCCTCCCGTACCCCGACGAGTCCTCCGGCCAGCTGAACCCGGTCAAGGATTGGGACGACCAGACCAAGTACGCGACGATGTTCGGCCAGGGCGTCTCGGCGACGCAGCTGCAGATGGTGAGCGCATACCAGGCGCTCGCCAACGGGGGCACCCGCATCCCGTTGACCATGGTCCAGGGCTGCAAGCAGGCCGACGGCACCGTGACCGACGTCCCGAAGCCCACGCCCGTGAGGGTGGTCTCGGCCGACGCCGCCAACACCACGCTCGGGATGATGGAGTCGGTGACCACCAAGGGCGAGCTCGCTAAGCAGCTGCAGATCCCCGGCTACCGCGTCGCCGCGAAGACCGGAACGGCCCAGCAGGCGGACGGCAAGGGAGGCTACCTGCCGTCGTACTACGTGTCGGTCATGGGCGTCGCGCCCGTGGACGACCCGCAGTACGTCGTTTCGGTCAACCTCGGGTTCCCGACTACCATTACTTCGTCGGCAGCCGCCGCTCCGCTGTTCCACACGATCATGAGTCAGGTGCTGAAGACCTACCGGGTGAAGCCTTCGACGTCGAGCCCGGCCGACTACCCGCCGTACTACTGAGAACGGCCGATTGAGCACTGCCCGTCTACTGAAAGTGAGCCCCGTGACAGGACCGGCGCCCTCCTCTTTGCGCCCCGAGCATCCCGTCGCCCGCCCGCTCGCCCAGCTGGTCGCGGAGTTCGGGCTGGACGTGCGGGGTGATCTCGACGCCGTCGAGGTCACCGGCGCCGCCCTCGCGAGCTCGGCGGTCGAGCCAGGCGATCTCTATGTCGGCGTTCCAGGCAAGAACGCGCACGGCGCGAGCTTCGCCGCGGCCGCCGCCGAGGCGGGAGCCGTCGCCGTGCTCACGGACGAGGCGGGCGCGCAGCTCGCCGCCCACTCCGGCCTCCCGGTCATCGTCACCTCCGACCCGCGCGCCGCCCTCGGCGCGGTCGCCGCGTGGATCTACCGCACCGACGAGAACGCGGCGACGCTGTTCGGCGTCACGGGCACGAACGGCAAGACGAGCGTCGTCTACCTGCTCTACGCGATCCTCGGCCAGCTCGGCGTCGTCGCCGGCCTGTCGTCGACGGCGGAGCGCCGGATCGGCGAGCACGCGATCACGAGCAAGCTCACCACCCCCGAGGCCAGCGAGCTGCACGCTCTGCTGGCTCGTATGCGCGAGGAGGGCGTCCGCGCCGTCGCGCTGGAGGTGTCCGCGCAGGCGCTGAGCCGGCACCGCGTCGACGGGATCGAGTTCGACGTCGTCGGCTTCACCAACCTCAGCCACGACCACCTCGACGACTACGCCGCGATGGACGACTACTTCGCCGCCAAGCTCGAGCTGTTCCAGCCCGACCGTGCCCGCCGCGGGGTCGTCACCGTGGATTCCGAGTGGGGTCGTGCTCTCGTCGAGCAGTCGCGCATCCAGGTCTCCACGCTGGCCAGCGTTCCCGGCGTCGACGCCGATTGGACGCTCACGGTCGTCGAGGAGACGCTCACCGAGACGGCGTTCGAGCTGGCGGGTCCCGACGGCCGCCGCCTCGAGACCCGGGTGCCGCTGCTCGGCGCCTACAACGCCGCGAACGCCGCGCTCGCGATCGTCATGCTCGTGGAGTCCGGGTACGATCTCGACGCCATCGGCGCCGCCCTCCACCGCGACGGCGGCATCGACGCGTACGTCCCCGGCCGCACCGAGCGCCTCTCCGGCGAGCACGGCCCTGTCGTCTTCATCGACTACGGCCACACACCTGACGCGTTCCAGGCGCTCCTCGACGCGCTGCGCCGGGTCACCGACGGGCGGATCGTCATGGTGTTCGGCGCCGACGGCGACCGCGACACGACCAAGCGCGCCGACATGGGCGCGATCGCTGCCCGCGGCGCCGACGCGGTCGTCATCACCGACTTCCACCCCCGCTCCGAGGACCCGGCCGTGATCCGCGCCGCCCTCCTCGACGGCGCCCGTGCCGCCGTTCCCGACGCGGAGCTCTACGAGATCGCCGACCCGCGCGCCGCCTTCCGCGCCGCCCTCGCCCTCGCCGGCGAAGGCGATGTGGTGCTCTACGCCGGCCCGGGCCACGAGGACTATCAGGAGGTCGCCGGCCAGCGCCTCCCGTACTCGGCCCGCGACGATGCGCGACTGGCGCTGCGAGAGGCCGGGTGGCTGTAGTGATCGCCCTCACTCTCGCCGAGATCGCCGCCGCGACCCGCGGCACTCTGCTGCTCGACGGCGCCCTGCTGCCCGACGGCACTGCTGCGACGCCCGAGACTCTGGTCGACGGCCTCTCCACCACCGACTCGCGGGAGGTCGTGCCCGGCACGATCTTCTTCGCCAAGCCGGGCGAGGTCACCGACGGCCACCTGTTCGCTCCCCAGGCCGTCGAGGCCGGCGCGGCGCTGCTCGTCGTCGACCATGCCCTCGACCTGCCGGTGCCGCAGCTGCTCGTGCCCGACACCGTGGTCGCTCTGGGCGACCTCGCCACCGAGGTCATCGCGCGCGTCCGCGCGCTCGGCACCCTGAAGATCGTCGGCGTCACCGGATCGAACGGCAAGACGACCACCAAGAACCTGCTGCGCGCGATCCTCGAGCAGCTCGGCCCGACCATCGCCCCTCGGGCCTCCTTCAACAACGAGGTCGGGGCCCCGGTCACGATGCTCGAGGTGACGGAGGAGACCCAGTACCTCGTCGCCGAGATGGGCGCGAGCGGGATCGGCGAGATCGCCCGGCTGGTGCGCATGGCGCGTCCCGACATCGGCATCGTCCTCAAGGTCGGCCTGGCTCACGCCGGCGAGTTCGGCGGCATCGAGAAGACGCTCGCGGCCAAGACCGAGATGGTCAGCGACCTGCTGGAGTCCGACGTCGCGGTGCTCAACCTCGACGACCCTCGCGTGGCCTCCATGGAGGACAAGACGGTCGCCCGGGTGGTGTGGTTCGGCCTCGACGAGCGCGCGGCCGTGCGGGCCACCGACGTGCGCTCGACGTCACGCGGGACGTCGTTCACCCTGCACCTGCCCGCCGTCGACGGCGGAGAGGGCGCAGGCGAGTCCCGCCCGGTGCAGTTCCAGGTGCTGGGCGAGCATCACGTGATGAACGCCCTGGCGGCGGCCGCCGCCGCACATACGCTCGGTGTCGACATCGACTCGATCGTGGCCGCGCTCGAGACCGTGCAGCGCGCTGAACGCTGGCGCATGGAGGTGCTCGGCGGCGCCCGCGGCGTCACCGTCATCAACGACGCATACAACGCCAGCCCGGACTCCATGGCCGCGGCCATCAAGACCCTCGCGCAGATCGCCGAGCCGGGGGAGCGGACCGTCGCGGTCCTCGGCGAGATGAGCGAGCTGGGCGAGTTCTCCGGTGAGGAGCACGACCGCATCGGACTCCTCGCGGTCCGCCTCGGGATCGACCAGCTGGTGATCGTCGGGCCGTCCGCCCGCCGCATGCACATCACCGCCATCAACGAGGGGTCGTGGGACGGCGAGTCGCTGTTCTTCGAGACCCAGGACGCGGCCTTCGACCACCTGTCCTCGACGCTGCGCGCCGGTGACACCGTGCTCGTCAAGTCGTCCAACTCCGCGGGGCTCCGGTTCCTCGGCGACCGACTGGGAGAATTCTTCTCGTGAGAGCCCTTCTGACCTCCGGCGCGCTGTCGATGGCGTTCACGCTGTTCCTCACTCCGCTTTTCATCCGGCTCTTCCGGCGCCTCCAGTGGGGCCAGTTCATCCGCGACGACGGGCCGCAGAGCCACCACGCCAAGCGTGGAACGGCGACCATGGGCGGCATCGTCGTCATCCTGGGCACGCTCTTCGGCTACTTCACAGCGCTCCTGCTCACCGGCGACGAGACCAGCGTGTCCGCGCTGCTGGTGCTGTTCCTCATGGTCGGCCTCGGCGTCGTCGGATTCGTGGACGACTTCCTCAAGACGCGCCGGGAGCGCAGCCTCGGGCTCACGGGCTGGGCCAAGGTCGCCGGCCAGGTCGTGGTCGCGACCGTGTGGGCGTTCCTCGCCATCCGGTTCCCCGACTCGCGCGGGTACACGCCGGCGACCATGAGCGTCTCGTTCATCCGGGACCTGCCCATCGACTTCGGCTCGATCACCAAGTTCGGCGTGATCGGTGTCCTCGTCGGATACGGGCTCTACCTGATCTGGATCAACTTCATCGTCGCAGCCACCTCCAACGGGGTTAACGTCACGGACGGCCTCGACGGTCTCGCGTCCGGCGCGAGCATCCTGGCGATCGGCGCGTACATCATCATCGGGTTCTGGCAGTCCATCCAGTCGTGCGCCAGCCCCACCCTAAACCCCGAGAACATCGCCAAGTGCTACGACGTGCGAGATCCGTTCGACCTCGCGATCGTCGCCACGGCGATCGTGGGAGCGGTGGTCGGCTTCCTCTGGTGGAACACGTCGCCCGCCCAGATCTTCCTCGGTGACACCGGTTCGCTCGCGCTCGGCGGCGCTGTTGCGGCCCTCGCGATCCTCAGCCGCACCGAGCTCCTGCTCGTGCTCATCGGAGGCCTGTTCGTCATCGAGGCCGGATCCGTCATCGTCCAGCGGGCCTACTTCAAGCTCACGCACGGCAAACGTATCTTCCTGATGAGTCCGATCCATCATCATTTCGAACTGAAGGGCTGGGCCGAGATCACGGTCGTCGTGCGCTTCTGGATCATCGGCGGCCTCCTCGTCGCCGCGGGCGTCGGCTCGTTCTACCTCGAGTGGCTCGCGACGTGACGTCGGTCAGCGAACGCCTGGAGGCCCTCACCAGCTGGCACCACCACTGGCGCGGGCTGCGGGTCGCCGTCTTCGGCCTCGGCGTCACGGGCTTCTCGGTGGCCGACACGCTGGCCGAGCTCGGGGCCGAGGTCCTCGTGGTGGCCTCCCGCGCCGACGCCGAGCGCGCGATGCTGCTGGAGGTCATCGGGGCGGAGCTGCTCGAAGAGCCCGACCTGAGCGCCCCACCTGGGCGGCTGGTCGAATTCGCGCCGGAGCTCATCGTCGTCTCTCCCGGATTCCACTGGGACCACCCGCTGCTGCTCTGGGCCGAGCAGGAGGGCGTCGCCGTCTGGGGCGACATCGAGCTGGCGTGGCGCCTCCGCGACAAGGTCACCGGCCCCGACGGAAGCCCCGCCGACTGGATCTGCGTCACGGGCACGAACGGCAAGACGACCACGGTGCAGCTCACGGCGACGATGCTGCTCGCCGGCGGTTCCCGCGTCGCCCCGTGCGGCAACATCGGCGTGCCGGTGCTCGACGCGATCCGCGATCCGCAGGGCTTCGACGTGCTCGTGGTCGAGCTGTCGAGCTATCAGCTGCACTGGGTGAACCGCAATCGCGGAGGCGAGCTCTCGCCCTACTCGGCGGCCTGCTTGAACATCGCGGACGACCACCTCGATTGGCACGGCTCGCTGGAGGCGTACATCGCCGCCAAGGCGAAGGTCTACGACAACGCCCAGGTCGCGTGCGTCTACAACCGCGCCGATCTCACGACGCGCCGGATGGTCGAGGAGGCGGACGTCGTCGAGGGCGCCCGCGCCATCGGCTTCGGTCTCGACGTGCCCGGCCCGAGCGACTTCGGCATCGTCGACGGCATCCTGTGCGACCGCGCCTTTCTGGAGGACCGCCGCAACAGCGCCATCGAGCTCACCACGCTCGACGAGCTGGCGGAGGCCGGGCTGGCCGCGCCGCACGTCGTGGCGAACATCCTCGCCGCCAGCGCCCTCGCGCGCTCCTACGGCGTCGAGCCGCAGGTCGTCCGCGATGTGCTCACGGCGTTCCGGCTCGACTCCCACCGAATCGAGCTGGTCCGCGTGGAGGCGGGTGTCAGCTGGGTGGACGATTCCAAGGCCACCAACCCGCACGCGGCGGACGCCTCTCTTCGTGCGTATCCCTCCGTCGTCTGGGTCGTCGGCGGCCTCCTCAAGGGTGTCGATGTCGAGCAGCTCGTGGCGGCGCACGCCGACCGGCTCCGTGGCGCCGTCCTGATCGGTACGGACCGTTCCGCACTGCTCGCGGCATTCGAGCGACACGCCCCCGGGCTGCCGGTGCTGGAGGTGGACGCCGACGAGACTGAAGGTGTCATGCCGACGGCGGTGCGGCTGGCCGGCGGTCTCGCCCGCGAGGGCGACACCGTACTGCTCGCGCCGGCGGCGGCGTCGATGGACCAGTTCGCCGACTACGCAGAACGTGGTCGCCTCTTCCAGGCGGCCGTCAACGAGTTTTTTGGAGGTGGGGCGGATGACGACGACTCCGCCTCGGCTCCGCCCGGCGCCTGACGGCTCCGACTCCGAACGCGAGCCCGAGTCGCGGATCGGCGCCCTGACGGCGCGGATCTCGCTGGGCCGCGCCATGAACAGCGAGTCCTCCGACTACTTCCTCCTGCTCGGCATCACCCTGTTCATGGTGGTCTTCGGGCTCGTGATGGTGCTGTCGTCCTCGTCGGTCGAGTCGCACAACGACACCGACAACTTCTTCTCGCGGTTCTGGTCGCAAGGGGCGTACACCCTCGTCGGCCTCCCGCTGATGTTCATCGTCTCGCGCATCCCGATGACGTTCTGGAAGCGCTCGATCTGGTTCATCCTCGGCGCCGCGTGCTTCCTGCAGCTGCTGGTGCTGGTCACGCCCCTCGGCGTCGAGATCGGCGGCAACCGCAACTGGATCCGCGTCGGCGGGTTCGTGGGGCAGCCGTCGGAGGCCATCAAGCTCGCACTGGTCGTCTGGCTCGGGGTCGTGCTGGCCCGCAAGCAGGATCTCATCGACGACTGGCGGCACGTGGCGCTGCCGATCCTGCCGATCGCGGGAGGCGCCATCGGCCTGGTCGTCCTCGGCGGAGACCTCGGCACGACGGTCGTCATGGCCGCGTTCGTGCTCGGTGGACTGTTCTTCGCCGGTGTGCGGGTCCGTTACCTGTTCGCCGGGCTGGCCGGGGTCGCGGTCGTCGCGGTGTTCGTCGCGATGTCCAGCGCCAGCCGGATGGGACGCATCGCCGCGCTCTTCGGCGGCGCGAGCGCCGCGAATCCGGACGTCAACTGGCAGATCGACAACGGCTTCTACGCGCTCGCCTCCGGGGGCGTGTTCGGCGTGGGCCTCGGCAACTCGCACTCCAAATGGTCGTGGCTGCCCGCGGCCGACACCGACTTCATCTTCGCGATCATCGGGGAGGAGCTCGGCCTCATCGGGGCGGTGGTCGTGCTCCTGCTGTTCGTGATGCTCGCCATCGTCTTCCTGCGCATCATCCACTCCTCGACCGACCCGTTCCCGCGCGTCACGACCGCGGCGATCATGGTGTGGCTCATCTTCCAGGCGTTCGTGAACATCGCCGTCGTGCTCGGCGTCATCCCGGTGCTCGGGGTCCCGCTCCCACTGATCTCTGCGGGAGGGACTGCGATGATCAGTTCCATGATCGCAATCGGCATCGTGCTGTCCTTCGCCCGCCAGAACTCCCGCGACGCCCGTCGTGCCAAGGGATCCGCCGTCCGTTCGGGGTCCGCCGCGTGAGCCGGTACCTCCTCGCCGGCGGAGGAACCGCCGGCCATGTGAACCCCCTGCTCGCCGTCGGCGATCGGCTGCGCCGCGACGACCCGTCGGCGGAGGTCGTCGTGCTGGGCACGAAGGAGGGGCTGGAGTCGCGGCTGGTTCCGGCCCGCGGCTACGAGCTCGCGACCATCCCCAAGCTCCCGTTCCCGCGTCGCCCGAACGGTGCGGCACTGCGGTTCCCCGGCGAGTACCGCCGGGCGGTGCGCTCGGTGACCGACCTGATCCGCGATCGCGGCATCGACGTCGTGGTCGGTTTCGGAGGCTACGCCGCCGCCCCCGCGTACTCGGCCGCGCGCAGCGCGAAAGTTCCGTACGCCCTCCACGAGGCCAACGCGCGACCGGGGCTGGCGAACCGCCTCGGTGCACGCTCGACGCCCTGGGTGGGCGTCGCCTTCGACGGCACGCGACTCCCGCACGCCCGCTTCGTGGGGATGCCGCTTCGACCGGAGATCGAGGAGCTCGACCGTGCTGCAGCACGTCCCGTCGCACTCGACGAGTTCGGGCTGGTCGACGACCGCCCGACCCTCCTGGTCACCGGCGGCTCGCTCGGCGCCCGGCGCCTCAACGGGACCATCGCCGATCGTGCAGCCGCCCTGACGGCCGCCGGGTGGCAGGTGCTGCACATCCAGGGTGGCCGCGGCGAGCTGAGCGATCCGGGCATCGAGCACTACCGCCTCCTCGACTACTGCGACCGCATGGACCTCGCCTTCGCGCTGACCGACTTCGCCGTGGCGCGGGCGGGAGCGGCGACCGTGTGCGAGTTCGCCGCCCTCGGCATTCCCGCGGTGTACGTGCCGTTCCCGATCGGCAACGGCGAGCAGCGCTTCAACGCGGCCGGCGTCGTGGAGGCCGGAGGCGGAATCCTGGTCGACGACGCGGAGTTCCTCCCGTCGTGGGTCGACGGGCGCCTGCTTCCGCTGCTGGCGGATCGGCCGGCGGTCGACGAGATGGCCCGACGGGCCGCGACCACGGGCGTGCGCGACGGCTCGGACCGGATGGTCGGTCTGATCCGGAGTGCGCTGCGCTAATCGGAGTGCGCTGCGCTAATCGGAGTGCGCTGCGCTAATCGGAGTGCCCTGGCCGAATCCTGAGGTTCGCCGCGTAGCCTGTACTCTGTTCAACCGACTCGCGGACCGAAAGCAGCACCTGTGACGATCAAACCCGACCTCAGCGCCACCATCCCCAACGACCTGGGTGCAGTGCACTTCGTCGGGATCGGCGGTTCGGGGATGAGCGGCATCGCCCGTCTGTTTCTGGAGTCGGGTCACACGGTGACCGGGTCGGACGTCCGGCACTCGGCGAACGTCGACGCGCTGCGCGCGCTCGGCGCCACCGTCACGATCGGCCACGACGCCGCGAACGTCGGCGACGCCGACACGGTCGTGGTCACCGGTGCGCTGTGGCAGGACAACCCGGAGTACCAGCTGGCGCTCGAGAAGGGCCTCCCTGTGCTCCACCGGTCGCAGGCGCTCGCGTGGCTGATCAACCGCAAGCGGCTCGTCGCGGTGGCCGGCGCGCACGGCAAGACGACCTCCACGGGCATGATCATCACCGGCCTGCTCGGGCTCGGCGAAGACCCCAGCTTCGTGAACGGCGGCGTGATCGCCTCGCTCGGCAAGAGCTCGCAGACCGGAAGCGGCGAGCTGTTCGTCGTCGAGGCCGACGAGTCGGACGGCTCGTTCCTGCTCTACGACACGGCCGTCGCCCTGATCACCAACGTCGACCCCGACCACCTCGACCACTACGGCTCGCTGGAGGCGTTCGAGGACGCCTTCGTGACCTTTGCGAAGGAGGCGGACGAGTTCGTCGTGGTGTCCTCGGACGACGCCGGCGCGACCCACGTGCACCGCCGGCTGCGCGAGGTCGCTCCCGACAAGCGCGTGATCACCTTCGGCGAGGCCGAGGACGCAGACGTCCGTGTCCACTCGATCGTCACCGACGGACCTGTGGCGTTCTCGCTGAGCTATCGGGGCGAGGAGTACGCGGCGCGTCTGCGCGTGCCAGGGCGGCACAACGCCATCAACGCGGGCGGCGCGTTCGCCGTCCTGACGGGCCTCGGCTTCGACCCGGCCGCCGCGCTGGCCGCCGTCGCCGAGTTCGGGGGGACCGAGCGTCGCTTCGAGCTGCACGGCACCGTGGGCGGCGTGAGCGTCTACGACGACTACGCGCATCACCCGACCGAGGTCGCGGCCGCCCTGTCGGCGGCGCGGACGGTCGTGGGCGACGGACGCATCATCGCCGTGCACCAGCCCCACCTCTACAGCCGCACCCGGCTGTTCGCCCGCGAGTTCGCCGAGACGCTCGAGACCTATGCCGACGAGACCGTCGTGCTCGACGTCTACGGCGCGCGCGAAGACCCGGAGCCGGGCGTGACGGGCGCGCTCGTCGCCGACCGCTTCGAGCATCCCGAGCACGTCGCGTTCATCGCCGACTGGCAGGCGGCCGCCGACCACACGGCCAGCATCGCCCGCGAGGGCGACTTCGTCATCACGCTCGGCTGCGGCGACGTCTACCGCATCGTCCCGCAGCTCCTCGACTCGCTCCGCCGCGTCCGGGAGTAGTCGCCGGTGAAGCGTCCCCAGGGTTTCGACCGGCCCGTCGCGCCGCGCGCGGGCGTGCCGGACGCTCCGGCCCCCGCCGCGCCGGAGAGCTCGCCGGAGAGCTCGCCGGAGCGCCCGGCCGCGGTCGGCACGGTCACGGAGCCCATCCCGATCGTGCGTCAGGACGTCGTTGCGACGCCGCGCGAGCCGGAGCGCGAGACGCCACGCGAGGCATCCGAGGCGGACCGTGCCGCGCGGCGCTACGCCGACGCGGCGATCGGCCGCATCCCGAGCAACCGCGAGATCTCCCGCGCTCTGCGGGCGGCGCGCGCCGAGCGCAAGCGCGTCGAGCGCGGCGAGGTGCGGCGCTTCACCAAACGCTCCCGCCATCGCCGGATGCTCTGGCTGGGTGGGGCGGGCGTGGTCGTGGCCCTGGTGCTCGGCGTCGTGCTGGTCGGACTCTCCCCGCTGCTCGCCCTGCGTCACGTGGAGGTCGTGGGCGCCTCGCGCCTCGACCCCGCGGCGATCGCGACGAAGCTCGACGACCAGGTGGGCAAGCCGCTCGCCCTGCTCGATCAGGCCGAGATCTCGAGCGACCTCGCGGGGTTCCCGCTCATCCGCAGCTACACGCTCGAGAGCCATCCGCCCGACACTCTCGTGGTCCGGATCGTCGAGCGTCAGCCGATCGGCGTCGTGCAGCAGGGGTCGGCGTTCGTGCTCGTCGACGAGGCGAAGGTCCCGATCTCCTCGAGCGCGACGCGGCCGGCGGACTTCCCGCTGATCTCGGCCACCGGTGCGGCGGCCGACGCGAACGCCGACTCCGGGTTCGCCGCGGCCTCCGCCGTGCTGGCGTCGCTGCCCACCGACGTGCTCGGGAGGGTCGACACCATCTCGGCGAAGACCAAGGACGACGTGTCGTTCACGCTGCGCGGCAGCGGTGCGACGGTCGTCTGGGGGAGCGCGGAGGACTCCGCGCTCAAGTCGGCGGACCTCGCCGCGCTCCTGAAGGGAGCGCCCGACGCGCGCCGCTACGACGTCTCGTCGCCGCACAGTGTGACGACGGGATGACCGGGTTGGAGGCTCACTTTGCCGACACGCCTGGAAGCTGCGGCGGGTGGAGGCAAAGCGCCTCTACCGTCGAATTGAGAATTGCATACTCAGCATAACTTTAAGCCTCGAGTTGAGGTTGAAGGTTCCCGTGGAGGCCGGAAGTGACAGCAAACCAGAACTACCTCGCCGTGATCAAGGTCGTCGGCATCGGCGGCGGCGGCGTGAACGCCGTCAACCGCATGATCGAGCTCGGCCTGCGCGGCGTTGAGTTCATCGCCATCAACACGGACGCCCAGGCGCTGCTCATGAGCGACGCCGACGTGAAGCTCGACGTGGGTCGCGAGATCACCCGCGGCCTCGGCGCCGGAGCCGACCCCGAGGTCGGCCGCCGGGCGGCGGAGGACCACGCGGAGGAGATCGAGGAGGCGCTCGCGGGTGCCGACATGGTCTTCGTGACCGCAGGTGAGGGCGGCGGCACCGGCACGGGCGGCGCGCCTGTGGTCGCGCGCATCGCCAAGTCGATCGGCGCGCTCACCATCGGTGTGGTCACCAAGCCGTTCTCCTTCGAGGGCAAGCGTCGCCAGCAGCAGGCCGAGTCCGGCGTTCAGCGCCTCAAAGAAGAGGTCGACACCCTCATCGTCGTCCCGAACGACCGGCTGCTGGAGATCAGCGACCGCGGCATCAGCATGCTGGAGGCGTTCTCCACCGCCGACCAGGTGCTCCTCGCCGGCGTCCAGGGCATCACCGACCTCATCACCACCCCCGGCCTCATCAACCTCGACTTCGCCGACGTGAAGTCCGTGATGCAGGGCGCAGGCTCGGCGCTCATGGGCATCGGCTCGTCGCGCGGCGCCGACCGCGCCATCAAGGCGGCGGAACTGGCGGTCGCCTCGCCGCTGCTGGAGGCCTCCATCGACGGCGCCCATGGCGTGCTGCTCTCCATCCAGGGCGGATCGAACCTCGGCATCTTCGAGATCAACGACGCGGCCCGCCTGGTGCAGGAGGCCGTGCACCCCGAGGCCAACATCATCTTCGGTGCGGTCATCGACGACACCCTCGGCGACGAGGTGCGCGTCACGGTCATCGCGGCAGGCTTCGACGGCGGCGAACCGAAGTCGGTGCAGGCCGCGGCCGACACGCGCCGCTCGACCTTCGTCGAGACGGGACCCGAGGAGGCGGCCGCCTCCTCCTCCGCGATCGTGGAGGCCGGCGAGGTGGAGGCCCCCGCGACGGAGTGGCACGCGACCGGCGAGACCCCGGTCACCGAGACGGCCCAGAAGGACCCGGCGTTCGACGACGAGAATGACGACCTCGACATCCCCGACTTCCTCAAGTAACGCGCTCGCCGAGCGGCTGGCCGCGGTCCGCGGCGGTATCGCCGATGCCGCCAGGGCCGCCGGCCGCGCGCCGGAGGAGCTCACGACCATCGTCGTGACGAAGTTCCACCCGGCCTCCCTCGTGCGCGAGCTTGCGGCGCTCGGCGTTCAGGACGTGGGGGAGAACCGGCACCAGGAAGCGCAGGAGAAGGCGACCGAGCTCGCCGACCTCGGCCTGCGCTGGCACTTCGTCGGGCAGCTGCAGAGCAAGAAGGCCCGCCAGGTGCGGCGCTACGCCCGGGTGATCCACTCGATCGACCGCTCGTCCCTTGTCGACGCACTCGCCTCCGAGGAGGACGTGGTCGACGCGTTCGTGCAGCTCAACCTCACCGACGACCCCGGCCGCGGAGGCGTGGCGGACCGGGACCTCGAAGCGCTGGTCGAGCGGGTGCTCGAGACGCCGGGGCTGCGACTGCTCGGCGTCATGGCCGTGGCGCCGCTGGACGAGGAGCCGGCTCGCGCTTTCGAGCGGGTGCGCCGGGCGAGCGAACGCGTCCGGACACTCGCGCCGGATGCCGTCGCCATCTCGGCGGGGATGTCGCAGGACTACCGCGAGGCGATCGCGGCCGGCGCGACACACCTTCGGATCGGCACGGCCATTACCGGGAATCGGCCGACCCTTGGTTAATCTCGAAAGGGAGAAGGTTCATACAGTGCGTGCGAGGCGTCGGCGCACCGGTCTACACGGAGGAAGCGCATGGCCAACCCGCTGAAGAAGACGATGGTCTACCTGGGCCTCGCCGACGAGGAGCTGGAGTTCGACGAGCAGCCCCAGGAGCAGGCGCAGCACCAGCCGCGCCGCGAAGCTCCTGCGCCTGCGCCCGTCCAGCCCGTCCCGCACCCCGCTCCGGTCGCCCCCGTGGCCGGTCGCGCTCCGGTCACCCCGCTGCGCAAATCGTCCACCGCACGGAATGTTTCGGTACAGGAAATGAACGAGATCCTCACAGTCCACCCCCGCCAGTACCGCGACGCGCAGGCGATCGCCGAGTCCTTCCGCGAAGGCATCCCGGTGATCATCAACCTCTCGCAGATGAGCGAGAGCGACGCGCGCCGTCTCATCGACTTCGCGAGCGGCCTCTCGCAGGGCCTCTACGGCAAGATCGAGCGGGTGACTCCCAAGGTGTTCCTGCTCTCCCCGTCGCACGTCGTGGTCTCCGGAGAGCACGGCGGCCAGGACGCAGACGTCGACGCCTCCTTCTTCGCGCAGGCCTGACAGCCTCCGTACGAAAGCGCACCGTCCGGCCGGGCGGTGCGCTTTCGTGCATTCTCGGTCGTTCATACTGGAAGCGTGCTTGTCCTCTCGATCATCGCGAACGTCCTCTACTACGTCCTCCTGATCTACTTCTTCGTGCTCTGGGCGCGGTTCGTGCTCGA
This sequence comes from Leifsonia sp. Leaf336, assembly GCF_001423695.1. GTDB lineage: Bacteria > Actinomycetota > Actinomycetes > Actinomycetales > Microbacteriaceae > Leifsonia. The sequence goes on from NZ_LMOZ01000001.1 coordinate 1,294,929, forward strand.
CCTGGTGCGGACCTTCGCACGGCAATGGCGCCCGCGGGGCTTCGGACTCGTCCTCGCCGAGTCCACGTACGTGGTCACCGACCCGCCGATCCGCTTCTTCCGCCGGATCATCCCGCCGCTGTCGATGGGGCCCGTCGCGATCGACTTCGGCTGGAGCCTCACCATGCTCGTCGTCATCATCGGCTTGTATGTGACCCTGAGCTTCACCTGAGCGCGGCCTCCCTGGGAGGTTGGCGAGCGTCGGTGTCGGAGCGCGGCGCGCACCCGTTGTAATGTGGTCGAGGCCGACGCACCACGGGTGCGGCGGAGTGCGCTCTCGCGGCGCACTTTGCTAGCGTTGGCTGAACGCACTCAATGTTCGTCTTTTTCATGATCGAAGGTGGCTTGCCATGGCGCTGACTCCGGAAGATGTAGTCAACAAGCGGTTCCAACCGACGAAGTTCCGTGAGGGCTACGACCAGGACGAGGTCGACGACTTCCTCGACGAGGTCGTCGTCGAACTGCGTCGTCTGACCCAGGAGAGCGACGAGCTCAAGCAGCGCCTCGTCGCGGCCGACTCCCGCATCGCCGAACTGCAGCGCAGCGGCGGCGCCGCTCCGGCCGCTCCCGTCGCAGCCGCCGCGGCCGCCGACAACGGCGAGGTGCAGCGCCTCCAGCAGGAGAACGACGAGCTCAAGCAGCGCCTCGCCGCCGCGCAGCACGAGGCCGAGACCGCTCGGCAGCAGGCGTCCGCCGCGCCGGCCGCCGCCGCTGGTGCCGCTGCCGGGTTCGCCGCCGGTGGTGCGACCGACGCGAACGACCCGAACGCGACCAACAACCTCCTCCAGCTCGCGCGCCGCCTCCACGAGGAGCATGTGCGCGAGGGTGTCGAGAAGCGCGACGCGCTCATCGCGGAGGGCCACGCCACCGCCGCCCGCATCGTCGCGGAGGCCGAGTCCAAGCAGCGTGCGCAGATCAGCGCACTCGACCAGGAGCGCACCGGTCTGGAGCGCCGCATCGACGAGCTCCGCACCTTCGAGCGCGACTACCGTCAGGGCCTGAAGGGCTACATCGAGGGTCAGCTTCGCGACCTCGACAGCCAGCCCGCCGCCGCGCCGTCCGGTTTCGGGCAGGGTCGTCCGGCTCAGGGCACCGGCAGCGTGCCGACCCCGGTCCCCGCCGGCTCGGGTGACGCCAACAGCCAGGACCAGGGCGCACAGCCCCCGGTCTTCCCCGGCTTTGGAGGCTAGTCCTTCGAGGACCAAGGTCAGCATCAGGGCCTTGGCGATCCTCGCCGTGGTCGCGCTCTGCGTGTACCTCGTCGACCAGATCGCCAAGGTCCTTGTTGTCGCTAACCTCTACGAGGGCCAACAGGTCCAGGTCCTCGGGCAGCTCCTCCAGTTCCACTTCGTCAAGAACCCCGGTGCCGCGTTCTCGATCGGCAGCGGCTCCACCTGGATCTTCTCCATCGTCGGCGTCGGCGTGCTCGGCTTCGTCATCTGGTACGCGCCGCGCATCCGCTCGACCGCGTGGGCGATCCTGTTCGGCCTCCTGCTCGGCGGTCTGCTCGGAAATCTGACCGACCGGCTCTTCCGCGAGCCGGGCTTCGGAGTCGGCCACGTCGTCGACTTCCTGCAGATCCCGCTGCTGCCCGCGATCTTCAACCTCGCCGACGTCGCCATCGTCTCGAGCATGGTGCTGTTCCTCATCCTCACCTTGCGCGGCATCGGCCTGGACGGCCGGCGCCCGAGCGAGGAGGACGACGAGACCGAGGACGACGAGATGGCGTACGACGAGAACGCGGACGACGACCGGCCCGCCCCGGCGGACGAGCCCTCCCACGTCGACAAGCCGGGCGCCCCGCAGTCCTGATGGAGTCGCGCAGTTTCCCCATCCCCGACGGTCTCGACGGGTCGCGCGTCGACGCCGGGCTCGCCAAGCTGCTCGGCTTCTCGCGCAGCTTCGCGGCCGAGATCGCCGAGGCCGGCGGCGTCACGGTCGACGGCCGCCAGGCCGACAAGTCCGATCGCCTGACGGCAGGCTCCTGGCTCGAAGTGAGCTGGCAGCCGCGTCAGGAGGCGCGCATCGTGCCGATCGCCGTCCCCGAGCTGACTGTCGTCCATGACGATGACGACATCGTGGTGATCGACAAGCCCGTCGGTGTGGCGGCGCATCCCTCCGTCGGCTGGGAGGGCCCGACCGTGCTCGGGGCACTGGCCGCCGCGGGTTTCCGCATCTCGACCTCCGGGGCCGCCGAGCGCCCCGGCATCGTGCACCGCCTCGACGCCGGCACCAGCGGGCTCATGGTCGTGGCCAAGTCGGAGCACGCCTACACCGTCCTCAAGCGGGCCTTCCACGACCGCACCGTCGAGAAGATCTACCACGCCGTCGTACAGGGACACCCCGACCCGCTCACCGGCACCATCGACGCGCCCATCGGGCGCCACCCGCGGTCGGACTGGAAGTTCGCGGTCGTCGCCGGCGGCAAGCCCTCCGTGACGCACTACGAGACGATCGAGGCGTTCCCGTCGGCCAGCCTGCTCGAGATCCATCTCGAGACCGGTCGCACGCATCAGATCCGCGTCCACATGGCGGCCCAGCGGCACCCGTGCGCCGGCGACGCCATGTACGGGGCCGACCCCGCCCTGTCGGCGCGGCTCGGGCTCACCCGCCAGTGGCTGCATGCGGTCCAGCTCGCGTTCGAGCACCCCGCGACGGGGGAGTGGGTCACGTTCACGACGACCTACCCCGAGGATCTGCAACACGCTCTCGACGTGCTCCGAGCGTCGTAGGTCAGACGTAGTCTTAAGCCCAAACCTCGACCCGGAGCACCAGTGCCTTCGACTGATTCGTTCGTCCATCTCCACGTCCACAGCGAGTACTCCATGCTCGATGGGGCCGCACGCGTCAAACCGCTCATCGAGGCCGCGGTCGAGCAGGGCATGCCGGCCGTGGCCATCACCGACCACGGCAACATGTTCGGCGCCTTCGACTTCTGGCGCACGGCGACCGACGCGGGCATCAAGCCGATCATCGGCACCGAGGCGTATCTGACGCCGCGCACCCACCGCACCGACAAGACCCGTGTGCGCTGGGGAGACGGCGGGGGCGACGACGTCTCGGGCTCCGGCGCCTACACGCACATGACGATGCTCGCGGCCACGACCGAGGGGATGCACAACCTGTTCCGGTTGTCGTCCTACGCCTCGATCGAGGGTTACTACTTCAAGCCGCGCATGGACCGCGAGCTCCTCAGCCGGTACTCGAAGGGGATCATCGCGACCACCGGCTGCCCGTCGGGCGAGGTTCAGACGCGCCTGCGGCTGGGCCAGTACGACGAGGCCAAGAAGGCCGCGGCGGAGTTCCGGGACATCTTCGGAAAAGAGAACTTCTTCGCCGAGATCATGGACCATGGGCTCGGCATCGAGCGCCGGATCATGAGCGACCTGATCCGGCTCGCGAAAGAGCTCGGCATCCCGCTCGTCGCGACCAACGACCTCCACTACACGCACGCCGCGGACGCCAAGAGCCACGCCGCGCTGTTGTGCGTGCAGTCGGGCTCGACGCTCGACGACCCCAACCGGTTCAAGTTCGACGCCGACGAGTTCTACCTCAAGACGCCGGAGGAGATGCGTCAGCTCTTCCGCGACCACCCCGACGCGTGCGACAACACGCTGGCGATCGCCGAGCGCGTCGACGTGAAGTTCGACACCGCGGCGAACTACATGCCGCGCTTCCCGGTGCCCGAGGGCGAGAACGAGCAGAGCTGGTTCGTCAAAGAGGTCGAGAAGGGGCTCGAGGAGCGTTACCCGAACGGCATCACCCCCGAGGTGCGCAAGCAGGCCGACTACGAGATCGGCGTCATCTCGCAGATGGGCTTCCCCGGCTACTTCCTGGTCGTCGCCGACTTCATCAACTGGTCCAAGCGCAACGGCATCCGCGTCGGGCCGGGCCGTGGTTCGGGCGCCGGCTCGATGGCCGCCTACGCCATGCGCATCACCGATCTCGACCCGCTGCAGCACGGCCTCATCTTCGAGCGCTTCCTCAACCCCGACCGCGTCTCCATGCCCGACTTCGACGTCGACTTCGACGACCGCCGCCGCGGCGAGGTCATCAAGTACGTGACCGAGAAGTACGGGTCGGAGCGCGTCGCGCAGATCGTCACGTACGGCACCATCAAGGCCAAGCAGGCGCTGAAAGACTCCGGTCGCGTCCTCGGCTTCCCGTTCTCGATGGGCGAGAAGCTCACCAAGGCGATGCCGCCGCCCGTCATGGGCAAAGACATCCCGCTGACCGGGATCTTCGACAAGGAGCACCCGCGCTACAAGGAGGCCGTCGACATCCGCACCGTCGTCGAGACGGATCCGGAGGCCAAGACCGTCTTCGACACGGCGCTCGGGCTCGAGAACCTCAAGCGCCAGTGGGGGGTGCACGCGGCCGGCGTCATCATGTCGTCGGATCCGCTCATCGACGTCATCCCCATCATGAAGCGCGAGCAGGACGGCCAGATCGTCACGCAGTTCGACTATCCGGCGTGCGAGTCGCTCGGCCTGATCAAGATGGACTTCCTGGGTCTGCGCAACCTGACGATCATCAACGATGCGCTCGACAACATCCGCGACAACCGCGGTGTGAACCTCGTCCTGGAGGACCTCGAGCTCGACGACCGGCCCGCCTACGAGCTCCTGTCGCGCGGAGACACGCTCGGCGTGTTCCAGCTCGACGGCGGCCCGATGCGCTCGCTGCTGCGCCTGATGAAGCCCGACAACTTCGAGGACATCTCGGCACTGATCGCGCTGTACCGACCCGGCCCAATGGGCGCGAACTCGCACACCAACTACGCGCTGCGCAAGAACGGTCTGCAAGACATCACACCGATCCACCCGGAGCTCGCGGAGCCCCTGGAGGACATCCTCTCGACCAGCTACGGCCTGATCATCTATCAGGAGCAGGTCATGGCGATCGCGCAGAAGGTCGCGGGCTTCTCACTCGGACAGGCCGACATCCTGCGTCGCGCGATGGGCAAGAAGAAGAAGTCCGAGCTCGACAAGCAGTTCGAGGGCTTCTCGCAGGGCATGGTCGATCGCGGCTACTCGATGGCGGCCGTCGGCAAGCTGTGGGAGATCCTCCTGCCGTTCTCCGACTACGCCTTCAACAAGGCGCACTCCGCCGCCTACGGCGTCATCTCGTACTGGACGGCCTACCTCAAGGCCCACTACCCCGCGGAGTACATGGCGGCGCTGCTCACCAGCGTCGGCGACTCCAAGGACAAGATGGCCCTCTACCTCAACGAGTGCCGGCGCATGGGCATCAAGGTGCTGCCGCCCGACGTCAACGAGTCGAACCTCTACTTCGCGGCCGTCGGAGAGGACATCCGTTTCGGCATGGGCGCCGTGCGCAACGTCGGCGCGAACGTCGTCGAAGGTGTCAGGGAGGCCCGCGAGAGCAAGGGGCGCTTCGAGTCGTTCCACGACTTCCTCAACAAGGTGCCGATCCACGCCGCGAACAAGCGCACGGTCGAGTCGCTGATCAAGGCCGGCGCGTTCGACTCGCTCGGGAACACGCGCAGTTCGCTCCTCACGGTGCACGAGGAGGCCGTGGAGTCTGCGGTGAAGATCAAGCGCAACGAGGCCAATGGCGATATCGGGTTCGACTTCGACAGTCTCTGGGGTGAGGACGAGACGGCTCAGACACAGCACTACATCGAGCCGCGGCCGGAGTGGAACAAGAAGACCAAGCTCGCGTTCGAGCGAGAGATGCTCGGACTCTACGTGTCCGACCATCCGTTGGCAGGGTTGGAACTGCCTCTCGCCAAGCATGCGAGCACCTCGATCGCCGACCTGCTCGCGTCGGAGAACATCCAGGACGGCGAGACCGTAACCATCGCCGGGCTCGTCACGAGCGTGCAGCATCGGGTTGCAAAGGCCTCGGGCAACCAGTACGGGATGATCCAGGTCGAGGACTTCGGTGGCGAGATCACGGTCATGTTCATGGGAAAGGCGTATCAGGAGTACTCCTCGATGCTGCAGAGCGACTCCATCGTCGTCGCGCGCGGCCGTGTGAGTCTTCGAGACGACGGCATGAACCTCCACGCCTACTCGCTCATGTCACCCGACCTCGGCCAGGTCGACGAGGGTGGGGGGACGTTGATGATCGCGGTGCAGAACCGCCGCGCCACTGAGGAGATCGCCCACCGGTTGGACGAGATCTTCCGCCGCCATGAGGGGCAGAACGAGGTGAAGCTCGGCCTGATCGATGGCGGCGTCATGCGCGTCCAGAACCTCCCGCGCTATCAGGTCAAGCTGTCGCCCGACCTCTACGGCGAGCTGAAGGGCCTGCTCGGCCCCAACTGCCTGGTCTAGCGAGTCTCTTTCGTCACGAATGTCGACATTCGTGCCACGAAAGTCGACAATCGTCACGAATGTGCGCTCTCAGTCCAGCTCGCTGGGCCGGTGGTAGCGGCGCTCGTGGTAGAGCAGCGGCTCGTCGGGCTCGCCCAGCTCTCCGCCTTCGATCTGCACGACGACCACCGCGCTGTTGTGCACCGGGAACCGCTCGACGATGCGGCCGACCATCCACGAGGTCACATCGTTGATGACGGGGAGGCCGTGCGGTCCGCGATGCCAATGGTCGCCGAGGAAGCGCCGCGAGTTGTCGTCCGACAGGATCTCGGCGACGCCCTTGTTGCGCACCCCGAGCATGTGGATGACGACGCGCTCGGTCTCCGCGATCGCCGGCCAGCTCGACGCCGAGAGCGCCATGTTGAACGTCGCCAGCGGAGGGACGGCGGCGAGCGACGCGAGCGACGTGGCCGTGAAGCCGACCGGTGTTCCGTCCGCCGTCTGGGCGGTGACGATGGCCACTCCCGCGGCGTGCCGGCGGAAGGCCTGGCGGAACGCGGAGAGGTCGGGTGTGCGGTCGGTGGTCACATCGTTCATAAAGGTTAAGAAGCACCGTTCGACGTCGGGGATTCCCGCAGGGCGTTTCAGGGGCGGACACTGCCCGAGGCGGGGGAGTCGGGAGCGGATAGGCTGTTACGGCCATGATGAACACCATCGATCTCCGCGGAGTCCAGCCTACTCGCGCCGCCTTCGAGCGGCTCGTTCCCCGTCCCGTCGTCGACGTCCAGGTCGCGATGGAGGTCGCCGCAGAGCTGATCCATGACGTTCGGGCCCGGGGAGCGGCTGCCCTCGCCGAGCAGGCCGAGCGGTTCGACGGCGGGGCTCCCGCGTCGATCCGCGTGCCGGCCTCCGACATCGCCGCCGCGGTCGGGGCCCTCGCGCCGCAGGTGCGGGAAGCCCTGGAGGAGGCGATCGCGCGTGTGCGCGAGGCGACGGCCGCGCAGGTTCCGGCGGCCGCGGAGACCCGCATCGGCCCGGGCGCGACCATCGTGCAGCGCTGGCAGCCCGTCGAGCGCGCCGGCCTCTACGTTCCGGGGGGCAAGGCGGTCTACCCGTCGAGCGTCGTGATGAACGCGGTCCCCGCCCAGGTCGCCGGCGTCTCGTCGGTCGCGCTGGCGAGCCCGCCGCAGCGCGAGTTCGGCGGTGCGGTGCACCCGGTCATCCTCGGCGCCGCCGGCCTGCTGGGCATCGACGAGGTGTACGCGATGGGAGGCGCCGGAGCGATCGGCGCTCTCGCCTACGGCGTCGAAGGCATCGCGCTCGACCCGGTGCAGGTCATCACCGGCCCCGGCAACATCTACGTCGCGGCGGCCAAGCGCGTCGTGCGCGGTCAGACCGGCATCGACTCGGAGGCCGGGACGACCGAGATCCTGGTGATCGCCGACGACTCCGCCGACCCCCGGTACGTGGCCGCCGACCTCATCAGCCAGGCGGAGCACGACGAGGCCGCGGCCTCCCTGCTCGTCACCGACAGCCCTGCCTTCGCCGACCTCGTGTCCGCGCAACTCGACGCGCTCGCGGGGGCGACCAAGCACGCCGATCGCGTGCGCACGGCGCTCGGCGGCCCGCAGTCGGCGATCGTGCTGGTCGACGACCTCGCTGCGGCCGCCGCGTTCAGCAACGCCTACGGGCCGGAGCACCTCGAGCTGCAGACGTCCGACACGGATGCCCTGCTGGCGCTCATCCAGAACGCGGGCGCGATCTTCGTCGGCCCGACCGCGCCGGTCAGCCTCGGCGACTATCTCGCCGGCTCCAACCACGTCCTTCCGACCGGCGGCCAGGCCCGGTTCTCGGCCGGCCTCGGCGCGTATTCGTTCCTGCGTCCGCAGCAGGTGATCCGGTACGACCGCGACGCCCTCCGCACGGTCGCCGACCGCATCGTGGCGCTCTCCGCCGCGGAGGACCTCCCTGCGCACGGCGAAGCGGTGACGATCCGCTTCGAGTGAGCGACCTCGGCTGCAGGCTCTTGACCTCGGTCGCAGGCTCCCTCGGCGCTGGGGTCGCAGCATCGCTCCGCGCTGCCCCAAGCTCCACCGCGCGATAAGATCTGCTGCATGTACTGCCCCTTCTGCCGCCACCCGGACTCCCGTGTCATCGACTCCCGAACGAGCGACGACGGGCTCTCCATCCGGCGGCGTCGGCAGTGCCCGGAGTGCGGCCGTCGCTTCTCGACTACGGAGACCGCGAGCCTCAGCGTGATCAAGCGCAGCGGTGTCGTCGAGCCGTTCAGCCGCGAGAAGATCGTGCTCGGGGTCCGCAAGGCCTGTCAGGGCCGCCCGGTGACCGACTCCGACCTGGCGGTGCTCGCCCAGAAGGTCGAAGAGACCATCCGCTCGACCGGTGCCTCCCAGATCGAGGCCAACGACATCGGCCTCGCCATCCTCCCCGAGCTGCGCGAGCTCGACGAGGTCGCCTATCTGCGGTTCGCGAGCGTCTACCAGGCGTTCGACTCCCTCGAAGACTTCGAAGAGGCCATCCAGCAGCTGCGCGTCGAGCACCACGGCGAGCCGGTCGACGTCGAGGCGTGATGGAGGCCTGACGGCTCGGTCCACGCCGCGCGGTATTCTCGTACCGGCATGTATCGCACACTCTTCTCCCTCGTCCTGTCGAAGCTCGATCCCGAGCGCGCGCACCACCTCGCCTTCCTGGTGATCCGCGCACTCCCGGCCGTCGGGCTGGGCGGCCTTGTCCGCCGGTTCACGGCGCCCGACCCGTCGCTCGCCGTCGAGGCGCTCGGGCTGCGGTTCGCGTCGCCGTTCGGCGTCGCGGCCGGGTTCGACAAAGACGGGGAGGCCGTGATCGGGCTCGGCGACCTCGGATTCGGGCACGTCGAAGTCGGCACCATCACCGCTCTCGCACAGCCGGGCAACGACCGGCCGCGACTCTTCCGGCTGATACCGGACCGCGCGGTCATCAACCGGATGGGCTTCAACAACCACGGTGCCGGTGATGCCGCCAACCGCCTCCTGAAGGTGCGGCGCGCAGGGCAGCGGCCGGTGCTCGGCGTGAACATCGGCAAGAGCCGGGTCGTCGCGGTCGAAGACGCCACGCAGGACTACCTGACGAGCGCCAGGGCGCTCGCCCCGGTCGCCGACTACCTGGTCGTGAACGTGAGTTCGCCGAACACGCCCGGTCTGCGCGGCCTCCAGGAACTCGAACTGCTCGCACCGCTGCTGAGCGCGGTCAAGGAAGTGGCAGGCTCGACACCGTTGCTGGTCAAGATCGCCCCCGACCTGACCGACGAGCAGGTCGAGAAGATCGCGGGCCTGGCCGTCGAGCTCGCACTTGCCGGCATCATTGCCACGAACACCACCATCTCGCGCGAGGGCCTGACGACAGATCCGGCCGTCGTGGAGGCCGCCGGGGCCGGCGGCCTATCGGGTGCCCCGCTGGCCGCCCGGTCGCTCGAGGTGCTCCGGCTGATCCGGGCGCACGTTCCCGCAGACCTGTGCGTGATCTCGGTCGGCGGCGTCGAGACGGCGGAGGACGTGCAGCACCGGCTGGACGCCGGCGCCACTCTCGTGCAGGGGTACACGGCGTTCCTCTACCGCGGACCGCTCTGGGCGCGCCAGATCAACCGCGGGCTGTTACGCCTCCGGCGTGCCCTGGTGGAAGCGTAGGCGCCACCGGCCGCTGCTGCGCAGCCACAGCGAGCTGCGCAGGCTGGCTCCGCGCTCGTCGACCGTGCGTGCGGTGAGCAGGATCGCGTCCGTGCCGATGCGCTCGGTTCCGAGGATGGCGAGTTCGGCCGCAGCGGAGTCCTCCTCGGCCAGCGCCTCCAGGATCGCGTCGCGCCCCCACAGCGTTCCCGAGCGACCGATCTCCTCGAACTCGGGGTGCAGGAGGGCGGCGACGCGGGAGGCGTCGGAGCGGACAGCGGGCTCGATGAGCTCGCGCTCGAGCCGGCGGACGATCTCCTCGTCGGTCTCGGCGGCACTCAGGAGGTCGTCGAACAGCTCGAGCTCGACGCTCGTCTGCGCCGGTGCGGGGCTCGGCGCGACCGGCTCGGCGACGGCCAGGGCGGGTGCGGGCTCGTGCACCGCGGCCCCCGGCCAGCCCGGGCCGATCGGGATCGCGTCGCCGTCGCGGTACGCGGTGGCGGCCGCTCGGGCACGCAGATCGGCGGCCTCGTTGAGATCGTGGCCGGCGTGCCCCTTGACCCACTCGAACGTGTAGCTGCGGCCGTGCAGTGCGCGATCCAGGCGTTCGAGGAGTTCGCGGTTCAGAACGGGGGAGCCGTCGGACTTGCGCCAGCCCTTGCGCTTCCAGCCCGGCATCCACTTGGTGACCGAGTTGATCACGTACTGGCTGTCGCACAGGATTCGCAGGTCGTCGTCGACGTGCGCGGTCGACTCCAGGAGGTCGATGACCGCCATGAGCTCGCCCATGTTGTTGGTGCCGTGCGGCCAGCCGCCCGCCGACCAGTGGTCGTCATCGACGTACCAGGCCCATCCGGCCGGACCGGGGTTACCGAGGGCGGAGCCGTCCGCCGCTGCGACGATCGTCACGTCAGCTGGGGAAGTGTCCGCGCTTGACCTGCGGCTTCGGCAGGCGCATGACACGCAGCTGCAGCGCGCGCATGGCGGCGTACCACTTGAGGCCGCGCTCGACCTTGGTCTTGCCGAACTTGTCGCCGATCTTCTTGGTGACCACGAAGCCGAGGACGATGCAGTCGATGACCGCGATCAGGAAGAACGCCCACAGCGCGACGAGGCCCCAGAGCTGCATGAACTGCCACGGCAGGAAGCTGAGCACGATGACCAGCAGCATGACCGGGATGAGGAACTCGCCGATGCTGAAGCGAGCGTCGACGTAGTCGCGCACGTAGCGCCGCTGCGGTCCGCGGTCGCGGGCGGTCAGGTAGCGCTCGTCGCCCGCGGCCATGCCGACCCGGGCCTTCTCGCGAGCCTCGGCCTGCTTGGTGCGCGCCGTGCGAGCCGCCTCCTTGCGGTCGGTGGGCACTAGGGGCCGCTTGCGGGCGGCCTCCTGCTCACGACGGGAGGGCGTGGGAGCGCCCTTGCCCTGCGTGAGCCGGGCTGCGGTCTCTTCGGGGGTCTCGACGGCGGGCGTCTCCGCCTCGGCCGCCGGGTTCTGTCGTTTCGCCAACGCTTGCGCCTTCGTTTCAGGGGTCCGTTTAAGATTACCCGCATGACAGACTCCCAGCAGACTCCTTCCGGCCGAATCGCAGGCGGGGAGACCGACGCGGCGGAAGCGCGCGTCCGGGCCGCCGTCGAGACCGGCCTCCCCGCTACGATCGCCGAGCTCTCGCGCCTGGTGCGCATCCCGTCGGTCTCGTGGGCGGCCTACGACCCCGCGAACGTGCGCGCGAGCGCCGATGCGGTCGCCGGGCTGCTGCGCGAGACGGGCGCGTTCGACAGCGTGGAGGTGAAACAGGCGCCGATTTCGGGGGAGACCCTGGGTCAGCCCGCCGTGCTCGCGACCCGCGCGGCGAAGAACGGCCGCCCGACCGTGCTGCTCTACGCCCACCACGACGTGCAGCCCCAGGGCGACGCCGCGAACTGGGACACCCCTCCGTTCGAGCCGACCGTGCGGGGCGACCGGCTCTACGGCCGCGGCGCCGCGGACGACAAGGCGGGCGTCATGTCACACGTGGCGAGCGTGCGGGCGCTGGTCGAGGCCCTCGGCCCCGACTTCGACCTCGGCCTCGCGGTCTTCATCGAGGGCGAGGAGGAGTTCGGCTCGCGCTCGTTCGCGAACTTCCTGGAGCAGAACAAGGCGGCGCTGGCGGCCGACGTCATCGTCGTCGCCGACTCGGACAACGTCGACGTGGACACGCCGGCCCTCACCGTCTCGCTTCGCGGGAACGTGACCTTCAAGCTCACGGTGTCCACGCTGGAGCACGCCTCGCACTCCGGGATGTACGGGGGAGCGGCGCCCGACGCCATGCTCGCGCTGGTCGCCCTGCTGGCGACGCTGCACGACGAGAACGGGTCGGTCGCCGTCGAGGGGATGCGCTCGCACGACGACGCGGCGGAGCCGCCGGCGCTCAGCGAGGAGCAGTTCCACGAGGAGGCCGCGCTGCTGCCCGGCGTCACCCCGATCGGGACCGGACCGATCCTGTCGCGGATGTGGTCGCAGCCGACCGTGACGATCACCGGGATCGACGCGCCGAGCGTCGTGGACGCCTCCAACACCCTCCTCCCCAGCGTCGCCGTACGCCTGAGCGCGCGCGTCGCACCGGGGCAGCACGCCTCGGAGGCCTACGCGGCACTCGAGCGCCACCTGCGCGAGCACGCGCCTTTCGGCGCACACATCGAGATCAGCGACGTCGACACCGGCGACGCGTTCCTCGTCGACACGGCCGGATGGGCCGCGACAGAGGCCAAGCAGGCGATGGCCGACGCCTGGGGAAAGGACGCGGTCGAGACCGGCGTCGGGGGGTCGATCCCGTTCATCGCCGACCTGGTGCGCGAGTTCCCGGAGGCCCAGATCCTGGTGACGGGGGTCGAGGACCCCGACACCCGCGCGCACAGCCCGAACGAGTCGCTGCACCTGGGGGTGTTCAAGCGGGCGATTCTCGCGGAGGCCCTGCTTCTGGCCCGGCTCGACCGACGCGAGAGCTGAGTGCTGTAGCGCTGGTGAGCGTTCTCCCGACAAAGCGACGTACAATCGACGCAGATTTCGCAATCGAACTCTCGACACTCGTGTGAGGAGCCCCATGACCGACACAGCGCTGACCGCGACCAAAGCCCACGGCGTCGGCCTGACCGACAACGCAGCGGGCAAGGTGAAGAGCCTGCTCGAGCAGGAGGGCCGCGACGACCTGCGCCTGCGCGTCGCCGTGCAGCCCGGCGGCTGCTCCGGTCTGATCTACCAGCTGTACTTCGACGAGCGCATGCTCGACGGCGACGCCACGGTCGATTTCGAGGGGGTCGAGGTCATCGTCGACAAGATGAGCGTCCCCTATCTGGACGGCGCGACGATCGACTTCGAGGACACCATCCAGAAGCAGGGATTCACCATCGACAACCCCAACGCGACGGGGTCGTGCGCCTGCGGAGACTCGTTCCACTGAGCCGTCTATAGCATAGAAAACACCTCTGGGCCGCCCCTTGTGGGCGGCCCTTTGTGTTCAAAACCGGGTGTCCGGCGGAGTAGGGTAGATAACGCCACATACAGTTGCATGTGAACTGTCCCCGAGTCTCTCGAAAGGTCACCGGTGCGTCACAATCGCCGTCTCCGATGGGCTGCCATCCCGATCGCAGCGACACTCGCTATCGTCCTCGCGGGCTGCACGCAGGCCCAGCTCCACGGCTTCCTGCCGGGCTTCGTCGAGGGCGAGCAGCCCGTCACGAATCACACGGAGCGCATCAGCGGTCTCTGGGTGACGAGCTGGATCGTCCTTCTCATCGTGGGCATCGTCGTGTGGGGCCTGATCCTCTGGGCGGTCATCGTCTACCGACGCCGCAAGGGCCAGACCGGCCTCCCGGTTCAGTTGCGCTACAACATGCCGATCGAGATCTTCTACACGATCGTCCCGCTCATCCTGGTGCTCGGCTTCTTCGCCTTCACCGCGCGCGACCAGAACGCCATCGAGCAGCCGTACGCGCACCCCGACCTCAAGATCCAGGTCTACGCCAAGCAGTGGGCGTGGGACTTCAACTACGTCACCGACAACGTGTACGACCCGGGAATCCAGGCCCAGCCCGACGACTCGAGTGCCGCCCCCGGCACCGTCCAAGAGGGCCAGATCCCCACGCTCTACCTCCCCGAGAACAAGAAGGTCACGATCCAGCTCGACTCGCGCGACGTGATCCACTCGTTCTGGGTGCCCGCCTTCCTCTACAAGAAGGACGTCATCCCGGGCAAGACGAACTACATGTACTTCTCGACCACCGGCCGCACGGGAACCTTCGTCGGCAAGTGCGCCGAGCTGTGCGGCGAGTACCACTCCGCGATGCTCTTCAACGTGAAGATCGTCTCGCAGAGCGAGTACGACGCTCACATCCAGTCCCTCCGCGACAAGGGCTTCGAGGGGCAGCTGGGGTCGGAGTACGACCGCAACAACAACCTGCCCGGCACGGGCGCCCCTACGGGCAACGAGTGATTCCGGCAACGAGTAGGACAGACGCATGACGACGACAGCACCGGCGCCGGGAGCGACCACCGCTCCTGCCGCTCCGAAGCCCACTCTCCTCACCGCGAACGGGGTAGAGCGCAAGGGCAACATCCTCGTGAACTACATCACGTCGACGGACCACAAGACGATCGGGTACATGTACCTCATCTCGTCGTTCATCTACTTCTTGATCGGCGGCGTGATGGCGCTGATCATCCGCGCCCAGCTGTTCGAGCCGGGCCTGGAGGTCGTTCAGACCAAGGAGCAGTACAACCAGCTGTTCACGATGCACGGCACGATCATGCTGCTGATGTTCGCGACGCCGCTGTTCGCCGGGTTCGCCAACGTGCTCATGCCGCTCCAGATCGGCGCTCCCGACGTGGCGTTCCCGCGACTGAACGCTCTCGCGTACTGGTTCTACTCGTTCGGATCGCTGATCGCGGTCGCCGGCTTCCTCACCCCGCAGGGTGCCGCCTCGTTCGGGTGGTTCGCCTACGCGCCGTTGTCGAGTACGACGTTCTCACCCGGCGTCGGAGGCAATCTCTGGGTCGTCGGCCTCGGTCTGTCGGGCTTCGGAACGATCCTCGGTGCGGTGAACTTCATCACCACCATCATCACGATGCGCGCCCCGGGCATGACCATGTTCCGCATGCCGATCTTCACGTGGAACATCCTGGTCACGTCGATCCTCGTGCTCATGGCCTTCCCGGTCCTGGCTGCGGCGCTCTTCGCGCTCGCCGCCGACCGCGTGTTCGACGCGCACATCTACGACGCGGCCAACGGAGGGGCGCTGCTCTGGCAGCACCTGTTCTGGTTCTTCGGGCATCCGGAGGTCTACATCATCGCGCTGCCGTTCTTCGGCATCGTGTCCGAGATCTTCCCGGTGTTCAGCCGCAAGCCGATCTTCGGGTACAAGACCCTGATCTACGCGACGATCTCGATCGCGGCCCTGTCCGTCACGGTGTGGGCCCACCACATGTACGTGACCGGCTCGGTCCTGCTGCCCTGGTTCTCACTGATGACGATGCTCATCGCTGTTCCGACCGGTGTGAAGATCTTCAACTGGATCGGCACGATGTGGCGTGGATCGCTGACGTTCGAGTCGCCCATGCTGTGGTCGATCGGCTTCCTCATCACGTTCACCTTCGGTGGTCTGACCGGTGTCATCCTCGCGTCGCCGCCGCTCGACTTCCACGTGTCCGACACGTACTTCGTCGTGGCGCACTTCCACTACGTGGTGTTCGGAACCGTCGTGTTCGCGATGTTCGCCGGGTTCTACTTCTGGTGGCCCAAGTGGACGGGCAAGATGCTCAACGACCGGCTGGGCAAGTGGCACTTCTGGTTGCTGTTCATCGGCTTCCACACGACGTTCCTCATCCAGCACTGGCTGGGCGTTGTCGGCATGCCCCGACGGTATGCGACCTACCTGCCGTCCGACGGCTTCACGTGGATGAACCAGGTCTCGTCGATCGGTGCGGGCATCCTGGCCGTCTCGATGATCCCGTTCTTCGTCAATGTCTACCTCACGGCGCGCAACGCGCCGAAGGTCACCGTCAACGACCCGTGGGGCTACGGACGCTCGCTCGAGTGGGCGACCTCCTGCCCGCCGCCGCGGCACAACTTCACGTCCATCCCGCGGATCCGTTCGGAGTCGCCGGCATTCGACCTGAACCACCCGGAGGCCGGCATCCCGATCGGTATCGGCGGCGGCAAGGACGCCCCCGATGCCCCTGTGCTCGACATCGCAGACAGCAAGGTGAAGTGAACCCATGAGAGCTAACGCAATCCTCTTCTGGATCCTCTCGGCCTTCTTCCTCCTCTCGGCGATCGTCTACACGCTGTGGAGCCTCCTCGACCCGATGCACATGAAGGTCGAGTGGGTCGGCACCGTGGCGCTCACTCTGAGCGCCATCCTCGCCGCCTTCATCGCCTTCTACGTCGGGCGCTCGCACGCCTCCCAGGGCGGTGAGCTGCCCGAGGACAAGCTCGACGCCAACATCGACGACGGCGACCCGGAACTCGGTCACTTCTCCCCGTGGAGCTGGTGGCCGGTGGCCCTCGGTGCCGCGGCGGCTCTGGTGATGCTCGGCCTCGCGGTCGGCTTCTGGATCTGCTTCATCGGTGTCGCCTTCGCTCTGGTCTGCATCGTCGGCTGGGTCTACGAGTACTACCGGGGCTTCTTCGCCCGCTGAGCCGAACGCGAACGTTCGATCCGAAAGGCCGCCTCCTCCGGGAGGCGGCCTTTCTGCGTCGTCTGGACGCCGGAGGTCAGCGCGCTTCGAAGCTGAGCACGTCGACGGAGACGGTCGTCTCGTCGGCTGGGGCGGGTGCCGCGTCCGCGTGACGCGCTGACGGTCCCATGCCCGCCAGAGCGACTCGGAGGGCGTCGTCGAGTGCGAGTGCGTAACTGACGTGTTCGCGCGTCAGCGGGGCGTACAGGGCGCCTGCGGCCGCAATAACGTCTTCGGCCTTGTCGGTCGGGATGTCGAGCATCGTGCCGGCCTGCCGGAGCGATCCGAGGTGGTCCGCACGTGGCACCACCACCACGAGCCGGCCGCCCGGGCGGAGCACACGGTGGAACTCGGGCAGATTCCGCGGAGCGAAGACGTCGAGCACGACGTCCACATTCTGCGAGCGGACGGGGAGCGGACGCCAAGTGTCGGCGACCAGGCCATCGACGCGTGCCGACGAACGCGCGGCGCGGGCGACTGCGGCGGGGGAGAGGTCCATCGCCAGGCCGATCGCGTCGGGCGCGCTCGCGACGGCGGCTCGCAGGTAGTAGCCCGTGCCGGCACCGGCGTCGAGGGTCCGCGAGCCCTCGGCGGGTTGGGCGGCTGCCGCGACCGCTGAGGCGATGGGGGCGAAGGCGCCTCCCTCGAGCACCACGTCGCGGGCGTCCAGCATCTCGGCCGAGTCGCCGACCAGTTTGCTGCCGCCCCCGAGCAACGATACGTAGCCGCGCTTGTTGACGTCGTGGCGGTGACCCTCGGCGCAGCCGAGGGTCAGCCGGTCCAGGGGCTCCAGGTCACGTCCGCACACGGGGCAGCGCAACCAGGAGGCCAGACGGGCGAGCGCGGGACGGGCCGGATCGGTCACAGGAAGCTCCTCGGACGTGCCGGGCGTGGAAGCCGAGCGGCGGTGGAAACGGGAAAGCGCCGATCGTCGATGACGATCGGCGCTTCCACGGAAGGTTCAGCGGATCAGTGGTGACCGTGACCCGACTCGAGCTCCCCGCGGGTCGGCGGGACGAGACGGTCTTCGAAGAACCAGCGGGACAGGCTCGCGCGCATCCGCGTGCCGGCCGTGATCTTGCCGCGCTTGTTCGGGCGGATCATCAGCGGTTCGTACGCCTCGAAGCTCACCAGACGCCAGCGCTCGTAGTCGCTGAGCTGCTCGTGCACCTCGATGAACTCGCCACCGGGGAGCTTGACGATGCGGCCCGTCTCGTAGCCGTGAAGCGCGACCGAACGGTCCTTCTTCTGGAGCGCGAGGCAGACGCGCTTGGTGAGGAAGTACGCGACGACCGGACCGACGAAGAGCAGCGCCTGGAGCGTGTGGATCACGCCCTCCATCGTCAGCATGAAGTGCGTGGCGATGATGTCGGACGACGCCGCAGCCCAGAACACCGCGTAGAACGTCACGCCGGCAGCACCGATGGCGGTGCGGGTGGCCGCGTTGCGCGGACGGTCGAGGATGTGGTGCTCGCGCTTGTCGCCGGTGATCCACGCCTCGATGAAGGGGTAGATCATCACGGTCACGATGAAGACACCGAGAATGACGACCGGCACGATGATGTTGAACGACCAGGTGCGGTTGAGCCAGACGAACTCCCAGCCCGGCGGAACCAGACGCAGGGCGCCGTCCGCGAAGCCGATGTACCAGTCGGGCTGGGTGCCGGCGGAGACGGGGGAGGGGTCGTACGGGCCGTAGTTCCAGATCGGGTTGATGGTGAAGAGCGACGCCATGAGCGCGACGACACCGAACACGATGAAGAAGAAGCCGCCGGCCTTCGCGGCGTACACCGGGAGGACCGGGTAGCCCACGACGTTGCCCTGTGTGCGGCCGGGAGCGGCGTACTGCGTGTGCTTGTGGACGACCACGAACACCAGGTGCAGCGCGATGAACGCGACCACGAGCGCCGGAAGCAGCAGGATGTGCAGCGTGTAGAGGCGCCCGACGATCGCCGTGCCCGGGAACTCGCCGCCGAAGAGCAGGAACGAGATCCAGGTGCCGACGACGGGGAGGCCCTTGATCAGGCCGTCGATGATGCGGAGGCCGTTGCCGGACAGCAGGTCGTCGGGGAGCGAGTAGCCCGTGAAGCCCTCGGCCATCGCAAGGATGAACAGCGTGAAGCCGATCACCCAGTTGAGTTCGCGCGGCTTGCGGAACGCACCCGTGAAGAAGATGCGGAGCATGTGCAGGCCGATCGCGGCCACGAACAGCAGCGCCGCCCAGTGGTGGATCTGGCGCACGAGCAGGCCGCCGCGCACCTCGAACGAGATGTTGAGCGTGGACTCCATCGCCGCGGACATGTGGATGCCCTTGAGCGGCACGTACGAGCCGTTGTAGACGACCTCGGCCATCGACGCCTGGAAGAAGAACGTCAGGAACGTTCCCGTCAGCAGGATGACGATGAAGCTGTAGAGGGCGACCTCACCGAGCAGGAAGGACCAGTGGTCCGGGAAGATCTTGCGACCGAACTCCTTGACCGCGCCGGAGATGCTGGTGCGGTCCTCGATGTAGTTGGCGGCCGCCGCTGTGAAGCCGCCGCTCTTGACCGTGGTTTCTGCCGCAGGAGGTGCGGCGGTCGTGGTGCTCAATGGCGCTCCCAGAAACTCGGGCCGACGGGCTCGTGGAAGTCGCTGCGGGCGACCAGGTAACCGTCGGCGTCAACGGTGATCGGCAGCTGCGGCAATGGCCGCTTCGCCGGTCCGAAGATGACCTCTGCCTCGTGCGTGATGTCGAACTGCGACTGGTGGCACGGGCACAGCAGGTGGTGGGTCTGCTGCTCGTAGAGCGCCACCGGGCACCCGACGTGCGTGCAGATCTTGGAGTAGGCGACGATGCCGTCGTAATTCCAGTTCTCACGGCCCTTGGAGACGTGCAGGTCTTCGGGCTTGAGGCGCATGAGCAGAACGGCCGCCTTGGCCTTCTGCTCCAGCATGTCCGGAGCGTCGTTCAGGCCCTCCGGAATGACGTGGAAGGCGCTGCCCAACGTGACGTCGGACGCCTTGATCGGGGTGCCGGAGGGGTCGCGCGTCAGGCGGATGCCCTTGGCCCACATGGTCTGCGAGAGCAGCTCGGCCGGGTCTTCGCCCTGCGGCGCGAGGCCGCGGAACAGGACCACGGCGGGAAGCGGGAAGGCGATCAGCGCGCCGATCAGGCTGTTGCGCACCAGGGTGCGGCGGTTGAAGCCGGACTCCTGGTCGGCCTGGCGGAAGATCTCGGCCGCGCGCTCGGTGGTCTGCTCGGAACCGCGGACCGGGTGGCGGAGGTCGACGCCCTCCTTCTCGTGCATCAGGGCCTTGCCCCAGTGCACGGCGCCGATGCCGATGGCGAGCAGGGCCAGGGCGATGCCGAGGCCGATGAACAGGTTGTTCAGACGCACGGAGCCCGGGTCGCTGTCGTTGATCGGGAACGCCATGTAGGCGGCGACCGCCCACACGGAGCCCGCGATGGACAGATAGAACAGCGTGTAGACGGTGCGCTCGGCGCGCCGCTCCTTCTTGGGGTCGAGGTCGGTCACCCGCGGGCGGTGCGGCGGGAAACCGGGGTTCTCGACGGCGTCGCGGATGATCACCGCCGTTCCGGGGTCTCCGGTCCGGTGCACGTCGACGGCCGACGAACTGGCTGGCGTCAGCTCGTGACCGCCGTTCTCGTCCTGTGCCATTGTTCTCCTTCTTACGCTGTGCTTCTACAAGTACGACAGAACGGTCAGTTGGACTTCGCCGTGATCCACACGGTCAGGGCGACGATGGCGCCCAGGCCGAAGATCCAGAGGAAGAGTCCCTCGGCCACCGGGCCGAGCGAGCCGAGCTCGAAGCCGCCCGGGGACGGGTTGTTCTGGATGTACTTGAGGTACGTGATGATGTCGGCCTTGCCCTGGGGCGAGATGTTCAGGTCGTTGAACACCGGCATGTTCTGCGGGCCGGTGATCATGGCCTCGTAGATGTGCTTGGCGCTGACACCGGTCAGCGGCGGGGCGAACTTGCCCTCGGTGAGCGCACCACCCGCGCCGGCGACGTTGTGGCACATCGCGCAGTTGATGCGGAAGAGCTCGGCGCCGGCTGCGGCGTCGCCCTTGCCGTCGAGGTACTTCTGCTCGGGGACCGAGGGGCCGGGAGCCAGCGACGCGACGTAGGCGGCGAGGGCCGCGACGTCGGCGTCGGAGAATTGCACCGGCTTCTGCTCGGCCTGCGGCCCCTGCATCTGCATGGGCATGCGGCCGGTGCCGACCTGGAAGTCGACAGCGGCGGCGCCGACGCCGATCAGGGTCGGTGCGTTGACCGTGCCCTGGGCGTCCATGCCGTGGCAGGTGGCGCAGTTGGCCTGGAACAGCTTCTCGCCCTGCGCGATCTGCGACTGGGAGGCCGTCTGGACCGAAGCGGTGTCGGCCGAGGCCGTCGTGGTGGTGAACGCGGCGTACGCGCCGCCGGTGAGGCCGAGGCCGATGGCGAGCAGGGCGACGGTGGCGAGCGGGTGGCGGCGACCGGTCTTGCGCGCTGCCTTAGTGCGGCTGGGTGCCGTGGCGCGAGACTTCTGGGTGCCGGGAACGCGGGGACGCATGAGGTGAGGTCAGCTCCTGTTGATCTATCGGATGATGTAGATGACCGCGAACAGTCCGATCCACACGACGTCGACGAAGTGCCAGTAGTACGACACGACGATGGCGCTCGTGGCCTCTTTGTGGCCGAAGGTCTTGACCGCGAAGGCGCGGCCGATGACGAGCAGGAAGGCGATGAGGCCGCCGGTGACGTGGAGGGCGTGGAAGCCGGTCGTCAGATAGAAGGCGGAGCCGTAGGCGTTGGCGTCGAACGCGATGCCCTCGGAGACGAGCGTTGCGTACTCGAGCACCTGGCCGGACACGAAGATGGCGCCCATGATGTACGAGAGGGCGAACCACTCGACGAGGCCCCACTTCCAGAACTGGAGCACGCCGCCGCTGCGTCGCGGCTGGAGGCGCTCCGCGGCGAACACGCCCATCTGGCAGGTCACAGAGGACAGCACCAGGATCGTGGTGTTCACGGCCGCGTACGGGATGTTCAAGTGCTGCGTCTCGGCGGCCCACAGATCGGGCGACGTCGACTTGAGCGTGAAGTAGATCGCGAAGAGACCCGCGAAGAACATCACCTCTGAGCCGAGCCAGACGATCGTGCCGACGGCCACGACATTGGGCCGGTTGATCGCCGGCGCACTCGTTGCAGGAGAAATGGAGGTGCTCGTCACAAAACCCATTATGGCTGAAAAGAAGCCGTGGTTTTCTCACCTGAAAGGCACGAATTCGCCTCGATTCGGGTAAGGGCAGCCTTACACCTGGTACAAAGCCCCTGCTCCCCGTGGCGTGTCGCCTCCCAATAGGATCGCACTATGACGCAAATGCAGTCCTGGTCGTCCGTGCTCACCTCACTTCTCGCCCGCGAGGACCTGAGCGTGGCGGACGCGGCCTGGGCCATGGATCAGGTCATGTCGGGCGAGGCCACGGAGGCCCAGCTCGCCGCGTTCCTGATCGCATTGCGCGCCAAGGGCGAGACCGTCGACGAGATCGTCGGGTTCCGCGACGCCATCCTCGACCACGCCGTCCCGCTCCCCGTCGACCCGATGGCGCTCGACATCGTCGGCACCGGAGGAGACCGTTTCGGCACCGTGAACGTGTCAACGACGGCCTCCATCGTCGCCGCGGCGTCGGGGGTGCCCGTGATCAAGCACGGCAACCGGGCGGCCAGCTCGTCGTCGGGATCGTCCGACGTGCTCGCGGCGCTCGGCATCGACCTGACGCTGCCGCCCGAGCGGGTGGCCGAGGTGCTGCGCCGCACCGGGATCACGTTCGCGTTCGCCAGCGCCTTTCACCCCGGCTTCGCGAATGCGGGCCCCGTCCGTTCGCAGCTCGGGGTGCCGACGGTGTTCAACTTCCTCGGGCCGCTGTGCAACCCGGCGCGCCCGGAGGCGTCGGCCGTGGGGGTCGCGACGCTCGATCGCATCCCGCTGATCGTCGGCGTCTTCCAGACCCGCGGTGCGACCGCGCTGGTCTTCCGCGGAGACGACGGCCTCGACGAGCTGTCCACCACCGGTCACAGCCACGTCTGGGAGGTCTCCAGGGGGCTCGTCACCGAGCACGACATCGACCCGCGCGATCTGGGCATCCCGCGCGCCAGGATCGAGGATCTGCTCGGGAAGGACGCCGCGTACAACGCGGCTGTCGTGCGTGCCGTGCTCGCGGGCCAGGATGGCCCTGTGCGCGACATCGTGTTGCTCAACGCGGCGGCCGGGCTCGTGTCGTACGAGCTCGCGTCCGACCCGTCGAGGGTCCAGGAGTCCATCCTGGATCGGTTCCGTACACAAATGGAGGTCGCCGCCCGGGCGATCGACTCCGGGGCTGCGGCCGCGAAGCTCGAGGAATGGGTGGCGGCTACGCACTGATGTAGCAAGCACCGACAGCAAGTGGAAGGAAGGGTTTTCAATGAAGAAGCTCATCAACGACGTACCCGACGTCGTGGCCGAGTCCTTGGCGGGTTTCGGCCGAGCTCACGCTGACATCGTCGCGGTGTCGCAGGACCCCCGCTTCGTCTCCCGGGCCGACGGCCCGGTGCGCGGCAAGGTCGGCCTGGTCAGCGGCGGCGGCAGCGGCCATGAGCCGCTCCACGCCGGATTCGTGGGCAAGGGCATGCTGGACGCCGCGGTTCCCGGCGAGGTGTTCACCTCCCCGACGCCGATGCCGATCGTGGAGGCAACCAAGGCTGCGGACGGCGGCGCCGGCGTGCTCCACATCGTCAAGAACTACACGGGAGACGTGCTCAACTTCGAGACGGCCGCCGACCTGGTGGGCGCGGAGGGCATCACGGTGCGCGCCGTCGTCACCAACGACGACGTCGCGGTGCAGGACTCGCTCTACACGGCCGGGCGTCGCGGCGTCGCAGGAACCGTGCTCGTCGAGAAGATCGCGGGGGCGGCAGCCGACCGCGGCGACGACCTCGACGCGGTGACCGCGGTCGCCGAGAAGGTCAACGCCAACGTCCGCTCGATCGGCCTCGCGCTGACCGACGGCACGGTCCCGCACGCGGGCGAGCCCGGTTTCGTGCTCCCGGAGGACGAGATCGAGTTCGGCGTCGGCATCCACGGCGAGCCGGGCCGCGAGCGCATCAAGATCGAGCCGGCCGACCGGCTCGTCGACCGGATGATGGACGCGATCCTCACGGATCTGCCGTTCTCGTCGGGAGACACGGTGCTGCTGTTCGTGAACGGGATGGGCGGCACCCCGCTGTCCGAGCTCTACATCCTGTTCCGCCGCGCTGCGGAGATCCTGGACGAGAAGGGCATCGTGCTCGGCCGGTCGCTGGTCGGCAATTACGTCACCTCGCTCGAGATGCAGGGCGCCTCCATCTCGGTGCTGAAGCTGGACGACGAGCTGACCGCCCTGTGGGACGCTCCGGTGCACACCGCCGCGCTCCGCTGGGGCGTCTGACGGGCCCGCAGAACGACAGCACACCGAACGACACGGGTGACGAGAGGAAGGAAACACGCATGGCGTTGGACACGGACTGGGTCTCGTCCTGGATCTCGGCAGCGGCGCAGGCCGTGGCCGAGCACAAAGGCGAGCTGAACACGCTCGACCGGGAGATCGGCGACGGCGATCACGGCGAGAACATGGACCGCGGCATGCGCGCGTCCGTGGACGCGCTGGCGAAGCTGCCGGACGACGCGACGCCGTCGGCGGCGCTGCGCTCGATCGCGATGACCCTCATCTCCACGGTCGGTGGAGCCTCCGGACCGCTCTACGGCACCGCCTTCCTCAAGGCGGCAGAGCCGGTGGGCGATGCGCAGGCGATCGACGGGGAGGCGCTCGTGGCGCTGCTGGCGGCGGCGCGCGACGGGATCGTGTCCCGCGGCAAGGCGGAACCGGGCGACAAGACGATGATCGACGCCTGGACCCCCGCGGTGGAGGCGGCCTCGGCCTCCCTCGCCGCGGGGGCCGACCCGGCCGCGATCCTGGCCGCCGCCGCCGATGCGGCCGAGAAGGGCTCGGACGCGACCATCCCGCTCGTCGCCCGCAAGGGCCGCGCGAGCTACCTCGGTGAACGCTCCGCCGGCCACCGCGACCCCGGAGCCCAGTCGACGGCCTTGATCCTGAGGGCCGCGGCGGAGACCGCGGAATGAGCGCGACGGTCGGGATCGTCTTCGTCTCGCACAGCTCGCAGCTCGCCGCCGGCGCCGTCGCCCTCGCCGGGCAGATGGCGCCGTCGGTGAGGCTGCTGCCCGCGGGCGGGACGGACGACGACGGGATCGGCACGAGCTTCGGCAAGGTCATGACCGCGGTGGGGGAGGCCGACCAGGGCGCAGGCGTCGTGGTCGTCAGCGACCTCGGCTCCGCGTTGCTGACGGCCGAGACGGTGCTGGACCTCCTGCCGGACGACGAGCGTGCGCGCGTGCGCGTGGTCGACGGGCCGTTCGTCGAGGGCGGCGTCGCGGCGGCGGTGGCCGCCGAGACCGGCGCCGACCTGGAGGGCGTGGCCGCCGCCGTCGAGGGAGCGCGCGCGGCGTGGGGCGGCGCGGAGGCCGCCGAGGCGCCGCCGGCCGAGGCTGCGGCCCCACAGCCTGCCGAGGGCGGCACGCGCGGCGAGGCCGGCTATGTGCGTGAAGTGCTGGTGCGCAACCCGCAAGGGCTGCACGCGCGCCCCGCCGCGGAGTTCGTGAAGCTGGCGAACACCTTCCCCGTGAAGGTGACCGTCAACGGCAAGGACGCCAAGAGCCTGCTCGGCGTGATGTCGCTCGGGCTGACCGCCGGCGCGACAGCGACGATCGCGTCGTCCGACGACGACGGCGAAGCCGCGGTCGACGCACTGGTCGAGATCATCGAGGGCGGCTTCGGAGAGGTCTGAACCCCGGGCTCACTCCGGGCTCACCCGGGCTCACCGCATCGCGGAACTAGAGGTCGACCGCCATCTCCAGCTCGAGGGTCGTGGGATCGAGCGGATAGGGCAGCGTGCGGCCCGTGAAGGCGAAGCCGTGGCGCTCGTAATAGCGGATGGCGGGCACGTTGCTCTCATGGACTTCGAGCAGGAGGCGGCCGGAGCGCCGGCGTGCCCACGCCAGGACGGCCGTGAGGAGCGCGTCCGCGACACCGTGATCCCGGCCGCGCCATCCGGGTGTCACGTAGACGCCGACCAGGTGTGGGTCGGGCGAGCTCGCCGCGTGGAAGCCGCCCATGGTGCCGATCCAGCGCCCGTCGGGCGTCACCGCGCCGAACAGCTCGCTGGAGGCCGAGCCGTTCGCCGCGCGGCGGCGCCAGTGCTCCTCGGGGTGCGCCTGGGCGGCCTCCCGCGTCTCGAGGAACGCGATGGGAGTGTCCTCGAGCATCTCCAGCCGGATCGCGCGATAGGCCTGCCAGTCGGCCTCCACGGCCGGGCGGACCACCCAGGGCCGCTCGGCCCCGGAGGAACCCGTCGAGTCGCGCGGAAGCGCGCCCACGTCAGTTCCGCTCGGCCAGCAGCGCTTCGGCCTCCGCGAGCAGGATCGCCGTGCACAGGCCGTCGAGGGCCTCCGACAGCTCCGCCAACGGCGGGAAGGTCGGCGCGATGCGGATGTTCGCGTCGCGCGGGTCTTCGCCGTACGGGAAGGTCGCGCCGGCCGGCGTGACCGCGATCCCGGCCTCCTTGGCCAGCTGGACCGCTCGCTTCGCGCAGCCGTCGAGCACGTCGAGGCTGACGAAGTAGCCGCCGAGCGGTGCGTTCCACGCGCCGGCTCCCCACGGCTGCAGACGAGCGCGGAACGCCTCGTCGACGGCGGCGAACTTGGGCGCGAGGATGGCGCGGTGCTTCTCCATGTGCGCCGCCAGCCCGTCGGCGTCGCGAAGCAGCTGCACGTGACGCAGCTGGTTCAGCTTGTCGGGACCGATGCTCTGCGCCGCCGAGTTGTGCTGGAACCAGGCGATGTTCGTCTCGGAGCCGCCGATGAAGGCGACACCGGACCCGGGGAACGTGACCTTGGACGTGGAGGCGAAGATCAGCGGACGGTCGGGGTTGCCCGCCTCGGCGGCCAGGGCCAGGACGTCGATCGGCTCCGGGCGCTCGTCCGTCAGGTGGTGCACGACGTACGCGTTGTCCCAGAACAGCCGGAAGTCGGGCGCCGCGGGCAGCGAGACCAGCGCCCGCGCGACCTCTTCGCTGTAGACCGCACCTGTGGGGTTGGAGTACACCGGCACGCACCACATGCCCTTGATGCTGTCGTCGGTGGCGAGCAGCGTCTCGACCGTCTCGATGTCGGGGCCGTCGTCGTTCATCGGGACCGCGATCATGCGGATGCCGAAGCGCTCGCAGATGGTGAAGTGGCGGTCGTAGCCCGGCACCGGCGCGAGGAACGAGATCGGCTGGTGGCTCCAGGGGAGGTCGCCGCCGGGGACGCCGTGGAGGAGGGCCTGCGCGACGGTGTCGTGCATGATCGTGAGGCTGGCGTTGCCGAGCGCGAGGAGCTGCGCGGGAGGCACCCGCAGTGCGTCGGCGAAGATCGCGCGCAGCTCCGGCAGGCCGTTCGGGCCTCCGTAGTTGCGCAGGTCGGTGCCGGCGGCGTCGCGGAACGCTCCGTCGGGCAGGTGCAGCAGCTCGTTCGAGAGGTCGAGCTGCTCGGCCGACGGCTTGCCGCGCGTGATGTCGAGCGCGAGGCCGCGGGACTTGAGGTCGTCGTAGGCACGGGCGAACTCCGCGTGTGCGGCGCGCAGCGCTTCGGTGTCGAGGTCGGCGAGGGGAGCGGGAGCGGTGGTCACAATCCGATCGTACCGGCGCGCTGAGCGGGATGCCCGGTCGCGCTGTGCGAACATCCGGAGTGTGACGAACGAAGTGAAGCGCGGGCGGGGGCACACGCGGCTGAAGATGTACATCGCCCTGGCCGTCGGCGTCGTCGTCGCGGTCGCGACGTCGTTCTTCGATGCCGTCCACCACGCGGTCATCGCCGGCTGGGCGGCCGCGTGCCTGGTCTACATCCTGTGGATCTGGACGAGCGTGTGGCGCATGGACGCCTCCACCACCCGGAGCCACGCGACGCTGGAGGACCCGGGCCGCAGGACCGCCGACCTGGTGCTGATCATCGCCGCCCTGGCGAGCGTCGTGGCCGTCGTGTGGGTTCTCGTCGACGCACGGAACCTCAAGGGCGGCGCGCAGCTGGGAGTCGCCCTGCTCGCCGTGCTGAGCGTCGCGCTGTCCTGGCTGCTCGTCCACACGATCTACATGCTGCGGTACGCGCGCATCTACTACCGCAACGACGGCGGTGTGGACTTCAACCAGGACGATCCGCCGCAGTACAGCGACTTCGCGTACCTCTCCCTCACTCTCGGGATGACGTTCCAGGTGTCGGACACGAACATCTCCAGCTCCTACATCCGCCGGACGATCCTCCGTCACACACTGCTGTCTTACGTCTTCGGAACGGTGATCGTCGCGGCGACGGTGAACCTGGTGGCCGGCCTCACCTGACGTAGCGGATGAAGCGGTAGCGCAGCCCGCCCGCGGACTCCTGCCAGGCGTCCGCCGTCGCGGTCCACTCCATGCCGAGCGCGGGCGCGACGGTGTCGCCCGCCACGTCGAGGTCGATCTCGGTGACCTCGACGCGGTCGGCGAGCGGGAGGGCCTGGCCGTAGAGCTCGGCGCCGCCGATCACCCAGGTGGTCGCGGCCGCGGACGACGCGAGTGCGTCCTCCAGCGCGTGGACGACTGTCGCCCCCGGCGCGGAGTAATCGGCCTGTCTCGTCACCACGATGTTGTCGCGGCCGGGAAGCGGACGGAACCGCTCGGGGAGCGACTCCCAGGTGCGGCGTCCCATCACCACGGGGTCGCCTCCGGTCAGCTCGCGGAAGTGCTTCAGATCCTCCGGGAGGTGCCACGGCATCACGCCGCGGGCGCCGATGACCCGGTCGTGGGCCTCGGCCCAGATGAGCGCGAGGCTCATACGGCGACGGCCGCGCGGATCGCCGGGTGGTGCTGGTAGTCCTCGACGGAGAAGTCCTCGAACCGGTAGTCGAAGATGCTCTCCGGCGTGCGGGTGAAGCGCAGCGTCGGCGGGGGATACGGATCACGCGTGAGCTGCTCGGTCACCTGCTCGACGTGGTTGTCGTAGATGTGGCAGTCGCCGCCCGTCCAAACGAACTCGCCCGGCTCGAGTCCCACCTGCTGCGCGACCATCGCGGTGAGGAGGGCGTAGCTGGCGATGTTGAAGGGGACGCCGAGGAACATGTCGGCGCTGCGCTGGTAGAGCTGGCACGAGAGCCGGCCGTCGGCGACGTAGAACTGGAAGAACGCGTGGCAGGGCGCGAGGGCCATGTCCGGGATGTCGGCGACGTTCCACGCGGACACGATGATCCGGCGGGAGTCGGGGTCGCGGCGCAGCGTGTCGATCACCTGCTGGATCTGGTCGATGTGCGTTCCGTCCGGAGCAGGCCACGACCTCCATTGCACGCCGTAAACGGGGCCGAGCTCGCCGCGCTCGTCGGCCCAC
The DNA here is from genome assembly GCF_001423695.1 of Leifsonia sp. Leaf336. Classification (GTDB taxonomy): domain Bacteria; phylum Actinomycetota; class Actinomycetes; order Actinomycetales; family Microbacteriaceae; genus Leifsonia. The sequence goes on from NZ_LMOZ01000001.1 coordinate 1,324,086, forward strand.
TCGTCCCAGATCGTCACGCCGTTGTCACGCAGCCAGCCCACATTGCTCTCGCCGCGGAGGAACCACAGCAGCTCGTAGGCGATCGACTTGAAGTGGACGCGCTTGGTCGTGATCAGAGGGAAGCCCTCTGCGAGGTCGAACCGCAGCTGGCGGCCGAACACGCTGCGCGTGCCTGTCCCGGTGCGGTCGGACTTGTGACTGCCGTTCGCGAGGACGTCGCGCAGCAGGTCTTCGTACGGAGTCGGGATCGGCGTGCTCATCGAGACGATGGTACTTCGCCCAGGGCGCGGATGACCCCTGACCCGCCAGACGTTCGCGTCGTAGGCTTCGGGCATGGCCGATGGTGTGGAGGGGGAAGGCATCGCCGAGCCGGACCGCAGGATCCGTCACAGCGACGACGAGCTGGCCGACGCCCTCCAGGCCGAAGTCGATCGCGTCACCGCGGCCATCCCGATCATCGCCGGGCCGACCGCGTCGCGGCCCGATGCCGCATCGCTCAGCGACGACGAGGTCACGGCGATCGTGGACGCCGACCTGCGGGTGCACGACACCACGGCGGCGATCGCCCACCTGCAGTCGGTGCTGCAGGCCCGGGCGGCGACGTCGGCCGTTCCGGTCGTGGGGGCGGAGGGGTCTGTAGCCCCGGCGCCAGAGGCCGAGCCCGAGACCGAGCCCGCGACCGAGCGACCCGCGGACGACGAGGACGAAGACGCCTGGGTCGGGCCGCCGACGCAGCTGATCAGCTTCGACGACCTCCCGGTGCGGAGGCGCGACACCGGACCGCAGCCGACGTACAGCGCCTGGGTCGGCGCGGCGGTGCCGCAGCCGCAGCGCGTGGCGCGAGCGCAGCCTCCGGCACCGGCGGCCGGGGTCGCAGAGGAGGTCGCGGACGAGGTCGCGCCCCCGAAGTTCCCGACCGTCGCGATGGAGGCGCCGTCGGCTCCGCAGGAGAGCGAGCCCGATGGCGGCGGGCACGGCGAGGCCGCCACGTCGGCCGCGCGCATCGAGCCGCTCGGGTTCGTCCCGGAGGAGTTCGCTCCGCGCGACTCCCAGCCCGTGCCCCTCGTCTCGGACGTGCTGCCGTCCGCGCCGGCGGTCGTGCCGCTCGCCGCCCAGGAGCCGCTGGTCGCGCACGACCTCGGCGCGACGACCACGAGTCCCGACCACATCGACCGGGATGTCGCAGACGACGCCGACGACGTGCGGGCCGGCGCCCCCACGCCTGTGGCGACGCCGCGGCTGGCCGACGGCTCCGTTCTCTTCGGCGCCCCGCCGGCGCCGCCCCCGCCGTTCGTCCCGGAGACCGCCGATCTGGAGCCGACGCCGCTGGAGCAGCGGGCCGGGAGGGCGTCCCGGCTGTTCTGGCTGTGGTTCGCCGGCACGTCCTCCCTGATCAGCGTCGGGGTGGGCGCGACCCTCTTCTTGCTCGGGCTCAGCCTCCGGCAGCTGCTGGTCGCGACGCTCGTCGGTGTCGCGCTCTCGTTCCTCCCGCTGGGGCTGGGCACGCTGGCGGGCAAGTGGAGCGGGCAGCCGACGATGGTCGTCTCCCGCGCCACCTTCGGGCTGCTCGGCAACGCCGTGCCGACCGCGCTGGCCCTGGTCACCAAGGTGTTCTGGGGCGCAGTGCTGCTGTGGCTGGCGGGCTCGGCGGCGGGATCGGTGGCGATCGCCGGCGGCTGGTCGCTGCTCGGTGTCGGACCGACTGCGTTCGCGCTCCTGCTCACGGTGGGGATCGCGGGCGCCGTCGCGTTCTACGGCTACGGGCTGCTCGCGCGGGTGCAGCTGGTGCTGACGATCGCCTCCGCGGTGCTGATCGTCGTGATGATCGCCGCCACCTGGCGGCACGTCGACCTCTCGCGGGCGCTCGCCGTGCCCGACGCCCTGTGGACCCACGTCGTCACCGGAGCCGTCCTCGTGTTCAGCTACGTCGGGCTGGCGTGGGCGATGAGCAGCGCGGAGGTCGCCCGCTATCAGCACCCGAAGTCCTCCGGCGCCGCCGGCATGCTCTGGGCGACCTTCGGAGCCGGGGTGCCGCCGTTCGTGCTCGTCTCCTACGGCGGTCTGCTCGCCGCCTCCGACCCGCCGCTGGCCGCCGCCCTCGCGCGCGACCCCGTCGCCGGGCTGACCCGGCTCGGCCTGCCGGTCTGGTACCCGGTGCCGCTGCTGCTCGCGGTCGGTCTCAGCCTGATCTCCGCTCTCGTGCTGACGATGTACTCGGGAGGCTTCACGCTCGACGCGCTGGGCGTCCGGATCGGGAGGCGGTGGAGCACCGTCGTCGTCGGCGGTGCGATCGCGCTCGCCGGGATCGCCCTGGCGCTCACGGTGCGCGACCTCGACGACGTGCTGCGCGGCCTCCCCACCACGCTGGCGGTTCCGGTGGCGGCGTGGGCCGGGCTGTTCACGGGCGAGATGATGCTGCGCACCCGTCGGTTCCATCAGGCGTCGCTGGTGAACCGCGGCGGCGTCTATCCGGACTGGCGGTGGACGAACCTGGCGATGCTCGTGGTGGCCAGTGCGGTGGGCCTCGGATTCGTGAGCTCGCCGCTGCCCTGGCTCGCGTGGGAGGGCTACCTCTTCCGGCTGCTGGGCGCCGACCCGAACGCGGGCATCGGCGCGAGCAACATCGGCGTCGTGATCGCGCTCGCTGTCGGCCTCCTCACCCCGATCGTCTCGGCCGTGCCCGCCGTCCGCCGCCAGGAGCGCGCGCAGGCATAGCCGTGTCCGTGGCCAACGGAGGAGATCCGAGCTGTGGAGGTCGTGAAGGGCGGTCGACGGAGGAGATCCGTGGGTCGCGGGGCCGGATCTCCTCCTTTGCCTCTCCTCCTTTGCCGCCGCAGCCGGGCCGGAGGCCGATCACGTAGGCTCTACTGCGTGCCGCACACTCTCCGTTCCGTCTGCGAGGTCGTCGAATCGCTCTGGCCGATCGCCGGCGCGGAAGGGTGGGATGCGCCCGGCCTGGTCTCGGGCGATCCGGAGGCTCCGGTCGACCGCATCCTCCTCACGGTGGACGCCGTGGCCGCCACCGTCGACGAAGCCGTCGGCCTCGATGCCGACCTCGTCATCGCACACCATCCGCTTCTGCTGCGCGGTGTCACCTCCATCGCCGAGGACCGCTACAAGGGCGCCCTCCTGGCCACGCTGATCCGCGCCGACTGCGCCCTCATCGCAGCCCACACCAACGCCGACGTCGTCGCCGACGGCACCAGCGCCGTGCTGGCCGCGAAGCTCGGACTCGTCGACACCGCTCCGATCGAGCCGGCGCCCGACGGCATCACCGGCATCGGGCGCGTCGGCACGCTCCGCGAGCCGACGACGCTCGGAGCCCTCGCCCGGGTCGTCGCCGACCTGCTGCCGCCCACCGCGGGCGGCGTGCGCGCGGCGGGCGACTATCACCAGCCGGTCTCGCGGGTCGCCGTGTGCGGCGGCGCGGGCGACTCGCTGCTCGCGACGGAGGCCGTCCGAGGCGCCGACGTCTACATCACTGCCGACCTCCGGCATCATCCCGCGTCGGAGGCGCGCGAGCAGGCGGTGCTCGGCGGCGGCCCCGCCCTGCTCGATGTCTCGCACTGGGCGAGCGAGTGGCTGTGGCTCGACACGGCGGCGGAGGCGTTGCGCGGCGCTCTCCCCGGTGTGGAGGTCACGGTCAGCGAGCTGCGCACCGACCCGTGGGACTTCGCCATCCTGCAATGAGCCTCCATCAGCGACGATGAACACACCGAGCACCCGAGCGATGAACACGACAGCGATGAACACGACAGCAGAGAGCAGAGCACTGTGAAAGCCAGCCCCTCCGATCAGAACGAGCTCTTGAGGCTGCAAGCCGCCGACACGCGGCTCAGCCAGCTCGACCACGCCGTCAAGAACCTCCCGCAGGCCAAAGAGCTCGCCGCCCTTCAGCCGGAGGTCGACGCTCTCCGGGCGCGCTGGATCGCGGCGACCGGCGAGGTCGAGGACGCCCGGTCCGAGCTCAAGCGTGTCGAGTCGGACGTCGAGATCGTGGAGGCGCGCAAGCGCCGCGACACCGAGCGGGTGCAGCACACGTCGTCGATGAAGGATGTGCAGGCGCTCGAAGCCGAGCTCGCCTCCCTCGGCAAGCGGCAGAACGACCTCGAGGAGATCGAGCTCACCGTCATGGAGCGCGTCGAATCCCTCGAGGGCGCGCTGGCGGCCATCGAGGCCGAGCGCTCCGAGCTCGAGAGCCGGGTGCAGACGCTGGAGGCCGCGCGCGACGCCGAGGCCGGAACCGTCGGCGCCCAGCGCGACGCCCTCGCCCGCGACCGGGCCACCATCGCCGGAGCACTCCCGGACGACCTGGTCGCCCTGTACGAGCGCCAGCGCGCGCGCTACGGTCTGGGCGCCGCCCTCCTCGTGCGCGGGGTGTCGATGGGCTCGAACGTCAAGCTCACCGAGTCCGACCTCGCCGAGATCCGCCGTGCGGCCGACGACGACGTCGTGCTGTGCCCGGACAGCGGCGCCATCCTCATCCGCAACGAGGAATCGGGACTCTGACCCGACTGTGATCGCCGGGCTGCCGGCCAGCTGCTCTGCGCTAGGGTGGAGGCCGGAACGGGACGGCCAGACGGTCGCGTCGGCCCGCGCGAGCGGGCTGCCGAGGAACGTCCGGGCTCCACAGAGCAGGGTGGTGGGTAACACCCACCCGGGGTGACCCGCGAGAAAGTGCAACAGAGAGCAGACCGCCTCGCACGCGAGTGCGCGGTAAGGGTGAAACGGTGGTGTAAGAGACCACCAGCGGCCGGGGTGACTCGGCCGGCTGGGTAAACCTCGCCTGGAGCAAGGTCAGACAGGGGACCATGAGGTGGCTCGCCTCGTCCCCGGGTAGACCGCTAGAGGGCGGCGGCAACGTCGTCCCGAGAGAGATGGCCGTCCGCGGCGCGCGAGCGCCGTGACAGAACCCGGCGTATCGGCCGTCCCGTTCCGCTCACGAGCTTCCGCTCACTCGGCCCCTGGCTCGGGGTCGGGGGAGAAGCGGTAGCCCATGCCTGCCTCCGTCAGCAGGTAGCGCGGGGCGGAGGGCACGGGCTCGAGCTTCTTGCGCAGCTGCGCCAGATAGAGCCGCAGGTAGCCGGTGTCGTTCGTGTACTGCGGACCCCAGACCTGCGTGAGCAGCGCCTGCCGGGTCACCAGCCGGCGCGGGTTGCGCAGCAGCACCTCCAGGATCGCCCACTCGGTGGGGGTGAGGCGCACGGGGCTCTCGCCGTCGGCCGTGCGTCTGAGCACCTGGTGCGCCGCGAGGTCGACCGTGACGTCCCCGAACCGCACCGCGGGCTCGTCGGAGGAGCTCGACTGGCGGCGGGTCAGGGCGCGGATGCGCGCGAGCAGCTCGTCCGCCGCGAAGGGCTTCGTCACATAGTCGTCGGCGCCGGCATCGAGCGCGTCCACCTTGTCGGCGGAGCCCGTGCGACCGGAGACGACGAGGATCGGCACCGACGACCAGCCACGCAGCCCTTCGATGACCTCGATGCCGTTCAGCTCCGGCATTCCCAGGTCGAGCATGACGAGGTCGGGATGGTGCTCGACCGCCTGCGACAGCGCCTCGGCGCCCGTCTGGGCGGTGATCACCTCGTAACCGCGCGCCCCGAGCAGGATGCGGAGCGCGCGGAGGATCTGCTGGTCGTCGTCGGCGATCAGGATCCTCATCGCTGTCCCTCCGTGTCATCGGTAGCAGTGTGTTCGGTAGCCGTGCGGTCGGTGGCCGTGCGGTCGGTGGCCGCGGGGAGCGAGACCACCATCGTGAGGCCGCCTCCCGGCGTGTCCTCGGCCTCCAGTGTGCCGCCCATGCCCTCGGCGAATCCCTTCGACAGCGCGAGGCCGAGGCCGATCCCCGCGTCGTTGTCGGTGTCGCCGAGACGCTGGAACGGCTGGAAGACGGCCTCGCGGCGCTCGCCGGGGATGCCAGGCCCGTGGTCGATCACCCGCAGCTGCACCGTGCCCCCGAACTCGCTCGCCGCGATGACGGGAGGCTGGTCGCGCGGCGAGAAACGCAGTGCGTTGCCCAGCAGGTTCACCAGGACCCGCTGCAGGAGCACGCCGTCGGCGATCACAGCGGGGATTCCCTCGGGAAGGTCGAGGTCCACCTCGGCGGGACCGAGCCCCAGCTCGTCCAGAGCGGGCGGGATGACATCGTCGATCTCGGTCGGTGCGAGCGACACCCCGAGCACGCCGGCCTCCACCCGGCTCGCGTCGAGCAGGTTGGTGACGAGGGTCGCCAGCGCGCGGAGGCTGTCCTCCGCGGTCTCCAGGAGCGCCTCCCGGTCGGCCTCGTCGAGGGAGACGTCGGTCTGTCGCAGGGTGGTGACGGCCGCGGTCGCGGCGGCCAGCGGACGGCGGAGGTCGTGGCCGACCGCCGCGAGGAGGGCGCTCCGCACGCGGTCGGTTTCGGCGAGCGGCCCGAGTTCGCTGGCGGTGGCGGCGAGGTCCCTGTGCTCCAGCGCGGCATCCAGCTGGGCGATGATCGCGGCCAGCAGGCGCCGGTCGGCGGCCTCCAGGTCGCGGCCCGAGAGCTCGAGCGTGCCGCGCTCGCCGACCGGCATGCGCTGCGTGTGGGCGGGGTCCGCCGGCTCTCCGTCTGTGGCGATCACTTCGTCGCCGTCGAGGAGCCGCACGCCGGTCAGGCCGAACGCCTCGCGCGTGCGGGTCACCAGCGCCTGCAGGGCGTCTTCACCGCGGATGACGCCGCCGGCGACCGTGGCAAGGAGTTCCGCCTCGGCCGCCGCCCGTTGCGCCGCCCGGGTGCGGCGCGCGGCCTGGTCGACGACCAGGCTGACCAGCGCGGCGATGACGAGGAAGAGCACGAGCGCGACCAGGTGGGACGGCTCGGCGATCGTGATCGTGTACAGGGGGTCCACGAAGAAGAAGTCGAGCGTCAGCCCGGAGAACAGTGCAGCGAACAGTGCGGGCCAGATCCCGCCGACCAGGGCGACGATCACGACCAGCAACTGGTAGCTGAGAACGTCGGCCGTCATCGAGTCGGAGGAGCGGGAGTTCACCAGCAGCAGTGTCAGCAGCGGTCCGCCGATCAGCGCCAGGAGGAAGCCGTAGACCTGTCGCCGCAGGGTCAGCGCGCCCCGTCGCCGGGGGAGGGGGAACCGCCCTCCCGCTCGCGAGTGGGACACGATGTGCACGTCGATGTCTCCGGACTCCCGGATAACGGTCGCGCCGATCCCCGGCCCGGTGAGCAGCGCGGCGAGCCGGCTGCGCCGCGAGACGCCGATCACCAGCTGGGTCGCGTTCTCACCGCGCGCGAAGTCGACGAGCGCGCGCGGGATGTCGCTGCCGACCACTTGGTGGTAGCTGCCGCCGAGTTGCTCGACCAGGGCGCGCTGGGAGGCGAGTGCTCCTGGCGTGGCCTCGCGGAGGCCGTCCTGGCTGGTGATGTGGACCGCCAGCAGCTCCCCGCCGGCCGAGCGGGCGGCGATGCGCGCGCCGCGGCGCAGCAGCGTCTCGCCTTCCGGGCCGCCGGTGAGGGCGACCACGACGCGCTCGCGAGCCTCCCATTTGCCGGCGATGCCGTGCTCGGCGCGGTATCTCTGCAGCGCGGAGTCGACTTCGTCGGCCAGCCAGAGCAGGGCGAGCTCGCGCAGTGCGGTCAGGTTGCCGAGGCGGAAGTAGTTCGACAGTGCCGCGTCCACCCGCGCTGCCGGATAGACGACGCCCTCGGCCAGCCGGTCGCGCAGCGCCTGCGGTGCGAGGTCGACGACCTCGATCTGGTCGGCGCGGCGCAGCACGGCGTCGGGGATCGTCTCGCGCTGTTGCACGCCGGTGATCTGCTCGACGACATCGTTCAGCGACTCGATGTGCTGGATGTTGACCGTCGACATCACGTCGATGCCGGCGGCGAGCATCGCCTCCACGTCCTCCCAGCGCTTCTCGTTCTGGAGGCCGGGGGCGTTGGTGTGGGCCAGCTCGTCCACCAGGGCGACCTCCGGCCGGCGGGCGAGCACGGCGTCCAGATCGAGCTCGCTGAGCTCGACGCCGCGATGCTCGACCGTGCGGCGGGGCACGACCTCCAGCCCGCCGAGGAGGGCAGCGGTGGCAGCGCGGCCGTGGGTCTCAACGACCGCGACCACTACATCCTTGCCCAGAGCCCGGAGTCGCTTGCCCTCTTCGAGCATGGCGTAGGTCTTACCGACGCCGGGTGCCGCGCCGAGCATGACCCGGAGATGACCACGCGACATGGGCTCTCGCTCCTAACTCTCGGGCGGGATGCCCACCTCGGCCGACCGCCCGCGCTCGCCGGCGTCGCGGCGCTCGCCGCGGACCGCCAGCGCCGCCGCCCCGAGGATGCCCGCGTTGTTGCGGTGCACCGCAGGCACGATCTCGGTCTTGAGATCCAGCAGCGGCAGGAAGTCCTGATAGTTCTTCGACACCCCGCCGCCGACGATGAAGAGGTCGGGCGTGAACAGGAACTCGACCGTCGAGTAGTACTTCTGGAGGCGCTTGGCCCACTTCTCCCAGGAGAGCTCCTCGCGCTCCTTCGCCGAGTAGGCGGCGCGGGACTCCGCGTCGTGGCCGTCGATCTCGAGGTGACCCAGCTCCGCGTTCGGGATGAGCACTCCGTCGTAGATGAGGGCCGAGCCGATGCCCGTGCCGAGCGTCGTCATGATGACCAGCCCGTCCCGTCCCTTCGCTGCGCCGAACCGGGTCTCGGCGTAGCCGGCTGCATCGGCGTCGTTGACGAAGTGGATGTCGCGGCCCAGCCCCTTCTCGAAGAGCTCTTCGGCGTGGAGGCCGATCCATTTCTTGGAGACGTTGGCCGCCGACAGCGTGACGCCATGGCTGACGATCGCCGGGAAGCACACGCCGACCGGCGCGTCCGGATCCTCGGCGGCCAGCTTCTCGACGATCTCCTTCGTGGTCTCCACGATGTCGTCGGGCTTTCCGCCTTCCGGGGTCGGCAGCTTGACCCGGTCGCTGAGCAGTTCCCCGGTCTCGAGGTCGACCAGCGCCCCCTTGATGCCCGTTCCGCCGACGTCGATTCCGATTGCGTGGTTCTGCGCGCTCATGCCCACGAATCTACCCTGCGGCGGCTCCGCCGGTGGCGAGCGGCAGGAAGACGTCATCGACGATCGAGACGATCGTCGCGTCATCGGCGGGGCCCATCCGCATCAGGAGCTCGTGGCGCAGCAGCATGAACGGCAGCTGCTCCACCATCGGCGGCAGAGTCACGCGGTCGAGCTCGCCGCGGGCCTGCGCGCGGTCGAGGAGGACGTCCAGTCCGGTGGGGCGGCCGCCGATGAGCTGATCGCGGAGGTCGGCGAGGCCGCCGTTGCCGTCTCCCAGGATGCCGTTGAAGCGCAGCATCAGCGGCACCGCCAGCTGGCTGCGGCGCTCGTTCGCCTGCCGCAGATAGTCGAGGAGGTCGTCGCGCAGGGTGCCGTGATCGGGTACCTGGATCGGCTCGGCGGCGAAATGGTGGCGGATGGCCGCGAGTGCGAGCTCGCTGCGCGTGGGCCAGCGGCGTGCGATCACCGGACGGCTGGTGCCTGCGCGCGCGGCCACGGCCTCCATCGTCAGGGCGGAGTAGCCGTTCTCGTCCAGCTCGTCCCACGCGGCCTCCAGCAGCGCCGACTCGAGCTCGGCGCCCCGCCGGCGGCGGGCGGGGGACTCGTCAAGATCCATTTGTGCATCTTATCGAAGAGAGCTATCGTGATGGTGAATTAGATACATGTCCGCATCTTAAGGAGCAGCTATGGCGGAGAAGCTCGACAAGACGGTCGTCCGGACCGCGACCGCGCTGGTGATCGGCGCGCTGGCGGTCGTCTTCGACACGACGATCCTCAGCGTCGCGCTGCATACGCTCGCGATCGACCTGCACACCTCGGTCGCGCAGATCCAGTGGGTGACGACCGGCTATCTGCTGGCGCTCGCCGCCACGGTGCCGCTCTCCGCGTGGCTCCTGGCCCGGTTCGGCGGCAAGCGGGTCTGGATGGTAGCGCTGGCGATCTTCCTGGCCGGCTCGATCCTCTCGGGGCTGGCGTGGAACGCGGAGTCGCTGATCGCGTTCCGCGTCCTGCAGGGCGTCGGGGGCGGCCTGATGCTGCCCGTGATGACGACGCTGGTGATGGAGGTCGCCGGCGGCAGGCAGCTCGGCCGGGTGTCGGCCGTCATCGGGCTGCCGGCGATGGCCGGCCCCGTGCTCGGTCCGGTGCTCGGTGGGCTCATCCTGGCGCTGGGGGACTGGCGCTGGATCTTCTGGGTCAACATCCCGTTCACGGTCGTCGGCCTCCTGTTGGCCTGGCGGATGCTGCCCTCCGACCGCGGTCGCGACCCCGAGCGCCGGCTCGACGTCGTCGGTGTCGTGCTGCTGGTTCCGGGTCTCGCGGGCCTCCTGCTGGGGCTCTCGAACTCGGTGCAGCCCGGCGGCTTCGGCCGGGTCGACGCCTGGCTTCCGCTCTCGGGCGGCGCGGGGCTCGTCGCGGCGTTCGCATTCTGGGCGCTCCGGAGGCGCGGGAACGCGCTGGTCGATGTGCGGCTGCTGCGTGTGCGATCCGTCTGGTCGGCCTCCACCCTGCTCTTCCTGTCGAGCGTCGCGCTCTACGGAGCGATGCTGCTCCTCCCGCTCTTCTGGCAGCAGGTGCGCGGCACCGACGCGCTCGGCGCCGGCCTCCTACTGGTGCCGCAAGGACTGGGAACGCTGGCCTGCCGTCCGATCGCCGGTCGGCTCATCGATCGCGTCGGCGCGCGCTGGATCGCCGTGGTCGGCTTCGCGATCGTCGCCGTCGCGACGGTCCCGTTCGCGCTGAGCCCGGCCTCCGCCGCCGACCCGCTGCTTCTCGTCGCGCTCTTCGTCAGGGGCTTCGGCCTCGGGGCCGTCACCATGCCGCTCATGGTCGCGTCGTACCAGGGCCTCGCCGGTGAGCAGATCGCGCACTCGAGCATCCTCACGCGAACGGCCCAGCAGCTCGGCGGGTCGTTCGGCACTGCGCTGTTCGCGGTGCTCCTGCAGGCGGCGGTGCAGGGCGGGGCGAGCCTCACGGCCGCGTTCGACCTGGCGTTCTGGGTGGCGTCGGCCGCCACCCTGCTCGGCGCCGGGATCTCGTTCGTGCTCCCGTCGGCCGGGGCCGCGAAGGCTGCGGTCGCATCGACGCCCGCGCCGTCACCGGCGCCGGTCACGGCAGCGTCAGGATCTCCGCGCCCTGCTCGGTGACCACGAGAGTGTGCTCGAACTGGGCGGTGATGCTCCGGTCGCGGGTGACGACCGTCCAGTCGTCCGCCCACATGTCCCACTCGTACGTGCCCAGGGTCAGCATCGGCTCGATCGTGAACACCATCCCGACCTCCATCACGTCGTCGAACGCGGGCGCCGAGTCGTAGTGCGGGATGATCAGGCCCGAGTGGAAGGTCGCCCCGACGCCGTGCCCGGTGAAGTCGCGCACGACGCCGTAGCCGTAGCGCTTGGCGTACGACTCGATCGCGCGGCCGATCACGTTGACCTGGCGTCCGGGCGCGACGGCTTTGATGCCGCGGTTCAGCGCCTCCCTGGTGCGCTCGACGAGCAGCGTGACCTCCTGGGAGGCCGTGCCCACGATGAAGGTCTGGTTGCTGTCGCCGTGGAAGCCGTTCTTGTACGCGGTGATGTCGATGTTGATGATGTCGCCGTCCTCCAGAACGGTGTCGTCGGGGATGCCGTGGCAGACGACTTCGTTGACCGAGCTGCAGAGCGACTTGGGGTAGCCGCGGTAGCCGAGGGTCGACGGGTAGGCGTCGTGCTCGATCAGGAACTCGTGGCCGATCGCATCGAGCTCCTCGGTGGTGACCCCTGAGCGCACCGCCTGGCCGACCCGCTCGATCGCCCGTGCCGCGATCCGGCCGGACTCGCGGATCAGCTCGACCTCCTCTGGCGTGTACACGTCACCGCGGTCCGACGGCGTCGGACCGGGCTTGCCGACGTACTCCGGTCGCGGGATGCGCGAGGGGACGGGGCGCATCGCGGTGACGCGGCCCGGGATCAGGTGACCGGCGGAATCCTTGGGCATAGGATCAAGCTTATGACCGGCGAGAACGACTACGGGATCCGCCAGGATGCCGAGCACAAGTACTGGTACAACATGAAGACCGGCCAGGTCGAGCAGGGCTTCCTGTCGCCCGCACCCGACCGTGTCGGCCCGTTCGACACCCGGGCCGAGGCCGAGAACGCCCTCGAGAAGCTCCGCGAGAACAGCGCGAAGTGGGCGGAAGAGGACGCCGAAGAGGGCCGTTAGCCCGTACTCTTCGCAGTGCCGCCGGCCGGAGGCGTCAGTAAGTCGGCGAGATCCGCGCCGGCTCGCAGGAGCGCCTCGGACTGCTCCGCGATGCTCCGGAGCCGCCTCTCCAGGGCTTCGCGCGCCTCGCCGGAGCCGCCGGCGCCGACCAGTGCTGCCAGCACGGCCCGCACCTGCGGGATGCCGTAGCCGCCGGCGCGAAGTGCGCGGACGATCCGAGCGTCCCGCGCCGCCTCCGGCGGATACCGGCGTGCGCCGGTGGCGTCATCGCGCTCCGGCGAGACCAGGCCCTCCTGCTCCCAGAACCGCAGTGTCGAGGAACGCACGCCGAGCGCCAGCGCGAGCTCGGTGATGGTCAGCGCATCCTCGGGGAGGGCGGCAGCGTCGTGGACGCGCTCGTCGACGATGGCTTCGAGCGCGCGCAGAGCGGCCACCGTGTCGTCGCGCGCACCGGAGAGCACCACGTGCAGCGCCACGATTCGAGCGACCGCCTCGTCGAACGGGGACGCACGGAGCTCGCGCATCGCTGCGCGCGCCGCGACGGGACCGACCGCGACCGCGAGGCCGCGGTACGCGCGCAGGGCGACGAGGTGCTGCCGGCTGAACCGGCGGTAGCCGTTCGGCAGACGAACCGCAGGCGGGATCACCGCGAGCCGTTCGAGATCGCGGATCTGCTGCACGGAGTAGCCGCTCGCTGAGGCCAACCGGCTGGTCGAGAAGGACCCGCCGGCATCGGCGCCCGGATCGCTCATCGGCAAACCCTCCATAACCACTTCAAGTAGACACTCGAACCATGACGATGGAACGGATTCTCTCAGAGGTCAGGGGCCTCGACGGCGTGCTCGAGCTCGCTCCGCAGGCGGGCAGCGTGTTCCCGGAGGTCTCCTGGGGCGACCATTTCTTCTACTTCGCGCCGGACGGGCAGGTGCCGACCAACCGGCAGCCGTACGCGACGATCGTGACGAAGGACTACCCCGACGACGCCGCGTCCCGTCTCGACGCCCCCGACCGGTGGCGGCTGAACATCCACGTGGGGGCGAAGACCGCCGCCGAGCTCGTCGTTCCTGCCGGTGGAGATCCCGGCGCCGAGGTGGACTACGGCGCGGAGGACGTCTTCCTCCCGCATCCGCTCTACGGAGCCCTCGGCTGGGTCTGCGTCGTCAACCCCGGCGCGGCCACGCTCGACCGCGCCCTGGAGGCCCTGCGCGACGCGCACCGGGACGACCGGAGACGGGTCGAACGGCGGGCGACCTCCGGCTGATCGGGCCGCCGGCTAGAAGCTGTGCTCCTCCGTCGGGAACTGCCCGCCCTTGACGTCCTCCTTGTACGCGCGCGCGGCCTCCGAGAGGACGCCCTTCAGGTCGGCGTACTGCTTCACGAACCGCGGGATGCGGCCGGTCGTGAACCCCGCCCAGTCCGTCCACACCAGCAGCTGGCCGTCGACGTGCGGTCCGGCGCCGACGCCGATCGTCGGGATGCGAAGCTCCTGCGTCACGCGCTGCGCGACGTCGGCGGGAACCATCTCCATCACGACGGCGAACGCGCCGGCCTCCTCGACCGCGTGGGCGTCGGCCAGCACCTGCGCCGCCCCCTCGCCACGGCCCTGCACGAGGTGGCCGCCGAGCCCGTGCTCGCTCTGCGGGGTGAAGCCGATGTGCGCCATCACCGGGATACCGGCGTCGACGATGCGCCGGATCTGCTTCGCGCTGCGCTCGCCGCCCTCGAGCTTGACCGCGTGCGCGCCCGTCTCCTTCATGAAGCGCACGGCGGTGTGCAGCGCCTCCTGCGGGCCGGTCTCGTACGAGCCGAACGGCATGTCGGCGACGACGAACGCGCGCTTGACCGCTTTGGCGACCGCGCGGGTCAGCGGGATGAGATCGTCGACCGTCACCGGGAGGGTCGTGTCGTAGCCGAGGACGTTGTTGCCGGCGGAGTCGCCGACCAGCAGGAAGTCGATCCCCGCTTCGTCGAAGATCTGGGCCGTCAGCATGTCGTAGCTGGTCAGGCCGGTGAACGGCGACCCCTCCTCCTTGGCCGCCTGGAAGTGGCGGGTGCGCACCCGCTTCAGCGACTCCATCGACGAGGTGAAGGGGTGGACGGAGGGCACAGGGGACTGCTCGCTCATGCGCCTCAGTCTAGTGACGCGTCCGAGGCGCGATTCGGCTCGTATCCGAGCACGAAGCCACTAGTCTGGGAAAGCTGACGAAAGGGGCAGGATGGACAAGCAGCGCGACTTCGTTCTTCGGACCATCGAGGAACGCGGCGTCAAGTTCGTGAGGCTGTGGTTCACCGACGTCGTCGGCACGCTCAAGTCGGTGGCGATCGCGCCGGCGGAGGTCGAGGGCGCGTTCTCCGAGGGCCTCGGCTTCGACGGCTCCGCCATCGAGGGGCTGACGCGCGCGTTCGAGTCCGACCTCCTCGCGCATCCCGACCCCACCACCTTCCAGATCCTCCCGTGGCGCGGGGAGGTCGACCCGACCGCCCGCATGTTCTGCGACATCACGACGCCCGACGGGCAGCCGTCGGTGTCCGATCCGCGCAACGTGCTCAAGCGCACGCTCGAGAAGGCCGCCGACCGCGGGTTCACCTTCTACACGCACCCCGAGATCGAGTTCTACCTCCTCAAGTCCTCCACCTTCGGCGACGAGGGCCCGGAGCCCGTCGACTCGGCCGGGTACTTCGACAACGTGCCGGGCGGCACGGCGCACGACTTCCGTCGCCGGTCGGTGCGGATGCTCGAAGACCTCGGCATCTCGGTCGAGTTCAGCCACCACGAGGCCGGCCCCGGCCAGAACGAGATCGACCTCCGTTACGCCGATGCGCTGACCACGGCCGACAACATCATGACCTTCCGCACGGTGATCAAGGAGGTGGCGATCGAGCAGGGCGTCTACGCGACGTTCATGCCCAAGCCGCTCTCGGGGCACCCGGGCTCGGGCATGCACACCCACATGTCGCTGTTCGAGGGCGACACCAACGCGTTCTTCGAGGCCGGTGCGCAGTACCAGCTGTCGAAGGTCGGCCGCCAGTTCATCGCGGGCCTGCTCAAGCACGCTCCCGAGATCACCGCGGTCACCAACCAGTTCGTCAACTCCTACAAGCGCCTCTGGGGCGGCGACGAGGCTCCCAGCTTCGTCTGCTGGGGTCACAACAACCGCTCGGCGCTCGTGCGGGTGCCGCTCTACAAGCCCAACAAGGGCCAGAGCTCGCGCGTCGAGTACCGGGCGATCGACTCGGCGGCCAACCCCTACCTCGCGTTCTCGCTCATGCTGGCCGCGGGCCTCAAGGGCATCGAGGGGCAGTACGAACTGCCTCCGGAGGCCGAGGACAACGTCTGGGCGCTGTCCGACGCCGAGCGCCGTGCTCTCGGCTACAACCAGCTCCCCGCCAGCCTCGACCACGCGATCGCCCTCATGGAGGACTCGGAGCTCGTCGCCGAGACGCTGGGGGAGCAGGTGTTCAACTACGCCCTGCTCAACAAGCGCAGGGAGTGGGCCGAGTACCGCGCGCAGGTGACGCCGTTCGAGCTGCGCACCAACCTCGAGATCCTCTGACCGAAGTCGTGACGCGCGAGCAGCTCTCCCTCACCGCGCTCGCACGCGCCGGATTCGTGGGGCTGAGCTCGGTGCGCGGTCAGCTGGACGAGCTGGTCGAGCTGACCGGCTTCGACGTCGACGATCTGCTGCCCGCACTCTCGGCGGCGGCCGACCCGGACACCGCGCTGGCTCTCGCGCTGCGGTTGCTGCGGCACGCTCCGGTGCAGTCGGCCCGCTACGTGCCGTCGCGCAACGACGCCCGCCGGGTGCTGCGCGTGATCGGGGCGTCGGAGGGCGCTGCCGAGTTCTTCCTGCGGCAGCCGACGGAGCTGAGCGCTCTCGACTACCCGATCACCTCGCTGCCGACCGCCGACGAGCTGCGCGCCGACCTGCTCGAGTCGGTGGGAGCCGTCGACGGCGTCGCGACACTGGAGGACGACGAGGCCCGCGTCGCCCTACGCGTCCGCTACCGCCGGCGTCTCGTCCAGATCGCGAGCTTCGACCTCGAGCAGGAGGACCCGGTCGGCGGGTTCGACGGGGTCGCCGCCGCGCTCTCCGACCTCGCCGCCGCCGCGCTCGAGGCCGCCCTCGCCGTCGCACGCCGCCAGACGATCGGCACCGGGCCGGGTCGCTTCCCGGAGGCCGAGGTGCGTGCGACGCCGTTCGCGGTCATCGGCATGGGCAAGGCCGGTGCGCGTGAGCTCAACTACGTGAGCGACGTCGATGTGATCTACGTGACGGAGGGCGTGGAGTCCGCCGGCCTCAGTGCGGGCCGGGCGGTCGACATCGCGACCCGGCTGGCGATGCTCACGCAGCGCGGCATCCACGAGCCGGCCATCGAGCCGGGGCTCTGGGAGGTCGACCCCAACCTGCGGCCGGAGGGCAAGGACGGCGCCCTCGTGCGCACGCTCGAATCCCACATCGCCTACTACGATCGCTGGGCCAAGGGCTGGGAGTTCCAGGCGCTGCTCAAGGCCCGCCCGCTCGCCGGTGACGCCGACCTCGGAGCCCGCTACGTCGCCGCGCTCGCCCCCAAGGTGTGGAGCAGCGCGTCGCGCGAGAACTTCGTGGAGTCAGTGCAGCGGATGCGCGAGCGCGTCACCGACAACATCCCCGACGACGAGGTGCACTACCAGCTGAAACTCGGGCCTGGCGGCCTGCGCGACGTCGAGTTCACCGTGCAGCTGCTGCAGCTCGTGCACGGCCAGACCGACGAGCTGGTGCGCCAGCGCGACACCCTCTCCGCACTCGCCGCTCTCGCCGCCCAGGGGTACATCGGGCGCGAGGAAGCGGCGGCCTTCTCGCAGGATTACCGCACGCTGCGGCTCATGGAGCACCGCCTCCAGCTCCGCCACCTCACCCGCACGCACCTGATGCCGCGCGACGAGGGCGACGTCCGCGTGCTCGCCCGGGCGACCGGGCTGGCGCCGAGCGCCGAGCAGTTGATGGTGCGCTGGAACGAGATCAAGCACCGCGTCCGCGGCCTCCACGAGCGGCTGTTCTACCGGCCCTTGCTGAGCGCGGTCGCGGCGACCAACGAAGACAGCCGGCTCACAGACGCGACGACCGCCGACGGTGGCGCCGGGCTCACCAGCGAGCAGGCGGAGGCGCGTCTGGCCGCGATCGGGTTCCGCGATCCGCGCGGTGCGCTGGCGCACATCGCCGCCCTCACCGCGGGCGTCTCGCGGCGGGCCACCATCCAGCGTCACCTTCTGCCGGTCCTCCTGCAATGGTTCGCCGCCGGACCGGATCCCGATTACGGCCTTCTCACCTTCCGCCGCCTCAGTGAAGACCTGGGCTCGACGCACTGGTATCTGCGGATGCTGCGCGACTCCACCGGCGCCGCGGAACGGCTCACGCGCGTGCTGTCGGGCTCGCGGTTCGCCGGCGAACTGCTGGGCCGCATCCCCGAATCGGTGGCGTGGCTGGAGTCGGAGGAGGACCTCCGTCCGCGCACCGCCGAGGAGTTGCGGGAGGAGACCGTCGCGATCCTCGGCAGGCACGAGTCGGCGGCCACGGCTGCGGCGTCGTTGCGCGCCGTCCGCCGGCGCGAGGTGCTTCGCCTGGCGTTCTCCGCCATCCTGGGCTTCAGCACGATCGAGGAGCTCGCCCGGGGGCTCACGGATGTCACCGAGAACGTCATCGTCGGCGTGCTGTCGGCGATCCGCGCCGAGCGCGGGGACGCCGACGCGCTCGAGTTCGCGATCATCGGCATGGGGCGCTTCGGGGGCCGCGAGCTCGGTTTCGGCTCCGACGCCGACGTGATGTATGTCTTCCGACCGCTCGCGGCCGACCAAGACGGGGTGCACAAGGCGGCTCTCGCCATCGTCGCCGAGCTCAACCGTCTCACCGAAGACAGCCGCCTCCCGCTCGACCTCGACATCGGACTGCGACCGGAGGGCAAGAACGGTCCGGCGGTGCGCTCCCTCGACGCCTACCGGGCGTACTACCGCCGCTGGTCGCTCACCTGGGAGGCGCAGGCGCTCCTCCGCGCCCGCGGCGTCGCGGGCGACGCCGCTCTGCTCGCAGACTTCGAGACGGTCGCCGACGAGGTGCGGTATCCCGCGAGCATCGGCGAGCAGGAGATCCGTGAGGTCAAACGCATCAAGGCGCGCGTCGAGAACGAGCGGCTGCCGCAGGGCGCCGACCCGTCGCGCCACCTCAAGCTCGGCCGCGGTTCGCTCAGCGACGTCGAGTGGTTCGTGCAACTCGTCCAGCTGCAGCACGCGGCAGCGATCCCCGCGCTGCGCACGACCTCCACCCTGGAGGCTCTTGCGGTCGCGGTGGAGCACGACTTCATCGACGCGGAGGACGCCGCGAAGCTGCACGACGCCTGGCTGTTCGCCTCCCGGGCCCGATCGGCGATGACGTTGTGGACCAACAAGACCGCCGACGTGCTGCCGGCCGACCGGGTGGCGCTGGAGGGCGTGGCCAGGCTCATGGAGTACCCGCCCGGTTCCGCGAGCCGGGTCGAGGAGGACTACCTGGCAGTCACCCGACGGGCCCGCGCGGTCTTCGAGCGCTCGTTCTACGGGGTCCAGCAGCGCCCGACGCCGACCGGCTGACGTTTCCGGCTCGTAAACTCTCGTTCTCGGCCGTTGCTGATGAGCAGGGTGACCCCCAAGATGGGGCCACCAGAGTTCCCGACGATGTGGACGCACCACCCTCCCGATCCGGAGGTGACACCATGTCGACTTCCTCCTCCCGTTTCTGGGCGCGCAGCCGCACCAACGCCCGGTTCACTGCCGTGGCGGCGTCCGCTCTCGTCGTGCTGCTCGGGGCCATCTCCTGGTTCGTCTGGTCGTCGCCCGACAGCCCGGTGCGGAAGGCGGCGGACACGATAGCGCAGGCCGTCGACCCTCTCGCCGCCCAGAACGTCGTCCTGAAGAAGCAGCTGACGGCGGCCAAGGGAACGATCGGATCGCAGCAGGGAAGACTCACGAGCGCGAAGCAGGCCGCGTCGGCCGCGGCCGCAGCGCACGCCGCGCAGATCGCTGCTCTGCACCAGCAGCTCGCCGCGGCGAGGGGACAGGTCTCTGCGCTGCAGGCGCAGCAGCAGGGCGGCACGGCGGCATCGCCGCACACCGCCTCGGGCGGCGCCACCGCGAACCACGTCGGCAGCAGCGGTAGTGGCGCCCGGACTGCGAGTGCCATCACCGCTCCGGACCGCGCGACGCTCCTCCACCCGGACAAGCGCTATTTCGGCATGTACACCGATCAGGCGCCGTTCAACTGGGCGACCTTCGACGCGACGTCCAAGAAGATCGGGGTCTCGCCCGATCTGGTCGGATACTTCTCCGGCTGGGACGAGAACTTCCGGGCGAGCGCCGTCACGCGAGCGTGGCAGCAGGGCAGGCTCCCGCTGATGACCTGGGAGTCCCGGCCCATCTCCGCCGGCAACAACAGCAACTCAGCTCCGGACTACTCGCTCCCGAAGATCATCGGCGGAGGCTTCGACGCCTACCTGCACCAGTACGCCAAGGCCATCGTGGCCACCGGCCTCCCGCTCGCCATTCGTCTCGACCACGAGATGAACGGCACCTGGTACCCCTGGTCGGAGCTGAACGGATCGAATCAGCCCATCAACGGCAACAGCGTCGGCGACTACGTGACGATGTGGCGGCATGTGCACGACATCTTCCAGCAGGAGGGTGCCAACGATCTCGTCATCTGGCTGTGGGCTCCGAACATCGTCAACAACCTGGAGCCGGCCACGCACGCGACTCAGCAGTTCCTTGCCGGCTACTACCCGGGAGACGACTACGTCGACTGGGTCGGCCTGTCGGGTTACCTGCGGCCGCCGTGGCGTGCGGGCAACGACTTCACGTTCGGTTACACGTTCGACCGCAGCCTCGCCCAGCTGCGAACGCTCACGACCAAGCCGATCCTCCTCGCCGAGGTGGGCGCCTCCGAGACGGACGGCCACAAACCGACGTGGGTGAAGAGCTTCTTCGACGGCTTCGCCGACCCGAAGAACGCCGACATCATCGGCTTCTCCTGGTTCAGCCTCGCGATCACCAGCTACGTCGGAGGGGAGCGCTCCACGAACGACTGGCGGATCGACTCCCGCGCCGACTCCCTCGCCGCCTTCGCGACAGGCATCGTGCGCCCGGAGGACGACTTCACGCTCATCCCGTCGGGGTGAGCGCACCAGCTGCCTGGCAGGGCGCTCCCGTCCATCCCCGACCCCTGTCGGCGTGTCCTGCCAGGTCGAATCTCAGGGAATCGCGGTTCACATCCCCGGAACCGGCGTCAGCTCGTAGACGTCGATCGTGCCGCCCATCGCGCGGTGCGGGTGGCCGGTGAGCAGGCTCTCGACGGCATCGGCGCCATCCGCCTCGATGAGCGTGTAGCCACCGACGCTGCGGTCGGCGCCGTCGGAGACTGCCGCGGTCGGCGCGCCGAAGTCGATCAGGCCGCTGCCGACCTGCTGCGCCCAGGCGTTCCACGCGGCGTTCATCTGCTCGGCCTGTTCGGGAGTGGGCTCCGGCATCGAGGCCATCGCCTCGGGGTCGGCGCGGTAGAGGAGGAGATAGCGGGCCATGGTGGTCTCCGATCAGTCGCGGAGTCCGATCGGCCCCGGCGCGACCGAATCTAGTCCGACGGGTGCTTCGCGGGAACACGTCTACCTGGGAGTCCGTCGCCCGTTTCCTTTCCCTCCTGCAGAACGGTGGGACGATCGGGCCGATGAACCCGACTGCGCAACCCGACCCCGCCTTCCCGTCCGGTTCGGACGGCTCCGACGTGCCCGAGAGGGCGAACGTCGCGCACGCGGGGGCTCGGCGTCCCTCCGTGCGCAAACGGATCGTCCTCTCGGTCGTCGCCGTCGTGACGGCTCTGGTCGTGGCGGTCGGCGGCTTCGCCCTGTACTCGTATGTCGACCTGTCCAACGGCCTGCACCGTTCGACGGTCGCGCTCCCAGGCGCCGGGAAGAAGCACGACGTCGCGGAGACCAACATCCTCGTGATGGGCCTCGACAGCCGCCTCGACGAGAACGGCGACCCGTTGCCGAAGGACGTGTACGACGCACTGCACGCCGGCGACCAGTCGGACGGCGGCTACAACGCCAACGTCCTGATGCTGATCCACATCCCGGCCGGCGGCAAGAAGGCCGTGGGCATCTCGATCCCGCGCGACGACTACGCCCCGCTCTCCGGCAGCCCCGATGGAGTGTCCGCGTCGAAGATCAAGGAGGCCTACGGACTCGCCCTCGATCAGAAGCTGACGGAGCTGACGAACGCGGGAGGCCTCAGCCAGGCCGACGCATACCAGCAGGCGCGCACCTTCGCGCGCCAGACCGAGCTCCAGACGGTCTCGGACTTCCTCGGCGGCGTGCGCATCGACCACTTCGTCGAGGTGACGATGGCTGCGTTCTACCAGGTCGCCCAGGCCGTGCAGCCCGTGACGGTATGCGTTGCGCAGGCCACGAAGGACCCGTACTCGGGCGCCGACTTCGCGGCAGGGGTCCAGCAGCTGACGGCGTCGCAGGCGGTCAGCTTCGTGCGTCAGCGACGCGACGAGAGCAACCCGGCTCTCAACTTCACCGACCTCGACCGAGAGCGTCGCCAGCAGGCGTTCATCGTCTCGCTCGCCACCAAGCTCAAGAAAGCCGACACCTTCGCGAACCCGGCGACGCTGTCCTCCCTGATCTCGACGGCCAAGCAGAACATCGCCCTGGATTCCGGCTTCGACCTCCTGAGCTTCGCGTCGGAGGCGCAGCACCTCGCCGGCGGCAACATCACCTTCACGACCCTGCCGATCACCGGCTACGGGGTGAAGGACGGCAAGGATGTCAACCTGGTGGATCCGGCGCAGATCCACGCCGTCGTGCAGCAGCTGCTGAACGCGGGAGCGGCGACGGCTTCGCCTTCGCCGGCGACCCCACCGGTGACCTCGTCGGCACCCACGCCCGCGCCGACACCTGCGCCCACGCATCCGGCCGGCCCGAACGGCACCTACACCGACCCGACAGCACCTCTGCCGTCCGGTGGAGTGCCGTGCGTCAAGTGATCCCTATTCGCCCAGCGCCTCGATCAGCGATGCATACAAGCGAGTGAACCGCAGGCGATGGTCGTCCGACTCGATCGGGCTGAGCGGGAAGGTCACCTTGGCCCCGTAGGACCACTCCGCGGTGACCGTGAAGTCGCCCGGCCACCGATCGAAGACATCGCGCCGGTTCGTCGAGTTCGCGTCCGAGATGGTCAGCTGCGAGAGGCCGTGGCGTGGCCGGGCGACGACGAGCGTCTTGACGTCGTACGGGTTGATGCTCGCACCGGCAGCGTCCGCGAACACGATGGTCCGGTCGGTGAAGACGACCACTTTCGCCGAGAAGATCCCTCCGTCGTCGATCCTGACCCCCGAGTCCAGGTGCTCGATCGGTCGCAGACCGACGGCGAGCGCGATGCCGCCGACGAAGTGGCCGAGCCACTCGGCACGATCGTCATTGCGGATGCGGGTCCAGGCCGGGCTGGACAATTGTCCGTCGATCTCCGCGAGCACCGCGTTCAGATCCCTGTCGCCCATCGGGCACCTCCTCGGTGTTCGCTCCGCAACAGCCAATGACAACCGTAGCGGTCAGCGGCCGCGCGCGCACCGGAACGCGGGAAGGGCCGCACCCTTTCGGGATGCGGCCCTTCCACTGGTGACTGCGGTCGTCAGACCCCGTAGTACAGCTCGTACTCGAACGGGTGCGGGCGCTGCGCGAGGGGCTTGATCTCCTTCTCGCGCTTGTACTCGATCCAGGTCTCGATGAGCTCCGGGGTGAACACGCCGCCCGCGGTGAGGAAGTCGTGGTCGGCCTCGAGCGCGTCGAGGGCCTCGCCGAGCGACGCCGGCACCTGGGGGATGTTCTTGGCCTCCTCGGGCGGCAGCTCGTAGAGGTCCTTGTCGACCGGCTCGTGCGGCTCGATGCGGTTCTTGATACCGTCGAGGCCGGCCATGAGCTGGGCGGCGAAGGCGAGGTACGGGTTGCCCGAGGCGTCCGGCGCGCGGAACTCGATGCGCTTGGCCTTCGGGTTGGTGCCCGTGATCGGGATGCGGATGGACGCCGAGCGGTTTCCGGCCGAGTAGACCAGGTTGACCGGGGCCTCGAAGCCGGGGACCAGGCGGTGGAAGGAGTTCACCGTCGGGTTCGTGAAGGCCAGCACCGCCGGGGCGTGCTTGAGGAGGCCGCCGATGTACCAGCGGGCGATGTCTGAGAGGCCGCCGTAGCCGGCCTCGTCGTAGAACAGCGGCTTGCCGTCGTTCCACAGCGACTGGTGGGTGTGCATGCCCGAGCCGTTGTCGCCGAAGAGCGGCTTCGGCATGAACGTGGCGGTCTTGCCCCACTGCTCGGCCGTGTTCTTGACGATGTACTTGAACTTCAGGATGTCGTCCGCCGCGTGGACCATGGTGTCGAAGCGGTAGTTGATCTCGGCCTGGCCACCGGTGCCCACCTCGTGGTGCGCGCGCTCCAGGATGAGGCCGGCGTCGATCAGCTTCAGCGAGATGTCGTCGCGCAGGTCGGCCTGCTTGTCGACCGGGCTCACCGGGAAGTAGCCGCCCTTGTACGGGGTCTTGTTGCCGAGGTTGCCGCCCTCTTCGACGCGGCCGGAGTTCCAGGCGCCCTCCTCGGAGTCGACCGAGTAGAAGGAGGAGTTCTGCTTCACTTCGTAACGCACGTCGTCGAAGATGTAGAACTCGGCCTCGGGGGCGAAGAACGCCGTGTCGGCGATGCCGGTGGAGGCGAGGTACTTCTCGGCCTTCTTGGCGACCTGGCGGGGGTCCTTCGCGTAGATCTCACCGTTGCGCGGGTTGTAGATGTCGAAGACCATGATCAGCGTGCGCTCGACGCGGAACGGGTCGATGTAGGCGGTCGAGACATCCGGGATCAGCTGCATGTCCGACTCGTGGATCGACGCGAAACCGCGGATCGAGGAACCGTCGAACAGCTGGCCGACGGAGAAGAACTCCTCGTCGACGGTCGCTGCGGGGATGTTGAAGTGCTGCTGCACACCGGGCAGGTCGGTGAAGCGGATATCAAGGAACTTGACGTCGGTGTCCTTGATGAACTTGAGCACCTCGGAAGAATCACGGAACATACGGAGGACTCCCAATGGCTTTGCGGTGAGGGACTGCGCGTGCAGCCCAAGCTACACGCTAGGGGGAGGCCGTTTCCCTCCGGTGACGCAAATGTTTCCGGCATGTTACGACGTGGTCCTCCCGGTAAACTCGTCAGGTGCCTCAGAAGCCCCCGTCCTCCCGCTCGGGAGACATCGCGCCCAGCCGTTACCCGGGCGAACGGCTCGGCCTCCCGGAGGCGGGCCCGCGCTCGGTGGGCCGCCTCGGTCGCCGCCTCGGCGCGATCGTCGTCGACTGGGCGCTCGCCTCGCTCATCTCGCTCGCGTTCTTCCATTACGACCAGTGGGCGACGCTGGGTGTCTTCGCGCTGATGCAGATCGTCTTCATCCCCACGATCGGGGGCAGCATCGGCCACCGGGTGTTCGGGATGCGCGTGGTCGCGGTCGCCGGAGGCTGGGTCGGCGTCTGGCGGCCGATCGTGCGCACCGTCCTCCTCTGCATCGTCATCCCCGCGCTGGTCTGGGACTCCGACCAGCGCGGCTTCCACGACAAAGTCGCGGGCACGGTTCTCATCCGCGCCTGACTCCACGGGGCTGAGGTCGGCCGCCGTCACGAGGGACGCAGCTACACTCCTGCCATGCGCGCGTTCGGCTTCCCCCGCGATGTGCTGCGGTCGGAGGCCGCAGACGCCCACCGGGTGACCTACACCGAGCTCTTCTTCGACCTCGTGTTCGTGTTCGCCGTCACCCAGGTCTCGCACGTGCTGCTCCAGGAGCAGTCCGCACTGTCGCTGCTCCACACCGTGATGCTCGCGATGGTGGTCTGGTGGGTGTGGATGTTCACCACCTGGGCCTCGAGCTGGCTCGACCCGGAGACCGGACCGGTCCGCGCGCTCTTCGTCGTGCTCATGCTGCTCGGTCTCCTGCTCGCGTCGGCGATCCCGGAGGCCTTCGGCGACCGTGCCGTGCTGTTCGCGGTGAGCCTCGTGCTCATGCAGCTCAGCAGGAGTGTCTTCACCTTCTTCGCCTTCTCGGGGGCGCAGCGCGACCACGCGGTCAACTTCGTCCGCATCATCGTGTGGCACGCGGTGGCGGGCGCGCTCTGGATCACGGGAGCGTTCCTCCCCGACGAGGCGCGGCTCACCGTCTGGCTGATCGCACTGGCCATCGATTACATCGGGCCGAGGCTGCGGTTCTGGACGCCGGGGCTCGGCCGGTCACAGCTGTCGACCTGGAACATCTCCGGCACCCACATGTCCGAGCGGGTGAGTCTGTTCCTCATCATCGCGCTGGGTGAGTCGATCGTGGTCACGGGTGCGGCCTTCTCGACGGCGCCGCTCGACGTCGTGCATCTCGGCGCGTTCCTGGCAGCGTTCGCGGGCACGGTGCTGCTCTGGCTGCTCTACTTCGCGCACGCGCAGCGGGGCGGGAGCGAGTATCTGGAAGGCGCAGCGGAGCCGGGGCTGATCGCGCAGACGGCGTACACCTACATCCCGCTGCTCCTCGTGCTCGGGATCGTGCTCTCCGCCGTCGCCGACGGGCTCGTCCTCGAGCATCCGACCGGCAGGCCGGCACCGTGGACGACGGGACTGCTGTGCGGTTCGGCGATCGTCTACCTGATCGGCCTGCTGCTCTTCCGCCGGGCGACGGGGATGCGCTGGTCGCTCACCGTCGTGGTCGGCGCACTCGCGCTCGGAGTGCTCTGGCCGATGGGCGGCCTCCTGCCGACGGCCGTCGTGGCCTGGGCCGTGAACCTCGTGCTGGCGGTCGTGCTCGTCGCCGACCAACTCCTGTATCGCCGCCGTGTGCGTGACACCGAGGCTGCCGCCGCGTAGGCGACACTCGGGACTGGTCGGGTGCTCGGGTCAGCGCGCGCGCTGAGCGCGCACCTTCATCGGGTCGACGCCCTTGGGGATGGGCATCGGGTTCTCGAGCGACTGGAGGCGGTTGCTGATCGCCAGCACCTCCGCCTTGGTGAGCGACGGCTTGATCTTGGCGAGCGTCCGCGGGATCTTGTGCAGCGGAACGGAGTCGGCGTCGGGGCCGACCGAGATCGTGGTGACGGGCACGTTGGGCAGCACGCGCGTGATCTTGCGGCGCTCCTCGTCCACCATGCGCTGCGTGCGGGTCTTGGGGCCTTCGCTGATGAGCACCACGCCGCCGCGACCGGTCGCGCGGTAGACGGCGTCCTGGGTCTTGCCGTTGACCGCGATCGGCATCTCGGAGCCGCGCCAGCTGCGCTTGAGCGAGCTGCGCAGCACGGCGCCCACGGCTCCCGGCTGGCCCTCGATCTGCGAGTACGCGGCACGCTCGGCACGACGCCCCAGGATGACCAGGCCGACGAGCACGCCCGCGAGGACGCCCGCCACGATCCAGAGCACCATGGTGAAGACGTTGCCGCCGGACAGGAACACCGCCATCGCGATGCCGGCCAGGATCGGCAGCACGATTCCGCCCACGATGTAGAGCAGGGCACGATCGTCGTAGCGACGGGTCATCTGGAAGACCTGCCACATCTGCTTCAGCCGACCGGGCTCCTTGGTGGACTTGTCCTTGCGTGCCATAGTCACAAGGATACCGGCTCGGCCGCTCCCTTGATGACCTGTTCACGGCCGGCGTAGTGCCGGCCGGGGGCTGTCGTCCGGGCGGTCAGGAGACAGCCTGCGCGAACCCGGAGGAGGCGTCCGCGAGGTGCTGCAGCTCGGCCGGGACCGGCCGTCCCTTCGCCTGCATCGACTGCGCCCAGAGCCGGCCAGCACGGTACGACGAGCGCACCAGCGGACCCGACAGCACGCCGAGGAAGCCGATCTCCTCGGCCTCCTGCTTGAGCTCGACGAACTCGTCCGGGTGCACCCAGCGCGCCACGGGAAGGTGGCGCGGACTCGGCCGCAGGTACTGGGTGATCGTGATGATGTCGGTGCCGGCGTCGTGGAGGTCATGGAGCGCCTGACTGATCTCGGCGCGCTCCTCGCCCATCCCGAGGATGAGGTTCGACTTCGTGATGAGGCCGGCGGCTCGACCCTGGGTGATCACGTCGAGCGAGCGCTCGTACCGGAACGCCGGCCGGATGCGCTTGAAGATGCGCGGGACCGTCTCGACGTTGTGCGCGAACACCTCCGGCTCGGCGGAGAACACTTCGCCGAGGTACTCCGGGTTGCCGGAGAAGTCGGGCACCAGGATCTCCACTCCCGTGCCGGGGCTCTGCCGGTGGATCTCGCGGATGGTCTCGGCGTACAGCCACGACCCCTCGTCCTCCAGGTCGTCGCGGGCCACGCCGGTCACCGTAGAGTAGCGCAGTCCCATCTTCGCAACCGACTCGCCCACGCGTCGCGGTTCGTCGCGGTCGAACTCGGCGGGCTTGCCGGTGTCGATCTGACAGAAGTCGCAGCGCCGGGTGCACTGGGAGCCGCCGATGAGGAACGTCGCCTCGCGATCCTCCCAGCACTCGTAGATGTTGGGGCAGCCGGCCTCCTGGCAGACGGTGTGCAGTTCTTCGGATTTCACCAGGTTCTGCAGCTGCCGGTACTCCGGGCCCATCTTGGCCTTCGTCTTGATCCAGGCGGGCTTGCGCTCGATGGGCGTCTGGGCGTTGCGCACCTCGAGCCGGAGGAGCTTGCGACCCTCGACCGGGGCGCTCATGCGGCGACCTCCTGCGCGGTGCCTTCGGTGCGGGTCGCTGCCGCGACCGGGCTGGAGGCCGGATCGGCCAGCCTGCGGTCGAGGGCGGCCTGCACCAGCGGGGCGACCTCCTGCGGCGTGACCGTGCGCCCGAGCACGCGCGAGATCGTCGTGACGCCGGCATCGCGGATGCCGCAGGCGACGATCGTGTCGTAGGCGTCGAGGCTGTTGGAGCAGTTCAGCGCGAAGCCGTGCATGGTCACGCCCTCGGCCACACGGATGCCGATCGCGGCGATCTTCTCGTCACGGGCCGTCCCGTCGTCGCCGGGCAGGCCGCGCAGCCAGACCCCGGATCGTCCGTCGACGCGCTCGCCTGGCACTCCCAGACCGCTCAGCACGCCGATGAGCACGTCTTCGAGCCAGCGGACGTAGCCGACGACGTCGATCGGCTCGGCGAGCCGCAGGATCGGGTAGCCGACGAGCTGACCCGGCCCGTGCCAGGTGATCTTTCCGCCGCGGTCGACGTCGATCACCGGGGTGCCGTCTGTCGGTCGCTCCTCGGGGGAGGTGCGCTTGCCGGCGGTGAAGACGGATTCGTGCTCCAGGAGCAGGACGGTGTCGGGCGCGGCGCCGGAGGAGACCTGGGCGTGGACGGCGCGCTGGCGCAGCAGCGCCTCGTCGTAGGGAACAGGGTGGGAGCCGACCCCGGAGACATCGAAGACAGTCATGAGAGCATCCTATGTGGACTCAGTCCAGAAATTCGAAACTGTGCTGCTTTCGCTCCTTCCGTCCTTCACAGATGGGCGCATGGACGGGTTCTCCACCGATCTTCGGACCGGCCGCCTGCACGCGGTTCGGGCGGGATGAGATGTGGCATGGGCATCTACACGCGGCGACCGATCGATCTGGCACGGCGGGCTGCGGCTGTCGCCGCGGAGGCGGGGTGGGTGATCGAGCGGTGGGGTGACGGGCGACGGGAGGGTGACGGCGTGTCGATCGTCGTCAGCGGGGGAGAGCTGCGTGGCCCGGCACTCGCGACCGTGAGCGTTCGAGACGAGGACGCTGCGTTCGCGCAAGACGGATTGCCGGGAGCCGTGTCGGAGCACCTTCCTCGGACACTGTCCCCGCCGCCGCTCCGCGCGACGCGTGGGCGAGGAGGTCGGGCAGTCGTGGTGCGCCTCGTCGAGCATCCGGCAGGCGGAACGCTCGACGAGCTTGTCGCGCGCCGTGCGAGGCTGGCGGTGGGGGAGGCCGTCACGGTGCTGGTGGCGGTCGCGCGCGGTCTCGCCGACCTCCATGCGTGCGGCCGGGCGGGTGTGCGGCTCACGCCGCACGGCGTCGGATTCCGCGACGACGGCTGTCCGGTCCTTACGGGCATCGATCCGGTGAGGCCGCTCGATCACGACGCTGCCAAGGCTGATGTGAAGGCGTACGCCAGCCTCGCCGCGACGGTGTGCGCCGCGGTGGGCGGAGCGCCCGGTGCGGCACTGCTGGCAGCGGCCACCGCCGCCGGTCACCGGCGCTGGGAGGACGTCATCCGTGCGGTCCTGTGCACAGCGGACCCGATCGCCGTCGCGAGGCAGCGGGAGGCGCACTCGGACGTCCTACGGACGGAGAACGCGCCGGTTGCCGAGGAGGCCGCGCGTGCTGTGTCGTCGTCGCCGGAGCTCGAGGCGTCGGTCGGTCGTGAGGCGGTGCGATCCGCCGAGGGAGAGCGACGAGCGGCGAGTCCCGAGGTCATCCCGCGGAGTCGAGCGGACGACGAAGGGTTCGTGCCGCCGGGCACCGCGCCACTGCCCGCCACTCGGCACCGGGCGTCGTCACGACAAGCGAAGGCGCCCGCGCGCGACCCCGCAGGGGGCGATCGGATGTTGCGGGCTGTGGAGCGGCTGCTCGACGGGATCGGGGATCGGCCCGTGGGGAGGGCGATGGGCGTCGTGCGCGCGTGGGCGGTCGCCCGGCCGCTGGTCGTCGCCGTCGCCGTCGTCCCGGTAGCGGCTGTGCTGCTCGCGCTGGTGCTGTTCCCGCCCGCTCAAGACGGAGGCGACGCGGTCGGGAAAAGCAGTTCGGCCCCGTTCCGCGAAAGCGGAACAGGGCCGAACAGGTGCGAATTCGCGGCCGGCAGCCGCGACTCGTGCGACGGCTGACGTCGCGCGTGGGTCAGATGCCGAGGCTGCCCTCGAACGCGCCACCCTCGAGGCGGTTCTTCACCGCGACCAGGAAGCGGGCGGCGTCCGCGCCATCGACGATGCGGTGGTCGTACGACAGGGCGAGGTACACCGTCGAGCGGATCGCGATCGAGTCGGTGCCGTCGGCCGAGATGACGACCGGCTTCTTCGTGACGATGCCCGTTCCCAGGATCGCGACCTGCGGGAGGAAGACGACCGGGGTGTCGAACAGGGCGCCGCGCGAACCGGTGTTGGTCAGCGTGAAGGTGCCGCCGGCGAGCTCGTCCGGCTTGAGGCGGTTGTCGCGCGTCCGCTCGGCCAGGTCGGCGATCTCACGCGCGAGACCCGCGATGTCGAGGTCGGACGCGTTGCGGATGACCGGGGTCAGCAGCCCGCGCTCGGTGTCGACGGCGATCGAGATGTTCTCGTGGTCCGGGTAGACGATGCTGTCCCCGTCGACCGTGGCATTGATGACCGGGTAGGCCTTCAGCGCCTCGGCGGCGGCGAGAGCGAAGAACGGCAGGAAGGAGAGCTTCGTGCCGGTCTTGGCGAGGAAGTCGGCCTTGACCTTGTCGCGAAGGGCGGCGACCTTCGTCACGTCCACCTCGACGACGGTCGTCAGCTGAGCGGTCGACTGCATCGAGACGACGGCGCGCTCGGCCACGACCTTGCGCAGGCGCGTCATCTGCTGCGTGGTGCCGCGCAGCGGCGAGACCTCGACGACCGGGGCCGCCGCGGCGGGAGCGGCAGCCGCGGGCGCCGGAGCGGCGGCCGACAGGATGTCCTCCTTGCGGATACGTCCGCCGACACCGGTGCCGGTGACGGTCGACAGGTCGACGCCCTGCTCGTTCGCGAGCTTGCGCACGATCGGGGTGACGTAGCCGGCGTTGCCGGCGTGCGCACCCGAGGTGGCGGCCGGAGCCGGAGTGGGCTCTGCGGCGGGGGCCGGAGCCTCCTGAGCGGGCGCGGGAGCCGGCTCGGCGGCGGGAGCCTCCTGAGCCGGTGCGGCGGGGGCAGGCGCCTCCTGAGCCGGTGCGGCGGCGGCAGGAGCGGCCTCCTGTGCGGGAGCTGCGGCGGGTGCCGGAGCAGCCTCCTGTGCGGGGGCCGCAGCCGGGGTCGGAGCAGCCTCCTGCGCGGGAGCAGCAGCCTCGGCGGGAGCAGCCTCAGCGGCCGGAGCGGCCTCAGCAGCCGGGGCGGCGGCCTCGGGAGCCGAGCCGGCCCCGGAGCCGTCGCCGATCGTCACGAGCGCGGTGCCCACCTCGACGGTCTCGTCCTCCTGCACCAGGATCGCCTCGATGACGCCCGCGACGGGCGAGGGGATCTCGGTGTCGACCTTGTCGGTCGAGACTTCGAGCAAGGGCTCGTCGACCTCGACACGGTCGCCAACGTTCTTCAGCCAGCGGGTGACCGTGCCTTCCGTGACACTCTCGCCGAGTGCCGGGAGGCTGACGGATTCGCTCATGAGCTTCTCTCCTTCAAAACCTGATCGTTCAGTAGCTTATTGCAGCCGCTTCCGCGGCAGACGTCTTTAGAGGGTGTGCAGCGGCTTGCCGGCGAGGTACAGGAAGGCCTCGCCCAGCGACTCGTTCTGCGTCGGGTGCGCGTGGATGAACGGGGCGATGTCCTCCGGGTACGCCTCCCAGTTCACGACAAGCTGCGCCTCGCCGATGAGTTCGCCGACACGGGCGCCGATCATGTGCACGCCGACGACGGGGCCGTCGTTCACGCGCACGACCTTGACCGAGCCGTTGGTGTTGATGATCTCGCTCTTGGCGTTGCCGGCCAGGCTGTAGTCGTAGCTGCTCACCGCGTCGGCGCCGTACTGCTCGACCGCTTTCGCCTCGGTGAGGCCGATCGAGGCGACCTCCGGGTCGCAGTAGGTCACCTTGGGGATGTTGACGTCGGGGACGATGATCGGGTTCAGGCCCGCGATCTCCTCGGCGACGAAGATGCCCTGCTGGAAGCCGCGGTGAGCGAGCTGCAGGCCGGGGACGATGTCGCCGACGGCGTAGACGCCGGGGATGTTGGTCTGGAGGCGCTCGTCGGTGATGACGAAGCCGCGGTCGAGCGTGATGCCGACCTCGTCGTAGCCCAGGCCCTGCGTGAGCGGGCCGCGGCCGACGGCGACGAGCAGGAGCTCGGCCTCGACGGTGCTGCCGTCTTCGAGCGAGACGACGACGCCGCTCTCGTTCTGGGTCACGCCGGAGAAGCGGACGCCGAGACGGTAGTCGATGCCGCGGCGGCGGAAGGCGCGCTCGAGCGACTTGCTGATCGACTCGTCCTCGTTGGGGACCAGGTGCGGAAGGGCCTCGATGATCGTGACCTCGGCGCCGAACGACTTCCAGACGCTGGCGAACTCGACGCCGATGACGCCGCCGCCGAGCACGGCGACCTTCTTGGGCACGAAGTCGAGCTCGAGAGCCTGCTCGCTGGCGATCACGCGGCCGCCGATCTCGAGGCCGGGGAGGCTGCGCGAGTAGGAGCCGGTGGCGAGGATGACGTTCTTGCCGACGATGGTGTCGTCGCCGACCTGCACGGTGGTCGGGGAGGTGAGGCGGCCCTCGCCCTCGATGACGGTGATGCCGCGGGCCTTCACCAGGCCCTGCAGGCCCTTGTACTTCTTCGCGACGATTCCGGTGCGGTACTCGGTGACGCCGTTGATGTCGACGCCCTGCATCTCGGTCACGATTCCGTACTTGGCCGACTCGCGGGTGTAGTCCGCGACCTCCGCCGCGTGGAGCAGCGCCTTCGTCGGGACGCAGCCGCGGTGCAGGCAGGTGCCGCCGACCTTGTCCTTCTCGATCATGCCGACGGTGAAACCGAGTTCGGCCGCCCGCAGCGCTGCTGCGTAGCCTCCACTCCCACCGCCGAGCACCACAATGTCAAAGTTCTGCTCAGACACCCAGCTACTCCCTCGCGTGCATCAGGATTCGTGACACGATCCTGCCCCGAGGGGTGGCTCGAGGCAGGTTTGCATGGGCAGGATTTTCCCGCCCATACGACCCTACTACCTCTGGGAAAAGTCCTCGGCCAAACGGATGAGCGCGCGTACGCTCACGGCGGACGGTCCCTTGGCGGTGAAGCCGTAGGGCGCCGACGGACCCTTGGCCGGGCCCGCGATGTCGAGGTGCGCCCACGGGATGCGAGGGGCGTCCTCCGCGTCGCCGGTGCGGCCGATGAACTCCTGCAGGAAGACGCCGGCCAGCAGCATTCCGCCCGCGGTGACTCCCGGGTTGGCGTTGGCGATGTCGGCGACGTCGGAGTTGATGGTCGCGCGCAGCTCGCTCGCGAGCGGCATCGGCCAGAGCAGCTCGCCGGAGGCCTTGGCCGCGGCGAGGACGTCGCCGACCAGGTCGTCGGAGCCCATGACGGCCGCGTAGCGGGTGCCCAGTGCGACCATCGCCGCGCCGGTGAGCGTCGCGACGTCGACGATCGCGTCCGGGTGCTCCTCACCGGCGGCGACGAGACCGTCCGCGAGCACGAGCCGGCCCTCCGCGTCGGTGTTGAGCACCTCGACGGTGCGGCCGCCGCGGATGCGCAGCACGTCGTTGGGGCGGATGGCCGACCCTGACGGCATGTTCTCGGCCAGGCAGAGCCACGCGGTGACGCGCACCGGCAGCGCGAGGCGCGCGGCGGCGAGGGCGACGGCGAGCACCGTTGCGGCGCCGGTCATGTCGTACTTCATCCCGACCATGCCGGAGGCGGGCTTGAGCGAGAGGCCGCCTGAGTCGAAGGTGATGCCCTTGCCGACCAGGGCGAGGTGCTTGCCTGCGTCCGCCGGCGCGTAGTCGACCTTCACCAGCCGCGGGGGACGGGTCGACCCCTGGCCGACGCCCAGGATGCCGCCGAATCCTTCTGCGGCCAGCCGGCGCTCGTCCCAGACCTCGAACGTGACGGGGAGACCCTCCGCGGCCTCCTCGACCCGCGCGGCGAACGAGGCGGGGTAGAGGTCGATCGGGGGAGTGTTGACCAGGTCTTTCACGAGGGAGGCGGCGCCCGAGACGGCCAGGGCGCGGGCGACGAGGGTGTCGCCCGCGTCGGACGAACCGATCGCCTCGATCGTCTCGACAGGAGCCTTCACCCCCGCGCGGCTCGCCGAGCGGTACTCGGTGAAGGCGTAGGCGCCGAGCGCCGCCCCTTCGAGCACGGCGCCCAGCTGGGCGTCGTCGGCCGTCGGGAGGTCGAGGGCGACGTGGCCGACGCCCGCGAGCTGCCGGATCGCCGTTCCCGCCGCATACCGGAGGGCGTCCTCGTCGACCGGCTCGGGGAGGCCGACGATCGCGAGCCCGGGACCTCCCGCGGCGCCGGGGAGGCGCACCAGCTCGTCCTTGCCCCCGCCGAAGCCGACCGCGGCCAGTTCGCCGGCGAGCCCGTCGCGTGCGCCCGTGGAGACGACGGTGACGCCGTCGGAACCGGTGCGCGCCGCGAGCACGAGGACGGCGGCTTCGGGCGAGGGAGCGGACGAGAGACGGAGTGCGGGAGCGGTCATGCCTCGACATTAGCCGTTGCCGACCGTCTCCTCGCGGATGCCGCCTGTTCGCTGTGGGCGTGCTGCGAGCGGGTCCGGTCGCAGAGCGCGGGCCGGGAGCTCGGCCTAGAGTTGAGATATGCGAGACCCCGGCGAACTGTACGAGCTGAACCCGGCACTGGAGGTGCCGGAGGGCCTTCCGCTGATCGCGGGGCTCACCGGGTTCGCCGACGCCGGCTCCGGGGTCAGCCAGCTCGGCACCTATCTTCTCGGCACGCTCGACAGCGAGGTCGTCGCGACCTTCGACGCCGACATCCTCCTCGACTACCGTGCGCGCCGGCCGATCATCTACTTCGACCAGGACCACCTCGCCGACTACCAGCCGTCGACGCTGCGCCTGCACCTGGTCTACGACGAGCTCCGCCAGCCCTTCCTCTTCCTCTCCGGCTTCGAGCCCGACTTCCGGTGGGAGGCGTTCACCGACGCCGTGCTCGGCCTCATCGACCGCTTCAAGGTCAAGAGCGTGACCTGGGTGCACGCCATCCCCATGCCGGTGCCGCACACGCGCCCGATCGGCGTGACCGTCAGCGGCAACCGCAGCGACCTGATCGAGGCCATGTCGATCTGGAAGCCGCAGACCCAGGTGCCCGGCAACGCCCTCCACCTCCTCGAGTACCGCCTCCAGCAGCTGTCGTACCCGATCGCGGGATTCGTCCTGCTGATCCCGCACTACCTGGCCGACACCGAGTATCCCGCGGCCGCGATCGCCGGGCTCGAGAGCATCAGCGCCGCGACCGGACTCATCTTCCCCACCGACCGCCTCCGCGAGGAAGACCGCGAGTTCGTCGCGAACATCGACGAGCAGGTCGCAGGCAATGCCGAGCTCGGCAAGCTGGTCGGCACGCTGGAGGAGCGTCACGACAGCTACATGGAGGACACCCAGCTGCGCTCGCCGCTGACCGATCGCGACGGCGAGCTGCCGAGCGCCGATGAGATCGCCGCCGAGCTTGAGAACTTCCTCGCCTTCCGCCGTCACGGCGACGACGAGAACCCCCGCGGCGACCGCTGATCCGTCGGGGAGACGACGCCCCGTCCGGGTGATGCGGTGCCCCGGGCATAGGATCGTGGGGTGAATTCGCGGCGGTCCTGGGTCATCTTCGGGATCGGGGTGTTCGCTTATCTCGTCGCCGTCATGCAGCGCACCAGCATCGGCGTCGCCGGTGTGGCGGCCACCGAGCGGTTCCATGTCTCGGCAGCCGTGCTCTCGTCGCTCGCCGTCGTGCAGCTGATCGTGTACGCAGCCATGCAGGTCCCCGTCGGCGTCCTCATCGACCGGGTGGGCTCCCGCGCGCTCATGATCGCCGGCACGGCGCTGATGGTGGTCGGGCAGGTCACCGTCGCCTTCGCGCCGACGATCACGTTGGCGATCATCGGCCGCATCCTGGTCGGGGCGGGCGACGCCACGGTCTTCACCTCTCTCATGCGGCTGGTGAACTCGTGGTTCCGCGGCAAACTGGTCCCTCAGCTCTCGCAGTGGATCGGCAACATCGGTCAGCTCGGCCAGGTGCTGTCGGCCGTCCCGTTCGCCCTCCTGCTGCACCAGTCCGGCTGGACGACCGCCTTCCTGAGCGCGGCGTCGGTATCGGTGGTCGCGCTCGTCGGCATCGTCGCCGCCATCCGCGACCGGCCGGTCGGATCGAGCGAGGGGCCGCGTCCCGCCTCCTGGTCGGAGTCGATCCGGCAGCTGCGCATCAGCCTGGCGCGGCCGGGCACGCAGCTCGGCTTCTGGTCGCACTTCACGACGCAGTCGTCTGGCACCGTCTTCAGCCTGATGTGGGGTCTGCCGTTCATGGTGTTCGCGCTGGGCATCGACCCGGCCGAGGCCAGCGGCCTCCTCATCGTGTCTGTCGTCGCCGGACTGATCGCAGGGCCGATCCTCGGGCTGCTGACCGCCCGCTTCCCGCTGCGGCGCAGCAACCTGGTGCTCGGGATCGTCGCGATGATGGGACTGGTCTGGGCTCTCGTGCTGCTGTGGCCGGGAACCCCTCCGCTCTGGTTGCTGATCCTGCTGCTGGTGGCGATCGGCATCGGCGGACCCGGATCGCTGATCGGTTTCGACTTCGCACGCACTTCGAACCCGCTGCACAGTCTCGGGTCCGCCAACGGCATCGTGAACGTGGGAGGGTTCCTCGCCAGCTTCGTGATGATGTTCCTCATCGGCGTCGCCCTCGACGCCCAGAACACCGCCCACACGACCGCGGGACTGTACGCTCTCGACTCCTTTCGCTGGGCCTTCGCCGTGCAGTACGTGATCGTCGGGATCGGCGTCGTCTTCCTGGTGCGGGCACGCCGCCGCACGCGCCGGCGGCTGGCGCAGGACGAGGGAATAGAAGTGGGGCCTCTGTGGGTTGCACTCATAGACGTTTGGCGGAGGCGAAGTGGTCGGGAGCCTGGCGAGAACGTGCAATAATTGATATCTGGACCCGTTCATGTCCTGGGGTCGGAGCACTCGATGGTGCCCGTCGCACTCACCCAGTACTTGACATGGGTCTTAGTAATGTCCGCACGCGACCTGAGTCGGGCGCCCGGTCGGCGCACCACGGCCTTCCGCCCGGTATGAAAGGTGTTCACATGGCAACCCGTGCAGCTACCAAGGCCCGCGAGGCCGAAGTCGTAGACGAAACCGAAGAGGTCGCCGCGGCTGAGGGGACCGCGACGAAGAAGCCTGCGGCCAAGAAGGCCGCCAAGGCGCCCGCGAAGAAGGCGACCACCAAGAAGGCCGCCAAGGGCGACGACGACGAAGAGCTCGACGACGACGCCGAGGTCGAGATCGACGTGGAAGACGCCGCCGAGGCCGACGACGCCGAGGACGCTGACGAGACCGAGGGCGACGACTCCGAGGAGTCCGGCCCGAAGGGCGAGAGCGCCGCCGTCCAGGCCGCGGCCGACGCTCCGCTGCCCACCGACGCACTCGTGCTCCGCGCGGTCGACGAGGACGACGACGTCCCTGTCTACTCGACGACGATCACCGGCGCGACGGCCGACCCGGTCAAGGACTACCTGAAGCAGATCGGCAAGGTCCCGCTGCTGAACGCCGCGGAGGAGGTCGAGCTCGCGATGCGTATCGAGGCCGGCCTGTTCGCGGAGGACAAGCTCGCGAACACCCCGAACATGCCGAAGGAGCTCGAGCGCGAGCTTCGCTGGGTCGCCCGCGACGGCCAGCGCGCCAAGAGCCACCTGCTCGGTGCGAACCTGCGCCTCGTGGTCAGCCTCGCCAAGCGCTATACCGGCCGCGGCATGCAGTTCCTCGACCTCATCCAGGAGGGCAACCTGGGCCTGATCCGTGCGGTCGAGAAGTTCGACTACACCAAGGGCTTCAAGTTCTCGACCTACGCCACCTGGTGGATCCGTCAGGCGATCACGCGCGCGATGGCCGACCAGGCCCGCACCATCCGCATCCCGGTGCACATGGTGGAGGTCATCAACAAGCTGGCCCGTGTGCAGCGCCAGATGCTGCAGGACCTGGGCCGCGAGCCCACCCCCGAGGAGCTGTCGAAGGAACTCGACATGACCCCGGAGAAGGTCATCGAGGTCCAGAAGTACGGTCGCGAGCCCATCTCGCTGCACACGCCGCTCGGCGAGGACGGCGACAGTGAGTTCGGCGACCTGATCGAGGACACCGAGGCGGTCGTCCCGGCCGACGCGGTCGGTTTCACCATGCTGCAGAAGCAGCTGGAGAGCCTCCTCGACTCCCTGTCCGAGCGCGAGGCGGGCGTGATCCGCATGCGCTTCGGCCTGGGTGACGGTATGCCGAAGACGCTCGACCAGATCGGCGACACCTTCGGCGTGACGCGTGAGCGCATCCGTCAGATCGAGTCGAAGACGATGGCGAAGCTCCGCCACCCGTCCCGCTCGCAGTCGCTGCGCGACTACCTCGAGTAAGGTGCGCTACCGACTGGCGGTCATCGCCGGCCGCCTCGCCCGCTGGCTTCTGCGCCTGCGGGGAGGCGGCTCCGCGGTGCCGGGGCGTGTCGCGCTCGCGATCGCGCCGAAGTTCCTCGAACGTGCTGTCAGCCGCCTCCCGCTCGGCGTCGTCTTCGTCTCCGGCTCGAACGGCAAGTCGACCACGACGAACATGCTCACGGCCATCCTGCGCGAGCACGGGCTGAACGTCTTCACGAACCCTTCCGGAGGCAACCTCCCGCAGGGGATCGCCTCCGCCCTGCTGGCCGACGTGCCGCTCGACGGCTACGTCCGCGGCGACGTCGGGGTGATCGAGGTCGACGAGGCGTACGGCGTCGATCTGGCGAACGTGCTCAAGCCGCGCGGCTCGCTGCTGCTCAACGTGCAGATCGATCAGCTCAACCGGTTCTTCGAGCCCACCCGGGTGATCGGGATGCTCCGCACCATCGCCGAGCGGTCGGGCGAGTTCGTCGTGGTGAACGCCGACGACGACAGCCTCGCGCGGGTCGGGGCCGAGCTCGCGGCCGCGGGCCGGGACGTCACCACGTTCGCGGTGGCGCCGGCGATCATCGAGTCCTCTCCGAACGGTCTCGCCAACGTCACCGACTTCTCCGGTGCGGCCGCGGGAGCGCTGCCGGTTCCGGCGGTCTTCGTCAGCAAGCTCGAGACCCAGAGCGCGCAGTTGACCATCGGCGGCGAGTCCGTCCGCATCGGCCTTCCGGCGCGCGGCCTCCATTACGCGGTCGACGCGGCCGGGGCGACCGCGATGGCGCGCCGCGTGCTGGGCGACGATTTCCGCTCGGAGGCCGTGGTCGCGGCGATGAGCTCGCTCCGGACCGTCTACGGCCGCGGCGAGACGCTGCGGGTCGGCGACGAGGACATCGAGATCATCATGATGAAGAACCCGCCGAGCCTGCAGCTCAACCTCGACTACCTGAGCCACAGTCCCGAGCAGGTGTTCGTCTCCGTCGACGAGGGCACGCCCGATCCGTCGTGGGTGTACGACATCGACCTCTCCAAGCTGGAGCACGTCGACATCGTGTCGGGCACGAAGGCCTGGCAGTTCGCGACCCGGTTCGCCTACGCCGGCATCGAGGTCGACCAGGTGATGCCGGAGCTCAAGCCGGCCCTGCAGGCGTTCCTCGCCCTGCCGAAGCCCGCGCGCGGCACCAAGACGATGATCGTGAACTACGAGCAGATGATGGCGATCCGCAAGCAGCTGGGCTTCCTCGACCTGGAAGGCGGAGCCGCATGACCGTCCTGCGCATCCTCCACCTCTACCCCCGCGAGCTCGGGATCAACGGCGACGCGGGCAACGTGCTCGCGCTGGCCGAGCGTGCCCGCTGGCGCGGTGTGGAGGCCGAGGTCGTGACGCACGCACCGGGCGGCGACCTGCCCACCAGCGTCGACATCGTTCACATCGGCTCCGGACCGCTCTCATCGCAGCGCGCCGTCATCCGCGACGTCGCGCGCATCGCTCCCCAGCTGCGGCAGTGGCGGGATGCGGGCGTCCCGATCCTCGCGATCGCCGGCGGCTGGCAGCTGCTCGGCACCGAAATCGAGACACCGGAGGGCGAGACGCTTGCGGGCGCCGGTGTCTTCCCCACGCGCGCCGCGCTCGGCTCGCGTCGTCACGTCGCCGAGGTGGTGGTGAAGACGCGCGACGGCCTCACGCTCGCCGGGTTCGAGAACCACTCCGCGACGACGAAGCTGGACGGCGGCGAGCCGCTCGGCGATGTCGTGAGCGGCTTCGGCAACGGCGACCGCACGGAGGGCGTCGTCGTCGGCAGTGCGATCGGCACGCACCTGCACGGTCCCGTCCTCCCGATGAACCCGGCTCTGGCCGACCGGCTGCTGCAGACCGCGTTGCGCGGCGAGCTTCCGCCGGTCACGCAGACCGAGCGCGTCGACCGCTACGCGACGAACGCCCGCCGGGCGATCGCCGAGCGCCTCAACGTCGCGCTCTGACACCCGGGAGGGTGGTCAGTTCTCGTAGACGCGGGGGACGCGCGCGCCGACGCCGGTGACCATCTCGTCGGCGATCGTCTCGGCCCAGTCGGCGTACTTCTCCGCGGTGACGTCACCGGACCGGCCGGTGCCGAACAGCACGGCCGTGTCGCCCACGTTCACCCGGGCGGAGCCGGGGTCGACGATCATCGAGTCGACCTCCACGTCGATCACCGGGCAGCGGTGGCCGCCCAGCAGAACGGACGTCTTGGCTATGCCGAGCGTCGGCACACCGTCGCCATAGCCGATCGCGAGCCGCGCGCGGGTGGTTCCGCCGACGTGGACCTCGGTGACGGGGGCCTCCAGGCGCATCACGGGCTCCAGCCCGAGCTCCGCGCCCGTGCAGTTGTCGAACGGCGAGAACCCGTAGGCGGCGATGCCGAAGCGCACGAAGTCGAATCGTGCCTCCGGCATGCGGATGCCTGCTGAACTCGCCGCGAGGTGCAGCACCTCGAACCGGGCACCCCGCTCCTCCGCCTCGGCGACCGCGCTCCGGAACTCCACGAGTGCGGCCTCGTCGTCGGCGATGGAGGCGTCTGCCAGGTGCGACCACGCGGCACGGATCCGGACGATCCCGCGCCGCTCGAGGTCGAGGGCGGTGTCGATCAGGTGCGGCCACTCCTCACGCGTTGCGCCGTTGCGGCTGAGCCCGGTGTCGACCTTGAGGTGCACCACCGCGGGCCGGTCGGCGCCGGCCTCGGCGATCGCCTTCAGCTGCCAGACCGCGGAGATGCCGAGCTCGATGTCGACCTCGATCGCGGCGCGCCAGTCGGTGTCGCGGCCGTGCAGCCACGCGAGGAGCGGAACCGTGATGCCCGCACTGCGCAGCACGAGCCCGGCCGGGACCTCCAGCACGGCGAGGGAGGTCGCCCCCGCCTCCAGCCCGGCCTCCGCGATCGGGATCAGGCCGTGGCCGTACGCGTCCGCTTTCACGGCGAGCATGGTCTGCGCCGGGGCGATCAACTGGGTGAGATGCGCCACATTGCGGCGGAGGGCCGCCAGATCGATGACCGCGCGGGGGAGGGGCTCGGCGATCGCGTCCACGATGGTCATGCGGCGCTGCTCCTCGTGCTGTCGGTGGTCACGGCGTGTAAACCCGTTCGATGCGTCGGCCCAGCCGGCTCGCGATGACCGGCGCGGCGACGCCGAGCGCGGCCTCCCAGTCGGCCGCCGAGGGTTCGCCGCGCGCCGGGTCGCCGAACAGGATGACCGGATCGCCGGGAACGGCGTCGGCGTCGCCGATGTCGACGACGAACTGGTCCATCGCGATGCGGCCGGTGATTCGCCCCGTCGTCTCGCCGACGAGCACGGGCGCCTTGTTGGACGCCACCCGCAGGATGCCGTCGGCGTAGCCGAGCGCGACCAGCACGAGCGTGCTCGGTCGCGCGGTGCGGTACGTGTAGCCGTACGACACGCCCCGGTCGGCCCCGACGCGCTTGACGGCGATGATCTCGCCGGTCAGCCGAAGGGCGGCAGCCGTCGGCCGGGAGGCGATGAGACCGAACAACTCGGGGCCGAGGAGGTTCTCCGGACCGCGAGCATGGCGGCCGGCCGGGACTCCGATATGGGCGGGGACGGGAATGCCCTCATCGGCCAGGGCCGAAGCGTCCTCCACCCGGGAGACGAGAAAACCGCCGACCCCCGCGTCCGTCAGCGCACGCGCCACGGGGATGAGCCCGTGGCCGTACGCGTCGGCGCGGAGGTCGGCGGTGCAGTCGGGGAGGGGTGCGGTGGCTGTCTCTGAAGCGTTCGAGCGGATGGCGTCGAGATCGACGAATGCGCGTCTGCGCACGCCGGTGGCTCCTGCCATCGCCCGATCAGCTCCGTCTCGAGGCTCGCCCGCGTTCCCGCGGCAGACCTAGGCGCGCTGCTCTTCGAAGAGACGCGCGGTCTCGTCGTGCCAGCTGTGCGCGATCTGCGAGAGCTTCTCCTGGTGCTTCTTGCCGTGGTGGGCGCAGAAGAGGAGTTCGCCGTTGTTGACGACGACGCGGATGTACGCCTGAGCGCCACAGCTGTCGCAGCGGTCCGCGGCCGTCAGTTGCGGCCCCGACTCGAGCTCGTCAACCGCACCGTTCTCCGAGGTGATAGTAGACATGTGATGCTCCTTTCCGTCGCAACCGGTGAACTCGGTATCTCTATAGAACCACGTAAACCCGGCTCCCAGGCGCGTATTGGCTGCTATTTCGCTCAACGCGTAGCCTCCGGCCTCGCGGGTGTCGATCGCGGGTTCACCCGGCGCACCGCTTAGTGTGGAAGATGCGCCGCGCCTTCGATCCGTAACGGGCGCGCGCGGAACACGCACGGAACACAAGGAGCGCTCGTGGCCAGCTCGGACTATTCGGCGAGACACCTCTCGGTGCTCGAGGGCCTGGAAGCGGTGCGCAAACGGCCCGGCATGTACATCGGTTCCACCGACTCCCGCGGCCTCATGCACTGCCTCTGGGAGATCATCGACAACTCCGTCGACGAGGCGCTTGCCGGGCACGGCACGGCGATCGAGGTCATCCTGCACTCCGACGACAGCGTCGAGGTGCGCGACACGGCGCGCGGCATCCCGGTCGACGTGGAGCCCAAGACCGGGCTGACCGGTGTGGAGGTCGTGTTCACCAAGCTGCACGCCGGCGGCAAATTCGGCACGGGTTCGTACGCGGCGTCCGGCGGCCTCCACGGCGTCGGCGCGTCGGTCGTCAACGCGCTGTCCGAGCGGCTCGACGTGGAGGTCGACCGCGACGGCAAGACCTGGGCGATGTCCTTCCACCGCGGTGAGCCCGGCGTGTTCGCCGACGGCTCGGCCGCGCCGAGCCCCGACGCCACCTTCTCGCCGTTCGTGAGCGGCAGCGAGCTGCGCGTCGCCGGCAAGGTCGCCAAGGGCGTGACGGGCACGCGCATCCGCTACTGGGCAGACCGCCAGGTGTTCACGAAGGGCGCCGAGTTCTCGGTCGACGACCTGATCGGCCGCGCCCGGCAGACCGCCTTTCTGGTGCCGGGTCTCGCGATCACCATCGACGACAAGCGGTCGCCCGAAGGGGAGCGGACCACCTTCAGCTACGACGGCGGCATCTCGGAGTTCGTGGACTTCCTCGCGCCCGACAGCCCGATCACCGAGACCTGGCGGCTCACCGGGGAGGGCCACTTCACCGAGACGGTGCCGGTGCTGTCCGACGGCGGCGCGATGGTGCCGACCGAGCTCAAGCGCGAGTGCCAGGTCGACATCGCCCTGCGCTGGGGCACGGGCTACGACACCGTGATGCGGTCGTTCGTCAACATCATCGCGACGCCCAAGGGCGGCAGCCACCAGACCGGGTTCGACCAGGGGCTGCTCAAGTTCCTGCGTCAGCAGGTGGAACAGAACGCGCGCCGTCTCAAGGCGGGTACGGACAAGCTCGAGAAGGACGACGTGATGGCGGGCCTCACCGCAGTGCTCACGGTGCGCCTCCCCGAGCCGCAGTTCGAGGGCCAGACCAAGGAGGTGCTCGGCACTCCGGCCGTGCGGACCATCGTCGCGAACGTGATCCAGAAGACGCTCGCCGAGCGTTTCTCGTCGTCGAAGCGCGACGACAAGACGCAGTCGGCGCTCGTGCTCGACAAGGTCGTCGCCGAGATGAAGTCGCGGATCTCCGCGCGGGCGCACAAGGAGACGCAGCGCCGTAAGAACGCGCTCGAGACCTCCTCGCTGCCCGCGAAGCTCGTCGACTGCCGCTCGAGCGACGTGGCCAACAGCGAGCTGTTCATCGTGGAGGGCGACTCGGCCCTCGGCACCGCGCGTCGCGCCCGCGACAGCGAGTACCAGGCGCTGTTGCCCATCCGCGGCAAGATCCTCAACGTGCAGAAGGCCTCGGTGTCCGACATGCTGTCGAACGCCGAGTGCGCGGCCATCATCCAGGTGATCGGCGCGGGTTCGGGCCGGTCGTTCGAGCTGGGTTCCGCGCGCTACGGCAAGGTCATCATCATGTCGGACGCCGACGTCGACGGGGCGCACATCCGCACCCTGCTGCTGACGCTGTTCTTCCGCTACATGCGTCCGATGATCGAGGAGGGACGCGTGTTCGCGGCCGTGCCTCCACTGCACCGCGTGATCGTGGTGAATCCGGGATCGAAGCCCAACGAGACGATCTACACGTATTCGGAGGCCGAGCTGCAGGCGGTGCTCGCGGACCTGAAGAAGCGCGGCAAGAAGTACCAGGAGCCGATCCAGCGCTACAAGGGCCTCGGCGAGATGGATGCCGACCAGCTGGCGACGACGACGATGGACCGCACCCACCGCACGCTGCGG
This sequence comes from Leifsonia sp. Leaf336, assembly GCF_001423695.1. Classification (GTDB taxonomy): domain Bacteria; phylum Actinomycetota; class Actinomycetes; order Actinomycetales; family Microbacteriaceae; genus Leifsonia. Next base: position 1,368,898 of record NZ_LMOZ01000001.1, read on the forward strand.
CGGGTGCGTGTCGCGGACGCGGAGGCCGCGAACCGCGTGTTCGAGCTGCTGATGGGCAACGACGTCGCCCCGCGCAAGGAGTTCATCATCGCCGGCGCGGACGACCTGAGCCGCGCCCGCATCGACGTGTAGTCGGCAACGGAGGAGATCTGCGTCGCGGTGCCGCGCGGAGGCAGTTAACGAAGGAATTCCACGCCTGCTTGCGCCGCAAACTCCTCCGTTGGCCAAGCCGAGGCGGCTCGGATCGTTATGGACGCTCCGCGCCGTCAGCGGAGGAGATCCGGGTGAAACCCGGCCCGGACTCCTCCGTTACCCGAGGGCGTGCTCGGTCGGCGGCGGGATCTCCTCCCTTGCCCGCCTACGCCAGGCGGCGGCCGATGGAGCCGACGACCATGTCGAGCGGCGTGCCCGAGCCGTCGCGGCGTGCGCCGCCCTCGGGGAGCACGCGCGAGGCGCCGTCCGGTCCGACCGCGAGCGCGGGGGAGGCGCCGACCCAGGCGAGCGAGAGCTCGGTCTCGCCCTTGAGGAAACGCTGCGACCGCACGCCGCCGGTGGCCCGGCCCTTGGCGGGGAACTCGCCGAAGTCGCTCACCTTGCCGCTGCCCGGGTCGGCGCCGGGGAGGGTCTGGTCGCTGACGGCGATGGTGACGACCTCCGCCTGGTCCCGCTCGGAGGCCTCCACGGCCCCGAAGAACACGACGTGGGCGTCTGCGCCCAGGTTGATGCCGGCCATGCCGCCCGCCGAGCGGCCCTGCGGGCGCACCGACTTCGCGCCGAACCGCAGCAGCTGCGCGTCGCTCGCCACGAAGACGAGCTCGGCGTCGTCGGAGGTCTGCACGGCGCCGACCACGGCGTCGCCGGCCTTCAATGCGATGATCTCGAACTCCGGCTTGTTGGCCCAGTCGCCCGGTGTGACGCGCTTGACGATGCCCTGCCGGGTGCCGAGGGCGATCGGCAGCGGCGAGTCGAGCGAGACCACCGCGAGCACGCGCTCCTTGCGGTCGGCCAGCGCGAGGTAGTCGCCCACCTTCACCCCGGCACCGAGTTGCACCGAGTTGAGGGGTGCCGCGGGAAGGTCGACCGGCGAGAACCGGATGAGGCGTCCGCGGTCGGTGATCGCGCCGATCTCGCTGCGGCTCGTCGTGTCGAGCCCCGAGAGGATCGCGTCGTGCTTGCTGCGGCGGGCGGGAGGCTGGATGCGGTCCAGCCCCTCGCCTTCGCCGCCGGCGTCCACACGGAGGATACGGCCCGTGGTCGACAGATAGACGCGGCAGGGGACGTCGGCGACCTCCAGCTGGACGGTCATCGCCTTGCTGCGGGAACCGGCGCCGGCGATCGACGGCTTGGCCTCGGTGAGCAGCGTGCGGCGCGGGGTGCCGAACTTCGCGGCGACCTGCTCCAGCTCGTCGGACACGAGCTGCTCGATGCGGGCACGACTGGCGAGGATCTTCTCCAGCTCGGCGATCTCGGCCTGCAACTGGTCGCGCTCGGTCTCGAGCTCGATGCGCGAGAACCGGGTCAGTCGGCGCAGGCGCAGCTCGAGGATGTAGTCGGCCTGCAGGGTGCTCAGGTCGAAGACCTGCTGCAGGCGTGTGCGCGCCGCGTCGGTGTCGTCGGAGGTGCGGATGACCTGGATGACCTCGTCGATGTCGAGGATCGCGACGAGCAGGCCTTCGACCAGGTGCAGCCGTTCCTTGCGCCGGCGCAGTCGGAACTCCGAGCGCCGGGTGACGACGCGGACGCGGTGGTCGAGGTAGACGCGCAGCAGCTCGCGCAGACCGAGTGTCTGCGGGCCGCCGGCGACGAGGGCGACGTTGTTGATCGCGAAGCCCTCTTCGAGCGGCGTGTGACGGTAGAGCTGCTCGAGCACCGCCTCCGGGCTGAAGCCGGTCTTGATGCCGATGACGAGACGGAGGCCGTGCTGCCGGTCGGACAGATCGGTGACGTCGGAGATGCCGTTCAGCTTCTTGGCGTTGACGCCGTCCTTGATCTTCTCGATGACCTTCTCGGGGCCGACCATGTACGGCAGCTCGGTGACCACCAGGCCGCTCTTGCGGGCGGTGATCGACTCGACCGACACCTTGGCGCGCATCCGGAAGCTGCCGCGACCCGTGGCGTAGGCGTCGCGCACCCCGGAGAGCCCGGCGATGGTTCCACCGCTCGGGAGGTCGGGGCCGGGGACGTAGTCCATCAGCTCGTCGAGCGTCGCCTCCGGGTTCGCCAGCAGGTGCCGCGCCGCGCCGACGACCTCCACGAGGTTGTGCGGGGCCATGTTGGTGGCCATGCCGACGGCGATGCCGCTCGCGCCGTTGACGAGGAGGTTCGGGAAGGCGGCGGGCAGCACGTCCGGCTGCAGCAGCTGGTTGTCGTAGTTCGGGACGAAGTCGACGACGTCCTCGTCGAGGTCCTCCGTGAGCGCGAGCGCGGCGGCGGCGAGCCGGGCCTCCGTGTAACGCGCAGCCGCCGGGCCGTCGTCGAGCGAGCCGAAGTTGCCGTGGCCGTCGACCAGCGGGACGCGCAGGGTGAAGTCTTGCGCCATGCGCACCAGGGCGTCGTAGATGGCGCTGTCGCCGTGCGGGTGCAGCTTTCCCATCACCTCGCCGGTGACGCGCGCGGACTTGACGTGACCGCGGTCGGGCCGCAGTCCCATCTCGGTCATCATGTAGAGGATGCGGCGCTGCACCGGCTTGAGGCCGTCCCGGGCGTCGGGGAGCGCTCGCGAATAGATGACCGAGTACGCGTACTCGAGGAACGACCCCTGCATCTCCGTCGTGACGTCGACGTCTTCGATGCGTTCTGTTGTCGGGGCCTGATCGTCTGCTGGTGTCATTCGTGCATTCGGTGATGGGGCGGCAGGAGGCGCGGGTTCGACGGCTCCCGTCCGTCCAGCTGTGACAGACTGGGCCGGATGCCCCCCATGCTACCGGCCGCGTTCACCACCCCGGCGAGCCTCGCCACGGTTCTGCCGAGTTGCCTCGCAGCGGTGCAGGGGCAGGAGAACGCGCTCGGCCTCCGCCCGCTGCAGCATGCGGTGGTGGTCGTGGTCGACGGCCTCGGGGCTGCCGCTCTGCGGGCACGGGAGGGCCACGCGCGTACGCTGGCCTCCCGCCTCGGAAAGACGACCACGATCGACGCGGGATTCCCCACGACGACGGCCGCAGCGCTCGCCACTCTCACCACAGGCACGACGCCCGGAGAGCACGGGTTGGTCGGCTACCGGGTGCGCGACGACGCGGGGAGGCTCAGCAACCAGCTGAGCGGCTGGGACGAGCGGATGGACCCGGCGACCTGGCAGCGCTCGCGGACGGTGTTCGAGAGGGCGTCGACCGAGGGCGTCGCCGCGTACGCCGTCGGGGTGCCGGCCTACGCCGACTCGGGTTTCACCCATGCCGTCCTCCGGGGAGCCGAGTTCATCGGGGGCCGCACGATGGCCGATCGGTTCGACGCCGTGCGGGAGATCCTCCGCACGCCGGGCCCCGCGCTCACCTATCTCTACGTCGCCGAGCTCGACCAGGCCGCCCACGCGCGCGGCTGGGAGTCGCCGCGGTGGACCGCGGAGCTGGAGACGCTCGACGGTCTCGTCGCGCAGCTGGCGGCCTCACTCGGCCCGGCCCACGGCGTGCTGGTGACGGCCGACCACGGGATCGTGGACATCCCCGAGAGCGGCCACGTGCTCTACGACACCGCGCCGGAGTTGCTGGAGGGCGTCGAGGAGATCGCGGGAGAACCGCGACTGCTGCACCTTTATGTCGACTCCGGCGCGTCCCCCGAGGAGGTCGCCGCCCGCTGGAACGCGGTCGAGGGCGGCCGGTCGTGGGTCGCGACCCGGGCGGAAGCCATCGCCGCCGGCTGGTTCGGTCCGACGGTGGACCCGGCGGTGGCGCCCCGGATCGGCGACGTGCTCGTCGCCGCCCGCAAGCGGATCGCCTACTACGACTCGCGCGACCCGCAGCGCACCGGGCGCAGCATGATCGGGCAGCACGGCTCGCTCACGGTGGAGGAGACCCGCGTCCCGCTGCTGCGGTTCGGCGCGGCGGTCTGACCGCGCGAAGCCGAGCTGCGCGCGGGGTCAGGCCAGGTCGTCGTCCGTGCGTGCGCCGAAGACGATCTCGTCCCAGCTCGGCATCGCGGCACGGCCCTTGCGGCGGCCGCCGGTGGGTGCCTGCTCCTGCTGAGAGGACGCGGGCGACGGCGCGGAGGCCGGGGGAACAGCGGGAGTCGCGGGCCGCTCCGACGCGGGCGCGAACTCCTCGACGATGGTGATGCTCTCCTCCACGAGCCGGAACGGCAGCGGGTCGAGAAGGGTGGGCTGCTCGGTCTCAGCGGGTCCGGCCTCGGGTCGGCCGTGCTCACGGCGGTCCGGCAGCTCGGTGCGCGGCGGAGTCCGGTCGTCGTAGGTGGCGGCTTCGCGCTCTCCACGCCGGCGCCGCAGAGCCTCCAGCAGGTCGGCGGTCTGGTGGAGGTCGCGCGGCGTCTCGTCGGCGCGGTTGATCGCCGAGACGGCGATGGAGTTGCTGGCGCGCCCCGGAGCGTGCGGCTCCAGCGGCTCGAGCGGCTGCGTCACCTCGGGGCCGAGCAGGTCGACTCCGGGCGCGGGGAAGGTGAAGGCGCCGCTGTCGAAACGGGAGGTGTCCGGCTCGCCCTCGTGCGGCAGCACCGCGCGCAGTCGCGGGATGAGCGCGCCTCCACGGAGCTCGCCGGCCTGCGAGAGCGTCGTGGCCTCCGAGTTCAGCGGAGCGAGCGCGTGCTTGCGGAGGTCGTAGCTCCAGCGGGCGTCGTGGTCGATCTCGTCGGCCGTGAACTCCAGCTTGACGATCCAGCCGGTCTCCTCGTCCTTCCAGCTCGCCCAGCGCTCTCCGGCGACGCCGAGGGAGGCCAGCCGGTCGCGGATGACCGAGCCGAAGGTGTCGGGGTCGCCCAGCGGGTCGACCTCGGCCGCGGTGCGCACGGGCACGCTGAGCGCGCTCGCGACGACGTGCTCGCGTTCGGCGACGATCGGGCCTTCGAAGCGCTGGACGTAGTCCAGCGGTGCCCCGGTGACCGCGGCGACGTCGTCGGCCGACATCCCGGAGCGGATGTGCGCCTGGATCTCGCGCGGGGAGAGTTTGGGCGTTTCGGCGGACGCCTGCTGACGCACCTGCCGGATCTTCGACTGCAGCGTGTCGTCGACGGCGATGCGGAAGCGCTCACCGTCGTCGCCGACGGCGACGATCGCGCCGTTCTCGACCCCGATGACCTTCAAATCCTGCATTGTGATGCCTTCCGAGCTCGCGTTCGTTCCGGCCCAGAATGCCACGAGAACGGGGGCTTTCGGGGGAATACCCCGGGCGTGCCGGAAGTTGAATACCGAGCAATCACTGAGAGGCTCCTGCGTGGTTTTGCTATTCGCAGGGGATTGATGCAAACTATGGCCGCCGATTGCGAGAATCGGCCGTTACGACGAGAAGTGGATGGGCATGGCAACGGATTACGACGCACCGCGGAAGACCGAGGACGACTCCGAGTCGATCGAGGCCCTCAAGGAGCGAGTTCCGGACAAGATGTCTGGTGTCGTCGACGTCGAGGACGCCGACAACCCGGGCGGCTACGAGCTCCCCGGTGCCGACCTGTCGGACCTCGACCTCGACGTCGTGGTGCTGCCTCCTCAGGCTGACGAGTTCACCTGCGTGAGCTGCTTCCTGGTGAAGCACCGCTCGCAGATCGACCACGAGAGCAAGCTCGGACCGATCTGCGTGGAGTGCGCCGCGTAAGCCGCGCACCGCACCGCTACGACGCCGCTAGTCCCCGAGGGGGCTGGAGGAACGTCGGGCCTCATCGAGAACCCGGACCAACTGGTCCGGGTTTCTTGTTGAGATCAGCCAGTAGGGCGCCGGGTCGTCGACGTCGAGCACCGGCACCTTGACGACCGGCTTGATCCAGCCGCGGATGAGCAGCCAGGCGCGGGCGTCGAGACGCTGGCCGCGCTCGAGGGTGGCCTCCTCGGCCCGGAAGGCCTTGGGCTCTCCGATGAACTCGAGCGGGATGCTCGCGTGCCCGGCTTTCAGCTCGTCGGACGTGACACGGATGACCGGCGCGGAGACCAGCAGCGCGACCACGATGGCCGCGTAGAAGACGATCGCGAGCACGACGCCGACGGTGAAGTTGATCGGGGCGAAGACGAGCATCACGGCCGGCACGACCAGGATGGTGGAGATGAAGAGCCAGGGGGTCGCCCAGAGCCGTTCGCGGTAGAGGTCCATACGCCTATTCGATCATCCTTCGTGCACTACCCTCGACACGTGACCGAAACCGTGGACGTCCCGATCATCGCTCAGCACCTTCCGGCGTACGCCCACCCCGGTGACGCCGGCGCCGACCTGTGCGCGGCGGAGGCCGTCACGCTGGCCCCTGGCGAGCGGCACACGGTGCCGACCGGCGTCTCGATCGCACTTCCCGAGGGCTACCTCGCCTTCGTCGTTCCTCGCAGCGGCCTCGCCATGCGGCACGGCATCACCATCGTCAACGCGCCGGGGACGGTGGACGCCGGCTATCGCGGCGAGATCAAGGTGACCGTCCTGAATACGGACAGGTCGATGTCGTACGATATCGCCGTCGGCGACAGGATCGCCCAGCTGATCGTCATGCCGGTCGTGCAGGCCCGGTTCGTCCCCGTCGACACCCTCCCGGACAGCCACCGCGGCTCCGCGGGCTTCGGCTCGTCCGGCTACACCGTCACCCAGGCAGGAGAACACGCTTGACCGACAGCAGCGACACCCCCGGCGAGGACCTCGCGGCTCCTCAGGACGCGGACAAGTCCGCACCGGAGGATCGTGAGACGGAAGGTCCCCTCGACGAGAGCGAGGCGAACCCGGTCCGTCCTTATGTCGACCTCGGCGGCGTCAAGATCCTTCCCCGCGAGGGCCTCCACCTGCGATTGGAGGTCGAAGAGGAGTCGCAGCGCGTCGTCGCCGTCGGCCTCGACTACGCGAACTCCACGCTGCAGGTGCAGCCGTTCGCCGCGCCGCGCTCCACGGGGCTCTGGCACGAGATCCGCGGCCAGATCGCGGAGCAGGTTCAGCGCCAGGGCGGCCGCGTGAGCGAGCGCGACGGCGTCTTCGGCCCGGAGCTCGTCGCCGAGATCCCCGTGGCCCCTCCGCAGGGCGCGCCCGGCGAGACCCGTGTCGCGCGGTTCGTCGGCGTCGACGGCCCGCGCTGGTTCCTGCGCGGCGTGATCGCGGGCGACGCGGCCGTCAAGCCCGATGCGGCCGCGCTCGTCGAAGACCTCTTCCGCAGCATCGTCGTCGTCCGCGGCAATGTGCCGATGCCTCCGCGCGACCTCATCCCGCTGCGCATGCCGTCGGCGCCGAGCGCCGGCGACAGCGGCTACTCGTCTCTGTGAGCGGTGCCGACGTGACCGATCAGCAGCACGACCCGGAGAAAGGCGCAGAGGCGTCCGGCGCGGAGGAGTCCGGCGCTGTGGAATCCGGCGCCGTGGAGCACGACGATCAGGTCGCCTCCACCGTCGGCGAGTCCCTCGCCCGCGCGGCGCGGAACTCGGGCATGGGCCAGCTCGTCGACGGCGGCACGCCGACCGGCACCGCGCTGCTCTCCGCCCTCGGCGGCGTACGGGGACTGCTGGAGACCATCCTTCCCGGTCTGGTCTTCCTCATCCTCTTCACGTTCACGCAGAACGTGCCGCTCTCCATCGGCGTCTCCGTCGCGGTCGCCGTGGTGTTCACCGCGGTGCGGATCATCGGCAAGACGCCGGTCACCCAGGCGCTCGCCGGCCTGATCGGCGTCGGGCTGTCCGCGATCTTCGCGCTCATCACGGGCCGCGGCGAGGACAACTTCATCCTGGGCATCTGGACCAACGCCGCCTACGCGGCCGCCCTCCTCATCTCGATCCTGGTCCGCTGGCCGCTGATCGGCCTCGCGGCCGGCTACCTGATGGGCGACGGTCTCGCCTGGCGATCGGTGAAGTCGAAGTTCCGGGTCATGCAGGCGCTCACGTTCCTCTGGTTCCTGCTCTTCGCCGCGCGGCTCCTCGTGCAGGTTCCGCTTTATCTGGCGCACACCGACGCGGCCACCAGCGCGCTGGCGCTCACGAAGCTGCTGATGGGCGTGCCGCTGTACGCCCCGCTCCTGCTGGTGACCTGGTTCGTGGTCAAGGGGCAGTTCCCGCAGAAGCCGCAGCAGGCGACGCGCTCGTCGGAGAAGAACGCCGGCTAGCCGGCACCGCGTCCAGGAGGGGGAGGGATGCTCGACGCGCGCACCAGAGAGGGGCTGAGTGCCGCGCAGGTGGCGGAGCGCCAGGCGGACGGCCGGGTGAACCTCCAGCGCCAGGTGGGCTCGCGCTCGTTCGGCGACATCCTGCGCGAGAACATCTTCACGCTGTTCAACGGCATCCTCACCGTCTGCTTCATCGCCGTCCTGCTGCTCGGCGACCTCCGCGACGGCTTCTTCTACGGCGTCGTCGTCGTCAACGCGCTGATCGGCATCGTGCAGGAGATCCGCGCCAAGCGGGTGCTCGACAAGGCCGCGCTGCTCGCCGCGCCCGAGAGCCGGGTGCGCCGCGGCGGCGAGGTCGTGACCATCGGACTGCAGGAGGTCGTGCTCGACGACCTGCTCGTCCTGCGGCCGGGCGATCAGATCCCCGCCGACGCGGTGGTGGCCGAGAGCACCGGTCTCTCGCTCGACGAGTCGTTGCTGACGGGGGAGGCCGACCCGGTCTTCAAAGACGAGGGCGAGCAGTTGCTCTCGGGCTCGCACGTCGCGACCGGGACAGGGTACGCGGTCGTGACCGCTGTCGGCGCCGACTCCTACGCCAGCAAGCTCACCAGCGAGATCAAACGGCACTCGCTCGTGCGCTCCGAGCTGCGCGACGCCACCAACCGCATCCTCGTCTACCTGTCGTGGATCCTCGGACCGGTCATCCTGGTGACCCTGATCGGCCGCGTGCTGGCGTACGGCGGCTTCGCCGAGCTCTTCACCGACACGCGCTGGAGACGCGCCCTGCTCGACGCGGTCGCCGCCGTCGTCGGAATGATCCCGGAGGGGCTGGTGCTGCTCACGAGCCTGGCGTTCGGCGTCGCGGCGATCCAACTGGCCGCGCGCAAGGTGCTCGTGCAGGAGCTCGCCGCCGTGGAGGTGCTCGCCCGCGTCGACGTGCTCTGCCTCGACAAGACGGGCACCCTCACCACCGGTGAGCTGGAGCTGGAGGGGACGGAGCCGATCGGCGACGTGCCGGCCGAGCTCGCGGAGACGGCGCTCGCCGCGTTCGGTGCCGACGACACCGGCAACGCGACCTCGGGGATCCTGTCCACCCGGTTCCGCAGCGACCGATTCCGGATCGAGCGGCGGATCCCGTTCAGCTCGGCGACCAAGTACAGCGCGCTCGCCATGCGGGTCGACGGCGCGGAGACTTCTTGGGTGCTCGGCGCGCCCGAGCGGGTGCTGGCCGACCACGCGGAGGCGCTGCAGCGCGCGAACGCGATCGCCGCGACCGGCCGCCGCACGCTCGCCCTCGCCCGGGCGGTCGACCCCTTGCCGCACGGCACGCACGTTCCGCTCACCGGTGTGCGGGTGGAGCCGGCGCTGCTGGTGATCCTGGGGGAGAACCTGCGGACGGAGGCCCCGGAGACGCTCGGCTACTTCAGCGAGCAGGCGGTGCGCGTCGTCGTGATGTCGGGGGACAACCCGGTCACGGTGGAGGCCATCGCCCGTGCCCTGAACATGGAGGGCGACGCGATCGACGCCTCCACCCTGACGACCGACGAGGCGCTCGCCGACGCTCTCGGCCGCGCCAGCATCTTCGGCCGGGTCAGCCCGGAGCAGAAGCGCACGGCCGTCGGCCTGCTGCAGCGCGAGGGCCGCACCGTCGCGATGACCGGCGACGGCGTCAACGACGCCATGGCGATCAAGGACGCCGACCTCGGGATCGCGATGGGGACCGCGACGGCGGCCACCAAGGCGGTCTCGCGGCTGGTGCTGCTCGACAACCGTTTCGACCGGCTCCCGGACGTGCTCTCCTCCGGCCGCCGGGTGATCGCCAACGTCGAGCGCGTCTCGAACATCTTCCTGGCCAAGACGGTCTACGGCATCCTGCTCGCGCTGGTGAGCGCGGTCGTGCTGTGGCCGTTCCCGTTCCTGCCGCGGCAGCTGACCCTCGTCTCGACGCTCGCCATCGGCATCCCCTCGTTCTTCCTCGCGCTCGCGCCCAACAAGCGCATTTACACGCCGGGCGTCCTCCCGCGGATCCTGCGCTACTCCATCCCGACCGGTGCGATCGCCGGTCTCACGGCGGTCGTGGCGTATGCGCCGCTGCACCGCGCGCTCCCGCTGCACGAGGCACGCAGCGTGACGACGGTCGCCCTGTTCTGCGTCTCGCTCTGGATCCTGTGCGTGCTCACGCGACCGCTCACCACCTGGCGCTGGTTCCTGCTCGGCGGGGTGGCGGCCGCGTTCGTGCTGGTGTGCGTGATCCCGGCGACGGCGACGTTCTTCGAGATGCACCTCTCCCTCGACGCCGCGCTGGCCTGGGGGATCGCCGTCGGGGCCGTCGGCTCGGTGGGGATCGAGCTCTTCTACCGGTTCGCCCGGCGGCGCGGCCTGGTGTTCGACCGGATCTGAACGTGCTAGTTTTTATCTTGACGTCAAGATACTTTCCTGGGCTGAACACTTAGGCTTACCTTGCTGGAAACACGCTTCGACGCACGACCAAGATGGACACGGCTCGCGGTGAATCGCCTGCCGACGAAGGAGAAGGCACAGTGTCAGCTACGACTGATTCAGAGTTCGGCAGTTTCGGTGCGAAGAGCACCCTGACGGTCGGGTCGAAGGACTACACGATCTTCAAGATCGACACGGTCGACGGCTACCAGAAGCTCCCGTTCAGCCTCAAGGTGCTGCTGGAGAACCTGCTGCGCACCGAAGACGGCGCGAACATCACCGCGGACCACATCAAGGCGCTCGGCAGCTGGGACCCGCAGGCCGAGCCGGACACCGAGATCCAGTTCACGCCCGCCCGCGTGATCATGCAGGACTTCACCGGCGTGCCCTGCATCGTCGACCTCGCCACCATGCGCGAGGCCGTGTCGTCGCTCGGCGGCGACCCGAACAAGATCAACCCGCTCGCGCCGGCCGAGATGGTCATCGACCACTCCGTCATCGCCGACCTGTTCGGCACCGAGAACGCACTCGAGCGCAACACCGACATCGAGTACGAGCGCAACGGGGAGCGCTACCAGTTCCTGCGCTGGGGCCAGACCGCGTTCGACGACTTCAAGGTCGTCCCGCCGGGCACCGGCATCGTCCACCAGGTCAACATCGAGTACCTCGCCCGCGTCACGATGACCCGTGAGGTCGGCGGCGAGCTCCAGGCCTACCCCGACACCTGCGTCGGCACCGACTCGCACACCACCATGGTCAACGGCCTCGGCGTGCTCGGCTGGGGCGTCGGCGGCATCGAGGCCGAGGCGGCCATGCTGGGCCAGCCGGTCTCCATGCTCATCCCCAAGGTCGTCGGCTTCAAGCTGACCGGTGCGATCCCGACCGGTGTGACCGCGACGGACGTCGTGCTCACGATCACCCAGATGCTGCGCAAGCACGGTGTGGTCGGCAAGTTCGTCGAGTTCTACGGCGCCGGTGTCGCGGAGGTCCCGCTGGCCAACCGCGCCACCATCGGCAACATGAGCCCGGAGTTCGGCTCGACCGCCGCCATGTTCCCGATCGACGACGTCACGCTCGACTACCTGCGCCTCACCGGCCGCAGCGAGGAGCAGGTCGCCCTGGTCGAGGCGTACTCGAAGGCCCAGAGCCTGTGGCACGACCCGGCGACCGAGCCGGTCTTCTCCGAGTACCTCGAGCTCGACCTGTCGACGGTCGTCCCGTCGATCGCCGGCCCGAAGCGTCCGCAGGACCGCATCGAGCTGAGCTCGGCGAAGGACCAGTTCGAGAAGGACCTGGTCGACTACGCGGAGATCTCGCACGACCTGGTCGACCTGACCATCTCGGAGTCGTTCCCGGCATCGGACCCCGGCGAGCTGCAGCCGGAGGACTCCTACAGCCACCACGTGCACACGCACCACAGCCACGCGCCGAAGACGGCCTCCAACCCCACCCCGGTGAAGCTGGAGAACGGCGCCGACTTCGTGATCGACCACGGAGCCGTCGCCATCGCGGCGATCACCTCGTGCACGAACACCTCGAACCCGTCGGTCATGCTGGCGGCGGGCCTGCTCGCCCGCAACGCGGCGGCGAAGGGCCTGAAGGCCAAGCCGTGGGTCAAGACCACGCTGGCGCCGGGATCGAAGGTCGTGACGGATTACTACGAGAAGGCCGGTCTGACCAAAGACCTGGAGGCCCTCGGCTTCTACACGGTCGGCTACGGCTGCACCACCTGCATCGGCAACTCGGGCCCGCTGCTCGAGGAGATCTCGCAGGCCGTCAACGACAGCGACCTCGCCGTCACCGCCGTGCTCTCGGGCAACCGCAACTTCGAAGGCCGCATCAACCCCGACGTCAAGATGAACTACCTGGCGAGCCCGCCGCTGGTCATCGCGTACGCCCTGGCGGGAACGATGAACTTCGACTTCGAGGTCGACCCGCTGGGCACCGACTCCGAGGGCAACGACATCTTCCTGAAGGACATCTGGCCGGACGCCGCCGAGGTGCAGCAGACGATCGACTCCTCCATCAACGAGGGCATGTTCGTCCACCAGTACTCCTCGGTCTTCGAGGGCGACGAGCGCTGGAAGTCGCTCGCCACCCCGACCGGCTCGGTGTTCGAGTGGGACCAGAAGTCGACCTACGTGCGCAAGCCTCCGTACTTCGACGGCATGACGCTGGAGACCACCCCGGTCTCCGACATCACCGGCGCCCGCGTGCTGGCGAAGCTCGGCGACTCGGTCACCACCGACCACATCTCGCCCGCCGGCTCCATCAAGGCGGACAGCCCGGCAGGCCAGTACCTCACCGAGCACGGCATCGATCGCAAGGACTTCAACTCGTACGGCTCGCGCCGCGGCAACCACGAGGTGATGATCCGCGGAACGTTCGCGAACATCCGTCTGCGCAACCAGCTCCTCGACGGCGTCGAGGGTGGATACACGCGTGACTTCACGCAGCCCGACGGTCCGCAGTCGTTCATCTACGACGCGTCGCAGAACTACCAGGCGCAGGGCACTCCGCTCGTCGTCCTGGGCGGCAAGGAGTACGGCTCCGGCTCGTCGCGCGACTGGGCGGCCAAGGGCACGAGCCTCCTGGGCGTCCGAGCGGTCATCACCGAGAGCTTCGAGCGCATCCACCGGTCGAACCTGATCGGCATGGGCGTCGTCCCGCTCCAGTTCCCGGCCGGTGAGAGCATCGAGTCGCTGGGCCTGGACGGCACCGAGTCGTTCTCGATCACGGGTCTCGAGGAGCTCAACGAGGGCCGCACGCCCAAGACCGTGCGCGTCGTCGCCGAGCCCACCGAGCACTCGCCCGCGGGCAAGAAGGTCGTCGAGTTCGACGCGGTGGTCCGGATCGACACCCCGGGTGAGGCCGACTACTACCGCAACGGCGGCATCCTGCAGTACGTGCTGCGGAGCCTCGTGTAACCAGACCGTTGTCAAGGGGAGGCTCGGGATCGTCGGTTCCGAGCCTCCTCTGATTCACACGGTTCTACACTGAAATCCATGAGCATCCTCGAAACCATCCACGGGCCGCGTGATCTCGACCGGCTCACGGACAAGGAGCTCGACCAGCTCGCCGCCGAAGTGCGCGCCTTCCTGGTCGCCAACGTCGCCAAGACGGGCGGTCACCTCGGGCCGAACCTCGGCGTCGTCGAGACGACGATCGCCATCCACCGGGTCTTCGACTCGCCGCGCGACGCGATCGTGTTCGACACCGGTCACCAGTCGTACGTGCACAAGCTGCTGACCGGGCGCCAGGACTTCTCGCACCTGCGGCAGCGGGGCGGCCTCGCCGGTTACCCGCAGCGCTCCGAGTCCGAGCACGACATCGTGGAGAGCTCGCACGCCTCGTCGTCGCTGAGCTGGGCCGACGGCATCTCGCGCGCGTTCGGCATGACCGGGCAGGACGACCGGCACGTCGTCGCGGTCGTCGGCGACGGCGCGCTCACCGGCGGGATGACGTGGGAGGCGCTCAACAACATCTCCGACGACAACAACCGCCGTCTGATCATCGTCGTCAACGACAACGGGCGCTCCTACGCGCCGACCATCGGCGGCATGGCGCGATTCCTCAACACCGTGCGCACGCGCCGCGGCTATCGCAACCTGTACCTGAGCAGCCGCAAGGCGTTCGACAAGCTCGGCTCGCCGGGCCAGTCGTTCTACCGGGGCATCCGGGGCGGACTCCACGGCTTCCTGAGCCGGTTCTCGAACAACGAGGCGCTGTACTCGAACCTCGACATCAAGTACATCGGCCCGGTGCACGGTCACGACATCCAAGCGATGGAGGAGGCGCTCCGCCAGGCGAAGAACTACGGCGCGCCGGTCATCGTGCACGCGATCACGCAGAAGGGCCGCGGCTACGAGCCGGCTCTGCGCGACGCCGCCGACCAGTTCCATGCGGTGGACAAGATCGACCCAGAGACCGGCGAGCCCCTCGACAGCACGAAGAAGCACACGTGGACGGGCGTGTTCGCCGACGAGATCGTGACGCTCGCCGAGCAGAACCCGAAGCTCGTCGGCATCACCGCCGCTATGCTGCGGCCGACGGGCCTCCACAAGTTCGCCGAGCGGTTCCCCGACCGCGTGCACGACGTCGGCATCGCCGAGCAGCACGCGGCGACGAGCGCCGCCGGTCTCGCGTACGGCGGCCTCCACCCGGTCGTCGCGATCTACGCCACGTTCATCAACCGCGCATTCGACCAGGTGCTGATGGATGTCGCCCTGCACAAGGCGGGCGTGACCTTCGTTCTCGACCGGGCCGGCGTCACCGGGCCCGACGGCCCCAGCCACCACGGCATCTGGGATCTGGCGATCCTGCAAGTGGTGCCGAACATCCGGCTCGCTGCGCCGCGCGACGGCACCCGCTTCCGCGAGGAGCTGGCGGAGGCCGTGGCGGTGGACGACGCGCCGACGGTGCTGCGGTTCCCGAAGGGGAGCGTGCAACCGGACATCCCCGCCATCCGCCGACTGGACGACGGCGTGGATGTGCTGCGCGAGTCGGACGCCCACGATGTGCTGCTGGTGACGGTCGGCCCGATGGCCGACCTCGGGCTCAAGGTCGCAGACCGGCTGGCCGCGCAGGGCATCGGCGCGACGGTCGTGGACCCGCGCTGGGTCGTCCCCGTGCCGCGCAGCATCCTGAGCCTGGCCGCCGATCACCGCATCGTCGTCACCATCGAGGACGGCATCCGGGTCGGCGGGATCGGGACGCGGGTGCGCCAGGACCTGCGGGAGGCCGGGATCGACACCGCTGTCGACGAGCTCGGCCTGCCCGACGCGTTCATCGACCACGCGACGCGCGACCAGATCCTCGACGACGCGGGGCTCACGCCGCAGAAGATCGCGCGCGACCTGGTGGCCCAGGTGCTCGGCAGCCGCATCCCGATCGCGCGCCCGCTGCCGTTGGACGAACCCGCCGCGGAGGGCGTCGACGCCAAGAAGCGCCGAGCGTAGCGCTCTTCGCGCTATGGGCTCCGGGCTCCGGAGCGGAGCTCAGGCGAAGCGGTACACGTGCTCGACGCTGCCGGACGGGAACGTCTTGGTGCTGGACAGGACGAGCGGACGGCTCGCCTCCGCGACCGGGAGCAACGGCTTGCCCGCGCCCACGAGCACGGGCACGTAGGTCACGTGCAGCTCGTCGATCAGCCCGCGGTCGGCGAACTGCGCGGCCAGCGCGCCTCCGCCGACCAGCCAGACGTCGCGGTCGTCCGCGGCCTCCCGCACCTCGGCGTCGAGCTGGTCGACGTCACCGGCGAAGAACGTGATCGAGGCGCCCTCGAGGGTCGGCAGCGCCCGGTGGGTGACGACCCAGGTCGGGATCTCGGCGTAGGGCCACTCGCCCTGCGCCAGCAGGAACTCGTACGTCGTGGCGCCCATCACGAGCGCGCCGATGCCGGACAGGAACGCCTGATAGTGCTCGTCGAACTCCTCGAAGCCGAACTGCTCGAGCCATTCGATGCGGTCGTGGAGATCGGCGATGAAGCCGTCGATGGAGGACGCGACGTAGTACTTGGTGAGGGCCATGCCGCGACGGTACCAGCAGGGTCGGACAGAGGGTTATCGTGACGGTATGGCATTGATGAAGATCACCCTGGGAACGGAGAAGCTCGAGGTCTCGCGGCTCGGCCTCGGCTGCATGGGCATGAGCGCGTTCTACACCGGAGCCGGGACCGACGATGCGGGCTCGATCCGCACCATCCATCGCGCGATGGACCTCGGGGTCACGTTCTTCGACACCGCCGAGATCTACGGTCCTTACACGAACGAGGAGCTCCTGGCCCGCGCCTTCGCCGGCGGACGCCGCGACCAGGTGGTCATCGCGACCAAGTTCGGCACCATCCTGCACCGGTCGAAGGGCGAGCGCGGTCTGGACGGGTCGCCGGAGAACGTCCGCCTGTCGGTGGAGGGTTCGCTGCGTCGCCTGCAGACCGACCGCATCGACCTGTATTACCAGCACCGGATGGATCCGGGCACGCCGATCGATGAGACCGTGGGCGCGCTGAAGGAGCTCATCGAGGAGGGCAAGATCCGGCACTACGGCCTCTCGGAGGCCGCGCCGGAGACGATCGTCCGCGCGAACGCGGTGCATCCGGTCACCGCCGTGCAGACCGAGTACTCGCTGTGGACGCGCGACCCCGAGTCGGAGGTGCTGCCCACGGTGCGCGAGCTCGGCATCGGCTTCGTGCCGTACTCGCCTCTCGGCCGCGGCTTCCTCACCGGATCGATCCGCTCGCTCGACCAGCTCGCCGACGACGACTTCCGCCGGTTCAACCCGCGGTTCGAGGGCGACAACCTGGAGGCCAACATCCGGATCGTCGAGGAGGTCGACGCCGTGGCCCGGGAGGCCGGCGCCGCGCCGGGGCAGGTCGCCCTCGCCTGGCTGCTGTCGAAGGGCGACGACTTGGCGCCCATCCCCGGCACACGTCGCGTCGAGAACCTGGAGCAGAACGTGGCAGCCGCCGACCTCGACCTGACGCCCGAGCAGCTCGCCCGCCTGGACAAGGTCGCCGCACCGGTCGGCGACCGTTACGCGGACATGGGCCCGCTCAACAAGTAGGCCTCACAGGGGACGCGACACGCCGCGACGATCCGGTCGAAGCGGCGTGTTGCGTCCCCTGTGCGTTGTCACGCGCGGAAGCGCAGCCGCAGCGTGCAAGCCTCCGGCCGAAGCGCGAACTCGGGCCACACGTCCGGCCCGCAGGCGCGCGAGCCCAGGCCATGCTGAGCGGCGTCGACGAACAGATAGGTCGTGTCGGAGGCCGGGAGCTCGTGCGGATGCGCGGCGGCTGCTACCTGCTGGGGCGTGTGCCGCGACAACGCGAAGCCCGGGAGGCGGCCTCGACCGTCCGGGATCGCGGTAAAAGCGAAGGCGCCCAGGTCGACGTCCCGCACGGCCGAACGGTGGCCAGTCTCCTGCGGGCGCGCGTACTCGACGTTCAGTTCGTCGATCGAGTCGCGGAACCGGCCGACGTACGCGGCGCGCGTGCTGTCGGGGTACGACTCCAGCGGGCCGGTGCCGAACCACTCGGCGGTATCGATCGGGTGCGCGTCGTCCGGGAGGTCGAAGCGCACGCCGATCCGCGGCCACACGCTCGGCCAGCCCGTGGACGGCTCGATCTCGACGCGCAGCTCCAGCTCGCCGTCGATCGCCGTCCAGCGCGTCTCGACCGTGACGGAGTGCACCGAGTTCGCCGCAGAGACGCGCGTGATCGTACGCAGTGCGCCGGGCGCCTCCTCCACGCGCTCCAGACGATGCGTGAGCCGGTCGAGGCCCTGCTCGCGCCAGAGGCGAGCGCTCGAGACGCCGGCGATACTGCCGTCGCTGTACGCGGGGTCGCTGTAGGCGGCTCCCTCATCGTTGTCGGTCGGAGCCCGGAAGAGCTCGAGCCGCGGACCGGCGACCGGGCGCCCCGCCAGACGGACCAGCCGGCCGCGTGCGAAGGAGGCGGGACCGAGGTCGAGCGTGCCGTCGCCGTCCTGCCATGCAGCAGCGGTGGCCGCGACAGGGCGACGACGCGGCAGGCGGGCCGGCGTGCGGTCGAGCTGGGCTCGCGCGACCACGTGTCCGGCGGGCGCCCACGGCTCATCGCCAGCGAGCACGGCCTCCACGGTGAACCAGGTCTCAGCCGCGTCCGCGATCGGGACGACCGGCAACGGGACGCGCGCCGAGTCCCCGGCCGCGACCGTCGGCGCGTCCAGGACGCCTGCCGCGACCTCCCGGCCGTCGTGCTCGACCCGCCAGCGCAGTGCCAGGTCGGCGGTGGTGGAGCTGTGCCGGCGGTTCGTCACGACGACCTCGTCGCCGTCGTCGGCGAAGGCGAACGCGACCGGCTGCGCGACCGCGGCGAACTCGTGGAGGCCGGGCGTCGGTACGTCGTTCGACAGCACCATCCCGTCCATCACGAAGTTGCCGTCGTGGACGATCTCGCCGAAGTCGCCGCCGTACGCGTAGAACGGCGTGCCGTCGGCCGTGCGGGTCAGGATGCCGTGGTCGCGCCATTCCCAGACGAAGCCGCCGTGCAGTCGCGGGTGGGCGTCCACGAGGGCCTCGTACTGGTCGAGCGCGCCAGGACCGTTGCCCATCGCGTGCGCGTACTCGCACAGGATGAAGGGCTTCGTGCGCTGGCGCGCGCCCTGCGCCGGCGTGCAGTTCAGCAGCGGAGCGAGTGAGCCGTCCGTGCCGATCTGCTCGGTCTCCGGCACCGAGGAGTACATGCGCGAGTACACGTCCGTGTACTCGCCGGTATAGTCGCCCTCGTAGTGGACGGGACGCCCCGTGTCGCGATCGTGCACCCACGCCGACATCGCCGCCAGATTGGCGCCGGTGCCCGACTCGTTCCCGAGCGACCACATCACGATGGCGGGGTGGTTCTTGTCGCGCTCCACGGTGCGGCGGATCCGGTCGAGGTAGGCCTCGCGCCAGCGCGGATCGTCGCTCGGGTTGTCCCGCCACCCGGCCTTCTCGAAGCCGTGCGTCTCGAGGTCGCACTCCAGGATGACCCAGAACCCCAGCTCGTCGGCCAGGTCGAGCAGCCGTGGATGCGGGGGATAGTGGCTGGTGCGGATCGCGTTGACGTTGAACTGCTTCATCCGCACCAGATCGGCCCTGGCGTGCTGCTCGTCGAAGACCCGGCCGCGCTCGGGATGCGTCTCGTGCCGGTTCATGCCGTGGAAGACGACCCGGCGCCTGTTGACGAGGAAACGGTCGCCCCGGATCTCCACCGTGCGGAAACCGAGCCGGAGCGACACGGTCTCTCCGTGGGAGGCGACGGTCGCGTCGTAGAGCCGGGGGGACTCGGCGGTCCACGGTTCGACGGCCCCGACCTCCACCGGGGCGACATCGGCCGGCGTCGCCCAGACGACCTCGACATCGAGTTCGGGGATGCGGAGCGTGACCGGAAAGGCGTCATCCGCGGCGATCAGCTCGGGGTCGACCGTCCCGCGGGCATCGGCGAAGGATGTGCGAAGCCAGACGTCGTCCAGGCCGCCCACGGGCCGCGCGGTCAGCGTGACATCGCGGAAGATCCCGGGCAGCCACCACTGGTCCTGGTCCTCCAGGTAGCTCGCGGGCGACCACTGGTGAACTCGAACGGAGAGCAGGTTGCTGCCGGCGTGCACCAGGTCGGTGACGTCGAACTCGTGGGCGAGCCGGCTCCCGCTGGCGGAACCGACCTCCGTGCCGTTGACCCACACCCGGTACAGCGACTCGACGCCGTCGAAGCGCAGCACGAAACGCGCGTCGCGCGGCCAATCGGCCGGGAGGTCGAAGCGGCGACGGTAGTCGCCCGTGGGGTTCTCGTCGGGCACGAAGGGCGGCTCGATCGGGAACGGGAACTGCACGTTGGTGTAGATCGGTCGCCCGTAGCGCCCATCGCCGTGCAGCACCCAGTGCGCGGGAACGGGCAGGAGGTCCCACGCGTCGTCGTCGAGGCCCGGCGACGCGACGTCGTCGGGGAGGTCGGCGCTGGGGGAGAGCCGGAACCTCCACTCGCCGTTCAGCGAGAGCGACGGCGCATCGGAGTGCAGCCACGAGCGCGGAGCGCGCAGGGCGCCGCGGCCGGGGGTCGTATCGGAGAGGAGGGCGGGAGACGGCACGGGTGCTCCTAAGGGGTCATCGTCATCGGTTCGTCCGGGCGTCGTGCTGGGATAGCATCGACCGTAGCCGAAACCCGTTCGACTGACCTAATTTGGAGGCTCCGTGGTGGAACGCGACGACAGCGCCGGAGGCTCCCGCCGCCGCGGCCCCTACGCGAAGTCGGCCGAGCGTCGGCAGCAGATCGTCGACGAGGCGTACCGCGCCTTCGCGACGCGGGGCTATCACGGCACCTCGCTGCGCGAGATCGCCGCCGCGGCCGGCATCGGCCTGAGCACGCTCCAGCACCACTTCGGCGGCAAGGAGGACCTGCTCGTCGCGGTGCTGGCCCGCCGCGACGAGCTGGGCGGCGACCCCGACGCGGGCGACGGTGACGGCCGCACGGCGTTCGCCGGCCTGCCGTTCGCCGACGCCATCGCCGCCCAGGCAGAACGCAACGAACGCATCCCCGGACTCATCGCCCTCTACAGCGTGCTCGTAGCCGAAGCGGCCTCCGACGACCACCCGGCGCACGGCTACTTCCTCCACCGCTACGCGTCGATGCGAGAGACGTATCGGACCGAATTCACGGCGCTCGCCGACGCGGGCCGGCTGCGCGCCGGCGTCGATCCAGCGCTCGCCGCGGCGACCGTGGTCGCGCTGTGGGAGGGCATCCAGCTGCAGTGGCTCTACAGCCCGGAGCGCATCCACGCCGCCGAGGCGCTGCGCGGGTACCTCGATCTGGTCGTCGTGCCCGGAGCGGGCGCCCCCTAGAAGTCGACCGCGTCGCGCTGCAACGGGCACGTCATGCAGTGACCGCCGCCGCGGCCGCGGCCGAGCTCGGCGCCGACGATCGGGATGACCTCAACACCCGCCTTGCGCAGCGCGTCGTTCGTAGCGGTGTTGCGGTCGTAGGCGTACACGACGCCCGGCCGCAGGGCCACCGCGTTGTTGCCGCTGTCCCACTGCTGCCGTTCGGTCTCGTAGTTGTCGCCGGCCGTCTCGATCACTCGGAGGCGGGGGAGGCCCAGCGCCGACGCGACGACATCGACGAAGGCGCGGTCGCCCTCGTCCCGCACGTCGACCCCGGAGCGGTCGTCGCCCGGACGCAGCGTGAACGTGTGCACGCGGTCCATGATCTCCGGGTAGAGCGTCACCAGGTCGCGATCGGCGAAGGTGAAGACGGTGTCGAGGTGCATGGCCGACCGCAGCTTGGGCATACCGGCGACGATGACCTGCTCGGCCGCGCCCGCCTCGAACAGAGCCGCCGCGGTCTGCGTGATCGCCTGCCGGGAGGTGCGCTCGCTCATCCCGATCAGCACGGCGCCGTTGCCGACCGGCATCACGTCGCCGCCCTCCAGCGTCGCCTGGCCCCAGTCGAGTTCCGGGTCGCCCCACCACACCGTCGCCCCCGTGAAGGCGGGGTGGAACCGGTAGATCGCCTTCATGAGCAGCGTCTCGTCGTGGCGTGCCGGCCAGTACAGCGGGTTCAGCGTCACACCGCCGTAGATCCAGCACGTCGTGTCGCGGGTGTAGAGCGTGTTCGGCAGCGGCGGCATCAGGTACTCGCGGATGCCGGTGGACTCCCGGGCGAGCGCGATGTAGTCGGTGCGGTAATCGTCGGGGAGGTCGACGGTCGAGAGTCCGCCGATGAGGAATTCGGCCAGCCGATCGGTCGGAAGGGACTCCAGGAATGCGCGGGTGCCCTCCACCAGCCCGAGCCCGACCTGATTCGGGACGACCTTGCGATCGAGCAACCACGCCCGGGCCTCCGGCTGGGCCATGGTCTCGGCGAGGACCTCGTGGAGTTCGAGAACCTCCACGCCGTTGGAGCGCAGGTCGGCGACGAAAGCGGCGTGGTCGCGCTTCGCGTTCTCGACCCACAGCACGTCGTCGAAGAGCAGCTCGTCGGCGTTCGAAGGCGTGAGTCGGTGGTGCGCGAGCCCGGGGGAGGCCACGAGCACGCGTCGCAGTTGCCCGACCTCCGAGTGCACGCCGACGTTCGTCTCTGTCATGAGCTGCCTTTCTTCTCGCGATCGCTTCGATGTGTCCGTGATTCCCGCATCGTCACAGGTGGATCCAGCCCGCCGAGAGAGCGACGATGCCCCCTAGCGCGCCCAGTACCGAGACGGCCAGGATCACGAGCTCGCGACCGCTGAACCAGCGGCGCCCCTGCTCGCGACGGACCATCACGAACAGGATGGTCGCCGGCGCGTAGATGATGAACGACAGCAGGACGAACGTCAGCCCGGCCGCGAACAGCAGGAACGCCGTGTAGATCGTCGCGAGCACCGCGACCACGAGGTCGCGCCCCCAGCCGTGCGGATCGTCCCGGTAGGTCTCGCGAGTGACCACGAGCTTGAGCGCATAGAGAGCCGCCAGGAGGAACGGGATGAGCGTCAGCGCGCTCGTGAGATCGAGAGCGAGATTGAGCGCGTCGTTCGCGAAGTAGATGATGACGAGCACGGCCTGCACGAACAGCGCGGTCAGCAGCAGGGCCGGGACGGGCACGTCCTGGTCGTTCGACTTGGCGAGGAAGCGCGGCATGTCGTGGTCCTTCGCCGCGACGAAGAGCACTTCGGCCGCCATCAGCGACCAGGCGAGGTAGGCGCCGAGCACGGACACGATGAGGCCGATGCTCACGAACCACGCGCCCCACGGCCCGACTGCGGCCTCCAGCACCCCGGCCATCGACGGTTGGCGCAGCTTGGCGATCTCGCCCATCGGCAGGACGCCGTAGGACACGATCGTCACCGACGCGAAGACGGCGAACACGCTGAGGAAGCCGAGGATGGTGGCACGCCCGACGTCCTCCCGGCGCTTCGCGTGCCGGGAGTAGGTGCTCGCGCCCTCCACGCCCAGGAACACGAAGACCGTCACCAGCATGGTGTTGCGCACCTGGTCGAACAGTGAGCCGGCGTAGTCGGCCCCTCCCCAGTTCGCCGCGAAGACGTCGGGCTTGAACACGAACAGCGCCAGGAGGATGAATACGAGGATCGGGACCATCTTGGCGACTGTGACGATACGGTTGATCGCCGCAGCCTCCTTGATGCCGCGGCGGATGAGCAGGAAGAACCCCCACAGCGCCGCCGACGAGATCGCGATGGCGATGATCGTGTCGCCGTCGCCGAACGCCGGGACGACGGCGCCGATGGTCGACATGATGAAGACCCAGTAGAAGACCAGGCCGACGGAGGCGCTGGCCCAGTAGCCGAACGCCGAGAAGAAGCCGAGGTACTCGCCGAAGCCGGCTTTGGCGTACGCGTAGACACCGGCGTCGAGCGTGGGCTTGCGATTGGCGAGCAGCTGGAATACGAATGCGAGCATCAGCATGCCGACGCCCGCGATCGTCCACGCGATGAGTGCGCCGGCGACGCCCGTCTCCTGTGCGAAACGTCGCGGGAGCGAGAAGACCCCCGCGCCGACCATGCCGCCGACGACCATGCCGGTCATCGTGATCAGTGAGAGCTTGACGGGCGCCGACTGCTGAGGTGTGGTGGTCTTCTGATCTGTCACGCGCGGCCCCGTCCGTCGAGTGCATGGCTGATATGTGAACGCTAACGAGGGGGTTTCCCGCCGGTCAAGACCCGTCGCGGGTGAAAGAACGAAACCGCCGAGTACGCGGATCCTCTGCGTACTCGGCGGTCTCGGCCGTACTCCGTGCGTTGCTCGCGGGCTAGGCGACGGCCTCCACGGGCGCCGTGACACCGCGGACGGGCGGGTGGTGGAACGTGTCGCCGAAGGCGCGCTCGGAGGCGCCGACCCGGTCGAGGTACGGCGTGATGCCGCCCATCTGGAACGGGAAGCCCGCGCCGAGGATCATGCACAGGTCGATGTCCTCCGGCGCCTCGACGACGTGGTCGTCGACGAGCATGCGGTGGATCTCGTCGGCCAGGCCGTCCTCGAGCCTGCGGAGGATCTCCTGCTCGGTCCACGGGTTCTTGCCGCCGACCAGGATCTTGGCCGCGCCCTTGTCGAGGCCCTTGATCTTGCCCTTGCCGTCCTTCTCCAGCAGCGTGCCGTACTCGGCCAGCCGGTGGAGGTTGTCGCTGCGGTAGAACCGGTCGGGGAAGGCCGCGTGGTGCGTGTCGAGCACGTGCGCCCCCACCTTGAGGCCCACCAGGTCGAGCAGCACCGAGGGCGCCATCGGGAGGCCGAGCGGCGCGAACGCCTTGTCGACGGTTTCGAACGGCGTGCCGTCGTCGACCGCGTGCATGGCCTCCCCGAGAACCTTCGCCAGCACCCGGTTCACAACGAAACCGGGGGTGTCGGCCGTGATCACCGCGTTCTTCTTGAGCGCGGCGGCGGTGACCATCGCCGTGGAGAGGGTCGCCTCGTCGGTGAGCGGCGTCTTCACGACCTCGATCAGCGGCATGACCGCCACCGGGGTGAAGAAGTGGAAGCCCACCAGGCGTTCCGGATGCTTCAGCTTCGCGCCGATCTGCTCGACCGAGAGCGAGGAGGTGTTGGTCGCGAGCACGGCCTCGTCGGAGAGGTACTGCTCGACCTCCGCGAACACGTTCTGCTTGACGGTCAGCTCCTCGAACACGGCCTCGATGACCCAGTCGCAGTCGGCGAAGTCGGCCTTGTCCGTCGTGCCGGTGACCAGCGCCCGCAGGCGGTTGGCCTCGTCGGGATTGATGCGGCCCTTCTCCTGCAGCTTGCCGATCTCGTCGTGGATGTACGCCACGCCCTTGTCGACGTGCGCCTGGTCGAGGTCGGTGATGACCACCGGCACCCGGAGGCGGCGGACGAACAGGAGCGCGAACTGGCTGGCCATGTAGCCGGCGCCGATCACGCCGATCTTGGTGACCTTCTTCGCGAGCTTCTTGTCCGGGGCCCCGGCCGGGCGCTTGGCGCGCTTCTGCACGAGGTTGAAGGCGTAGATGCTCGCCTGGAACTGGTCGCCCGAGATGAGCTCGGCGAGCGCGTCGTCCTCCAGCTCGAATCCGGCCGCACGGTCGTTGGACTTCGCGGCCTTGAGCAGCTCGAGCGCCTTGTAGGGCGACTTCGGGACGGTGCCGATGCGGCTCTCGAGCAGCTTGCGGGCGATGCCGATGGCGGCGTCCCACTTGACCATCCGCTCGACCTTGCCCGGCACGTTCGGGCGCTTGACCTCGATCGCGCCGGTGAGCACCTTGTCCGCCCACTTCAGCGAGTCCTCGAGGAAGTTCGCCGAGTCGAAGATCGCGTCGGCGATGCCGAGGTCGAAGACCTCCTGCGGCTTCAGCATCCGGTTCTGCTTGAGCGGGTTCTCGACGACGACCTTGAGGGCGTTCTCGATGCCGATCAGGTTCGGGAGGATTGTCGCGCCGCCCCAACCGGGGATCAGTCCCAGGAACACCTCGGGGAGCGCGAACGCGGCGGCGTTGCGGTCGATGGTGCGGTAGTCGGCGTTGAGGCCGATCTCCACGCCGCCGCCGAGCGCGAGCCCGTTGGTGAAGACGAACGACGGGACGCCGAAGGTCGCCTGCTTGCCGAGCACGTAGTGGCCGAGCTGGGGGAGCAGCTTGGCGACCTCCACGCTCGGGATGTCGCCCACTCTGCTGAGGTCGGCGCCGGCGGCGAGGATGAACGGCTTGCCGGTGACGGCGACCGCGTCGATCTCGCCGCGGGCGGCGCGATCGGTCAGCTCGTCGAAGGTCTTCCCGAGCTCCAGGAGGGTGGCCGGGCCCATCGTGTTCGGCCGGGTGTGGTCCCGGTCGTTGTCGAGGGTGACCAGCGCGAGGGTCTTGCCGCTGGGCAGCGGCACGTCTTTCACGTAGGAGTGGGTGACGACCTCGTCGGAGGTCAGCTCGACGAGCGGGGAGAAGTCGATGGTGCTGTAGTCGGTCACGATGCTTCTCAGCCCTTCCGCGCGGCGCGCTTGTCGAAGTTGGGGTTCTCCCAGATCACGGTGCCGCCCTGGCCGAGGCCGACGCACATCGCGGTCAGTCCGTAGCGGACCTCCGGGTGCTCCTCGAACTGGCGGGCGAGCTGGATCATCAGGCGGACGCCGCTGGCGGCCAGCGGGTGGCCGACCGCGATCGCGCCGCCCCACTTGTTGACGCGAGGGTCCTGATCGTCGATGCCGAAGTGGTCGAGGAACGACAGCACCTGGATGGCGAACGCCTCGTTCAGCTCGAACAGGCCGATGTCGTCGATCGTGAGGCCTGCCTTGCGCAGCGCCTTCTCGGTCGACGGCACCGGGCCGATGCCCATGATCTCCGGCTCGACGCCGGCGAACGCGAAGCTGACCATCCGCATCTTCGGCTTCAGGCCGAACTCCTTCACGGCGTCGGAGGATGCCAGCAGGCTGGCGGTGGCGCCATCGGTGAGCGGCGAGGCGTTGCCCGCGGTCACCCTCCCGTGCGGGCGGAACGGCGTCTTCAGCGTCGCGAGGCCCTCCATGGTGGTCTCCGGGCGCATTCCCTCGTCCTGGGTGGCGAGGCCCCAGCCCTGCTCGGAGCGGATCGCGACGGAGACCAGGTCGGGCTGCAGCTTGCCCGCCGCATACGCCGCCGCGGTCTTCTGCTGGCTGCCCAGCGCGAAGCGGTCGGACCGCTCCTTGGTGAGCGCGGGGAACCGGTCGTGGATGCGCTCAGCGGTCATGCCCATGTTGAGAGCGTCCTCGGCGACCATGCGCTCCGACAGGAAGCGCGGGTTCGGGTCGGCGCCGAAGCCCATCGGGTGGCGTCCCATGTGCTCGACGCCGCCGGCGATCACCAGGTCGTAGCTGCCGAACGCGATGCCGGAGCCGAGGGTGGTGACGCTGGTCATGGCGCCCGCGCACATGCGGTCGATCGCGAATCCGGGCACCGACTTCGGCAGCCCGGCCAGCAGCGCCGCCGTGCGGCCGAGGGTGAGTCCCTGGTCGCCCTGCTGCGTCGTCGCTGCGATGGCGACATCGTCGATGCGCTCCTTGGGCACGTTCGGATTCCGCTCGAGCAGGCCGATCATGGCCTTGACGACCAGGTCGTCCGCGCGGGTGTTCCAGTACTGCCCTTTTTCGCCCGCACGTCCAAACGGAGTACGGACTCCGTCGACGAACACGACTTCCGTTCTTTCGGCCACAGTGCCTCCCAATCAGGTCGACATCGATCCTAAGGAGGCCCTCCGGCGGGGCGGGAATCGTTTGATTCTTTCTACGAAGCCGCTTCGGACGCGTCGTCGGGCGTTTGGCTGCTTTCCACAAACGCTTGCGCGATCGACTGTGAGGTTGCCTCAATCTGCCACGCCCGTGCGCCGTGCCGAGCGAGCGCCTCGGCGATCGAGTCGGGAGTGATCTCCGCGGGCGGTGCCCACGCCACACGGCGCAGCGTGTCGGGGGTGAGCAGGTTCTCCAACGGGAGCGAGAGCTCCTCGGCGACGGTCGTCAGAGCGGCGCGTGCGGCCTTGAGCCGGGCGTCGGCCTCCGGGTTGCGGTCGGCCCACGCCCGCGGCGGCGGCAGGGTCTCGCCGGTGCCGCGCAGCACGGGGAGGTCCTCGGTCGTGCGACCGGCCTCGATGGCCGCCCACCAGCGGTCGAGTTCGGTGCGGCTCGCGCGGCCGGTGAACTCGCGCATCGCGGCCAGAGCGCGCTTGCTGTCCGGCATCGCCTTGGCGGCGGCCGTGAGCGAGGCGTCGGGGACGAGCCGGCCCGGCGCCACATCGAGCTGGCGCGCGAGGGCGTCGCGGCTCGTCCAGAGCTCGCGGGCGACGGCGAGGTTGCGGATGCCGCGGATCGAGTGGATGCCGGACAGCCGCCTCCACGGTTCGCTGCGCTGCACGGCGAGCTCCCGCGTCAGCTCGTCGGCGAACTCCTGCCGGGCGATCTCGATCTTGCCCGCCTCGTCCAGGAGGCCGGCGATCGCGTCACGGAGGTCGGGGAGGAGCTCCACGTCGAGCGCGGCGTAGTCGAGCCAGGGCTCCGGAAGCGGGCGCGTCGACCAGTCGGCCGCGCTGTGCTCCTTGGCGAGGTGGATGTCGAGCAGCTCCTCCACCACGGTGCCGAGTCCGACGCGCGGCATCCCGAGCAGCCGGGCGGCGAGCTCGGTGTCGAAGATGCTGACAGGGTCGAGTCCCACCTCGCGCAGGCAGGTCAGGTCCTGCGTGGCGGCGTGCAGCACCCACTCGTCGCTCGCGATGGCCTCGTTCAGCTCGTCGAAACGGCCGATCGCGGGCGGGTCGAACAGGAACGTCCCCGAGCCGCGCCGGAACATCTGGATGAGGTAGGCGCGCTGCGAGTAGCGGAAGCCGCTCGCACGCTCGGCGTCGACAGCGATCGGCCCGTGTCCTGCGACGAGCAGGTCGACTGCCGCGCGGTAGCCGTCGCGGGTGTCGATGACGGTGTGTTCAGCCACGCGGTGACCGTCTCGTGTTCAGCAGGCTCACGCCCTCTCCTGTCGGCGGGAGGCCTGCCAGCATGCAGAGCAGCTCGCCCCAGCCTTCGACGTGCGCGGCGAGGTCGGTCTCCAACGGGCTCCAGGAGGCCCGGAGCTCGATCTGGGCGCCGTCGCCCTGGCTGGCGAGCTCGCCGAAGCCGGTGGAGATGATCTTGGTCGCGGTGCCGCTGGCCGCGGTATAGCTCGCGTGCCGGGCGTCGAGCGCGTCGACGAGCCACGACCAGGTGACGTCGGCGAGGAACGGGTCGAGTCCGATATCGGTCTCCAGCGGCGCCTGCGCGAAGCAGACGACGCGGAACGGTCCTCCCCATGCCTCGGGCTCGTCGGGGTCGTAGAGCAGGATGAAGCGTCCGGTTCCGAGGTCGGAGTCGTCTCCGTGCCGAGCCGGGCGCACATCGGCGGCCAGCGCCACGGAGAAGGGTGCGAGCTGCGCCGGCGCGGGGATCTCCGTGACCACGAGCTCCGGGCGTGCGTGAGCGCTGCGGATCGATTGCAGCGCTGCCCGGTACTCCGCCGGAAGGTGCGGCTCCCCGGGCTGGTGCGGGGTCGAGGTTGGTGTCGACACGCTACGAACACTAGAAGCCTTTGGGGGCTCGCATCGGTAAGGCACGCCGCCTGGGGATGTCCTGAAGACACGCGTCGGCGGCCCCGGCTACGCTGTGGCCCATGGCGGCGACCAGCAGCGGATCCGGCGGACACAGCGCGTTCGGCAAGGCAGTCGGCGTCACGGCCGCGATCGCCGGGGGGCTCGTGCTCCTGACAGCGGCCGGCGCCGGGTACGCGATGGCTCGCGTCGCCCGTACCGTCATCACCCCGGTGCGCCGGCGTCCGCTGCGGGAGGTCGTCCGCGCCGTCGATCTGGCAGCCGGCACGATCACCCTGCGGGACACCCCGGACGCCGCGATGCCGGGCCGCTTCGGGATCTGGTTCGGCTCCGAGTCCGGGTACGCCAAGCTCGGCGGCCTCCTGGAGCGCCGCGACGGGGAGGTCGTCCGCGAGCTCGAACGGGTCGAGTTCGGCGACCTCGGCCCCGGCCGGGCGCGGATCAGCGGCTACTACTACCTCGACCCGGAGGAGCTCGGCCTGCCGGTCGAGAGCGTCGGGATCGAGACCGACCTCGGAGCGGCGCCGGCGTGGGTGTTCCCCGCGGCCGACGACGCGGGCCCGGGCCGCTGGGTCATCCAGGTGCACGGCTGGGGCGCCACCCGCCAGGAAGGCCTGCGCGCGGTGCGCACCTTCCACGACGCCGGCTACACCTGCCTGCTCGCCTCGTACCGCAACGACGGCGACGCGCCGGCGAGCGCCGACCGCCGCTACGGTCTCGGCGGCACGGAGTGGCGCGACATCGATGCCGCCATCCGCTACGCGGCCTCCCAGGGGGCGCGCTCGATCGTGCTGATGGGCTGGTCGATGGGCGGAGCGGTCGTGCTGCAGACCGTGACCCGCTCCCAGAACCTCGGGCTCGTGACCGGCCTCGTGCTCGAGTCGCCGGTGATCGACTGGGTCGACACACTGGAGTACCAGGCCAACCTGCTGCGCCTCCCCGACCCCATCGCGCGCGGTGCGATCCGGCTGATCGAGGCCGACTGGAGCGGCCCGATCACGGGCCTCGGCGCCCCGATCGACCTGCGCAGCATGGACTTCGTCGCGCGTGCCGCCGACCTCAGCCTCCCGATGCTGGTGCTCCACAGCGAAGACGACGCGTTCGTGCCCGACTCCGGCTCGCGGGCACTCGCGAAGGCGCGGAGCGACATCGTCACGTTCGTGCCATTCACCGTCGCGCTGCACACCAAGCTCTGGAACTACGACGAAGCGAAGTGGACCTCGGCGATCCGGGAGTGGCTGGAGGCGCAGGGATTGGAGGCGCAGCAGCCGGAGGCGGACCGGCCGCAGGCCGAAGGCCCTGACGCGTGAGCGCCCCGCACCGGCCGGTCGTCCCTCCCGCGGCCCGGCCGGGCGACCGCATCGCCGTCGTCTCGCCGTCGTTCGCCGCCCCCGGCCGCTGGCCGGCTGTGCACGAGCAGGCGATGCGCAGGCTTCACGAGCTGACCGGCCTCGTGCCGGTGGAGTACCCGACCACACGACAGGTCGGCGCCTCGCCCGAGGAGCGCGCGCGAGACCTCAACGCCGCCTTCGCGGATCCGGACATCCGGGCGCTCATCGTGACGCTCGGCGGCGACGACCAGCTCCGCGTGATCCCGCACCTCGACCGGGAGGCCGTGCTGGCCGACCCGAAGCCGTTCCTCGGCTACAGCGACAACACGAACCTCCTCAACTGGCTGTGGGGCACCGGCGTCGGCGCGTTCTACGGCGGCAGCACGCAGGTGCAGCTCGGCCCCGGCCCGCACGTCCACGACATCCACGTGCGGTCACTGCGCGCGGCGCTGCTCGGCGGCGGTCCGCTCGAGCTCACCGACCCGGGGGACTCGGAGGACTTCGGCGTCGACTGGGGCGACCCGCGTGCGCTCGCCGAGACCGGCGAGCGCGAGCCGACGGAGGGCTTCTCCTGGGCCGGCCCCGCTCGCAGCGTCACCGGGGCCACCTGGGGCGGCTGCCTGGAGGTCATCGACTGGATTCTGCTCGCCGACCGCTTCCCGTTCCCGCCGTCGGCGCTGGAGGGTGCCGTGCTCCTGCTGGAGACCAGCGAGCTGACGCCGCCCGCGCACTGGGTGCGCTACACGCTCCGTGCCTTGGGCGAGCGCGGCCTCCTCGCCCCGCTCGCGGGCGTCCTGGCCGCGCGACCGCCGGTGAGCACGTTCGAGCACCGACCGGATGCGACCGAGCGGGAGCGGCTGCGCGCGGCCCAGCGCGACGCGGTGATCGAGACGGTCGCCGAATACAACCCCGACGCGGTCGTCTGCGTCGGCGTGCCGTTCGGACACACCTCGCCGCAGTGGATCGTGCCGTACGGCGGCAGGATCACGCTGGACGGCGTGCGCAGGCGCGTGTTCGCCGACTACGGGAAGCCCTAGGCGGCCACCTTCGCCCGCACCTGCCGCTTGGTGCGTCCCAGCAGCGCCGACATCCCGCGGATGCGCAGCGGCGAGACCGCCTGGGTCAGGCCGAGCGTGTTCGGGAAGTCGTCGGGCACCGCGAGCACCTCCTCTGCCGTGAGCCCCGCGAGGCCCTGCACCAGGATCGAGGCGAAACCGCGCGTGGTCGGGGCCTCCTTGGGGGCGGTGGCGTAGAGGTGCACGACGTTCGCGTCGTCCACCTCGACGAAGATGAACACCGGAGCCTGGCACTCCTCGACGCGTTCGAGGAGGTCGGGGTGGTCGCGGTAGCGCTCCGGGAGCTCGGGCAGCTCATCGGAGAACTCCAGGAGCAGCTGGAGGCGGTCGTTCTGCTCCAGCGCTTGGAAGTCGTCGCGGATCTCGGCGAGCGTGCCGGTGAGGGCGGTCATCCTTCAAGGCTACCTTCGCCGGAGGACCGCACGGTCAGAGCGCCGGAACCTCACCCGGCTGCGTGCCTGTCACGATCGGCACCCGCACCGCAGAGCCCCACTCGGTCCACGAGCCGTCGTAGTTGCGCACGTTCTCGAAGCCGAGCAGGTGGGTGAGCACGAACCAGGTGTGGCTGGAGCGCTCGCCGATGCGGCAGTACGCCACGACCTCGTCGCCGGGCTTCAGGCCGGCATCGCCCAGGTAGACGGCCTCCAGATCGGCACGTCGCTTGAACGTCGCGTCCGGCGCGGCGGCGCGCGCCCACGGCACGGACGCCGCGGACGGGATGTGGCCGGCCCGGAGCGCGCCCTCTGTCGGGTAGCCGGGGATCTCGGTGCGCTCGCCGCTGTACTCCTCGGGCGAGCGGACGTCGATCAGCGCCCCTCCACCCGAACGGACGAGCCTGAGGTGGGCGAGCACGTCCTCCTTGAAGGCGCGGATGGTGTGGTCGTCGCGCTCGACGACCGGGTATTCCACCGCCGCGGGAGACGGGACCTCGCGCGTGGTCTCCCGGCCTTCCGCGATCCACTTGTCGCGGCCGCCGTCGAGCAGGCGGACGTCCTCGTGGCCGAAGAGGGTGAACACCCACAGCGCGTAGGCCGCCCACCAGTTGTTCTTGTCGCCGTAGATGACGACGGTGGTGTCGCGGGCGATGCCCTTGGAGCCGAGCAGCTCGGCGAAACGCTCCGGGCTCACGTAGTCGCGCACGACCGGGTCGTTGAGGTCGGTGTGCCAGTCGATCTTGACCGCGCCGGGGATGTGGCCGGTGTCATAGAGGAGCACGTCCTCGTCGGATTCCACGACGACCAGTCCGGGTTCGCCGAGGTGCTCCGCGAGCCAGCCGGTGCTGACCAGGCGTTCGGGGTGGGCGTAGCCGGCGAAGTCGGGCGACGGGTCGGTGGCGATGGCCATGCTGCTGATCCTTACGGCTTAGGCTGGAACCCTGCGATTTCGCGGGGCGCGACCTCCAGGCTACGCGGCGTGCCGCACCCGCAGGACGCCCCGTCAACACTTCGACACAAAAACGACGACACAGCCACGACGACCGAAGGTGCACACCCCGCCATGACGTTCGAGACGACCGGAGCCCTGCCCCGCCTCGCTGACCGCTCGCCGCAGATCACCGGCGCCGAGATCGCCGCGAGCCTGGTGCCGCCGTCGCAGTTCGAGCACGCGACCTTCGACTCGTATCGTCCCGACCACGACTACCCCTCGCAGTCCGAGGCCGTCGCCACGCTCAAGCTGTTCGCCAAGTCGTGGGAGCCGCAGCGGCCCGCCGGGCTGTTCAGCCGCAGCCGAAAGAAGGTGGAGGCCATGAAGCCGGGCGTCTACCTCGACGGCGGCTTCGGCGTCGGCAAGACCCACCTCCTCGCCGCCCTGTGGCACGAGGCCCCCGGGCCCAAGTACTTCGGCACGTTCATCGAGTACACCGCCCTCGTCGGCGCACTCGGCTACGCGGGTGCGGTGCAGTTGCTGAAGGGCTCCACGCTGATCTGCATCGACGAGTTCGAGCTCGACGACCCGGGCGACACGATGATGATGACCCGGATGCTGGGCGAGCTGGTGGCCTCCGGAACCCGCATCGCCGCCACCAGCAACACCCCGCCGAACGCGCTCGGCGAGGGCCGGTTCGCCGCGAGCGACTTCCTGCGGGAGATCCAGTCGCTGTCGGCCAACTTCCAGACCCTCCGCATCGACGGCCTCGACTACCGTCGCCGCGACACGACCGGGTCCGCCATCACGGTCGACGCCGGCGAGTACGACCGGGTGCTGACCGCGCTCGCCGACCGCGGCGAGACCGTTACCAGCGACACCTTCGACGCGCTCATCGCGCACCTGGCGACGGTGCACCCCTCGCGCTACATCAAGATGCTCGACGGCGTCGACGTCATCGGCCTGGCCGACGTCCACGTGCTCCACGACCAGATGGCGGCGCTGCGCCTGGTCGCGTTCATCGACCGCGTCTACGACGCCGAGATCCCGGTCGTGCAGACCGGCACGCCGCTGAACGACGTCTTCGACGACGAGATGCTCGGCGGCGGCTACCGCAAGAAGTACCTCCGCTCGGTCTCGCGCATGATCGCGCTGACCGCGGGGGAGCTGCCGCCGCACGACGAGTGACGCGGCATCTTCCTCTCCTCGGCGGATTCGTGGAGGCACGAAACAGACTGTTTACACAGCACAGGATCGCGTAACACCGACGAAACACCAGCATCCCGCACCCGAAACCTCCCGCGATCAGACTGGCTCCACCCCGAAGCGCCCGGCTCGGCTCCGATGAGCTCGAACCCACCCCCAGGGCGTCGCACAGAGAGGTAGAGATCCGGCATGGTGTTGCACACAGCAGCGGACTACGCAGCCACAGGTACCGTCAATTCCCTGTGGCTGCTCGTGGCCGCAGCACTCGTTCTTCTGATGACGCCCGGCGTCGCGTTCTTCTACGGCGGCATGGTCCGCGCCAAGAGCGTGGTGTCGATGATGATGATGAGCTTCGGCGCGATGGCCATCGTCGGCGTGCTCTGGGTCGTCTACGGCTACGGCCTGGCCTTCGGCACTCCGCTCATCCCGCACGTCCTCGGCACTCCCGACCTGTTCCTGTCCAGCCTGATGGGCAAAGACGGCATGACACCCGACCTCGGAGGCCTCGCCTTCGCGGGCTTCCAGGCCACCTTCGCCATCATCACGGTGGCGCTGATCTCCGGTGCCATCGCCGACCGGGCGAAGTTCGGCTCGTGGATGGTCTTCGCCGGGGTCTGGGTGACGGTCGTCTACTTCCCGGTCGCGTTTTGGGTGTTCAACCTGTCGCAGGGCTGGATCGTCTCGATCCTCCACGTGAACGACTTCGCCGGCGGCACGGCGGTGCACATCAACGCCGGTGCGGCGGGCCTCGCCCTGGCCCTGGTGCTCGGCAAGCGCGTCGGGTTCTCGAAGGGCATGAGCAAGCCGCACAACGTGCCGCTGACGCTTCTCGGCGCCGCGCTGCTGTGGTTCGGCTGGTTCGGCTTCAACGCCGGCTCGGAGGCCGCGGTCGACGGTGTCGCCGCGATCGCCTGGATCAACACCCTGGCCGCCCCCGCCGCCGCGACCATCGGCTGGCTGATCGTGGAGAAGATCAAGGACGGCAAGCCCACCTCGATCGGCGCCGCCTCCGGCGCGGTCGCGGGCCTGGTCGCGATCACCCCGGCCTGTAACATCCTGACCCCGGGCTTCGCCATCCTGCTCGGCCTGGTCGCCGGCGCCGTCTGCGCGGTCGCCATCGACCTGAAGTTCAAGCTCGGCTTCGACGACTCCCTCGACGTGGTCGGCATCCACCTCATCGGCGGTCTCGTCGGCACCCTGTGGATCGGCTTCTTCGGCTTCACCCACATCGACGGCGACGCCACCAAGCCGTTCTCGAGCCTCTGGTACGGCGGCAGCTGGGTGCAGCTGGGTGCCCAGGCACTCGGCGCCTTCAGCGTCCTGATCTACTCGTTCGTCCTGGCCTACGCCATCGGCTGGGTCATCCAGAAGACCATGGGCTTCCGGATCAAGAACGAGGACGAGCTGGCCGGCGTCGACACCGTCGTGCACGGCGAGGAGGGCTACTCGCTCGAGACGGTCTGACCGCTCGGCTCGACACAGCACCTGGCACACGGACGGGGTGCCGCCTTCGGGCGGTGCCCCGTCCGTCGTTCGCGCGGCCCGGTCTGGAGGCCGGGCTAGGCGGGAGGCGACGGCTAGGGTAAGGGAGTCACGGAGGACGAAGGAGCGGGATGGTCGCGACGAGCGAGCAGGTGGACGCGCTGCTGCTGTTCGTCTGCGGAGCCCTCACGCTGCTCATCCCGTCGGGTCTGGCCTTCTTCGTCGGCGGTCTCGGCGGCCGGTCCGCGGCCTCCCGGGCGCTGTTGTTCGCCCTCACCGGCACGGCGGCGACCGTCCTGCTCGGGATCCTCGGCGGCTACGGGATGCTCGCTGGAGCCCCGTGGATCGCCCACGTCGTCGGAGCGCCCTCGTTCGACCTCGCGACGGGTTTCGGGGCGGCAGGGCCGCACGGCGGCTCGCTCTACGAGATCGCGCGTGCGGGCGCCCTGCTGGCCGCCTGCGCGGTGTCCGTCTCGATCGTGGGCGTCGCCGTCGCCTCCCGGATCACTCTGCGCGCGTGGCTCGTGTTCGCCGCACTCTGGTCCGTGCTCGTGCTGTACCCGGTGGGCTACGCCGTCTTCGCCCTCGACGACGGCTGGGCGACGGGTGTGCTGGGCGTCATCGACTTCGGAGGAGCGCTGCCGATCGGGGTGGCCGCGGGTGCCTCCGCGGCCGGCGTGATCCTCGCCTGCGGGCGCGGCGAGCACCGGCCGCCGGGGGAGCGCAGCTTCGGCGCGATCGCACTCGGAGGCGCACTCGTCTGGGTCGGCTGGCTCGGACTCACCACCGGATCGGAGGGCGCGGTCGACGCGTACACGGGGCTCATCGCGATGAACTCGTTCCTCGCGTCGGCGGGAGGCTGCCTCGCGTGGATGGCTGTCGACCGTGTGCTGCTGCGGCGTCCGACGACGACGAGCGCACTGTGCGGGGCGTTCTCCGGGCTGGTGGCGATCACGCCGGCATCGGGCGTCCTGACCCTCGGCTGGTCGCTGCTGCTGGGCGTGGTCGCCGCGCTCGCTTGCGCGACGATGGTCGATCTCGCCTCTCGGGCCCGGTTCGGGGCCTCCATGGCGCTGATCGTGATCGTCACGGTGGCGAGCCTGGTCGGCCTGCTCTACATCGGGCTCTTCGCCCATGGCGGGGGCATGGTCGACAGCGGCAACTTCGACTTGTTCACCGCCCAGGGCATCGCCGGCTTCTCGGTGCTCATCGGGTCGTTCGTGGTCTCGCTCTGCCTCGCGCTCGCGCTGCGTTTCACGATGGGGCTCACACGGGTCCGCTATCGTGCAGGGAGTGAGCCGATTCCTGACCGCGATCTCCAGACTGTTCCGCCCGGGGGCGGCGAAGGACGCGGGGGCGGCGAAGACCACTGAACCGGGGCGCACCGGCGTCAACGCCACCATGGAGGTCGATCCCCACCGCCTCTCGCGGATCCGCACCTCGTACAGCCCGCGCGTCGACGGCGACCCCGACCCGGGTGAGATCGTCTGGACCTGGGTCCCCTACGAAGAGCGGGACGGCCGCGGCAAGGATCGCCCGGTGCTGGTCGTGGCCTCCGAACGGAGCGACTCGGTGATCGCGGTCGCCCTGACCAGCCAGGCCCATCCGGGGAGGCCCGAGTACTTCGCGATCGGCTCCGGCTCCTGGGACGGCCAGGGGCGGCCCAGCTACGTCCGTCTCGACCGGGTCTTCCGCGTCCACAAGAACGGCATGCGCAGGGAGGCCGCCGCCCTGGACGCGCGACGGTACGACGCCGTACGCGCGGCGCTGCAGAGTCTCTACGGCTGGGCCTGACCCGCGCCTCCCGGTTGCATGACGAACGGTGAAGAGGACCTCCACGACCCCGCCCCCTCGTCACTACAGTGGCCGCATGCCTGACGACTGTTCGCGCCCCCTCGATTTCGAGACCCGCCAGATCCACGCGGGATCGGTCGTGGACGCCGAGACCCGCGCCCGCGTCACGCCCATCTACCAGACGGCCGGTTACGTCTTCGACGACTTCGACGACGGCGAGGACCGCTTCGCCGGGCGCAGCCGCTACCGCGCCTACTCGCGCAATGACAACCCCACGAACGCGGTCGCCGGCCGCCGCATCGCCGACCTGGAGGGCGGCGTCGACGGCATCGTCGTCTCCAGCGGTCAGGCCGCCATCGCCGCCGCGATCAACGCGCTCGCCGAGTCCGGTGACCACATCCTCGCCACGCGCTCGCTCTACGAGGGCACGCGCGAGATGTTCCGCGGCATCCTGCGGCGCCAGGGCATCGCTTTCGAGTACGTCGACGACGATGCGACCGACGAGGAGTGGGCGGCGCGGTTCCGGCCGAACACGAAGGCCGTGTACACCGAGACCCTGCCCAATCCGCTGAACCAGGTGGTCGACATCGCACGGCTGTCCGCCATCGCGCACGCGGCCGGAGTGCCGCTGGTGGTCGACAACACCGTGCCGACGCCCTACCTGTGGCGACCGATCGACGACGGTGCGGACATCGTCATCCACTCGACCTCCAAATGGCTGTCGGGCCACGGGTCGGTGATCGGCGGCGCCGTCGTCGACGCCGGCCGCTTCGACTGGAGCGCTCAGTCCGAACGGTTCCCGCAGCTGACCGAGCCTCCGCGCCCTGGTGCGGCCTCCTTCGTGGAGCGGTTCGGTGCGGGTGCGCTGCTCGCCTACCTGCGCACCGTCATCGTGCTGGAGTACGGGCCGACCGTGCCGCCGCTCAGCACGTTCCTGCTCCTGCACGGCATAGAGACCCTATCGGTGCGGATGGACCGGCACGTGCAGAACGCCCAGGCCGTCGCCGAGTGGCTGCAGGAGCGCCCGGAGGTCGCCCGGGTGCACTACCCGGGGCTTGAGGGCGATCCGTTCCACGACCTCGCGCTCCGGTACCTCCCCCGCGGCGCAGGCGCCATCGTCTCGATCGACCTTGCGGGCGGCAAGGAGGCCGCACGCCGCTTCCTGGACGCCCTGGAGCTGATCAGCCCGATGACGCACATCGGCGACGTCCGTACGCTCGCGATCCACTTGGGTAGCACGATCCACGCCAAGCTCACGGAGGCCGAGCGGCTGGAGGCCGGGATCACACCCGGCCTGGTCCGCCTCTCCATCGGCCTCGAGAGCCCCCGCGACCTCTTCGCCGACCTGACCCGTGCCCTGGGCGCCGCCGCAGGTTAACCCGCGAGGGCGGGGGAGCGGACGACGGCGATGGTGTGTGCGATGCGGCGCACGGCCTCCACGACCGTGCTCGGGTCGCAGGCGAGGTTGATGCGGGCGAAGCCGCGGCCCTGCTCGCCGAACGCCAGCCCCGAGTTGAGCGCCACCCGGCCGACCTCGATGAGCGTGCGGGCCGGATCGTCGCCGAGCCCGGCGGCGCGGAAGTCGAGCCAGGCGAGGTAGCCGGCGTCGGGGCGTACGACGGCGACGCCCGGCGCATGGAGGGCGAGTTCGGCCTCCAGGAGGCGGACGTTCGCCACGAGCTGGTCGAGCAGCCCGTCGCGCCACCGCAGACAGGCGAGAGCAGCGACGTTCGCGTGCAGGCCGAGGATGCTCGTGCGAGCGGCGAGCTCCTCCGGCAGCCGCTCGAGCAGGGCGGCGGTCGCGGGCTCGGCTGCGACGATGACCGCGCACTTGAGGCCGGCGAGATTCCAGGCCTTGCTGGCGGAGGTCACGGT
Source organism: Leifsonia sp. Leaf336 (assembly GCF_001423695.1). Classification (GTDB taxonomy): domain Bacteria; phylum Actinomycetota; class Actinomycetes; order Actinomycetales; family Microbacteriaceae; genus Leifsonia. Next base: position 1,408,217 of record NZ_LMOZ01000001.1, read on the forward strand.
GACGGAGCGTGCCCCCGCGGCGCGGGCGACGGGAGCGAACGGGGTGAAGCGGGTGCCCGGGTGGGCGAGCGGGGCGTGCACTTCGTCGCTGACGACGAAGACTCCGTACCGGGCGGCGAGACGCGCGAGCGCCTCCAGTGTGCGACGACTGTGACATCGGCCCGTCGGGTTCTGCGGGTTGCAGAGCAGCAGTGCGTCGACCCCTGCGGCGAAGGCGGCCTCCAGCCCGTCGAGATCGAGCGCCCAGCCGGCGTCCTCGAGCAGCGGAACCGTGACAGCGACGGCGTCGGCCTCCTCGATCATCTCGAAGAACGGCGGGTACACCGGAGGCGTGAGCACGACCCGGCCGCCGGACTCCGGCAGCACCAGCCGCAGCGTCTCCACGACGCCGACGGTCACGTCGGTGGCCAGGTGCACCCACTCCGGGTCGACGCCCCACGCCCAGGAGCTCCAGGCGAAGTCGGCGAACGCCGGCGCGAGCGGCCCGGCCGAGTCGAGGTAACCGGTGTCGGAGTTGCGGAGGGTGTCCGCGACCCGATCGAGGATGGCCGGCTCCACGTCGAAGTCCATCTCGGCGACGAACACCGGCAGCACGTCGGCCGGATACCGGCGCCACTTGATGCTCGACCTGGACGCGAAGAGCTGCTCCAGGGGGCGTGCCGGCGTGAAGCTCATTGGGAAAGGGTGCCGCACGGCGGGCGGGCGCGCGAGCGCGGGCGTCACGGAACGTAAAAAGGGCCTCCGATCCATCGGAGGCCCTTCTGCGCGGTGGGCGATACCAGACTCGAACTGATGACCTCTTCCGTGTGAAGGAAGCGCGCTACCAACTGCGCCAATCGCCCGTTGCTGCGGCCGGACGGTTCCGGCTGCGAGACTCGATACTAGCCGACCCCGCACCCCGAATGCACATCGGGGCGGCGCACCGGGCGTTGCGCGTCGCGACACACCCGGCGCGCGCGGCCGGTTTTGTCATCGGAGCGGGGATCGGCTAAAGTCATTCAAGTGCCACGGGAGACCGGGGTGCGAAATGCGGATGTAGCGCAGTTGGTAGCGCATCACCTTGCCAAGGTGAGGGTCGCGAGTTCGAGTCTCGTCATCCGCTCGAGTCGGCCTGGTTTCCTCGGATTCCGGGCCTCTCGAATACGGTACGGTTCTTCCGTGTTGTGGCTTCGGTGGATTGGCCGAGAGGCGAGGCAGCGGCCTGCAAAGCCGTATACACGGGTTCGAATCCCGTATCCACCTCGATCCTGATGCGTTCAGGCTCGGGCGATTGGCGCAGCGGTAGCGCGCTTCCCTGACACGGAAGAGGTCACTGGTTCGATCCCAGTATCGCCCACCACAGAGAAACCCCCGGAATTCCGGGGGTTTCGTCGTTTTGCTCATCCCGAGCCGCAGCTCGCCGACACGTCATCACCCAGGGTTGCCCCGAGGACGGCCTCGCCGGTGAAGGACCCGAGCGGACCCTCGGCGAATCGGATCACATCGTGACCACCGCGAACGACCACCTCGTACTCTCCCGCGGAGAAGGCGTCATAGCCATCCACCGGCAGCGGGTTGCCGCAAAGCGCCACTGGGCGGAACAACAGTCCGTCCTGCTCGAGGATGTCGAGACTGCGATGGTGCCACGTGAACGTCCGGACCGCGACGTTGTGTCCGGGAACGTCGAGTCGCTGGTATGAGTCCACCGTGGCGAACGCCGCCACGAGCATGAGCGCGTACGCGAGTGGCACCGCTGCCGCGAGCAGCAGCCCCGCGATCAGCCGCACGAGATACCGCCAGAGCGGCTGTCGCAGCCGACTCGCCAGGACGGCCGTCTGGATGAGGGCGACGACGGCGCTTCCCGCGGCGAGGATGATGAGCAGCAGTCCGAGCTGAGAGCCATCGAGCGTTCCCACCAGCAGTACGTCAGGCCTCCCTGAGTCGGCTGCGAAGAGCCAGACGCCTGCGGTGGCGAGCAGCATGAACAGCCCGCCGGGCATCCACTTCAGAACCGTTCGCCAACGCACGCTTCCACCTTGACGCCGGTGAACGGCTGGATGCGTCGCCCGAACGACGGATACGTCTCGCCCATGAGGAGGATCCCCGGGGTGGGCGGAAAGGGGATCAGCCGAGCGAAGTGAAATGGACGGTCGACCCGGCCGAATCGCAAGTGAAGTGACAGAGGACCACAGCTCCGAAGCCATTGGCCGGCTCGGCGTTCGGCACCCAGACGACCGCGAAAAGTGCCGCAAGGATCACCGCGCCGACCACGCCGAGCGCGATGAAGGTCGCCCACTGCGGCCGCACCGCGACAGCGATGATGACAAGGGCGACCGGGATCCAGCCGATCGCGATGAACACGCCGAGCATGAGCATCCGCGTCACGAAGTTCCACTGGGTGAAGAGGTGGGCGTCGGCGGCCGCCATGAGCGCCAGGCCATACTCCGACACCGTCATTCGAGCCCCCCGATCGTTGATTCTGGCTACCGCTTGACTTCGTCCGGACTTCACGGCAAGGTCCCGCCGCGCTTGTCAGGGAGGTCCGGTGTGGCGGCTGGTGACCAGGGTCACGATCCGGCCGTCATCGCCGGAGTGGGAACAATGATGCGCCCGTCGTCTGGACCGCCCACTTGGATCTGTCCGTCCGCGCCGATCAGAATCTCGCGGCTCCACTGGTCTGGCATCGGACACGGTGACCCCTTCTGCCCGGGCACGACTTCGAGCGCCACCTGCGCAGTCTCAATCGTCGTGCCCGTCCCGTCGGCCAGTGTGACCACGAGGTCGTGCTTGGTTGTGAGGTCCGCGTTGCGGGGGACCAGGACCTCGAACGACACTCTGGTTCCGTCATCATCGTCACAGGCGCCCGCGTAGCAGGCGTGAACGGTGCCCCCAGCATGCAGCCGGAGCCAGATCGACGCATCGACACTGACGTGAGGCGGGCGGATGTCGGGCATGGCGCACACGGCGAACAGTGGGGCGCATCCCGCGAGCAGCGTTGCAGCCAAGACGCCGACCACCACTGCTACTCCTCGCCGCAGCCACGTCATGGCCTCAGCCCGACGTCACATCTCGACCGTGCTGGGGTCGGCTTCGGATGGCGTCGGCGTCAGCAGCCGGCCGACGTACGCCATGACCACGGACGCCCCGATGAGCGCGACACCGAGCGGCGTCATGACCTGGCCGATCACGCGGATCACCAGATCGAGCACGAGGAGGAGCCCCTGGTCGACACCCGTCGCCGAACTCGGTTGCTGAACGGCCGTGTAGGCGAGTTGCGGCAGGAACAGGGTCACGAGAATTCCGGCGATGGCGAGGCCGATGCCCCACCACAGCACCACTTTCGGTCGCAGTTTCGACTCCATGACGGACATCCCCCTCGTCGCCGTTGGTCACGATGCTAGCGGGCCAGCTGCATCGCGTGTCTAGGCCGCCGCTGCTGAGACCGCCTCAACCGCGACGCGGAGAACCGCTCGGAATAGTGCGGATGCGCTCGCTGTTCGCCTCACAGGCTGCGCGACCTGATCGCCGCGGCTCGGCCCGACTGGCCGTATCGCATCCGTGAACCGAAAGGCATGCCCTCGATGGATCTGTTCTCTCCCGTCTCGCTCGGAGACCTCCACCTTCCCAACCGCGTCGTGATGGCGCCGCTCACCCGCACGCGATCGGGCGAGGCCGGCATCCCGGGGCCCATGGTGGCGGAACACTACGCGCAGCGGGCGAGCGTGGGTCTGATCATCTCCGAGGGCACCTACCCGAGTCACGAGTCCCGTGCGTACCCCGGCCAGCCCGGCATCGTCACGGATGAGCAGATCGCCGGCTGGCGCGCCGTGGCCGACGCAGTGCACGCCAAGGGCGGCCGCATCGTCCTGCAGCTCATGCACAGCGGGCGCGTGTCGCACCAGCAGATCAACGGAACGGATCGTGTCGTCGCCCCGAGCGCCGTCGCGATCAACGGTGAGGCGCGCACCGCAGCAGGCAAGGTCGCCTACCCGGTGCCGCACGCGCTCACCTCCGAAGAGCTCGCGACCGTGCGCGACGAGTTCGTCGCAGCGGCGAAGAATGCCATCGTCGCCGGCCTCGACGGCGTGGAGGTGCACGGCGCCAACGGCTACCTGCTGCACCAGTTCCTCTCGCCGGTGTCCAACGTCCGCGACGACCAGTACGGCGGAACCCCCGAGGCGCGCGCCCGCTTCGTCGTCGAGGTGACCACAGCGATCGCGGAGGCCGTGGGCGCCGGGCGAGTGGGCATCCGCCTGTCGCCGATGCACAACATCCAGGATGTCTTCGAGACCGACCCTGCCGATGCCACCGCGACCTACGAGGCCGTGGTCGACGGACTGGCGCCGCTCGGCCTCGCCTACGTGAGCGTGCTGCACAGCGACCCGGCCGGCGCACTCGTCCAGGACCTCCGCGAGCGCTTCGGCGGCCCGTTCATCGTGAACAGCGGATTCGGGGCGGTCACCACGCGCGACGAGGCGATCGCGCTGGTCGAGGACGCGCACGCGGACGCGGTGGCCGTCGGCCGCCTCGCCATCGCGAACCCGGACCTCGTCGAGCGCTGGAAGGGCGAGCACCCGGAGAACCAGCCCGACGCGGCTACGTTCTACGGGTCGGGCGCCGAGGGCTACACGGACTATCCGCGCCTGAGCGCGTAGTGGATGGGCGGCTTCGCGGCTGCGCCGCTACACTGCCGACGGGCAGCGCCACTCCCGTGGCCCGCGTTCGCGGGTATCGGTCGACGGGACTTCCGCCGATAGCCTGACGTGGCGCCGCCGCGGCGCTGTTGACCGAGAGGTACTCTGTGGGATCACGTCTGCGTCGCCTGCTTGTCGGATTCGTGGTGGCGATCGCCATGGTCGCGGGAGGGGGGATGCTGGCATCGCCGGCTCTCGCCGATTCGATTCCAACGGCCTTTTCAGCCTCGTCGATCACCATCGATTGCGGAAGCCTGCAGCCCGGCTACTACAGCACGGCGCATCTCACGACATCACTCAGTTCGCTCGCGCCTGACACCGGCTACACGATCGAAGTCACCGTGCCGCAGCAATCGCCTCCCACGGGGCCCTATGGGTCGCTCACCGCGACGACCGATTCGAACGGCCAGGCGACGGTGGACACCACGCTCACTGGGCAGTTTCAGTCCGGGGCAGCGTATGAGTTGACTGCGTGGCAAGCGAACGCTATTCAGGGCGTGGGCTACGTGACTGCCAGCTCGTGTGCCAGTCCCGTGCGGGTGTCGGGGACGCCGACCGCCGCACTCGACTGTCCCCTGCGTTATCTGACCCCACAGGGCGAGAGCTCATCCGCTATCGACTTCACAGCCGATCTGAGCGGACTCGTACCAGGCCAGACCTATCCCATCAACATCTCGGGCGCGACGACGAGTGGAGCCTATGGAGTGCCGACGGCGCGGGCAGACGGGACCATCGCGTTCGAACAGACGTCGACGAATTACCGCTTCTTGGCGAACGACACGTACAACTGGTATGTCGGGGCTCCGGGCCAAGCGGGCACACTGGCGAGCGGTACGTTCTCGACGACGGCTGACCCGTGCCCGCGGATCACGACAGCCCGGAAGCGCGCTGCCCAGATGCACGACTCGGACATCACCGGCGACGGATACGCCGACCTCCTGGCGATCGACATCGCCGGCCGTCTTCTCCTGTACCAGAACGGCATCAACTCGAACCCGGGCCGGGTTCCGTTCTCGACGAGCCGCAGTATCGGCACCGGCTGGAGCGCGGCTTACGGGATGCGGAACGTCACGATGGGAGACCTCTCGGGCGACGGGGTGGCCGACCTGGTCGCCATCCGCTCCGACGGTGCATTGGTCGCCTATTACAACAACATCGGGAGCTCGCCGGCCAAGCTCCCGTTCTCGTCCGGTACGACGATCGGCTCCGGGTGGCAGTCGTTCACCTCGATCGCGGTCGGCGACGTCGACGGGGACGGCTACGCCGACGTCGTTGCCGAACGTTCCGACGGCACCCGCTGGTTCTACAAGAACCGGATAGCGACCGACCCGCTGCATCGTCCGTTCAGTTCGGGTGCGCAACTGCCTGCCGATGGGGTAGCCCAGGATCTGAACGGGCACGGTCCCGCCCTCGCCGACCTCAATGCCGACGGCTACGCCGACCTCACCCCGGGCGGATACAGCCTCGATCTCAACCGCACACCCGCGGGCAACCCGACTCCCTTCCCGACTTCGATTCCCATCGTGCAACCCAGCAGTATGGCCCCGGCACTGGACGGCTGGTCTGTCGGCGACTACGAAGGGCGAGGCTCGTCCGGCATCGTGGCTGCGGACCCGGGTCGGAGCGGCCAGCTTCTCTATCTCAAGAATCCCCTGGATCCGAATGCGCAGCCTACGGTGATCGGGTCCGGCTGGTGGTCGGCGGCCTACACCTTGGTGCCGTGACGCCGGACGTCCTGCCGCCTCGCTCGCGCCGACTAGAGTTGATCCATCCCATTGGAATACGACTCATAGGAGTGGACAGGTGGCCGACGGCTTCGAGCTCTTCACCGACCGTTCCGTTGTCGCGATGCGCGTCAACGGTGAGCTGAAGGACCTCGCGACGACCGTCACGACCACCGACACCGTCGAGCCGGTCACGATCGACTCGCCCGACGGGCTCAACATCCTCCGCCACTCCACGGCGCACGTGCTCGCGCAGGCCGTCCAGGCCGTGAACCCGGAGGCGAAGCTCGGCATCGGGCCGCCCATCACCGACGGCTTCTACTACGACTTCGACGTCGCCGAGCCGTTCACGCCGGAGGACCTCAAGGCGCTCGACAAAGAGATGTCGCGGATCGTGCGAGCGGGCCAGCGGTTCGTCCGCCGGGTCGTGACCGATGACGAGGCGCGTGCCGAGCTCGCGGGCGAGCCCTACAAGCTCGAGCTCATCGGGCTGAAGGGTGGAGCGGCCGAGGGCGGCGACGAGTCCGTGGAGGTCGGCTCGGGCGAGCTGACCATCTACGACAACGTCGACCCCAAGAGCGGTGAAACGGTCTGGAAGGACCTCTGCCGCGGCCCGCACCTCCCGAACACGCGCATGATCGGCAACGGCTGGGCGCTCACCCGTGTGGCTGCGGCCTACTGGCGCGGCTCGGAGAAGAACCCGCAGCTGCAGCGCATCTACGGCACGGCGTGGCCGAGCAAGGACGAGCTGCGGGCCTACCAGACCCGCATGGAGGAGGCCGCCAAGCGCGACCACCGCAAGCTGGGCGCCGAGCTCGACCTGTTCAGCTTCCCAGAGGAGATCGGCTCGGGCCTCGCGGTGTTCCACCCCAAGGGTGGGATCATCCGCAAGGAGATCGAGGACTACATGCGCGAGCGGCTGATCGCGAACGGCTACGAGGTCGTGAACACCCCGCACATCACCAAGGCGCATCTCTTCGAGACCAGCCAGCACCTCAACTGGTACAAAGACGGCATGTTCCCGCCGATGCACCTCGACGAGGAACGCGACGCGGACGGCAACATCACCCGGCAGGGGCAGGACTACTACCTCAAGCCGATGAACTGCCCGATGCACAACCTGATCTTCCGTGCGCGCGGCCGCAGCTACCGGGAGTTGCCGCTGCGGCTCGCGGAGTTCGGCACGGTCTACCGCTACGAGAAGTCGGGAACGCTCTCCGGCCTGACCCGCGTGCGCGGCCTCACCCAGGACGACGCGCACATCTACGTGACCGACGACCAGATCAAGGACGAGGTCGGGCGCCAGCTCGAGTTCGTGCTCGAGACGCTGCGCGGCTACGGCCTCCACGACTTCTACCTCGAGCTCTCCACGAAGGACCCGGAGAAGTACGTCGGCAGCGACGAGAGCTGGGAGACGGCGACCGAGACCCTCCGTCAGGTGGCGATCGAATCGGGCCTCGAGCTCGTCGACGACCCGGCGGGCGCTGCGTTCTACGGCCCCAAGATCTCGGTGCAGGCGCGCGACGCGATCGGTCGCACCTGGCAGCTCTCGACGGTGCAGCTGGACTTCAACCAGCCGGAGCTGTTCGAGCTGGAGTACAACGCGGCCGACGGCACCCGCAAGCAGCCGGCGATGATCCACCGGGCCCTGCTCGGCTCTATCGAGCGGTTCTTCGCGATCCTGCTGGAGCACTACGCGGGAGCGTTCCCGGTCTGGCTGTCGCCGGTCCAGGTGGTGGGCATCCCGGTGGCCGACGCCTACGGGCCGTTCCTCGACGACGTCATCGCGCGGCTGAAGGCCCGCGGGGTGCGGGCGGAGGTCGACCACTCCGACGACCGCATGCAGAAGAAGATCCGCACCCACACCAAGGCCAAGGTGCCGTTCCAGCTCATCGTCGGCGAGGAGGACGCGACCGCCGGAACGGTCAGCTTCCGCTTCCGCGACGGCACGCAGCTCAACGGCGTGACGGTCGACGACGCCATCGAGCGGATCGTCGCGAGCATCGGCAGCCACGAGCTGGTCGATACGGCATGGCAGGGCTGAGCGACACCCGCGGCGTCGACGCGGACGGGACCGACGGCCCCGTCCGCGTCGACGACCCGTCGTACCTGGTCGGTGTGCCTGACGAGTTCCAGCGGCTGTGGACGCCGCACCGGATGGTCTACATCCAGCAGGGCGACCCCGGCCACGAAGGCTGCCCGTTCTGCGTGGCGCCGACGCTGAGCGACGAGGACGCCCTGATCGTGACGCGCGGGAAGTACGCGTACGCGCTGCTCAACCTGTTCCCGTACAACAGCGGCCACCTGCTGGTGTGCCCGTACCGCCACATCGCCCTCTACGACGACGCCACCCCGGAGGAGGTCGCCGAGATCGGCAGCATCACCCAGACGGCGATGCGCGTCATCCGCGAGGTGTCCAGGAACGACGGCTTCAACATCGGCATGAACCAGGGATCGGTGGCCGGTGCCGGGATCGCGGCGCACCTCCACCAGCACATCGTGCCGCGCTGGGCGCAGGACGCGAACTTCTTCCCGATCATCGCCCGCACCAAGGCGCTCCCGCAGCTCCTCGGCGAGGTGCGCACCGCGCTCGCGGACGCCTGGCCCAAGAGCGACGACTAATACCGATCGGACGGGCGCTCAGCGCACCTGCGTGACCGTGAACTGCTCGCGCGGGCTCGCGTAGGACTCCTGCGACTCGACCAGCTGAAGCTCGCGTTCGCCCGACTGCAGCGTGCGGTCGAGGAGGTCGTACACGCTCGACACAGTCTTGCTCAGCGCGCTCGCAGCGTCGCCCGAGGCCACATAGTGGGCGGTGAACAGGGCCGCTGTGACATCGCCGGAGCCGTTCGCCTTCAGCGGCAGGCGCGGCGTCTGCACGATCCACGCGCCGGCGTCGTCGACCGCGAGCATCTCGATGGTGTCCTCCGGCTGGTCGGGTCGCTCGACGCTCGTGACGAGGACGGTGCGCGGGCCCATCGCCCGTGCGGCGTCGACGGACGCGAGGGTGGACTCCAGGTCGGCGGGCTCGGTGCCGGTGAGGTAGCCGAGCTCGAACTGGTTCGGCGTGATGATGTCGGCCACCGGCACGACCCGATCGCGCAGGAGGTCGGGGATCGCCGGTGCCACGAAGCAGCCCGACTTCGCGTTGCCCATCACCGGGTCGCACGCGTAGACGGCGTTCGGGTTGGCGGCCTTGACGCGGGCGACCGCGTCGACGATCACGTCGCCGATGCCCTCGCTGCCCTGGTAGCCGGAGAGCACGGCGTCGATCTGCCCGAGGACACCGCGCTCCTCGATGCCGGTGATCACCTCGCGTACGTCATCGGGCGCGATGAGCGGACCGCGCCAGGCGCCATACCCCGTGTGGTTGGAGAAGTTCACCGTGTAGACGGGGAGCACCTCGACGCCGATGCGCTGCAGGGGGAAGACGGCGGCGCTGTTGCCGACATGACCGTAGGCGACAGCGGACTGGATCGAGAGGATCTTCATCCCTCGATCCTCTCATCCCGCGGGCACTGCCTTCGTCGGGTCAGGAGCGCCGGCCCGCGGCCTCCGTCACCTCCGCGAGATCGTCGAGCAGCCGGTCGGCCTCGTCCGCGGTGAGGTCGTGCACGGTCAGGCGCAGCTGCTGCGACGGCGCCCTCCGATCCCCGAGCACGAACTCGTCGCCGGTGCGGGCCAGCCAGCCGCGGCGCATCAGCCGATCGGCGACGAGTCTGGCCTCGACCGGCAGGTCGACCCAGAGGTTGAGCCCGTCGGCGGCCTCGGTCGGCAACCCGCGCTCGGTGAGCCGCGCCGCGAACAGCTCGTTGCGCTCTGCATAGTGGCGTCCTGCTTCCGCGATCTCGGCGAGGACGGACGCGTCGCTCAGCTGGGCCAGCACGAGCCGCTGGAGGATGTGGCTGACCCAGGTGGTGCCCGGGCTGAGCCGGAAAGCGAGCCGGTCCGCCGTCTCGGGGTCCGTCGCGGCGACGGCCAGGCACATGTCGGGGCCGAGGAACTTCGACACCGAGCGCACCAGCGCGAACCGCTGGTGCTCGGGACCGATCAGGGTCTCGTACGACCGTTGGGACAGCATCGAGAAGTGGTCGTCCTCGATCACGAGCACGTACGGATGATCGGCGAGGAGGGCGCGCAGCTCAGCCGCGCGGGCGGGGGAGAGCGTCGCTCCCGTCGGGTTCTGCGCCCGCGGCGTGCAGATGATCGCCCGGACGCCGGCATCGAGCGCCGCACGGAGGCCGTCGACGGTCATCCCCTCGGCATCGACAGGGACAGGCACCGCGCGGTAGCCGCCGTGCCGGACCGTGTGGATGCTGGCGAGGAAGCAGGGGTCTTCGAGGGCGACGGCGTCGTCGCGGAGGAGCGCCTGGGCGAGCAGTCGCTCGACCGCGTCGACGGCCCCGTTGGTCACGGTGATCCGCACGGCGTGCTCCGGGAGGTCCTCGCGGATCCAGGACAGCGCGCGCGCCTGCAGTGCGGGGTCGATCACGGGCTCGCCGTAGAGCACCGGCCGGCCGACGGCGCGGGCCAGCGCGGCGGAGAGATCCGGGATGCGACCGGGGTCGGGATTGCCCGTTCCGATGTCGCGCAGCACATTGTCGGCCGCGAAGCCCTCCTGGGCCACGGCCTCCACACCGGCGATCACCGTGCCGGCGCGCCCGCGCGCGACGACCACTCCGGCCTGCGCCAGCAGCCGGTAGGCGGCGACGGCCGTGTTGCGGTTGACCTGCAGCTGGGCGGCCAGCTCGCGTACCGGCGGCAGAGCGTCGCCCCGGCGTAGCGCCCCACGCTCGTGCAGCTCGCGGACGCTGGCGGCGATCTCCGCCGCCGTCGTGCCCGTGATGACCTGTTCGTCCAATTCCACTCCCCGGCTTCCGAGTCTACTGAGCCCTCAGGGGGATGCTATCGTTCGGCATAGGCCAAAATACTTTTTGTACCGCAGAGAGGGCGACGATGACAGACACAGAACAGGGCACCGCAACCGGGTCGAGCCGGGTCAAGCGCGGCCTGGCCGAGATGCTGAAGGGCGGCGTCATCATGGACGTCGTCACGCCGGAGCAGGCGCGCATCGCCGAGGACGCCGGCGCCGTCGCCGTCATGGCGCTCGAGCGGGTACCCGCCGACATCCGCGCGCAGGGCGGCGTCGCCCGGATGAGCGACCCCGACCTCATCGAGGCGATAATCGCGGAGGTGTCCATCCCGGTCATGGCGAAGGCGCGCATCGGCCACTTCGTCGAGGCTCAGGTGCTGGAGGCGCTCGACGTCGACTACATCGACGAGTCCGAGGTGCTGTCGCCCGCCGACTACGTCAACCACATCGACAAGTGGAAGTTCACCGTGCCGTTCGTCTGCGGCGCCACCAACCTCGGCGAGGCGCTGCGCCGCATCAACGAGGGCGCGGCGATGATCCGCTCCAAGGGCGAGGCAGGCACCGGCGACGTCTCGGAGGCCACCAAGCACATCCGCAAGATCACGTCGGAGATCAACGCGCTGAAGTCGATGACCCGCGACGAGCTCTACGTGGCCGCGAAGGACCTCCAGGCGCCCTACGAGCTGGTCGCCGAGATCGCCGAGACGGGCAAGCTCCCGGTCGTGCTGTTCACCGCGGGCGGCGTGGCCACTCCTGCCGACGCGGCGATGATGATGCAGCTGGGCGCCGACGGCGTGTTCGTCGGCTCCGGCATCTTCAAGTCGGGCAATCCGGAGCAGCGCGCGGCCGCGATCGTGAAGGCGACCACGTTCTACGACGACCCCAAGGTCATCGCCGATGTATCCCGCGGGCTCGGGGAGGCGATGGTCGGCATCAACGTCTCCGACCTCGCCGCTCCGCACCGCCTCGCCGAGCGTGGCTGGTAGCCCCGTCGAGGCGACCGGCCCCCGCGTCGGCGTCCTGGCCCTGCAGGGCGACTTCCGCGAGCACATCGCGGTCCTGCGCGGCCTGGGCGCCGATGCCGTCCCCGTGCGGCGCCAGGAGGAGCTGGAGCAGGTCGCCGGCCTGGTCATCCCGGGCGGCGAGTCGAGTGTGATGGACAAACTCTCCCGCGCGTTCGGGCTCGCCGAGCCGCTGAGGGCCGCGATCGCGGGAGGGCTGCCCGTCTACGGCACGTGCGCAGGGCTCATCATGCTCGCCGACACGATCGTCGACGGCATCGCAGGCCAGCAGAGCCTCGGCGGCCTGGACGTCGCGGTGCGCCGCAACGCGTTCGGCTCGCAGGTCGACTCGTTCGAGACCGATCTCGACATCCCGCAGCTGGGCGAGGAGCCGGTGCACGCCGTCTTCATCCGCGCACCGATCGTCGAGAGCGTGGGGGAGCGCGCGACCGTGCTGGCGCGCGTGCCTGACGGCCGTGTCGTCGCCGTGGAGCAGGGCGACCTGCTGGGGACCTCGTTCCACCCGGAGATCACCGGTGACACGCGCTTCCACGCGTACTTCCTCGCCAAGGTGCGGGCACGGGTGGACGCCCGGGTCTGAGGATGGTGCGGGCACGCCGGCGCGCTCTATGATCGCGGCGTGTCGACCCCTTCGGCCGAGCGGCCGCCGTTCCGTGTCCCGGTCGGAACCGCGGCCAATCCCGTCCTGGAGCAGGATGTGCTCGCGCGGCTGCTCGCCCTCGGCGCCTCCGAGGAGTTCGCGGTCGGTGACACGCTGTTCCGCGCCGGAGACGACGAGCTCGACTTCTTCGTCATGGAGTCGGGACGAGTGGACATCGTCCGCGAGGCCACGGCCGACTCGCCCGCGCGCGTCGTCGCCGAGTGGCAGGCGGGTGAGTTCCTCGGCGAGCTGAGCATGCTCACGGGGCAGGCCTCGCTGCTGACGGCGCGGATCGTGGAGCCCAGCACCGTCCGGCGCATCCCGAATGCCGTCTTCAAGCAGCTGATGTCGAACGACGGGTCGCTGTCCGAGACCCTGCTGGGGGCGTTCCGGGCCCGGCGCCGCCTGCTGATGGCCGCGGCGGGCCGCACCACCCAGATCTTCGGGACCGAGGGTTCGGCCGGTGCGATGGCACTCCGCCGCTACGCCGCACGGATGGAGCTGCCGCATCGCTGGAACGACGTCGGGACCGATCGGGGCCGTGCGGCGCTGGAGGCCTCCGGTCACGCGGAGCTGGACCTCCCGATCGTCGTCGCCCGCGATACCGTCATCGCGGGCGCGACTCCGCTCGCCCTCGCCGAGGCGGTCGGGCTCGCCTACCGCTACCGCGACGGCGACGAGTTCGACCTCGTCGTCGTGGGCGCAGGGCCGGCCGGACTCGCCGCCGGGATCTACGGCGCATCGGAGGGGCTCTCCACCCTTGTGCTCGACGCGCTCGCCCCGGGCGGCCAGGCGGCGGCGAGCTCCCGGATCGAGAACTACCTGGGCTTCCCGGCCGGCGTCTCCGGAGGGGAGATCACCGAGCTCGGGCTCGTCCAGGCGCTCAAGTTCGGCGTGCGGCTCTCGGCCCCTGCGGAGGTCACCGCCCTCGCGCCGTCGCCGGGCGGCCACGAGCTGACCCTGGCCGAGGGGGAGAGCATCCGCGCGAAGGCGATCGTGGTCGCGACCGGCGCCCGCTACAGGCGCCTCCCGCTCGACCGCTGGGCGGACTTCGAAGGCGGCAGCATCTTCTTCGCGACCACCGAGCTGGAGGCGCGCACGGTCGCCGCACGCCCGGCAGTCGTCGTCGGAGGGGCGAACTCGGCGGGCCAGGCCGCCCTGTACCTCGCCGGGCTCGGGAGCGAGGTCGCGCTGGTCGTACGCGGGCCGGACATCGCGGCCAAGATGTCGGCATACCTGGTCGACCGCGTCGTGTCCCACGAGCGGATCACGGTGCACCCGTCCTCGGACGTGACCGCGCTGCACGGCGGCGATCAGCTGGAGGCGGTGACGCTGACGTCGTCGGCGACGGGGGAGCGCGAGCAGCTCGCCGCCGCCGCGCTGTTCTGCTTCGTCGGCGCCGAACCGCGGGCCTCCTGGCTGAGCGGCGCGGCGGTCGACGGCAGCGGGTTCCTGCTGACCGACGTCGACCTCCCGCCGGGCGAGCCCTCCACCGGCCGCGGGCCGCTGCCGTTCGAGACGAGCATCGCCGGGGTGTTCGCGGCGGGGGATGTGCGCCACGGTTCGATGAAGCGCATCGCCGCGGCGGTCGGCGAGGGGGCAAGCGCCGTCGCCTCGGTGCACCGCGCGCTCGCGGCGCACTAGCTCTCATTCGCGTACGGGCCTCCGGCCCTCGGACCTCCGACCCTCCGACGCCGTCGCCTTCGGGCCGGCCCCGGCCGAGGCATTATTATGGACAGGTTCAACGGCAATTCGAGGGAGCACCAGTGTCCGGGCATTCCAAGTGGGCAACGACCAAGCACAAGAAGGCGGTCATCGACGCCCGTCGCGCCAAGTCGTTCGCGAAGCTCATCAAGAACATCGAAGTGGCGGCCAAGACCGGCGGCGCCGACCTTTCCGGCAACCCGACCCTGGTCGACGCGGTGCAGAAGGCCAAGAAGACCTCGGTCCCCAACGACAACATCGACCGCGCCATCAAGCGCGGCGCCGGCCTCACCGGTGAGTCCATCGACTACTCGACCATCATGTACGAGGGCTACGGTCCCGGCGGCGTCGCCCTCCTGATCGAGTGCCTCACCGAGAACAAGAACCGCGCGGCCGCTGAAGTGCGCACTGCGATGACCCGCAACGGCGGCACCATGGCCGACCCGGGCAGCGTCGCGTACAACTTCCACCGCAAGGGCGTCATCGTGGTGCCGCACGCCGACGGTGTCGACGAAGACGCCGTGCTGTCTGCGGTGCTCGACGCCGGCGCCGAGGAGGTCACCGACCGCGGCGAGAGCTTCGAGGTGCTGACCGAGGCGACCGACCTCGTCGCCGCCCGTTCGGCGCTCCAAGACGCGGGGATCGACTACGACTCGGCCGACGCCGAGTTCGTGGCCACGGTCAACGTGGAGGCCGATGTCGAGGTGGCGCGCAAGGTGTTCCGCCTGATCGACGCCCTCGAAGACTCCGACGACGTGCAGAACGTCTACACGAACCTCGACATCACCCCCGAGGTGCAGGCGCAGCTCGAAGACGACGAGTAAGGCGACGCGATGACGATCCGGGTTCTCGGCATCGACCCGGGTCTGACGCGCTGCGGCGTCGGCGTCGTCGATGTGCGCCCCGACCGCCGCGCGACGCTGGTGGAGGTCACGGTCATCCGCACGCCGGCGGACATGCCGCTCGAGAAGCGGCTGCTCGCGGTGGGCGCGGGCATCGACGCATTGCTCGACGAGCATCGGCCGGAGGTCGTCGCCATCGAGCGCGTCTTCGCCCAGCACAACCTCCGGACTGTGATGGGCGTGGCCCAGGTCAGCGGTGTGGCACTGCACTCTGCCGCGCGTCGGGGCCTCCCCGTCGCCCTGCACACGCCGAGCGAAGTGAAGGCCGCCATCACCGGCTACGGCTCCGCCGACAAGCGGCAGGTGCAGGCGATGGTCGCGCGCATCCTCGGATTGGCGGAGGCGCCCAAGCCGGCCGACGCCGCAGACGCTCTCGCCATCGCCATCTGTCACGCATGGCGCGGCTCGCCGATGGCCGACACCCCCAGGGGCCCCGGTTCGGAGCCTGCATCTGCGCAGACTCCCGCCCAG
The DNA here is from genome assembly GCF_001423695.1 of Leifsonia sp. Leaf336. Taxonomy (GTDB): domain Bacteria; phylum Actinomycetota; class Actinomycetes; order Actinomycetales; family Microbacteriaceae; genus Leifsonia. The sequence continues at coordinate 1,424,226 of NZ_LMOZ01000001.1, forward strand.
GCGGCATGGCGCGCCGCCGAGCGCTCCGCTCGTGCGTCGGCGGTGCCCCGTAGGCTAGCCAGGTGATCTCCTCCCTCCGCGGTACCGTTCTCTCTGCGATCGGCGGTTCCGCAGTGATCGAGGTGGGAGGCGTCGGCTTCGCCGTGCAGCTCACCCCCGACCACGTGCTGTCCCTGCGCGTCGGTGAGGAGGCGTTCGTCCACACCTCGCTGATCGTCCGCGAAGACGCCCTCCAGCTCTTCGGCTTCGCCGACCTCGAGCAGCTGCAGGTCTTCGAACTGCTCAACGGCGTCTCGGGCGTCGGCCCGAAGTCGGCGATCGGCGTCCTGTCGGTGCTCAGCCCCGATCAGGTGGCCGACGCCGTGGCGGCCGACGACGACGCGCCGTTCCGCAAGGTGTCAGGTATCGGGCCCAAGACCGCCAAGCTCATCGTCGTCTCCCTGACAGGCAAGCTCGCGGCCGCCCGCCGCGCACCGGCACGCGCCGTCAAGGCCGGAGGTCGGCCCTCCGCCGTCCCCGACAGTGTGCTCGTCGCACTGGTCGGTCTCGGCTGGCCTGAGAAGGTCGCGGCGGAGGCCGTCGCCGACGTCGTGGCCGAGACGGATGAGGGTGCGCGCGACTCTGTGCAGACGCTGCTGCGGCTGACGCTCGCCCGGCTCGGCCCGGCCGCCACGGCTCCGAAGGGCGCCAGCCGATGAGCGACGACCTGACCGCCCCCGAGCTGGAATCCGAGTCGGAGCTCGCGTTCGAAGGTGCTCTCCGCCCGCGTACGCTGTCGGAGTTCGTCGGCCAGGCCAAAGTCCGCGGCCAGTTGCAGCTGCTGCTGACGGCCGCGAAGATGCAGGAGCGCACGGCCGACCACATCCTGCTCGCCGGGCCTCCCGGGCTCGGCAAGACGACCCTCGCGATGATCGTCGCGCACGAGAGCGAGCGGCCGCTGCGCCTCTCGAGCGGTCCGGCGATCCAGCACGCGGGCGATCTCGCCGCTCTGCTCTCGTCGCTGACCCCGGGGGAGGTGCTCTTCATCGACGAGATCCACCGCATGGCGCGCTCCGCGGAAGAGATGCTCTACCTGGCGATGGAGGACTACCGCATCGACATCATGGTCGGCAAGGGCGCAGGCGCCACTTCCATCCCGCTCGACCTCGCGCCGTTCACGCTCGTCGGCGCCACCACCCGCTCCGGGCTGCTGCCCAATCCGCTGCGCGACCGCTTCGGCTTCACGGCGCACCTCGAGTTCTACGACGAGGGCGAACTGACGCAGGTGCTCTCGCGGGCCGCCGTGATGCTGGAGTTCGAGATCGACCGGGAGGCCCTCGCCGAGATCGCCGGCCGCTGCCGCGGGACTCCGCGTATCGCCAACCGTCTGCTGCGCCGCGTTCGCGACTACGCCCTCGTCCACGGGCGCCGCGCCGACCTGGATGCCGTGCGAGCCGCCCTCGAGCTCTACGACGTCGACGCGCTCGGCCTCGACCGTCTCGACCGAGCCGTGCTGCACGCGATTCTGGAGCGTTTCGACGGAGGACCGGTCGGGTTGAACACCCTCGCCGTCTCGGTCGGAGAAGAGGCGGAGACCATCGAGTCGGTCGTCGAGCCGTTCCTGGTGCGTATCGGGCTGCTGTCGCGCACGCCGCGCGGGCGCGTCGCCACACCGGCGGCCTGGCGCCACTTCGGGCTATCCAGCCCGCAGCAGGGGCACTCACAGCAACCGTCCCTGATGGATGACCTATAATTCAAGCTGGCCACTCGCCTACCCCCCTTGACTTAACCGGAAGGTTCGGCAGACTTCATGCCCATTGATCCGTTGACCATTGTGATGGTCGTCATTTTGGCGGCCCTCGTGTTCTTCATGTTCCGCAACAGCCGCAAGCGGCAGAAGGAGCAGGCGGAGACGCGTTCGAAGATGGTGCCTGGCGCCGAGGTCATGACCAACTTCGGGCTCTACGGCACTCTGCTGTCCGTCGACGACGACGACAACACCGCGCTCATCGAGACCAGCCCCGGCCACGTCGTGAAGGTGCACCGCCAGGTGCTCGCCCGCGTCGTGGAGCCCAAGACCCCGGAGCTCGACGACACCGAGGTCGCCGGCCCCGAGCTCAACCAGGATCACGCGATCACGGTCGAGCCGTCGGAGCCGGAGTTCGGCGAGCGGATCGACGACGCGCCGAAGAAGCCCGGCGCCAAGAGCGACGACTGATAGCATCCCTGTGCTCCGCGCGCCGAGAGGGTGCGCGGATCGCTCGTAGAAAGCTGAGTTCCTAGGTGGCAAAGTCGACCCCGGTCAAAAAAGCCTGGCGTTCGCTGACGTGGCTCGGCGTCATCGTGGTGGTCCTTCTCGGGACCCTCACGGCCGGCGTCCTGTTCAGCAATGCGACGTGGCTGCCCAAGCTCGCGCTCGACCTCGAGGGCGGCACCCAGATCATCCTCGCCCCGCAGGTCGAGAACGGTCAGACGGTGCAGCAGCAGCAGCTCGACCAGGCGGTCTCGATCATCCGTCAGCGCATCGACGCGTCGGGTGTGTCCGAGGCGCAGATCTCCACCGAGGGATCGCGGAACATCGTCGTTTCGCTTCCGGGCAAGCCGGACCAGCAGACGCTCGACCGTGTCAAGGCGAGTGCTCGCCTCGACTTCCGCCCGGTTCTGCAGACCAGCGGTCCGACCAACGAGGTCGTGGGCGCCGACGGCAAGTCGACACCGGCCCCGAGCCCCGCGCCCGGCCTCCAGTCGACCCCCTCGACCAAGCCGACGAACGGCAGCGACCTCGCCTGGGTGACGCCCGAGCTGCAGGCGCAGTTCGATGCGTACGACTGCTCCGCCAACAAGAACAAAGACCTGAGCGCCGCTCCGACCGACAAGCCGCTGATCACCTGTGACGACGGCAACACGGTCAAGTACCTGCTCGGACCGGTCGAGGTCAAGGGTCAGAACATCTCCGACGCGAGCGCCGCCATCATGCAGAGCTCGCAAGGCGTGACGACGGGCCAGTGGGCCGTCAACATCGTCTTCGACAGCACCGGTACCAAGCAGTTCGCCGACGTCACGACCCGTCTCATCGGCCTCCAGGGTGCGCAGAACCAGTTCGCGATCGTCCTCGACGGCCGCGTGATCTCGGCTCCGACCACGCAGGCCGCCATCACCGACGGCAAGCCGCAGATCTCGGGCAACTTCACCGAGCAGAGCGCGAAGGCGCTCGCCGACCAGCTGAAATTCGGCGCGCTGCCCTTCAGCTTCAAGGTGCAGAGCCAGGACAACATCTCGGCGACGCTCGGAACCTCGCAGCTCATCAGCGGCCTGATAGCCGGTCTGATCGGTCTGATCCTCGTCGCGATCTACACGTTCTTCCAGTACCGCCTGCTCGGTCTGGTCACGATCTTCTCGCTCGTGGTCGCCGGCGCGCTCACCTGGCTGACGATCTCGCTGCTGTCGTGGCACTACGACTACCGGCTCTCGCTCGCGGGCGTCGCCGGCCTCATCGTGGCCATCGGTTTCACCGCGGACTCCTTCATCGTCTACTTCGAGCGAATACGAGACGAGCTGCGCGATGGGCGCAGTCTCGAATCGGCTGTGGAGGCCGGCTGGGGCCGCGCACGACGCACGATCTACGCGTCCAAGGCCACCAACCTCCTCGCGGCCGTCGTGCTCTACGTGCTCGCGGCGGCGAACGTCCGCGGCTTCGCGTTCACCCTCGGTCTCACGACGATCATCGACGTGATCGTGGTGCTGCTGTTCACCCACCCGACGTTGCAGCTGCTCGCGAAGACCCGCTTCTTCAGCAGCGGCCACCCGCTGTCGGGACTCGACCCCGACGCTCTCGGTGCGGTGTACCGTGGCGCGGCCCGCTTCCGTACTCCGGCGCCGGCCTCGGTCCCGGCCGGCAAGGCCGCGCGCAGCAGCGGCGAGGCCGCTCGCCGCCAGACGATCGCCGAGCGCAAGGCGGCGGAGCTCGCCTCCGCCTCGACCTCCTCGTCGTCGGATCGCTCGTCCGAGGGGAAGGACAACTGATGGCCAGCCGTCTCACCAAGTTCGGAAACGACCTCTACACCGGTGCCCGTTCGTTCGACTTCGTCGGCAAGCGCAAGATCTGGTACTCCATCGCGATCGTCATGGTCGCGCTCTCGATCCTGGTCCCGGTCGTCAAGGGCGGGTTCAACTTCTCGATCGAGTTCCGCGGCGGGTCGCAGTTCCTGATCAGCGATGTGCAGAGCACCGATACGTCGAAGGCGCAGGGCGCCGTGCAGAGCGTGGTCCCCAACGCCGTCTCGCACGTGAGCGTCGTCGGCAGCAACGCCATCCAGGTGCAGACCGATCAGCTCTCGGAGAGCCAGACCAAGGCCGTCGGCGACGCGCTCGCGAAGACGTACGGCGTCTCCTCGTCCGAGGTCTCGTCGACCTTCATCGGCCCGTCGTGGGGCGCGGATGTGACGCAGCAGACCATTCAGGGTCTGATCGTCTTCCTCCTCCTCGCCTTCATCGCGATGGCGCTGTACTTCCGAACGTGGAAGATGTCGGCGTCGGCCATCGTCTCGCTGTTCCACGACCTCATCGTCACGGCCGGCATCTACGCCCTCGTCGGTTTCGAGATCTCGCCGGCGACGATGATCGGCTTCCTGACCATCCTCGGCTACTCGCTCTACGACACCGTTGTGGTGTTCGACAAGATCCGCGAGAACACCAAGGAGGAGCTGGAGCTCACACGGAGGACCTTCCCGGAGGCCGTCAACCTCGCGGTCAACCAGACGCTGGTCCGCTCGATCAACACCGCGGTCGTCGCGGTGCTGCCGGTCGCATCGATCCTCTTCATCGGCGCCTACGCGTTCGGTGCGGCGACGCTGCGCGACATCTCGCTCGCGCTGCTCATCGGCATCATCGTGGGCACGTACTCGACGATCTTCCTCGCTGCCCCGATGTACTCGCAGTTCCGTGAGGGCGAGGCGGCGATCAAGAAGCACGACCAGAAGGTCCGCTCGCTCCGTCCCAAGGCCACCGTCGCCGCTGTCGAGCCGGTCTCGGCGGAATAGCGGGGACGAGTGAGCGGTTTCTACCTGTCGGACGACGAAGTGAGCGCCACGCGTGCGCGCGAGCTCATCGACTCCGGAGCGGCGTGGCTGCTCGATGTCCGAGAGGTGGACGAGTGGGAGGCCGGTCATGCGCCGGAGGCCCACCACATCCCGCTCGGCGAACTCGGGTACCGGCAGCATGAGCTTCCGGACGACGCTCAGATCCTGGTGATCTGCCACAGCGGCGCCCGGTCGCGGATGGTGACGGACGCGCTGCTGCAGGCGAACTATGCGGCCGCGAACGTCACCGGCGGGATGCTTGCCTGGCAGGCTTCCGGGGGCGCGCTGTCCGGGCCGGACCACCGGCCATAATGGACGAGAGGAGGCGCGCACATGGTTGACACATCGACACCGCAGTCCGCTTCGCTGCGCCGCCTCGTTCCGCGCATCTTCTCCCGCGCCCAGCCCGCCGGCGCGGTCGACACCCTCATCCGCACGGTGCGCATGCACCACCCCAAGGCCGATCTCTCGCTCATCGAGCGCGCGTACGCCGTCGCCGAACGTGCGCACGACGGACAGAAGCGGCGGTCGGGCGAGCCGTACATCACCCATCCGGTGGCGGTCGCTCAGATCATCGCCGATCTCGGGATCGGCGCCAAGACCATCGCGGCGGCGCTGCTCCACGACACGGTGGAGGACACCAGCTACACCCTCGACGAGCTGCGCGACCAGTTCGGCGACGAGATCGCGATGCTCGTCGACGGCGTCACCAAGCTCGACAAGGTCAAGTACGGCGACAGCGCGCAGGCCGAGACCGTCCGCAAGATGATCGTGGCGATGTCGAAGGACATCCGCGTGCTGATCATCAAGCTCGCCGACCGCCTGCACAACGCGCGCACCTGGGGATTCGTCCCGGCCGCCAACGCCACGCGGAAGGCGACGGAGACCCTCGAGATCTACGCTCCGCTGGCGCATCGTCTCGGCATCCAGACGATCAAGTGGGAGCTCGAAGACCTCTCGTTCGCGGTGCTGTACCCCAAGCTCTACGCCGAGATCGAGAGCCTGGTGAAGCAGCGGACTCCGGAGCGGGAACGTCTGGTGCAGCAGGTGATCGACGCCATCAACGACGACCTGAAGACCGCGAAGATCCGCGGCAAGGTGGTCGGCCGGCCCAAGCAGTACTACTCGATCTACCAGAAGATGGTCGTGCGCGGACGCGAGTTCGACGACATCTACGACCTGGTCGGCATCCGCGTGCTCGTCAACACCGTGCGCGACTGCTACGCGGTGCTCGGCTCGATCCACGCCCGGTGGACGCCGATGCCGGGCCGCTTCAAGGACTACATCGCCACCCCGAAGTTCAATCTCTACCAGTCGCTGCACACGACCGTGATCGGCCCCCAGGGCCGCCCTGTCGAGATCCAGATCCGTACGGAGGAGATGCACCAGCGCGCCGAGTTCGGTGTCGCCGCGCACTGGAAGTACAAGGAGCAGACCACAGGCAAGAGCACCGGAGGCCCGGGCAAGGTCGACACCGATCTGGCGTGGCTCGCGCACATCTCCGACTGGCAGGCCGAGACGGCGGACCCGTCGGAGTTCCTCGACTCGCTGCGGTTCGAGATCGGTGCGAAAGAGGTCTACGTCTTCACGCCGAAGGGCCGCGTGATCGGTCTTCCCGCCGGCGCCACCCCGGTCGACTTCGCCTACGCCGTGCACACCGAGGTCGGGCACCGCACGATGGGCGCCAAGGTGAACGGGCGGCTGGTGCCCCTGGAGAGCGCGCTCTCGACCGGCGACGTCGTCGAGATCTTCACATCGAAGAACCCCGACTCCGGGCCGAGCCAAGACTGGTTGAACTTCGTCAAGAGCCCGCGAGCGCGCAACAAGATCCGCCAGTGGTTCACCAAGGAGCGCCGCGACGAGGCCATCGAGCAGGGCAAGGACGCGATCGCGCGCGCGATGCGCAAGCAGAACCTCCCGCTGCAGAAGCTGATGACGCAGGACGCCCTGGTGGAGGTCGCTTCGTCGCTCAAGCACCCGGACGTCTCGTCGCTGTACGCATCTGTCGGCGAAGGACACATCTCGACGCAGTCCGTGATCGAGAAGATCGTCGCATCGCTGCAGAGCGAGGTCGAGTCCGACGGCGAGCTGGAGATCCCGGTCAAGGGTCGCGCCAAGCAGCTGCGCAACAGCGACTCCGGCGTGCTCGTGCGCGGTGCTCCCGACATCCTCGTCAAGCTCGCGAAGTGCTGCACGCCGGTTCCCGGCGACCCGATCGTCGGGTTCGTGACTCGCGGACAGGGCGTCTCGGTGCACCAGGCCAACTGCCACAACGTGCAGTCGCTGCTGCAGGAGCCCGACCGCATGATCGACGTGGAGTGGGCGCCCAGCTCGAAGAGCGTCTTCCTCGTGCAGATCCAGGTCGAGGCCCTCGACCGCTCCGGTCTGCTCTCCGACGTCACCCGCGTGCTCTCCGAGCACCATGTCAACATCCTCTCGGCGACGGTCACCACCTCGAGCGACCGGCTCGCGCTGAGCCGATTCGTGTTCGAGATGGGCGACACCACCCACCTCGACCGCGTGCTGAACGCGGTGCGGCGGATCGACGGCGTCTACGACGTGTACCGGGTCAGCGGCGGCTGAGCCGCGTCCCCGCCGGTTCGGGCGGCTCCGCGTGCTCCAACGGCGCGGGCAGCTCCGTTCGCTCGACCAGCGCCAGGCGGAGGACCGCACGGGCGCTTCCGCGTCGTCGCGTGCAGGCGATCCGACCCCGGAGATCGCCGGGCGATGCCCCGGCGATCACGAGGAGGTGCCGCACCTCGAGGGCGTCCGGTGCGTCGAATCCCGGGCTCGTGAGCACGAGGTCGAGAGCTGTGCGCAGCGGCGCTGTCAGCCGGGCTCCGGCGAGCTCGATCGTGTCACCGGCGGCGAGTGCGTGTTGGTGCGCGTCGAACCCGATCGGCACCCGGCCGCGACTCGCGCGTTCGATGCACACCTGCGGCCGGGCCGGAGGAGTGGCGCGCGTGCCGTGGATCCAGGCGGCGGTGCCCCGGTCGGCGACCAGCCGGCCGGGGCGCAGCATGCCGAACGCGTGCGCGCGCAGCTCCGGTGTGTCAGGTGTGTCCGGCGTCGCGAACCCGTCACCGACGCGATAGAGCTGACCGTCGAGCACCAGGGCGAAGAGCTCGGCGAGCGGGAGGACACTGCGGTCGATCAGGAGTGGGCATGCTGTGGTCATGCCTCCAGCCTGGTCTGCGGGCGGCCGCTACTGGGCGGGATCGGCGAACCCGTGGAGACTTCGCCCGTGAGCACGGCTGTGGAGGACGCCCCCGCTGTGGAGGGCGGGCTCAGCCGAGCGCGTCGAGCCAGATCTTGCGGGCGTCGAGCGCCTCCTGGGCCTCTTTCACCTTGGCGGAGTCGCCGCTGGCCTTGGCGTCCTCGAGCTCCTGCTCCAGCTTCGCGATCGCCGCGTTGAGCTGGCTCGCGAGGCCCTCGGAGCGGGCCTTCTTCTCGGGATTGTTGCGCTCCCAGTGCTCCTCGTCGAGTCGACGCACGGCGGCCTCGACCTTGCGCAGACGGTCCTCGATCGGGCGGACCTGCTCGCGCGGCACGCGGCCGATCGCATCCCAGCGCTCCTGGATCGAGATGAGCTTCGTGCGGGCGGTCTCGCGGTCCTTCTCGTGGAGGAGGGGCTCCGCCTCGTCGAGCAGCGCGAGCTTGAGCTCGAGGTTGGCCTGGTACTCCTCGTTGTCGCGCGCGTCGACCTCCGCCTTCGCCCCGTAGATCGCGTCGCCCGCGGCCTTGAAGCGCGCCCAGAGGGCGTCGTCGTTCTTCTTGCCTGCGCGACCGGCGAGCTTCCACTGGTCGAGCAGCCGGCGGTACTCCGGCACGCCGTCGGCGCCGAGCGGCACCAGGCGCTCCGCCTGCTCGATGAGCGCGTTCTTTCGGGAGCGGACGTCGCGGTGCTGGTTGTCCAGCTCGGCGAAGAAGGCCTTGCGGTTGTGCTCGATCGTCGAGCGCGCCGCGCGGAATCGCTTCCAGAGCTCGTTGGCCTCGTTCTTGGGCAGACGGGGGCCGTCGTGCTGGTGGGCCTGCCAACTGGCGAACAGGGCGTCGAGCTCGGCGGTGGTCTGCTTCCACTGCGTGCGCGCGGGGTCTTGAGCGGCGAGGGCCTCGGCCTGTTCGACGATCGCGGTGCGGTCGGCGATGGCCTGCTCGAGGGCCGCCTTGGCCTCGGCGCTCTGCTGCTCGGTGAGCTCTTCGACCGTGCCGCCGAGAGCATCCAGGCGCACGAGCAGCGACGGGAGGTCGCCGACGGCGTTCGCGCCCTCGACCGCCGTGCGGAGGTTCGCCACCGACTTGGCGACGTCGGCGGCGGGAGCGCCGCGGCGTGCACGCTGCTCGAGGAGGCCGACCTGGCCGGCGAGGTCGGTGTACTTGCGCTCGAAGTAGGCGATCGCCTCCTCCGGAGTGCCGTCCGGGTACTCGCCGACGGCTCGTTCGCCGTCGCCCTCACGGACGTACACGGTGCCGGTCTCGTCGACGCGACCCCAGGGGTGCTGTTCAGAAGTAGCCAAGAGCCTCACCTTGCTTGCGTGCCACGTTGGGAATCAGCCTATTGCACACGCAGGATCACTGCAGCGTGAAGCTGTCGATCTTCGTCGTCACGGCGGGCTTGCCGTCCGTGCCCCCGCCCTGGACGCCCTTGTCGGCGACGTCGGCGACGAGCGTGTCGAGCCCGCTCGTGATCTTCCCGATGACCGTGTAGCCGCCCGCCGAGTCCGAGGGGATGGTGGTGTCCTTGTACACGATGAAGAACTGGCTGCCCTGGCTGCTCGCGTTACCGCTCTGACGCGCCATCGCGAGCGTGCCCGCGGGGTACTTGTCGTCCTTCGGCGCGTTCTCGATCGGGCCGTACGAGTAGCCGGGGCCGCCCGTGCCGTCGCCCTTCGGGTCGCCGCATTGCAGCACGTAGAAACCGCCGTTGGTGAGGCGGTGGCAGCTGAGCCCGTCGTAGAACTTCTTCTGGGCCAGCGAGATGGTCGACGAGACGGCCTGCGGAGCCGCGGCTCCATCGAGCGAGACGCCGAGCTTGATCCCGTTGATCGTGAGGTCGCCCGTCCAGGTGCGCCCTTCGGCGATCGACTTCGACGGGACGCCGGCCGCCGACGATGCGGACGGAGACGGCGAGGCGGAGGCGCTTGTCGCCGACGGCTTGGCGAAGAAGAGGAGCTGGGTGCCGATCGCCAGGGCGACGATGACGATGACCGCGATGCCGCCGATCCAGTTGTCGCGCGTGCGGCGCTTGACCTTCTGCTCGTGCACGGTCTGGCGCGCCTGGTAGGCGCGCAGGCGCTCGCGAGCCTGCCGTGCTTCGCGGTCGTTCTGCTTGCTGGGTGCCACGTCTGTCCTCCGGGGGCGCCGTCGAGCGGGGGATGTCCATCGAGCGGGATGGAATGCTGCACGAACCCTATCCGTCGCGGCTATGAGCACCCAAACCCGAACCGCCGACGGGGATGTCAGTGGCTGCGACTAATCTTGACGGGTGGTCGACGTGCAACCTGGGCTCCGGACGGGAGCGACGCCTCTCGCCGTGCGCATGCGGCCGAAATCGCTCGACGAGGTCGCCGGTCAACGTCACCTGCTGCGCCCGGGTTCCCCGCTCGTCGCGCTCGCGAGCGACAAAGACGGGCAGAGCGGCTCGGTCTCGGTCATCCTCTGGGGGCCTCCCGGCACGGGCAAGACCACTCTGGCCCAGGCCATCGCGCATTCGTCGGGGCGTCGGTTCGTCGAGCTCTCGGCCGTCACCGCCGGAGTGAAAGACGTCCGGCTGGTCATGGACGAGGCGCTCTCCACGCGCGACCTGTACGGCGTCTCGACCGTCGTGTTCCTCGACGAGATCCACCGGTTCACCAAGGCGCAGCAGGACGCCCTGCTCCCGGGCGTCGAGAACGGCTGGGTCATCCTCGTCGCCGCGACGACCGAGAACCCCTCCTTCTCTGTCATCTCGCCGCTGCTCTCGCGCTCCCTCCTGCTCACCCTCGAGACGCTCAGCGACGACGACCTCGGCGTCGTGATCGACAGGGCGGTCGCCGACGACCGCGGCCTCGGTGGTCAGTATGCGCTCGAAGACGAGGCGCGGGCGGCGCTCATCCGGCTCGCTTCGGGCGATGCGCGCCGCGCGCTCACGGCGTTGGAGGCTGCGTCGGTCTCCGCCGCGTCGGCGACTCCCGCGACCTCCAAGAAGAAGCCGGTGATCACCGCGGAGCTGGTGGCCCAGGCGGTCGACCGCGCGCTGCTGCGCTACGACCGCAACGGCGACGAGCACTACGACGTCATCAGCGCCTTCATCAAATCGGTGCGCGGCTCCGACGTCGACGCCGCCCTGCATTACCTCGCCCGCATGATCGAGGCGGGGGAGGACCCCCGATTCATCGCCCGCAGAATCATCGTCTCCGCCTCCGAAGACATCGGGATGGCCGATCCGCAGGCCCTCGTCGTCGCGATCGCCGCCGCCGACGCCGTGCAGTACATCGGGATGCCCGAGGGGCGGATCCCACTCGCTCAGGCTGTCGTGCACCTCGCCACGGCCCCGAAGTCGAACGCGGCGTACATGGCCCTCGACGCCGCGATCGCCGACGTGCGCGCCGGAAAGATCGGGAGGGTGCCCAAGCACCTGCGCGACGCGCACTATCCGGGCGCCAAGCGGCTCGGCCACGGCAAGGGCTACAAGTACCCGCACGACGACGCCCTCGGCGTGCTGGAGCAGCAGTACCTCCCCGACGAGTTGCGCGACACGACCTACTACGCACCGACCGAGCACGGCAACGAGCGCGACGTCGCCGCCCGGCTCGCGAAGCTGCGCCGCATCGTGCGCGGACGCTGACGGCGATCTGCTAGAATCGACGGGCCTAGAAGCGTGTCGAGGGTGCGGCTGCCTGACACACGCTTTCGACGGGAAGAGCCCTGTAGCCGGGTGTCCCTGGCGTGAATCCCTCTCTCTTGCAGGTGAAAAACCCTGCGCAGTGCGCCCCTGTGCGCCCTGCGACCAACATTCGTAGAGAGAAAACCGAAAGGAAACCGTGTCTTCACGTTCCCGCAGCAAGACCCGCGAGTCGCGCGCCCTGGGCATCGCCCTGACCCCGAAGGCGGCCCGCTACATGGAGAAGCGCCCGTACGCCCCGGGTGAGCACGGCCGCACCAAGCGCAAGGCCGACTCCGACTACGCCGTTCGTCTGCGCGAGAAGCAGCGTCTGCGCGCCCAGTACGGCATCCGCGAGAAGCAGATCCGCATCGCGTTCGAAGAGGCCCGCCGTACCGGCGGCCTGACCGGTGAGAACCTGGTCGAGCTCCTCGAGATGCGTCTCGACGCCCTGGTGCTCCGCGCCGGCTTCGCCCGCACCATCTCCCAGGCCCGCCAGTTCGTGGTGCACCGCCACATCCTGGTCGACGGCAAGATCGTGGACCGCCCGTCGTTCCGCGTGAAGCCGGGTCAGCTCATCCACGTCAAGGCCCGCTCCGAGGGCACCGAGCCCTTCCAGGTCGCAGCCGCCGGCGGTCACGTCGACGTCCTGCCGAAGGTTCCGGGCTACCTCGAGGTCGAGATCGACAAGCTCCAGGCCCGCCTCGTGCGTCGCCCGAAGCGCGTCGAGGTCCCGGTCACCTGCGAGGTCCAGCTGGTCGTCGAGTACTACGCCGCCCGCTGAGGCAGGCGCACTCTCGACAGAGACTCCCGCGAACGGGGTCGTGGCTCCGGCCACGGCCCCGTTCCGCATTTCCCGGCGATCTCGCGACGCTCAGGGTTCCGCACGGCCCCATTCCCGTTACGCTGTGACGTATGCCCGTCTCGGAATGGAGGGAGCCGACATGTCCGGAGGCGACATCGCTGGTCTGATCGCGGCGGGGGTCTTCGCCGTGCTGGTCGGGTTCATCGCGGTCCCATTGCTCAAGCTGGGCCGCGTCCTCGACTCCACGCGCGACGCCATCAAGGAGGCCAGCGACGGCATCACGCCCATCCTGGACGAGACGGCGACGACCCTTCAGGAGACCAACAAGCAGCTCGCGAAGGTCGACCTCATCACCAAGAACGTGGCCGATGTCACCGGCAACGTGTCCGCGCTCGTCGCGCTCTTCGCCGCCACGGTGGGAGGGCCGCTGATCAAGCTGGCGGGCTTCAGCGCGGCCGTCCGCGCGGCCTTCCGGGTGCCCGGCGCGACCGGCCGTTCCCGCCGTAAGGCGGACTAGACTTGCGCGAGTGCGCTCACGCACGAATCCAGGGAGGGAAGATCCTGCAATGAAGAGTTTCCTGTGGCTCCTGATCGGCGTCGCCGTCGGCTTCGTCGTCGCCCACAAGGTCAACGAGACCCCCAAGGGTCGCGAGTTCTTCGGCACGCTCGACAAGAAGGCGCGCGACTTCGGGGAAGCCGTCTCGGACGGCTACCGCCAGCGCGAGGCCGAGATCCGCTCGGCCATCGACGGCGACTGAACCCGTCCACCGCCTCGCCTCTTCGCACCACCTCGACTGACGCTCGCACCATCTCGAATGACCGGAACCCATGCAGACTGCTGAAATCCACCGCCGCTGGCTCGACTTCTTCGCCACGCGCGGTCACACCGTCGTCCCGTCCGCCTCGCTCGTCAGCGACGACCCGTCTCTGCTGTTCACGGTGGCCGGGATGGTGCCGTTCGTGCCGTATCTGACCGGTGTGGTCCCGGCGCCCTTCCCGCGCGCCACGAGCGTCCAGAAGTGCATCCGCACGCTGGACATCGAGGAGGTCGGCAAGACCCCGCGGCACGGAACGTTCTTCCAGATGTGCGGCAACTTCTCCTTCGGCGACTACTTCAAGGAGCAGGCGATCACGTTCGCCTGGGAGCTCCTCACCTCCTCGGAGGACGAGGGCGGCCTCGGCTTCGACCCGAAGGACCTGTGGGTCACCGTCTACGAGGAGGACGACGAGGCCCGCGAGATCTGGAGCCGCGTCGCAGGCCTCCCCGCCGAGCGCATCCAGGGACTCGGCAAGGACACCAACTACTGGTCGACCGGCCAGCCCGGCCCGGCCGGCCCGTGCTCCGAGATCTTCTTCGACCGCGGCCCCGCCTACGGCATCGACGGCGGCCCCGCGACGGACGACGACCGGTACGTCGAGATCTGGAACCTCGTCTTCATGCAGTACCTCCGTGGCGAGGGAACGGGCAAGAAAGACTTCGATATCCTCGGCGACCTGCCCAAGAAGAACATCGACACCGGGCTCGGTCTCGAGCGCGTCGCGTTCATCAAGCAGGGCGTCGACAACATGTACGAGATCGACCAGGTGCGACCGGTCCTCGACCGCGCGGCGGAACTCGCCGGCAAGCCGTACGGTAACGAGGCCCACGAGGACGACGTGCGGCTGCGCGTGGTCGCCGACCACGTGCGCAGCGCCCTCATGCTGATGACCGACGGTGTGACGCCGTCGAACGAGGGCCGCGGCTACGTGTTGCGCCGGCTGCTGCGCCGCACGGTGCGCGCGATGCGCCTGCTGGGTGTGGAGACGGCGACGTTCCCCGAGCTCTTCCCGGCCTCGCGCGACGCCATGAAGGCGGCGTACCCCGAGGTGGAGGCCGAGTTCGCGCGCACGTCGCAGCTCGCCTACGCGGAGGAGGAGACCTTCCTGCGCACGCTCGCGGCGGGCACCAGCATCCTCGACACGGCGGTCGCGAACACGCGCAAGTCCGGCAGCGAGCGGCTCGCCGGCGACACCGCGTTCCTGCTCCACGACACGTACGGCTTCCCGATCGACTTGACCCTTGAGATGGCGGAAGAGGCTGGGCTCAGCGTCGACCGCGCGGCGTTCGACACCCTGATGGCCGACCAGCGCGCCCGCGCCAAGGCCGATGCGAAGGCGAAGAAGACCGCTCTCGCCGACCTGTCGGTCTACAGCACGTTCCGCGCGCAGGGCGAGACCGTGTTCACGGGCTACACCGACCTCGAGACCGAGTCGAGCGTGCTCGGCCTGATCGTCGACGGTCAGTCGGTCAACGTCGCCCGCGAGGGCCAGGTCGCCGAGGTGATCCTCGGCGCGACCTCCCTCTATGCGGAGTCCGGTGGCCAGAGCGCGGACGCCGGCACGATCGTCGGCCCGGGCTACGAACTCGATGTGCTCGACGTCCAGAAGCCGGTCAAGGGCCTGATCAGCCACAAGGTCCTCGTCCGCAGCGGCGAGGTCGGTGTCGGTGCGCCCGCGACCAGCTTGGTCGACGCGCAGTACCGGCGCGGCGCGACGCAGGCGCACTCCGGTACGCACATCATCCACGCGGCGCTTCGCCAGGTCCTCGGCCCGAACGCGCACCAGTCGGGATCGTTCAACAAGGCCGGATACCTCCGCCTCGACTTCTCCTGGAACCAGGCGCTGTCTCCCGAGACGCGCAGCGAGATCGAGGAGATCTCGAACAACGCGATCCGCGACAACCTCCAGGTCACGACGCGTGAGCTCCCGCTGGCGGAGGCGAAGGCGCTCGGCGCCATGGCCCTCTTCGGCGAGAAGTACGGCGATGTCGTGCGCGTCGTCGACATCGGCGGACCGTGGTCGCGCGAACTCTGTGCGGGCACGCACGTGTCCACCAGCGCGGAGATCGGGATGATCAACTTGGTCAGCGAGTCGTCGGTCGGCTCGACCAACCGCCGGGTGGAGTCCCTGGTGGGCCTGGAGGCCTTCCAGGATCTCGCGGTCGAGCGCACGATCGTCTCCCAGCTGTCGGGCTCGCTCAAGACTCCGCGCGAGCAGCTCCCCGAGAAGATCGCCGACCTGATGGCGAGCCTCAAGGCCGCGGAGAAGCGCATCCAGGCGTTCGAAGCGCGCGCCGTGCTCGACAAGGTCCCGTCGCTGCTGGAGTCGTCGACGCGTCGCGGCGCCGTCACCGTGGTCGCGGAGGACGCGGGCACGCTGAACTCGGCCGACGATCTGCGGCTCCTGGTGACGACCGTGCGCGAGCGGCTGGGTTCCGACCCTTCGACCGTCGCGCTCGCGGCCCGTGCCGCGGGCAAGCCGGTGGTCATCGTGGCGACCAACCAGGCCGCGCGCGACGCCGGCGTGAACGCGGGTGCGCTCGCCAAGACCGCGGCCGGGATCCTCGGCGGCGGTGGCGGCGGCAAGGCGGATCTCGCGCAGGGCGGCGGCACGGACGCCGAGGCGATCCCCGCAGCGCTCTCGGCAGTGGTCGCGGCGATCGGCTGAGCGTGCGGACCGGAGTGCGGCTCGGCATCGATGTCGGCAAGGTCAGGATCGGTGTGAGCCGATCCGACCCGCATGGGATGCTGGCGACCCCGGTGGAGACCGTCGCGCGCTCCGAAGACGCTGCGGATCGTCGCAGGATCGCCGCGATTGTGACCGAACTCGGAGTTTTCGAGATTATCGTCGGGTTACCCCTGGCGCTCTCGGGCGCGCAGACCGCGTCGACGGCGGATGCCGTCTCGTTCGCGGAAGCGCTCGAAGCCGAGGTCGAGGTGCCCGTGCGACTGGTTGACGAGCGGCTCTCGACCGTTTCGGCGCACTCGGCACTCCGAGCGTCGGGCAAGAATTCGAAAAGCGCGCGTCCGGTGGTGGATCAGGTGGCCGCCACGATAATTTTGCAGCACGCCCTCGACGCGGAGCGCGCTTCAGGCCGTCCGCCGGGCCGTCCCGTCGAACCGAGCATTGGACCCTAGTTTGTCGCAGAACCCGCAGGAGAAGCCGGAGCCACCCGCTTTCCCCGCCGTGAACCGGCAGCCGATGACCCGCCGCGAGGCGCGGGAGGCCAGGGAAGCGCAGGAGGCCCGTGCCGCCCAGCAACCGCCGTCCTCCCACGCCTCCGATCCTGCGGCAGCGCCCGCCGACGAGCGCAACCCCCGCACGCCCGGGCCCTGGACCCCGCCTCCCGCAGAGACCCCCTCCCAGCAGCAGACCCTCGCCGGGCTGGACTTCGACTCGGTTGTGACCGGTCCGATCGCGGTCGACGCCGACAACGGCGCCGCTGCGTCCGATCGCGAGACTGTCGCCGCCTCGGCGCGCCACGAGGCGACGCACGGCACGGCGGCAGGCGACCACGGGCGGTTCGACAACCCGGTGCACGCGATCTTCTCGCCGCTCTCGGACGATCGGGGCGAGGTCGGAGGGGGAGACCCGCAGCATCCGTTGGCCTGGCGGCAGCAGAACTACGTCTCGCATGAGAAGCCTTCCAAGCGCAAGCGGCGCTGGGTCAAGCCATTCGTCATCACGGTCGTCATCATCGCGGTCCTCGGCGGCCTGGCGGGAGGCGCGTACGCAGCGTTCCAGCCGCAAGTCGCCAAGCTCATCACCGCGCTGTCGCCGGTCGACAACGACTACACGGGCTCGGGCACCGGCCAGGTCGTGTTCACGATCAAGTCGGGCGACACCGGAGGCTCGATCGCGACCAACCTCCAGAAGGCCGGCGTCACGAAGAGCTACGACGCCTTCTATCAGCTGCTGCTCCGCCAGCACCCCGAGGTCGAGTTCCAACCCGGCGTGTTCAAGCTGGCCAAGGGCATGAGCGCCCAGGCGGCTCTCACCGCGCTGCAGGATCCCGCGAACCGCATGCAGAACACCGCGGTCATCCCCGAAGGGACGGCCGAGAAGGACGCCCTGCAGACGGTGTCCGAGGCGACCAAGATCCCGCTGGCCGAGCTCCAGCAGGCGGCGGCGAACCCGGCCGAGTACGGCCTCCCGGCGCAGGCGACGACTCTCGAGGGCTTCCTGTTCCCCGCGACGTACACCTTCCCTCCCGGTGCGACGGCCCACGACGTGATCAAGACCATGGTCGACCGGTCCTTCCAGTCGCTGGACGCGGCGGGCGTCGCTCCGGCCGATCGGTGGAACACCGTCGTGCTGGCGTCGATCGTGCAGCGCGAGGCCGGCCTCAAGGACGACTACCCCAAGGTCGCGCGCGTGTTCCTCAACCGGCTCGCGCAGGGCTGGGACCTGCAGTCGGACGCCACGGTCGCGTACGGCACGGGCAACACGCAGCGGGTGGAGACGACGGACGCCGAGCGCGCGAATGCCGCGAATCCTTACAACACGTATGTGCACCCCGGACTTCCGGTCGGACCGATCTCGAACCCGGGCGATCTGGCGATCAACGCGGTCGTCCATCCGGCCGACGGCCCGTGGATGTTCTTCGTGACCTGGAACCTGAAGACCGGCGAGACGATCTTCTCGACGACGGTCGCGGAGCACGATGCGGCGGTCGCGAAGTGGCAGCAATGGATGAAGGACAACCCCGGCTATGAGTGAGGAACCCCAGACTCCGGCGAAGCGCGGAGGCGCGGAGAGCCGGAAGCCGGCTCCGAAGCCTCCCGTCGAGGACGTCTCGGTCGAGGACGGCGTATCGGAAGCCTCGGCGGAGGCTGAGATCGCGGCTCTGGTCGAGGCTGAGCGCGAGGCGGAGGCCGAGGAGGCCGCGATCGCGGAGGCTGAAGCGGCGGCGGACAGCGAAGAGCCGCTGGACGGCGACGAGGTCGACGCAGACGACGGGGTCGACGCAGAGGACGTGCTCGACACAGGCGACGGGGTCGACGCAGAGGACGTGCTCGACACAGACGACGAGGTCGGCGCTGAGGACGTGGCGGAGGCGGGCGACGAGTCCGTCACGGTCACCGAGCCCGCACGGCGCCTGGCCGTGCTGGGCTCGCCGATCGGCCACTCGAAGTCGCCGGCCCTGCATCGCGCGGCGTACGAAGCGCTCGGTCTGCCGTGGTCGTACGAGCCCGTCGACGTCGCGGAGGACGGCCTGGCGGCCTTCCTCGACGGGCTGGGGCCGGAGTGGCGGGGTCTCTCGCTCACGATGCCGCTCAAACAGACCGTCGTCCCGCTGCTGAGCTCCGTCGACCGGGTCGCGGAGCAGACCGGCGTCGCGAACACCGTCCTGCTCGACGGCGACACGATCGACGGGTTCAACACCGACGTCGCGGGTATCGTGCGTGCGCTCGGTGCTGCCGGCCTCCACAGCGCCCGGTACGTGCACGTGCTCGGCGGGGGAGCGACGGCCGCGTCCGCTCTCGTCGCCGCGGCCGAGCTCGGGGCGGAACGCGTCGATGTGCACGTGCGCGACCTCCAGAAGAGCCTGTGGCTGGAGCCGCTCGCCCACGATCTCGGCCTGATGGTCCGGATCCGGTCGTTCGCGCAGGCCGATCGTTCGCTCGAGGTGCCCGAACTCGTGATCAGCACGCTGCCGGGCGGTACCTCCACGGCCGCGGTCTACACCGACTCGACCCGCCGCAGGGCTGTGCTCCTCGATGTCGCCTACGACCCGTGGCCCAGCTCGCTCGGCCGCTCCTGGCAGCTCGTCGGCGGCACGGTCGTCTCCGGGCTGGCGATGCTGGCCCATCAGGCGCTCCTCCAGGTGCGGATCTTCGTCTCGGGCGACCCGCTGCAGCCGCTCCCGGACGAGGACGAGGTCCTCGACGCCATGCGCACGGCGGTGGGCATCGCCGCGGACGGCTCGCCGCTCGGTGACGGCTCCGACGCGGCCGAGGCCGAGTAGCCGCTCCGTGGCCGTGGTGGAGGTCCGACCAGCGCGTCCCGCCGAGTGGATCGCCGTGGGCGGTCTGCGGTGGGACTCCAACCGGGAGTTCGGAGGAGCGCCGGAGGACACCCGGGAGTCCTTCGCGGCCCGCTTCGCCGCCTGGGCCGCCGGCCGACGCTCCCACGAGTGCTTCGTCGCGGTCGAAGGCGATCGTGTGCTGGGCATGGCCTGGCTCGCCATCGTCGACCGGGTGCCGAGCGCACGGCTGTTCGAGCGCGCCTCCGGTGACCTCCAGTGCGCGTACGTCGTCCCCGACCGGCGTGACGACGGTATCGGCGGCCGACTCATCGACGCCGTGCTGGCGCGCGCCGCCGAGCTCGGACTCGAACGCGTCACCGTGCACTCCAGCCCGCGTGCAGTCCCGGTCTACGAGCGTCACGGGTTCACCTCGGAGGACTGCCGGCTGCTGCACGCGTTCGTCGAGCACACCGACCTCTTCACTGCCGCGAGCCGGCCGGTCGGCGCGTAACGGCGCGAGGCGGGCCTTCGCCGCTGTGCCAGACTTGAGGCATGCTTCGTTGGCTCACGGCCGGGGAATCCCACGGCCCCGAACTCATCGCCGTCCTGGAGGGCCTCCCCGCAGGGGTGCCCGTCTCGCTGGACGCGGTCCGCGCCGATCTCGCCCGCCGAAAGCTCGGCTATGGGCGCGGTGCGCGCATGAAGTTCGAGCAGGACGCCCTCGACATCTCGGGAGGCGTGCGCCACGGCCTGAGCCTCGGCAGCCCCATCGCCCTCCGGATCGGCAACACCGAATGGCCCAAGTGGGTCGACGTGATGAGCGCGGAGCCGGTGGACCCCGAGAAACTGGCGACCGGCCGCGGCGCCGCGCTGACGCGTCCGCGTCCGGGCCACGCCGACCTGGTGGGCATGCAGAAGTACGGCTTCGACGAGGCGCGTCCGGTCCTGGAGCGCGCCAGCGCCCGGGAGACCGCTGCGCGCGTCGCGCTCGGCGCCGTCGCGCGCTCGTTCCTCGCCGAGCTCGGCATCACGCTGGTCAGCCACACGCTCTCGATCGGGCCGGTGCGCGTTCCGGAGGACGCCCCGCTCCCGACCCCCGCCGACGTCGCGACGCTCGACGCCGACCCGCTGCGCTGCTTCGACCCCGTGACCTCCGAGCGGATGGTGGCGGAGGTCGACGACGCGCACAAGGACGGCGACACCCTCGGCGGCGTCGTCGAGGTGCTGGCCTACGGCCTCCCGCCGGGGCTCGGCTCGCACGTGCACTGGGACCGCCGGCTCGACAGCCAGCTCGCAGCCGCGCTCATGGGCATCCAGGCGATCAAGGGCGTGGAGGTCGGCGACGGCTTCCTCACGACGACGCGTCGCGGGTCGCAGGCGCACGACGAGCTCGTCGCGGAGGACGGCACCATCATCCGCACCAGCGACCGAGCCGGCGGCACGGAGGGCGGCATGAGCACGGGCGGCGTACTGCGCGTCCGCGCGGGCATGAAGCCGATTGCCACGGTTCCGCACGCGCTGCGCACGATCGACATCGCGACCAGCGAGGCCGCCCCGGCGCACCACCAGCGCTCCGACGTCTGTGCCGTGCCGGCCGCGGGTGTCGTGGCGGAGGCCATGGTCGCCCTGGTGCTGGCCAACGCCGTTCTGGAGAAGTTCGGCGGCGACTCGGTGACCGAGACCGCCCGCAATCTGCGCGGCTACCTCGACGCCATCCCGGAGAACCTGGCGACGGAGCGCGTCAGCGCGCCCTACGCCTGAACGACCGTGACGATCGTCCTGATCGGCCCACCGGCGGCGGGCAAGACGCGCCTGGGCAAGCGCCTGGCCCGGCGGCTCGGCCTCCCGTTCGTGGACACCGATGCCGTCGTGGTCGCCGAGCACGGTGCGATCTCCGAGATCTTCGCCGAGCACGGTGAGCCGTACTTCCGCGCCCTGGAGCGCGCCGCCGTGGCCGACGCGGTCGCGCGTCCCGGCATCGTCTCGCTCGGTGGCGGCGCGGTCCTCGATCCCGACACGCAGGCCGACCTCGCCGCGACGCGCGTCGTCCTCCTGACGGTGCGGCCCGACGCCATCGCCGCGCGCATCGCCAACAGCAAGCGCCCTCTGGTGACCGATCTCGAGTCGTGGAAGCGGCTGGTCGAGGCGCGCACCCCGCTCTACGAGTCGCTCGCGGACTACACCGCCGACACCTCCTCACGACCGATGGACGCCATCGTGGAGGAGATCGCGCGCTGGGTGGGAGACGCGCAGGGCACCGAAAACGCGCAGAGCACCGAAGACCAGCAGAGCACCGAACAAGGAGAGCCATGACCGACCAGCCCACCGAGATCCTCGTCGCCGGCACGAACCAGTACCCGGTCGTCGTCGGGCGGGGACTGCGCTTCGGACTCGCGTCGCACCTCGGCTCCGGCGTGAACAAGGTGCTCGTCGTCCACCCGCCGACCCTCGGCGCCGCGGCCGCGGAGGTGCGCGAGTCGCTCATCGGGCAGTACGAGGTGCTGCTGGCCGAGGTACCCGATGCGGAGGCGGCCAAGCGCGTCGAGGTCGCGTCCTTCCTCTGGGGCATCATGGGCCAGGCCGACTTCACACGCTCCGACGCCGTGATCGGCTTCGGCGGCGGCGCCGTGACCGACCTGGCGGGATTCGTCGCCGCCACGTGGTTGCGCGGGGTCCGTCTGATCCAGGTCCCGACCACGGTGCTCGGCATGGTGGACGCCGCCGTGGGCGGCAAGACCGGCATCAACACCGCGGAGGGCAAGAACCTCGTCGGCGCGTTCTACGCCCCGGCCGCGGTGGTCTGCGATCTCGACACACTGACCTCCCTCGGGCGCAACGAACTGCTCGCCGGCTTCGCGGAGATCGTCAAGTACGGCTTCATCGCCGAGCCGGAGATCCTGGACATCATCGAGCGCGACGTGGATGTCGCCACCGACCCCGAGTCGCCGGAGTTCCGCCGCCTGGTGGAGCTGTCGATCGGGATCAAGGCGCGCGTGGTCGGCGAAGACTTCACCGAGCAGGGCCTCCGCGAGATCCTCAACTACGGGCACACGCTCGGACACGCCATCGAGCACGCCGAGCGCTACCAGTGGCGGCACGGAGCTGCCGTGTCGGTCGGGATGGTCTTCGCCGCAGAGCTCGCGCGTCTGAGCGGCCGCCTGAGCGACGAGGTCGTCGACCGGCACCGCCGGATCCTCGAGTCGCTCACGCTGCCGACGACGTACCCGGCCGGCCGCTGGCAGACCCTGCTGGCGACGATGCAGCGCGACAAGAAGGCGCGGGGGAGCCTGCTGCGGTTCATCGTGCTCGACGACCTTGCGCGGCCGACGGTCCTCGCCGGGCCCGACCAGAGCCTCCTCTTCGCCGCCTACCAGGAGATCGGCTCCTGATGCCCAGGACGATCGTGGAGAAGCTCCTCATCAAGTCCGGCGACGCGCTGAGCCTCGTCGGGGCCGGTGCGGAGGAGCGTGCGGTGCTCGGCGACATGCCGAGCGGCATCGTCGAGGTCGCGCCGGCGGAGGCCGCGGTCTCCGTCACCTTCGTCCGCACGCGTGACGAGCTCGTGACACAGTTCGGCACGGAGCTCCCGGTGCTGGCGGGAGCCCGCGCCGTCTGGTTCCTGTACCCGAAAGGAGGCCGCGCCGACGTCAACCGCGACACCATCATCCGGGAGGCCGGCCCGTTCGGCTGGCGCGCGATCAGCAACGTCGCGGTGGACGACGTGTGGTCGGCCGTGCGCGTCCGTCCACTCGCCGACGGCGAAGCATCGATAGGGTGATCGGCATGGCATCCGTCCTCGTCCTCAACGGCCCCAATCTCGGTCGCCTCGGCACGCGCGAGCCCGACATCTACGGCGCGGGCACGCTCGACGACCTCCGCGCGCTGCTCCAGGAGGACGCACCAGAGCTGGAGGTCGACCTACGCCAGACCGACACCGAGGGCGAGCTGCTGGGCTGGCTGCACGAGGCCGCCGACAGCGCCACGCCGGTGATCCTCAACGCCGGCGCCTGGACGCACTACTCGTACGCGCTGCGCGACGCGGTCTCGCTCGTGACGAAGGCGGGCGGCACGGTGATCGAGGTCCACCTGTCGAACCCGCACGCGCGCGAGGAGTTCCGGCACACGAGCGTCATCAGTGCGGTGTCGACCGGCGTGGTCGCCGGGCTCGGGTTCGAGTCGTACCGCCTGGCTCTGGCGTTTATTCGCCGAAACGCGCGCTGACGTCTAGAATCTTGTGGGGCTCCGTACGCCGAGCCCTCCGTGGAGGGCGCCGAGCGCCGCATCCACCCGAATCTTCCGCAAACCGAAATGGAACTCGCGCATGGCATCGACCGCTGACATCAAGAACGGCATCGTCCTCAACATCGACGGACAGCTCTGGAGCGTCATCGAGTTCCAGCACGTCAAGCCGGGCAAGGGTGGAGCGTTCGTCCGCACGAAGCTGAAGAACGTCACCACGGGCAAGACCGTCGACCGCACCTACAACGCCGGCGCCAAGATCGAGATCACCAACGTCGACCGTCGCGACTACCAGTACCTGTATCAGGACGGCGCCGACTTCGTGTTCATGGACACCAGCGACTACGACCAGATCACCATCCCGGGCCCGGTCGTCGGCGACGCCGCCAACTTCATGCTCGAGAACCAGAACGTCACCGTCGCGCTGCACGAGGGCTCGCCCCTCTACGTCGAGCTCCCGGCCTCCGTCGTGCTCGAGATCACCTACACCGAGCCGGGCCTCCAGGGCGACCGCTCCACCGGCGGCACCAAGCCGGCGACCGTCGAGACCGGCTACCAGATCCAGGTCCCGCTGTTCCTCGAGACCGGCACGAAGGTCAAGGTCGACACCCGTAGCGGTGACTACCTCGGCCGCGTCAACGACTAGTGAGCGCCCGGACCAAAGCGCGCAAGCGCGCGCTCGACGTGCTGTTCAGCGCCGACCTGCGTCAGCTGACCCTGCCGCAGGCTCTGGCCGCCGAGGCGGAGCGCGCCGCGAACGAGCCGACGCGTGAGGCCTCCTGGCTGTACGCGCGTGAGATCGTCGACGGCGTGATCGACCACCAGGACGAGATCGACGAGCAGATCGAAACGTACGCGCAGGGCTGGACCCTCGCGCGCATGCCCGCCGTCGACCGAGCGATCCTGCGCATCGGCGTGTGGGAGCTGCTGTTCAACGACGAGGTGCCAGACGGTGTCGCGATCTCGGAGGCCGTGGAGGCGGCGACCGTGTTGTCGACGGACGACTCCGCAGGGTTCGTGAACGGCCTGCTGGCCAAGATCGCGCAGAACCGCTCGCAGCGCGCATGAAGGCCCCGGCCTCCCGCAGGTTCGCCCGGGTCGTCGCGGCGGCCGTTCTCGCGGTCGCGGTGACGGCGGGCGTCGCCTCGTGCTCGCTGCTCGGCGGCAACTCGAACGTCCCGGTCGCGACCGCGAAGCCTCCGACCGGCACGGACGCCGCTGTCGACTTCGACGGCGGCTTCGTCTCGGCGGGTGCCGGCCCCAAGAAGGTCGACATCTGGTTCGACGCGATGTGCCCGGTGTGCGGCGCCTTCGAGAAGACCAACGGCTCGACGCTGTCGAACGCCGTCAAGGACGGGTCCATCACGCTCCGCCTGCACCCGCTGACCTTCCTCGACCGCGCATCGAACGGCACCGGCTACTCGACCCGCGCGGCAGCGGCGCTCGTCTGCGTCGGGGTGCACGATCCCGATCACGTGCTCGACTACTATCAGGCGCTCTTCACCGACCAGCCGGAGGAGAACTCCAACGGTCTGACCGACTCGGAGCTCGCCAAGCGCGCCACGGACCTCGGCATCGCTGACATCTCCAGTTGCATCGACCGCAGCGGGCCCTACCAGGCGTGGGCGCAGGCGAACACTGCGCACTCGCAGTCCGGCCCGATCGAGGTCGACGGCAAGAAGGTGCTCGACACCATCCAGGGCACGCCGACGGTTCTCGTGAACGGCAAGCAGTACACCGGCTCGATCAGCGACGAGAAGGAGTTCGCGAGCTTCCTGGGCCGGTAGATTCCGTACACCCTGCTAGGCTCGTCCCAATTGGCATCCTTTAACAGCCGTCCTGTGAGGCGGGGAAGGAGGTCGGCATGACAGCGCGCACCGTGCTGCAGCAGGCTGACATCGCCCGGGCGTTGACTCGGATCTCCCACGAGATCCTGGAGTCCAACCGGGGAACGAACGATCTGGTGGTCCTGGGGATCCCGACGCGCGGCGTCGTGCTCGCCCGGCGGATCGCCGAGAACATCCAGCGCATCGAGCCGCAGTCCGTGGCTTCGCCCGACGACATCGTGGGCGCGCTCGATGTGACCATGTACCGCGACGACCTGTCGCGGCATCCCACCCGGGCCCCGCAGCCGACGTCGCTGCCGGGGCCGATCGACGGCCGCACCGTCGTGCTGGTCGACGACGTGCTGTTCTCCGGCCGGACGATCCGGGCGGCGCTCGATGCGCTCAGCGACCTCGGGAGGCCGCGGGCCGTGCGCCTCGCCGTGCTGGTGGACCGCGGGCACCGCGAACTCCCGATCCGCGCGGACTTCGTCGGCAAGAACCTCCCGTCGGCGGCGACCGAGCGCATCTTCGTCCGACTGGACGAGATCGACGGCGAGGAGTCGGTGACCATCGACGAGCCCGGAACGACGGACGACGGAGGCCGCGCATGAGGCACCTGCTCAGCACGAAGACCCTCTCGCGCGACGACGCCATCACTCTGCTGGACGTCGCGGAGGACATGGCGGATGTGCAGGACCGCGAGGTGAAGAAGCTCCCGACGCTGCGCGGCAAGACGGTCGTCAACCTGTTCTTCGAGGACTCGACCCGCACGCGGATCTCGTTCGAGGCGGCCGCGAAGCGGCTGTCCGCGGATGTGATCAACTTCTCGGCCAAGGGTTCGAGCGTCTCGAAGGGCGAGAGTCTGAAGGACACCGCGCAGACCCTCGCCGCGATGGGCGCCGACGCCGTGGTGGTGCGGCACAGCGCGTCCGGTGCGCCGCAGACGCTCGCGACCAGCGGCTGGATCGACGCGGGCGTGCTGAACGCCGGCGACGGGATGCACGAGCACCCGACGCAGGCGCTGCTCGACGCCTTCACGATGCGCAGGCGACTGCACGGCCGCGGCTCGCGCGGCCGCGATCTCGACGGGGTGCGCGTCACGATCGTCGGCGACATCCTGCACTCGCGGGTCGCGCGCTCGAACGTGTGGCTGCTGCAGACCCTCGGGGCGGAGGTCGCCCTGGTCGCTCCTCCGACCCTCCTTCCCGTGGACGTATCGAGCTGGCCGGCCACGATCGGCTACGACCTCGACCGCGCGATCGACGCGGACCCCGACGTGGTGATGATGCTTCGCATCCAGGGCGAGCGCATGCACGCCGCCTACTTCCCGACCGAGCGCGAATACGCGCGGCGCTGGGGACTCGACGAGGAACGGCTGGGCCGGCTCCGGGCGGATAGCATTGTGATGCACCCCGGGCCCATGAACCGCGGGCTGGAGATCTCGGCGGCCGCCGCCGACTCGCCGCGGTCGACGGTGCGGGAGCAGGTCGCCAACGGCGTGTCCGTGCGAATGGCGGCGCTGTACCTGCTGCTGTCCGGGGGCGACCGGGACGGCCAGAGGACCCATGAAGAGCGGCAGACGAATGAAGAGCCGCCGACGACAGGCGGTGCGCGATGAGTGACGGTGTGTACAGGAGTGACAAGGTGAGCCAGCAGTACCTGATCCGCGGCGCGTCGCTGGCCGACGGCACCCGCACCGACCTGCTGCTCGCCGACGGCCGGATCGCCGCGACGGGCTCCGACGCCGCGGCGGCGGGCGCCACGGTGATCGACGCCGACGGCCTGATCGCCCTGCCCGGGCTGGTCGACCTCCACACGCACCTGCGCGAACCCGGCTACGAGCAGAGCGAGACGGTGCTCACGGGCACGCGCGCCGCGGCGGCGGGAGGCTTCACCGCGGTGTTCCCGATGGCGAACACCTCTCCGGTGGCCGACACCGCCGGCGTCGTCGAGCAGGTGCTCAGCCTCGGCGAGGCGGCCGGCTACGCGACCGTGCAGCCGATCGGCGCGGTGACCGTCGGTCTCGGGGGCGAGCGGCTGGCCGAGCTCGGCGCCATGGCCGAATCGCGCGCCAGGGTGCGGGTGTTCTCGGACGACGGCAAGTGCGTCTCCGACCCACTGCTGATGCGCCGCGCGCTCGAGTACGTCAAGGCGTTCGGCGGCGTCATCGCCCAGCACGCGCAGGAGCCGCGGCTCACCGAGGGCGCGCAGATGAACGAGGGCGCGCTGTCGGGGGAGTTAGGCCTCGCAGGCTGGCCCGCCGTGGCCGAGGAGTCGATCATCGCCCGCGATGTGCTTCTGGCCGAGCACGTCGGCTCGCGCCTGCATGTCTGCCACGTGTCGACGGCCGGCTCGGTCGACGTCATCCGCTGGGCCAAGGCCCGCGGGGTCGACGTCACCGCGGAGGTGACGCCGCACCACCTGCTGCTGACCGAGGAGCTGGCCTCCGGCTACGACGCGCGCTACAAGGTGAACCCGCCGCTGCGCCGTACCGAGGACGTGGAGGCGCTGCGCGCCGGCCTCGCCGACGGCACCATCGACATCGTCGCGACCGATCACGCCCCGCACCCGGTCGAGTCGAAGGACTGCGAGTGGGACGCCGCCGCGTTCGGCATGGTCGGCCTGGAGTCGGCCCTGTCGGTCGTGCAGGCCTCCGTGGTCGACAACGGGCTGCTCGGCTGG
The DNA here is from genome assembly GCF_001423695.1 of Leifsonia sp. Leaf336. Lineage (GTDB taxonomy): Bacteria > Actinomycetota > Actinomycetes > Actinomycetales > Microbacteriaceae > Leifsonia. Next base: position 1,452,484 of record NZ_LMOZ01000001.1, read on the forward strand.
ACCGACATCGCCCGCGTGCTCTCGGCCGCCCCGGCTCGCATCGGCCGGCTGCAGGGCCACGGCCTCCCGCTCGAGGCGGGCGCACCGGCGGAGCTGTTCCTCTACGACCCGACCGCGTCGCGGGAGTTCTCGACCGGCGATCTCGCCGGCAAGGGCGTCAACTCGCCGTACCTGTCGATGACGCTCCCCGGCCGTGTGGTCGCGACGTTCCACCGCGGGTACGCGACTGTCGTCGACGGCGCGGTCGTCGAACAGCTGGAGGTGGCCCGTGGATAAGCTCCTGCCGACGATCGGCATCCTGCTCGTCGTCATCGTCGTGCTCGCTCTCGCAATCGTCGGCTGGCGCCGGCGCGTGCGTCGCGACGCGCCGGCCGGGGGCGGCTACCCCGCGCCGGAGACCGCGTCCGCCGCGACCGCGACCTCCGAGGTGCTCTACGTCGCCACGACGAAGGCGGGCGAGCCGCTGGAGCGCCTCGCACTGCCCGGCCTCTCGTACCGCGGCAGAGGCACGGTGGAGGTCTCGGCCGACGGCGTCCAGCTGCGGGTGACGGGGGAGCAGCCCGTGTTCATCCCCGCCGCTGCGCTCACCGGCATCGGGGCGTCCACTGTCGCGATCGACCGCGTCGTCGAGCGGGACGGTCTCGTCCGCCTCGGCTGGACCACCAGCGGCGGCGCGGCCGCCGACAGCTACTTCCGGGTCGTGGACCCGGCCGGCCGGGGTCGGCTGACCTCGGCCGTCGAAGAGATCGTCCCGGCGGACAGCACGCCGGGTGACAGCACCGAAAGGGAGGTGTGACGTGGTCGCAGCAGAGCCTGCCGTCCTCGTCCTCGAAGACGGGAAGCGCTATGTGGGACGGGCGTACGGCGCCCGTGGCCGCACACTCGGCGAAGCGGTCTTCGCCACCGGCATGACCGGCTACCAGGAGACCCTGACCGACCCGTCGTACGCGGGCCAGATCGTCCTGATGACGGCGCCGCACATCGGCAACACCGGCACCAACGACGAAGACATGGAGTCCCGGCGGATCTGGGTCGACGGCTTCGTCGTCCGCGAGCCCAGCCGTGTTGTCTCGAACTTCCGCGCGCAGCGCAGCCTCGACGACGACCTCGTCGAGCAGGGCGTCGTGGGCGTCAGTGGCATCGACACCCGTGCGGTGACCCGGCACATCCGGTCGGCGGGCGCGATGCGCGCCGGGATCTTCTCGGGTGACGACTTCGGCCTGAGCGACGCGGAGCAGCTGGAGCTCGTGCTCTCGGCCGCGAAGATGTCCGGCCGCAACCTCTCGGCCGAGGTCTCCACGGTGGAGCCCTACACCGTCCCGGCGGTCGGCGAGCGCGTCGGCTCGGTCGCGGTCCTCGACCTGGGCGTCAAGAAGTCGACCCTGGAGAACCTGGCAGGGCGTGGGCTCGACGTCCACGTCCTCCCGCAGCAGGTCACCGCCGAGCACGTGCTCAGCCTGAAGCCGTCCGCCCTGTTCTTCTCGAACGGCCCCGGCGACCCGCAGGCCTCCGACAAGCACGTCGCGCTCCTGCAGGAGACGCTGCGGGCCGGACTGCCGTACTTCGGCATCTGCTTCGGCAACCAGCTGCTCGGCCGTGCGCTCGGGCTCACCACCTACAAGCTCCCGTTCGGCCACCGCGGCATCAACCAGCCGGTGCTCGACAAGCGCACCGGGCGGGTCGAGATCACCGCGCAGAACCACGGGTTCGCGGTCAAGGCGCCGATCGACGCGACCTTCGACTCGCCGGCCGGCTTCGGCACGGTGGAGGTCAGCCACTTCAGCCTCAACGACAACGTCGTGGAGGGCCTCAACTGCCTCGACATCGACGCGTTCAGCGTGCAGTACCACCCGGAGGCGGCGGCCGGCCCGCACGACGCCAACTACCTCTTCGACCGGTTCCTCGACATGATCCGCGCGGTGGAGCCTGCGACCGAGGTCGAGAACGACGACCAGACCCAGGAGAACGACTGATGCCCAAGCGCGACGACATCCACTCCGTCCTGGTCATCGGGTCCGGCCCGATCGTCATCGGCCAGGCCTGCGAGTTCGACTACTCCGGCACCCAGGCGTGCCGGGTGCTCAAGCAGGAGGGCGTGCGCGTCATCCTGGTCAACTCCAACCCCGCGACGATCATGACCGACCCCGATTTCGCCGACGCCACCTACGTCGAGCCGATCACCTGGCAGGTCATCGAGACCATCATCGCCAAGGAGAAGCCGGACGCCATCCTGCCGACCCTGGGCGGCCAGACGGCGCTCAACGCGGCCATGCAGCTGCACGAGCACGGGATCCTCGAGAAGTACGGCGTCGAACTGATCGGCGCCAAGTTCGAGGCGATCCAGAAGGGTGAGGACCGCCAGATCTTCAAAGACCTCGTCATCGAGGCCGGTGCGGAGGTCGCACGCTCCTACATCGCCCACACCGTCGACGAGGCGCTGGAGTACGCGGAGGACCTCGGCTACCCGCTCGTCGTCCGCCCCTCCTTCACGATGGGCGGCCTGGGCTCGGGCTTCGCGTACACCCCGGAGGAGCTGCGCCGCATCGCCGGCGACGGCATCCACCAGAGCCCGACCAGCGAGGTGCTCCTCGAGGAGTCCATCCTCGGCTGGAAGGAGTACGAGCTCGAGCTGATGCGCGACACCTCCGACAACACGGTGGTCGTCTGCTCCATCGAGAACGTCGACCCGGTCGGCGTGCACACCGGCGACTCGATCACGGTCGCACCGGCGCTCACGCTCACCGACCGCGAGTACCAGAAGCTGCGCGACATCGGCATCGACATCATCCGCGCGGTGGGCGTCGACACCGGCGGCTGCAACATCCAGTTCGCGGTGAACCCCGAGAACGGCCGCATCATCGTCATCGAGATGAACCCGCGCGTCTCGCGTTCGTCGGCGCTGGCCTCCAAGGCGACCGGCTTCCCGATCGCCAAGATCGCGGCCAAGCTCGCGATCGGCTACCGCCTCGACGAGATCCCCAACGACATCACGCAGGTCACGCCGGCGAGCTTCGAGCCGACGCTCGACTACGTCGTCGTCAAGGTCCCGCGGTTCGCGTTCGAGAAGTTCCCGGCCGCCGACCCGACGCTCACGACGACCATGAAGTCGGTCGGCGAGGCGATGGCGATCGGCCGTAGCTTCACGAGCGCGCTGCAGAAGGCCCTGCGCTCGCTCGAGAAGCGGGGCTCCTCGTTCCACTGGGGACCCGAGTCGCGCAGCGTGGAGGAGCTGCTGGAGTCGATCGCGACGCCGACCGATGGCCGCATCGTCGACGTGCAGCAGGCGCTGCGGCTGGGAGCGACGCCCGAGCTGGTCTTCGAGGCCACCAAGATCGACCCGTGGTTCATCGACCAGATCGTCCTGATCAACGAGGTCGCGGTGCAGATCCGCGACGCGCAGACGCTCGACACCGACACGCTCCGCTACGCGAAGGACCACGGGTTCTCCGACGCCCAGATCGGCGAGCTGCGCGGCTTCGGCGAGGCCGACGTGCGCGAGGTGCGCCACATCCTCGGCGTGCGCCCGGTGTACAAGACGGTCGACACCTGCGCCGGCGAGTTCCCCGCCCTCACGCCGTACCACTACTCGAGCTACGACGAGGAGACCGAGGTCGCGCCGAGCGACTCGCGCAAGGTCGTCATCCTCGGCTCCGGCCCGAACCGCATCGGCCAGGGCGTCGAGTTCGACTACTCCTGCGTGCACGCCTCGTTCGCCCTGCACGACGCCGGGTTCGAGACGATCATGATCAACTGCAACCCGGAGACGGTGTCGACCGACTACGACACCTCCGACCGCCTCTACTTCGAGCCGCTCACGCTCGAAGACGTGCTGGAGGTCATCCACGCGGAGTCGCAGTCCGGCGAGCTCGTCGGCGTGGTCGTGCAGTTGGGCGGCCAGACCGCCCTCGGCCTCGCGAAGGGCCTGGAGGCCGCGGGCGTCCCGATCCTCGGCACCACCCCGGAGGCGATCGACCTGGCGGAGGAGCGCGGCCTGTTCGCCGAGATCCTCGAGAACGCGGGCCTGCTGGCCCCGCGCAACGGCACGGCCGTCGACTTCCCGAGCGCCGCGCACGCGGCCGAGCAGATCGGCTACCCGGTGCTGGTGCGCCCGAGCTACGTGCTCGGCGGCCGTGGCATGGAGATCGTCTACGACACCGCGTCGCTGGCGGACTACTTCGAGCGCGTGGCCGGTCAGGGCATCGTCGGCCCGGCGCATCCGCTGCTGGTCGACCGCTTCCTCGACGACGCGATCGAGATCGACGTCGACGCGCTCTTCGACGGCGACCGGCTCTACATCGGCGGCGTCATGGAGCACATCGAGGAGGCCGGCATCCACTCCGGCGACTCCAGCTGCACCCTGCCGCCGATCACGCTCGGCCGCCGCGAGATCGACCGCGTGCGCGAGGCGACGCTGAAGATCGCCGAGGGCATCGGCGTGCGCGGCCTCCTGAACGTGCAGTTCGCGATCGGCGCCGGCGTGCTCTACGTCCTGGAGGCCAACCCGCGCGCGTCGCGGACCGTCCCGTTCGTCTCGAAGGCGCTGGGCATCCCGCTCGCGAAGGCGGCCTCGCGGATCATGGTCGGCGACACGATCTCCGGCCTGATCGCGGAGGGGCTCCTGCCCGACACCGACGGCTCGATCATCCCGATGGACTCGCCGGTCGCCGTCAAGGAGGCCGTCCTCCCGTTCAAGCGCTTCCGCACCCGCGAGGGCAAGATCGTCGACTCCGTGCTCGGTCCGGAGATGCGCTCGACCGGCGAGGTCATGGGCATCGACCGCGACTTCCCGACGGCGTTCGCCAAGAGCCAGGCGGCGGCCTACGGCGGCATGCCGCTGGAGGGCACCGTCTTCGTCTCGGTCTCCGACCGCGACAAGCGCGCGATCGTGCTCCCGGTGCTCCGGCTTCAGCAGCTCGGCTACGACATCGTCGCCACCGAGGGCACCGCGGAGGTGCTCAACCGCAACGGCATCGCCGCGCGCGTCGTCCGCAAGTTCAGCGAGGCGCCGGAGGAGGACTCGGTCGTCGGGCTCATCACCCGCAACGAGGTGGATGTCGTCATCAACACCCCGAGCGGTCGCTCGGCGCGTGCGGACGGCTACGAGATCCGCGCGGCGGCGGTGGCCGGCGACAAGCCGCTGTTCACCACGATCGCCGAGTTGAGCGCCGCCGTGGCGTCGCTCGATGCGGTCCGCGAGGGCTTCGAGGTGACGTCGCTGCAGGAGTACGCACGGCAGAGGGCCGCGCGCGCGTGACCGACGGCACGGCCACCGCAGCCGCCTCGTTCGGCGACCGCCTCGCTGGCGTGTTCGCCGAGCGCGGGCGGCTCTGCGTCGGCATCGACCCGCACGCGCACCTGCTGGCGGACTGGGGGCTGGACGCCTCCGCCGCCGGGCTGCGGGAGTTCGGCCTGCGCACGGTGGACGCCGCCACGGGCGCGGCGGGCATCGTCAAGCCGCAGGTCGCGTTCTTCGAGCGCTTCGGTTCGGCGGGCTACGCGGCGCTGGAGGACGTGATCCGCGCAGCGCGCGAAGCCGGCCTGCTCGTGATCGCCGACGCCAAACGCGGTGACATCGGCACGAGCGTCGCCGCCTACGCCGAGTCGTGGCTCACCCCCGGCTCTCCGCTGGAGGCCGACGCCCTGACGGTCGCCGCGTTCCAGGGCGTCGGCTCCCTCGCCGAGCCGATGCGGCTCGCGGAGGAGACCGGCAAGGGCCTGTTCGTGCTCGCCGCGACCTCCAACCCGGAGGCCGCGGCCGTGCAGCAGGCGGTCGTCGCCGACGGAGCGCGTGCCGGGATGACCGTGGCGCGTGCGATCATCGAAGACGTGCACGCGTTCAACCAGGCTCAGCCTCCGCATCCCTTCGGCACGGTCGGCCTGGTGCTCGGCGCCACGGTCGCGCTCGGCGACTACGGCATCGACACCGCGGTCGCGATCGAGCCGGCCTTCCCGGTGCTCGCGCCCGGGTTCGGGCACCAGGGCGCGCGGGTCGACGACGTCGACCGGCTCTTCGGCGCGTACGCGCCCGGAGTGATCGTGAGCGAGTCCCGCGGCCTCCTGAGCGCCGGCCCGCACGGGCTGGCCGACGCGGTCGCGCGCCGCGCGGAGGAGGTGCGCGCCAGCCATGGCTGAGCCCCAGTCCGCATCGGCTCGACCGGCCTCGACGCGACCCGCATCGGTCCGGCCGGCGCCTCCCGAGGTCGACCGCGCAGCGGCGTCCGCCGCCGCCGTCGCCGCCCGGCGGGCGCGCGCCGCCGTGAAGAACGCGATCGCCGCGCGCGAGATCTCGCCGCTGGTCGTCCTCGACCACGCGACCGCCGCCCCCGGCGGCGTCGAGGGTCGCCTCCGCGTCACCGAGTTCCTGCTCAGCGTCCCCGCGATCGGGACGACCAAGATGCAGGAGGCCCTGCAGAAGCTGGCGATCTCGCCGGCCAAGCGCCTCGGCGGCCTCGGCCGCCATCAGCGTCTCAAGCTGCGCGAGTTCCTGATCGAGCGCGAGAACAAGGTCGGCCGGCGCCGCAACCAGCTCGTTGTCCTCGCCGGGCCGTCCGCGGTCGGCAAGGGCACGGTCTCGACCTACATCCGCGAGAACTACCCCGATGTGCTGCTCTCGGTGTCGGCGACGACCCGGGCGCCGCGGCCCGGCGAGGTCGACGGCGTCAACTACTACTTCGTCGACGACGCCGAGTTCGACCGCATGATCGCGGAGGGCGAGCTGCTGGAGCACGCCACCGTGCACAACGCCTACCGCTACGGAACTCCGCGCGCCCCGATCGAGGACGCGCTGGAGCAGGGCAGGAGCGTGCTGCTCGAGATCGACCTCCAGGGCGCGCGCCAGGTGCGCGAGTCGATGCCGGAGGCCCGGCTCATCTTCCTGCTGCCTCCGACGTGGGAGGAGCTGGTCCGCCGGCTCATCGGCCGGGGCACCGAAGACGCCTCCGAGCAGCAGCGCCGGCTGGAGACCGCGAAGGTCGAGCTGGCCGCCCAGGACGAGTTCGACTACCGGGTCGTCAACCACACGGTCGCCGAGGCCGCTCGCGAGGTCGTAGACTTGATGAAGGTCCGCTCGGCGCCGTCGCGCCCGTAGATCAGAATCGTAGCGCCGAGTTCGGCGCCTTCCGCAGGTTCTCCGCGCCCCGCCTCACGGGGCCGGAAGCACGAACAGAGAGGGTTTCCGCATGGCAACCAGCAACAACGGCATCATCGACCCGCCCATCGACGACCTCCTGGCTCGCGTCGAGTCCAAGTACGCGCTCGTCATCTTCGCCTCCAAGCGTGCGCGCCAGATCAACGACTACTACGCCGACCTCCACGAGGGCAGCCTGTTCGACAACGTCGGCCCGCTGGTCGACTCCTCGGTCGACGACAAGCCCCTGTCGGTGGCGCTGCACGAGATCAACGAGGACAAGCTCGTCATCAAGCCCCTCGCCGCGGAGTAACTCGGCCCTCCGAGACCCGCAGACTGAGAGCCGCTGAACCGGCGCTTCAGAACCAGCGCCGAGAGCCAGCGCGCCCCGAGCAGCCGTACGATCGCAGCCGGATCCCCGGCCGATGGAGGAGATGCCGCCGTGAGCCCACGATTGACCATCGTCGTCGGAGTGACCGGCGGCATCGCCGCGTATAAGGCCGTCGGAGTCATCCGCGCGCTGGTCCTCGAAGGGCACTCCGTCCACGTCGTCGCGACGGAGGCCGCGCTGCGGTTCGTCGGCCGCCCGACGCTCGAGGCGATCAGCCGCAACCCGGTGGCGACCGACCTCTACGAGGGCGTCGCCGAGGTGCGTCACGTGGCCATCGGCCAGTCCGCCGACCTCATCGTCATCGCCCCCGCGACCGCCAACACGCTCGCGAAGCTGGCGGCGGGTCTCGCCGACGACCTGCTGGGCAACACCGTTCTGGCCTCCACGGCGCCGCTCGTCGTGGCGCCGGCGATGCACACCGAGATGTGGCGCAATCCTGCCACCGTCGCCAACGTCGCGACGCTCCGCAGCCGCGGCGTCACCGTGGTCGGTCCCGCCTCCGGCCAGCTCACCGGGGCCGATTCCGGCCCCGGCCGCATGGAGGAGCCCGACGTGATCGTGCGGGCCGCACTGCGCGCCGCGGGGATCTCGCCGCGTCTCGCCGTCTCGGCCGTCCCCGAGCCGGTCGCCGACGTCGTCGTGCTCTCGGAGCGTCGGCGCGCGAACGAAGCGTCGCGGCTGCCGCGTGGAGGCGTGGACCTCGCCGGCAAACGCATCGTCGTGACGGCGGGCGGCACGCGCGAGCCGCTCGATCCCGTGCGCTTCCTCGGCAACCGATCCAGCGGGCGCCAGGGCGTCGCCGTCGCCGCAGCGGCGCAGGCGCGCGGCGCCGACGTGGTGCTGATCGCCGCGCACCTGGAGGTCGACCCTCCCGAGGGCGTCGAGGTCGTCGAGGTGCAGACGGCGCTCGAGCTCCAGGAGGCGGTGACCGAGGCGGCGAGATCGGCCGATGTCGTCGTGATGACGGCCGCGGTCGCCGATTACCGTCCCGCGGTCACTCGCGACAGCAAGATCAAGAAGTCCGAGGCGGGCGACACGCTGAGCATCGACCTGGTCGCCAACCCCGACATCCTCGCCGGGCTCTCGTCGGAGCGCCGCGACGGCCAGGTCGTCGTGGGGTTCGCGGCCGAGACCGAGCCGGACCCGTCCACGCTGATCGAGCTCGGGCGCACCAAGCTCGCCGCGAAGGGCAGTGATTTCCTGGTGCTCAACCAGGTCGGCTGGGAGCAGGGCTTCGCAACGGAGAGCAACGAGGTCGTCGTGCTGCGCAAGGGCGGCGATATAGTGATGGAGGCCTCGGGGAGCAAGCTGTCGGTGGCCGACCGTATCCTCGACGTCGTCGTCTAGTCGACGACCGGGCCACGGCATCCCGGGCACACCCTCCGCGCCGCGATCAAGGAGAACAATGGCAGATCTGCGCCTCTTCACGTCCGAGTCGGTCACCGAGGGTCACCCGGACAAGATCTGCGACCAGATCTCCGACAGCATCCTCGACGCGCTCATCGCGGTCGACCCGCACAGCCGGGTCGCGGTCGAGACGCTGGTCACGACCGGTCTGGTGCACGTCGCGGGCGAGGTGACGACCAACGGCTACGTCGAGATCCCCGCGCTGGTGCGCGAGAAGATCGTCGAGATCGGCTACGACTCGTCCGACGTCAGCTTCGACGGCACCCAGTGCGGCGTCTCCGTCTCGATCGGCGCCCAGTCGCCCGACATCGCTCAGGGCGTGGACAATGCGCTCGAGTCGCGCGCCGAGCAGAGCGTCGACGACCTCGACCGGCAGGGTGCGGGCGACCAGGGCATCATGTTCGGCTTCGCCACCACCGAGACGCCGCAGTACATGCCGTTGCCGATCTGGCTGGCCCACCGGTTGGCCGAGCGGCTCGCCGCCGTGCGCAAAGACGGCACGCTCGACTACCTCCGGCCCGACGGCAAGACGCAGGTGACGATCGGCTACGAGGGCTACACGCCGCGGTCGGTCGAGACCGTCGTCCTCTCCACGCAGCACGCGCCGCACGTCTCCAGCGAGCAGCTGCAGGCCGAGGTGATCGAGGAGGTCATCGCGCCGGTCATGCACGCCGCCGGGCTCGAGACCGCGCACATCCGCACGCTCATCAACCCGACCGGACGGTTCGAGATCGGCGGCCCCAAGGGCGACGCCGGCCTCACCGGCCGCAAGATCATCGTCGACACCTACGGCGGCGCGAGCCGTCACGGCGGCGGGGCGTTCTCGGGCAAGGACCCGTCGAAGGTCGACCGCTCGGCGGCCTACGCGATGCGCTGGGTCGCGAAGAACGCCGTCGCAGCAGGCCTCGCCGACCGGCTGGAGGTGCAGGTGGCGTACGCGATCGGCAAGGCGGCGCCTGTCGGGCTGTACGTGGAGACGTTCGGCACCGGCACGGTTCCGGACGACCGGATCATCCGCGCCATCCGCGAGGTGTTCGACCTGCGCCCGGCGGCCATCGTGCGCGACCTCGATCTCCTCCGGCCGATCTACGCGCAGACGGCGACCTACGGCCACTTCGGCCGCGAACTCCCCGACTTCACCTGGGAGCGGCTGGACCGCGTCGACGACCTGCGCTCCGCCGCAGGGCTCTAGCGTGGAGGCGGCCATGACGGTCGCCCGTGTCGTTCTGGACTCGCCGCTGCCGCAGCTCGACCACCTGTTCGACTACAGCGTTCCCGACGAGCTCGCGGGGCAGGTGCTGCCGGGCGTGCGGGTGCGCGTCCCGTTGCGTTCCGCAGGCCGGGTCGCCGACGGGTACGTCGTGGAGCTCGCCGAGCCGGACGCCGCGTTCTCGGGCTCGCTGAGTCCGATCGAAGCCGTCGTCTCACCGGTCCCCGTGCTGACGGACGCGGTGTGGCGGCTCGCCCGCCGGCTCGCCGACCGGAGCGCGGGCACGGCGAGCGACATCCTGAGGCTCGCGGTGCCGCCGCGGATGGTGCGCGTCGAGAAGGCGTGGCTGTCGCAGGCCGCCGACACGGCCCCGGTACCGCGTGACGACGCGGGCGAGCCGGCTGCGTTCCCCGTGCGCGGCTACACCGCCGGCGCGCTGGAGGCCGCTGTCGCGGCGGGGGAACGTCTCGCACTTCGGCCGATCCGCCGGCTGAGCCGCCTCCCGGACGGCACCTGGGTCGGCGAGTGGGCGATCACGCTCGCGTCCATCGCCACCGCGACCTGGCGGAGGGGAGCCACCGCGATCCTCGCCGTGCCCGATCACCGCGACCTCGAACAGCTGGCGGCGGCGCTGGCAGCGATCGCCCCGGGGGACGCCGTGGTGCGCGCCGACGCCTCCCAGTCGAACCCCGACCGCTACAAAGGCTTCCTCGCGGCGCTCTCCGGTCCGCGGATCGTCATCGGCAACCGTTCGGTGGTCTACGCGCCCGCCGCCGAGCTCGGTCTCGTCGTGGTCTGGGAGGACAGCGACCCACTGCTGGCCGAGCCGCTGAGCCCGTACGTGCACGCCAGGGACGCCGCGCTGGTGCGGCAGGAGCTGGAAGGTTGTGCGCTCGTCCTGAGCGGCCTGGTGCGCAGTGTCGAAGCGCAACGACTGGTCGAGCTCGGCTGGCTGCGCGATGTCGGTCCGGAGCGCGCCTACTCGCCGAAGGTCGTGCTGACCGCCAATCAGAGCGCCTCCGAGCCGGCGGCACGCGCTGCGCGCATCCCGTCGTCGGCGTGGCGGGCGGCGCGCGAGGCACTCAGCGGCGAGAGCGGCCGCGAGCGGGGGCCGGTGCTGGTGCAGGTCGCGCGACCGGGCTACCTGCCGGTGCTGTCGTGCGCGCACTGCGGCCAGGCCGCGCGCTGCGCGAAGTGCTCGGGCCCGCTCGGCGTGCGCCGCGCGGGCGCGACGCCCTCGTGCGGGTGGTGCGGTGCGCTGGCGACCGAGTGGAGCTGCACCCGCTGCGAGCACACCAAGCTGCGGATGGTCACGCCTGGCTCCGGGCGCACGGCGGAGGAGCTGGGACGGGCGTTCCCCGGCACCCGGGTCGTCCTCGCCGACGGCGACCACCCGGTGCTTCGCGTCGGGTCGGCTCCCGCGCTGGTCGTCGCCACCCGTGGCGCCGAGCCGATCGCCGACGGCGGCTACCAGGCCGTGCTGCTGCTCGACGGCGAAAGGATGCTGGCGAGGGAGACCCTCCACGTCGCGGAGGACTGTCTGCGCTGGTGGACGAGCGCGTCGGTCCTGGCCTCACCCGGGGCTCCGACGCTGCTCGTGGGGGTCTCAGGCGATCTCGCCAGGGACTTCGCGACCGATCGACTCGTCGACTTCGCGCGCGAGGAGTTGACCGACCGTCGCCAGTTGCGGTTCCCGCCCGCAGTGCGGCTCGCGTCGGTCACGGGGGCGGAGAGCGCGGTCAGCGGGGTGCTCGACGCCGTCGATCCCGGTCTCCTGATCGATGTGCTCGGGCCTGCGGAGGTCGACGAGAAGACGGTCCGCGCCATCCTCCGCTTCGAGTATGCGCGAGGGGCGGAGGTCGCCGCTACCGTGCGTGCGGCCGTCGTGCGCAACGCGACCCAGCGGCGCAAGGCTCCGGGAGGCCGTCCCGGCTACCGGCCGGCGCCGACCCTCCGCGTCCGCTTCGACGACCCCGAGATCCTCTGAGCGCGCGTGTCCCTCGCCGGGCGCGAGGACGGCGAGCGCGGGTAGACTCGTTCGCTGACCCCACCGAAAGAACCTTGCCATGCGCCTCGTCTTCGCCGGCACGCCCGCCGTCGCCGTCCCCTCACTCACCGTCCTCGCCGAGCGTTTCGAGCTCGCCGCCGTCATCACGCGCGAGGACGCCCCGCTCGGCCGCAAGCGCGTGCTGACCCCGTCGCCTGTCGCGGAGGCGGCAGCCGAGCTCGACCTCCCTGTCATCAAGGCCAACCGGCTGGGGGACGGCGTCACCGAGCAGGTCGCCGACCTGCGTGCCGACCTCGGCGTCATCGTCGCGTACGGCGGTCTGGTGCGCGAGCCGCTGCTCTCCACTCCGCGGCTCGGATGGGTCAATCTGCATTTCTCGCTGCTTCCGCGCTGGCGGGGGGCCGCGCCGGTCCAGCGGGCCGTGATGGCCGGCGACACAGAGACCGGCGCTGCCGTCTTCCAGCTGGTCGCCGCGCTCGACGCCGGCGACGTCTTCGGGCAGCTGCAGCGGCCGATCCCGGCCGACGCGACGGCGGGAGAGCTGCTCGACTCCCTGGCGCAGGACGGGGCCGTGCTGCTCGCCGACACAGTGTCGGCGATCGCCGACGGCTCGGCCGTCGCGGTGCCGCAGAGCGGCGAGGCCGTGCTCGCGCCCAAGCTCACGATCGACGACGCTCGACTCGACCTGACCCTCCCGGTCGACGAGGTGTACGCGCGGCTGCGCGGCGTCACCCCGGAACCGGGCGCCTGGGTGCTGCTCGACGGCGAGCGGTTCAAGGTGCACGCGGCGCGCCCCACCGAGGGCCTGTCGTTGCCGCCCGGCGTGGTCGCCGACGTCGACGGACGCATCGAGGTCGGCACCGGCACCACACCGCTCGAGCTCGTCACCGTGCAGCCGGCGGGCAAACGCGCGATGGCGGCCGCCGACTGGTGGCGCGGCGCCGGCGGATCGGCGGTGCTCTCGTGAACGACCGCACCAGAGTCCAGCCCTCGCGCCGGGTCGCCTACGACGTGCTGTCCGCCGTGCGGGAGTCGGACGCCTACGCCAACCTTCTGCTGCCCGGCCGGATCGCGCGAGCGCGACTGTCGCCGGCCGACGCCGCCCTCGCGACGGAGCTGACTTACGGCACCCTGCGGATGCAGGGCTACTACGACCGCGTCATCGCCCGAGCCGCCGGTCGCACGGTCGACAAGATCGACCCGCCGCTGCTCGACGTGCTCCGGCTCGGAGCCCACCAGCTGCTGTCGACCCGCGTGCCGTCGCACGCGGCGGTCAACGAGTCCGTCGCGCTCGCGCGCCTGGTCGGCAGCCGGTCGGGAACGGGCTTCGTCAACGGTGTGCTGCGTGAGATCGGCCGCTCGACGCCCGACGAGTGGCGCGAGCGGGTGCTTGCGGGCGTGACGAACGAGGACGAGCGGCTCGCGGCGCTCACCTCCCACCCCGCCTGGATCGTGAGGGCGTTCCGTCGTTCCCTCGAAGCGGAGGGCCGCGAGACGGAGCTGGAGGCTCTGCTGGAGGCCGACAACACCGCACCGCGCGTCAACCTGGTCGCGCTGCCCGGTCTCGCCGAGCCTCCCAGCGGAGCGCGGCCGGACCGCTTCTCGCCCGTCGGCTTCACGGCGGGCGGGGGAGACCCGCAAGGGCTGGTGACCGAGGCGGAAGGCCGCCTGCGCGTGCAGGACGAGGGCTCGCAGCTCGCGGCGCTCGCCCTCACCCGCGCGCGGCCCATCGTGGAGGGCGAGCGTTGGCTCGATCTCTGCGCCGGACCGGGTGGCAAGGCGGCACTGCTCGCCGCGGAGGCGTTCGCGGGCGGGGCGAGCCTGGTCGCCAACGAGGTGATGCCCGCACGTGCCGAGCTGGTGCGCCGGGCGCTCGCCGCCGTCCCGCTCGATGTCCCGGTGTGGGAGCGCGACGGCGTGGACATCGGGCGGAGCGAGCCGCACGCTTTCGACCGCATCCTGCTCGACGCGCCGTGCACCGGCCTCGGCGCGCTGCGTCGCCGCCCGGAGGCGCGCTGGCGCAAGACGCCCCGCGACGTCGCCGAGCTGACCGGGCTGCAGGCGCGCCTGATCGACGCCGCAGTGGAGGCGCTCAAACCGGGAGGCGTCCTCGTCTACGTGACGTGCTCGCCCCACGTCGCGGAGACCCGCGCGGTGGTCGCGGACGCCCTCGACCGCCATCGCGGCGTCCTGAGCACGGCCGATAGCGCCGAGATCGTGCAATCGGTCGCGAACGAGCGACTCGATCTGGCGGGCGATCCCCAGCTGGTCCAGCTCTGGCCGCACCGCCATCTGACCGATGCCATGTTCATCGTGGTGCTCGAGAAGGCGGTCTCGTAACCGCTCGGCCGGTCCGGCCGAGCGGAGCGGACAGCGCCAATAGGCTGGTCGCATGGCGACGCGTATCAATCCGAGCATCCTGGCGGCCGACTTCGTGAACCTCGAGCGCGATCTCGGGAGAATCGCCACCGCGGACCTCGTGCACGTGGACGTCATGGACAACCACTTCGTTCCCAACCTCACGTTCGGCCCGCAGATGGCCGGTCGCATCCAGGACGTCAGCCCGATACCGCTCGATGTGCACCTGATGATCGACGACCCGGATCGCTGGGCTCCCGGCTATGCGGAGCTGGGCGCCTTCTCGGTGACGTTCCATGCGGAGGCCGCGGCCGATCCGGTGGGGCTCGCCCGCCGACTGCGTGCCATCGGCGCCCGAGCGGGCATCGCGCTCAAGCCGGGTACGCCGGTCGACGGCTACCTCGACCTGCTCGCCGAGTTCGACCAGGTGCTGGTGATGACCGTGGAGCCGGGATTCGGCGGTCAATCGTTCATGGTCGAGACGATGCCGAAGCTGCGTTCGCTCCGGGAGGCCGTCGAAGCGCGCGGTCTCGACGTCTGGCTGCAGGTCGACGGCGGCATCACCGAGGAGACGATCCTCACGGCCGCCGAGAACGGCGCCGACACGTTTGTCGCCGGCTCCAGCGTCTTCCGGGGAGAGCCCGCCGAGCGGATCGCCGCGCTACGGGCCGCCGTCGCGGGCCACGCGCACTGACGACGCCCCTACTCCGGCGCCGGAACCGGCTTCGCCGCGATGCGCGCGTGCACCGGGACGATGGCGAGCGCACCCACGGCGAGGATCGCGGCGGCGGCGAACACGTAGAAGCCTCCCGGGTAGGCGAGGCCTGCGGACACCAGGACCCCGGTGATCGCAGGGCCGACGATGGCGCCGAGACGGCCGATGCCGGCGGCGAAGCCGAGGGCGGTGCTCCGGATCTCGGGCGGATAGAGCTGGGTCACGAACGCGTAGACGAGCACCTGAGCCGAGAACACGAAGACGCCCGTGACGAAGACGGCGACGTACAGCATCGTGACGTTCTCCAACCGGACGCTGAGGAACGCGAGCAGCACGCCGGACAGCGCGAACCAGGTCATCGCGATGCGCTTGGTGCCCGAGCGGTCGGCGACGATGCCGGCGAGGATCAGTCCGGTCACGGCGCCCGCGTTCAGCACCAGCAGCAGGCCGAGCGAGTCGGTGGAGCCGTAGCCGGCGTCCCGCATCAGCTGCGGCAGCCAGGTGTTGAGGCCGTAGACCAGCAGGAGGCCCATGAACGACGCCACCCAGACCCCGATGCTGATCAGGAGGTACGGGCGCTCGACCAGCCGCCGCACGGTCGGCCGCGCGACGTCCTGCTGTCTGCGGCGCTCCTCGGGCAGCGCGAGCCGGATGAGCGGGACGGTGACGAGGCCCGCGATGCCGCCGATCGCGAACAGCACGCGCCAGTCGGGGATGACGGCGAGGGCGAGGAGCGCCGTCAGGACGGCGCCAGCGTGGTACCCGGTCATGGTCAGTGTCGTCGCCCTCCCCGCCCGCTCGCGCGGCATCAGGTCGGTGACGTACGCGATGGTGACGGGAAGGCACGCTCCCAGCGCCAGCCCGGCGAGCACGCGCAGGAGCGCGAACACGAAGATGTTCGGCGCGATCACGATCGCGAGCGTGAGCACAGAGAAGACCGTGACGCAGAGGAGGAGGCAGAGCCGCCTCCCGTAGCGGTCCGCGAGCGGCCCGACGGTGAGCGCGCCGACGCCGACGCCGACCAGACCCGCCGTGGCGACAGCGGTCGCGGCCGGTGCGTCGAACCCGAGCTCGCGCGTGCTCAGCAGCGTGGGGATGACCGTGCCGAGCACCACCAGGTCGAAGCCGTCGAGGGCGACGATCACCCAGCAGAGCAGCAGTGGCCAGGGTCGGGGGCGGGGCGTAGGTTCCATCGCGGACCTCCTTGTCGAATGGAATATGTCAGATGAGACCCGCCGACATTAGCACACCCGTTCGGCCATGCCTCGTGCTCGGCCGTCACGCGCGAGCGGGCTCCGCTCGGTGACTAGTACGCTGTAACGGTGAAAACCTTCGACGACCTCTTCGCCGAGCTCAGCGAGAAGGCCGAGGCCCGCCCGGACGGCTCCGGGACGGTTCGCGAGCTGGGCGCGGGCGTGCACGCCATCGGAAAGAAGATCGTGGAGGAGGCCGCCGAGGTCTGGATGGCCGCGGAGTACGAGTCCGACGAGGCCACCGCTGAGGAGATCTCCCAGCTGCTGTACCACCTGCAGGTGCTGCTGATTGCGAAGGGCCTCACCCCGGCCGACGTGTACCGACATCTGTGATGACCGCTCCCGGATCCCCGGATCCGTGCCTCCGTCCGTCACGTCACGAAAGTCACAACGCATGCTGAAGATTGCCGTCCCCAACAAGGGATCCCTCTCCGAGACCGCGGCGCAGATGCTCCTCGAAGCCGGCTACCACGGTCGCCGCGATCCCAAGGAGCTCATCGTCGCCGACCCGCGCAACGGCGTGGAGTTCTTCTACCTCCGCCCGCGCGACATCGCGACCTACGTGGGCTCCGGCGCGCTCGACGTCGGCATCACCGGCCGCGACCTCCTGCTCGACTCGAACTCGCCCGCCGCCGAGATCGCCGCGCTCGACTTCGCCGCGTCGACGTTCCGCTTCGCGGGACCGGCCGGGTCGTACGCCGACCTCGCCGATCTGGAGGGCAAGCGCGTCGCGACGAGCTACCCCGGGCTCGTCGGTCAGTTCCTCGCCGACAACGGCGTGGACGCCTCCCTCATCAAGCTGGACGGCGCCGTGGAGTCCGCCGTGCGTCTCGGCGTCGCCGATGCCGTGGCCGACGTGGTCGAAACCGGCACGACACTGCGCAAGCAGGGCCTGGAGATCTTCGGCCCGGTGATCCTCGAGTCGGAGGCCGTGCTCGTGTCGTCGCCGTCGCCCGCAGCCGGCGTCGACACCCTGCTGCGCCGGCTCCAGGGCGTGATGGTCGCGCGGCAGTACGTGCTGATCGACTACAACCTCCCTGTCGCGCTGCTCGACCGCGCCGTCGCCCTGACCCCGGGCGTCGAGTCGCCGACGGTATCGCCGCTCGGCGAGCCGGACTGGGTCGCCGTGCGGGTCATGATCAAGCGCGACAGCACCAACCAGGTCATGGACGAGCTCTACGAGCTGGGGGCGCGCGCGATCCTGGTCACCTCGATCCACGCGGCGCGGATCTGATGAGCGTCGCGGTCCGGGTCATCCCCTGTCTCGACGTGGCCGCCGGACGCGTCGTGAAGGGCGTCAACTTCCAGAACCTCCGCGACCAGGGCGATCCCGTGGAGCTCGCTCGCCGGTACTTCGAGCAGGGTGCAGACGAGCTGACCTTCCTCGACGTCACGGCGACGGTCGACGACCGCTCGACGACCTACGACGTGGTGCGCGCCACCGCGGAGCAGGTCTTCATCCCGCTCACCGTCGGCGGCGGCGTGCGCAGCACGGAGGACGTCGCGAAGCTGCTCGGCAGCGGCGCAGACAAGGTGGGCGTCAACTCCGCGGCGATCGCGCGGCCCGAGCTGGTCGGCGAGATCGCCGAGCGTTTCGGCGCCCAGGTGCTCGTGCTCTCGCTCGACGTCAAGCGCTCGGCCGGAACGGCCTCCGGCTTCGTGGTGACGACGCACGGCGGCCGTACGGAGACCGGGATCGACGCCCTGGAGTGGGCGGAGCGCGCGATCGAGCTGGGCGCAGGGGAGTTGCTGGTCAACTCCATCGACGCTGACGGCACGAAGGAAGGCTTCGACCTGGACCTCATCCGCGAGATGCGCGCGATCAGCCGGGTGCCGGTCATCGCCTCGGGAGGCGCGGGCGCCGTCACCGATTTCGTCCCGGCGATCGATGCCGGCGCCGACGCGGTGCTGGCGGCGAGCGTGTTCCACTCGGGCGAGATGAGCATCGGCGATGTGAAGGACGAGCTGCGACGAGCAGGTCTGGAGGTGCGTTCATGACCGCGATCGACGACGTGATCGGACGGATCCGGTTCACCGACGCGGGGCTGGTCCCCGCCGTGATCCAGCAGTGGGACTCTCGCGAGGTGCTCATGATGGGCTGGATGGACGCCGAGGCGGTGCGCCGCACCCTCAGCGAGGGCCGCGTCACGTTCTGGTCGCGCTCGCGCCGGGAGTACTGGCGCAAGGGCGACACCTCCGGCCACGTGCAGTACGTCAAGGGCGCGGCACTGGACTGCGACGGCGACACGCTGCTCGTGACCGTCGAGCAGATCGGTGCGGCGTGCCACACCGGCACGCGCACGTGCTTCGACGCGGACGTGCTGGACCCGGTGGTGGCCGACGCCGAGAGCGCACAGCTCGCCGCCGAGATGGGATCGGACCTGTGATCGCCACTGCAGGCGGCACGACCGGGCGCGAGGAGTTCGCGGCGCTCGCCGCCGAGCATCGTGTGGTCCCGGTGGTCCGCGAGCTGTTCGCCGACGGGGAGACGCCCGTCGGCATCTACCGCAAGCTCGCGGCGGGCCGGCCGGGCACCTTCCTGCTCGAGTCCGCCGAGCAGGGCGGCATCTGGTCGCGCTTCTCGTTCGTGGGCGCCGCCTCGTTCGGCATGCTGACCCAGGACGGCGACGAGGTCCGCTGGCTCGACTACGGGCTCTCGGCTCAGCGCGCGCTGGGCGATGAGGCCTCCGGAACCCCGCTCGACGCCCTCGCGGCTCTGCACGAGCGTTGGAGCACTCCACGGATCCCTGGCCTACCTCCGCTGACCGGCGGGCTGGTCGGCTTCATCGGCTGGGAGGCGGTCCGCCAGCTCGAGCGGCTGCCGCAGCGTCCGCCGGCCGACTACGACATCCCGGGTCAGGCGATGGCGTTCGTCGCCGATCTGGTCGTGATCGACCACCGCTCCGGCACCGTCAAGCTGATCGCCAACGCTCTGGCCGACGGCGAGCACGACGTCGACGCGCTCTGGAGCGACGCCCAGCAGCGTCTCGACCGCATGCAGACCGAGCTCGCCCGGCCGTCGGAGGCCTGGCTCGCCGAGGTGGACCTCACCGCCGTCGGCAGTCCGGTGTCGCGCACGCTCGAGGAGGACTTCCTCGCGTCGGTCGAGACCGCCAAGCGGCGGATCGTCGACGGGGACATCTTCCAGGTCGTGATCTCGCAGCGCTTCGAGCTCGAGTGCAGGGCCTCCGCTCTCGATGTCTACCGGGTGCTGCGCTCGCTCAATCCGAGCCCGTATATGTACCTGCTGTCGCTGGAGCGCCCGGACGGTCAGCCGTACCAGATCGTGGGGTCCTCGCCCGAGGCGCTGGTCAAGGTGCAGGAGGGGCGTGCGTTCACGCACCCCATCGCCGGCTCGCGCCCGCGTGGTGCGACGCCGGAGGAGGACCTCGAGCTGGAGGCCTCGCTGCTGTCCGACGACAAGGAGCGGGCCGAGCACCTCATGCTCGTCGACCTCGCCCGCAACGACCTGCTCAAGGTGTGCGCGGCGGGCAGCGTCGAGGTGACGGAGTTCATGCGCGTCGAGCGCTTCAGCCACATCATGCACATCGTCTCGTCGGTGGAGGGCGACCTCCTGCCCGAGTCCGGTGCGATCGACGTCTTCCGCGCGACCTTCCCGGCCGGAACGCTCTCGGGCGCGCCCAAGCCGATGGCCCTGCGGATCATCGACGAGCTCGAGCCGGCGCAGCGCGGCGTGTACGGCGGGGTGATCGGCTACTTCGACTTCGCCGGAGACGCCGACCTCGCCATCGCGATCCGCACGGCCACGATCATGGACGGCGTGGCCCGGGTGCAGGCCGGAGGCGGCCTGGTCGCCGACTCGGTGCCGATCCTGGAGTTCCAGGAGTCGCAGAACAAGGCGGCGGCGCCGCTGCGGGCGGTCGCCGTCGCCAACGGCATGAGACGGGTGCAGGGTGCGCGCTGAGAACCGCCGCGTCAAGTACCTGACGCTCCTCGCACTGGTCGTGGGGAGCGGTCTCGGGCTGCTCTCGGCCACCCAGACCTGGTTCGTCATCGACGTGAAGGACGTCGCGAACCACGCGGGCACCGTCACCGTCGCCGGATCGGCCGCGGCTCCCGCCCTCACCGCCCTCTCGCTGGCCGGGCTCGCGCTGACGGCGGCGCTCGCCATCGCCGGTCCGGCCTTCCGCGTCGTGCTGTCGATCCTCGGCATCCTGCTCGGCGTCTCGATCGTGTTCTCGGCCGTCTCGGTCGTGGGCGACCCGCTGCGAGCCGCAGGCGGGGCGATCACCTCGGCGACGGGGGTCGCGGGGGAGGCATCCCTGCGCAAGCTCGTGGAGAGCACGACGACCGAGTTCTGGCCGTGGCTCGCAGTGGTCGGCGGGGTGCTCGTCGCTCTCGCGGGCATCCTGGCCATCGTCTTCGTGCGCGCGTGGCCCGGCCCGTCGCGGAGGTACCAGGCGCGGTTCGCCGGCGAGGACGGCCGCTCGGCCGAGGAGGCCGTCGCCGGGCTCTCCGAGGGCGACGACGAGGCGGCCGGCGGCATCGCCGACGACGATCAGGAGGCGCGCGAGGCGGCCGAGGCCGACACGCCCGACACCCCCACCGCGCTCGACAGGGACACGGCGATCGACAGCTGGGACGAGCTGAGCCGCGGCGACGATCCCACGCGGTGAGCCACTAGACTGGTTCCCGATCCACCAACCGTGCGCCGCCCCTGCCTGATGAGCGGGCGCAGGCGCACCCGACGTGCAGGAGTCCCATGAGCACCGAGTCAGTCGAGCCAGGCCACGGTCATTCGCCGGCGGCGTGGACGGCCGTGATCATCATGCTGATCGCCTTCACCATCGGAGCCGTCGCGTTCTTCTTCGACGCTCCGATCATCGTGTGGCTGTCTGCTGGTCTCGCCGTGATCGGACTGATCGTGGGCTGGATCATGAAGCGCGCGGGCTACGGAGTGGGCGGCTCCAAGTACCAGCCGAAGGGCCACTAACCCGTGCTCGCCGACCTCGTCGCCGGCGCGCTGGAGGATGCGGAGCGGCGACGCTCTGAGCGCCCGCTCGCCGTGGTCGAAGCGGCTGCGGCCGCCCGAGAGCCCGCCATCGACGCGCTAGCCGCGCTGGCTCCGGCCGATCGTGTGAAGATCATCGCCGAGGTCAAGCGTGCGAGCCCCTCGCGCGGCGACCTCGCCGCGATCCCCGACCCGGCCGCCCTGGCCTCCCTCTACGAGACCGGTGGCGCGAGCGCCATCAGCGTCCTCACGGAGGAGCGCCGCTTCAAGGGGTCGCTCGCCGACCTCGAGGCTGTGCGCGCTGCCGTGTCGCTGCCCGTGCTGCGCAAGGAGTTCGTCGCCGATCCGTACCAGGTGCTCGAGGCACGTGCGGCCGGCGCCGATCTGGTGCTGCTGATCGTCGCAGCCCTCGACCAGCCCCGTCTGGTCGAGCTGCACGGCCTGATCTCCGACCTGGGCATGACCGCTCTGGTGGAGGCGCACACCGAGGAGGAGCTGAGCCGCGCGTTCGACACCGGCGCGCAGCTGGTGGGCGTGAACGCGCGCAACCTCTCCACGTTCGAGCTGGATCGGGACCTGTTCGGCCGGCTGGCCGACCGCTACCCGTCCGGCGTCATCCGCGTGGCGGAGTCGGCCGTGAAGTCGGCCGCCGATGTCGCGCACTACCGGGCGGCGGGCGCGGATGTCGTGCTCGTCGGCGAGGCGCTCGTCACGAGCGACCCCGTCGCCACGCTCGGCGAGTTCCTGGGAGCCTGATGTCCCTTCGTTCTGAACACGGACCCTACTTCGGCGAGTTCGGCGGGCGATTCGTGCCCGAATCCCTCGTCGCCGCCCTCGACGAGCTGACGATCGCGTGGGAGGAGGCCAAAGCCGATCCCGCATACCACGCCGAGCTCGACGAGCTGCACCGCAGCTACACCGGCCGCCCGAGCATCATCACGGAGGTGCCACGGTTCGCGCAGCACGCCGGAGGCGCCCGCGTCATCCTCAAGCGCGAAGACCTCAACCACACCGGCTCGCACAAGATCAACAACGTGCTCGGCCAGGCGATCCTCACCAAGCGCATCGGCAAGACGCGCGTGATCGCCGAGACGGGCGCCGGCCAGCACGGCGTCGCCACGGCGACCGCGGCCGCTCTGTTCGGACTCGAGTGCACCATCTACATGGGCGAGGTCGACACCGAGCGCCAGGCGCTGAACGTCGCCAGGATGCGGCTGCTCGGTGCGGAGGTCGTCGCGGTCAAGACCGGCTCGCGCACCCTGAAAGACGCCATCAACGACGCGATGCGCGACTGGGTCACCAACGTCGAGAACACCAACTACATCTTCGGCACGGTCGCGGGTCCGCACCCGTTCCCCGAAATGGTGCGCGACCTCCAGAAGATCATCGGCGAGGAGGCCCGCGAGCAGGTCCTGGCACTCACCGGGCGCCTTCCCGACGCGGTCGCGGCCTGCGTCGGCGGCGGCTCCAACGCCATGGGCATCTTCCACGCGTTCCTCGACGACGAAGACGTGCGTCTCGTCGGCTTCGAGGCCGGGGGAGAGGGCGCCGAGACCCTGCGCCACGCGGCGACCATCACCAAGGGCCGACCCGGCGTCCTGCACGGCGCCCGCAGCATGCTGCTGCAAGACGAAGACGGCCAGACGATCGAGTCGCACTCGATCTCGGCGGGTCTCGACTATCCAGGCGTCGGCCCCGAGCACGCCTGGCTCGCGAAGATCGGCCGCGCGGAGTACCGCCCGGTGTCCGACGCCGAGGCGATGGAGGCCCTTCGCCTGCTCAGCCGCACCGAGGGCATCATCCCGGCGATCGAGTCGGCGCACGCCCTCGCAGGCGCCCTCGAGCTCGGCAAGCAGGTGGGTCCCGACGGCATCGTGCTCGTGAACCTCAGCGGCCGCGGCGACAAAGACATGGAGACCGCCGGACGCTACTTCGGCCTGATCGACGAAGGAGCCGTGCAGTCGTGAGCCGTGTGGCAGACACCATCGCGCAGCGCAACGCGGACGCGGGCGGCGCCCTGGTCGGCTACCTGCCGGCGGGCTTCCCCGACCTGCAGACGAGCATCGACGCGGCCGTGGCCCTCGCCGAGAACGGCGTCGATGTCATCGAGCTCGGCCTGCCGTACTCCGACCCGGTCATGGACGGCGCGGTGATCCAGGCGGCGACGCAGCAGGCCCTCTCGAACGGCTTCCGTCTGCGCGACGGCTTCACGGCCGTGCGCGAGATCACGCAGCGCATCGACATCCCGGTGCTCGTCATGACGTACTGGAACCCCGTGCTCCAGTACGGCGTCGACCGCTTCGCCGACGACCTGGTCGCGGCGGGAGGGGCGGGGCTCATCACGCCCGACCTCATCCCCGACGAGGGCGCCGATTGGCTGGCCGCCTCCGACCGCACCGGCCTCGACCGGGTGTTCCTGGCCGCTCCTTCGTCGACCGACGCCCGCCTGCACACGACCGTCGAGAGCAGCCGCGGGTTCGTCTACGCCGTCTCCACCATGGGCATCACCGGCGCCCGCAGCGACGTCGACTCCGCGGCGCGCGCACTCGTCTCCCGTCTGCGCGACGCCGGCGCGACGAGCACCTGCGTCGGCCTCGGCATCTCGACCTCCGCTCAGGTGGCGGAGGTCCTCGAGTACGCCGACGGCGCGATCGTCGGGTCCGCTCTCGTCAAGGCTCTCGCCGACGGCGGCGTCGCCGGGGCCGGCCGCGTCGCGGCCGAGCTCGCCACGGGCACCGCGCGGCAGGGCGCGTCGGCCTGAGGCCTCCGCCGTCTCCCCGCGAGTCGGTCACAGCACAGACCTGCACTTAGACTGGAGGCCGTGCGCCGTTCGGCGCCGGACTCCATAGGACACGAAAGGTAGTCATCGCGTGGTCGCGACGATGAGCAGCTGGGTCACCAGCATCCCGAGCCCGGGGCCCGAATGGCAGCAAATCCCGATCGACATCTTCGGGCTGCACTGGCGTATCCAGACCTACGCGATCATGATCCTGATCGGCATCGTGGTCGCGGCCCTCTGGACCTCCCGCCGCCTCACCAAGCGCGGCGCCGAGCCCGGCGTGATCCTCGACATCCTGCTGTGGGCCGTCGTGCTCGGCATCATCGGTGCCCGCCTCTACCACGTGTTCACGCACCCGTCCGACTACTTCTACGCCGGCGCGAACCCCTGGAACGTGTTCGCGATCTGGGAGGGCGGCAACGCCATCTTCGGCTCGCTGATCGGCGGCGCCATCGGCATCTGGATCGCCTGCCGCATCAGCGGCCTGCGGTTCTGGAGCGTCGCCGACGCCCTCGCGCCCGCACTGCTGCTCGCGCAGGCCATCGGCCGGCTCGGCAACTACTTCAACCAGGAGCTCTTCGGCCTGCCGACCAACCTGCCGTGGGGCCTCCAGATCGACGCGGGCAACAAGGCGATCCCGGTCGGCCTGCCCGACAACACGCTGTTCCAGCCGCTGTTCCTCTACGAGATCATCTGGAACGTCATCGGCGTGGTCGTCATCCTGTTCCTGGAGCGCAAGTTCCGCCTCCAGTGGGGCAAGACGCTGGCCGTCTACCTCATCTGGTACGGCCTCGGCCGGTCCTACCTGGAGTCCATCCGCATCGACCCGAGCGAGTTCTCGTTGCTCGGCATCCCGAGCAACGTCTGGGCCGCGTTCCTCGCCGTCGTGCTCGGAATCGTGATCTTCATCGTGCAGTCCCGCCGGCACACCGGACTGGAGCCGAGCGTCTACCGACCGGGTCGTGAATGGGTTCGCCCCGATGCTGAGGTAGACTCTGACGACACGGACTCGGATGACGAGGACTTCGTCGATGGCGACGGGGAGCCCACCGCGTCCGCAGGAGCCAAGGCCACAAGCCCATCGAACGGATGATCTCCGTCGGCTCATGACAAAACGGCTACATCACACACCCGTCGAGGCGATCCCGTAACCATCTTCTGACCGCACGGACGTCCCGGGCCGCACACAAGCCCGGCGCAACAGCGGCGGAACCCTCCCAGCAACGGGCCGAAGGCGTCCCCGCACTCCAATCCCCACATCCACGACACTGTGAGGACGGTCGACATATGGCGCTCACGCCTCCCCATACCCGGTTCAGCATGATCCCCGGCAAGCAGGGTCTCTACGACCCCGCCGCCGAGAAGGACGCCTGCGGTCTCGCCATGGTCGCGACCCTGCGCGGAACCGCGGGGCACGACATCATCGACGCGGCGCTCGAGGCGCTGCGCCACCTCGAGCACCGCGGCGCGGTCGGCTCCGACGCCGGAACGGGCGACGGCGCCGGCATCATCACGCAGGTGCCCGACGCGTTCCTGCGCGCCGTCTCCGGCTTCGAGCTGCCGGGGGCCGGCCGGTTCGCCGTAGGCAACGCTTTCCTGCCCTCCGGGGCCGACGAGCGCGAGCGGATCAAGACCGCGGTCGCCGAGATCGCGGCCGAGCACGACCTGACCGTCCTGGGCTGGCGTCCGGTGCCCGTCCGGCCGGAGGAGCTCGGCAACCTGGCGCGCGCGGCGATGCCGGTCATCGAGCAGCTCTTCGTGTCGAGCACACGCACGGGCGAGCGCGGTGAGCCGGTCGGCGGCATCGCCCTCGACCGCCTCACGTTCTTCCTGCGCAAGCGCGCGGAGCGCGAGCTCGACCTGTACTTCTCGTCGCTGTCGAGCCGCACCCTGGTCTACAAGGGCATGGTGACGACCCTTCAGCTGGAGCCGTTCTACCCCGACCTCTCCGACCAGCGGTTCGCCTCCAAGCTCGCGCTGGTGCACTCGCGCTACTCGACCAACACGTTCCCGTCGTGGCCGCTCGCGCAGCCGTTCCGGATGATCGCGCACAACGGCGAGATCAACACGGTGCAGGGCAACCGCAACTGGATGCGCGCCCGGCAGTCGCAGCTCGAGAGCGAGCTGCTCGGCGACCTGGCGCCGGTCCTCCCGATCGTCACGCCCGGCGCGTCCGACTCGGCCTCCTTCGACGAGGTCGTGGAGCTCATCTCGCTGACCGGCCGTTCGCTGCCGCACGCGGTGATGATGATGGTCCCGGAGGCGTGGGAGAACCAGACCGAGATCGACCCGGTGCGTCGCGACTTCTACGAGTACCACTCGATGCTCATGGAGCCGTGGGACGGCCCGGCGGCGATCGTCTTCACCGACGGCTCGGTCGTCGGCGCCACGCTCGACCGCAACGGCCTGCGTCCGGGCCGGTACGTCGTGACGAACGACGGCCTCGTGGTGCTCGCCTCCGAGATCGGCGTGCTCGACATCGAGCCCAGCCGCATCGTGCGCAAGGGCCGTCTGCGCCCGGGCCGGATGTTCCTCGTCGACACGGTCGCCGGACGCCTGATCGAGGACGACGAGATCAAGTCCGAGCTCGCTGCCGGTGCGCCGTACGGCGAGTGGCTCGGCGAGGGTCGCATCAACCTCAAGGACCTCCCGGAGCGCGAGCACATCGTGCACACGCCCGCGTCGATCACACGCCGCCAGCGCACGTTCGGCTACACCGAGGAGGAGGTCCGCATCCTCCTCAAGCCGATGGCGACGACCGGTGCGGAGCCGCTCGGCGCGATGGGATCGGACACCCCGGTCGCGGTGCTGTCCGAGCGCCCGCGCCTGCTGTTCGACTACTTCACGCAGCAGTTCGCGCAGGTCACGAACCCGCCGCTGGACTCGATCCGCGAAGAGGTCGTCACGACCATGAAGCTGGGTCTCGGCCCGGAGCGCAACCTGCTGACGGCGGGTCCGGAGCACGCGCGTCAGGTCGTCCTCGACTTCCCGGTCATCGACAACGACGAGCTTGCGAAGATCCAGCACATCGACCCGCGGCCGGGCAGCCGGCTCACGACGACCGTCCGCGGCCTCTACCGGTCCGACGCCGGTCCCGACGCTATGAAGCGCCGTCTGGCCGAGATGTGCGAGGAGGTCGACGAGGCCATCGAGGCCGGCGCCCAGTTCATCGTGCTGAGCGACCGCGACTCCACCAAAGACCTGGCGCCGATCCCGTCGCTGCTGATGCTCGCCGCGGTGCACCACCACTTGATCCGTGCGGAGAACCGCATGAAGGTGGGCATCATCGTCGAAGCCGGCGACGTGCGCGAGGTGCACCACGTCGCGCTGCTCATCGGCTACGGGGCGTCGGCCATTAACCCGTACCTGGCGATGGAGACCTGCGAGGAGCTGGTCCGCAGCGGGATGATCACCACCGTCTCGCCCGAGAAGGCCGTCAAGAACGTGATCAAGGCGCTCGGCAAGGGCGTGCTCAAGATCATGTCGAAGATGGGCATCTCGACCGTGTCGTCATACGCCGGCGCCCAGGCGTTCGAGGCCGTCGGCCTCAGCCAGGAGTTCGTCGACGAGTACTTCACCGGAACCACGAGCAAGCTCGGCGGCATCGGCATCGACGTGATCGCGGCCGAGAACCTGTCGCGGCACACCGGCGCGTACCCGTCGGAGGGAGCCATCCTCGCCCACGAGCGCCTGGCGACCGGCGGCGAGTACCAGTGGCGCCGCGACGGCGCGCCGCACCTGTTCAATCCGGAGACGGTGTTCCGGCTGCAGCACTCGACGCGGACCCGCCGGTACGACATCTTCCGCGAGTACACCAAGCTCGTCGACGACCAGGCCGAGTCGTTGATGACGCTGCGCGGCATGTTCGCACTCAAGACCGGTTCCCGCCCCGCGGTCCCGCTCGACGAGGTCGAGCCGGTCGAGTCGATCGTCAAGCGGTTCTCCACCGGCGCGATGAGCTACGGCTCCATCTCGAAGGAGGCGCACGAGACCCTCGCGATCGCGATGAACCGGCTGGGCGCCAAGTCCAACACCGGCGAGGGCGGCGAAGACCTCGACCGTCTGCTCGACCCGGAGCGCCGCAGCGCGATCAAGCAGGTCGCCTCCGGACGGTTCGGCGTCACGTCGATGTACCTGACGCACGCCGACGACATCCAGATCAAGCTCGCCCAGGGCGCCAAGCCCGGCGAGGGCGGTCAGCTGCCTCCGACGAAGGTCTACCCGTGGGTGGCGCGCACGCGGCACGCGACGGCCGGCGTCGGGCTGATCTCGCCGCCTCCGCACCACGACATCTACTCGATCGAGGACCTCAAGCAGCTGATCTTCGACCTGAAGCGCGCGAACCCGCAGGCGCGGGTGCACGTCAAGCTGGTCAGCGAGTCCGGCATCGGCGCGGTCGCGGCGGGAACAGCGAAGGCCCTGGCCGACGTCATCCTGGTCTCCGGCCACGACGGCGGCACCGGCGCCTCCCCGGTCAACTCGCTCAAGCACGCGGGCACGCCGTGGGAGCTCGGTCTCGCCGAGACCCAGCAGACGCTGATGCTCAACGGCATGCGCGAGCGCGTGGTGGTGCAGGTCGACGGCCAGCTCAAGACCGGCCGCGACGTCATCGTCGGCGCCCTGCTCGGTGCGGAGGAGTTCGGTTTCGCGACCGCTCCGCTCGTCGTCTCCGGCTGCATCATGATGCGCGTCTGCCACCTGGACACCTGCCCGGTCGGCGTCGCCACGCAGAACCCGGAGCTGCGCTCCCGGTTCTCGGGCAAGCCCGAGTTCGTCGTGAACTTCTTCGAGTTCATCGCCCAGGAGGTGCGCGAGTACCTCGCCGAGCTCGGCTTCCGCAGCCTCGAGGAGGCCATCGGCCACGCCGAGCTGCTCGACGCCGACCGCGCCATCGACCACTGGAAGGCGTCGGGCATGGACCTGACGCCCATCCTGCGCGGCCCGGAGTTCCCGGAGGACGCGCCGCGCAAGAACGGCCGGGCGCAGGACCACGAGCTCGACGAGCACTTCGACAACCAGCTCATCCAGGCCGCGCACGACGTGCTCGCGTCAGAGCACCCCGGAGCCGAGGGCGCGACGCTGTCGCTCGCCCTGCCGATCCGGAACACCGAGCGCGCCGTCGGCACGATGCTCGGCCACGAGGTGACCGTCCGCCACGGCGAGAACGGCCTCCCGACCGGCACCATCGACATCACGCTCACGGGTTCGGCCGGCCAGTCGCTCGGTGCGTTCCTGCCGGCGGGCATCACGCTGCGGCTGGAGGGCGACTCCAACGACTACGTCGGCAAGGGGCTCTCCGGCGGCCAGATCATCGTGCGGCCTCCGCAGGGCACGGTCTTCCCGGCGGAGCGCAACGTGATCGCGGGCAACGTGATCGGGTACGGCGCCACGCAGGGCAGCATGTTCATCCGCGGCATCGTGGGCGAGCGCTTCCTGGTCCGCAACTCCGGCGCGACGGCCGTCGTGGAGGGTGTGGGCGACCACGCGCTGGAGTACATGACGGGTGGCCTCGCGGTCATCCTGGGCGGCACCGGGCGCAACCTGGGCGCCGGCATGTCCGGCGGCACGGCGTACGTGTACGACCTGAAGACCGAGCGCGTCAACCGCGACGCGCTCGCCACAGGAGAGCTCGAGCTCCTCCCACTGGGCAGCGCCGACATCGAGATCGTGCGCGACCTGCTGGAGCGGCACCGCGCCGAGACCGGTTCGGCTCTGGCCGAGCGGATGCTCGCGGACTTCGACGCAACCGTGGCGAAGTTCGTGAAGGTGCTGCCGCGCGACTACGCCGCTGTGCTGCAGATGCGGCAGGAGGCCGTCGACGAGGGACTCGACCCCGACGGCGACATTGTGTGGAATCGGATCTTGGAGGTGACCGGTGGCTGACCCGAAGGGTTTCTTGAAGACGACCGAGCGGGAGCTGCCGAAGCGCCGGCCCGTCTCTGTACGGCTCATGGACTGGAAAGAGGTCTACGAGGCGGGCGACCCGGCGCAGCTGCGCCGTCAGGCCGGCCGCTGCATGGACTGCGGTGTGCCGTTCTGCCACCAGGGCTGCCCGCTGGGCAACCTGATCCCGGAGTGGAACGACCTGATGTGGCGCGGGGAGGGCCGCCAGGCCATCGAGCGCCTGCACGCGACAAACAACTTCCCGGAGTTCACCGGCCGCCTCTGCCCGGCTCCGTGCGAGTCGTCGTGCGTGCTCGGCATCAACCAGCCGGCCGTGACGATCAAGCAGGTCGAGGTGTCGATCATCGACCAGGCGTGGCAGAACGGCTGGGTGCAGCCGCACCCGCCGGAGCGTCTCACCGGCAAGACCGTCGCCGTCGTCGGCTCCGGCCCCGCCGGTCTCGCCGCCGCGCAGCAGCTGACCCGCGCCGGCCACACGGTCGCCGTGTACGAGCGCGACGACCGCATCGGCGGCCTCCTGCGCTACGGCATCCCCGACTTCAAGATGGAGAAGAAGCACCTCGAGGCGCGTCTCAACCAGATGATGGCCGAGGGCACCCGGTTCCGCGCCGGCGTGAACATCGGCGTCGACATCGCCTGGGACGACCTCCGGGCCCGCTACGACGCGGTCGTCGTCGCGACCGGCGCCATGGTGCCGCGCGACCTCCCGATCCCGGGCCGCGACCTCGCGGGCGTGCACTTCGCGATGGAGTACCTCGTCCAGCAGAACAAGGCGGGAGCCGGCGACCAGATCGCCGACCAGCTCACGGCGGACGGCAAGCACGTCATCGTGCTCGGAGGCGGCGACACCGGTGCGGACTGCATCGGCACCGCTCACCGTCAGGGCGCCGCGAGCGTGACCAACCTGGCCATCGGCAAGCAGCCGCCGTCGGAGCGCCCCTCGCACCAGCCGTGGCCGATGACCCCGACGCTGTTCGAGGTGCAGAGCGCCCACGAGGAGGGCGGAGCGCGCGAGTACCTCGCGTCGACCGTCGAGTTCCTCTCGAACGAGTTCGGCGAGGTCCGTGCCCTCCGCGTCGCGGAGTCCGAGTACCTCGACGGCCGCCGGGTGCCGAAGGCCGGCACGGAGCGCGAGATCCCCGCGGACCTCGTCCTCCTCGCCCTCGGTTTCACCGGTCCGGAGCAGGAGGGCCTGGGCGGTCAGCTCGGCCTCCCGTTCGACGACCGCGGTAACGTGGCCCGCGACGGCGACTACCAGACCAGCGAGGCCGGCGTGTTCGTCGCCGGCGACGCGGGCCGCGGTCAGTCGCTCATCGTCTGGGCCATCGCAGAGGGCCGGGCAGCGGCAGCCGCCGTCGACCGGTATCTTGAAGGGGAGACGCAGTTGCCGTCGCCGGTCCGTCCCACCGACCGGGGCATCCTCGTCTGATCCCCTCCACCACGAGAACGCGCCGTCAGGGGCGCGAGAATCACGGAGCACTGAAAAACCCATGAGAAGGGCTAAAATCGTCGCGACCCTCGGTCCGGCGACCTCCAGCTACGACAACATCCGCGCGATCATCGACGCGGGCGTTGACGTCGCGAGGATGAATCTGAGCCACGGCAGCTACGAAGTGCACGAGGGGGTCTACGCCAACGTGCGCAAGGCCGCCGAGGACGCGGGCAAGCCGGTCGCCGTCCTGGTCGACCTCCAGGGCCCCAAGATCCGACTCGGCAAGTTCGAGGCCGGCCCCTACGATCTCGCCCAGGGCGACATCTTCAAGATCACCACCGACGACATCATCGGCACCAAGGAGATCTCCTCGACCACGTTCAAGGGCCTGCCCAACGACGTGAAGCCGGGCGACTACCTGCTGATCGACGACGGCAAGGTGCGCGTGCGCGTCGTCGAGGTCGAGGGCAACGTCGTGACCACCGAGGTCGTCGTCGCCGGCCCGGTCTCGAACAACAAGGGCATCAACCTCCCGGGCGTCGCGGTCAACGTGCCCGCGCTGTCCGAGAAGGACGAGGCCGACCTGCGCTGGGGCCTCAAGCTCGGCGCGGACATCATCGCGCTCTCGTTCGTGCGCAACGCCAAGGACATCGAGCGTGTGCACGAGATCATGGCGGAGGAGGGCCGCAAGGTCCCCGTGGTCGCCAAGATCGAGAAGCCGCAGGCCGTGGAGGCGCTGGAGGAGATCATCGAGGCGTTCGACGCCATCATGGTCGCCCGCGGCGATCTCGGTGTGGAGCTGCCGCTGGAGGCCGTGCCCATCGTGCAGAAGCGTGCCGTCGAGCTCGCCCGTCGCGCGGCCAAGCCGGTCATCGTCGCGACGCAGATGCTCGAGTCGATGATCTCCAGCCCGGTCCCGACCCGCGCCGAGACCTCCGACGTCGCCAACGCCGTCCTCGACGGCGCGGACGCGGTCATGCTCTCGGGCGAGACCAGCGTCGGCGAGTACCCGGCGATCACCGTCGCGACCATGGCGCGCATCGTGACCTCCACCGAGGAGCACGGGCTCGACCGCATCCAGCCGCTCGGCACCCGGCCGCGCACCCAGTCGGGTGCGATCACGCTGGCCGCCGTCGAGGTCGCCGACTTCGTCGAGGCGAAGTTCCTCTGCGTCTTCACCGAGTCGGGCGAGTCGGCCCGCCGCATGGCCCGCCTGCGCAACAAGATCCCGATCCTGGCCTTCACGCCGGAGGAGTCGGTGCGCCGGCGCATGTCGTTGTTCTGGGGCGTCGAGTCCTTCGTGGTCGGTCGCGTCACGCACACCGACCAGATGGTCGCGCAGGTCGACGAGGCGCTCAAGTCCACCGGTCGCGCCGTCGACGGCGACAAGGTGATCATCATCTCCGGTTCCCCTCCCGGGATCCCCGGAACCACGAACGACATCCGCGTCCACAAGGTCGGCGACGTCCTGTAGTGACGGATGAAGGAAGGCCCCGCTCCGGCGGGGCCTTCTGCGTGCGTCCGGGAGGCTCCCAGCCGAGGTCATACCAGGGGATGATTTCCGGTTCTCCCATGGAACCCGGAGGGTCGGCGCGGGGGTCGCGAGCGTATCCTCGGCACTATGAAGCACCGCCTGGTCCGCTGGCTGCCCGCCATCGTCGTCCCCGTCGCCATCGCCGCGGGAGCGATCGCCATCCCGATCGCCGCGGGGGCCGCCGACCTTCCCGTGAAGTCGCCGCAGGACGTCCTCCGGCTGGTCGCGTCGAGCGACACCAAGGCGTTCTCCGGCACGGTCGAGCAGAGCTCCGACCTGGGGCTGCCGAGCCTGCCGAAGACGGGCGGAGGCTCCAGCACGGACAGCTCCGTCGCGAACACGCTCGAGCTGCTCATGGGCGACCACACGGCCAAGGTGTACGTGGACGGTCCGACGAAGGTGCGCGTCCAGGTGCTCGACCAGCTGGCCGAGCGCGATGCGATCCGCAACGGCTCGGATGTGTGGCTGTACCAGTCGTCGGACGAGTCGGTGACCCACCTCACGCTTCCGGCGCACGCCGCGTCGACCGAGCCGACGCCCGCCCCCGACGCGACCGCGACCACGCCGCAGGCGCTCGCGGAGCGATTCCTGGCCGCGGTGGACCCGACGACGAAAGTCACCCTCGGCGCGAACACGAAGGTCGCCGGGCGTGACGCGTACGACCTGGTGCTGACGCCGCGCACCGACGCCACCCTGGTGGGGTCGGTCGCCATTGCGGTCGACGGCCAGACCGGCCTCCCGCTGCGCGTCCAGGTGCTGGCGCGTGGGGCCTCCTCGCCGGCGTTCGAGGCGGGGTTCACGTCCTTCAGCCCGGGCGCTCCCGATGCGAGCGTCTTCTCGTTCACTCCGCCGAAGGGCGCGACCGTGAGCGAGCAGTCGGCCAAGTCGGGCGAGCGGCCCTCCGGCGCCTCGCACCCGAAGCCCACGGTGACCGGCACCGGCTGGGCGACGATCGTCAGCCTCCCGGCGGGCACCGTGCCGGCGCAGGCACTCGACGACCCGCTGGTCGGCGAGCTGACGCAGGCGGTCGACGGAGGCCGGGCCCTCTCGACCACCCTGGTGTCGGTGCTCGTCACCGCCGACGGCCGCGTCCTCGCCGGCGCCGTCCCCGTCTCCGCGCTGCAGTCCGCCGCCCAGTGAGCGACGGCCAGTGAGCGACGCCGCGATCGCGACCAGCGGGCTCACCAAGCGTTTCCGCGGGCGTGCAGTGGTCGACGACCTCAGCCTGTCCGTACCGCGCGGGTCCGTGTTCGGATTCCTCGGCCCGAACGGGTCGGGCAAGACCACGACGATCCGGATGCTGCTGGGCCTGATCTCCCCGTCGGCGGGGCAGATCTCGGTGCTGGGCGAGGCGATGCCGGATCGCGGCGCCTCGGTGCTGCCGCGCGTCGGCGCGCTGGTGGAGGGGCCGTCGTTCGCCCCGTATCTCTCGGGCACGGCGAATCTGGTGCGTCGCGACACCGCCGACCGCTACGCCCCGGGCGGCACGCGGTCCGCGCGTGTGGAGGCCGCCCTGGAGCGCGTCGGCCTGTCGCACGCCGCGGGCAAGCACGTGCGCGCCTACTCGCTCGGCATGAAGCAGCGGCTCGGGATCGCGGGCGCCCTGCTCACCGATCGCGACCTCCTGGTGCTCGACGAGCCGACGAACGGGCTCGACCCGCAGGGCACCAGGGAGGTGCGCAACCTCGTGCGCTCGCTCGCGGGCGAGGGAACGACGGTGTTCGTCTCGAGCCACCTGCTGGCCGAGATCGAGCAGATCTGCTCGCACGCCGCGATCATGCGGGCGGGCCGGCTCGTGGCGCAGGGCTCGCTCGACGAGCTCCGCAGCGCGTCCGGACCTCGGGTGATCGTGACGACCCCGGACCTCGGCGCCGCGACGGAGGTGCTGGCCCGGCTGGGGCTCGCCCCGGCCGCCGTGGGCGACGAGGTGGAGGCCGCGCTCGGCGACGGCGCGCCGCTCGCAGAGGACCTCGCCGCGGCGCTGGTGGGCTCGGGGGTGCGGCTGCGCGGATTCGCCGTGCGCGCGTCGAGCCTGGAGGAGCGGTTCGTCGACCTGACGGGGGAGGGCTTCGATGTCGAGCAGTGAGGCTGTTCCGATCGAGGCGTCGCCGGCGGCGCCGGCCGCGCACAGCTCCCTGGCGGCGCGGCGCGAGCGGCCTTCGGCCGGGTGGGCGCTGCTCGGGTCGGAGCTCTCGGTGCTGTTCCGGCGCTGGCGCACCTGGGCGATGCTCGCCGCGCTGGCGGCCGTGCCCATCCTGATCGCCGTCGCGGTGCGGCTGACCGGCCGCGGCCGGGGTCCGGCCTTCCTCGATCAGATCACCAGCAACGGGCTGTTCGTCGCGTTCACCGCGCTGGTCGTGTGCGTTCCGCTGTTCCTCCCGCTCACGATCGGGGTCGTCGCCGGTGACACGATCGCCGGGGAGGCGAGTCACGGCACGCTGCGGTACCTGGTGATCGCGCCGGCCGGGCGGCTGCGGCTGCTCGCGGTGAAGTACGCCGGGTGCGCGGCGTTCTGCGTCGCAGCCGCGCTGACGGTGGCCATCGCGGGAGCGGTGATCGGTGCGATCCTGTTCCCGATCGGCCCGGTCACCCTGCTCTCGGGCGCAGTGGTGAGTGTCGGGGACGCGATGGTGCGGCTGCTGCTGATCGCCCTGTACATCGTCGTGTCACTTCTCGGGATGTGCGCGATCGGGCTGTTCCTGTCGACGCTCACCGACGTGCCGGTGGGAGCCATGGCGGCGACCGCCGTCCTGGCCGTCGTCTCGCAGGTGCTCGACCAGTTGCCGCAGCTCGACGCCCTCCACCCGTGGCTGTTCAGTCACTACTGGCTGGGCTTCGCCGACTTCCTCCGTGCGCCGCTGGTGTGGGACTCGTTGGTGTCCAACGCCTGGCTGCAGCTCGGCTACATCGCCGTGTTCGGCGCGCTCGCGGTCGGACGGTTCCTCAGCAAGGACATCCTGTCCTGAGGGCCTAGGGGATCGTCTCGGCCGTCGCCTCGAGGTCGGAGCGCGGACGCTCGCGCTGGGTGGTGATGCTGACGCCCGCGGCGAGACAGACCACGACGATGCCGACGAGCTGCACGAACACGAAGTGCTCGCCGAGCACGAGCACGCCGAACAGCGTCGCGATCACCGGCCCGAACGACGTGATGATCGCGTAGAGCCGCGGCGTGATCCGGCGCAGGATGAAGGTGTCCAGGCTGTACGGCACGGCGGAGGACAGGATGCCGGCCGTGAGCAGGAGGCCCGCGACGCGCCAGTCGATGCGGGAGTAGTCGACGACGATCAGCGCGAGCGGCACGGTGAGCACCGTTGCGACGACGCTCGCGATGCTCAGCCCTTCGAGGCCCGGCAGCCGCGTCGCGACCCTCCGCGTCAGCAGGATGTAGGCCGCCCAGGAGGCCGCGGCGGTGAGTGCGAGCACGACGCCGATCGGGTCGATCGCGCCCTCGGTCGCGGTGAGCAGCAGCACCCCGCCCGCCGCAGCGACGGCGCAGCCCGCGTCGAGGAGCCGGCGCGACCCCACCAGGGCGAGCACGAACGGACCGAGGAACTCGATCGTGGCGGCGATCCCCAGCCCCAGCCGTCCCACCGCCTCGTAGAAGCTCAGGTTCATGGCGGCGAGCACGACTCCGAGCGCCAGGGCGGGCCAGAGTCGGCGCCAGGTCAGTTCCGCCCGCTTGGGACGGTAGAACGGCAGGATGCAGACGGCCGTCACGAGCTGGCGGACCGCGACCACGACGAGAGAGCCGACGATCGGGATGAGCAGGCCGGCCACGGACGAGCCGAAGTTGATACTGACCTCGGTGGCGACCTGGGTGCCGGCACCGACGACGACCCGATTGCGCTGCGAACTCACCCGATCGAGCTTAGGCCCTCCGTCGGCCACGCCCTCCGTCCGCCACGGGCTTGCCCGGCCTTACAGCTCCCGCCGCATGACCGCCCGGGTCGCGCTCGGCCGGCGCACGACCTCGAAGCCGCCGTCGCGGAAGAGCGAGACCGTACCGTGGTACCGCTCCGCGGCGGACAGCGAGGGCCTCACCTCCGGGTCGACGGGGTAGCCCTCGATCACGGTGGCGCCCCGCTCGCGTGCGTGTTCGAGTGCGCCGGCGAGCAGCGCGCGGGCGACGCCGCGCTTGCGGTATTCGAGTCTCACGACGAAGCACGTCACCGCCCAGACGTCGTCGGGGTCGGCCTCGGTGCGCCGCGTGATCGGCGAGCGGCCGAGCGCCGAGTACGCGGAGAACGGCTCGACCGCGGCCCAGCCGACGGGCTCGCCGTCGATGCGGGCGATGACCCCGGGGGAGCCCTCCTGCACCTGCTCGTGCAATAGGGCCCGGGTCTGCTCGCGGGTGGCGGCGTCCCAGTCGGCGCGGCTCAGCTTGAACCACTGGCACCAGCAGCTGGAGGCGTCGCCCTTCGTGCCGAATACCGTCTGCAGTTCGTTCCAGGTCGATGCGTCGACCGATTCCGTGACCACCTCGTCCGTCATGCCCTCGAACCTATCGCGACCGGAGGACACCGGCGAGGACACCCGGCCGCTCGACATGGCCGAAGTGTCCGGTCGACGGGAGGACGAGCGCCGAATAGCGTGGAATGATGCGGGCGAGGCGCGCGTCGTCGCTCGCGGGCGCGAACGCGTCGTGGTCGCCGTGCAGGGCGACGACGGGACAGACGATCCTCCGCCACCGCTCGGACGCCGGATATCGTCGGGCGCACGCGACCGCCCGCACGAACCCTGCCGGCCTCAGGTCACGGGCGAGCTCCCGGACGACCGACGGCTGCGGCCCGTCGAACAGCGGCGCGAGCAGCAGTCCGAGCAGCCGGCGGCGGTCCAGCCAGCGCACGAACGGCGCGGCTGCCGCGCCGCCGGCCGCCAGCAGCCGCATCCCGGCGTCCATGAGCGCGAGCGACGGCGCCGAACGGACGAACCCGATCGGCCCCAGCCGGTCACCGCGTCCGCCCAGCGTCGTCGCCGACATGAGCACCAGTGAGACGGTCGCCACCGGCTCCAGCACCGCGAGCTCGAGTGCCACGAAGCCTCCCATCGAGTGCCCGACCACACGCCAGCGTCGGTAGCCGAGCGCACGCGCGACCGCGGCCACCGTGCGGGCGAGCGACTCCGGATCCAGCAGGCGTGGGTCTGCGGGGGAGTCACCCCAGCCGGGTAGATCCGGCACGACCAGGTCGTCCGCCGCCTCCGGACCACCTGCGGCCTCGATCGCCGGCAGCCACGTGGTCCACGAGCCGGCGGCGCCGTGCAGCAGGATGGTCGCCGTCCGCGAGGCCACACGGGTGTGCCGGACGGCCACCGCGCCGAGCGCGGTCTCGATCAGGGAGGTTTCCACACCTGTTATTCGGAGCGGACCGCTCATAGG
Organism: Leifsonia sp. Leaf336; assembly: GCF_001423695.1. Taxonomy (GTDB): domain Bacteria; phylum Actinomycetota; class Actinomycetes; order Actinomycetales; family Microbacteriaceae; genus Leifsonia. Next base: position 1,490,950 of record NZ_LMOZ01000001.1, read on the forward strand.
ATCTCCGCGTGAGCGACTCCACGAACGTCTCCGAATCCGCCCTCTCCACCTCCGAACTCGATCAACTGGACGCGTGGTGGCGCGCCGCCAACTACCTCTCCGTCGGGCAGATCTACCTCCTCGACAACCCGCTGCTGCGGCGGCCGCTCTCGCGCGACGACATCAAGCCGCGATTGCTCGGGCACTGGGGCACGACCCCGGGCCTCAACTTCATCTACGCGCATCTCAACCGCGCGATCCGACAGCGGGATCTCGACACGCTGTTCGTCGCAGGACCCGGTCACGGAGGCCCGGGCGTCGTCGCCGGCGCCTACCTCGACGGCACGTACAGCGAGGTCTACAGCGCGATCGATCGCAGTGACGACGGCCTGCGCCGGCTGTTCCGGCAGTTCTCGTTCCCGGGCGGAATCCCGTCGCACGCCGCTCCCGAGACGCCGGGAAGCATCCACGAGGGCGGCGAGCTCGGCTACGCGCTGTCGCACGCCTACGGCGCGGCCTTCGACAACCCGGAGCTGCTCGTCGCGGCCGTGGTCGGCGACGGCGAGGCCGAGACGGGGCCGCTCGCGACCGCCTGGCATTCGAACAAGTTCCTGAACCCGAAGACCGACGGTGCGGTGCTGCCGATCCTGCACCTGAACGGGTACAAGATCGCCAACCCGACCGTGCTCGCGCGCATCCCCGAGAGCGAGCTGTTCGAGCTGATGCGCGGCTACGGCTATACGCCGTATCTGGTCTCGGGAGGCTTCGACGGCGAGGATCCGCGCGACGTGCACAAGCGGATGGCGGCGACGCTCGACGAGATCCTCGACCGGATCGCCGAGATCAAGACCGCGGCCGCCGCGGGGGATCTGATCGATCGCCCGGCCTGGCCGATGCTCATCCTCCGCACGCCCAAGGGCTGGACCTGCCCGCCGGAGATCGACGGGCATCCCGCCGAGAACAACTGGCGGTCCCATCAGGTGCCGCTCGCCGACGCACGCGACACCGAGGCGCACACCCGCCTCCTGGAGAGCTGGCTGCTGTCGTACCGGCCGGAGGAGCTGTTCGACGATTCGGGCGCACCCGTACCTCTCGTCACCTCGCTCGCGCCGGAGGGCGCCCGCCGGATGAGCGCGAACCCGGCTGCGAACGGCGGGTTGCTGCGCCGCGACCTGCGCCTGCCCGACTTCCGTGACTACGCCGTCGATGTGCCGGCGCCGGGAGAGACCGTGGCGGAGGCGACGCGCGTGCTCGGCGGCTGGCTGAGGGACGTGATGGCGGAGAACCCCGACGACTTCCGGCTGTTCGCGCCCGACGAGACCGCCTCCAACCGCCTGCAGGACGTCTACGAGGTCACCGGCAAGCAGTGGAACGCGGAGTTCTGGCCGATCGACTCCGACAACCATCTGGCGCCCAGCGGCCGAGTGATGGAGGTGCTGAGCGAACACCAGTGCCAGGGCTGGCTCGAAGGCTACCTGCTGACCGGCCGGCACGGGGTGCTCACCTCGTACGAGGCGTTCATCCACATCGTCGACTCGATGTTCAACCAGCACGCCAAGTGGCTGAAGAGCTCACGTGCCATCCCGTGGCGCCGGCCGGTCGCCTCGCTGAACTACCTGCTCAGCTCGCACGTCTGGCGGCAGGACCACAACGGGGCGTCGCACCAGGATCCCGGCTTCATCGACCATGTCGTCAACAAGAAGGCGGACGTGGTGCGCGTCTACCTCCCTTTCGACGCCAACACGCTGCTGTCGACCTACGACCACTGCCTGCGCTCCGTCGACTACGTGAACGTCGTGGTCGCCGGCAAGCAGCCGGCGCCCAACTGGCTGAGCATGCCGGACGCGATCGCGCACTGCACCCGCGGCATCGGGATCTTCGAGTGGGCGGGCACGGAGCACGAAGGCGAGGAGCCCGACGTCGTGCTCGGCTGCGCAGGGGACATCCCGACGCTCGAGGTGCTCGCGGCCGCCGACATCCTCCGCCGGCGGTTGCCCGGCCTCGCGGTGCGCGTGGTGAACGTCGTCGACCTGATGCGGCTGCAGAGCGAGGGGGAGCACCCGCACGGGCTGAGCGATCGCGAGTACGACGCGTTGTTCACGGTCGACAAGCCGGTGATCTTCGCCTATCACGGCTATCCCTGGCTCATCCACCGGCTGACGTACCGCCGGGCGGGGCACGACAACCTCCACGTGCGCGGATACAAGGAGGAGGGCACGACCACGACCCCGTTCGACATGGTCATGCTCAACGATCTCGACCGCTACCACTTGGTGATCGACGTGCTCGACCGGGTGCCAGGGCTGGCGGCACGGGAGGCCGTCTTCCGTCAGGAGATGGTGGACGCCCGCCTGCGTGCGCGGCAGTACACGCGCGAGCACGGCGAGGACATCCCCGAGGTCGCCGAGTGGCGCTGGGGCGGAGGCACGCGCACCACCCGCATCGACACCACCGGCGGCGACAACGACTGACGCGGGCCTTCGGCGTCAGAGCGGGTGGGCGGAGGCAGGGTCGACGACGGTGAGTTCCGCGATCTTGGCCGTGCGGCCGTCGCCGGACGAGCGCCCGGTGAGCCGGCGGCCGATCCACGGCAGCACGTAGCGCCGGTAGTAGTCCGCGGTGCGCCGCGAGCGCTCACCGGCGGGGGCCGCCTCCACCTCGGCGACGCCCCACTCGGGCGGCACCGGAACGTCGAGCGCGGTCAGCACGTTGCTCGCGACCCGCGCGTGACCGAGGGCGTTGAGGTGCAGGCGATCGGCGGACCAGTAGCGGATGTCCTCCAGCGATTCGTCGGCCCAGTTGTCGACGAACAGCACTCCGTGCCGTGGCAGGAACGCGCGCACGGCCACCGCGAGCTCGTCGCCGCGCTTGCGCAGCAGCCCGCCGAGCGGGAGGTGCCTGCTGGGGTTCGCGCCGCTCAGCAGCAGCATGGTGCTCCCGGAGGCCGCGACCCGGTCGGCGGCGTCGACCAGCTGCGTCGCGACCGACTCGATGGTGACGCGCGGACGCATGATGTCGTTGCCGCCACCGTTCAGGCTGACCAGCTGCGGGTGCTGCGCGATCGCCGGCTCCAGCTGCTCGGCGAGGATCGGCCCCAACTTGCGCCCGCGGATGGCGAGGTTCGCGTACCGGACGGGCCCGGGGGCCGCCTGCGCCAGCCCGAGGGCGACGAAGTCGGCCCAGCCGCGCTGCCTCCCGTCGGGGAGGTCGTCGCCGACGCCCTCGGTGAAGCTGTCGCCGATCGCGATGAAACTCGAGAACACCATCCCGCTACGCTACCGCCGCCGCGTACCATGACCGGCATGCAGAAGGTCAGGACGTTCCTCTGGTACGACGGTCAGGCCGAAGCGGCGGCGAACCACTACGTCTCGCTGGTGCCCGACTCCCGCATCGTCGACGTCGCCCGGCTCGGAGAGGACGGCGCCACTGTGCTCGTCACCTTCGAACTCGGCGGCATCGAGTATCTCGCTCTCGACGGCGGCCCGCTCTACAGCTTCACAGAGGCGGCCTCCATCATGGTGCTCTGCGAGGACCAGGCGGAGGTCGACCGGCTCTGGGACGGCCTCATCTCGGGAGGTGGGGAGCCGGGGCCGTGCGGGTGGTGCAAGGACCGCTGGGGGCTCAGCTGGCAGGTCGTGCCGCGCGCCCTGCTCGAGCTGCAGCAGGATCCCGATCCCGCACGCGCGGGCCGGGCGAACGCCGCCATGATGAAAATGGGCAAGCTCGACATCGCCGCTCTCTACGCGGCGGCGGACGGCACCGACTGACGGCGATCCCGTCAGCGTCTCAGCGGTCAGCGCGTCAGCGCGCGATGAGCGCCTGCCACGACAGCAGGTGCTCGACCGTGACGCCCGTGTAGCCGCGGGTGCCGCCGAAGGCCGAGCGGACCAGCGCCGTCTGCGCCTCCAGCACGGCCGCGGTGTCGTCGCCGAAGGTGGCCGCGGGGCCGCCGGCGACCTCGGGGTCGTCGGTCTCCACGCCGATGCTGAACGGGATCCGCGTTGAAGCTGCCGCCGTCGCCGCGGGTCGGGCGAGAGCGATGATGCCGTCGTCTCCCGGAGCGTGGTCGGAGAACGCGACGATCGCGACCGAGCGCAGGTGGGGCAGGAGCTGAGCGAAGAGCGTCGAGCCGGTGTCGGTGGGCTTCGCGGCCAGCCACCACGGGAGGTCGGCGCCGACCGGCACCGTGCGTGCGGCGGCTGCGGCGGTGTCGTACATGGTGGCGAGCTGGGCGACGATCCCCGGCAGCTGATCGTCGGTCGCGCCGACCCACGGCTCGACGTCGAACTGGATCGCGTCGAACGGCGCGGCCTTCAGGGCGGCCTTCGTCCACGTGGCGGCGAGGTCGGGCTGCTGCGCCCACGCGGGGTCGCCTCCCAGCGCCGCCACCGTGGTGACACCGGCGCCGTGGAGGGAGGTGACCGCCGAGCGCAGCCAGGCCGAGAACGGACCCTCGTCGGCTGCCCACGGCACCGAGAGGTACACCGTGCGCAGCTTGTGCGCCGCGGCGAACGCGGCCAGGGCCTTCGGCTCGAAGGCGGGCTCACCGTCTCCGCGCGGATCCACGGCCGGATCGATCGGGTTGCCCCAGGCCCACATCCCGGTGATGGCCGAGGGGGTGGAGGCGCCGGAGAGAGTCACTGCGCCCGCCGGCGCGGCGGTCGCCCCGAAACCGGCGACACCCGCCAGTAGCGCCAGTCCCGCCGCAAGAATCCCCACACCCGATCGTCGAGTTCGCAAAGCACACCCCTTCCATGGGACCGGACGGTTCCGTCACGGCCTGTGCTGCGGAATTCGGGTGTACCGCGAACTAATATTCTCATATCCATCGCCGGGGGACAGGGCCGCGTTCGGGGTACAGACTGCGGTCGGCTCAGTCGCGCCAGCCGAGCTCGCGCCCGACCGCTACTACGCCCTCCAAGAGCCGCGCATTGAAGTCGACGCCGAGCTGGTTCGGCACCGTGACGAGCACGGTGTCCGCCATCCGGACGGCTTCGTCCGCGGCCAGCTCCTCGACGAGCTTCTCCGGCTCGCCGATGTAGGAGCGGCCGAAGCGGGCCAGCCCGCCGTCGAGGTTGCCCACCTGGTCGCGTCCCTCCACCTGTGCCCTGGCGCCGAAGTAGCGGTACGACGCCTCATCCGTGATCGGGATGATGCTGCGGCTCACGCTCACCCGCGGCTCGCGCTCCCAGCCCATCTCGGCCCAGGTATCGCGGAAGCGCTGGATCTGCTCAGCCTGCAACTGGTCGAACGGGACGCCGGTGTCTTCGGTGAGCAGGGTCGACGACATCAGGTTCATGCCCTGCTCGGCCGTCCACTCCGCGGTCGCCCGCGTGCCGGCGCCCCACCAGATGCGGTCGGGCAGCGTCGGCGACAGCGGCTGGATCGACAGGCCGCCGGAGGTGCCGGTCATTCGCGGGTCGGCGTTCGCCATCGCCTCGCCGGCGATCGCCGCACGGAAGATCGCCGTGTGCCGACGGGCCAGGTCGGCGTCCGACTCGCCCTCGCCCGGGACGTAGCCGAACGACTCGTAGCCGGCGAGCGCGGTCTCGGGTGAGCCACGGCTGACGCCGAGCTGGAGGCGCTCGCCGCTGATGAGGTCCGCCGCCGCGGCCTCCTCGGCCGTATAGAGGGGATTCTGATACCGCATGTCGATGACGCCGGTGCCGATCTCGATCCGCGACGTGCGTGCTCCGATCGCCGCCAGGAGCGGGAATGGCGAGGCCAGCTGCGGAGCGAAGTGGTGCACGCGCACGTAGGCGCCGTCGGCGCCCACCTCCTCGGCGGCGACGGCGAGCTCCACCGTCTGCAGGAGGGCGTCGCCGGCCGTGCGGACGACGGAGCCGGGGACGGCCTGGTAGTGGCCGAAGCTGAGGAAGCCGATGCGTTTCACGATGATGCCAAGGCGTCGGAGCCGGCCCGTATTCCGTGAGCGGCGGCCCCGGCGCCCCAGGTCAGTCCTCGAGCCCCTGCTGGCCCAGCCACACGAGGATCTCGGTCGCGACGTCGCGCCAGCCGTGGTCGATCACGAGCGAGTGGCCGCGATCCTTGAATGTGATCAGCTCCGTCACGGCGTTGGAGTCGCGGTACAGCTTCAGCGTCGCGTCCGTCGTCACCTCCGGAACGGTGTTGTCCTCGCCGCCCGCGATGAGCAGCAGCGGGCCGCGGTCCTCGTTCTTCGTCTCGACGGCGGCCTGCGAGTGCAGGCTGAAGTTGGCTGCCGCCGCCTGGAAGATCGGGCGCACGGTGGAGGGGACCGTCCAGCGGTCGAACAGCTCCTTCGCCTCGTCGTCGGTCAGCTGGTTGGCGAAGCCGAATGTGAACTGCTCCTCCGTGAGCGCGATCGGCTTGTGGATGTTGGCCGGGTTCCCGAGAACCGGGAACGACGCCTTGAGCTGCCGGAAGGGCAGAGGCAGCACGCCCTTGATCTGCGCCGGATCGATCGCGACCCCGGCGTTGCCGTAGCCCTGCCCGATCAGCTTCTCGGTGACGAGGCCGCCGAACGAGTGCCCGATGATCACCGGAGGCGTGTCCATCGCTTCGATGATCTGCGCGAAGTGCGCGGTCACCTCGTCGATGCCGTAGTTCGCGACGTCGTCTGGATGGGCGCGGGTGTCGGCCACGGTGTCCTTCTCGCCGGGCCACAGGGGAGCGACGGGAGCGTAGCCCTCCGCCGTGAAGAGGTCGATCCAGGGCTGCCAGCTGCTGGCGTGCAGCCAGAGGCCGTGGATGAAGAGCACGGGTTGATTCGCCATGCGCACACGCTAATGGGCGCAGGACCGTTCGGCTAGACGCGTGCGTCCGCACGTTCGACGCGGGTAGCGTGGCGCGCATGGCCGACTGGTTGTGCGCGACGTGCGCCGTGGAGACGACACCGATCGTGACGGAGGCGGGGGAGGAGCCGCCGCCCTCCTGCCCGATCTGCGAGGACGAACGGCAGTACGTCCCTCCGACAGGGCAGCGCTGGACCACCCTCCAACGGCTCCAACGGGAGGGCGAACGGGTCACGGTGACCCAGCTCGAACCCGACCTGTACGGGCTGAGCAGTGAGCCGAGAGTGGGAATCGGTCAGCGGGCCCTGCTGCTGTGCACGCCCGACGGCAACCTGCTCTGGGATCCCACGGGCTACGTCGACGAAGCGGCGGCCACGGCGGTGCAGGATCTCGGCGGTGCGGCCCTGATCGCCAGCAGCCATCCGCACATGTTCGGAGCGCAGACATCATGGTCGCGCATGCTCGGCGGCGTGCCGGTGCTCGTCAACGCCGCCGACCGGCACTGGGTGCAGCGGGAGGACCCGGCCATCCAGGAGTGGAGCGGCGAGGAGGAGGTGCTCCCCGGCGTGCTGCTGCGCACGATCGGCGGACACTTCCCTGGCAGCGCTGTCGTGCACTGGGATCGCGGCGTCGTCCTCAGCGGCGACACCGTCTTCCCCGGGCCGTCGCAGAAGTGGGTGACCTTCCAGCGCAGCTTCCCGAACGACATCCCGCTCTCGGCCGCCGTGGTGCGGCGTGTCGCCGACCTGGTGTGCGACCGGCCCTTCGACCGTATGTACGGCAACCTCGGCAACGTCGTGCCGGTCGACGCCCGGGAGGCCGTCCTGCGTTCGGCCGAGCGCTACATCGGGTGGGTGAGCGGCGCGTTCGACCACCTCACCTGATCCGCGTCAGTCCAGGAGGCCCGCCAGCTCGAACTCCATCGCTGGCTTCGGCTTGGCTCCGACGATGGTCTTCACGACCTCCCCGTTCTGGAAGACCTTCATCATCGGCAGCGACAGCGCGTGATATTGGGCGGACGACCGCGGGTTCTCGTCCGCGTTGATACGCAGGATGCGGATGCCGTCGGGGTGCTCCTCGGCGATGCGCTCCAAGATGGGCGTGACGGCGCGGCAGGGCCCGCACCAGGGCGCCCAGAACTCGACGAGGGTGGTGCCCTCCGCGTCGAGGACGTCGGAGGCGAAGGAGGCGTCGGTGACGCTGGGGAGTGTGCTCATGCGGCGAGGTTAAGCCGTGCCCCGGGGGTCAAGGTCAAGCGGCGGTCGACCGCACCTGTGCGAGCATGGAACGCAGGAGGTGCCCATGGAGAGCCTGACCCCGGAGGAGATCCGCGAGTCGTTCGTGAACTGCTCGCGCGCCGACGCCGCCGAGCTTCCGCTGCCGCCGGGGCTGCACGAGGTCGACTGGGCGCGCCGGGAGTACCTCGGCTGGCGCGACCCGCGCCTGCCGCAGCGCGGCTACGTGGTCATCCCGACCGACAACGGCGCCGTGGGCATCGTCCTGCGCGCCTCCGAGGCGTCCATGCGTTCGCACACCCCGACGATGTGCGGGTGGTGCCAAGACATCCACCTGGTCCGCGACGTCTACTTCTGGTCGGCCCGGCGAGCCGGCGACGCCGGCCGCAAGGGCGACACCGTCGGCGCGCACGTCTGCGGGTCGTTCGAGTGCACGGAGAACGTGCGCCGGACCCCTCCGCCGCATTACGTCGGTTTCGACGCCGAGCGGGTGGTCGAGGATCAGATCGCCGGCCTCGGCGAGCGCGTCCGCCGCTTCGCGCAGGCTGTGGTCGGCGCCCGCATCTGACGTGCGCCTCTCCTGGTCACGGTCCCGGCCCTGCGCCTGCGCCGGAACGTCTGAATCCGTTGTGCCGCTGGTGGGACTCGAACCCACACGCCCTTCCGGACAAAGCATTTTGAGTGCTCCGCGTCTGCCATTCCGCCACAGCGGCGCACAACAACACCTGAACAATACCGTAGGCTTTTACCCGTGACTGACCAGGAGACCACCACCACCGCACCCCGCCGAGTCGTCGTCGCGGAGGACGAGTCGCTCATCCGGCTCGACATCGTCGAGACACTGCGCGACAACGGTTTCGAGGTCGTCGGCGAGGCCGGAGACGGCGAGACCGCGGTCGCGCTCGCGACCGAGCTGCGCCCCGACCTGGTCGTCATGGACGTCAAGATGCCCCAGCTCGACGGCATCTCCGCGGCTGAGCGGCTCTCCAAGAACCACATCGCGCCGGTCGTTCTGCTGACCGCGTTCAGCCAGAAGGAGCTCGTGGAGCGCGCGACCGAGGCCGGTGCACTGGCCTACGTCGTCAAGCCGTTCACCCCCAACGACCTCCTGCCGGCGATCGAGATCGCCCTCGCGCGTTACCAGCAGATCATCGCGCTGGAGGCCGAGGTCTCCGACATGGTGCAGCGTTTCGAGACCCGCAAGCTGGTCGACCGCGCCAAGGGCCTCCTCAACGAGAAGATGGGACTCAGCGAGCCCGACGCGTTCCGCTGGATCCAGAAGGCGTCGATGGACCGCCGCCTCACCATGCACGACGTCGCCCAGGCGATCATCGAGCAGCTCGCCCCCAAGAAGTAACTCGGGGCCCGCCGGGCGCTACAGGTCTTTGATCAGGTTCGTGATGCGGATGGTCGAGCAGCGGCGGCCGCGATCGTCGGTGACGGTGATCTCGTGCGTCGTGAGCGTGCGACCGAGGTGGATGGGCGTGCAGACGCCGGTCACGTAGCCGCTGGTCGCCGAACGCGTGTGGGAGGCGTTGATCTCGATGCCGACCGCGAGGCGGCCTTCGCCGGCGTGGAGGTTCGCCGACATCGATCCGAGCGACTCGCCGAGCACCACGTAAGCACCTCCGTGCAGGAGGTCGGCGGGCTGCGTGTTGCCGAGCACGGGCATGCGCGCGACCGCGCGCTCGACGCTGAACTCGACGATCTCGATGCCCATCTTGTCGGCCAGGGCGCCGAGCCCCCGCTGCTTCACGTACGCCAGCGCGTCCTCGGTCATCTGCAGCCCCTCCCGGGTCGTCGGTGTGGTGGTGGGCGGTCGTCTGAGAGTGTCACCCGCCCCTTGTAGGCTTGCCTGGTGTCAGACTCCGAAAAGCCTACCCTTCTCGTCATCGACGGCCATTCGCTGGCATTCCGGGCCTTCTACGCTCTGCCCGTCGACAGCTTCGTCAACCGCGAGGGTCAGCACACGAACGGCATCCACGGCTTCATCGCGATGCTGATCAACCTGCTCCAGCAGCAGCGTCCGACGCACATCGCCGTGGCCTTCGACATCTCGCGCTACTCGTTCCGCACGCGCGAATACCCGGAGTACAAGGGAACCCGCAGCGAGACGCCGTCCGAGTTCGTCGGCCAGATCCCGCTCCTGCAGGAGGCCCTCCACGCGATGAACATCACCACCATCGCCAAAGAGGACTACGAGGCCGACGACGTCCTCGCGACGCTCGCCCGGCAGGGCAAGGAGCAGGGCTACCACGTCCTGCTGGTCTCCGGTGACCGCGACACTCTTCAGCTCGTCAACGACGACGTGACGCTGCTCTATCCGAACGTGCGCGGCGTCTCCGAGCTCAAGGTCTACGACCCGGCCGCGGTGCGCGAGCGCTACGGCGTCGAGCCGCACCAGTACCCCGAGATCGCGGCTCTGGTCGGCGAGACCAGCGACAACCTCATCGGCATCGACAAGGTCGGCGAGAAGACCGCCGTCAAGTGGGTGCAGCAGTACGGCACCGTCGAGAACATCGTCGAGCACGCCGACGAGATCAAGGGTGTCGTGGGGCAGAACCTGCGCGACCAGAAAGAGAACGCGCTCCGCAACCGCCGGCTCAACAAGCTCCTCGACGACGTGCAGCTCGACGTCACCCCGGCCGACCTCGAGCGCAAGCCGCTCAACGAGAACGCCGTGCGCGACATCTTCGCCCGCCTTCAGTTCAAGACGCTGCTCGACCGGCTCATGAAGGCCGCCGCAGAGGAGGGTCTGCTCGACGGCGCCGCGAGCAACCTCGAACACGGTGACGTCGGCGCGGTGAGCGCTCCCGTCGTGCGCACCCTGGTCGACGAAGAGCTGGCCAACTGGCTGTCCAAGGCCTCCGCCGACGGGCAGGCCGTCGCTGTGCAGCTGGAGACCGGCCCCGCGGGTATCACCGGCTTCGGCCTCGCTGCCGCCGACGACACCGTCTACGTGCCGTGGGCCGCCGGCCGCCGCGACTACGAGGCTCTGGAGGAGTGGATCGCGAGCAGCGCTCCCAAGTACTTCTTCCACGCGAAGCCGCAATTCAAGGCGCTGAGCCGCGCGGGCTTTGTGGTAGACGGCCTCGCGTTCGACACCCGCATCGCCTCCTGGCTCGTCAAGCCGGGCGCCGCGCCCCAGTCGTTGGCCGAGCAGGTGTACGAGGTGCTCGGTGAGACCCTGCCGGTCTCCGACCCCAACCAGCTGGTGCCCATCAACGACGCGGTGAGCCCCGCGACCGAGGCCTGGTACATCCGCCGTGTCGCCGAGGGCCAGATGATCGCGCTCGACGAGGGCACACGCCGTGTGCTCGACGACATCGAGCTTCCGCTGGTCGCGGTGCTGGCAGAGATGGAGCTGACCGGCGTGTCGATCGACACGGCCGTACTGAGGCGTCTGCGCGGCGAGCTCACCGACAAGGCGAACGACTATGCCGCCCGCGCGTACGCCGAGGTCGGCCACGAGCTCAACCTGGGATCGCCCAAGCAGCTGCAGCAGGTGCTCTTCGACGAGCTCGGGATGCCGAAGACCCGTTCCACCAAGACGGGCTACTCGACCGACGCGCAGTCCCTCGCCGACCTCCAGGAGAGCAACCCGCACCCGTTCCTCGACCTGCTGCTGCAGCACCGCGACGCGACAAAGCTCAAGCAGATCGTGGAGACGCTGGAGCGTTCCGTCACCTCCGACGACCGAATCCACACCACGTACGACCAGACCGGCACGAGCACGGGTCGCATCTCGTCGAACGACCCCAACCTCCAGAACATCCCGATCCGCACCGAGGAGGGGCGCGAGATCCGTTCGGCCTTCCGCAGCGCGGAGGAGTACGAGACGCTGCTGACCGCGGATTACTCGCAGATCGAGATGCGGATCATGGCGCATCTCTCCGAAGACCCTGGCCTCATCGAGGCGTTCAACGCGGGGGAGGACCTCCACCGTTTCGTCGGCGCGCGCGTTTTCGGTGTCGCACCGGAGGACGTCACCTCGCTCATGCGCACCAAGGTCAAGGCCATGTCGTACGGCCTCGCCTACGGTCTCAGCCCGTTCGGCCTCTCCAAGCAACTGCGCATCGAGACGAAGGAGGCCCGTGACCTGATGGCCGGGTACTTCGAGCGTTTCGGCGCGGTGCGCGACTACCTGCGCAGCGTCGTCGAGATCGCCAGGGTCGACGGCTACACCGAGACGATCTTCGGCCGTCGCCGGCCGTTCGCCGACCTGACCAGCACCAACCGGGTGCTGCGCGAGAACGCCGAGCGTCAGGCGCTCAACGCGCCCATCCAGGGTTCGGCGGCCGACATCATGAAGATCGCGATGCTCGGGATCGCCGGCGACCTGATCGACGGCGGCTTGCAGTCGCGGATGCTGCTCCAAGTCCACGACGAGCTCATCTTCGAGGTCGCCGCGGGGGAGTGGGACGCGCTCGAGAGCATCGTGCGCACCCGCATGGCGGGCGCCGCCGACCTCCGTGTGCCCCTCGACGTGCAGATCGGCCGCGGCGCGAACTGGGACGCCGCCGCCCACTGACGATCGCTCCCCACGCGACTACCCTGCAGGTCATGGGCGAGTTGGAGCCGCGGAAGCGCTCGAAGAAGGCTGTCGTTCCGCGCCGCATTCCGAGCGAGGTCGTGCCGATCCCCCTCGACGAGGCGCCCGGATTCGTCCGGGAGGCGCTGAGGGGGACGAGCCTGATGGACCCGTTCGCGCAGCTGGCCTCGGGCTGGGTGCTCTTCGAGCCGCACCTGCGGTTCGTGCCGGTCGACGAGACGCACACGCGTATCGAGTTCGACGCCGTCGGCAGGGCGCGCGGCGTGGACACGATGCTGTACACACGCCGCCTCGGAGAGATCGATCGCTTCTTCGTCGCCCTCCAGGATGAGCTCGACCGTCGTGAGCGCACCAGGCGACCTGGGAACGCCTCGTCGGGAGAGATCACCGGCAGCGGCGACTGAGGCTCTGCGAGGGTTCTGCACAGGGCGGATTCACGGCGTCTTCTCCACAATTCCGCGCCTGCCCTGCCGAGGCGGTTGGGGCCTCGATAGGGTCGGATCATGACGAACGCAGAGAAGCGCGAACCCACTCCGATCGACACGATCGCAGACGAGTGGGTCGACACCCAGTTGGAGCTCCACCCCGAGTACCACGTCTGGCTCGGCCGACCCGGTCGCGAGGGCGAGTACTCGGACTATTCGCCGAGCGGAGCCGAGCAGTCCGTCGCCGCGGTGCGCGAGACCCTCGCGAAGATCCGTCAGGCGGAGCCGGTCGACGACATCGACCGCGTCACCAAGATGGACCTCTCCCGCGAGCTCGAGCTCACGATCGAGAAGCACGAGGCCGGTTTCAACCAACGCGACCTCAACGTGATCGCGTCGCCCGCGCAAGAGCTGCGCGACATCTTCGACCTCCTCCCGACCGACACGGAGGACGACTGGGCGAACGTCGCGAAGCGGCTCCACAACCTTCCGGGCGCGATGGACGGCTACATCGAGACCCTCCGCAGCGGCATCGCCGCGGGCAACGTGCCGGCGATCCGCCAGGTGCGGGAGGTGCTGACGCAGGCGAACAAGCAGGTCGCCGACAGCGGCTTCTTCTTCGAGTTCACCGGGTCGGCCAAGGCTGGCGAGGGGGAGCTTCCGGAGTCGCTCAGGGCCGACCTGGCATCGGGCGCGGCCGAGTCCGCCGCCGCGTACGCGAAGCTGGCGTCGTTCCTGCAAGACGAGCTCGCCTCCCATGCGCCCGAGAAGGATGCCGTCGGCCGGGAGCTCTACGCCCTCGCATCCCGCGACTTCCTCGGCGCCACCGTCGATCTCGACGAGACGTACGAGTGGGGCATCGAGGAGCTCGCACGCATGGTCGCAGAGCAGGAGTCGATCGCGAACGAGATCAAGCCGGGCGCCTCGGTGCGAGAGGCGATCGCCTTCCTCGACGGCGACGCGTCCCGCAAGCTGCACGGCACCGACGCCCTCCAGAAGTGGATGCAGGAGACCAGCGACCGCGCGATCGAGGAGCTCGGCCGCTCGCACTTCGACATCCCCGTCGAGATCCGCCGCCTGGAGTGCATGATCGCCCCCACGCAGGAGGGCGGCATCTACTACACGGGCCCGAGCGACGACTTCGCCCGCGCCGGCCGCATGTGGTGGAGCGTCCCCGAGGGCGTCACCGAGTTCGACACCTGGCGCGAGCTGACCACCGTCTACCACGAGGGTGTTCCCGGCCACCACCTCCAGATCGCGCAGGCGACCTACAACAAGGCGCAGCTGAACTCGTGGCGCCGGATCGCGGGCACTTCGGGTCACGCCGAGGGCTGGGCGCTCTACGCGGAGCGCCTGATGGAGCAGCTGGGCTACCTCGACGACCCGGCCGACCGTCTCGGGATGCTCGACGGCCAGCGGATGCGCGCCGCCCGTGTGGTGCTCGACATCGGTGTGCACCTCGAGAAGCAGCTGCCCGACGGGTCCGGCCCGTGGACGGGTGAGTACGCGTTCGGTTTCCTCGCCGAGAACGTCAACATGAACGAGGGCTTCGTGCGATTCGAGGTCAATCGCTACCTCGGGTGGCCGGGGCAGGCGCCGTCGTACAAGATCGGCCAGCGCATCTGGGAGCAGTTGCGCGACGAGTACGCGCGCCGTGAGGGGGCGTCGTTCGACATCAAGACGTTCCACAAGAGGGCGCTCGACATCGGCGGCGTCGGCCTCGACACGCTGCAGTCGGCGCTGCTCGGCTGAGCGACCGTTCCGCAGAAGGGCGCGCAGCCGCGATGACCTCCCCGTACCGGGCCGTGCTCGGCCCGGCGTTCGACGAGCTCCATCCGCGCCTGCGCGCCTACTTCGACGCCATCCCGTCCGGCTCGACTGGCCGGGGCCGCGGCGTGTTCGACACCGTCGGCACGCCGCGGCGATGGCTCTGGCCGGTCCTCGCGCTGTTCGCGCCGGCGCACGTGATGTTCCCGGTGTGGCAGCGCGATGTTCCGTTCACCGTCGAGAACGTGCCGGTCGTCTCTGCCGATGGAGGCCCGGCGGTCCGAGCCGTCCGGAGGTTCGAGCTCCGCGGGCGCACGCTCGAGATGCGCGACGAGATCGGCGTCGAGGGTGCACTGGTCGTCGACCGGCTGGGATCGCCCGCCGTGGTGGAGGCGTGGTTCGCCGCCCGGGTGACCGACGGTGCGCTGCGACTGGTGTCGCGCCGCGTCGCGGTGCGCGTGGGGAGGCGCCGGCTGACCATCCCGCGTCGGCTGGCGCCGGTCGTCGCCCTCACCGAGCGGTACGACGATGCGCGGGAAGCGCAGGTGGTCTCCATCGTCGTCCGGGTGCCGCTGATCGGTAGGGTGTACCAGTACGCGGGCGCCTTCCGCTACGGGATCACGCGGGGGAGCGAGTGAGCGAGCGGATCGTCATCGCCGGTGCGTCCGGTTTCATCGGGCGGTATCTGGCCGGACACTATCGCGCGGCCGGGGCGACCGTGCTGCTCGTCGGGCGCGACGGCGCCGACGCGCGCTGGGACGATCCCGCCGCGCTGCGGCAGGCTGTCACGGGTGCCGACGTGCTGATCAACCTCGCGGGCAAGAGCGTCAACTGCCGCTACGGCGACGCGAACCGCGCCGAGATCTTCCGCTCGCGGCTGCAGACGACCCGGGCGCTCCGGGAGGCCGTGGCCGCCTCCGACGCACCGCCTCCCGTCTGGTTCAACGCCTCCACGGCGACCATCTACCGTCACGCGGAGGACCGGCCGATGACCGAGTCCACGGGCGAGCTCGGCACCGGGTTCTCGGTGAACGTCGCGCGGGCGTGGGAGGCCGAGTTCTTCGAGGGGGAGCTCCCCGGCACGCGACGGGTCGCGCTGCGCATGGCGATCGTGCTCGGCGACGGCTCCGCGCTGGCGCCCCTCATCCGGCTCGTCCGCTCCGGTCTCGGCGGCCCGCAGCTCGACGGTCGCTGGTTCGCGACGACGGCTCGCCGCAATGCGGGCACGTTCCACGAGTTCCGCGCACGCGGCGGCCGGCAGCGGTTCAGCTGGGTGCACCTCCGCGACGTCCTGGGAGCGATCGAGTTCCTCCGCACGGCGGCGCTCGACGGCCCGGTCAACATCGCGTCCCCGAACCCGGTCGACAACCGCACGATGATGGCGACGCTGCGTCGTGTACTCGGCGTCTCCGTCGGCCTGCCGGCCACCCGGTGGATGCTCGAGCTCGGGTCGGCGGCGATCCGCACAGAGACCGAGCTGGTGCTGAAGAGCCGCTGGGTGGTGCCCGAGCGGCTGCTCGCCGCCGGCTTCACGTTCGAGTATCCGGAGCTCGAGCCGGCGCTCCGCGACATCGTCGCTCGGCGCGAGTTGCTCCATCCGTAACGCAGTCGGTAGACTAGACCGTCACTTGTGTGACATCCACATCCGCCTGCCGTTCGCGGAAGACACCCACAGAGGTTCGCGCTCGGCCTGATTTATGTCCATTACGGAGCATCCACTACATGACAACCGCAACGACCGACAAGGCACCGAAGCAGGTCGCCGTCAACGACATCGGGTCTGCTGAAGACTTTCTTGCCGCGGTCGAAAAGACGCTGAAGTTCTTCAACGACGGAGACCTCATCGAGGGCACCGTCGTCAAGATCGACCGCGACGAGGTCCTCCTCGACGTCGGCTACAAGACCGAGGGTGTCATCCCCTCCCGCGAGCTTTCCATCAAGCACGACGTCGACCCCAGCGAGGTCGTCGAGGTCGGCGACACCGTCGAGGCGCTCGTTCTCCAGAAGGAGGACAAAGAGGGTCGCCTCATCCTGTCCAAGAAGCGTGCGCAGTACGAGCGCGCCTGGGGCGATGTCGAGAAGATCAAGGAGGCCGACGGTGTCGTCACCGGTACGGTCATCGAGGTCGTCAAGGGCGGCCTGATCGTCGACATCGGCCTGCGCGGCTTCCTGCCGGCGTCGCTCATCGAGCTGCGCCGCGTCCGCGACCTGACCCCGTACCTGGGCCAGGAGATCGAGGCCAAGATCCTCGAGCTCGACAAGAACCGCAACAACGTGGTCCTGTCGCGTCGCGCGCTGCTGGAGCAGACCCAGTCGGAGTCCCGCACCACGTTCCTGAACAACCTGCACAAGGGTCAGGTCCGCAAGGGTGTCGTGTCCTCGATCGTCAACTTCGGCGCGTTCGTCGACCTGGGCGGCGTGGACGGCCTCGTGCACGTCTCCGAGCTGTCCTGGAAGCACATCGAGCACGCTTCCGAGGTCGTCGAGGTCGGCCAGGAGGTAACCGTCGAGATCCTCGAGGTCGACCTGGACCGCGAGCGGGTCTCGCTGTCGCTCAAGGCGACCCAGGAGGACCCGTGGCAGGTCTTCGCCCGCACCCACGCGATCGGTCAGGTCGCTCCGGGCAAGGTCACGAAGCTGGTTCCGTTCGGTGCGTTCGTGCGCGTCGCAGACGGCATCGAGGGCCTGGTGCACATCTCCGAGCTCTCCGGCAAGCACGTCGAGCTCGCCGAGCAGGTCGTGTCGGTCGGCGAAGAGGTCTTCGTCAAGGTCATCGACATCGACCTGGAGCGCCGCCGCATCTCGCTCAGCCTCAAGCAGGCGAACGAGGGCGTCGACCCCGAAGGCACCGAGTTCGACCCGGCCCTCTACGGCATGGTCACCGAGTACGACGACCAGGGGAACTACAAGTACCCCGAGGGCTTCGACCCGGAGACCAACGAGTGGAAGGAAGGCTTCGAGACCCAGCGCGACGAGTGGGAGCAGCAGTACGCTGCGGCTCAGGCTCGCTGGGAGGCTCACAAGCGTCAGGTCGCCAAGGGCATCGAGGAGGCGGCCTCCGACAGCGGTTCCTCTTCGTACTCCAGCGAGACGGGCACGGGCGGCACCCTCGCCGACGACGAGTCCCTCGCGGCGCTGCGCGAGAAGCTCAGCTCCAACAACTGAGACACGTCTCATCCGTGAGCGGCCGGTCCTTCGGGGCCGGCCGTTCCGGCGTTAAGCGCTCCCGCACGGCAACGCGCTCCTCGGCGCAGTTCGACGGGCCGATAGGCTGGGTGCCGTGCAGCTGATCGGACTCACCGGCGGGATCGCCTCCGGAAAATCGACCATCGCCTCCCGTCTCGCCGAACTCGGCGCCGTCGTCGTCGACGCCGACCGCATCGCGCGCGAGGTCGTCGAGCCGGGCACCCCGGCCCTCGCCGAGATCGCGCGTACGTTCGGCGACGGCGTCATCGCAGCGGACGGCAGCCTCGACCGCCCGGCGCTCGGCGCGATCGTCTTCGGCGATGCGGAGGC
This sequence comes from Leifsonia sp. Leaf336, assembly GCF_001423695.1. Lineage (GTDB taxonomy): Bacteria > Actinomycetota > Actinomycetes > Actinomycetales > Microbacteriaceae > Leifsonia. Next base: position 1,509,197 of record NZ_LMOZ01000001.1, read on the forward strand.
CCTCCAGAAGCTCAACGGGATCACCCATCCCGCAGTGCTCGCGGCCTCCACCGCGCGTTTCGACGCGGCCGCGGCGGCGGATCCCGCGGCGATCGTCGTCTACGACGTTCCGCTCCTGGTCGAATCGGCCAACGAGTACCCGTTCGACCTCGTGGTCGTCGCGCACGCCTCGGCGGCGACGCGCGCCGACCGCCTCGTGCGGCTGCGCGGGATGGCGGCCGAGGAGGCCGAGCGCCGCATCGGCTCCCAGGCCTCCGACGAGCAGCGACTGGCCGTGGCCGACGTCGTGATCGACACCGACGGCAGTCTGGCGCAGACGATCGAGCAGGTCGACGAGCTCTGGGAGAGCCTGCGCTCCTGATTCCGTCGGGCGCGGTTCCGCTCTCAGCGAGAGCGGGCCGCGATGTCGGTGGTCGTTCCTAGACTGGGATCATGCAAGCCACCCGTCTCGTCCGCCCGTTCGAGGTCGTCAGCGAGTACGAGCCGAACGGCGATCAGCCCAAGGCGATCGCCGAGCTCGCCGCCCGTATCAACGCGGGCGAGACCGACGTCGTCCTGCTCGGTGCGACCGGAACCGGAAAGTCCGCGACGACTGCGTGGCTGGTCGAGCAGGTGCAGCGGCCGACGCTCGTGCTCGCGCACAACAAGACGCTCGCCGCGCAGCTCGCCAACGAGTTCCGGGAGCTGCTCCCCAACAACGCGGTCGAGTACTTCGTCTCGTACTACGACTACTACCAGCCCGAGGCCTACGTGCCGCAGACGGACACTTTCATCGAGAAGGACTCCTCGGTCAACGCCGAGGTCGAGCGCCTGCGCCACTCCACCACGAACTCGCTGCTCAGCCGCCGCGACGTCGTGGTGGTCTCCACGGTCTCCTGCATCTACGGCCTCGGCGCGGCCGAGGAGTACCTGGAGGCGATGGTCGCCCTCCAGGTCGGCCAGAGCGTCGGCCGCGACGCGCTGATCCGTCGCTTCGTTGCGATGCAGTACGAGCGCAACGACGTCGACTTCTCGCGCGGCAAGTTCCGCGTGCGCGGCGACACGATCGAGATCATCCCGATGTACGAGGAGCACGCCGTCCGCGTCGAGCTGTTCGGCGACGAGATCGAGGCGCTGTACTCGCTCCACCCGCTGACCGGCGAGGTGCTGCAGAAGATGGACGCGGTGTCGGTCTTCCCTGCGACGCACTACGCGGCCAGCCCGGCGACCATGCAACGAGCGATCGGCACCATCCAGGAGGAGCTGCGCGAGCGCCTGCAGGAGCTGGAGCGCGAGGGCAAGCTGCTGGAGGCCCAGCGGCTGCGCATGCGCACCCAGTTCGACCTCGAGATGATGGAGCAGATCGGCTTCTGCTCGGGCATCGAGAACTACTCGCGCCACATCGACGGGCGTCAGCCGGGCGAGGCGCCCAACTGTCTGCTCGACTACTTCCCCGACGACTTCCTCGTCGTGATCGACGAGTCGCACGTGACAGTGCCGCAGATCGGCGCGATGTACGAAGGCGATGCCTCCCGCAAGCGCACACTCGTCGAGCACGGCTTCCGGCTGCCGAGCGCACTCGACAACCGTCCGCTGCGCTGGAACGAGTTCAAAGACCGCGTCGGCCAGACCGTGTACCTCTCGGCGACGCCTGGGCAGTACGAGATGGGCGTCGCGGACGGCGTGGTCGAGCAGATCATCCGCCCGACCGGCCTGGTCGACCCGCAGATCGTGGTCAAGCCGACGAAGGGCCAGATCGACGACCTGCTCGAGGAGATCCGCGTGCGCGTCGAGCGCGACGAGCGCATCCTCGTCACCACGCTGACCAAGAAGATGGCGGAGGAGCTCACCGACTTCCTCGCGGAGGCCGGAGTGAAGGTCCGCTACCTCCACTCCGACGTCGACACCCTGCGCCGCGTCGAGCTCCTCACAGAGCTGCGGGCCGGCGTCTACGACGTGCTCGTGGGCATCAACCTGCTCCGCGAGGGCCTCGACCTCCCCGAGGTCTCGCTCGTCGCGATCCTCGACGCCGACAAGGAGGGCTTCCTGCGGTCGTCGACGTCCCTCATCCAGACCATCGGTCGTGCCGCCCGAAACGTCTCGGGCGAGGTGCACATGTATGCCGACGTCCTGACCGACTCGATGAAGAACGCCATCGAAGAGACCGACCGTCGTCGTGAGCTCCAGATCGAGTACAACCGGGCGAACGGCATCGATCCCCAGCCGCTGCGCAAGCGCATCGCCGACATCACGGATGTGCTCGCCCGCGAGGAGGCCGACACGGCACGGATTCTGGCCGGCCGCGAGCAGCGTCGCAAGAGTCCGACCCCGAACCTGCGCAACGGCGGCATCGCGGCGCAGGGCGCGGCCGAGCTGGAGGGGCTGATCGCCGATCTCAACGGCCAGATGCTGGCGGCGGCAGGAGAGCTGAAGTTCGAGCTGGCGGCGCGGTTGCGCGACGAGCTCTCCGACCTCAAGCGCGATCTGCGGCAGATGGAGAAGGCCGGTCACCTGGGCTGAGCCCGCGTCCGGATGGTCACGGCTGAGGAGTGCTCGGCGCACGCCGACCGCGGTGGGGCTACGGTGGCAGGGTGGGCTCGAAGGTGACGCGGACGCGGCAGCGGCGGGGAATCGTCGTCGCCGCTGCGGCGCTGCTGGCGCTGTCCGGCATCGCGTTGGCGTTCCAAGGCGCGCCCGCCTACACGGGGTTGCGATTCACACCGCCGGCCGCGGACCTCCAGCCGCGCCCGGGGGAGCAGCGTCAGGCGACCGGCACGCCTGCGCCCCAGGAGATCGCCCACGAGACGCGGATCGACCTCACCTGGGTGACCTACGCGCTCGTCGTGCTCGCGGTAGTCGTCCTCCTCGCACTGCTCTGGCGTTATCTGCGCCGGCGACTCCGGCTCGAATCCCCGGGCGTGCCCGGCGAGGTCGCCGGATCGGCGGACGGCTCGATCGCTCCGGACCCGCCCGAACAGCCTCGGCCCGAGCGGGTGCGGCGCGGCCTCGACCGCGCGCTCGACCTCCTCGGCGAAGGAAGGGAGCCGCGCGACGCCATCGAGCGCGCGTGGCTGGGCCTCGAGGAGGGAGCGGCCGATAGCGGCGTCCACCGCATGCCCGCCGAGACACCGGGGGAGTTCGTCGGCCGCGTCATGGCTCGCGTGGCATCGGACCGGGCGGCGGCTCGCGACCTGCTCGACCTCTACCTGCGTGCGCGGTTCAGCGACGCCCCGGTGACCGCCGCCGATGTCGACGGCGCGCGAGCGGCGATCGAGGCGTTGCGCTCGTCCTGGCGAGCAGGGGAGGCCGCGGGAGCGAGCGCAGGCACGAGCACGACAGGCGGTTCCGTCCGATGACGCGAGCGCGCATGGTCAGGCGGGCGATCGGGTGCGTTCTCGCCGGAGCGATCGTGGGCACCGCAGCGTGGTTCTTCGGGATGGATGCACCGCACGCGGCAGGGCTCGGAGCCGTGGTCTTCGCACTCGGTGCTGTGCTGTCGCTGCTCGGCGACCAGGCCGACGTGACGTGGAGGGTGCCGTCGCCGCAGCCCCGTCCGGGCGCGCGCCGCGATGTCGTCCAGCTGGGCTGGTCGCTCGGTGCGCGCGGCGGCCGGGTGTCACCGGAGGCGGTCCGCCGGCTCCGCGGGGTCGCCGCCGAAGTCCTCGACCGGCACGGCGTGCGACTGGACGACCCGGCCTCCGCTGCCGAGGTCGCCGCTCTCCTCGGCGACGACACCGCCGCCATGCTCCGCAAGGGCAGTGCTGCCGCGCCCCGCCCGCGCGACTTCGCCACGTCGCTGTCCCGGCTGGAGGCGCTCGCGCAGACCGCGCGGCAGGTCGACCCATCGACCTCCTCGCTCACCTCCGACACGTCTGGAGCCGCATGACCCCCGATCCCGCCACGTCCACCAGCGACGCCGACATCACCGGCACGCTCGCTCCGCTGTCCGTCGAGGAGGTCTCCCGCCTCGGCGCGGAGGTCCTCGCGCGCGTCGAGAGCGTCGTCGTCGGGATGCACGAGCCGCTGCAGATCGCGCTGGCCACCGTCCTCGCCGGCGGTCACGTGCTGTTCGAGGACGTTCCCGGCCTCGGCAAGACCCTCGCTGCCCGCAGTATCGCGAGCGCGGTCGGGCTCGACTTCCGCCGGCTGCAGTGCACCCCCGACCTCCTCCCGTCCGACATCACCGGCTCGTTCGTCTATGTGCCGTCGACGGCGGAGTTCGAGTTCCGGCCGGGGCCGGTGTTCACTGGGCTGTTCCTCGCCGACGAGATCAACCGCACGTCGCCCAAGACGCAGTCGGCGCTGCTGGAGGCCATGGCCGAGGGGCAGGTGTCGGTGGAAGGCCGGAGCTTCGCGCTTCCCCGGCCGTTCCACGTCGTCGCGACCGCCAACCCGATCGAATCGGAGGGCACGTACGCGCTCCCGGAGGCCCAGCTCGACCGCTTCATGGTGCGTCTCGGCGTCGGCTACCCCGATGCGGCCGGCGAGACGCAGGTGCTGCTCGCGCGCATCGCCCGCCGCCACGAGGTCGCGACGGTCGAACCGGTCATGGACGCGCAGACCCTCCTGGCGATGCAGGCCGGTGTCGAACGCGTGGATGTCGATCCGGACATCGCCGCGTACTGCGTCGCCCTCGCGGCGGCCACCCGCCGGCACCGCTCGGTGGAGGTGGGAGCCTCCCCGCGCGGATCGCAGGGACTGCTGCTGGTCGCCCGGGCGCTCGCGGTCCTCGCGGGACGCGATTTCGTCATCCCCGACGACGTCAAGCGCGTAGCCGTCCCGGTGCTCGCGCACCGGTTGACGCTCACCGTGCAGGCGTGGACCAGCGGTGTGAGCGCGTCTCAGGTCGTGCTGGAGGTCGTCTCCGGCGTGCCGGGGCCGCCGACGGTCGGCGCACGCGAGCGGGAGACCGCCCCCTGATGTCGCTGTGGTCGCGGGCGCGCATGCCCGGGCCTCGCCGGCGTCCGGAGCCGGCCGAGGGCGGCTCGCGCTGGTCGCTGAGCCCGGCGGTCACTGCCGCGGCCATCGTCGCGGCAGTCTGCCTGGTCGCGGCGTTCGTGATGTCGCGGCTCGAACTCGTCCTGGTAGCGGCTCCGCTGCTGTTGACGGCGGTGATCGGCTGGTCGTCGCGGCCGGATGCCGCGGCGACCCGGGCGAGCGTGGTCATCGGCGGCGACGACCCGGACGGACGTGTGCGGGTCGACGCGGTGGCCGAGGCGGACGGGCGGGTCGACGGCGTCCATCTCCGGATCCGACGCTCCGACCGGGAGCCGGAGGATGCACTCGTGACCCCGGCATCCGCTCGGCGGCTCCACTTCCGCGTCGCGGCCTCGCACTCCGGTCCGCAGCGCATCCTGTCCATCGCAGCCCGAGGGATCGGGCCGGACGCGGCGTGGGTCGGCGATCCCGGCAGCCCGGCGGTCGCGGAGCGGGTGGTTCGCCCGAAGCCGCAAATGGTGCGGAGCCTCCCGTTGCCCGTGCGGCTTCTCGGTCTGACGGGCGGGCACGTCTCGACGCGCCCGGGCGACGGCGGCGAGTTCCGCGACATCGACCGCTTCCGGCCGGGTGACCGCTTGCGCCGGATCGATTGGAAGGCCACGGCGCGCCTGGCCCAGCGGCCGGGGGAGCTGTACGTCCGGCGGACGACGGCGACCTCGGATGCCGCGATCCAGCTCGTCGTGGACGCACGCGACGACGTCCCCGGCGCCGTCGCCGGCTGGGCCGCGCCCTACCCGCGGCCGGGAGCGACCTCCCTCGACCTGGCCAGGGAGGCCGCGGTCTCGCTCGCCGACGCCTACGCCGGCGTGTCGGACCGCGTCGGTTTCGACGATCTCTCCGACGCGCGCCGCGCACTCCCGCCGCGCGCGGGAGTGCGCCACCTCAGCAGGGTGCTGCGCGCCGTCGAGCTGACCACGGCGCACGGCGCGGCGACCGAGCGCGCGCGGGCGCCGCGGCTGGCGCAGGGCGCCGTCGTCTTGGTAATGTCGACGTTCCTCGACGACCAGGCGACCCGGCTGGCGCTCACCTGGCGAGCGGCCGGCCACCGCGTCATCGTGGTCGACGTGCTCCCGCCGCGCAGTGTGGACGAGTTGCCCGCTCGCGAGCGGCTCGCGCTCCGCGTCGTCGACCTCGAGCGGCGGCTCCGGCTGGACCGCCTGCGTGCGTCGGGGGCCGAGCTGCTGGTGTGGTCGTCGCCGGACCGCGATGCGGTGCTGCGGCGTCTCGCAACTCCACGGAGGCGACGGTGAGCGCGGCGGGTTCCGAGGGGCGTGCGGCCGAGCACCCGGCTCCCGACCTCGGCCCGACCCTCCCGTCCTGGGCGCTCCGGGTGGCGTTCGCCCTGGTCGCCGTGCCCCTCGCGGTGACCACGGCGCCGAGCGGGCCGTGGCCGGCGCTCGCGGTCGTCCTGACCGGAATAGCGGTCGTCGTGCCGCGCTGGCGGGTGGCCTGGGCCCTAATCGCGGTGCTGGCGTTCTCGACACTCCTGGAGCCGGGGACCCTGACCCCGCGCCTGCTCGCGTTGATCGCTGCCGTGCATCTGCTGCACGTGCTGGCGGCGTGGATGCTCGTCCTGCCCCCGTCCGCACGCTTCCAGCCCGCCGTGCTGCTGCCCTCGCTGCGCCGCTTCGTCCTGATCCAGCTGCCCGTGCAGGTCGCGGCGGTCGTGCTGCTGCTGGTTGCCCGACCCGCGGCAGCGCCCTGGCTCGCGCTCGTCTCCGGGGTCGCGATCATCGGGCTGGTCGGGCTGCTGGCCGCGCTCCTCCTCGCCCGGCCGCGGGACTGAGCGCGCGCGTCGACCACTGTCGTCGGCGAATGTCGGTGGTCGGGCGTACGCTCGCGCGTGTTCGCGAATCGTGTTGTCGGAGCGCTAGAATCGAACAAAGCTTCGAACCATCCCGTGGGGGCGCTGCGCGCGTGCGCGGTGGGCGAACAGACACCGGGGCGACGGCGGAAATAGCGGAGAATGGAACGAGTGAGCAGTCTGAGAATGAGCGGGGATACGGGTTTCGACGGCGTGGACTCCAGTGACGACAGGGGCGGAGCGTCGGCGTTCGCGAAGCCGAGCAAGGTCGTGGGATCGCACCTGAGCGTCCGCGGCGCGCGCGTGCACAATCTGCACAACGTCGACCTCGAAATTCCGCGCGACTCGATGGTGGTCTTCACCGGCCTGTCCGGATCGGGCAAGTCGTCGCTCGCGTTCGACACGATCTTCGCCGAGGGGCAGCGGCGCTACGTGGAGTCGCTTTCGGCCTACGCTCGCCAGTTCCTCGGTCAGGTCGACCGTCCCGATGTCGACTTCATCGAGGGCCTGAGCCCCGCGGTCTCCATCGACCAGAAGTCCACCAACCGCAACCCGCGGTCGACGGTCGGCACGATCACCGAGATCTACGACTACATGCGACTCCTCTGGGCGCGCATCGGCGTTCCGCACTGTCCGGTCTGCGGCGAGAAGATCCAGCGTCAGACGGTGCAGCAGATCGCCGACCAGCTCATGGAGCTCGAGGCGGGTACGCGCTACATGGTGGTGAGCCCGGTCATCTCGCAGAAGAAGGGCGAGTTCGTCGACCTCTTCAAAGAGCTCGCCGCCAGCGGATACTCGCGCGCCCTCGTCGACGGCCAGCAGGTGCAGCTGAGCGATCCGCCGACGCTCAAGAAGCAGTACAAGCACGACATCGCGGTCGTCGTCGACCGTCTCGTCGCCGGCCCGGACATCCTGAGCCGCCTCACCGATTCGCTCGAGACCGCACTGCGGCTGACCGACGGCCTTGTGCAGGTCAACTTCGTCGACCGCGAGGGCACGGAGGCCTGGCAGTCGTTCAGCGAGAAGCTGTCCTGCCCGAACGGCCACCCCATCCAGCTCACCGAGATCGAACCGCGCACGTTCTCGTTCAACGCGCCGTTCGGCGCCTGCCCCGAGTGCTCGGGCCTCGGCACCCGCATGTCGGTCGACGAAGACCTGCTTCTCGGCGACGACGCGCTCAGCATCGCCGAGGGCGTCATCATCCCGTGGACGACCCAGGGCAAGGGCCTGTTCAACTACTACGAGAAGCTGCTCGACGGCCTCGCGCGCGACCTCGGCTTCTCGCTCAACACGCCGTGGAAGAAGCTTCCCGCGAACGTGAAAGAGGCCGTGCTGAACGGCGACAACTTCGAGGTCAAGGTGCGGTGGAAGAACCGCTACGGCCGCGAGATGTCCTACACGTCCGGGTTCGAGGGTGTGGTGCCGTACATCGAGCGCCAGTACGCCCAGGCCGAGACCGACACGCAGCGCGCCCGCTGGGCCGAGTACCTGCGCGAGGTTCCCTGCGCGGTCTGCAAGGGCAAGCGGCTCAAGCCGGAGGTCCTGGCCGTCCTCGTGCACGGCGCCTCCATCGCCGATGCGTCGCTGCTCAGCCTTTCCGATGCTCGGGCGTTCATGGAGAAGCTGCACCTGACCGAGCGCGAGCAGAAGATCGGTGCGCAGGTGCTGCGCGAGATCAAGATCCGTCTCGACTTCCTGATCCAGGTGGGTCTGAGCTACCTCGATCTCGCGCGTGCCGCTGCCACCCTGTCGGGAGGCGAGGCTCAGCGCATCCGCCTGGCCACCCAGATCGGCTCCGGGCTCACCGGCGTGCTGTACGTGCTCGACGAGCCGAGCATCGGCCTCCACCAGCGCGACAACCGCCGTCTGATCGACACGCTCGTCGCGCTCCGCGATCTGGGCAACACGCTGATCGTCGTCGAGCACGATGAAGACACGATCCGCACGGCCGACTGGATCGTCGACATCGGTCCGGGAGCAGGTGTCAACGGCGGACACGTGGTGCACTCGGGCTCCTATGACGACCTTCTCGCGAACACGGACTCGCTCACCGGCGACTACCTCGCCGGCCGGCGCGAGATCGCGATCCCCGAGAAGCGCAGGAAGATCGACAAGAAGCGCGTGATCCGGGTCGTCGACGCGGAGGCGAACAACCTCAAGAAGGTCTCCGTCGACTTCCCGCTCGGCGCGTTCGTGGCGGTCACGGGCGTCTCCGGCTCGGGAAAGTCGTCCCTGGTCAACGACATCCTGTACCGGGTGCTCGCCAACAAGCTCAACGGCGCCCGCAAGCTGCCGGGCAAGCACCGCAGCGTGACGGGCCTCGAGAACCTCGACAAGGTCGTGCACGTCGACCAGGCACCGATCGGCCGCACCCCGCGCTCCAACCCGGCGACCTATACGGGCGTCTTCGACCGCATCCGCACCCTGTTCTCGGAAACGCCGGAGGCCAAGGCCCGCGGCTATCTGCCCGGACGGTTCAGCTTCAACGTCAAGGGCGGCCGCTGCGAGGCGTGCGCGGGCGACGGCACCATCAAGATCGAGATGAACTTCCTGCCCGACGTCTACGTGGCGTGCGAGGTGTGCGGGGGAGCGCGCTACAACCGCGACACCCTGACCGTGCACTACAAGGGCAAGAACATCGCCGAAGTGCTGGACATGCCGATCAGCGAGGCCGCGGAGTTCTTCCGGCCGATCTCTGCGATCCACCGCTTCCTGCAGACCCTCGTCGACGTCGGGCTCGGCTACGTGCGGCTCGGCCAGAGCGCCACGACCCTGTCGGGAGGCGAGGCGCAGCGCGTCAAGCTCGCGACCGAGCTCCAGCGCCGGTCGAACGGGCGCAGCGTGTACGTGCTCGACGAGCCGACGACCGGCCTCCACTTCGAAGACGTGCGCAAGCTTCTGCTCGTGCTGAACGGCCTGCTCGACAAGGGCAACACGGTCATCGTCATCGAGCACAACCTCGACGTCATCAAGTCGGCTGACTGGATCATCGATATGGGTCCGGAGGGCGGAGCCGGCGGCGGAACGGTCATCGCGACGGGAACGCCGGAACAGGTCGCCGATGCGCCGGGAAGCCACACCGGCTACTTCCTGAAGGAGATCCTGCAGGGGGAGGGCGCCATCGGCTCCGAGCGTGTCCGCGGCGCCGCGTAAGATGCCGCCTGTGAGTCCGACCCGCACAGACACGGTCAGCTACCGGCCCAAGGCGGGGGAGATCCCGACCCAGCCGGGAGTGTACCGGTTCCGTGACGCGAACCGGCGCGTGCTCTACGTCGGCAAGGCCAAGAACCTGCGCGCGCGACTCAGCAACTATTTCCAGCCGCTGCGCAGCCTCCACGAGCGCACGCGCCGCATGGTCACGACGGCGAACAGCGTGGAGTGGACGGTCGTCGCGACCGAGTTCGAGGCCCTCCAGCTCGAGTACACCTGGATCAAGGAGTTCAACCCGCCCTTCAACGTCCAGTTCCGCGACGACAAGTCGTACCCGTACCTGGCCGTGACGCTGGGCGACCGCATCCCGCGGGTGATGGTCACCCGCAACCGCAACCTCAAGGACGCCCGCTACTTCGGCCCGTATACGAAGGTCTGGGCGATCCGCGACACGGTCGACCTGATGCTCAAGGCCTTCCCGGTGCGCAGCTGCTCCGATGGCGTGTACCGCCGTGCGGAGCTGACCGGCCGGCCGTGCCTGCTGGGCGACATCGGCAAATGCGCGGCGCCGTGCGTCGGACGCATCAGCCCGGAGGATCACCGCGGCCTCGCCGAGGACTTCGTCTCGTTCATGGCGGGCAATGACACCACCTACATCCGCGCGCTCACCGAGCAGATGAAGCAGGCCGCGAGCACGCTCGACTACGAGGCGGCGGCGCGGCACCGCGACGCCATCCAGGCCCTCGAGGCGGCGATGGGCAAGAGCGCCGTCGTGTTGCACGAGAATGTCGACCTCGACGCGTTCGGCATCGCGCACGACGAATTGGCGGCCGCGGTGCAGCAGTTCATCGTGCGCGGCGGGCGCATCCGCGGTGTGCGGTCGTGGGTGGTCGACAAGGAGCTCGACATCGAGCTCGGCGAGCTCGTCGAGACGGTCCTGCAGAACGCCTACGAGGGCGCGGACGCCCCGCCTCGCGAGATCCTCGTGCCCGAGCTGCCGGAGGACGCGAGCGAGCTCGAGCAGTGGCTCATGGCACGACGGGTGGAGGCCGACGAAGCCGGACCGGTGCGTCGCGGCCCCAAGTCGACGGGCAAGGTGGAGCTCCGCGTCGCCCAGCGCGGCGAAAAGGCCGCCCTGGCGCAGACCGCCGAGATGAACGCGAAGAACGCGCTCATTCTCTACAAGACCCGGCGCAGCTCCGACTTCGTCGCGCGGTCCAAGGCGCTCAACGACATCCAGGACGCTCTCGGCATGGCCGACGCTCCACTGCGCATGGAGTGCTTCGATGTGTCGCACCTGAGCGGCACCAACATCGTGGCCTCCATGGTCGTGTTCGAAGACGGCCTGCCCCGCAAAGACCAGTACCGCCGGTTCAGCATCCCGGAGTCGACCGACGACACCGAGTCCATCTACCAGGTGATCTCGCGGCGCCTCGCGTATCTGAGGGAGGACGCCGAGGCCACGGCCTCCACGGACGAGGTCGCCGACACGACGTCGGCAGGCGACGATCCGGAGATCGACGTCGACGCCGAGCTGGCGGAGGCCGCGGAACGTCGGCGCCGCAAGTTCTCGTACCCGCCGAACCTGCTCATCGTCGACGGCGGTCAACCGCAGGTCGCCGCGGCGCAGCGCGCACTCGACGAATCCGGCGTGACGGGGATCCAGCTCGCCGGGATCGCCAAGCGGCTCGAGGAGATCTGGCTGCCCGACTCCGACTTCCCGGTCATCCTGCCGCGCAACAGCGACGCCCTGTTCCTGGTGCAGCGCATCCGTGACGAGGCGCACCGGTTCGCCATCACGTACCAGCGCGCCCGGCGCAAGCGCGACATCACCTCCGTTCTGGGCGAGATCCCCGGGCTTGGTCCGTCGCGCGTGAAAGAACTCCTCAAACACTTCGGGTCGGTGGCGCAGCTGCGTCAGGCGACTCCGGAGCAGATCGCCGAGGTGCGCGGCGTCGGGCCCGCCACAGCAGCCGCCGTCTTCGAGCGCCTGAACGGGGACGGCAGGGACGGCAGGGACGGCGCGGACGGCCCCGGCAACGACTGACGCGGTACCACCGAGGAATCCCTCCGTGGTACCGGCAGGAGGCTACCCCGGGGTGATGTGCGGACGGTGCCCCCTCCCTAGCGTCGGAGCATGGATGTCGTCAACGAGTTCATCGCCAGCGCCGCGGCCTCGCCCTGGGTGTACCTGATCGTGTTCGCCGTCGTGCTGGTGGACGCGTTCTTCCCACCCGTCCCGAGCGAGACGGTGGTCATCGCGGCCGCGGCTGCCGCGGTCGCCACGGGCAACCCGAATCTGCCGCTGCTGCTCGCCTGCGCCGCGGCGGGGGCGGTCGCCGGCGACAACCTGACCTTCGCGGTCGGGCGCACCGTGGGGCTGGAGCGGTTCCGTTTCGAGCGATGGCCTCGGCTGCGCGCCGCGCTCGATCGCGCCCGGCGCGGCATCCATGCGCGGGCGGGCGTCCTCGTGCTCTCGGCCCGGTACGTGCCCGTCGGCAGGGTGGCCGTCAACCTGGTGGCCGGCGCGGCGGGAGTGTCCCGGCTCCGCTTCCTGATGCTGTCCGCGATCGCGGGGGTCTCCTGGGCGCTGTACTCCGTTACTGTGGGAGTGCTCGCAGCACACTGGTTGCACGGCAACGCGTTCCTCGCGATGGTCGTGGGCGTGGCCGTCGGCATCGCGGTCGGGTTCGTCGTCGACGCACTGCTGCGAGCGACCTCCCGACGCCGTGCAGCGACGACTGCAGTGGTCGACCCGCTCTCCTCGGAGCGGGCGCCCGAGCCCGTCGAGGTCGCTGCTATCGAGATGGAGGGCGGACGATGACCGGCACCGCCGTCGCGCCGACGCTGCGACTCGACCGTTCGCTCGCTCTGCTGTGGGGAGCCGCCTGCACGGCGTCCGTCGCCCTCCTGGTCCTCTCCTCCACGCTGGGGGCCGCGCTCTACGGAATTCCCGTCGTCCTGTCATTGTTGCTCGGCCTCGTGCTGGCCGGCTCCCTCGTGCTCGCCCTGGTGCTCCCGCTCGTGGCCGCAGGCACGTCGGCCGCGGCCGTGATCGCCCTCGCGATCGCCGGCTCGCCCGCGACCGGCAGCCCCTGGCCGGTCGCCGTTCCGACGATGATCGCGTTCGCCTTGACGCTCGGGCTCGTCGTCCTCCGCTCCGATTGGCGCCCTGGCTTCATCGCCTGGGTCGTCGGTGTGGCGGGTGCGTCCGTCGTGGGGATCGTCGGTCATCGGCACCCAGCCTCCGGTGAGGCGGTGACGGCCGACCTGATCGTGTTCGCGGCGGTGTCCGGCGCTGTGCTCGGCGCCGCGGTGCTGGTGAGCAGATGGCAGGCGGTGCGCCGTCAGCTGGTGCGCGAGCAGCAGGTGTCGGCATCGGAGCACGCGCGCCGCGAGGTCGCTGAGGAGCGCACCCGCATCGCGCGCGAGTTGCACGACGTCGTCGCGCACGGCATGTCCGCCATCCAGGTCCAGGCTTCGAGCGCGCGCTATCGTCTTCCCGACCTCCCCGAGGACGCCGCCCGGGAGTTCGACGAGCTTGCGGCGACCGCGCGCGCGTCGATGGGGGAGATGCGCCGATTGCTCGGCGTGCTCCGTCACGAGGGCGGTGCCGAGCTCGCGCCGCAGCCCGGGTTCGCGGAGGTGCCGGGGCTCATCGCCGACGCGGCACGACGAGGGGAGGTCGTGCTCGATGCAGAACTGCCGGAGGACGACCCGGCCCGGCGGGATCCGGTGCTCGGACTCGCCGTGTACCGCATCGTCCAGGAGTCGCTGAGCAATGTCGCGCGGCACGCGACCGGCGCCGCGGTTCGGGTCCGCATCGAGCGCGCGGGCGACGCCGTGCGCGTGGAGGTGCGCAACGGCCGCGCGCCCGGCCGCCCTGCGTCGGCGCCGGCGCCGATCGGCGGCGGTCACGGCATCCGCGGGATGCGCGAGCGCGCCGGCCTGCTCGACGGGACGCTCGCTGCGGAGCCGGTCGACGACGGGTTCGCGGTCGTCGCCGTGCTGCCCGCGGCCGGGAGGTGACCGGATGAGTGTCACCGTCCTCGTCGCGGACGATCAGGCGATGGTGCGCGCCGGGTTCGCCGCCATCCTCGGCGCACAGGACGGCATCGAGGTGGTCGGTCAGGCCGAAGACGGCGCGCAGGCGGTGGAGTTCGCTCGTCGGTTGCGCCCGGACGTCGTGCTGATGGACGTTCGGATGCCCGTCATGAACGGGATCGACGCGACCAGGGAGCTGGTGCGGCCGAGCCGAGGCGATCCGCATCGCCCGTTGGTGCTGGTGCTGACGACATTCGACGCCGACGAGTACGTCTACGACGCGCTGCAGGCCGGCGCGAGCGGCTTCCTGCTCAAAGACGCACCGCCTGCGGACCTGGTGCATGCCGTGCGGGTCGTCGCGGCGGGGGAGGCGCTCCTCGCGCCGCGCGTGACCAAGCGGCTGCTGGAGCGGTTCGCGGCGCAGCGGCCCGTCAGCAGCGACAAGGCGCAGCGTCTGGCCGATCTCACGGAGCGCGAGCGCGAGATTCTCATCCTGATCGGCAGCGGGGCGTCCAACGCGGAGATCGCGGGCCGGCTGTTCATCGCGGAGCAGACGGTGAAGACGCACGTGAGCCGCGTGTTCGCGAAGCTCGGGCTGCGCGACCGCGTGCAAGCGGTGATCCTCGCCTTCGATGCGGGTCTGGTCGAGCCCAAGCCCTGAGCCGCCCCGTCGTACCCCGGTAGGGGTCGGGATTGGCTCCCCGGTGTGACGCGGGACTCCGCGTCCTCCCGAGACGCTTCCTCCGTCGGTCCGTCGGTCCGCCGGGCCGCGGAAGGAGCTCTCGATGTCCACCTCCATCGCATCAGTCCCGGTTCGGTCTGCGGCGCAGCCGGCCACGCGGCCCGCGTCTGTCCGGCGCGACGGCGCCGTCGACCTCGTGCGGGCGGTCTGTCTGACGGTCGTCGTCGGGCTGCACGCGCTCATGGTCGGCGTCTCCGTCGGGCCGCACGGACCGGTCCTCGAGAACGCGCTCGAGGAGTGGTCGTTCTTCCCGGCGGTGAGCTGGCTGGTCCAAGTGATGCCGCTGTTCTTCGTCCTCGGCGGATTCTCGGCGTACGGGCAGTGGAAACGGCTGAAGGAGGCGGGCGCAGGGTACGGCGACTATCTCGCCGGTCGCCTCAGCCGGCTGCTGGCGCCCGCGCTGGCCGCGATCGCCGCCGCGGCTGCGCTACTGTCGGCGCTCGCGCTCGCGGGCGTGCCCGCCGGCGAGATCGCCGTCGCCGGCTTCCGGCTCTCGCAGCCGTTGTGGTTCCTCGGCGTCTACGTCCTGTGCACGGCCGCCGTGCCGTTGCTGGTGGAGGCGCACGACCGTCGACCGGTTGCGTCCATCGCCGCTCTCGCGGCGCTCGCCCTCACCGTCGACGCGGTGCGCGGGGCCACCGGTGTCGCGGCCGTCGGCTTCGCGAACCTGCTCTTCGTGTGGCTGCTCGTGCAGCAGCTCGGCTTCTGGCTGGGGTCCGGACTCCTGGATGCGCTCGCCCGGCGGGCGCTCAGTGGTCTCGCCGCCGCCGCGCTCGTCCTCGCCGGCGCTGGCGCCGCGCTCGGGCTGTGGTCGGCGGACATGTACGCGAACCTCAACCCGCCCGCCACCGCTCTGGCGCTGCTGGGCACGGCTCAACTCGCCGTCTTCGTGCTGCTGCGCCCCCGACTGCGCACCGCCATGGCGAGGCCGCTGCTCGCTAGCGCGGTGGGCGCCGTCAACCGTCGCGCCATGACCGTGTACGCCTGGCACATGCTCGCGTTGATCCCGCTCGCTGGCCTGCTGCTGGTGTCCGGGCTGCCGCTGCCCGCGCCGCTGTCCGCGGGCTGGTGGGCCTCCCGCCCGCTGTGGCTGGCCGTCGTCGCGCTGGCCGTGGTCGGACTCGTCGCCGTCGCCGGCCGCGCGGAGCGGGGGAGCGCACCCTCCGCCTCGCGTGCCGCGGTCTCCGTGCCGCGTGCGGCCGCCGCTGTCGCGTGCGGGGCGGGCGGCGTGCTGATCGTGCTTCTCGCCGGCTCCGCGATCGCCGGCTGGGTCACGGGCGCGGCGCTCGTTTTCGCGGCGGTGCGGATTCCTCGGCTCGACCGCGTCCCGGAGGCGCTCAGTCGGTAGGCTTGACCCACGCAGTTCAGAGAAGGAGAGCACGTGGCGAGCGACGTCGACACGAACGCCGAGCAGCAGGAAGTGCTGATCGTCACCGGGATGTCGGGCGCGGGCCGCTCCACAGTCGCGAACGCCCTCGAAGACCTCGACTGGTACGTCGTCGACAACCTGCCTCCTCAGATGCTCCGGCCGCTGATCGAGCTCGCCAACAGGGCCGAGTCGGGGCTGCCGAGGATCGCCGCGGTCGTGGACGTGCGCGGGCGCAACTTCTTCGAGGACCTCCGCGAGATGATCCAGAGCCTCCGCGAGGGCACGAAGGTGCGCGTCCTGTTCCTGGAGGCGTCCGATTCCGTGCTCGTGCGGCGCTTCGAGCAGGTGCGCCGCCCGCACCCGCTGCAGGGCAACGGCACGATCCTCGACGGCATCGACGCGGAGCGCACCCGGCTGCGCGAGATCCGGGAGGCGAGCGACATCATCGTCGACACGACCGATCTCAACATCCACCAGCTCGCCACCAACATCACCGAGACCTTCGCAGCGGAGGACACCGCCGGGGTGCAGGTGACCGTCATGAGCTTCGGCTTCAAGTACGGCCTTCCGCCCGACGCGGATCTCGTGGCCGACGCGCGCTTCCTGCCCAACCCGTTCTGGAACCCGGCCCTGCGCCCGCACACCGGACTCGACGAGGTCGTCAGAGACTACGTGCTGGAGCAGGACGGCGCGGAGGAGTTCATCGCCGGCTACGTCGCTGCGATGCGCCCGATCTTCGCCGGCTACCAGCGGGAGAACAAGCGGCACGCGATGATCGCGATAGGCTGCACGGGAGGGAAGCACCGGTCCGTCGCGATAGCCGAAGAGCTCGCGACCCGGTTGAGGGGCTTCCCCGGCGTCGCGGTCAACACCAAGCACCGCGACCTGGGCCGTGAATGATGCCGGCCGCCCACTTCACGGCGTGACCCGCGCCGTCCGTCACAGTTAGGAATCCGATTGGCTCTCACCGCCGACGTCAAAGACGAACTCACGAAGGTCGAAGTCAGCAAGACGACCGTGCGAGCCGCCGAGCTGGCCACGATCCTGCGATTCTCGGGGGGCCTCCACCTGATCGGTGGGCGCATCGCGGTCGAGAGCGAGCTGGACACGCCAGAGCTCGCCCGCCGCGTGCGCAAAGACCTCGCCGAGCTCTACGGCGTCCG
Source organism: Leifsonia sp. Leaf336 (assembly GCF_001423695.1). Lineage (GTDB taxonomy): Bacteria > Actinomycetota > Actinomycetes > Actinomycetales > Microbacteriaceae > Leifsonia. The sequence continues at coordinate 1,526,446 of NZ_LMOZ01000001.1, forward strand.
CAGCGACGTCTCGGTGATCTCCGCCTCTGGCGTCCGACGCAGCAGCCAGTACCTCGTGCGCGTCCTGGAGGGCGGCGAGACCCTCGCGCGTCAGACCGGTCTGCTCGACGCCCGTCGCCGCCCCATCCGCGGCCTCCCGAACCGCCTCACCACCGGCTCGCGCGACGAGCTCGCCGCCGTCTGGCGGGGCGCCTTCCTCGCGCACGGCTCGCTGACCGACCCGGGGCGCTCGGCCGCCCTGGAGGTCACCTGCCCGGGCAACGAAGCGGCGATGGCCCTGGTAGGCGCCGCTGGCCGGCTCGGGGTGTCCGCGAAGGCACGCGAGGTGCGCGGAGTGCACCGCGTGGTCATCCGCGACGGCGAGGCGATCAGCGCCATGCTCGTGCAGATGGGGGCGGCGGAGACCGTCGCCAACTGGGAGGAGCTGCGCCAGCGACGCGAGGTGCGTGCGACAGCGAACCGCCTGGTCAACTTCGATGACGCCAACCTGCGCCGGTCGGCACAGGCCGCCGTCGCGGCGTGCGCGCGCGTCGAGCGCGCCCTGGAGATCCTCGGCCCCGACGTGCCCGAGCACCTGCGGTATGCGGGTGAGCTCCGCCTGGCGCATCGCGACGCGAGCCTCGACGAGCTGGGCCACCACGCCGACCCGCCCATGACGAAGGACGCGGTCGCCGGCCGCATCCGCCGGCTGCTGGCGATGGCCGACAAGAAGGCCGGCGAGCTCGACATCCCCGGAACCGACGCCAACCTCCCGGCCGACCTGGATGAGGTGTAGTTTCCGCAGTGGGCGGCTGGTCGGGAAGGAACCCGCGGCCGGCCGAGTTGCCCTCACTAGACTGAAGAAGTCGCCCGAATCGGGTCTCGAAGAAGAACAACTGTGGAGATGAGTAATGGCTGACTACACGCTCGCCGACCTTCCGTACGACTACTCGGCGCTCGAGCCGAACATCAGCGGTCGGATCATGGAGCTGCACCACGACAAGCACCACAAGGCCTATGTCGACGGCGCCAACACCGCCCTGGCCAAGCTGGCGGAGGCGCGCGACGCCGACGACCTCACGTACGTGAACAAGCTCCAGAAAGACCTGGCGTTCAACCTCGCCGGACACGTCAACCACACGGTCTTCTGGAACAACCTCTCGCCCGAGGGCGGCGACAAGCCGACCGGTGAGCTCGCCGCGGCGATCGACGAGTTCTTCGGCTCGTTCGACAAGTTCCGCGCGCACTTCACGGCCTCGGCGCTCGGCATCCAGGGCTCCGGCTGGTCGATCCTCGCGTGGGACTCGCTGGGCCAGAAGCTCATCATCGAGCAGCTCTACGACCACCAGGGCAACCTCGCGGCGGCCACCATCCCGCTGCTGCTGCTCGACATGTGGGAGCACGCCTTCTACCTCGACTACGTCAATGTGAAGGCGGATTACGTCAAGGCGTTCTGGAACATCACCAACTGGGGCGACGTCTCCGACCGGTTCGTGAAGGCACGCGAGAAGACCTCGGGTCTGCTGCTACTGTCGTAGCGGGTAGGCGTCCCGGGAGGGAGCCTCCCGGGACGCCGCCGTCCGCCTGAAAACAACCCACATTGCGCCGTTCGGTGCAGACATGAAGCAACGGGAGACATCTGTGTCCGTAAAGATCGGAATCAACGGGTTCGGTCGCATTGGTCGCAACTACCTGCGCGCGGCCCTCGCCAAGGGCAGCGACCTCGAGATCGTCGCGGTCAACGACCTCACCGACAACAAGACGCTCGCGCACCTGCTCAAGTACGACTCGATCACGGGCCGCCTCGACGCGACCGTCGAGCTCGAGGGCGACAGCATCGTCGTGAACGGCAAGCCGATCAAGGTCCTCGAGGAGCGCGACCCGGCCAACCTCCCGTGGGGCGACCTGGGCGTCGACATCGTCATCGAGTCGACCGGCCGGTTCACCAAGGCCGCCGACGCCAAGAAGCACATCGAGGCGGGCGCCAAGAAGGTCATCATCTCCGCTCCGGCCACCGACGAGGACGCCACGTTCGTCATCGGCGTGAACGAGCACCTGTACGACCCGGAGAACCACAACATCATCTCCAACGCGTCGTGCACCACGAACTGCCTCGCGCCGCTGGCCAAGGTCTTCAACGACGAGTTCGGCATCGAGCGCGGTCTGATGACCACGGTCCACGCCTACACCGCCGACCAGAACCTGCAGGACGGCCCGCACAGCGACCTCCGTCGTGCCCGTGCCGCCGCGATCAACATCGTCCCGACCTCCACCGGCGCCGCCAAGGCGATCGGCCTGGTCCTCCCTGAGCTCAAGGGCAAGCTCGACGGCTTCGCGCTGCGCGTGCCGGTCCCGACCGGCTCGATCACCGACCTGACCGTCACCGCCTCGCGCCCCGTCACCATCGACGAGGTCAAGGCCGCCTACAAGAAGGCCGCCGAGGGCCCGCTCAAGGGCATCCTCAAGTACACCGAAGACGAGATCGTCTCCTCCGACATCGTCTCCGACCCGCACTCGTCGATCTTCGACTCCGGACTGCTGCGCGTCATCGGCGACCAGGTCAAGCTCTCGAGCTGGTACGACAACGAGTGGGGCTACTCCAACCGTCTGGTCGACCTGACCGAGTACGTGGCCGAGCGCCTCTAACAACGAGGAACCGACGTGACGCTCCGCACCCTCGACTCACTCGGTTCGCTCGCAGGAAAACGCGTCGTCGTCCGCTGTGATCTCAACGTCCCCCTGAAGGACGGCCAGATCACGGACGACGGTCGCGTGCGAGCGTCGATTCCCACCCTCGACGCCCTGATCAATCAGGGCGCCAAGGTGGTCGTGATCTCACACCTCGGCCGCCCTGAAGGCGCGCCCGACGCGAAGTACAGCCTGGCGCCGGTTGCCCAGCGGCTCTCGGAGCTGCTGGGCAAGCCGGTGACCTTCGCACAGGACACCGTCGGTGCCGGTGCGGAGGCCGCCGTCGCCGGCCTGCACGACGGCGATGTCGCCCTGCTCGAGAACCTGCGCTTCAACCCGGGCGAGACCGCCAAGGACGACGCGACGCGCGAGGCCTTCGCGGCCAAGCTCGCTGCGTTCGGCGACGCCTTCGTCTCAGACGGCTTCGGTGTCGTGCACCGCAAGCAGGCCAGCGTGTACGAGCTCGCCAAGGCGCTCCCGAGCGCCGCGGGCACGCTCATCGCGACCGAGCTCGACGTGCTCGACCGACTCACCGAGAACCCCGAGCGGCCGTACGCGGTCGTGCTCGGCGGCTCCAAGGTCTCGGACAAGCTCGGCGTGATCGGGCACCTGCTCCCGCGGGTGGACTCGCTGCTCATCGGCGGCGGGATGCTTTTCACGTTCCTCGCGGCGCTCGGTCACAAGGTGGGCTCGAGCCTGCTGGAGGCCGACCAGATCGACACCGTCAAGGGCTACCTGGCGAAGGCCGACGAGCTCGGCGTCTCGATCGTGCTGCCGCGCGACGTCGTCGTGGCGTCGAAGTTCGGCGCCGACGCGGAGCACATCGTGCGCCCGATCGACGGCATCGAAGATACCGACTGGGGTTCCGCCGGGCTCGGCCTCGACATCGGCCCCGAGACGGGCGAGCTGTTCTCGGAGTACATCCGGGCCGCACGCACCGTGTTCTGGAACGGCCCGATGGGCGTCTTCGAACTCGCGCCGTTCGCGGCCGGCACCAAGGCGATCGCCCAGGCGCTCACCGAGGTCGACGGCCTGGGCGTGGTCGGAGGAGGGGACTCGGCCGCGGCCGTGCGCGCCCTCGGCTTCTCCGACGATCAATTCGGTCACATTTCTACCGGTGGCGGCGCGAGCCTCGAGTTCCTCGAGGGCAAGCACCTGCCGGGTCTGGAGGTCCTGGGATGGCAGCAGTGAACGGTTCCGTGCGGCGCGTCCCGCTGATCGCGGGCAACTGGAAGATGAACCTCGATCACCTGCAGGCGATCGCGACCGTCCAGAAGCTGGCGTGGACGCTCAAGGACGCCGGGCACGACTACTCGGCCGTCGAGGTCGCGGTCTTCCCGCCCTTCACCGACCTGCGCAGCGTGCAGACGCTCGTGACCGCGGACAAGCTCCCGATCGCGTTCGGCGGTCAAGACGTGTCCGAGCACGAGTCGGGCGCGTACACGGGTGAGGTAGCGGCCTCGTTCCTCGCTGCGCTCGAGTCGCGGTACGTCATCATCGGCCACTCGGAGCGGCGCACGCTGCACAACGAGACCGATGAGCAGGTCGCGGCGAAGGTCGCCCAGTCCATCAAGCACGGCATCGCCCCGATCATCTGCGTGGGCGAGACGGCGGAAGACCTGGAGACGCACGGCGCGAGCGCCGTGCCGGTCGCTCAGCTGCGCGCCGCGCTCGCCTCGGTCGACTCGGCCGCGGACTTCGTGGTCGCGTACGAGCCGGTCTGGGCGATCGGATCCGGTCAGGCGGCCACGCCGGAGCAGGCCGAGCAGGTCGCTGCGGCTCTGCGCGCGGTCATCGTCGAGCTCCTCGGCGACGACGTCGCTGCCAAGACGCGCATCCTCTACGGCGGCTCGGTGAAGTCGGGCAACATCGCCGGCTTCATGCGCGAGCCGAACGTCGACGGCGCGCTCGTCGGAGGCGCGAGCCTCGACGTGACCGAGTTCTCGGCGATCATCCGCTACCAGAAGCACGTCGGACTCTGACGTTCCGCGGCGGCGCAAGCCGCCGCGGCGTCGGCCCGTTATACTGGTGGTTGGTTTGCCGGGCGCCGCCCGGTCGCATTGAAAGGTCTAGCGTGCAGATTCTCACGGTCGTCCTGCAGGTTCTGCTGGGCATCACCAGCCTCCTGCTGACGCTCCTCATCTTGTTGCACAAGGGACGCGGCGGCGGACTCTCCGACATGTTCGGCGGCGGAGTCACCTCCAACCTCGGCGCGTCGGGCGTCGCGGAGCGCAACCTCAACCGCATCACGGTCATCCTCGGGCTCATCTGGATCACGTGCATCGTGGTCCTCGGGCTCATCACCAAGTTCAGCGCGTAGGCGCGCTTTCACCAGAGGAGAAACATGGCATCCGGAGGAAGCGCCATCCGTGGCTCGCGCGTCGGCGCGGGCCCGATGGGCGAACAGGACCGCGGTTTCCACGCCGAGCGTGTGGCCATCTCGTACTGGGACGCCCTCGGCAATGAGACCGTTCGGTACTTCGCGGCGAACCTGCCCGAAGAGGAGATCCCGGACGTGATCGACTCCCCGTCGACCGGCCTCCCCGCCGGCCGCGACAAGGAGAACCCGCCGTCGGTCGCCAAGACCGAGCCCTACAAGACGCACCTCGCCTACGTGAAGGAGCGCCGCTCGGAGGAGGAGGCGGAGCAGCTGCTCGAAGACGCCCTCAACCAGCTGCGCGCGCGTCGCGGCAAGCCCACGAGCAACTGACGCTCACGCGAACACACAACGAAGAAGCCCCGCCGGTCATGACCGGCGGGGCTTTCTTCGTGCAGCGTCTCAGTACGTGGGAGCGATGAGGTTCTCCGGCACGTCGACGGCGGCGTCTTTGTCGACGAAGAACACCGTGCGCTTGCGGCCCTTGGCGCCGGCGACCGGAACCTCGGTGTAGCTCGCGCCCGCGAGCGCCAGTCCGAGGGCGCTCGCCTTGTCGCTTCCCGAAAGAACCAGCCAGATCCGGTCGGAGGCGTTGAGGACCGGCCGGGTGAGGCTCAGCCGCTCGGGCGGCGGCTTGGGCGAATCGCGCACGGCGACCACGGTGGCCTCCGTCTCGCGGATGCCGGCACGGTCGGGGAACAGCGAGGCGATGTGCCCGTCAGGGCCAACACCGAGGAACGTGATGTCGAAGCGCGGGAACTCCTGTCCCTCCGGCGCGAACGCCGCCAGCTCCGCGGCGTAGACGCTCGCCGCCTCGTCGAGATCGGCGATCTCGTCGGAGGCCGGGAACGGATGGATGTTCTCCGGCGGGACGGGGAGGTGGTCGAGGAGCGCCTCGCGCGCCTGGCGCTCGTTGCGCTCCTCGCTCGACTTCTCGACGAAGCGCTCGTCGCCCCACCAGAAGTGCACCTTCGACCAGTCGATGGTGTCGCGCGCGGGGGAGCCGTTGACCGCCTCCAGCACGGCGATGCCCATCGTGCCGCCCGTGAGCGCGACGTTCGCTGCGCCCAGGTCGTCGAGGATGTCGATCGTCTTGGTGAGGAAGCGCGCCGCCACAGACGCGGCGAGGGCTTCCTTGTCGGGGTGGACGAGCACCCGCCGTTCGTTCGTCATGCTGTCGCGCCCGCTCCTTCGTCGGAGGTCTCGAGTAGAGCGAGACCCTTCGTGATGACCTCACCGTACAGGTCGTCCGGGTCCAGCCTACGCAGTTCCTCCGCCAGGCAGTCGCGGAGGCTGCGGCGCGGCAGCGACAGGTCGTGCGTCGGCTGGCCCGGCTGCGACAGCCGTGCGACGTTCGGAACCTCGCGCTCGAGCTCGATGGTGCCGGACGCCCGCTCCATCTTCACGCCGTGGATGCCGCCGGAGCCGATCGCGCGCGAGGCGAGGTCGTAGTGCACCGGCACCTGCAGCTGCAGTCGCAGCCACGCGGCGAGCAGGAGGGTGGAGGGCGAGTCGGCGGCGCCGGCGACCTCCACCGAGGTGATCGGCTCGTACGGAGGCTGGTCGAGCACCGCGGCGAGCTGGGCGCGCCACAGGGTCAGTCGCGTCCAGGCGAAGTCGGTATCGCCGGGCGCATAGGTCTCGGAGAGCTGGAACAGCGCCTCCTGAGGGTTCGGCTGCGCCGACGCGTCCGTGATACGGACCGTGGCGATACGGCCGAGAGGGGAGTGGGACGCCCGCGAGGGCGCGATCCCCGGCCACCAGACCACCACGGGGGCATCCGGGAGGAGGAGCCCGGTGACCAGGCCCTCCTCGTCGCTGGCCGTGTCGCCGTAGGCGCGCAGCACGATGACCTCGCTGGCGCCCGCGTCACCGCCGACGCGGATCTGGGCGTCGAGGCGCCCGGAGTCCGTGTGGCTGCGCTCCTCCTCGGTCGAGACCACGATGACGCGCATCGGGTGCTCGCGGGAGGCGTCGTTGGCGGCCTCGATTGCCTCCTCCTCCTGACCGAGGTGGGTGGCGATGATGAGGGTCAGCACGCGACCGAGGGCGACGGCACCGCCCTCCTCGCGGATCTTGACGAGCGCCTTCGAGATGTTGCTCGTCGTGGTGTCGGGCAGATCGACGATCATGGGCGCCTCCAGACGCGGCCGTCGCGGGCGAGGAGCTCGTCGGCGGACTTCGGGCCCCAGGTTCCGGGGCGGTACTGTTCGGGCTGGCCCTGCGTGGTCCAGAACTCCTCGATCGGGTCGAGGATCTTCCAGGAGAGCTCGACCTCCTCGTGCCGGGGGAACAGCGGCGGGTCGCCGAGCAGCACGTCGAGGATGAGTCGCTCGTACGCCTCGGGGCTCGCTTCGGTGAAGGCGTGGCCGTAGCCGAAGTCCATGCTGACGTCGCGCACCTGCATGCCGGCGCCGGGGACCTTCGAGCCGAAGCGGATCGTCACGCCCTCGTCGGGCTGCACCCGGATCACGAGCGCGTTCTGGCCGAGCGCGCTGGTCTGCGACTCCGCGAACAGCTGCTGCGGCGCGCGCTTGAACACGACGGCGATCTCGGTGACGCGACGGCCCAGGCGCTTGCCCGCGCGCAGGTAGAACGGCACGCCGGCCCAGCGGCGGGTGCCGATCTCGAGCTTGATCGCGGCGTACGTCTCCGTGGTGGACTTCGGGTTCATCCCGTCCTCCTCCAGGAAGCCGACGACCTTCTCGCCGCCCTGCCAGCCGCTCGAGTACTGGCCGCGGGCGGTCGACTTCGCCAGGTCGGCGGGTAGCCGGACCGCGGCGAGCACCTTCTCCTTCTCGGCACGGAGGTCCGCGGCGTCGAACGAGATCGGCTCCTCCATCGCGGTGAGGGCGAGGAGCTGCAGCAGGTGGTTCTGGATGACGTCGCGGGCGGCGCCGATCCCGTCGTAGTAGCCGGCCCGGCCGCCCACGCCGATGTCTTCGGCCATGGTGATCTGCACGTGATCGACGTAGTTGGCGTTCCAGATCGGCTCGTACAGCTCGTTGGCGAAGCGCAGCGCCAGGATGTTCTGGACGGTCTCTTTGCCGAGGTAGTGGTCGATGCGGAACACCGAGTCGGGCGGGAAGACCGACTCGACGACGTGGTTCAGCTCACGCGCGGACTTCAGGTCGCTTCCGAACGGCTTCTCGATCACGACGCGCCGCCAGCCGGTGCCCGACTGGTCTGCGAGCCCCGACTTCTTCAGCTGCTCGGTGACGAGCGGGAAGGCCTTCGGCGGGATCGAGAGGTAGAAGGCGTGGTTGCCCATCGTTCCGCGCTCGACGTCCAGCTTCTCGACCGTCTCCCTGAGCCGTTGGAAGGCCTCGGCGTCGTCGAACTCGCCCGAGACGAAACGGATGCCCTGAGCCAGCTGCTTCCAGACGTCGTCGTCGAACGGGGTGCGAGCGTACTGCTTGACCGCGTCGTAGACGACCTTCTCGAAGTCCTGGTCCTCCCAGTCGCGCCGCGCGAACCCGACGAGCGAGAACCCGGGCGGCAGGAGGCCGCGGTTCGCCAGGTCGTAGACAGCCGGCATCAGCTTCTTGCGCGACAGGTCACCCGTCACTCCGAAGATGATGAGGCTGCTCGGCCCTGCGATGCGGTTGAGGCGGCGGTCGGAGGGCAACCGCAGCGGGTTGAACTCCGGGGTGATCTCCACCGGTGACATCGAACTCCTTAGTTGACGGCCTCGAACAGCGAGACGACATCCGCCTCGGGGTTCGAGAGGGTCAGGGTCAGCACCGGACGGCCGTGCTCGCCGAGCACGCTCGCGTCGCCGGCGGCCTGGGCCTGGATGAGCTGGCCGAACGTGAACGGACGGCCCGGGATCTCCAGGTCCTCCGGGGCGTGGGCCGTGACCTGCAGGAACACACCGACGGCAGGGCCGCCCTTGTGGAACTGACCGGTCGAGTGCAGGAAGCGCGGGCCCCAGCCGAAGGTGACGGGACGCCCGGCCTTGGCGGCGAGCAGATCGCGGATGCCCGCGAGCTGCGGGAGCGCGAGGCGGTCGACGTAGGCCTGCACCGCGACGTACCCGTCCGGCCCGAGCTGGGCGAGGAGGGCGTCCACCGCGCCGTCGAGGGTCGAGGCGCTGCCGAGGAAGTCCCCCGTGGTGCGCACCTCCACACCGCCGGCGGTGAACGCCGGCGGTGTGGGCTCGGGGCGGTTGTCGAGCAGCGCACGGGCGGCGACCTTGGCGGCCTCCACGTCGGGCTGGTCGAACGGGTTGATGCCGAGCAGGCGGCCCGCGACCGCGGTCGCGTACTCCCAGACGATCAGCTGCGCGCCGAGGCTGCCCGAGACGAGGATCTCGCCCTCGTGGCGGTCGGAGGGGAACAGGTGGTGGGCCTCCGCGTTGGCGACGAGCCGGACTACCTGGAGGTCGGCCGGCTTCGACGTCAGCTCGGGTGCGAGCGTGTCGAGCACGACCGGGAGGAGGCCGGTGCCCTGCTTGCCGGTCGACTCCGCGATCAGCTGCTCGGCCCAGTCGGCGAACCCGACGATGTGGGTGCCGTCCGAGACGATGCCCAGCTTGTCCTTGAGCGGGTTGGTGCCGGCGATCGCGGCGCCGAGCACGAGGCCGGGATTGGCCTCGTTGTCGACGGCGAGCTCGATGAGCGTCGCCTCCGCCTCGTCGAGCAGCTCCGAGATGTCCACGCCGGCGAGGCCGGAAGGGACGAGCCCGAACGCGGTGAGCGCCGAGTAGCGACCGCCCACGTTCGGGTCGGCGTTGAACACGCGGTAGCCCGCCTCGCGCGCCGACTGGTCGAGCGGCGAGCCCGGGTCGGTGACGACGACGATGCGCTCGGCCGGGTCGATGCCGGCGTCGCGGAACCACTTCTCGTACACACGGCGCTGGCTGTCGGTCTCCAGAGTCGAGCCCGACTTGGAGGAGATGACGACGGCCGTGGCCTGGAGCCGGTCGCGGAGCGCGGACAGGACCTGACCGGGGTCGGTCGAGTCGAGCACCGTGAGCTCGGCCTCGGCCGTGCGCGTGATGACCTCGGGAGCGAGCGACGAGCCGCCCATCCCACCCAGGACGATGTGGTTCACGCCCTTGGCGTGCAGCTGCTCGCGCAGCGCGACGATCTCGGCGACCAGCGGCCGGGAGATCGCGACGGCCTCGGTCCAGCCGAGTCGCTTGGAGGCCTCCGCCTCGGCGTCGGGGCCCCAGAGTGCGGGGTCCTGCGCCGTGATGCCGGAGGCGACCCGGTCGGCCACGAGCTGCGGCACGACCGTCGCGACGGCCTGGGCCGCCGCGCCGGTCACGTGGATGCGGAAGGTCACTTGGCCGCCTCCAGCGCGTCGGTCACGGTCTGGACGAGTTCGCCCCACGAGACATTGAACTTGTCGACGCCCTCGCGCTCGAGGGTGGCGGTCACGTCGTCGTACTCGACGCCCAGGCCGGCCAGCGCGTCGAGCACGCCCTTCGCGTCGGCGTAGTTGCCGGTGACGGTGTCGCCGGTGATCTCGCCGTGGTCGAAGGTGGCCTCGAGGGTCTTCTCCGGCATGGTGTTGACGGTGTTCGGGGCGACGAGCTCGGTCACGTAGAGGGTGTCGGGCAGGCTCGGGTCCTTGACGCCGGTGGAGGCCCAGAGCGGGCGCTGCTCGTTGGCGCCGGCGGCGACGAGGGCCTTGGCGCGGTCGGTCGCGAACTCCTGCTCGTACAGCTCGTAGGCGAGGCGGGCGTTGGCGATGCCGGCCTTGCTCTTGAGCGCGAGCGCCTCGTCGGTGCCGATGGCGGTCAGTCGCTTGTCGACCTCGGTGTCCACGCGGGACACGAAGAACGACGCGACCGACTGGATTCCCGAGAGGTCGATGCCGGCGGCCTTGGCCTTCTCGAGGCCGGTGAGGTACGCGTCGATGACCTGGCGGTAGCGCTCGAGGCTGAAGATCAAGGTCACGTTGACGCTGATGCCGGCCGCGATGGTCTCGGTGATGGCCTCCAGGCCCTCGACCGTGGCGGGGATCTTGATGAGCACGTTGGGCTTGTCCACCTTGGCGGCGAGCTTCTTGGCCTGCTCGATCGTGCCCGTGGCGTCGTGCGCCAGGCCCGGCTCCACCTCGATGGAGACGCGGCCGTCGACGCCGTTGGAGGCCTCGTAGACATCGTGGAAGATGTCGCTGGCCGCGGCGACATCGTCCGTGGTGATCTCGAAGATCGCTTGGTCGACCGGGGTGCCGGCCGCGGCGAGGGTCTTCACCTGGTCGGCGTACGCCTCGCCCTTGGAGAGGGCGGCGGCGAAGATCGTCGGGTTGGTCGTCACGCCGACGACGTTGCGGTCGGCGATCAGCTTCTGGAGGCCGCCCGTGGCAATGCGCTCGCGGGACAGGTCGTCCAGCCAGATGCTGACGCCGGCGGCCGAAAGAGCGGCCGTGGGGGAGGCGGTGGTGGAAGTGGTGTCGGTCATCGTGGTTTCTTCTTCTCTTCTTCCGTGCCCGCGCTCAGAGCGACGCGAGCGATTCCTTGGCTGCGGCGACGGCGTGCTCGGTGGTCATGCCGAACTCGCGGAACAGCGTCTTGTAGTCGGCCGACGCGCCGAAGTGCTCGATCGAGACGCTGCGACCGTGGTCGCCGACGATCTTGTCCCAGGCGAGGGCCAGGCCGGCTTCGATCGAGACGCGGGCCTTGAGGTCCTTCGGCAGCACCTTCTCCTGGTAGGCGGCGTCCTGCTCGTGGAACCACTCGAGGCACGGAGCCGAGACGACGCGGGCGTTGATGCCCTCGCCGCGGAGCACCTCGCGGGCCTCCAGCGCGATCTGCACCTCGGAGCCGGTGGCGATGAACAGCACGTCGGGCGTGCCGCCCGGCGCCTCGGCCAGGATGTACGCGCCCTTGGCGACGTTCGCGGCGGACGCGAGCGTGTCGCCGGTGGCCTCGCCGTCGCCGCGCTCGAACACCGGGATGTTCTGACGGGTCAGCGCGATGCCCGCGGGTCCGCCGCGACGCTCGAGGATGGTCTTCCAGGCGTAGGCGACCTCGTTCGCGTCGCCCGGGCGGACGACGTCGAGGTGCGGGATGGCGCGCAGGGTCGAGAGCTGCTCGATCGGCTGGTGGGTCGGGCCGTCCTCGCCGAGCGCGACCGAGTCGTGCGTCCACACGAAGATCGAGGGCACCTGCATGAGAGCGGCCAGGCGGATCGCCGGGCGCTGGTAGTCGCTGAAGATCAGGAACGTGCCGCCGAACGGACGGGTCGGCCCGTGCAGCACGATGCCGTTGAGGATCGCGGCCATCGCGTGCTCGCGGATGCCGAAGTGGAGGACCCGACCGTACGGGTTGCCGGTCCACTCGTGCGTGGAGTGCTCCGTCGGCACGAACGACGCGGCGCCCTCGATGGTGGTGTTGTTCGACTCTGCCAGGTCGGCGGAGCCTCCCCACAGCTCGGGCATGACACCGGCGATCGCGTTGATCACCTTGCCGCTGGCGGCGCGGGTCGAGACGTCCTTGCCCGCCTCGAAGACCGGAAGCGCGTCGGCAAAGCCCTCGGGCACCTCGCCGGAGAGCAGACGGTCGAGGAGCTGCTTGCGCTCGGGGTTGGCCGCGGCCCAGGCGTCGAAGCCCTTCTGCCACTCGGCGTGCTCCTGCGCGCCGCGCTCGACGGCCTTGCGGGTGTGCTCGATGACGTCCTCGGCCACCTCGAAGGTCTGGTCGGGGTCGAAGCCGAGCACCTCCTTGACCGCGCGCAGCTCGTCGGCGCCGAGAGCCGAGCCGTGGATCTTGCCGGTGTTCTGCTTCTTGGGTGCCGGCCAGCCGATGATCGTCTTCAGGACGATGAGCGACGGCTTGTCGGTGACCTGCTGCGCGTTGACGATGGCCTGGTGCAGCTCCTGCACGTCTTCCTCGTAGACGCCGGTCTTCTTCCAGTCGACGACCTGCACGTGCCAGTGGTAGGCCTCGTAGCGAGCCTTGACGTCCTCGGTGAAGGCGATGTTGGTGTCGTCCTCGATCGAGATCTGGTTGGCGTCGTAGATCGCGATCAGGTTGCCGAGCTGCTGGTGGCCCGCGAGGCTGGAGGCCTCGGAGCTGATGCCCTCCTCCAGGTCGCCGTCGCTGGCGATGACGTAGACGAAGTGGTCGAACGGGCTGGTGCCGGGAGCGGCGTCCGGGTCGAACAGGCCGCGCTCGAAGCGCTGCGCGTAGGCGAAGCCGACCGACGAAGAGATGCCCTGACCGAGGGGGCCGGTGGTGATCTCGACGCCGTCGGTGTGGCGGTACTCCGGGTGGCCCGGGGTGAGCGAGCCCCAGGTGCGCAGCGCCTTGAGGTCGTCGAGCTCGAGGCCGTAGCCGCCCAGGTAGAGCTGGATGTACTGCGTGAGCGAGCTGTGGCCGGCCGAGAGGATGAAGCGGTCGCGGCCGAGCCAGTGCTGGTCGTGCGGGTCGCGGCGCATGACCTTCTGGAACAGAAGATACGCAGCGGGAGCGAGGCTCATCGCAGTGCCGGGATGGCCGTTGCCCACCTTCTCCACCGCGTCGGCCGCGAGGACGCGGACCGTGTCTACTGCCTTGTTGTCAATGGGATCCCACTGCAGAGCTGCCACGTGAAAACTGACCCTTCGTAGAAGTGGTGAGGGCCGTCTGTGGAACCCGCACCGGTTGAGGTAGTGCGCGCCGTGGACGTCATCGGCGCCGGTCGCGTTCTCCGTCACAGTCCTACAAATGGAGGTCGGGCGGAAGGGGTTCCGGCTGGCGAGCACCTCCAAGTATAGGTAACACGCACGAAACACGGGGTGTTCCTGCAGGTCGGTGCGCTACCCACCCACGTGGTGGCGCGGAAGACGGCGAAGAGGCGCCCGTGTCGTAGACTTGGAACGGTCTGTAACAATCCGCATCGTTGCCGGGGACTCCGTGAGACGCGGGTCCTGACATCCGGCTCGGGCACCCGATTCCGATCACCACCGAGGAGCAATGGACGTCGCCGTAGAGAGTCGTGTCGAGCCGGCGAGCCGCATCGGCGTCGCGCGCAAGGTCAAGGCGTACATCGCCCTCACCAAGCCCCGGGTCGTCGAACTGCTACTGGTGACGACCGTCCCGACGATGATCCTCGCCGCGCACGGCATCCCGAACCTGTGGCTGGTGCTTGCGACCGTCGTCGGCGGCTACATGTCCGCGGGCTCCGCCGGCGCGTTCAACTGCTACATCGACCGCGACATCGACCGCGTGATGCGGCGCACCAAGAATCGCCCGCTGGCCACCGGGGAGCTGAGCGACCGCGAGGCGCTCGTGTTCGCGTGGGCGCTCGGAGCGGCCTCCGTGCTCGTGCTGGGCTTCTTCACGAACTGGCTGGCGGCCGCGCTGTCCGTGGGCGCCATCCTGCTCTATGTCGTCTTCTACACGCTGATCCTGAAGCGCCGCACCGCCCAGAACATCGTCTGGGGAGGCGTCGCCGGCTGCATGCCTGTGCTGATCGGCTGGGCGGCTGTCACCGGCTCGCTCGCGTGGCCGCCCGTCATCCTCTTCGGCATCATCTTCCTCTGGACGCCGCCGCACTACTGGCCGCTCTCGATGAAGTACCGCGAAGACTACAAAGAGGCGGGCGTGCCCATGCTGGCCGTGGTGCGCGGCCGCACCGTCGTCGGCCTCCAGGTCATCCTGTACGCGTGGGCGATGGTCGCATGCTCGTTGCTGCTCATCCCCGTCGGCCACATGGGCCTGTTCTACTCGGCGGTCGCGATCGGCGCCGGCGGGTGGTTCCTCTACGAGTCGCACCGGCTCTACAACCTCGCCATCCGGCACGAGCGCGTCTCCCCGATGCGCGTCTTCCACGGCTCGATCGCCTACCTGACCCTGATCTTCCTCGCCGTCGCGATCGATCCGCTGCTACCGTTCTGAGCGTGCAGGCGCTGACGACGGCGCGGCTCGTGCTCGACACGCCGCGGGAGGCCGACATCCCGGCCGTCCTCGAGGCCTGCACCGATCCGGAGCTCCTGCGTTGGATCCCGCTTCCGCAGCCGTACACGCGTGAGAACGCCGAGTTCTTCGTCCGCTCCTACTGCCCGCACGGCCTGGCGAGCGGGCGCTTCACCGTGTGGGCGATCCGCGAGAGCGAGACGGGTCCGCTGCGCGGAGTCGTGGAGGTCCGGCGCGACGAGGCGGAGCGTGCGGCGTCCCTCGGCTGCTGGCTCACGCCCTCCGCACGCCGCAGGGGAGTGATGACCGAGGCGCTGACCGCTGTCTGCGCGCACGCGCTCGACCCGGCGGGGCTCGGCTTCGAACAGCTCCGCTGGGAGTACCTGCCCGGCAACGAGCCGAGCAGGAGGCTGGCCGAGGCCGTCGGCTTCGACTTCTCGGGCGCAGAACCCCACGCCGTCGACTTCCGCGGCGAGCAGCGGCAGGCGCTGACGGGCGTGCTACGCCGCGACGGACTCCACAGCTGACCCTGCGGCGACCTCGTCGGGAGCCGCGGGGGCCGTAAGCGAGAGCACGACCGCGGTCATCGTGGCGGCCAGGGTCGCGGCCAAAGTCATGTGGATGCCCACGAGGACGCCGGGCAGCCCCGTGTTCGACTGGATCAGGCCGACCGCGATCTGTGCGAGTTCCACGCCGAGCAGCAGGAGCGCATAGCGACGCACCGGTGTCGTGCGGATCCGCCACGCTCCCACGACCAGCACGAGAGTCAGCGCGAAGGTGATGTACGCGGGGATCGCGTGCACGTGCTCGATGATCTCCGGGTTCAACCCGTTGCGGGGCGTCTTGACGTCGCCCGCGTGCGGTCCCGATCCGGTGGTGATGATCCCGAACACGATCGTGATGCCCACGACGACGCTCGTGACGTAGGCGGTCGCGGCGTACCAGCTCGGTACGGCGCGGGCGCGTGGCCCCGGGACGGCGTAGACGCGCACCAGGAAAATCGTGGTGAGCACGACGAGGACCATGGAGGTGATGAAGTGGAGGCCGACGAGCCACCAGGTCAGCTGCGTCAAGACGGTGATGCCGCCGAGGACGGCCTGGAAAGGCACGCCGAGGCCCGCGACGAAGGAGAGCCAGAACAGGTCGGGACGACTGCGCAGCAGCTTCACGACCGTCAGGAACGCGAGGATCGCCAGCACCGCCAGCACGCCCCCGAGCATCCGGTTGCCGAACTCGATGAATCCGTGGATGCCCATCTCGGGTGTGTTGACCAGGGAGTCGGCCGTGCACTTCGGCCAGGTGGGGCAGCCGAGCCCGCTGGAGGTCAGCCGGACGGCCCCGCCGGTGGTCACGAGCATGATCTGGGCCGCGAGGTAGATCCAGGCGATGACCTTCGTGCGCGTCTCGACACGGTCGGGCAGCCACGCGATGATGCGCTTCATAAGTTCCTGGATTCCTCGGATCTCGTTCGATACTCGGCCAACGTGCAGGCGCGCCTCTACTATTACCGCGCCGCACCTGTAGAATTGGTGGGTTCGAGGAGCGCGCCTCGGTGCGCGCGCCCACGGGCGGCGCAGCGCGACCCGCCTCCTCGGACAGTCTAGGTACGCAGTTGCGCCATTCGCACAATCACGACACTCACCGCGAGCGGTCTCGCCGCGCGACAGTGGAATGAGCCGGACTGATAGCCGGTTACGAATGGTAGGAAACGAGGTAGATATGTCAGACATCCTGATCGATCGGCCTGAGCTCGCCTCTTTGGGGCAGTACGAGTTCGGCTGGGCGGATTCCGACGCTGCGGGTTCCTCCGCGCGCCGGGGGCTCTCTCCTGAGGTGGTGAAAGACATCTCCGCACTCAAGAACGAGCCCGAGTGGATGCTGCAGCGTCGCCTGAAGGCCCTCCAGCTGTTCGAGCGCAAACCGATGCCGACCTGGGGCGCCGATCTCTCCGAGATCGACTTCGACAACATCAAGTACTTCGTCCGGTCCACCGAGAAGCAGGCCCAGAGCTGGGAAGACCTGCCGGAGGACATCCGCAACACCTACGAGAAGCTCGGCATCCCGGAGGCGGAGCGCCAGCGCCTCGTCGCCGGCGTCGCCGCCCAGTACGAGTCCGAGGTGGTCTACCACCAGATCCGCGAAGACCTCGAGCAGCAGGGCGTGATCTTCCTCGACACCGACACCGCACTGCGCGAGCACCCCGAGATCTTCGAGGAGTACTTCGGCACCGTCATCCCGGCCGGCGACAACAAGTTCGCGGCGCTGAACACGGCCGTCTGGTCCGGAGGCTCGTTCGTGTACGTGCCCAAGGGCGTCCACGTCGAGATCCCGCTGCAGGCCTACTTCCGCATCAACACGGAGAACATGGGCCAGTTCGAGCGCACGCTCATCATCGCCGACGAGGACAGCTACGTGCACTACATCGAGGGCTGCACGGCGCCGATCTACAAGTCCGACTCGCTGCACTCCGCGGTCGTCGAGATCATCGTCAAGAAGAACGCCCGCGTGCGCTACACGACCATCCAGAACTGGTCGAACAACGTCTACAACCTCGTCACCAAGCGCGCCACGGCCGCCGAGGGCGCGACGATGGAGTGGATCGACGGCAACATCGGCTCCAAGGTGACGATGAAGTACCCGTCGATCTACCTGATGGGGGAGCACGCCAAGGGCGAGACGCTCTCCGTCGCCTTCGCCGGTCCCGGTCAGCACCAGGACGCCGGCGCGAAGATGATCCACATGGCGCCGTACACCCAGTCGTCGATCGTCTCGAAGTCCATCGCCCGCGGTGGAGGCCGTGCCGGCTACCGCGGTGAGGTGCGGGTCGACGCGAACGCGCACCACGCCGCCAACACCGTGCGCTGCGACGCGCTGCTGGTCGACACCATTTCGCGCTCCGATACCTACCCGTCGATCGACATCCGCGTCGACGACGTGCAGCTCGGCCACGAGGCGACCGTCTCGCGCGTGAGCGAGGAGCAGCTCTTCTACCTGATGTCCCGGGGGCTCCCGGAGGACGAGGCCATGGCGATGATCGTCCGCGGCTTCATCGAGCCGATCGCTCGCGAGCTCCCGATGGAATACGCACTCGAACTCAACAAGCTCATCGAGATGGGCATGGAAGGCTCTGTCGGCTGAAATGACGACCCCCAGTACCCCGACGCCCTCTGCCACCCTGCCGCAGACCGCGCCGGCTCCTACGCACATGCGCGCCCCCGTTCCGGTCCAGAGCCGCTCCGAGCGCTTCACCTCGACCGAGGTCACCGACTTCCCGGAGGTCACCGGCCGCGAGGTGATGTGGAAGCACACGCCCGTCGCCCGCCTCACCGAGCTGATCTCCGGCGAACTGGACGGCTCCCCGTACGTGTTCGACCTGACCGCCGCTCCCGGCGTGACCGCCTCGTGGATCGGCCGTGACGACGCCCGCATCGGCGCCGCCGGCATCCCGGAGGACCGCGCGTCCGCCAACGCCTGGACGAACTTCGAGCAGGCCCTGCTCGTCTCGATCACGGGCGACGACATCAAGGAGGTCACGCTCACGCGCGCGGCCCTCGGCGGTGCGCCGCGCGCGGCGCACACGGTCGTGGATGTGGCCGCGGGAGCCCACGCGACGCTGATCCTCCAGAACAGCGGTGCGGCTCACCTCGCCGAGAACGTGGAGTTCCTGCTCGGCGCCGGTGCCGACCTCACGGTCGTGTCGGTGCAGGAGTGGGACGACGACGCGCTGCACGTGTCCGCGCACTTCGCCGAGCTCGCGGAGGGCGCGCGCCTCAAGCACGTCGCCGTCACGCTCGGCGGCGGAGTGGTGCGGCTCAACCCGTCCGCGCATCTCGTCGGCGCTCGCGCCGACGCGACCCTGCTCGGCGCCTACTTCGCCGACGCGTCGCAGCACCTCGAGCAGCAGGTCTACGTGCACCACGACGGCCCCGAGACCCGCAGCCGCGTCACCTACAAGGGCGCGCTGCAGGGCGAGGGCGCCCGCGCCGTGTGGATCGGCGACGTGCTCATCGGCCCGAAGGCCGTCGGCACCGACACCTACGAGCAGAACCGCAACCTCGTGCTCACCGACGGCGCCCGCGCCGACTCCGTGCCGAACCTCGAGATCGAGACCGGCGACATCGTCGGAGCCGGTCACGCGAGCGCGACCGGGCGCTTCGACGACGAGCAGCTGTTCTATCTGCAGTCGCGCGGCATCACCGAGGAGGAGGCGCGCCGCCTGGTCGTGCGCGGCTTCCTCTTCGAGATCGTGCAGCAGATCGGCTCGCCCGCTCTGCAGGAGCGTCTGCAGACCGCGATCGAGGCCGAGCTCACCGTGTCCGTCGCGGCGGCGAGCTGATGGCGGGTACCCGCGTCGCCTCGGCCTCCGAGCTCGTCGAGAACCAGGCGACCCGTGTGGTCGTCGACGGCGTCCCCATCGCCGTCGTGAAGGACTCGGCCGGCGACATCCACGCCATCGGCGACACCTGCACGCACGGCGAGATCTCGCTGTCCGAAGGCTTCATCGAGGGGGAGACGCTCGAATGCTGGGCGCACGGCTCCCAGTTCTCCCTCATCACCGGCAAGCCGCTCAACCTCCCGGCCTACGAGCCGGTCCCCGTCTTCCAGGTCGAGGTCATCGACGGAGACGTCTACATCGACCCGACCGCCACGAAAGAGATTCAGTAAGCACATGTCAGTCCTCGAGATCCGCGACCTGCACGTCACCGTCGAGACGGACCAGGGCACCAAGCCCATCCTCAACGGTGTCGACCTGACCATCCGCGAGGGTGAGATCCACGCCATCATGGGCCCCAACGGCTCGGGCAAGTCCACCCTCGCCTACACGATCGCCGGCCACCCCAAGTACACGGTCACCCAGGGCACCATCACGCTCGACGGCGAGGACGTCCTCGCGATGACCGTCGACGAGCGCGCCCGCGCCGGGCTCTTCCTCGCCATGCAGTACCCGGTCGAGATCCCCGGCGTCACCAACACCAACTTCCTCCGCACCGCGAAGACCGCCATCGACGGCCAGGCGCCGGCGATCCGCACCTGGGTGAAGGACGTCCGCGAGACCATGGGCCAGCTGCGCATGGACTCCTCGTTCGCCGAGCGCAACGTCAACGAGGGCTTCTCGGGCGGCGAGAAGAAGCGCAACGAGATCCTCCAGCTCGAGCTGCTGAAGCCGAAGTTCGCCGTGCTCGACGAGACCGACTCCGGTCTCGACGTCGACGCGCTCAAGGTCGTCTCGGAGGGCGTCAACCGCGCCAAGGCGAACACCGGGCTCGGCATCCTCCTCATCACGCACTACACGCGCATCCTCCGCTACATCAAGCCCGACTTCGTGCACGTCTTCGTCGCGGGCCGGGTCGCGGAGGAGGGCGGCCCCGAGCTCGCCGACCGCCTGGAGGAGGAGGGCTACGACCGCTTCGTCGACGCTCCTGAGCCTGCCAAGGCCGACGCGGTCGACCTGGCGGAAGCGTAGAATTCCGACATGCCCGCCACGCTGAGCCCGGCGCTCTTCGACGAGGTCGAAGAGGCGCTGAAGAACGTCATGGACCCGGAGCTCGGGATCAATGTCGTCGACCTGGGTCTCATCTACGACCTGGCCTGGGATGAGGAGAACAACGCCCTCATCATCTCGATGACGCTCACGAGCGCCGGCTGCCCGCTCACCGACGTGCTCGAGGAGCAGACCGCCGAGAGCCTCGACGGCATCGTCGAAGCCTTCCGCATCAACTGGGTGTGGATGCCGCCGTGGGGTCCCGAGCGGATCACCGACGACGGCCGCGACATGATGCGCGCCCTCGGCTTCGCTATCTAGCGACCCATCGAATGGTCCCGACACGCCGCCTCCGGCACCGGAGCGACGGCGTGTCGGGACCACTCGTTTGCCATTCACGAACGTAAAGGAACACCACTGTGCTCGCCGTGCACGATCTCGAACTCCGCGTCGGAGCGCGCCTGCTGATGGAGGACGTCAGCTTCCGCGTGGCCGACGGCGACAAGATCGGGCTCGTCGGCCGCAACGGGGCGGGCAAGACGACGCTCACCAAGGTGCTCGCCGGCGACCTCCTGCCGACGGCCGGCAAGGTCGATCGCTCGGGAGAGCTGGGCTACCTGCCGCAGGACCCGCGGTCGGGCAACCTCGACGACCTGGCGCGCACGCGCATCCTGGACGCCCGCGGCCTCGGCACGATCGTCCTCGGCATGCAGCAGGCCACGCACGACATGGCCAGCGACGACGCCGCCGTCTCCGCCGCCGCGATGAAGACGTACGGCCGGCTGGAGGAGCGGTTCCACCTGCTCGGCGGGTACGCCGCCGAGGCGGAGGCCGCATCCATCGCCTCCAACCTGAACCTCCCCGACCGCATCCTCGACCAGCCGCTGAAGACGCTGTCGGGCGGGCAGCGTCGTCGCATCGAGCTGGCGCGCATCCTCTTCTCGGACGCACGCACGATGATCCTCGACGAGCCGACGAACCACCTCGACGCCGACTCGGTCGTCTGGCTGCGCGACTTCCTCAAGAGCTACTCCGGCGGGTTCATCGTGATCTCGCACGACGTGGAGCTCGTGGGCGAGACGGTCAACCGGGTCTTCTACCTCGACGCGAACCGCCAGATGATCGACATCTACAACATGGGCTGGAAGAACTACCAGCGCCAGCGAGCGGCCGACGAGGAGCGCCGCAAGAAGGAGCGCGCTAACGCCGAGAAGAAGGCATCCGCCCTCCAGCTGCAGGCCGCGAAGTTCGGCGCCAAGGCGACCAAGGCGGCGGCGGCCCACCAGATGGTGGCGCGCGCCGAGAAGCTGCTCGCCGGTCTCGACGAGGTGCGTCAGGCCGACCGCGTCGCCAAGCTGCGCTTCCCGACGCCGGCCGCGTGCGGCAAGACCCCGCTTCAGGCGTCCGACCTGTCGAAGAGCTACGGGTCGCTGGAGATCTTCACGGCCGTCGACCTCGCGATCGATCGCGGTTCGAAGGTCGTGGTGCTCGGACTCAACGGCGCGGGCAAGACGACGCTGTTGCGGATGCTGGCAGGGGTCGACAAGCCCGACACCGGGGAGGTCGAGCCGGGCCACGGCCTCCGGATCGGCTACTACGCGCAGGAGCACGAGACGATCGATGTCGAGCGCTCCGTGCTGCAGAACATGGTGTCGTCGTCGCCGAACCTCACCGAGACAGAGGCCCGCAAGGTGCTGGGTTCGTTCCTGTTCACGGGCGACGACGCGCACAAGCCGGCCGGGGTGCTCTCGGGCGGCGAGAAGACCCGGCTGGCGTTGGCGATGATCGTCGTCTCCGGTGCGAACGTGCTGCTGCTCGACGAGCCGACCAACAACCTCGACCCGGCGAGCCGCGACGAGATCCTGGACGCGCTGGCGCACTATGAGGGCGCCGTCGTGCTGGTGAGCCACGACGAGGGCGCTGTGGAGGCGCTGAACCCCGAGCGCGTCCTCATCCTCCCCGACGGCGTCGAGGACCACTGGAACAGGGACTATCTCGAGCTGATCTCGCTGGCCTGACGGCCGAGCCGAGCTCAGCGGCCGGCGTCGAGGAGCTCGTCCTCCACGTCGGCGTCGCTGCGCTTCGCAGCCCGTCGGCGCTCACGTTCCGCGGCGCGCGCCTTCTCGGCGGGATCGTGCTCGTTGCGCTTGCGGTATTCGGTGCGCAGCGCGTAGCCGAGGCCGAAGAACCCGATGAGCGCGAAGATGATCCACTGGATCATGTACGACCAGTGCAGCCCTTCGTCTTGCGTGGGCGGGTCGGTGACGGTCGGCGTCGGCGCGCTGGCCGGGTTCGGCTTCTGCGAGTCGAGCAGCCCGTACGCGCCGGTGTAGACGTCGGCGTCGGCGAGCTTCTGCTTCACGACCGACAGCTGGATGGTGCCCACCTGCATCCCGACGCCCGTGCGGCCCTGGATGGCGGGCTCGCTGGCCTTCAGCCGCGCGACGACCGTGACCGTGCCGGACGGCGCGGCCGGGACGTGGTCGGGCGCGTCGGTGTTGTTGCCGGTCGGCACCCAGCCGCGGTCGACGATGAAGAGCGAGCCGTCGGCGGTGCGCAACGGAGTGAGCACCTCGAAGCCGGGGCTCCCGTTGAAGGGGCGGTTGCGCGCCAGCAGTTCCTTACCCTTCTCGTAGGTGCCGGTCACCGTGACGCGGGTCCACTCCTGCGTGGGCGAATACGCCCCGAGCGACGGCAGCTCATCGGTGAGCGGAACGGGGTGCGAGTAGAAATTCTGCGAGATGAGGGCGTTGGCGGCCGCGGCCTCCTTGCTGCGGGCGAGCTGCCAGTTGGAGAGGAAGCCGCAGGCGATGGCGAAGACGATGGCGAACGCGAGGTAGCCCAGCCAGCGCCGCGAGAACGCGAAGCCCCAGCCGCCGGCGGATTTCGGGCCGCCCTCCGCGTCTGGCTGCTCCGGGAGGTCGGCGCCGTGCTGCTGCGGACGCTCGGTGGCGGTCACGCGCTGGTCCTCTCGCCGTGATCGTCCGCCACGGCGACGACCGCCACAGGGAACTCGCGCGCGGCCAGGAACTCGCGGAGGAAGTCCACATGCTCGTCGCACGCCAGCCACACCTTGACGCGATCGGCCGAGTGGATACGCGGATTGCGCCACTCGATGCGCCAGGACGCGGTGTCGCGGCAGCCGGCGCGCGAGCACGTGAGCGGGGCCGGTTCGCCCAGTCCGATCACTCGTCCTCCTGTCGGTCGCCGTGCTCTCCCGGCGGAGGAGGCGCCATCGGAAGGATATTGCCCGGACGCTGTGCTTCTCCTTGACGCGGGTCTGCTCCGACGTTGGCGATGACGACCGCGAAGTACGGCAGGAAGATCGCGCCGACCAGCGGGATGGCGGCCCACGGCCAGGCGATGAAGAGCGCGGAGATGACGCAGACGATGCGAACCCCCATGGCGACGGAGTATTTGATCATCCGGCGCTTGCGCTCTTCGTCCGGCGAGAGCGGAAGATTCGTGATGGACGGGCGTGGCTGCTTCATGTGCGTTGTCTCAAGCGTACGTCCATAAACTGGTACCCGGCCCGCACGGGGTCGAATCGTCGAAAGGACCGCCTCCATGACCACGCCACGCACCGTTCTCGTCACCGGAGGCAACCGAGGCATCGGCTACGCCATCGCCGAGGAGTTCGTGGCGCAGGGGCATCGCGTGGCCGTCACGGCCCGCTCCGGCGAGGGGCCGGCCGGCGCCCTCACCGTGCGCGCGGATGTCACCGACGCGGCGTCGGTCGACGCGGCGTTCAGCCAGGTGGAGGCCGAGCTGGGCCCGGTCGAGGTCGTCGTCGCGAACGCGGGCATCACCAAGGACACCCTGCTCATGCGCATGAGCGACGAGGAGTTCGACACGGTCGTCGAGACGAACCTCGGCGGGGCGTTCCGGGTCGTCAAGCGCGCCTCCAAGGGCATGCTGAAGGCCCGCTGGGGCCGCATCGTGCTCATCTCGAGCGTGGTCGGCCTCTACGGTTCGGCCGGTCAGGTGAACTACGCGGCCAGCAAGGCCGGCCTCGTCGGAATGGCGCGCTCGATCACCCGCGAGCTCGGCGCCCGTGGCATCACCGCCAACGTGGTCGCCCCCGGGTTCATCGAGACCGACATGACCGCCGCGCTCCCCGAAGCACAGCAGGCCGAGTACAAGAAGAACATCCCCGCCGGCCGCTTCGCGTCGCCGAACGAGGTGGCTCGTGTCGTCACCTGGGTGGCGGGCGACGACGCCGGCTACGTGTCGGGCGCGGTGATCCCGGTCGACGGCGGTCTCGGGATGGGTCACTAGGGCCACTCGGGCGTTCAGCCGCGGAGGCCGAGCAGGGGGAGGACCTGCGCCAGGTCCTGCCGGTCGATCACCAGGTCGGCCTCGGCGCGCACGCGCGGCTTCGCGTTGAACGCCACCGCCAGTCCGGCCTCCGCCATCATGCGGAGGTCGTTCGCGCCGTCGCCGATCGCGACCGTCTGCCGCAGGTGCACGCCGCACTCCGCCGCCCAGAACAGCAGCGCTTGCGCCTTCGCGGCGGCGTCGACCACGGGGCCGTCGACCTCGCCGGTCAGCACGCCATCGCTCACGGAGAGCCGGTTGGCGCGCCAGTGATCGAGTCCGAGCCGCTCGGCGAGCGGGTCGAGCAGTTCGTGGAAGCCTCCCGAAACCACTCCGACCTCGCCGCCGGCGGCCTGCACGCCCGCGATCAGCTCGGGGACGCCGTCGGTGACCCGGATGCGCTCGCCGACGCGCTCGAAGACGTCGACCGGCAGACCGGCGAGGGTGCCCACGCGCTCGCGGAGGCTCTCCTCGAAGTCCAGTTCGCCCCGCATGGCGCGCTCGGTGATGTCGGCGACCTCGGTCCGGCTGCCGGCCTCCTCGGCCAGCAGCTCGATGACCTCGTCATGGATGAGGGTGGAGTCCGCGTCGAGGACGACGAGGAACCGGGCGGCCCGCTCGGAGGGGCGGGAGCCGTCGTGGGGATAGCCGGTGCTCATGGGACGACGTGCACACCCTTGCCGACGACCGTGATGCCGGACTCGGTGACGGTGAACCCGCGTGCGCGGTCGCGGTCGGGATCGACGCCGATACGGGCGCCCTCCGCCACGACGACGTCCTTGTCGAGGATCGCCCGGCCGACGAACGCGTTCGGCTCGATGACGGCGCGTTCGAACACGACGGAGTCCACCACCTTGGCACCCGAGTCGACGATGGCCCACGGTCCGAGCACGCTGCGCTCCAGGTGGGCGCCCGAGATCACGGAGCCGAGCGAGACGATCGAGTCGATGGTGGTGCCGAGCGCTCCGCGGCCGTCGCGCACGATCTTCGCCGGGGGCGAGTTGAGCACCTGGCTGAAGATCGGCCACTCGCGGTTGTAGAGGTTGAAGATCGGGAGGGTCGAGATGAGGTCCTGGTGGGCCTCGAAGAACGAGTCGATCGTCCCCACGTCGCGCCAGTAGTAGCGGTCGCGATCTGTCGACCCTGGCACGTCGTTGTTGTTGAAGTCGTAGACGCCGGCCTCCCCGCGCGACACGAAGTCGGGGATGATGTCGCCGCCCATGTCGTGGTTGGAGTCGGGCCGGTCGCCGTCGCGCACCACTGCGTCGATGAGGGCGTCGGCGTCGAAGACGTAGTTGCCCATCGAGGCGAGCACCTCGTCGGGGGAGTCGGGCAGCCCCACCGGGTCTGTGGGCTTCTCGCGGAACGCGGCGATCCGCGACGTGTCCTCAGCGTCGACCTCGATCACCCCGAACTGGTCGGCGAGCGAGATGGGCTGGCGAATCGCGGCGACGGTCGCCGCGGCGCCCGAGTCGATGTGCGCCTGCAGCATCTGGCCGAAGTCCATGCGGTAGACGTGGTCGGCGCCGACGACGACGACGATGTCGGGGCGTTCGTCGCGCAGCAGGTTGAGGCTCTGCAGGATGGCGTCGGCCGACCCGCTGAACCAGCGCTTGCCGAGCCGCTGCTGCGCGGGCACCGACGCGATGTAGGAGTTCAGCATCCCGTCGAGGCGCCAGGTCTGCGACACGTGGCGGTCGAGGCTGTGCGACTTGTACTGGGTGAGCACGACGATCTGGCGCAGCTGTGAGTTGATCAGGTTCGACAGCGCGAAGTCGATGAGGCGGTACTGCCCGCCGAACGGCACAGCCGGCTTGGCGCGGTCTGCGGTCAACGGCATCAGCCGCTTGCCCTCTCCACCTGCGAGGACGATGCCGAAGATCTTCTTGCCTGCTGCCATAGGCACCACAGTAGAGGCAACCGGGGGGCTGTACTAGCGTTCTCGACATGCGCGTTGATCTTCTGACCAAGGAGTACCCGCCGGACATCTACGGCGGTGCCGGGGTGCACGTGACCGAACTGGTCCGTGCCCTCAGAACGGATACTGAAGTGCGCGTACGCTGCTTCGGCGAGCCTCGCGATGAGCCGGACACCTTCGCGTACAGGGTGCCGGCAGAGCTCGCCGCGGCGAACGGGTCGATCACCACCCTGGGCGTGGACCTCCAGATGGCGCAGGACTGCGGCGGCGCCGACGTCGTGCACTCGCACACCTGGTACGCCAACGCGGGAGGCCATCTCGCGAAGCTCCTGCACGGAGTCCCGCACGTGGTCACCGCGCACAGCCTCGAGCCGCTGCGGCCGTGGAAGGCCGAGCAGCTCGGGGGCGGCTACCGCGTCTCCAGCTGGATCGAGAAGACCGCGTTCGAGGCGGCGGACACGGTGATCGCCGTTTCCGATGGAATGCGCCGCGACATCCTCGCCTCGTATCCGTCCCTCGACCCGCAGAAGGTCACCGTGGTCTATAACGGCATCGACCTGGAGCGATGGACGCCGTTGCACGACGGCGACAAGGCGCGCGCGCTCGGCATCGACCCCGGCCGCCCCTCGGTCATCTTCGTCGGCCGCATCACCCGCCAGAAGGGCCTGCCGTACCTGCTGCGGGCCGCGCGGCTGCTGCCGCCAGAGGTGCAGGTGATCCTCTGCGCCGGCGCTCCGGACACGCCCGAGATCCTCGCCGAGGTGACCGCGCTGGTCGACGGACTGAAGACGGAACGCGACGGCGTCGTGTGGATCGACCGCCTGCTGCCGAACGACGAGCTGCGGGCCGCACTGACGGCCTCCACCGTCTTCGTGTGCCCGTCGATCTACGAACCGCTCGGGATCGTGAACCTGGAGGCGATGGCGTGTGGTCTCCCGGTCGTCGGGACGGCCACCGGGGGCATCCCCGAGGTCATCGTCGACGGCGTGACCGGGCGCCTGGTCCCGATCGAGCAGCTGCAGGACGGCACCGGCACCCCCATCGATCCGGACGCGTTCGTCCGCGATCTGGCGGCGGCGCTCACGGAGGTCGTGAGCGATCCCGAGCGCGCGGCGCGCATGGGCGCGGCCGGTCGCGATCGGGCGGAGAGCGAGTTCAGCTGGACGGCGATCGCCGAGCAGACCCGCGCCATCTACCGGTCGTTGACGTCCTCCTGACGCCGGTAGGCTAGACGGCATGGCAGGCAGTGTTCTCCGACTCCACGACGTGTCCGTTGTCCGGGACGGCAATGCCGTCCTCCAAGACGTCGACTGGACGGTGGAGCCGGACGAACGCTGGGTGATCCTCGGCCCCAACGGCGCGGGCAAGACCACGATGCTGCAGATCGCGGCGGCCGCCCTCCACCCGTCGTCAGGTGAGGCCGTGGTGCTCGGCGAGACCGTCGGCCACAGCGACCTGGCCGAATTGCGCCCGCTGCTCGGGTTCGCCTCCACGGCGCTCGCCCGTCGCATCCCGCGCACCGAGCGCGTGCTCGACGTCGTGATGACCGCGGCGTACGCCGTGACCGGCCGCTGGAACGAGCTCTACGAGGAGATCGACGAGCGACGTGCCCGCCGTGTGCTCGCGGAGTGGCACCTCGAGCACCTGTCCGAGCGCACCTTCGGCAGCCTGAGCGACGGCGAGCAGAAGCGCGTGCAGATCGCCCGCTCGGTCATGACCGACCCGGAGATCCTGCTGCTCGACGAGCCTGCCGCCAGCCTCGACCTCGGCGGCCGCGAAGAGCTCGTACAGCTGCTCGGCGGCTACGCGAGCGATCCGAAGTCCCCGGCGATCGTGATGGTCACCCACCACGTCGAGGAGATCCCGGTCGGCTTCAACCGCGCGCTGCTGCTCAAGGACGGCCGTATCACTGCTCAGGGCCCGATCGAGGAGGTCTTGACCAGCGGGGCCCTCAGCGAGACGTTCGGAATCGACGTCGAACTCACCGAGACCGCAGGCCGGTTCACCGCCCGGGCGCGTCAGGCGTCAGCGGACTGACACATCTGCTAAACTTGCTAGCTGGTTCTCCTTCATCGTGTCCGCTCCGCGGCAGGTGAGAACCGAAAAGCTTCCCGTCGACGCGCTTTCGCGCGCAGACACGACCGACCGAACACTACGCAACAAGGAAGTCCTCATGAAGACTGGCATCCACCCCGACTACGCCCCCGTGGTTTTCCGCGACCTGGCCTCGGGTGCGACGTTCCTGACCCGCTCCACCGTGACCAGCGAGAAGACGATCGAGTGGGAGGACGGCAACACGTACCCCGTCATCGACGTCGAGATCTCGTCCGAGTCGCACCCGTTCTACACGGGCAAGCAGCGCATCCTCGACTCCGCCGGCCGCGTCGAGAAGTTCAACACGCGCTACAAGAACTTCGGCAAGTAAGCCGCAGAGCTCCGCGACAGAACGGCCTCGCCCACACGGGCGGGGTCGTTCTGCGTTGCGGAGGCGCAACGCCCCCGCCGGGCACGGCAGGGGCGTCGTCTCGCGGGCTCTGCGAGCCTCAGTAGGTCGAGTTGCCCTGGGAGGCCGCGATGCCGAGCGCGATCAGCACGAAGATGAACACGACGATGCCGATGGCGACCTCCACGAACCCGATGATGACAGCGGCGAGGGCGAGGCCTCGGCCCTGCTCGCCGGTGCGCTTGATCTGGGAGAGGGCGACGAAGCCCAGGATGATGCCGACGATGCTGACGAAGAACGCGAGGATGAACGCGACGATCGACATGGTGTTGTAACCGACCGGCTGCGGCTGCTGGTATGCGCCGTATTGAGGCTGCTGGGGCTGCTGCGGAGGCAGAGGCTGCGGGTTCAGATTCGGATCACTCATGGCACCGAGGGTAGCGGCGCAGGAGACGCGCAGCTAGGCCCCAGAAACCGGGGTGTCAGCGGATCGGCCAGAGCCCCGATGCCGTGAACTCGGGGTCGCGCGCACGGCGCATGTACTCCTGGAAGTCGGCGGCCTGCTCGCGGCACCAATCGATCTGCTTGGTGTGCAGCTCGGCGGCCGCGATCGACAGCACCTCGCCGTGCTCTCGCGCCATAGCCTGCGCCAGCCGACCCGCCGCGATCGCGTCGGCGCCGGCGTCGTGCGCGGCGATGAGTTCGACACCGTAATGGGTGGCGGTGACGGTCAGCGTTCGTTTGCCTGGCCGGAAGCGGTCCACAGCGCGGTCGATGACGAGCGGGTCGATGATCGGGCCGGGGGAGACGAGCGGCTCGATGCCGTGCCGGCGCGCTTCGCGGTCGAGCAGCGTGAAGTCGTACGGGGCGTTGTAGGCCACAACCGGGATGGCGCGTTCGAACAACCGGCGCAGTTGGTCGACGATCGCCTCGACGCCCGCGCCCGCGTCCATCCCTTTCTCGCGCGCGAGCTCGGTGCTGATCCCGTGCACGGCTGTCGCCTCCGCCGGGATGTCGACCTGGGGGTCGAGCAGCCAGTAGCGGCCGTGCTTCACCTCGCCGTCAGCGCCGAGCAGCCCGACGTGGGCGGTCACGATCCGCGCCGATTCGACATCCACGCCCGTGGTCTCGAGATCGAAGACGCCGAGTTCGTGATGCCAGTTGCTCATGCAGCCAGCGTAGGAACGACCGCCGTCACTCCCTCGTAGCGCCGCAGGCGTGCCGCAGAAACGGCTAAGCCCGGCGCGGCTCGATGTGCAGCCAGTAGAAGCTCTGAGTGCCGAGCGTCAGCGTGAAACGGCCGTCCTCGGCGACGGTCGGGAACTCCGCTCCGCCGAAGAGGTCGTACAACACGCCGCCGGCGAACTCCGGGGCCTCCAAGGTCACGGAGACCGGGTTGTGCGCGAACGAGAACACGCAGAGCACGTCTTCCGGCTGGTCGCCGAAGTGGGTGCCGCTGCCCTCGTAGCTGCGCACGAAGGCCAGCACCGACTCGTGGTCGGTGGGGAGCACCCGCATGTCGCCGACGCCGAAGACCGGGTGCGCCTTGCGCACGTGGATGACGTTGCGGATCCAGTGCAGCAGGGAGCGGGACTGCGCGAGCTGGGCCTCCACGTTGACCTGGTTGTAGTGGAACACGAGCGACTGGACGATCGGGAGGAACAGCTTGCCCGGGTCGGCGGTGGAGAACCCGGCATTGCGGTCGGGGGTCCACTGCATCGGGGTGCGCGAGCTGTCGCGGTCGGGCAGCCAGATATTGTCGCCCATCCCGATCTCGTCTCCGTAGTAGAGGAACGGGCTGCCGGCGAGCGAGAACAGCAGGGCGTGGGCCAGCTCGAGCTCCGCACGCGAGTTGTCGAGCAGCGGAGCCAATCGGCGCCGGATGCCGATGTTCGCGCGCATCCGCGGGTCGTAGGCGTACCAGCCGTACATCGCCTGCCGGTACTCCTCGCTGACCATCTCGAGAGTGAGCTCGTCGTGGTTGCGCAGGAACACGCCCCACGCGGAGCCGTCCGGCACGTCGGTGGTCTCGGACAGCACCCGGATGAGCTCGTTGGCCTGCTGGCTGCGCAGTGCGTAGAAGATGCGCGGCATGACGGGGAAGTCGAACGCCATGTGGCACTCCGGCTCGTCCTGGGTGCCGAAGAACGCGGCGACCTCGCGCGGCCACTGGTTGGCCTCCGCGATCATCATGCGGCCGGGGTACTCGCGGTCGACCATGATCCGCAGCTTCTTGATGAACTCGTGCGTGGGAGGCTCGCCCTCGCCGTTGCCCTCGTCGGACTCGTAGAGGTACGGGATGGCGTCCAGCCGGAACCCGTCGACGCCGAGGTCGAGCCAGAACCGGACGACGTCGAACATCGCGTCGTGCACCGCAGGGTTCTCGAAGTTGAGGTCGGGCTGGTGCGAGAAGAAGCGGTGGAAGTAGAACTGCCGCCGCGCCTCGTCGAACGCCCAGTTGGAGTCCTCGGTGTCGACGAAGATGATCCGGATGTCTGGCCACTTGTCGTCGGTGTCGTTCCAGACGTAGAACTCGCCGTACGGTCCCTCCGGATCGCTGCGCGACTGCTGGAACCACTCGTGCTGGTCGGAGGTGTGGTTCATCGGGAGGTCGATGATGATGCGCATATTGCGCTCGTGGGCCTTCGTGACCAGGTCGCGGAACTCGTCGATCGTTCCGAACTCCGGCAGGATCGACTTGAAGTCCGAGACGTCGTAGCCGCCGTCGCGCAGCGGGGACTGGAAGAACGGCGGCAGCCACAGTGCGTCGATGCCGAGCCACTGCAGATAGTCGAGCTTGGAGGTGAGGCCTGCGATGTCGCCGGAGCCGTCGCCGTTGCTGTCGACGAACGACCGGACCATGACCTCGTAGAACACCGCTTTGCGGTACCACTGGGGATCGAGCGCCAGCCCGGGCAGCGTGATGGGAGCGGTGAAGCTCACGATTCTCCTTCTCGAGCGCGGGGCCCGGGGGTCGTGCACGTGGGGCATGCAAGCGATTACATCCAGTGAAGTCTAGGACCTCCGCGCCCTGCGCTGTCCAGTCCTGCGCGCGCATTCACGGTGCTCAGTGAGGCGCCGCCTAGACTGTACGGCGATGACCTCCACGACACGGTACGCCGCCTCTCCGTACGCCGAGGCGCTGGGCCGCATCCCCGTCCGTCGCGGCGAGCTCGCGCTGCTCGGCGGGATGACGCGGTACTGGGATTACGGAGACGCGGACGCGCCCACGACACTCGTGCTGGTGCACGGCTTCCGCGGCGACCACCACGGGCTCGAGCCCGTCGTGGCGCAGCTGAGCGGCCTGCGGCTGATCTCGCCCGACCTCCCCGGCTTCGGCGAGTCCACCCCGATGACCGAGCACGACCACGACATCCGCGGCTACTCGCAGTGGCTGCGCGCGTTCGTCGCGGCCCTCCAGCTCGACGGCCGTGTCGTCCTGCTCGGCCACTCGTTCGGCTCGATCGTCGTCTCGGCCGCCCTGGCCGATGCGGGCGGCCCACGCCCGAGCTCCGTCGTGCTCGTCAACCCGATCGGTCAGCCGGCGCTCGCCGGTCCGCGCGGCGTGCTGACACGACTCGCGATCTTCTACTACTGGCTCGCCGCCGCTCTTCCGGAGCGTCTCGGCTTCGCCCTGCTGCGCAACCGTTTGATCGTGCGGGTGATGAGCGAGGCGATGGCCAAGACCCGCGACCGCGGCCTCCGCGCCTGGATCCACGGCCAGCACGACAGCTACTTCTCGGCCTTCAGCGACCGGAGGGTGGTGCTGCAGGCCTTCCGCGCCTCCGTCGCCCACGACGTCAGCGAATATGCGGCACGCATTCCGGAGCCGACGCTCCTGGTCGCCGCCGTCGACGACGACATCACCCCGATCGCCGCGGAACGGCGGCTCCGCGGGCTCTTCCCGGACGCCCGGCTCGTCGAGATCCCCGACGTCGGGCACCTCATCCACTACGAGAAGCCGGCGGAGGCCGCGCGCGCCATCGAAACCTTCCTCACCGAGCAGGGGCAGGGGCCCGTCTCGCCCGCTCGCGCGGAGGGCACCGCGTGAGGATCCTCTTCGACTGCCGCTACACCCGCATCGGGCGCCACGACGGGATCAGCCGGTTCACGGCCGGTCTTGTGGCCGCGCTGGCCGAGCGGCACCCCGTGACCATGCTGATCAGCGACCATCGTCAGCTCGAGCTGCTGCCCGACCTCCCGTGGGAGCTGATCGCCTCGCCGACAGCCGTCGGCGAGCCGTGGATCGCCCGTACGGTCAACAAGCTGAAGCCCGACATCGTGTTCACCCCCATGCAGACGATGGGCGGCTTCGGCCGGCGCTACCGGCTGGTGCTGACCGTCCACGACCTCATCTACTACCGGCACCCCACGCCGCCGCGCGATCTGCCGGCCTTCGTGCGGGTGCTCTGGAGGCTGTACCACCTGGCTTGGTGGCCGCAGCGGTTGCTGCTCAACCGGTCGGACGCCGTCGTCACCGTGTCGGAGACCACCAAGGGGCTGATCGCCGAGCACAGGTTGACCCGGCGGCCGGTCTCCGTGGTTCCGAACGCGGCCGACATGCCGCCGATCCCGGAGGAGCGCGCGGCGCGCTCTCGGGCCGAGTCCAAGAGCCTCGTCTACATGGGCTCGTTCATGCCGTACAAGAACGTGGACACCCTCGTACGCGCTGCGGCACAGCTGCCCGACTACCGCCTCCACCTGATGAGCCGGGTGACTCCCGCCGAGCGCGATCGGCTCTCCGCCCTCGCACCCGGTGCCCAGCTGGTCTTCCATGACGGAGCGACCGACGAGGACTACGCGGAGACCCTGGCGCGTGCGACGGCCCTCGTCACGGCCTCCCACGACGAAGGCTTCGGCATCCCGCTCGTCGAGTCGATGACCCTCGGCACCCCGGTCGTCGTGAGCGACATCCCGATCTTCCGCGAGATCGGCGGCCGTTCGGCCCTGTACTTCCCGGCCGACGACGCCGACGCGCTCGTGGCCCGCGTCCGGCACCTCGAGGAGCCGGGAGTCTGGGCCGAGCGCTCGGCCGCCGCGCGCACGGAGGCCGCCCGGTACACGTGGGCGACGTCCGCGGAGCGCTTGCTCACCGTCCTCACCGCGACCGCGGCGCGCGCGAAACGGCGCAGCGACCGCTGACCGGGCGCAACCTCAGGCTGCAGCGGACTCAGAGCACTGCATCGAGCTCAGAGGACGGAGGCCGTGAACAGATCGCGGTCCTCCGGACCCAGGTTGAACCGGTCGAGCGTCAACCGGCCGTCGTCGTAGCGGAACCGGTGGACCGAGCCGTTCGGGATCACCTCGCCCGGGCCCGGGAGGGCGTGGTCGGTGACGTGACGAACGAGCGAGCCGATGACACCGCCGTGACTGACGACGATGAGGCTCTCGCCGGGATGCGCGTCGCCGAGCTCGAGCAGGGCGGGCAGCGCCCGCTCCACGACCTGCTCACGCGTCTCGCGGCCCGGCACGGGAGCGCCTTCCGGCCAGCGCTCGAGGATCTCCGCGCCCGTGAGCCCTTCCGCCTCGCCGTAGCGACGCTCGGCGATCGCGGGGATGCGCTGCGGCTCGCCGAGCCCGAGATGCGCCGCGATGATGCGCGCCGTGTCCACCGCCCGGCTGAGCGGACTGGCGAACACGGCGTCGAACCGACCGCCGGCGAGGGCGCGCCCCGTCGCGTCGGCCTGCGCGCGGCCGGTGCCGTTGAGGGGGATGTCGCTGGAACCCTGGATGCGCTTGGCCAGGTTCCAGTCGGTCTGGCCGTGCCGCACGAGAGAGATGAAGGTCACGCACGTCCTTTCGTCGAAGGACGCGCGTCGCGCTAGGTGAGTCGGTGAGCGAGCTCGACCAGCGTCTCGGTGGTCCCGCCGTCCAGCTTAATGGTGGCCCGATTGTCGCCCTTGGTCTCGCCCCGGTTGACGATCACGATCGGGAGACGCTTGCGCCGAGCCTCTTCGAGGAGGCGGATGCCGGAGTTGACGACCAGTGACGACCCGGCGATGACGAGCGCGTCGGCTCCGCGCACGAGCGCGCTGGCCTCCCGGTACTTCTCTGCGGGGATGAACTCGCCGAAGAAGACGACGTCGGGCTTCAGATGGCCGCCGCACACGGTGCAGTCGGGCACGACGAAGGAGTCCACGTCGGTGACGACCGCGTCGCCGTCCGGAGCGATCTCCACAGCGCCCTCCGCGTCGAGCCACGGGTTCGCGGCGTCGATGCGGGCCGTGATCGCCTCGCGCGCGAAGATCTGGCCGCAGACCAGACAGAGCACACGATCCATCGCGCCGTGCAGGTCGACGACCCGCCGGCTGCCCGCCTGCTTGTGGAGGCCGTCGACGTTCTGGGTGATGACGCCGTTCGCCGCGCCTGCGGCCTCCAGCGACGCGAGCGCACGGTGACCGGCGTTGGGATGCGCTGCGGCGAACCGCCGGTAGCCCAGGTGGCTGCCTGCCCAGTAGCGCTTGCGGTACCGGTCGTCGGCGAGGAACTGCTGGAACGTCATCGGAGTGCGCTTCGGCGCGCCCTCTCCGCGGTAGTCGGGGATGCCCGAGTCGGTGGAGACCCCGGCTCCCGTGAGCACCGCGAACGTCCGGCCGGCGAGCAGCGACTCGGCCTGGTCGATGCCGCGGGACAGCTCGGGGGAGAGCTCCGTCGTCAGCGTGGCCCCGCGTGCCTCCGTGGTCACAGTCACCTCCCGGTCGATCCTCACTGGAGTCTAAACCGGCCGCTTTTCGGAATTGTTTCCGGCGACTGGCAATCTGGACGGGTGCAGATCCATCGTGTGACCGACCTGACCGCCGACGGCCTCGCCGACTACTCGCGTCTGACCGACGTCGCGCTGCGGCGGGTGAGCGAGCCGGAGGGCGGGCTCTACATCGCCGAATCCACCAAAGTGATCACTCGCGCGCTGGCAGCCGGGCACCGCCCGCGCTCCGTGCTGCTGCAGGAGCAGTGGCTCGACGACGTCGCGCCGTTGCTCGAACCGTTCCCCGACGTCCCGGTGTTCGTCGGGGAGTCCGCGCTGCTCGAGCAACTGACCGGCTACCACCTCCACCGCGGCGCGCTCGCCGCGATGCACCGTCCCGAGCTTCCCGACCCGCGCGAGTTGCTCGCCGGCGCCAGGCGCGTCGTCGTGCTCGAGGACATCGTCGACCACACCAACGTCGGGGCGATAGTTCGTTGTTGTGCGGCTTTTGGCGTGGATGCCGTACTGGTCACGCCGCGGTGCGCGGATCCTCTTTACAGGCGAAGTGTTCGCGTTTCGATGGGAACGATCTTTCAAGTTCCGTGGACGCGGATCGATCCGTGGCCCGAGTCCTTGAACATGCTCAACGACCTCGGGTTTCAGACAGTCGCACTGGCGCTGAACGAGGGCGCGGAATCGCTCGACGACCTTGCGGCCTCCCTTCCCGATCGTCTCGCTCTGATCCTCGGGACGGAAGGCGATGGGCTCACCGCTCGCACCATCGACTCGGCCGACCGCGTTGTCTACATCCCGATGGAGGGTGGAGTCGATTCGCTCAACGTCGGTGCGGCCTCCGCGGTCGCGCTGTGGGCAACGCGGGCTTAGGCGGTTGGCGGCGGCATGGCCGCACAGACACGAGTCGGCAACTGCCGCGGTGCGGGTCGCTCTTGCGGACCCGCCACCACTCGTGCGCCCAGTCCTCACTCAACCGCCGAAAGGACAGATCTCACGGCGTTGGCCATCAGTTACGACCACAAACCCTGCTGAAGCATTGCCGTCGATTGGCGGACGTGCGTAGATCAGACCGCCGCCCGTCGTGTGCCCCTGCAACGTGAGGCCCCGCATATCCGGGGCGCCTAGGTCCATGCAGTGGTAGCTCTCGCCGAGGTACTGCACATACGGAGGGATGGCTTCCGGCCAGAACGCGCCCGACTGTGCAAAGAGGCACACGGATGCAAGCCCGACCGCAGTCAGTGCGACGGCCAGCGCGACGAGGGCCAGGGTGATGGCAGCCGCCGCCGATCCGTTCAGCCAGGTGCGTGGTCGGGCTAAATGAGTGCCGTCCGTGATCGCCTCTCCGCGGAGGTGGCCGGGTGTCATGGCGTCACTGTAGCAACGTCGATCAGTCGGCCTCGCGATATCGGCCGCGGCGAGTGTTGGCGGCCTGCTTCTTCAGGCAGTCGGAGCCTATGTGCCCGATCCTGCACGCGCCCGGGCATCGGCCGGCCGAGTCGGTCGCGACGGGCGCGTTCTCAGGAGATGCCTGAGCATCTTCCGTAGACTCCGATCGTGCCCCAGCAAGTCCTCGCCGATCCGCCGCGCCGTCTGAACCGCAAGCAGGTCTACCGTCGCCGCCGGATCGCCGTCTTCGGCGTCGGAGGCGTGCTGCTCATCGCGCTGCTCTACCTCGCGGGTTCGATCATCACACCGGTGCCCGCCACCGCAGCGGTGACCCAGCACGAGAAGGCGCTCACCCAATCGGCCGCGCAGCTCGCGTGGCCCGGCTACGGATCGGCGGCGATCACCGCGCCCGACTATCCCGGGGCCACCGAGTACCACGGCAGCGACGCGAGCATGCCGATCGCCAGCATGACGAAGACGATCACCGCCCTGGTCGTACTCGACGCCAAGCCGCTGGACGGCTCGTCGGAGGGGCCGACGATCTCGTTCACGCAGAAGGACGTCGCGATCTGGAACCAGGTGATCGCCGACGGCGGATCGTGGGCTCCCGTCAAGGCGGGGACCTCCATGACCGAGAAGCAGGCGCTCACGGCGATGCTGCTCCCGTCGGCGAACAACTATGCGATCTCGCTCACGAACTGGGCGTTCGGTTCGACTTCCGAATACCTCTCGGCCGCGAATAAATGGCTCAAGGACAAGGGCTTCACGGGCACGAAGGTGGTCACACCGGATGGTCTCGACCCCGGCAACGTCAGCACGACGAAAGACCTCATCGGGCTCGGCAAACTGGTGCTCGCCTCGCCGGTCCTCTCCTCGATCGTGTCGCAGAAGTCCGCGACGCTGCCGGGGGCGGGCGCTCAGGACAACACGAACGCGTTGCTCGGCGTGGACGGCGTCGACGGCATCAAGACCGGCAACACCGACGAGGCGGGCTTCTGCCTGCTGTTCTCGGCCGAGGTCCCGGTCGGAAAAGTCAAGGTGCGCGTGCTCGGCGTCGTACTCGGCGCCTCCGACCACGACACGCTGTGGGCCGGAGTGACCGGCTTGTTGACGAGCATGCAGGCGGGCTTCCACGAAGTGGACGCCGCGACGAGCGGGCAGGTGTTCGGCTCGTACACGACGCCCTGGGGCGCCTCCTCGAATCTGGTCGCCACGAGCGGTGAGACCCTCGTGGTGTGGTCGGACACGCCCATCCAGGTCGATCTCACGACGCGCCCGATCCAGTCGGGGTTCAAGGGCGACGTGGTCGGGCGGATCTCGTTCACGCTCAACGGGGCGACGAAGACGATCGACCTCGCTCTGGCGAAGGACGTGCCCGATCCGGGCTTCGGTTGGCGGCTGGCGCACCCGGGCGGCCTCGGGGCGTGACACGCCCGGAGTGCTTCTCGCGCAGATGATTGCGTGGGTGAGGGCTGGGGTGACCGTCTCCGCGTGACGCCGGACAGCCACCGGGAACGGGCTGGCGACCGCGCTCGCGCGTCGGATTCCTCGCGTTAGCGTGGTGCTTCATCGCACTCGACGAGGCCCGAACACATGACGTCAGACACCCAGCCCCGTACCCGCGCAGAATCAGGCGCGCGCCGTAGATCCACAGCTCGTGGCCGGACAGGCTCGGCACGGGGGTCGTCCAATCCCACCGGTTCGACCGCCAAGCGTATGGATCTGCAGGGCCTTCGCGCACTCGCGGTGGGTCTGGTGGTCCTCAACCACGCGTTCGAGTGGCCATCCGGCGGCTTCATCGGTGTCGACATCTTCTTCGTGCTCTCGGGCTTCCTCATGACCTCGGTGCTCCATCGCGAGTACGAGCGAAGCGGACGTATCCGGTTCGCGGCCTTCTACCGCCGACGCATTCGCAGACTGATCCCTGCGTCGGTCGTCGTGATCGCCGCCACTGTCGTCGGCGCCTGGTTGCTCTTCGCATCGGGGCGATTCATGTCGACGCTCTGGGATGCTGCCGCGTCCCTGTTCTTCGTCGCCAACTGGCGCTACGCGGCTCAGGCGACCGACTACTTCGCTCAAGGCGACCAGACGTCGCCTCTCCAGCACTACTGGTCGCTGAGCCTCGAGGAGCAGTACTACCTGGTCTGGCCGCTGGCGATCCTCCTGATCGCACTGATCGCGGCCCGCACGAAGGCTCCTCGCGCGGCAGCCGCCTTGACCACCTTGGCCATCACGGTGGGGCTGTTCCTGCTCGCCGTGCTGCTCACCGACGCGAACACGAGCACGGCTTACTTCATCACGCCGGCCCGATTGTGGGAGCTCTCGGTCGGTGCCACGGTGGCGCTCTGCATGCCGTGGTTCTCCCGAATGCCGATGGCATTGCGGCCGTACATCGCACTGCTCGCCATCGCCGGGATGGTCGTCGCCGCTGCGATCACGCCCTCCGATCATGGCTTTCCCGCTCCGTGGGCCGCGGTCGCGGTCCTCAGCG
Organism: Leifsonia sp. Leaf336; assembly: GCF_001423695.1. Taxonomy (GTDB): domain Bacteria; phylum Actinomycetota; class Actinomycetes; order Actinomycetales; family Microbacteriaceae; genus Leifsonia. The sequence goes on from NZ_LMOZ01000001.1 coordinate 1,566,077, forward strand.
CTGCTGCCTTCATCGCCTTCCCGTGGCAGCCCGTACGAGCTCGTCTCCACCCGTTGGACAACCCTGTACTGGGCTACGTCGGCGACATCTCGTACTCGCTCTATCTGTGGCACTTCCCCGCGTTGATCCTCGTCACCGAGTTGTCGCGCGGTCTGCCCGGTGACGGAACGCCCGTCCCCGCCCTCGAATCCATCGCACTGTCGCTCGTTCTCGCCGCGCTGTCGTTCCGGTTCATCGAGGAACCCATTCGTCGTTCCTCGTGGCTCGAACCCAGCAAACGTCGATCGAGCGCCGGGCGTGCGCAACTCTTCAGGTCGGTCGGACTCGCCGCACTGGGAATCCTGGTGGTGGCTGCGGTGGGCGTCTCTCTTGCGGTTGACGGCACGGCGCGCAACCCGGTCGCCGAGAAGTCGAACAACGCGACGACCAGTGTTCCGACGGCCGACCCCGGTGGCGCTGACGGGGACGCGGCGCTCGCGGCACTCACGAGCGAACTCACCGATGCCCTTGCGCAGAAGACCTGGCCCGAGTTGACACCGTCGATGGACAGTGTCGTCTCGAACTATGCGCGGGACAGCCAGACGAACGACTGTTCGAATCCCGACTACCCCGGGGTCGAGAAATGCACGTGGGGGAGTCCGGATGCGCCGCACTCCATCGTGGTTGCCGGCGATTCGACGTCCGTCGGATACATCCCGATGTTCCGCGCCCTTGCTGACGCGTCTAACGGTCAGCTCAAGGTGACGGCGTTCGGAATGTACGGCTGCCCCTTCGTCGATTTCGAGACGCAAAACGGAGGGGACGCCTACAACAAGGCCTGTCCGGGACGCAAGGAGATGACGATCGAGAAGGTCGCAGAACTCAAGCCCGATGCGGTGTTCATCACGAACACCTACATCTCACTCAAGAAGACCAGCGACGGTGAGCCGTTCACTCCCGCGGAGTACAACGCCGGTCTGAAGCCCTTCCTCGAACGGCTCGCCCCGAACACGGGCAAGATCGTCCTGCTCTCGCCGCCGCCGGCACAGCAGAACGTGAAGGAGTGCTATTCCCCGAGGAGCACACCACAAGCGTGCGTCACCAAGGTGCCGGGTCGCTGGAAGGCCATGGGAAGCGAGGAGCTCGCGCTCGCGAAGGACTTCGACGGTGCTTGGATCGACTCACGCCCGCTCTTCTGCGTCCAGGCGAGCTGCCCGGCGTTCTCGGCGGGGATGCCCATCAAATTCGACGATCTGCACTTGACCGAGGAGTATTCGCGACACATCGCGAACGGGGTGGTCGCGTTGCTCGCGAAGGAGGGCGTCCGCTTGACTGGTGACCCGGCTGAAGAGGCGCCGGCCGGATGAAACCGCCGTTCACTCCTCCCGCGACCGGATGACGAACGGGCCGGCTTGCGGACGCTTGGGCAGCACGTGGTCGCCCGACGACTGGTGCCGGATGCGCCGGACCACCCAGGGCACGAGGTACTCACGAGCCCACGACAGGTCCTCAGCGCGGGCCTGACGCCACGTGCGCGGCGGGAGCGGTTCGGGGTCGAGCGGCTGGAGGTCGTTCTCGACGTTCAAGGCGGCCAGGACCATCCGCGCGACCGTGTGGTGCCCGAGCGGGGCGAGGTGCAGGCGGTCCGGCGCCCACATGCGCTGGTCCTGGATCTCAGTGAGGGACCATTGGTCGGCGACGATCGCGTCGTAGCGGGCTGCGACGGCACGCACGTTCTCGTTGTAGATCGCGACCTTGCCGCGGATGCCGCGGAACACCGGGGAGAATCCGACATCCACGCCCGTGAAGACCACGACGGTCGCACCGTCGGCGCTGAGCCTGCTGACGGCTTGGTCGAAGAGCGCCGCGATCTGGTCGGGGTCGGTGCCCGGCCGGATGACGTCGTTGCCGCCCGCCGAGATCGTGATGAGGTCGGGCCGCAGGGCGATCGCCGGCTCCACCTGCTCGTCGAGGATCTGCTTGATGAGCTTGCCGCGCACGGCGAGGTTCGCATAGGCGAAGTCGTCGGTCTGGGCGCTGAGGACTTCGGCGACACGATCGGCCCAGCCGCGGTGGCCGCCGGGGCTCAGGGGTTCGGGGTCGCCGATCCCCTCGGTGAACGAGTCGCCGAGGGCGACATAGCGGGACCACGGGTGATGGGCTTCGACCATTCCTCCATTCTGCATCGTGCCGGACTCGGGCGCGGCGGTCGTCCCGGGCGGGCTGTCAGTCGCCTCGGGTAGATTTGATCCAAGTGGAGACGACAGCAGCACCCCCGCCCGGCGAGCACTCGCCGGGCGCCGCCGTACCCACCGAGCCGGAATCGGGTGCGGGGGCTCGCGCGGGCAGCTTCGCCGCCGAGCACCTGTCGCCCTCGTTCCCCGAGCGAGCGGCCTGGGGAACAGCAGGCAAGCTCCGAGCGTGGCAGGCCGAGGCCCTCGACGCCTACTTCGTCTCCGAGCCGCGCGACTTCCTCGCAGCGGCCACCCCCGGCGCGGGCAAGACGACCTTCGCGCTGCGGCTCGCCACCGAGCTGCTCTCGCGCCGCATCGTCGAGAGGGTCACAGTCGTCGCCCCCACCGAGCACCTCAAGCGACAGTGGGCGGAGGCCGCGGCCCGCGTCGGCCTGCCGCTGGATCCCGATTTCCGCAACGCGGAGGGCCGCTACGCGCGGCACTACAAGGGTGTCGCGGTCACGTACGCGCAGGTGGCGATGCGGCCGAGCCTCCACAAAGACATCACCGAGTCGTACCGCACGCTCGTCATCCTCGACGAAGTGCATCATGGCGGCGATGCGCTGAGCTGGGGCGACGGCATCCGCGATGCCTTCGAGCGAGCGACCCGGCGGCTCTCCCTCACGGGCACGCCCTTCCGATCCGACACCGCGCCCATCCCGTTCGTCACGTACCTGCCCGACCGGCAGGGCATCCGAACGTCGCTGACCGACTACAACTACGGCTACGGGCGCGCGCTGAGCGACGGTGTCGTGCGGCCCGTGATCTTCATGATCTACGCCGGTCACATGCGCTGGCGCACCAAGACCGGCGACGAGATGGAGGCCCGGCTCGGCGAGGGCAACACCAAGGACATCACCTCGCAGGCGTGGCGCACCGCGCTCGATCCGCGCGGCGAGTGGATCCCCGCTGTCCTCAGCGCCGCCGACCGGCGGCTCACCGAGGTGCGCAACTCGATCCCGGACGCCGGGGGCCTGGTCATCGCCACCGATCACTATGCCGCACGCGCCTACGCCGACATCCTCCAGCAGATCAGCGGGGAGCCGGTGACGGTGGTGCTCTCCGACGAGAAGGAGGCGAGCGACCGGATCGCCGAGTTCTCGACAGGGGAGTCGCGCTGGATGGTCGCGGTGCGCATGGTGTCCGAGGGCGTGGACGTTCCACGCCTGGCTGTCGGCGTCTACGCGACCAGCGCCTCCACTCCGCTCTTCTTCGCGCAGGCGATCGGACGCTTCGTGCGCGCCCGGCGTCGCGGTGAGACGGCCTCGGTGTTCCTCCCGAACGTGCCGACGCTGATGGCGCTGGCGAACGCCCTCGAGCTCGAGCGCGATCACGCCCTCGACCGGCCCTCGGCGGAGGGCGGCGAAGGCGACCTCTGGAATCCCGAGGACGCGATGATGGCCGAGGCGAATCGCGACGAGAGAGCGTCCGAGGCGTTGACCGAGCAGTTCGCGTTCGAGGCGCTCGGCTCGGAGGCGAACTTCGACCGCGTGGTCTACGACGGGCGCGAGTTCGGCGGATTCGCCGTGCCGGGCTCTGACGAGGAGCTCGACTTCATCGGCCTGCCCGGAATCCTCGAACCGGAGCAGGTGCACGACCTCCTCATGCAGCGGCAGCAGCGGCAGTCGCGCCGGCACACGTCCCGACCCGCCGCGGCGGAGGGGCACCCGCCCGCTCCGCTGCACCGCACGCTGAAGGAACAGCGCCAGCTTCTCAACAGCCTCGTGGGCTTGTATTCGAAGAACTCCGGGGAGCCGCACGGGCTCATCCACGCGGAACTGCGCCGCGTCTGCGGCGGTCCGGCGGTGGCGCAGGCCAGCGTCTCGCAACTGCAGGCGCGCATCGAGTGGCTTCGCAAGCGGATCGGGCGGCACTGACGCGCCGCGCGGTGAGGTTCGGCTGTCCTTGCTGGCATGGTCGCGCGCGCGTTCCTAGGCTGGGCGCATGAGCGCGGAAATCGTGAACGGACGGCATCCCGACGAGCCGCACCGGGAGGGCCTGGCCCAGAGGTTGAACTGGCTTCGAGCGGGAGTGCTCGGCGCCAACGACGGGATCGTTTCGGTCGCAGCGGTGGTCGTCGGTGTCGCCGGCGCGACCAGCTCAGTGCCCGCGATCGTCACCGCAGGCCTCGCCGCGCTGGTCGGAGGCGCGATCTCGATGGCGCTCGGCGAGTACGTCTCGGTCAGCAGCCAACGCGACAGCGAGCACGCCCTCATCGCCAAGGAACGGCGTGAGCTCGAGGAGATGCCGGAGCAGGAGCTCGCCGAGCTGACCGGGCTCTACGAGGCGAAGGGGCTGAAGCCGGAGACGGCCCGGCAGGTGGCGATCGAGCTCACCGAGCATGACGCCCTCGCCGCGCACCTCTCGGCCGAGCTCGGCATCGACCAGGACGACGTCGTGAGCCCCTGGCACGCCGCGTTCGCCTCGGCCATCGCCTTCACGATCGGCGGCATCCTGCCGATGCTCACCATCCTGACCCCGCCAGGTATCCGCATTCCGCTGACCTTCGTGATCGTGCTGATCGCCCTCGCCATCACCGGCTACGTGGCCGCCTGGATCGGCGGGGCATCGCGCGGGCGGGCCATGCTGCGAGTCGTGATCGGCGGTGCGCTAGCGCTCGCGGCGACGTTCGCGATCGGCGCGCTGCTCGGCACCACGGTGGGCTGAGCGCAGACCTCTACGCTGAGCAGCAACGGGGACGAAGGGTAGCCATGAAGGAAAAGATCGAGATCGTCCGCAACTGGCTGCCCCGCTATACGGGAACGCCCCTGGAGGAGTTCGGCGAGCACATCCTGCTCACGAACTTCGGCGACTACGTCTACCGGTTCGCCGAGTGGTACGGCGCGGAGGTCCGCGGCATCGATCGTTCGATGCCGAACGCGACGGCCGACGGCATCACCATGATCAACTTCGGCATGGGCAGCCCGAACGCGGCCACGGTCATGGACCTGCTCAGCGCCGTGAGTCCTCAGGCCGCGCTCTTCCTCGGCAAGTGCGGCGGGGTCAAGAAGAAGAACCAGCTCGGCGATCTGGTGCTGCCGATCGCCGCCATCCGCGGGGAGGGCACGTCGAACGACTATCTGCCGCCCGAGGTGCCGGCCCTGCCCGCGTTCCAGCTCCAGCGCGGTGTCTCGACCACGATCCGCGACTTCGGCCACGACTACTGGACCGGGACCGTCTACACGACCAACCGCCGGGTCTGGGAGCACGACGACACGTTCAAGACGTACCTGCGGCAGACGCGGTGCATGGCGGTGGACATGGAGACGGCGACCGTCTTCGCGGCAGGCTTCGCCAACCACATCCCGAGCGGGGCCCTGCTGCTGGTGTCGGATCAGCCGATGATCCCGGAGGGCGTGAAGACGGCCGAGAGCGACCGCGGGGTGACAAACCAGTTCGTCGAACGCCACATCCGGATCGGCGTCGAGTCCCTGAGGCTCGTCCGACGCAACGGGCGCAGCGTCCGACACCTCCGCTTCGAGGACGACTGACGCACGAGGGGCGCGGCGTGCCCGTCAGTGGCCGGTGAGCGGGGCCATCGCGCGGGCGATGAGTGAGGAGCGGCCGGTGGCTTGCTCCTCGAGGTCGGCGCCCTCCATCGCGACCAGGCCCGCGTTGGCGCCGAGGAAGCGCAGCGGCTCCGGCTCCCAGCGCGGCGAGCGGTGGCCGACCCAGGGCAGCGCGGTGAGCTCCGTTCGGCGCCCGGCGATGAGGTCGGCGAGGGTGCGTCCCGCGAGGTTCGTGGTGCTGAGCCCGTCGCCGACGTAGCCGCCGGCCCAGGCCTCCCGTGCGTCGTGGTCGAGGCCGACGGCGGCATGCCAGTCGCGCGGCACGCCGAGCGGACCGCCCCAGTGGTGGGTGATGCGCGCGCCGGCGACCGCGGGGAACAGCTCGCCCAGGGTGCGGACCAGGTGGTCGCGCACGCGCGGCGAGCGGTCGTAGGAGGTGTGGATGGCGCTACCGAGGTGGTAGCGCGCTCCGCGACCGCCGAAGGCGATGCGGTTGTCGGCCGTGCGCTGGCCGTAGACGATCAGGTGGCGGAAGTCGGCGAAGGTCTGGCCGTGCTCGATGCCGATCCGCTCCCACACCGCGTCGGAGAGCGGCTCGGTCGCGATCATCAGCGAGTAGAGCGGGAGGATCTGTCGGCCCACCTGGTTCAGCTGCGATCCGTACCCCTCGGTGGCGTTGACCACCGTGCCCGCCGTGACCGTGCGCTCGACGCCGCCCGCGCGCACACGGACGACGCCGTCGCGCCAGCCGAGGACCTCCGTCTGCTCGGCGATCACCGCGCCACGGCGCTCGACCGCACGGGCCATGCCACGCACCAGCTTGCCCGGGTGCACGCGCGCGCAGGCCGGCGTGATCGTAGCGGCCACGGCGTCGGGCACGCCGTACCGCGCGCGAACCGTCTCCGTCCCGGCCAAGGTCACCCGATCGACGCCGAACTCCTCGGACTCCGCGTATTCCGCGCGCGCCGCCGCGAGCTGGACGCGGTCGCGGGCGAAGGTCACGGTGCCGCCGCGCAGGTAGTCGCAGTCGATGCCCTCGGCGGAGGCCACCCGGCCGACCTCGTCGACGGTGCCGACCATCGCCTGGCGCTGTGCCACCGCGGCGTCGCGTCCGTAGCGGGCGGCCAGCGCGGAGGCCGACCACGGGAAGAGTGCGGAGCACCAGCCGCCGTTGCGACCCGAGGCACCGAAGCCGGCGACCTCCCGCTCGAGCAGCAGGATGCGCAGTCCGGGATCGGCCTCCTGCAGGTAGTAGGCGGTCCAGAGCCCGGTCAATCCGGCGCCGACGATCGCGACGTCGACCGTCGCGTCGTCCGCCAGGGCCGGCCGGGGCCGGAAGCCGTCCTCCGCCTCTGCGATCGAGTCGAACCAGAAGCCGACACTGCGGTAGTCCACGACGCTCCTTCGAGTCAGATTGTGCGGCCCGGGCTGTCCGGCCGGAGAACGAAAGAGTCCGCGCTCCGCTCGGTGGTGCGGTGCGCGGACTCCTTCGGGTCGAGCCGGATGGTGCTTACAGGTGGTTGCTCGCCTCGGTGAGGACCGACTCCAGGATCTGCCGGATCTCGACGAACTCGTCCGGGCCGATCGTGAGCGGCGGCGCGAGCTGGACGACGGGGTCGCCGCGGTCGTCGGCGCGGCAGTAGAGGCCGGCGTCGAAGAGCGCCTTGGAGAGGAAGCCGCGCAGCAGGCGCTCCGACTCGTCGTCGTCGAAGGTCTCCTTGGTCGACTTGTCCTTCACCAGCTCGATGCCGAAGAAGTAGCCGTCGCCGCGGACGTCGCCGACGATCGGGAGGTCGAGCAGCTTCTCGAGCTCGGCGCGGAAGAGCGGCGAGTTCTCGCGGACGCGCTCGTTGAGGCCCTCCTCCTCGAAGATGTCGAGGTTCTCCATGGCCACGGCCGCCGACACCGGGTGACCGCCGAAGGTGTAGCCGTGGTAGAACGACGTGTTGCCGTGCTTGAAGGGCTCGTAGATCTTGTCGCTGATGATCGTCGCGCCGATGGGGGAGTACCCGGAGGTCATCGCCTTGGCGCAGGTGATCATGTCGGGCACGTAGCCGTACTGGTCGCAGGCGAACATGTGGCCGATGCGTCCGAAGGCGCAGATGACCTCGTCGCTGACCATCAGCACGTCGTACTTGTCGCAGATCTCGCGCACACGCTGGAAGTACCCGGGAGGTGGCGGGAAGCAGCCGCCGGAGTTCTGCACCGGCTCGAGGAAGATCGCGGCGACGGTCTCGGGACCCTCGAACTGGATCATCTCCTCGATGCGGTTGGCCGCCCAGACGCCGAAGGCCTCGATGTCGTCGGCGGGAGCGCCCATCTCGGCCGCGCGGTAGAAGTTCGTGTTCGGCACGCGGAAGCCTCCCGGCGTCAGCGGCTCGAACATCTCCTTCATGGCCGGGATGCCCGTGATCGCGAGCGCGCCCTGCGGGGTGCCGTGGTAAGCGACAGAGCGCGAGAGCACCTTGTGCTTGGTCGGGCGGCCCTGCAGCTTCCAGTAGTACTTGGCGAGCTTGAACGCGGTCTCGACCGCCTCGCCGCCACCGGTGGAGAAGAAGACGCGGTTGAGGTCGCCCGGGGCGTAGTGCGCGAGACGGTCGGCGAGCTCGATCGCGTTCGGGTGGGCGTACGACCAGATCGGGAAGAAGGCGAGCTGCTCCGCCTGCTTCGCCGCGGCCTCCGCGAGGCGCTTGCGGCCGTGGCCGGCGTTCACCACGAACAGCCCGGAGAGGCCGTCGATGTAGCGCTTGCCGTGATCGTCCCAGATGTGGTGGCCCTCGCCCCGCGTGATGATGGGGACGCCGTGGCCCTCCTCCATCACCGACTGGCGTGCGAAGTGCATCCAGAGGTGGTCGCGTGCCTTCGCCTGCAGGTCTGCCTCATCGGGTGTGATGGGCTCGCCGAACGTTTCAACGGTTGTCGTCATGGTTATCGCGTTCCCCAGTTGTAGAACTGTTTGTGGAGTTTGAGGTACACGAACGTCTCGGTGGAGAGCACTCCCTCGAGCGTCCGGATCTCGGAGTTGAGCATCGTGATGAGGTCGAGGTCGTTCTCGCACACCACCTCGGCGAGGATGTCGTACGTCCCCGCCGTGAGGACGACGTAGTCCACCGCGGGCATGGCCGCCAGCTTGTCGGCGATCACCAGGGTGTCGCCGGTGACCCGCACGCCGATCATCGCCTGACGGTAGAAGCCCAGCTGCATCGGGTCGGTCACGGCCACGATCTGCATCACACCCGACTCGGTCAGCTTCTGGACGCGCTGACGCACCGCCGCCTCGCTGAGACCGACGGCTTTGCCGATCTCCGCGTACGACTTGCGACCGTCGACCTGCAGTTGCTCGATGATCGCTTTGGAGACGTCGTCGATGACCGAGGCCTTCGTGCCGTTCGTTGCCCGAGGGGTACTCATGGAGCGATTCTGTCAGTGGAGGGGCTGTCTAGCAAGCGAATCCGCACATTCCTGCCCGATAAACTGACGAAATCAGTAGACTGCCGGGCATGAGTTCACAGCCGAACACACCGACGACCCCCGAACTGACCAATTTCGTGAACGGCGCGCGCACCGACGCCCGCGGAAGCGAGAGCATCGCCCTGATAGACCCGGCGACGGAGGACGTCTACGCCACGGCGCCGGTGTCCACCGCCGAGGACGTCGCGGACGCGTACCGGGCGGCGCAGGACGCGTTCGAGGTCTGGGGCCGCACCACGCCGGCCGAACGGCAGCTGGCGCTGTTCCGCATCGCCGATGCGATGGAGGAGCGCGCGGAGGAGTTCGCGGACGCCGAGTCGCAGGACACCGGCAAACCGCGAGGCACGCTCGTGGAGGACGAGATCCTGTTGTCGGTCGACCAGATCCGCTTCTTCGCCGGCGCGGCCCGCAACCTGGAGGGTCGGTCGGCCGGGGAGTACATGCCCGATCACACCTCGTTCATCCGCCGCGAGCCGATCGGCGTGGTCGGCCAGGTGACTCCGTGGAACTACCCGCTGAACATGGCGGTGTGGAAGTTCGCCCCTGCGCTGGCCGCCGGCAACACGACCGTGCTGAAGCCGTCGGACACCACCCCGCTCTCGACGCTCCTGCTGGCGGAGGTCGCGAGCGAGTTCCTTCCGGCCGGCGTGCTGAACGTCGTGCTCGGCGACCGGACGACCGGTGCGGCGATTATAGACCATCCCACCCCGCAGCTCGTGTCGATCACGGGGTCGGTGCGGGCGGGCATGGAGGTCGCCCGCGCGGCCTCCTTCGACCTCAAGCGCGTGCACCTCGAGCTCGGCGGCAAGGCACCCGTGATCGTCTTCGACGACGCCGACATCCAGAAGGCGGTCGAGGGCATCGTGGCCGCCGGCTACTTCAACGCCGGCCAGGACTGCACCGCCGCCACCCGCCTCCTGGTGCAGGAGGGCGTGCACGACGAGTTCGTCGCGGCACTCGCGCAGTACGCCCGCGAGAACGCCCGCACGGGCGCACCGCGCGAGGAGGGCATCCTCTACGGCGCGCTCAACAACGCGAACCAGCTGGCTCAGGTGAGCGGTTTCGTCGACCGGCTGCCCGATCACGCGAACGTCGAGCTGGGCGGCCGCCGCCAGGGCGACCGCGGTTATTTCTGGGAGGCGACGATCGTCTCGGGCCTCCGGCAAGACGACGAAGCGGTGCAGAACGAGATCTTCGGCCCGGTGCAGACCGTCCAGAAGTTCAGCGACGAGGCGGAGGCGCTGCGCTGGGCGAACGGCGTGCAGTACGGCCTCGCGTCGTCCGTCTGGACGAAGGACCACGGTCGCGCGATGCGTTTCGCGAAGGGTCTCGACTTCGGCTGCGTGTGGATCAACACGCACATCCCGATCGTGGCGGAGATGCCGCACGGCGGTTTCAAGCACTCCGGCTACGGCAAGGACCTGTCGATGTACGGGTTCGAGGACTACACGCGCATCAAGCACGTGATGTCGTACATCGGGGAGTGACGGCCGGCGGGGGCGACGCGCGACACGCCGTCCCCGCCTAAACATCCTGTCTTATAGGTATCAACCCCGCGCCTCCGCTACGCTGCGTGCACACACATCGTCGTGTGCAGTCGACCGGAAGGCATTCGATGTCTGCAGAACCGTCGTCCTCCGCCCACCTCGAGGACAGCGAGCATCTCGCCGTCCTCGGGTACGAGGACTCCTTCAACAGGTCCATGACCCTGTGGGCCAACTTCGCCCTGGGCTTCACGTACCTCTCGCCGCTCGTCGGCGTGTACTCCCTGTTCGCGGTGGCGGTGGCCACCGGAGGGCCGCCCTCCATCTGGTGGATCGTGATCGTGGGCGCCGGCCAGTTCCTTGTGTCGCTCGTGTTCGGGGAGGTGGTGTCGCAGTACCCGATCCACGGCGGCATCTACCCGTGGGCACGGCGGTTGTGGGGCCGCCGGTACGCGTGGATGGCGGCCTGGGTCTACATCTGGGCGATGATCGTGACGATCACCGCCGTGGCGTCGTACGGCAGCGGCTTCCTCGCCAGCCTGTTCGGCCTCCCCGTCACCAACGAGGTCACGCTCGGGCTGACGGTGCTGCTGCTGGTGGTGGCGCTCGGTCTCAACTTCACCGGTACCAAGACGCTGGCGACCGTCGCCCGCATCGGCCTCTCCGCCGAGCTGATCGGCGTGATCGCAGTAGGGCTCTACCTGCTGATCTTCCAGCGGAAGCACCCGTTCTCGGTGTTCTTCGACACCATGGGCGTGGAAGGCCACGGGTCCTACCTGGTGGCGTTCCTCGGCGCCGCGCTCGCCGGGTTGTTCCTGTTCTACGGGTTCGAGGCGTGCGGCGACGTCGCCGAGGAGGTCGCCGACCCGGCTCGACGCATCCCCAAGGCCATGATGATGACCATCGTCGTCGGGGGCGTCTCCGCGCTGTTCGCGTTCGGCGGCTACGTGCTGGCAGCGCCCGACCTGGCGAAGATCGTCGCGGGCAAGGACGTCGACCCGATCCCGGAGATCCTACAGTCGACGCTCGGAACGGTCGGGGCGAAGATCTTCCTCGTCGTCGCGGTCACGGCATTCCTGTCCTGCGTGCTGAGCCTGCAGGCGGCAGCGAGCCGGCTGCTGTTCTCGTTCGCCCGCGATGGCATGATCCCCGCCCACCGCTGGCTGGCGAAGGTGTCGCCGCGTACGAAGGTGCCGGTCAACGCTCTGATCGTGGCGTGCAGCATCCCCGTGCTGATCAGCCTGATCGTCTACCTCGGGCCGGCCGGCCTGATCACGCAGGTCACCGCCTTCGCGGTGCTCGGCATCTACGTGGCGTTCCAGTCGGTGGTGCTGGCATCGCTGCGCCAGCGGCTGAAGGGCTGGCGTCCCGCCGGACCGTTCTCGCTGCGCAGGGCGGGGCTCGTCGTCAACATCCTGGCGCTGGCCTACGGGGCGTTCGCGATGCTCCTCCTGGCCTGGCCGACGAACACCGGCAGCTGGTTCAACGACTGGATCGTGCTCATCGGCCTCGGGATCGTCGCCGGCGCGGGACTGCTCTACCTGTTCATCGCCCGCCCGGACCGCCTCTCGACGGCGCCGGAGGGCGACGCCATCCGGGTGGCCCAGCTGCTGCGCGCGCGCCGCGAGGCCCCGAAGGAGACCGCGACCGCCGCGGAGTGAACCAACGAGAAGGGCACGCCGCGCGGCCATCCGGTCGCGCGGCGTGCTCGTCTCCGTCGGAGGGCGACGGCGCCCGATGTCAGGACTCGCGGCGCGGGATGCCGAGCGGGTTTCCGTCGCGCAACTCGGGCGGCAGCACGTCCTGCGGAGCGTCCTGGTAGGCGATCGGGGTCAGCCAGCGACGGATCGCCGTCGCACCGACCGAGGTGTGGATGCTCGCGGTGGTCGCCGGCCACGATCCGCCGTGGTGCTGCGCCCAGCCGATCGCGACACCGGTCGGCCAGCCGTCGAACAGCAGACGTCCCGCGATAGGCGCCACTGCGGCCGCCAGCGCGGTCACATCCTCGCCGGAGCCGCGATGGATCGTCGCGGTGAGCGACGGCTGCAGCGCAGCCAGCACGGCGGGGAGGTCCTGGTCGCGGTACGAGACGAGGACGGTCACCGGGCCGAACCGCTCCTGGAGGAAGGTCTCCGGCTCGGCGAGGAACGCCGCCGCGTCCGTCAGCACGACCGCCGGCACCGAGGCGCCCGGCTCGTCTCGGCCGAGCAGCACCGTCGCGTCGTCGTCGGCGCCGAACAGCTCCAGCGCCTCGGCGTACGCAGCGCTCATCCCATCGGTCAGCTGGCGGGAGGCCGGGGCCGAGCCGAGCGCGGCGCTCACGGCGTCGTCGACGCCCTCCCCGGACGGAGCGAAGACGAGACCGGGCTTGGTGCAGTACTGCCCGGCGTCCCGCGTGAACGAGCCGACGAGTCCCGTGCCGATGTCGGTGGCGCGCTCCCGGGCGGCGGCGCGTGTCACGATCACCGGGTTGATGCTGCCGAGCTCGCCGTAGAACGGGATCGGGTCGGGCCGGGAGGCCGCGAGGTCGAACAGGGCGCGGCCGCCGCGCTCCGAACCGGTGAACCCGGAGGCACGCACGGCGGGATGCTGCACGAGCGCCATGCCGGCCTCCATGCCCTCCACGAGCGCGAACCAGCCGCGGGGGAGCACGCCGAGCGCGAGCTCCGCCGTCCGCCGGGACAGCCGCGGGTGGCCCGGGTGCGCCTTGACGATCACCGGGCTGCCCGCGGCCAGGGCCGAGGCGGTGTCGTTGCCGAGCACGGAGAACGCGAAGGGGAAGTTGGACGACGTGTAGACGGCCACGGGTCCGACCGGTCGCAGCATGCGCCGCAGGTCGGGCCGCGGCGGGATCAGCGCGGGGTCGGGGGAGTCGATCGTCGCCTCCAGGTACCCGCCCTCGCGCGCGACACCGGCGAAGAAGCGCAACTGAGCGGCGGTGCGGGTGACCTCGCCGTCGAGCCGCGCCTCCGACAGGTGGGTCTCCTCGGCCGCCAGCGCGACCAGGGCGGCGCGATCGGCCTCCAGGGCGTCGGCGAGCGCCTCCAGCCATTCCGCGCGCTCGGCGCGAGTGGTCGGGAGGTTCGCGGCGGAGGCGGCAGCGGTGGCCGCCGCGTCGACGGTGACAGCAGGGGCCACGGGAGCGGCGCTGGTGGTCTCGGCCATCAGAACGCCGCCATCCCCGTGAGAGCGCGCCCGAGCACGAGGGTGTGGATCTCGTCGGTGCCCTCGTACGTGCGCACCGACTCCAGGTTGGCCATGTGCCGCATCACGGGGAACGCATCGGTGATGCCGTCCCCGCCGAGGATGGTGCGGGCCTCCCGCGCGATCGCGAGCGCCTCCCGGACGCTGTTGAGCTTGCCGACGCTGATCTGCGTCGGCGTCAGCCGGCCGGCCTCCTTGAGCCGCCCCAGATGCAGGGCCAGCAGCATGCCCTTCTCGTACTCCACGAGCATGTCCGCGAGCTTCTGCTGGATCAGCTGCGTCGCCCCGATCGGCCGACCGAAGACCTCCCGTGTGGTCGCGCGCTCGATGGACACCTCCAGGCACGCCCGCGCGGCGCCCATCGCACCCCAGACGATGCCGTAGCGCGCCTCGTTGAGGCACGAGAACGGGCCGGAGAGCCCGCGCGCACCCGGCAGCATGGCCGACCCGGGAATCCGTACGTCGTCGAGGGCGATGTCGCACTGCACCGACGCGCGCATCGACAGCTTCCCGTCGATCGGCGTAGCGGTGAAACCCGGGGTGGTCGTGGGGACAACGAAACCCCGCACGCCCTCGTCCGTCGCCGCCCAGACGACGGCGACATCGGCGAGCGACGCCAGCCCGATCCACCGCTTCGCACCAGAGATCACCCAGTCGTCTCCCTCGCGACGCGCGCGGGTGGACATGGCCGCGGGGTCGCTGCCGCCCTGCGGCTCGGTGAGCGCGAAGCACCCGATGCGCTCGCCGCGGGCCATCGGCGCGAGCCACTCGGCTTTCTGCTCGTCGGAGCCGAACTTGGAGATCGCGCTCATGGCCAGCGAGCCCTGCACGGAGACGAAGGTGCGCCAGCCGCTGTCGACGGCCTCCAGCTCGTGGCAGACCAGACCGTACGCGACCGCGCCGGCGCCGGCGCAACCGGGGTCCTTCAGGTGCATGCCGAGCACGCCGAGGGCGCCCAGCTCGGCGACGAGCTCCTTGCGGAAGTGCTTGTCCTCGAAGTCCTGGGCTATCACCGGGGCGATCCGCTCGGCGGCGAACCGGCGCGCGTCGTCGCGCCAGCGCAGTTCCTCCGCGGTGAAGAGGTGGTCGATGCTGAAGGCGTCGTCGAGTGCGGCGGAGGCGGAGGTCATGGAGCGGTCCTTTCAGGGCGGGCGGCGACAGCGTCCGCCCACGCGGGGTCGTGCTCGCCGAGCAGGGGCGGCGGCGTGCGGTGCGCGGCGGGTGCCGTGTCGAGGTGGATGGGGGTCGCGGGCTGGCGTGAGGTGCGTCCGGTGGCCTGGTCAACGGTCGTCGTCACCAGGTCGAGGCCGAGGGAGGCCGCGAAGGCGAAGGCCTCCGCGACGCTGTTGACGAGACCGGACGGGACCCGTGCCGCGCCGAGGTCGGCGACCCAGTCGGCCGCGTCGCGCCGGGCGAGGGCGGGCTCCAGGAGGGCGCGGAGCTCGTGGCGGTTGCGCACGCGCTCCTCGTTGGTCGCGAACCGGGGATCGGCCGAGAGCCCCGGGAGGCCGAGTGCGGCCGCGAAAGCCGCGAACTGGCGGTCGTTTCCCACCGCGACGACGAGTTCGCGGTCGGCCGCGCGGAACGATTCGTACGGCGCGATGCTCGGGTGCGCGTTTCCGAGCCGCGCGGGGGAGCGGCCGGTGGCCAGCGTGCTCGACGCCTGGTTGGTAAGCGCCGCGAGCAGCGAGCCGAGGAGGTCGACGTCGACGCGCGAGCCGCGCCCGGTGCGGTCGCGCTCGCGCAGGGCGAGCAGGATGCCCGCGAGCGCGCTCTGGCCCGTCAGCACGTCCACCAGCGCGACGCCCACCTTGCTGGGCTCGCCGTCGGCCGGTCCGGTGATGCTCATCAGGCCGCCGACGGCCTGGACGAGGAGGTCGTACCCGGGGAGGGCGGCGCCGGCCTCGCGCCCGAAACCGGTGATCGAGCAGTAGATCAGTCCGGGGTTGGCCGCACGCAGGCTCTGCTCGTCGAGACCGAACCGCTCCATGACCCCCGGCCGGAAGTTCTCGACGAGCACGTCGGCCGACTCGGCGAGCGAGCGGGCGGCGGCGAGGCCCTCCGGTGCGGCCAGGTCGCACACGACCGAGCGCTTGTTGCGGTTGACGGCCCCGAAGTAGGTGGACTCGCCGGCGTCGTCGACAGGGGGCCGCCACGCCCGGGTGTCGTCACCGGCCGGGCTCTCGATCTTGACGACGTCGGCGCCGAAGTCGGCGAGCATCATCGTGGCGTAGGGGCCGGCCAGAACGCGGGAGAAGTCGGCGACGCGCACTCCGGACAGGATTCCGTCGGTCATGGTTCGCTCCTTCGCTCGCAAATTCATCCTATACCGAATGATTTGGGCGCGTTATCGTGGTGGCGTGACCACCTCCTCCCGCGATGCTGCACGAACGACGCGGCCGGCGCCAGGGGCGCGCGACGCCGTGTTCGCGCAGCTCTCGGACGCCGGGCGGGCCGAACAGGTCGCACGCCGCCTCGCCGACGCGATCGTGCTCGGAGTGCTCACCCCGGGGGAGCGCCTGCCCAGCGAGTCCGATCTGGCGAAGCGGTTCGGCGTCGCGCTGGTGACCGCGCGGGAGGGCCTCGGGATGCTGCGCGAGGCCGGCCTCGTCGAGACGCGCCGAGGCCGGGACGGCGGCAGTTTCGTCGTGCACCCCGGCGACGCCGACGAGACGATGCTGGCGACGCGACTCCGCGGCTTCTCGCAGGTGGAGCTCAGCGACCTCGCCGTCTACGTCACGGCGATCGCCGCGGGCTGCGCCGACCGGGCGGCCGAGCGTTCGACGCCGGCCGACGACGCGCGGCTGGCCGCCTGGCTCGCCGCAGCGGACTTCAGCGAGCCGGCGGAAGCGCGCCGCAGCGCGGGCGGCTTCCTCCTGGAGCTCGCGGTGCTCAGCCAGTCGACGCGGCTGGTGCGAGAGCAGATCCGGTTGCAGGCCGAGTTCGGCCCGCTGCTGTGGCTCGGGATGCGCGACCCCGCACTGCGGGAGGGCGCGGCGGCCTCCGCACGGGCGATCGCCGACGCCGTCGCCGCGAGCGATGCCGCGGGTGCGCGCGCCGAGGTCACCGCACAGCTGGGTCGTGTGGCGCGCTGGCTGCTGGCAGCGAAGGCGCGCATCGAGACAGGAGGGACGATCGATGGCTGAGACCCTCGTCGCCGAGCGGAGCGAGCAGCTAGCCGGTGCCGCCGAGCGGGTGAGCGCCCTGTTCGCGCAGCTCCAGGAGCAGCTCGCCGGCTGGCGGGACGCGATCCTCGCCGATCAGGGCGCGGAGGGGATGCCCGCGGCCGAGGTCGACGACCTCGTCGAGCGGCTGGTGGTCCCCGCACTGCGCGAGGACGATCCCGTGCTCGTCGGCGCCGGATTCGTCGCCGCCCCGGAGTTCACGGGGCGCGACGACCTCCACTTCGCCTGGTGGCTCGGGCCGCTCGACGAGAACCCCCTGACCGGTGCGACGACCGAGCCGAGCCGGCTGGATCTGGCCTCGCGGTCGTACTCGGACTACCTGCGCGACTTCCGCTCGCTGGAGTGGTACAGCATCCCGCGTTCGACCCATCGGACGCACATCACCGGGCCCTACGTCGACCACCTCTGCGCGTGCGACTACATCGTCACGGTCACCTCGCCGGTCGAGCGCGACGGGAGGCTGCTCGGAGTCGTCGGCGTCGATGTCTACGTGCGGCGGCTGGAGCGGGAGCTGCTGCCCGCGATGCTGGCCGTCGGCCGACCGGTCATCCTGGTCAACGAGTGGGGACGCGTGATGGTGTCGACCGACCCGTCGGTGCTCGTCGGCGATGTCGCCGAGGCTCCGGAGGGTGAGCGGGCGGGCGTGCTCCGGTGCGAGGGGACGCCGTTCCGGCTGGTCGCCGCTGCACAGCCCTCCTGACTCGGCGACTACACTCGTTGCGTACTCACGTCCTACATCGGGGAACATCCCCCGGTCCGTCGCAGACCAGGAGGAACCCGAGTGGCTCCCGGCTTCACGCGGTACGCACCGACCGCCGGCCCCTCGCGCTGGCTCCTGATCGCCGGCCGGCGCTTCGTCGCGTGCGTCGAGAGCACGGCCGCCGACAGCATCGTCGACGCGGTGTGGTGGCTGGCCGAGTCCGATCTCGCGACGATCGAGTCGGTCGTCGGCGCTTTCCCGTTGGCCGGTCCGGACAGCGTGCGCTCGTTCGTCGTGGCGGAGCTCGGGGAGGCGAACGACCAGGGCGAGATCGTCGTGACCGCGGTCGTCCGCGGGTCCGCGGCCCTCGACGTCTTCTCGGTCGGCGGCGCCCGGAGGTTCGGCTCCGGCGGTGTGCAGCCCTGGGTGCTCGCCGAGTTCCGCAACGTGACCGGACTCGTGCTCGGCGGGGAGGACCTGGTGACCGGTCCGGTCGCCCGGCTCGCGGTCGGCTCGCTGCCGATCGGTCTCGGCGTGGTGGACGGCGAGCTGCTGACCTGGTCGAGCAACCCGATCGAGCGGGTGGAGCGCACCGCAGAGCGGGCCGAGCCGGGCGGCGGCGACCGCCCCGATGGCGCTGGTCCGGCCGCAGTCGCACCGGTCGGCGGCGACGGAGCCGTCGACGAGACGATCATCCGCGACCGGCCCCGCAGCTCCAGCCTGTTCTCCAGGCACGAGACACCCGCCGAACTCGCCGAGTCGCCCGAGGCGGAGCCGGTGGTCCAGCGGGTTCCCGTCGCACACGAGCTCCCTGGCGCTGTCGACATCGAGGAGCCGGGGACGGCGACCGAGCAACCGCCGCTCGTCGGGTCGCGCGACACGCCCGGTGCCGGCACCGGCACCGCGAAGTCCGTGGGCCGGCCGGAGGGCGAGCCCACCGAGCAGGAGGCGGCGCCGCTGCACTTCGCCGTGCGCGTCGGACCGGGGGACAGCATCGACCTCGACGCACCGATCGTTGTGGGCCGCAGGCCCTCGCCGCAGCGGGTGGACTCCGGCGTTCTCCCGCGCCTGATCACCGTGCCCTCGCCCGAGCAGGAGGTCTCCTCGACCCATGTGCGCATCGAGCAGTCGGGGGACGCCGTGGTCGTGACCGACCTCCGCTCGACCAATGGCACCGTGGTCGTCCGCCCCGGCGGAGCCTCCGCTCGCCTGCGGCCCGGCGAATCGACCGTCGTGCTGCCCGGCACCGTTGTGCGGATCGGCGACGGTAATATCATCGAGATCACCGCCGTCCCGGCCGACGGCCCTCAGGGACCACCTCGGCCGGCGTCGGAGGCGGACCGTCGAGAAGAAGGACGCGAGTGACCCAAATCGGTCGCACCAACCGTCGCCACACCGTGGTGGTTCCGGGGGGTGCCGATGCGCGCATCAGCCTCGGCTGGGCGGCGCTCAGCGACACCGGGTACCGCCGGAGCGTCAACGAGGACAGCCTCCTCGCCCGTTCGCCGATCTTCGCGGTGGCCGACGGCATGGGAGGCCACACGGCGGGCGACTTCGCCAGCACCGCGGTCGTGACCCGGCTGGCCGAGAAGGTCCGCACCGACTTCGTGACGGAGACGTCTCTGACCGACGCGCTGCGCGATGCCGTCGGAGACATGACCCGCGGCGTCGGCCAGACGGACCTCGGCACGGGCACGACCGTGACCGGCATCGCTCTGACACTGGTCGAGGGCGCGCCGTACTGGCTCGTGTTCAACATCGGCGACTCGCGCGTCTACAGCTTCCGCGACGGCACGCTCGAGCAGCTGACCGTCGATCACTCGATCGTGCAAGAACTCCTCGACGCGGGTGCGATCACCCCCGAGGAGGCCGAGGTCCACCCGCACAGCAACGTCATCACGCGCGCCGTCGGGTTCAACGAAGACCCGGTGCCGGACTACTTCCTCTTCCCGATCGTGGCCGGCTCCCGGTTGCTCGTGTGCTCCGACGGACTGACCAAGGAGCTCACCGAGCACGGCATCCGCTACTTCCTCGGCGAGGGCAGCTCTCCGCTGGATGCCGCGCAACAGCTGATGGACGCGGCGCTCGGCAACGGCGGGCGCGACAATGTGACCGTGGTCGTCGTCGACGTCCTGGCGACGCCGGAGAGCGGCGTGCACCGCGAGGGCTTCCCGCGGAGGGCGGCGAGGAGGCACTGACCCGACGCGGCGGCGCCGACGGGCTCTCGCGCGGGTGTCCTCCACAGGTCCGACGGCGCGCCGAAGTGCCCCCCGAGTTGGGGGTAATCGAGTTGTCCCCAGTGCGGGTCCCGGCCCCCTGACCGCCTCCGCCTGCTGCCTACAATTGGGAAACGCCTTCGCCGCCGCGATCGCGTACGGCCGAAGACGGGAGGAGCTGCTTGGCTCGGCGCTTGCCTTCACAGCCGCCGAACCTGCCTGGCTTCTCGTATGTCAGGGTGCTCGGTTCGGGCGGCTTCGCCGACGTGTTCCTCTACGAACAGAACATGCCGCGCCGTCAGGTCGCGGTCAAGGTCATGCTCGCGGAGGTCGTGACCAGCCAGGTCAAGCAGATGTTCCAGGCCGAGGCCAACCTGATGGCTCAGCTCAGCACCCACCCGTCGATCCTGACGGTCTATCAGGCGAGCGTCTCGAGCGACGGCCGTCCTTATCTCGTGATGGAGCTCTGCTCGTCGGCGATCGGCCAGCGCTACCGCTCCGAACCGCTTCCGGTTCCCGAAGTGCTGAGCATCGGCGTCCGCATCGCGAGCGCGGTCGAGACGGCGCATCGTGCCGGAGTGCTGCACCGCGACATCAAGCCGTCCAACATCCTCACCACGGCCTACGGCCACCCGGTGCTGAGCGATTTCGGCATCGCCGCGACGCTCAGCGAGGCCGACGTCACCGAGGCGATCGGGCTGTCGATCCCGTGGTCGGCACCCGAGGTGCTGCTCGACGAGACCAGCGGCGCGATCGCGAGCGAGGTCTGGTCCCTCGGCGCGACGATCTACTCGCTGCTGGCCGGCCGGTCGCCGTTCGAGCAGCCGGGCAAAGAGAACACGTCCGCCGAGCTGATCCAGCGCATCACCAAGGGCCGCCCCCAGCCCATCGGCCGCGCGGACGTACCGCCGCGGCTCGAGCAGATCCTGATGCGCTCGATGTCGCGCAAGCCGTCGGCGCGTCAGCGCAGCGCGCTCGAGCTGATCCGCGAGCTGCAGTCGGTGGAGGCCGAGCTCGGGCTGCCGCAGACGCCCATCGAAGTCGCCATGGACGACTGGGCCCTCGCCACGGCCGACGACCCGGAGGAACGCACCAGGGTCAAAGGCGTCGTCGCCGTCGATCCCGGCTCGTTGCGCCGACGGCGCAGAGCGCAGGCCGTCGCCGCCGCGACGACCACGCGGGCACCGACGCGCACGATGGTGCGCGAGAGCATCGGCAGCTCCCCGACCTCGCCGCCTGCCGCGCCGTCCCGGGTGTCCAGAGCCCTCATCGCCGCGTTGGTCGCCTGCGCACTGCTGGTGGTGGTGCTCGGCGTGACCGCCGCGGTGGTGCTCGTGCGCGCGAGCGCGGCGAACGACATCCCGACCGTCCGCGACCTGAGCGGGCGCGTCGCGGAGGGCACCATCGTCTTCAGCTGGACCGATCCGGGCATCGAGAGCGGTGACAGCTACCAGGTCACCGTCGACGACCAGCCGCCGAGCAGCCAGCGCGCCACGGAGTTCCGCGTCGATGCGAAGCCGGGTCAGACGGTGTGCGTCACCGTCACGGTGAACCGCGACGGCAAGACGGGATCGCCGAGCGGGCAGAAGTGCGTGCAGAGGACCGCATCGCCATGATCCGGTCGTGGCTGCTCGCCCACAAGTCGATCGCCGCGACGGCGCTCAGCGGAACCGTCGTCGCCGCTCTGGTGACGACGCTCGCCGTGGTGTCGGGAGGCTACAGCGCGCAGCACCTCCAGCTCAACGACGCGGCGGTGTGGGTGGCCAGCGACGCGAAGAAGGCCCTGGGCCGCGCCAACACCCAGATCGACGCGCTGAACTCGATCGTGGCGGGCACCGGCGAGGCGCTCGACGTCGTGCAGGACGGCCAGAACGTGCTGCTGCTCGACAAGGAGGCGAACACCGCGGCGGTCGTCGACCCCGCGACGGCCGAGGCGGGCAAGTCGGTGGCGCTGCCGCCGCGGTCGCCGCAGGTGGCCGTCTCCGGCGACCACGTGGCCATGCTGTCCCAGACGACCGGTCAGCTGTGGCTGACGTCGGTCGCTCAGCTCGAGCAGTTCAACTCCGGGTCGGCGGCGACGATGGACCTGGGCGGCCGCGCGGTCGCGGCGATGGACCCGTCCGGCGTGCTGTTCGTCTACCAACCGGGAACGCGCAATCTGGTGCGCGTCGACCTCAGCGGCGAGCAGCCGGCCAGCTCGACCGAGAAGGTGCCCTCGCGTGGCGACGGCACGCACGTCCAGATCACGTCGGCGGGCGGGCGCTGGGCGATGTTCGACCCGGACGACAAGACGCTGTGGACCTCCGCCGGCGCCGTGAGCCTGTCCCGGGTGCTCGGCGGCGACTCCGACGCGATCGTGCAGCAGCCGTCGGCCGACGGCACTGCGGTTTGGATTTCCACCTCGTCCGGGCTCGTCCGGGTGCCGCTCGACGGCTCCGCCCCGACGCGCGTGCTCGGCACCGTGTCGGGTGCGCCGGCGGCTCCGGTGGCGCTCGCCGGCTGCGTGTACGCAGCCTGGAACTCGGGTGAGACATGGCGCAGCTGTACCTCGTCGGCGGCGGGGACGCGCAGCACGCTGAGCCAGGTGCCCGCGAACGCGGTGCTGTCGTTCCGTGTGAACCGCGACCGCGTCGTCCTCAACGACGCGCGCTCCGGCGTCTCGTGGGCGGTGCAGTCGGGCAACGCCAGGATCGACAACTGGGACGAGCTGGTCTCCAAGAAGACCACCCAGGAGCTCGTGGACCAGTCCAAGCAGGACACGGCTCCGCAGTACGAGAAGCAGGAGCAGCCCCCCGTCGCCGTCGACGACCAGTTCGGCGCACGCCCAGGGCGCGTCACTCCGCTCCCTGTTCTCCTCAACGACTACGACCCGAACGGCGACGTGCTGGCGATCGACTCGTTCACCGCCATCCCCGCCGAGCAGGGGACCGTCCAGCTGACCAACTCGGATCAGCAACTGCAGATCGCTCTTCCGGCGACGGCGAGCGGATCGATCGCGTTCGACTACACCATCTCCGACGGCCGAGGAGGCACCGCGACGGCGCACGTGACGGTGACGGTCCGAACGCCGAACGAGAACGCGCCTCCTGTCTGCGTGCGCACCGCCAAGGCGGTCGTCCAGGCGGGCGGCCGGGTCACCACCTCCGTTCTCGGCGACTGCTACGACCCTGACGGCGACCCGTTCTTCCTGTCGAGTGCCGCAGTCCCGGGCCCTGACACCGTCACGTTCACTCCGCAGGGCCAGGTCGCCTACTCCGACCACGGCACGGGAGGCGGGCTCAAAGACGTCGCGCTGGCGCTCTCCGACGGGCGCGCGGAGGGCACCGGCCAGCTGGCGGTCACCGTGCAGCCGCCCGGCCAGGTGCCGATCATCGCCGACCCGTTCGCCGTCGTGACCTACCAGGGCCAGGAGACGACGGTCCGGCCGCTCGATCACGTGCGCGGCGGCAACGGGGTCGTCCGGCTGAGCACCGTGCCCTCGAAGGCGGATGCCACGATCACGCCGGACTATCAGGGCGGCACGTTCCGCTTCGAGTCCGACCAGGCCGGCACCCACAACATCGAATACTCGGTGACCGACGGCGTCGTCACGTCGACCGGTACCGTGCGCATCGAGGTGAAGGCTCCTCCCGGCGCCAAGACCACGCCGATCGCGGTGCCGCACACGGCCTTCATCCGCGAGCAGTCGACGCAGGACGTCGACGTGCTGTCGACCGACATCGAGCCGTCCGGCGGCGTGCTGCTGGTGACCGGTGTCACCGATCCCGCGCTGTCGACCGGCATCAAAGTCCAGGTGCTGCAGCAGCGGACGCTGCGCGTCTCGCTGACGCGGCCCCTCACCGAGCCCGTCGACTTCCACTACCGGCTGAGCAACGGTCTGGCCGACACCGAGGGTACGGTCACGGTCGTCCAGCTCCCTCCGCTCACCGTCCACCAGCCGCCGATCGCCGTGCCCGACTCGGTCGCCGTCCGGGTGAACGACGTCGTCGACATCCCGGTGCTGGCCAACGACGTGCAGCCCGACGGCGACAAGCTGACCCTCGATCCGACGCTCGCGACCCCGCTTCCCGCCGGGGCAGGCCTCCTCTTCACGAGCGGGGACCACCTGCGCTTCCTCGCCCCCTCCAAACCGGGCAACTTCACGGCGGCGTACCGCGTCTTCGGTGCGGACGGGCAGTGGGCCACCGCGGAGGTGAGCATCGCCGTCCGCGAGCGCGACGTCGCGACCAACAACCCTCCGGTGCCGAAGACCGTCACCGCTCGCGTGCTCGCCGGCGACACGGTGCGGATCACGATCCCGCTGTCGGGAATCGATCCCGACGGCGACTCCGTGCAGTTCATCGGCCAGGAGACCAATCCGCAGAAGGGCGCCGTCGTGGCGTCGGGCAGCGATTGGATGGACTTCCAGGCAGGGGAGTACGCGGCGGGGACGGACACCTTCACCTACGCCGTCGTCGACGCCCTCGGCGCCCGGGCGACAGGCACGGTCCGCGTCGGGATCGCGCCGCGGGTCGACGGCGCCCGCAATCCCGTCGCCGTCGAGGACGACGTGACGACGCGGCCGGGGCGCACGCTCAGCGTCCAGGTGCTCGCGAACGACTCCGACCCCGACGGCAGTCCGCTGAGCGTGACGGCGGTCACCTCGCTCGACGGCAAGGCGAAGGCCAAGATCCAGGGTGACATCGTGGTGGTCACCGCGCCTCAGCAGGAGGGCGCCTACGGTTTCCTGTACACCATCCAGAACGAACGCGGCGGCACGAGTCAGGCGTTCCTCCGCGTGACCGTGGACAAGAACGCGCCACCAGCGCGTCCGGTGGTGACCGACACGGTGCTCGGCCTGTCCGACATCCTGGGACGCACCACCGTCGATGTGAACGCCCTGTCCAACGTGTTCTTCGCCGACGGCCCCGTCGGGTCCCTGAAACTGTCGATCGTGCCCGGGTACGGCAACACCGCCGAGGTGACCTCGGACAAGCGCATCCGCGTCACGATCACAGCGAAGAGCCAGATCATCCCGTTCAAGGTGGCCAACCCCGACGACGAGTCGTACGTCGGTTACGGCTTCGTGCGGCTCCCGGGCTACGACGACGCCCTCCCGCAGCTCAAGCGCGGCGCGCCGAAGCTCACGGTGGTCAGCGAGAAGACCTTGACGATCCATCTGAACGACTACATCGTGGCCGTCGGCGGCCGCAAGGTGAAGCTGACCGACGCGGCCACGGTGCGGGCGACCCATGCGAACGGCGACGACCTGGTGGTCGGTTCCGACACTCTGCAGTACACATCGTCGAACCGCTACTTCGGACCGGCGAGCATCTCGTTCCAGGTGACGGACGGCAGCAGCGCGAACGATCCGAACGGGAACGTCGCCACCATCGTGCTTCCGATCGAGGTCACGCCCCGCGAGAACCAGCCTCCGGCGTTCACGGGGGCGCTGATCGACTTCGAGCCCGGCCAGTCGAAGACGGTCGACCTCACCAAGCTCACGAGCTATCCCTACGCGAAGGACCAGTCGGAGCTCCAGTACACCATCCAGAACCCGCGGCCGGACGGCGTCTCGCTCTCCCTTTCGGGCCAGAAGCTCACGATCTCGGTCGGAGCCGGCGTGCAGAAGGGGAGCTCACCCTCGATCTCCATCGGGGTCAAGGACGCCGTGAACGCGGGCCAGGCCGGCCGCATCGACCTCAACATCGTGCCGTCGACGCGTCCGTTGGCGAGCCCGCAACCGGATCGGGTCATCGCGCCGCGCGGGCAGACGACGACCGTGGACGTTCTCTCCAACGACGCCGCCACCAACTCGTTCCCCAACAAGCCGCTGCGGGTCCTGGCCGTCCGCGGGCTCGGCGGGGCGCTCCCCGACGGTGTGTCGATCACCCCGAGTTCCGACAACTCGGTGCTGCAGATCTCGGTCTCCAGCACGGCCGCCCCGGCCGACACGACGCTGCAGTATGAGGTCGCCGACGCGACGGACGACCCCGACCGGTACACGTGGGGCACCGTGACCGTGTCCGTGCAGGACCGTCCGGCGCCGGTCTCGAACGTTCAGATCTCGGCGATCGGCGACCGCAGTCTGACGCTCAGCTGGACCCCCGGGGCGTTCAACAACTCGCCGATCACCGGCTTCGAGGTCACGATGAGCAGCGCAGCCTCCGGCGCGGTGCTGAGCACCACCCACTGCACCACGACCGTGTGCGCGGTCACGACACCGGGGAACGGCACTGCGAACGCCGTCGTGCTCTCCGTGCGTGCGCGCAACGCGCTCGGCCTGTCGGACCCGACCGCCTATGTCGAGCCCGTCTGGTCCGATGTCGTGCCCAACGCACCGGCGAACGTCAGCTCGACGCCGTTGAACAACGGCCTCCGGATCACCTGGAACCGGCCGGCGGACGCACCGGGAGCGAGCCCGATCAGCTCGTATCTGATCACGGTCGGCGGCATCACGAACTCGCTGCAGGTGTCGGCGTCCGACAGCGGGAGCTATGCGCTCAACGTGGTCGACGCCTCCATCGCCAACGGCGTGTCGATCGGTTTCACCGTGGCGAGCCGCAACGACTTCTACCAGGGCCGCACGACGTGGAACCAGACCTCCGGCAGTGGAGTGCCCGCCGGCGCGCCGGTGCTGACGGGCACGGCGCCGGTCGCGACGCCGAACAACGCCGACGGCTCCAGCGCCACCCTCACCTGGTCGAACGTGTTCGGCGCGAACGGCAAGGCGATCACCGACTACTACGCCGGTGTCTTCCAGGGCGGCGCGAAGCCGCTCTGCAGCGTGAGCGGAGTGGAGTCGGGCCAGCCCGTCCTCCAGGTCGACCCGACGTCGTCGACGTTCAAACACGTCCAGGGCGACCCGGTGACGTTCACCGGGCTCAGCCCCAACCAGAGCTACAACTTCGTCGTCTACGCCTACAACGGCCAGGGCTGCACGCAGAGCACCGTCGTCTCGGCGACGCAGCGGCTGCAGCCGGGAGCGGTGCGGAACGTGACGATCACCGGACCGGTGCAGAACCTGGTGAACACGTGGGACTTCCAGGCCTCCGTCGACTACCAGAACGGCAGCGGGTCCAGCCCGATCGTCAACTACCAGCTGCTCGGAGACAACGGCGCCGTGGTCGACAGCGGCCAGCTCTCCGGGACGAGTGGGATGGTCGCGGGGGCCGGCGGACCGCACTACGGCATGAACCTCACGCTGAACATCACCAGCATCTGCGAGACGTATCCGGACGGCATGCAGCTCTGCACGGCACAGAACTCCCGGACGCCCATGGGGGCGGCCGTGAGCACCGCCATCGACGGCGCCCGCTACGACGCGGCCACGAGCACGTTCAGCTGGACGGGCTGGCCCACCGGATCGGGCTACACCCTCGTCACGTACAGCTGCGAGAACGGTCCGGAGGCCCCGATGCCACCCGTCGGCCAGACGGCGACCTGCCAGGCGCCGCCCGGTGCTGTGAACCCCTCGCTCACCATCACGGTGCGCGTCGGAGGCGACACGTACTCCACCCCGTATCCGGCCTCAGGCATGCAATGAGCGAGGAACGGCATACTGAGGACGGCGCGCGCACGAGCGCGGCGCTGCTCACGCGACCCGAGAGAGGCCACAGCATGACGATGACCCCCGAGCAGGCCGGCTGGTTCTCGGGCGTGTTCGACCGCCTCGTGCAGAACATCGACCGCGTCCTGCTGGGCAAGTCGCACGTCATCCGCCTCGCGCTCACCGCTCTGCTGAGCGAGGGTCATCTGCTGCTGGAGGACTACCCCGGAACCGGCAAGACGTCTCTCGCGCGGGCGATGGCCGAAAGTGTGCGGGGCACGACCAACCGCGTCCAGTTCACCCCCGACCTGCTCCCGGGCGACATCACCGGCGTCAACATCTACGACCAGCGGACCGGCGCTTTCGAGTTCCATCGCGGACCGGTCTTCGCGAACATCGTCCTCGCCGACGAGATCAACCGCGCCTCGCCCAAGACCCAGTCCGCCCTCCTGGAGGTCATGGAGGAGCAGCAGGTCACCGTCGACGGCGTCCGGCATCCGGTCGGCGAGCCGTTCATGGTGATCGCCACGCAGAACCCGATCGAGCAGGCGGGAACGTACCGGCTGCCCGAGGCGCAGCTCGACCGCTTCCTGATGAAGGCCTCGATCGGCTATCCCGACCATGAGGCCACCCTGCGGATCCTGGAGGGCGCGGAGCGCCGTGCGCACGAGATCGTCGTGCCGGAGGTGATCTCGGCCGAGACGGTCGTCGAGATGGCGGACATGGCGCGCGGCGTGCACGTCGACCCGTCGATCAACGACTATGTCTCCCGGTTGGTCGACGCCAGCCGCACAGCCGACGAGATCCGCCTCGGGGTCAGCGTGCGCGGGGCGCTCGCACTCGTCCGCGCCGCGAAGACGCTCGCCGCATCCAACGGCCGCTACTACGTCACCCCGGACGACGTGAAGGCGCTGGCCGAGCCTGTGCTGGCGCACCGCATGGTCCTCGACCCCGAGGCGGAGTTCGAGGGTGTCACGGCCTCCAGCGTGGTCGGCCAGCTGCTGATCGAGGTACCCCCGCCGAGCGATCGGGCCGCCGTGTGACCAGCACCGTCACCCGCACCCAGGTCGAGCTCACCAACGCGCGCGCCCGCATCGTCGGCGAGCGCGACGGGCTGCTCGCCGACGCGATCGTCTGGGTCGTCCGGACGAGCGCGATCGTCGGCCGCGCGGTGGCGTCCGCCGCGGGTGTGCTCGGGGCGGTGATCACTCCGCTCGGTTGGTCGATGCTCGTGGTGACCGTGCTCTCGCTCGTGGCGGGATACGTGCTGGGCTGGACCGAGGCCGTGGTCGCGGGCTGGGCGGCCGCTGCGCTGCTCCTGATCGCCTCGCTCTACCTTGTCGGCCGCATCGCCTACGACGTGGGACTCGCGCTGCCGACCAACCGCGTGGTCGTCGGCGACCGCGCCCCTGGCGAGGTCACGGTGCGCAACCCCACACGCCGGCGCCTGCCCGGTGTGCGGGTCGAGGTGCCGGTCGGCGCCGGGCTCGCCGAGTTCGCCGCGCCGTCGCTTTTGAGCGGCGACGAGCACTCCGACGTGTTCGTCGTGCCCACCAGCAGGCGCGGCATCGTCCCGATCGGCCCGGTGCGCACCGTCCGAGCCGATCCGGTCGGGATGCTGCGGCGCGAGTGGGTCTGGGCCGACTCGCTCGACCTCTTCGTGCACCCCCGCATCATCGCCATCCCGAGCATGAGCACCGGTTTCGTGCGCGACCTGGAGGGTGCGCCGACCCGCGACCTGACCCAGAGCGACATCGCCTTCCACGCGCTGCGCGAGTACACGCCGGGTGACGAGCGCCGCAACATCCACTGGAAGAGCACGGCGAAGACCGGCAGCTACATGGTGCGCCAGTTCGAGGAGACGCGGCGCAGCCACCTGCTCGTCGCGCTCAGCCTGTCGGAGGCCGACTACGCCACCGACGAGGAGTTCGAGCTCGCCGTGAGCGCCACGGGCTCGCTGGGCGTGCGCGCGATGCTGGACTCCCGGACGGTCTCGGTCGTGGCCAGCGCGGAGACGCCGGACTTCGCCAAGCGGGTGGTGTTCAGCGCGCGCCGCCTGAGCACGGTCGGCCGCGGCAGGCTGCTCGACGATCTGGCCGGCGTGGAGACGGCGGAGGCGGCGCTCCGGCTCCCCGAGCTCGCACAGGTCGCGAGCGAGGACACCGCGGGGACGTCGATCGTCTTCCTCATCTGCGGCTCGACCGTCACGGCGACGCAGCTGCGCTCGGCCGCGACGCACTTCCCGCTCGGAGTGGACGTGGTCGCCATCGTCTGCGACGAGGGCGCCGTGCCGTCCCTGCGGCGCGTCGCCGACCTCAGCGTGCTGACCATCGGCTACCTGGAGGACCTCCAGCGCTCCCTCGCGAAACGGCTCGCGACATGATCGGGAGACTGCCCTGGCGTTCCGCCGCCGCCGACACCGGTTTCGCGATTGCGGCGGTCGCGTTGGCGGCGTGGTCGTTCTGGCCCGTGTACCAGTCGGCGGCGTTCGTCACGATGCTCGTGGTGACGCTCGTGCTCGGCGCGGCCGTCGCCGTGCTGGGGGCAGCGTTGCGCTGGCCCAGCATCGTCATGGGCGGTCTGATCGTGGTCGTCTATCTGGCGACGGGCGTGCAGCTGGCGGTGCCGGGGGAGGCGACGGCCGGCGGCCTCCTGCCGACGCCGCAGGGCTTCATCGACCTCGCGCAGGGGACGTGGCTCTCCTGGAAGCAGCTGGTCACCATCTCGGTCCCCGTCGGGTCGTATCAGGCGCTGCTGGTGCCGGCATTCATCCTCGTTCTGCTGGCGAGCGTGATCACGACCACCATCGCGCTCCGCTCCGCGCTGCCTGAGTTGGCCGGCATCCCGCCTGTGATCGTGCTGATCGCCGGGATCGCTTTCGGACCGGCGATCGCTCCGGCGCCGCTCTGGCTGGTGCTCGGACTGTTCGCGCTGCTGCTGATCTGGAACATCCGCCTGCGCCTGCGCCGGCGGACCGCCGCGGTGCGCACACTGCGCGAGCAGAGCGGTCTCACCGTCGAGACGCGCAGGGAGCGCGGTTCGACGGCAGTGCTGACGGCGACCGGGGCGACGGTGATGCTCGTCGGCGCGGCGGTCGTCGGGATCGGCGCCACCGTGCTGGTGCCGCCGTCGACAGACCGGCACGTGGTGCGCACGGCGGTGGAGCAGCCGTTCGATCCGCGTGCCTACCCGAGCCCGCTGAGCGGCTTCCGGTCGTACCTCGAGCCGGGTTCCGCCTCGGAGCCGATGCTCAGCGTCAGCGGGCTGCCCGCCGACGGACGCATCCGGATCGCGACCCTGGACACCTACGACGGCGTGACGTACTCCGTGGGGAGCGCGGCGGCCACGAGTGCCTCCGGAGCCTTCACCCGGCTGCCCTACCGGCTCGACCAGTCCGGCACCACGGGCACGCAGACGCAGCTGACGGTGAGCGTCCGCGGCTACCGGGGTCCCTGGGTGCCGGGGACGGGCCAGCTCGAGCAGATCCAGTTCCTCGGGAATCACGCGTCGACGCTCTCCGGAGCGTACTTCTACAACGACGTCACAGGCACGGGCGCGGTGCTCTCCTCGCTCCGCGACGGCGACTCGTATGTGGCCGACTCCGTGACGCCCCCGAAGCTGTCGGCGTCTCAGCTGACGAAGGTCGAGCCGGGCTCCGACTCCGTCCCGCGGCCGACCGTGATCCCCGACGAGCTGCAGTCGACGCTGCAGAAGTACACCGCAGGGGCCACCGGTGCCGGTCCGAAGCTGGCGGCGGCGCTGCAGGGTCTCGCGAAGGACGGCTACATCAGTCACGGGATCGGCAAGGGCGAGCCGGCGAGCCGATCGGGTCACGGTGCCGACCGGATCACCGAGCTGCTGACGAACGTCCCGATGCTGGGCGACCAGGAGCAGTACGCCGTGACGGCGGCGCTGATGGCCCGACAGCTCGGGTTCCCGGCGCGCGTCGTGATGGGCTTCGTCGCACCCGCCGACGCGGGCGTCGGCCCCGTCACCTTCCTCGGCTCCGACGTCTCGGCCTGGATCGAGGTGCAGACCTCCACCGGCTGGGTCACGGTCGACCCGACACCTCCTGTGCGCCCGGTTCCGCCGAAGCAGCCGGAGCAGCCGACCGAGATCTCGCGGCCCCAGACGAACGTGCAACCGCCGGTCGACGACAGCCCGCAGCAGAACGAGGAGCCGCCGCAGGCGCAGGTCGACAGCACACCGCAGCACGCGCCGAATCCCGTGCTGGAGACGATCCTGACGGTGCTCATCGTGATCGGCTGGACGCTGCTCGTGCTCGCGGTGCTCGCGGCGCCGTTCCTGGCGGTGATCGCGGCCAAGTGGCGGCGGCGCTCGCTGCGCAGGTCCGCCGCGACGGCCGCGGACCGGATCGTCGGGGGCTGGCGGGAGTTCGCCGACGCGGCCGTGGACCACGGCTACGACCCTCCGCCCTCCGCGACGCGTGTGGAGTTCGCGACGACCATCGGCGGCACGCGTGCCGCGGCCCTAGCCAAGGTGGCCGACCGGGCGGTCTTCAGCCCGCTCGCGCCGACGACGGCGGAGGCGGACACGGTGTGGAAGGCGGTCGACGACCTCCGCGCCCAGCTTGATCGGCGCGACACGCGGTGGAAGCGCATGCTCGCGGCGGTCTCGCTGAGGTCCCTCGGCTACCGTGGAAGGACGCGAGAGAGGACGAACAGGCGATGAGATGCCGGGTGTGCGGAGCGGCGCTCTCCGAGGGGACGCTGTTCTGCGGAAACTGCGGGAGTTCGGTCACGGCGTCGCGGGTGCGGCCGCCGGAGGTCGCCGACTCGCGGCCGTCGGACACGTCGATCGTGCCGCCGCTCGCCAAGCCTGCGGTTGCAGGACGATTCCCCGGCGCCGTCGAGGTCGACGAAGACGGCCTCCCGCCGACCGAGGCCATGGACGTCGTCCCGATCGAGAGCGCTCCGCCCGCCGCGTCGGTGCGGGTGTTCCGGCTGAGCTTCTCGACAGGCGAGACCGTGGAGGTGCGGGGGAGCGGACTCGTCGGCCGCCGCCCCATCACGCAGCCGGGTGAGCACGTCGATCAGCTCGTCGCCATCTCGGATCCCGCACGCAGCGTGTCGAAGACCCACCTCGAGTTCGGGCTCGAAGGCGACGATCTCTGGATCTGCGATCGCTACTCGGGCAACGGCACGGTCGCGCGACCGCTCGGCGGCGTCGCGCGGCAGTGCGAAGCGGGCCGGCGGTATCGCGTCGGCCGGGGGACCAGGGTCGACATCGGCGACCAGTGGTTCGACGTCAGCTGACCGCGACGAACGCGACGCGAACCGCCCGAGACGCGAACCGCCCGAGACGCGAACAACCCGAGACGCGAACCGCCTGAAACGACGAACTCCTCCGCAGCCCGCGGGAGCGGACCACGGAGGAGTTCCTCCGTCCGTCGTCAGACGAGCGCGTCGGCGACAGCGGCGTCCACGATCCCGTGCGCCTCAGCGACGCCCGGATTGGTGACGTGGCCCGCGTGCACGTTGAGGCCCAGCGCGAGCGATGCGTCGGCGCGCAGGGCGGCCTGCCAGCCGTTGTTCGCGATGGCGCGGGCGTACGGCAGCGTCGCGTTGGTGAGCGCATAGGTGGAGGTGTGCGGCACAGCGCCCGGCATGTTCGCCACGCAGTAGAACAGCGACTGGTGCACGGTGAACGTCGGGTCGGCGTGCGTGGTCGGGTGCGAGTCGGCGAAGCAGCCGCCCTGGTCGACGGCGATGTCGACGAGCACACTGCCCGGCTTCATGCGCGAGACCAGCTCGTTGCTGACCAGCTTCGGCGCCTTGGCGCCCGGCACGAGCACCGAGCCGATGACGAGGTCGGAGGCCACGACGGCCTTGTCGATCTCGAAGCTGTTCGAAGCGATGGTCTTGATGCGGCCGGAGTAGAGGGCGTCGAGCTCTCGCAGCCGGGCGATGTTCGTGTCGAGCACCGTCACCTCCGCGCCCAGGCCCACCGCGACCGACGTCGCGTTGGTGCCCGCCACGCCTCCACCGAGCACGGTGACCACGGCCGGGTGGGTGCCGGGGACGCCGGGGACGAGCAGGCCGGGGCCGCCGTTCGGCTTGAGCATCGTGTTGGCCCCGACGATCGGGGCGAGGCGGCCGGCCACCTCGCTCATCGGAGCGAGCAGCGGGAGCGCGCGGTTGGGCAACTGCACCGTCTCGTACGCGATCGCGGTGACGCCGCTCTCGATCAAGGCGCGCGTCAGCTCTTCGTCTGCAGCGAGGTGCAGGTACGTGAACAGCACGAGTCCTTCGCGGAAGTAGCCGTACTCGGAGGCGATCGGCTCCTTCACCTTGAGAATCAGGTCGCCGGCTGCCCAGGTGGAGGCGGCGTCCGGGAGGATGGTGGCTCCGGCCCCGGCGTAGAAGTCGTCCGGGATGGAGGAGCCGACACCGGCTCCGGTCTCCACGTAGACCTCGTGTCCGGCGCCGACCAGGTCGTGGACGCCTGCGGGCGTAATCGCCACGCGGAATTCGTTGTTCTTGATCTCGCGGGGGATCGCGACCTTCATGGGGCTCCTCAGCTCCTTGCACTTCGACGTGATGGTTCGACAACACCCTAGCGCCCTTCACGGAGGATTTCGATAGGAATTCAGGAAGGATCGTGCTGATTCCGTAAATTCCGTGTCGAACCAGCGCGGATATCGACAGTTCGTCTCACTGCGTGTTCGGGCGGCACCCGCGTTCTGCGGTTTCCCGCGCGTTTCGGACGAATCGACACGGATTTCGTGACGATCATGTTTCCGAATGGACGATTCGGCCCCTGATGGGTGCGGATCGCGTCGGTCATGTGCAAGTATCGACCAACCGCGAGGACACAACGGCGTGTCCCGGCGGATCGCCCTCAGGCAACACCAGATAGACCCGAAGGAGCTCCGCAAGTGAATTCCAGGCCACTCCCGAACGACCCGATGATCCGCCAGCTCGTGCAGTCGGCTCGTGCCTCCCAGCTCACCCGTCGCGGCCTGCTCGCCGGCGCGACGGCCGGTGCCGCGGCGCTCGCCCTGGCCGCGTGCTCGACCGGGGGAGCCTCCGGAAAGCCCACCCCCGCCAAGGACCAGTCCAGCACCGACAAGACGCTCACCTGGGCCAACTGGCAGGCGTACCTCGACCAGGACGACAACGGCAAGTACCCCACGCTGGAGGCGTTCCAGAAGCAGTCCGGGCTGAAGGTCAAGTACGACGTCGCGGTCGACGACAACAACACGTACTACGCCAAGGTCAAGGACCAGCTGGCGCTCGGCAAGGACATCGGCGCCGACACGGTCTGTCTCACGGACTGGATGATCGCCCGCTGGATCCGGCTCGGCTACGTGCAGTCCTTCGACGAGTCGGCCATCCCGAACAAGAAGAACCTCACCTCCAACCTGGTCGACGTCGACTTCGACCCCGGCCGCAAGAAGTCCCTGCCCTGGCAGAGCGGCTTCGCGGGCATCTGCTGGAACAAGGAGAAGCTGCCCAACGGCCTGAAGTCGATCGACGACCTCTGGAAGCCGGACCTCAAGGGCAAGGTCGGCGTGCTGAGCGAGATGCGCGACACCATGGGCCTCCTGATGCTGCAGCAGGGTGTCGACATCTCCAAGCAGTTCAGCGACGACGACTACAACAAGGCCATCGACACCCTGACCAAGGAGGTCAACGACGGCCAGATCCGCAACATCAAGGGCAACTCGTATCTCAACGACCTGAAGTCGGGCGACACGCTCGCGGCGATCTGCTGGTCCGGCGACATCACCCAGCTGAACGCGGAGGCCGGCGACAACTGGCAGTTCGCTATACCGGAGGCCGGCGGCACGCTCTGGAGCGACAACTTCGTCATCCCCATCGGTTCGCCACGCAAGGCCAACGCCCAGAAGCTGATCGACTACTACTACGAGCCGGAGGTGGCCGCAGAGGTGGCCGCGTGGGTCAACTACATCACGCCGGTGCAGGGGGCGAAGGAGGCCGCGGTCAAGATCGATCCCGAGCTCGCGGACAACCAGTTGATCTTCCCCGACGACCAGACGCTGTCGAAGGTGCACGTGTTCCGCACCCTCGCGCCGGCCGAGGAGCAGAAGTACCAGGCGGCGTTCCAGAAAGTGATCCTGGGGGCCTGATGCCGAAGGGAGCATTCGCCGAGTCGGGAGCCGACCTGCAGCTGGTGGGCATCCGCAAGCGGTTCCCGGGCTTCACCGCCATCGAGAACCTCGACCTCACCATCCCCGCCGGGTCGTTCTTCGCCCTGCTCGGTCCGAGCGGCTGCGGAAAGACGACGACGTTGCGGCTGGTCGCCGGCCTCGAGGAGCCGACGGAAGGTCGCATCGTCATCGGCGGCCAGGACGTGACGCGCACCAAGCCGTTCCAGCGGCCGGTGAACACCGTGTTCCAGAGCTACGCGCTCTTCCCGCACATGACCGTCCTGGAGAACGTCGCCTTCGGCCTCCGCCGTCGCAGGATCGGCGACCCGGTGGCGAAGGCGCACGAGGCCCTGCGGCTCGTGGAGCTCGACCATCTCGCCGCGCGGCGGCCGGCCCAGCTCTCCGGAGGCCAGCAGCAGCGCGTCGCGCTGGCCCGCGCGGTCGTCAACCGGCCCGCGCTGCTCCTGCTCGACGAGCCGCTCGGTGCGCTCGACCTCAAGCTGCGGCGGCAGATGCAGCTCGAGCTGAAGTCGATCCAGACCGAGGTCGGCCTGACCTTCGTGCACGTCACCCACGACCAGGAGGAGGCCATGACCATGGCCGACACCGTCGCGGTCATGAACAAGGGCCGGATCGAGCAGATGGGCGCACCCGAGCTGCTCTACGAACTGCCGTCGACGGTCTTCGTGGCGAACTTCCTCGGTCAGTCGAACCTTTTCGTCGGGCCGGTGCTCGACGGCGCGGGCGACACGCTCGGCGTGGAGGTCGCGGGTCACCGCATCCAGGTTCCGCGTTCGCGTGCGCAACGCGGCTCGGGCACCGTCACGGTGGGCGTCCGGCCCGAGAAGCTGACCCTGCACGCGGGGGAGGAGACCATTCCGTCGGGCGCCAACCGCCTCGGTCCCGGACGGGTGATCGACGTGTCGTTCAGTGGCGTGAGCACCCAGTATCTGGTCGACGTCGCGGGGGTCGGCACCGTGATCGTCTTCGCGCAGAATCTCGCGAGCGGGCCGGCCGCCGGTTTCGGCGACCAGGTCTGGGTCTCGTGGGAGGCCTCCCACACGTTCGTGCTCGCCGACGAGCCGCCGGCCGACGGCCGCTTCGCCGACGACACCGACACGCAGGCGGTGGCGGCGCAGGCGAAGGAGCGGCTGCTGTCCGAGCTGGAGGAGGCGTAGATGGCGATCGCCGCCTTCACCGGCCCTCCGGCGACGCAGGATCAGGAGCCGGCCGTCCGTCGCAAGTCGGGGATCGCGCTGGTCCTGCTTCTGCCCGGTGTGCTCTACCTGGTGCTGTTCTTCCTGACTCCGCTCGTCTCGCTCATCATCACGTCGTTCCAGGCGCCGGTGCCCGACGGCGACATCGGGCAGTACCAGGCCGCCTTCCAGTGGCAGAACTACACCGACTCGATCTCGGAGTACTGGCCGCAGATCCTCCGCTCGTTCGGCTACGCCCTCATCGCGACGGCCGCCGCGCTCGTGATCAGCTATCCGCTCGCGTACTTCATCGGCGTGAAGATGCGGACGCGTCCCGTGCTGCAGAACCTGCTGATGACGCTGGTCATCGCACCGTTCTTCATCAGCTTCCTGCTGCGCACGCTCGCCTGGAAGGCCATCCTGAGCGACGACGCCTGGGTCGCGAGCTCGCTCAAGGCGCTCAGCATCCTCCCGCCCGACGCCCACATCACGGGCACGCCGTTCTCGGTCATCTTCGGCCTGACGTACAACTTCATCCCGTTCATGACGCTGCCGTTGTATTCGACCCTGGAGCGCCTCGACACCCGCCTGCTGGAGGCCGGACAGGACCTCTACGCGAGCAACTGGACGACCTTCCGCAAGGTCACCGTCCCGCTGTCGATGCCCGGCATCGTGTCGGGCACGCTGCTGACGTTCATCCCCGCGGCGGGCGATTACATCAACGCGTCGCAGGACTTCCTCGGCGCGGCCGACACCTCGATGATGGGCAACGTCATCGAGAGCAACTTCCTGGTGCTGCAGAACTATCCGACGGCCGCGGCGATGTCCGTCATCCTGATGGCGGTCATTCTGGTGATCGTCGGGTTGTACGTGCGGCGGAGCGGAACGGAGGACCTGCTGTGACGACCACCGAGCCTCGGGCGCGATTCCGGTTCCGCGGGCTCGGGCTGGGCGTCTACGCGTTCCTCGCGCTGGCCTTCCTGCTCATCCCGATCGTCTACACGTTCGTGTTCTCGTTCAACGACGCGATCAAGAACAACATCGCGTGGCGCGGGTTCACCCTGCGCAACTGGACGAACGTCTGCGATGCCGCCGGCATCTGCGACGCCTTCGCCGCCTCCATCATCATCGGCATCGTCTCGACGGTGATCGCGACGGTGCTCGGGACGATGATCGCCATCGCGCTGATGCGCTACCGGTTCAGGTTCCGCTCGCAGACGAGCCTGCTGCTGTTCCTGCCGATGGCGAGCCCGGAGGTCGTGCTCGGCGCTGGGCTCGCGGCCCAGTTCCTGAGCCTCGGCGTGAACAAGGGCTTCGGCACGATC
Source organism: Leifsonia sp. Leaf336 (assembly GCF_001423695.1). GTDB lineage: Bacteria > Actinomycetota > Actinomycetes > Actinomycetales > Microbacteriaceae > Leifsonia. Next base: position 1,604,242 of record NZ_LMOZ01000001.1, read on the forward strand.
ATCATCGCCCACGTGATGTTCTGCATCAGCTTCGTGGTGGTGACCGTCAAGGCCCGCGTGGCGTCGCTCGACCCCGCGCTGGAGGAGGCCGGACGCGATCTGTACGGTTCGCCCAACGCGGTGTTCTGGCGCATCACGTTCCCGCTGCTGCTGCCCGGCATCCTGTCGGCCGCTCTGCTGTCGTTCTCGCTGAGCTTCGACGACTTCATCATCACGAACTTCAACGCCGGCGCGGTGACGACGTTCCCGATGTACATCTACATCGCCGCGTCGCGGGGCATCCCCGCGCAGGCGAACGTGATCGCGTCTGCCGTGTTCATCCTGACCATCCTCGTGGTGCTGATCTCCCAGCTCACTGCCGCAGCCCGCGCCAAGCGGCTCGCGCGAGCCACCCAGTAGGCCGCCGAGGGGCACGTCGTTGTCACTTCTCGCGCTCGAAAGCGACAACGACGTGCCCTTCGGCGTGCGTCAGCGCGTGTAGGAGGCGCGGATGGCGCCCACGGGGGCGCCGCGGCCGAGGACGGCCAGGTCGAGCTTGGGCGCGACAGCGTCGATCGCTGCGCGCTCGACCGCGCCGGCGTCCGCCAGCAGCGAGAGGGCGACGATCGTGGCGGCCCGCAGGCTGCCGTCGAGGATCTTGAGCGCCACCGTCGTGCCGGCGGGTGCGGCCATCACCATGACGCCCTCCGCGCCGAGCTTGGCGAAGATCCCCAGCTCGTCGATGACGACGGTGTTGGCGCGACCCGGTCCGTCGATCGCCCAGCCGTCGGCGAGCACCGCGGTGCGCAGCTGGGCCGCGTTGCGGAACAGCGCGAACGGCGAACCGTCGGAGGCCGTGCCGATGCGCTGGATGCCGCGCGCGAGCGCGACGAGCGACATCGCGTGCACCGGCGCTCCGCACCCGTCGACTCCGGTGGCCACGACCTTCTCGCCGGTCAGCCGCTCGGTGGTGTCGCGGATGTGCTGCTGCAGGGGGTGCTGGGGGTCGAGATAGCTCTCGAACGGCCAGTTGTTGATCCGGCAGGCGAGCAGCATCGCCGCGTGCTTGCCGGAGCAGTTCATGAACACCGGCGACCGCTGGGCGCCGTCACGGATCGCCGCCTCCCGCGCCGCAGCGTCGAGCGGCCAGTCCGCCGGGCAGAGAAGGGAGTCCTCCGTCAGCTGCGCCTGCGCGAGCAGACCGCGCACGACCGAGATGTGCGCAGGAGTGCCGGCGTGGCTGGCGGTCGCGAGGACCGCGGCCGGGCCCTCCAGGTGCGCGCCGGCGCCCATCACCGCGACGGCCTGGAACGGCTTGAGCGACGACCGCGGGAAGACCGGCTTCTCGGGCGCGCCGAGCGCGATCGCCACGCCGCCGTCCGGACCGAGCACGACCGCCGAGCCGGCGTGCCGCGACTCGACGAAGCCGCTGCGCTCGACGACGGCGAGCTCGACCGCCTCGTCGGTTGCGAAGACCTCGGCGGTCACAGTGCGGCGAAGGCGTCGTCGAGCACCGAGACGGCGTCGGCGATGAGCGCGTCGGACACCGCGAGGCTCGGCAGGAACCGCAGCACGTTGCCGAAGGTCCCCGCGTTGAGGAACAGGATGCCGCGCTGCGCGGCGTAGGCGATGATCGCGTTGACCGCGTCCGGGTTCGGCGTCTTGGTCGTCTCGCCCGTGCCCGGCTGCACCAGCTCGACGGCGACCATCGCGCCGATGCCGCGCACGTCGCCGATGATGTCGTACTTCTGCTGCAGCTTCTCGAGCGCCGGCTTGAGCGCCTTCTCGATGCGTGCGCCCTGAGCGAGCAGGTCGCTCTTCTCGATCTGGTCGAAGACCGCGATGGCCGCGGCGGCGGCGACGGGGTTGCCGCCGAAGGTGCCGCCCAGGCCGCCGGGCTGCGCGGAGTCCATGATCTCGGCGCGGCCGGTGACCGCCGCGAGCGGGAGGCCGCCTGCGATGCCCTTGGCACTGAGCACGAGGTCGGGCACGAGGCCGAAGTGCTCGCTCGCGAAGTACGCACCGGTGCGGGCCATACCGCTCTGGATCTCATCCGCGATGAAGACGACGCCGTTGGCGGTGCACCACTCCTGGAGGGCGACGAGGTAGCCCTCGGCCGGCACGACGAAGCCGCCCTCGCCCTGGATGGGCTCGGCGACCAGGCAGGCGAGGTCGGAGGCGCCGACGACCTTCTCGAGATAGGCGATGGTGCGGGCCGCGGCCTCCTGGCCGCTGAGGCCGTCGCGGTAGGGGTACGAGTTCGGGGCGTGGTAGACGTCGCCGGCGAACGGCCCGAAGCCGGTGGCGTACGGCATCGCCTTGTAGTTCATGGCCATCGTGAGGTTGGTGCGGCCGTGGTACGCGTGGTCGAGCACGGCGACGGCGCGGCGACCGGTGTGCTTGCGCGCGATCTTGACGCCGTTCTCGACGGCCTCCGCGCCGGAGTTCACCAGCACGGTCTTCTTGGCGTGGTCGCCAGGGGTGCGCTCGGCGAGCAGCTCGGCGACACGCACGTACTCCTCGTACGGCGTGATCGTGAAGAGGGTGTGGATGACGTCCTGCAGCTGGTTCGCAGCCGCCTCGACGACGGCGGTCTCGGTGTGGCCCACCGTCGTGACGCCGATGCCGGCGCCGAAGTCGACGAACTGGTTGCCGTCGACGTCGACCAGGATGGCGCCGTTGGCGCGGGCGATGTAGACCGGGAGCGCGGACGACACGCCCGTCGGGACGACGGCGAGGCGGCGCTGGTGCAGCTCCTGAGACTTGGGGCCGGGGACGGCGGTGACGATGCGGCGTTCTTGCTCCACGGTGAACGTGGGCGTGCTCAGGGTGTCAGTCATGATGCAGGCCAGTTTAGCCGGGGTGCGAGAATCGTCGCATGAAGCTCGAGCACCGCTATGAGATCGATCTGCAGTGGACAGGCAACCGGGGAGAGGGGACCAGCGGTTACAAGTCCTACGGACGCGACCACACCGTCAGCACCGAGGGCAAGCATCCCATCGAGGGGTCGGCCGACCGCACCTTCTTCGGCGACACCGACCGCTGGAATCCCGAGGAGCTGCTGCTGGCGGCCCTGAGCCAGTGCCACATGCTCAGCTACCTCGCGGAGGCGGCGCGGGCCGGCGTCGTCGTGATGGGCTACACCGACCGCCCGACCGGCGTGATGGAGCAGACCAACGACGGCGGAGGGCACTTCACGAGTGCGGTCCTGCGCCCGAAGGTCACCATCGCCGACCCCGCGCAGGCGGAACTCGCGGCCTCCCTACACGCGCCCGCAGCGGCCAAGTGCTTCATCGCGTCGAGCGTCAACTTCCCGGTCGATCACGAGCCGGAGCTGCTGACACTCGCCTGAGATGTCGGACCTGGGGCGTCCGCCGTGCGTCAGATAGCTCGGCCGCGGAGACGCGGGGACTCCGAGGGCGTCTGGACCGGCTCGGCAGCGGCCCAGCGGTGGATCGCCGCGACCCAGCGTTCGTCGCGCGTGAGCGGAGCGGGCTGTTCAGTGCCCGAGTCCCGTTGCGCGCGGAGCAGGGCTTCCTCCTCCTGTCGGTGCGCCAAGGCGTCCTGCGAGATGGACCAGAAGACCAGCGGATGCATGATAACCACCTATCTGCGTTGAGTGGTTACAGCTTACCGTAACCGTCTATTGCGTTACAATGGTTATATGCGTACGAATGCGCCCGAGCTCGGGGCCGACTATCTGGTGGCGTTCCTCAACACGCTCGACGTGGAGGAGCAGACCGACGCACTCGACGATGCGGCGGCATTCGAGAGCTGGGCCCGAGAGCACGGCGTCGATGCGGGGGAGCGGGACGAGACCCGGCGCGTTCGCGACGCACTCCGCCTCGTCGTCGACGGCGAGGCGGCCGAGCTGCCCGCCGTTCAGCTCACGACCACGTGCGGGGAGGGTGCGATCGGGCTGAGCGCCCGCACCGCCGCCGAGGCCGCCGTCGCGAGTTCGGTCGTGCTCAGCATCCAGGGCAAGCTCGGCCGGGTGAAGCTGTGCGGCGGGGACGACTGCCGCTGGGCGTTCTACGACAGCTCGCGCAACGGGTCCCGGCAGTGGTGCTCGATGGAGGTCTGTGGCAACAGACAGAAGGCGCGCACCTACCGCTCGCGCCGCGAGGAGCAGACCGATCAGGCGTGAGCCTGAGGCTCAGAGGCGCTCCGGGCGCAGCGCCCGCTTGACCCGCTCGACGGTGTTCGCCGGCGGAGACTCGTTGTACGTGCCCGCCAGCTCCTGCCCGGTCAGGGCGTGGATGGCGGCCATGATCTCGTCCGTGGCCTGCCGGCGGGCGCGACCCGATTCCGCAGGCCCGTAGTGCGCGACATCGATCGGCTCGCCGAACGCGATCGTGATCGGGCGCACGCGCGGGAACTTCGCGCCGACCGGCTGCACCTCGGCGGTGCCGATCAGCCCCACCGGCACCACCTTCGCGCCCGTCGTCAGCGCGAGCCAGCCGATTCCGGTGCGGCCCTTGTACAGCCGGCCGTCGAGTGACCGGGTGCCCTCCGGGTAGACGGCGAACGCTGCGCCGGTGTCGATGATGCGCCGGGACTGCTCGAGGGCCTCCTGAGCCGCCTGACCCGCACCGCGCTTGACGCCCACGGCTCCGATCGCGGTGAAGAACGACCGCGAGATGGCGCCCTTCGCGCCCGTGCCCTCGAAGTAGTGCGACTTGGCGAGGAACTGCACGCGCCGCGGCGCGGTCATCGGGATGACGAGGGAGTCGATGAACGACAGGTGGTTGCTGGCGAGGATGATCTTGCCGTGCTTGGGCACGTTGCGGGTGCCGATCACCTTGGGCCGGTAGATGACGCGGAGCAGCGGCGCGACGATGTGCCGCCCCACGAAATACAGGAGGCCGGGGCGCGGGACGACGTCGTCCTCGGTCGGCTGCCCGTCGTCGGGAGTGCGCTGGTTCACAGAACGAGGTTAGTGCCGGTCGTATGCCGCGGCCGGCATGCGACCGTCAGTCCTGGAACGGGCGGAGTGGCGTGCATCCGTAGCCTCCCGTGTAGATCAGGCACGGGAGCTGGAATCCGGGGTAGCGCACCGTGCGCGGGTCGCCGAACCAGCGTTCGTAGAGCCGCGAGAAGTTGAGGTTGCCGTACGCGGAGCAGGCGCCGGACGGCCCGGTCGGATGCGAGAGGGTCTGCTTGTCGGGCTGGTACGGCGTGTAGTTGTAGAGGTTCGCGGTCGCCTGGTTGACGACCTCGACCCGGCTGGACCCGCAGGTGGCATCGGGATGGTACTGGATCGCGTTCGCTCCGATCCGGTATCGCCAGTCACCGGGGTGCGCGGTGTACTCGCGGAACTGCCAGGCGGCCCGGTAGACCTGGTTGAAGAACCCGAAATAGCGCGCGTCGCACGCCGCGGTGTCCGGACACGCGTATCCGGTCGCCTTCTGGTAGCCGCCGGCGCTGGGGGTGGTCAGCAGCGATTGCTCCTTCTGCAGCAGCACCAGCAGGACGCGCGGACTGATCGTGCACGCCTGCGCGATGCGCACGATGATGCTGCTGGCCCGCTCGTTCTTCTTCGCGGGGATGGCGGCGCAGCGCTCGGGGGAGGCCGCGGTGCGAGGGACGTCCATCCGGAAATCCGCGAGGCACGGCGACGCGTCCTTGGGCGTGCACGCGCGCTGCTCGAGAAAGCGCTGCACCTGGTCGGCGGTCATCGCGTACGGGTTGTAGAAGCTGTCGTCGCTGATGATGTCGCCGGGGTCGAAGTCCGACGGCGTCGCAGCGGCAGTAGCCGCGGGCGCCGCACGTTCGGCCGGTGCGGTGCGGCCGGTCGACTCCGCCTCGGCCACCGGGCCGGTGCCGAGCGCCGGGAGCACGGCGAGCGTCGCCGCGGCCGCGAGGACCACGGCGACGACGCGCCGGCGTGCCAGGTTCATGGTGCGCGGTCAGCCGAGACGACCGAGCGCCTCTTCGATCACGGTCGCGGCGTCGTCGATCAGTTCGTCGCTGATCACGACCGACGGCAGGAGGCGGAGCACGCTGTCCCAGCTTCCCGCGTCGAGCGGGATGACGCCGTTCGCGGTTGCGTGCGCGAGCACCGCCTTGAGCGCCTCCGGGTTCGGCTTCTTCGTGCCGGGGACGACCAGCTCGATGCCGAACATCGCGCCGATGCCGCGCACCTCGCCGACGACGGGGAACCGCTCTGCCCAGTCGCCGATGCGCGCCAACAGCGCCTTCTCGACGCGCCGCGCTTCGCCGAGTAGGTCCTCCTGCTCGAACGCCTCGAACACGGCGAGAGCGGCGGCCGTCGAGACCGGGTTGCCGCCGAAGGTGCCGCCGATTCCGCCGGGCTGCACGGCGTCCATGATCTCGGCGCGGCCCGTCACCGCTGCGAGCGGGAAGCCGCCGGCGATGCCCTTGGCGCTGGTCACCAGGTCGGGGACGACACCGTGGTGCTCGATGGAGTACCACGTGCCGGTGCGTCCGATGCCGGCCTGGATCTCGTCGGCGACGAACACGATGCCGTTCTCGGTGCAGAACTCGGAGAGTCGCTTGAAGTAGCCGGGTGCCGGGATGATGATGCCGCCGTCACCCTGCACGGGCTCGACGAACAGCGCGGCGAGCTCGGTCGCGCCGATGTGGGTGTTGATGTAGTCGATCGTGCGCTCCGCGGCCTCCTCGCCGGTCATCCCCTCGGGGTCGCGGAACGGGTAGCTGATCGGGAGGCTGTAGATCTCGCCGGGGAACGGCCCCATCCCCGCGCGCTCCGGCCAGGGGCGGTAGGTCATCGCCATGGTGAGGTTGGTGCGGCCGTGGAACGCGTGGTCGAGGGTCGCGATCGCGCGCCGGCCCGTGTACTTGCGGGCGATCTTGACGGCGTTCTCGACGGCCTCTGCACCCGAGTTGACGAGGATGCTGTGCTTCTCGAAGTCGCCGGGCGTGATCTCGGCGAGCTTCTCGGCGACGCGCACGTAGTTCTCGTAGGGCGTCACCGTGAAGAGCGTGTGGGTGAGCTTCGCGGCCTGCTCGGCGGCGGCGGCCGCGACGGCGGGGTGCGCGTGACCGATGGTCGTCACGCCGATGCCACAGCCGAGGTCGATGAGGCGGTTGCCATCCACATCGACCAGGATCGCGCCGGAGCCGGACTCCATGTAGATGTTCGCGAGGGTGCCGGCGCCCCGGCTGACGGAGGCCACCCGACGCTGCTGCAGTTCGACCGATCGCGGGCCGGGCAGCTCGGTGACGAGGTGGCGGGACTGGGGAACGGAGAAGTCGCGGGTCATGACCTCCATCGTATGGGCGCTTCCGGAGCGTCCGTTCAGCGGGGACCTAGGTGGATGCGGCAGACTGGCTCCTCGTGCGCAGATCCCTCTCCGTCCTCACAGCAGCCCTCGTCGTCGCCGGCCTCGCCGCCTGCAGTTCGTCGTCGCCCGCTCCGTCCGCATCCAGCACCGCGAAGGCCGCGAGCTGCCAGAACGTCAAGTCGGGCAGCGTCTCCGACTCGATCAAGGTCTCCGGTGCGTTCCACCAGACCCCGACCGTGACCTTCACGACTCCGCTCAAGGCGACCGACATCCAGCGTACGGTCGTCACGAAGGGCAGTGGCAAGAAGGTGGCGGCGGGCGAGACCGTCGGCCTCGGCCTCGCCGCGTACGACGGTACGACCGGCAAGGAGCTCGCGGCGCCGGAGGGATTCGGCGACCAGGCCGCCGTCGATGCGCCTGTCGACGACACCAAGTGGCTTCCCGGCTTCGTCCGCGGAGTGGAGTGCCTGCCGGTCGGATCGCGCGTGGTGGTCACCTCGACCGCGGAGCAGGCATTCGGTCAGGCGTACTCGCAGCTGGGGCTGAAGCAGACCGCCCCTGTCGTGCTGCTGGCCGACATCGTGAACATCCCGCCGAAGCTCCCCACCAAGGCGAACGGCACTCCCGTCGCACCCACGGCCGGGTTCCCGACGGTCAAGCTGAGCAAGACCGGCGAGCCCACGATCACCATCCCGAAGGCGGACCCGCCGACGGAGACGCGGATCGCGCAGCTCAAGAAGGGATCGGGCGAGACCGTCCTCCCCGGCGACACCGTCACGGTCCAGTACAAGGGCGTCCTCTGGCGCAACGGCCAGGTGTTCGACTCGAGCTGGAGCCGCGGTCAGACCGCTTCGTTCAAGACCACCGAGGTCGTCAAGGGCTTCGGCAAGGCCCTCGAAGGTCAGACGGTCGGCTCGCAGGTGATCGCGATCGTGCCTCCGGCCGACGGTTACGGCTCCGCGGGCAACGCCGCGATCAAGGGCACAGACACGATGGTCTTCGTGGTCGACATCCTCGGAACCACCCGCTGATGAGCGCCCGCCGCGTCGTCATCCTCGGGTCGACCGGTTCGATCGGCACGCAGGCGCTCGACGTCGTGGCGGCCAACCCGGGCCGGTTCGAGGTGGTCGGTCTGACCGCGGGGCGCAACGCCGACCTCCTCGCCGAGCAGGCGGAGCGGTTCGGGGTGCGCGACACGGCGCTCGGAGCCGAGGACTCGATGCGGCTGATCCGCTCGGTGGAGGCCGATGTGGTGCTCAACGGCATCACCGGCTCGGTCGGTCTCGGCCCGACCCTGGCGGCGCTGGAGACAGGCGCCATGCTCGCCCTGGCCAACAAGGAGTCGCTGATCGTCGGGGGAGCGCTGGTCAAGCGGGCCGCGGCCCCTGGCCAGCTGGTCCCGGTCGATTCGGAGCACTCGGCGCTCGCCCAGGCGCTCCGCGCCGGCGCGGCGACGGAGGTCCGCCGACTCGTCCTCACCGCCTCGGGCGGTCCGTTCCGTGGCCGGTCGCGCGAGTCGCTGCGCGACGTGACCCCGGCGGAGGCCCTGGCGCACCCCACCTGGGACATGGGACTGGTGGTGACGACTAACTCGTCGACGCTCGTCAACAAGGGCCTGGAGGTCATCGAGGCGCACCTGCTGTTCGACGTGCCCTACGACCGCATCGACGTCACCGTCCACCCGCAGTCGGTCATCCACTCGATGGTGGAGTTCGTCGACGGATCGACGATCGCGCAGGCGTCGCCTCCCGACATGCGCCTGCCGATCTCGCTCGGCCTCGGCTGGCCCGACCGCGTGCCCGGTGTCGGTGAGCCGCTCGACTGGACGCGCGCGCACACCTGGACCTTCGAGCCGCTCGACGACGAGGCGTTCCCCGCTGTGGCGCTCGCCAAGCGCGTCGGCGCGGCAGGGTCGACGTACCCGGCTGTGTTCAACGCAGCGAACGAGCAGGCGGTGGCGTCGTTCCATGCCGGCGCCATCGGGTACCTCGACATCGTCGACACGGTCGAGCGCGTAGTCGACGCGCATGAGCCGGAGGCCGAGCTCAGCCTCGAGTCGCTGGCGGAGGCCGAGCGCTGGGCGCGTGCGACGGCGGACGCGCTGATCGCCGGTCACTGAGTGCGCATAGCAAGCGTCCGGCTCGCTCCAAGAGATCGCGACTAACCTGTGCAGGTGGATTCCGTGCTGCTGTTCATCCTCGGCGTCGTCATCATCCTGATCGGCGTCGCGCTCTCGATCGCGTTGCACGAGATCGGGCACCTGGTGCCCGCGAAGCTGTTCGGCGTCAAGGTCACTCAGTACATGATCGGGTTCGGCCGCACGCTGTTCTCGGTCAAGCGGGGTGAGACCGAGTATGGAATCAAGGCGATCCCGCTCGGCGGCTACATCTCCATGATCGGGATGTTCCCTCCCGGCAAGGAGGGCGGCGCCGGCCGCAACGCGACGACCGGCTTCATGCAGGCCATGGTGCAGGACGCCCGCACGGCGAGCGCCGAGACCGTGATGGTCGGCGAGGAGGACCGCACCTTCTACCGGCTGGCGGTCTGGAAGCGGGTCATCATCATGTTCGGCGGTCCGTTCATGAACCTGGTGATCGCGACAGTGCTCTTCGGCGTGATCCTGATGGGGTTCGGCACGCCGCAGAACTCGACGACCATCGGCACGGTGAGTCAGTGCATGCTGCCCGCGACGAGCAGCTCGCAGACCTGCGGGTCGAACGCTCCGGAGGGGCCGGCCGCGGCAGCGGGCCTGAAGCCCGGCGACACCATCGTCAGCATCGGCGGAAAGACCATCACCTCGTGGGCGCAGTCCACGGCGATCATCCGCGAGTCCGCGGATCGACCGCTCACCGTCGTGCTCCGCCGCGACGGGCAGGAGCGCACGGTCGTCCTCACGCCGAAGACGAACACCGTGGCCAAGACCGACGCCGGCGGCCAGGTCGTCAAGAGCGCGGACGGTAGCACGGAGACGCTCACGGTCGGCTTCGTCGGCATCGGCCCGGTGCAGCAGCTCGTGCCCCAGCCGATCACCTCGGTGCTGCCCGCCGTCGGCGCGCAGACCGGCGCGGTCGTCGGGGTGATCGTCCACCTCCCGCAGCGCATGGTCGAGGTCTGGAACGCGGCGTTCGGCTCCGGCCAGCGCGACCCGAACGGGCCGATCAGCCTCGTCGGGATCGGGCGCGCGGCGGGAGAGCTGACCGCTCTCGACGGCGTGCCGGTGATCGACAAGGTCTACACGATGCTGGGCATCCTGGCGTCACTCAACGTCGCGCTCTTCGTCTTCAACCTGATCCCGCTGCTGCCGCTCGACGGCGGGCACATCGCGGGGGCGCTCTGGGAGGGCTTCCGGCGGACCATGGCCAAGCTGTTCAAGCGGCGCGATCCGGGCCCCGTCGACATGGCCAAGCTGATGCCGCTGACGATGGCCGTGGTGGTGGTCCTCGGCGGGATGAGCGTGCTGCTCATGTACGCAGACATCGTGAAGCCGATCAACCTCTTCGGCTGAGCCGGCTCCCGAGTCACGCCCAGCCACCTCCCACCCGCACGCGTAGGATTGTCGGGTGGCAGCAATCAATTTGGGGATGCCCAAGGTCCCCGAGACCCTCGCACCCCGTCGCAAGTCCCGTCAGATCCGCGTCGGAAAGGTCCTGGTCGGCGGTGACGCCCCCGTCAGCGTGCAGTCGATGACCACGACGCCGACGACGAACATCAACGCGACCCTCCAGCAGATCGCCGAGCTCACGGCCTCCGGGTGCGACATCGTCCGTGTGGCCGTCCCGAGCCGGGACGACGCGGAGGCGCTGCCGATCATCGCCAGGAAGAGCCAGATCCCGGTGATCGCCGACATCCACTTCCAGCCCAACTACGTCTACGCGGCGATCGACGCCGGGTGCGCGGCCGTGCGCGTGAACCCCGGCAATATCCGCAAGTTCGACGACCAGGTGGGCAAGATCGCGGCCTATGCCAAGGCGGCCGGCGTGTCCCTGCGCATCGGCGTCAACGCCGGTTCGCTTGAGCCCAGTCTGTTGCAGAAGTACGGCAAGCCGACGGCCGAGGCGCTCGTCGAGAGCGCGGTCTGGGAGGCCGGCCTCTTCGAGGAGCACGACTTCCACGACTTCAAGATCTCGGTCAAGCACAACGACCCGATCGTCATGGTCAAGGCCTACCGCCAGCTCGCCGAACGCGGCGACTGGCCCCTCCACCTCGGCGTCACCGAGGCCGGCCCCGCCTTCCAGGGCACGATCAAGTCAGCGACGGCGTTCGGCATCCTGCTCGCCGAGGGCATCGGCGACACGATCCGCGTCTCGCTGTCGGCCCCGCCGGCCGAAGAGGTCAAGGTGGGCCTCCAGATCCTCCAGTCGCTCAACCTCCGCGAGCGCAAGCTCGAGATCGTGTCGTGCCCGAGCTGCGGGCGCGCCCAGGTCGACGTCTACACCCTCGCCGACAGCGTGACCGAGGGCCTGCAGGGCATGAGCGTGCCGCTGCGCGTCGCGGTGATGGGCTGCGTCGTCAACGGCCCCGGGGAGGCCCGCGAGGCCGACCTCGGAGTCGCCAGCGGCAACGGCAAGGGCCAGATCTTCGTCAAGGGCGAGGTCATCAAGACCGTGCCGGAGGCCGAGATCGTGGAGACGCTCATCGCGGAGGCCAATCGCATCGCCGCCGAGATGGAGGCCGCCCAGGTCGCCTCGGGCGAGCCCGTCGTCACCGTCGGCCACTAGACCGCGTCGCCCGCGCGCGCGGGCGGGCCGAGCCCACCTCCACCGCACCACTAACATGGAACGGTGCCTACTCGCCTGACGAACTACTTCCTCCGCACCCTCCGTGAAGACCCCTCCGACGCGGAGGTGACCAGCCACAAGCTCCTCGTGCGCGCCGGCTACATCCGCCGCCAGGCGCCGGGCATCTTCGCGTGGTTGCCGCTGGGGTTGCGGGTCAAGGGCAAGATCGAGCAGATCATCCGCGAGGAGATGACGGCCGCCGGCGCGCACGAGGTGCACTTCCCGGCGCTGCTCCCGCGCGAGCCCTACGAGGCCACCGGACGCTGGGAGGAGTACGGCGACGGCATCTTCCGCCTCAAGGACCGCAAGGGCGCCGACTACCTGCTCGCGCCCACGCACGAGGAGGTCTTCACGCTGCTGGTGAAGGACCTCTACTCGTCGTACAAAGACCTGCCGCTGGCGATCTACCAGATCCAGGACAAGTACCGCGACGAGGCGCGTCCGCGGGCCGGTCTGCTGCGCGGACGCGAGTTCACGATGAAGGACGCCTACTCGTTCGATTACACCGACGAGGGCCTCGACACCAGCTACATGGCGCAGCGAGACGCGTACGAGCGCATCTTCACGCGTCTCGGGCTGGACTACGTGATCGTGCAGGCCGACGCCGGTGCGATGGGCGGCTCGCGCAGCGAGGAGTTCCTGCACCCCACGCCCGTCGGCGAGGACACCTTCGTGCGGTCGGCCGGGGGCTACGCCGCCAACGTGGAGGCCTTCACCACGACGCCGCCCGCCGCGCGCAGCTTCGAGCGCCTCACGCCGCAGGAGGTGCTGGACACTCCCGACACCCCAACGATCCAGACGCTCGTGGATGTCGCGAACGAGAAGCACCCGCGTCCGGACGGCCGCGCCTGGACGGCCGCCGACACGCTGAAGAACGTCGTCGTTGCCCTGACGCACCTCGACGGCACGCGCGAGCTCGTCGTCGTCGGCCTCCCCGGTGACCGCGAAGTCGACCTCAAGCGCGCGGAGGTCGCGTTCGCTCCCGCCGACATCGACGCGGCGAACGAGGACGACTTCCGCAAGCACCCCGGACTGGTCAGGGGCTACATCGGCCCCTGGTCGGCGGAGGGCCCTGTGCTTGGCGAGGAGGCCTCCACCGGTATCCGTTACGTGGTCGACCCGCGCGTCGTCGAGGGCTCCGGCTGGATCACCGGCGCGAACGTCGAGGGCAAGCACGTCTTCGGCCTGGTCGCCGGTCGCGATTTCGGCTGGGACGGCGTCGTGGAGGTCGCGGAGGTCAAGCCCGGCGACCCCGCGCCCGACGGCTCCGGCCCCGTCGAGCTCGCCCGCGGCATGGAGATCGGGCACGTCTTCCAGCTGGGTCGCAAGTACGCCGACGCCCTCGGTCTGAAGGTGCTCGACGAGAACGGCAAGCTCGTCACGGTGACCATGGGCTCCTACGGCATCGGCGTCACGCGCATCCTGGCGATCATCGCCGAAGAGAACAACGACGACAAGGGCCTCGTGTGGCCGGCGTCGGTGTCCCCGTTCGACGTGCACGTCGTGGCCGCCGGCCGTGACGCCGTGGCGTTCGAGGTGGCCGAGCAGGCGACCGCCGAGCTGGAGGCCGCGGGGCTCGACGTGCTGCTGGACGACCGGCCCAAGGTGTCGCCCGGCGTCAAGTTCGGCGACGCGGAACTCATCGGAATCCCGCGTGTGCTGGTGGCCGGCCGCGGGGCCGCCGACGGCGAGGTCGAGCTGTGGGATCGCCGCACCGGCGAGCGCGCGACGCTCCCGCTGGCCGAGGCGGTCGCCGCGCTGACCGCCTGACCCGAACGCGCACGTGCGCATCCGACGCCGCTTGACCAATGCCGAACGCGGGGCTCAGGCGGCGTCGTCGTCTCCGGTGATCTCCGCGTGGATGCGGCGCAGATCCTCCATCAGCGAGCCGATGAGCACCCAGTGCCGCGGATTCGGGGTCGTGATGACGAGGGGCGCCGTCAGAACGGGGATGCCCGCCGTCTCGGTCGCAGGCTCCACCGGCGGGGCGTCAGGGTCGCGCGAGAGCAGCCGCAGATCGTGGGCGGAGCGCTCCAGCTCGTCGGCGATCGCGGCGATGGTCGGTTCGTCGGCGAGGCTGTCGTCGTAGTGGTCGTGGAACGCGCGGGTCATGCCGAGCGAGCGGGTGATCAGCGGTCGCAGCCGGGCGAACAGCTGCTTGTCGTGGTCGAGCACGGCTCGATGGCGGGACTGCCGCGGGTTGAGCGTGAGGCTCTCGTCGGCGGCGGTGAGGGCCGCCTCGGCCTTCTTCTCCATCGGCCGCAGCAGGCGCGCCTCGATCAGGAGGGCGTCCCGTTCGCCGGGAGTCGGCCGGCTCGTGAGGGCGTGGGCGAGCCGGTCGAGCGTCGCGGCGATCTCCGTGCCGAGCGAGAGGACGGCCGTGCGTGCCGGGCCGGTGAGCACCGGGGGGACGACGGCGATGTTGATGATCACGCCGACCGCGGCGCCGAGCACCGTCTCGACGATGCGGGCGAGCGGGTACTCCAAGTTCGCCGCGCCCAGCGAGAGCACGAGCATGACGCTGATCGGGACCTGGTTCGCCGTGCCAGGGGTGAGCTTGAGCGCCCAGGACAGGAAGAGGGAGGCGACCAGGGTGAGCAGGACGATCCAGGTGTTGCTGCCGAACGCCAGACCGACCACGTACGCGATCACCACGCCGAAGATCACGCCGATCGAGCGTTCGATTGCGCGTCCGACGGACTGGTTGACGCTCGGCTGCACGACGAGGAGGGAGGCGATCGCCGCGAATACCGGGAGCTCTCCGGGGAACAACAGGGTCGCGATACCCCACGAGATGATCATCGCGGCCGCGGTCTTGGCGACCTGGAGGAAGGGGATCCTCGAGGAAGCCCGGATGTTCGCGGGCAGCTGGATCTTGACCGGGAACTTCGGAGCCACGAGACCAGCGTAGCCCGCCGTGCCCGTGCGGCTCAGATCGCGAAACGGCGGTAGGCCTCCGCAGCCCGCCCTGCCGCCTGCTCCTGCGTCGCGGTCAGCGGGACGAACGGCTGAAGATCGACCCGACCATCACCCCCGGGCCGGCGCCAGGTGCCGACGACTCGGCCGCGGGCGACGATCGTGGGCTGGAAGATGCCGTTGCCCCCCGGCACGATCCGTTCGAAGTGCTCGTCGTCGAGCACCGCTCGGCGGTCTTGATAGCCCAGCAGGTACTCGTCGAACGCCGGGAGGAGGTGCACGGCCTCCCGTTCCTTGCGGGTCTGGGGCGTGGAGGCCGCCCGATCCGCGAGTTCCGCCGTCACGAGGTACGGGACGCCGTCGACCTCCAGCGTGGTGACGGCGTCGCCGAGCACCCCCAACGCGGTCTTCGCCCCGGCGACCGTGCCCTTCGTCCACCAGACGAAGTCCTTGATCGTGGCCGGTCCGTGTCCGCGCAGATAGCGCAGGAGGAACTCGCCCCACGCCTCGTCGGGCTCGAGGTGCCGCGACGAGGGCGCCCATTCGTCGAGCAGCACGAGAGCCTGCTGCGTCCGGAGCGTGGGCCCCCAGCAGATCACGCCGGTCTGGGCGAGGAAGTAGATGAGGTGGTACCCGCGCTGGCCGGTCGTCGAGATGCCCGCCTGTTCCCAGAGCTCCATGACCTCCGCTCGGCCGATGCTGCGACCGCCGGACAAGGCGTCGGTGACGAGGTCGCGGGCACGGACGAAGTCGGGGGACTCGAGCTCCAGTTGCCGATGACGGGCGGCGAGGCCCGCGACCATCCGAGCAGTGGTGACGCTGAGCATCCAGCGCAGGTCTTCCGGAGGGACGAAATGCAGCGTTCCGCGCATCGGCCAGGAGCGCACGATCGTGCCCGCGTCGAGGTCGGCGAGCACGTCGGCGCGTGTCGCGCGCGTCGTGCGCAGTGCGAGCGCCCAGCAGGCTGCGGCGAAGTCCTGGGCCTGCGTCGCGAGAAGGCGGCGCGCCACGTCGCCGGGGGTCTCGTCGCGCTCTCCGTCGATCGCGTGCGCGAGGCGGCGCATCCGGAGCAGGTCGGCGCGGGACGTCATGAGCCCAGTCTGGTGCAGACGGCCGACAGCCGACGCGAAGGAGCGGCAGAGCCCGTCAGGGCAGGAGGTCGAGCTCGCGCAGCTGTTCGAGCAGGCCGGCGCCATCGGGAGCGTAGACCCACGGCGCCCCCGAGATCTCGCTGTGCTTCTCGGCCTTGGAGCGGCCGCCGGCGAGCACCGCCTCGCCGTTGGACAGCTGCCGGATGGCGACGGCGGCGACATTGCCCGGGTGGTCGGTCGTGAACTCGCCGTAGAGCGCTTCGTCGTGCTGTCCGTCGTCGCCGATCAGCAGCCAGCGCATGCCGGGGAACTCCTCGGCCAGACGGGCGAGGCTGGTCTGCTTGTGCTCCCGGCCGGAGCGGAAGATCCGATCGTGCGTCGGGCCCCAGTCGGTGAGCAGCAGCGGCCCGGCGGGGAAGAGATTGCGAGAGAGGAAGCGCGTGAGCGTGGGCGCGACGTTCCAGGCGCCGGTGGACAGGTAGATCACCGGCGCGCCGGGATGCGCCGCAGCCAGCCGTTCCAGGAGCACGGACATCCCCGGCGTGGGCACGCGCGCGTGCTCGTCCAGCACGAACGTGTTCCAGGCGGCCAGGAATGGCCGGGGGAGTGCGGTGACCATGACCGTGTCGTCGACGTCGGAGATGATTCCGAAGGTGGCCTTGGGATCCACGATGTAGACGGGCGCCTCGAAGACGCGCGCCGATGCCGGGACCGTCATCGTGACGGTGTGCCAACCCGGCGTGAGCTGCACCGGGATCACGGTGTCGATGACGCCGCCCCGATCGGGCAGGACCTCGTGACGGTCGCCCTCCACCTCGATCACGACCGGCACGTCGGCGACGGGGACGCTGATGAACGACCGCCACCCGCGGATGGACTCTTCGCGCTTGCGGTGCTTGCGCTCCGCGCGGCTGCCCGGCCGCGGCTCCTTCGCCAGCACGACGCGGCCCAGGATGCGCACCCACGACGGACCGCCGTAGCCGGCGTACGGCACGACGGTCGGCAGGAATCCACGCTTGCGGGCCCGTCGGGCGCGGAACTCGTGGAAGGCGTCCTCGAGACGCGCTGCGCGGTGCATGATCGGCTCGACGTTCGCGCCGCGCTTGGCTGGGGTAGCGGTCATAGAGGTTCCAGTTTCTCATGGAGTGAACGATCGCTCCGACGCAGCCCCCAGATCTGGGGGACGAATCTTCGGTGTGTCTGAGGCATTTCCCGAGCAAAGGTGAGGTTTCCACGAATATGATCCGAAGTGAGCATCGGTACCGAATCCGACGCCGGGCTGGGGACCCGCACGCGTATCGTGGAACACAGAAAGAAGGAGTCGCCCTCGTGCCCATCAACGACCTGGTCGCCGCACAGAACACCGTCGGAGCGCCGCTCGTGCGCACGGAGCCGATCCAGGAGCGCAGCGCCGCTCGGATCGACGCCCTGCTCGACGCCGCTGCGGAGGTGGTCGACGAGATCGGATTCGACCGGCTGACCACCGCGATGGTGGCCGAACGCGCCGGCGCCTCCATCGGCACGGTCTACCGCTACTTCCCCGACCGAATCGTGCTGCTGCAGGCTCTGCGCGACCGCGCACTGCTGCGCTACCGCCACTCGGTCGTGGAGGCCATCCACACCGAGAGCCCCGAGCACTGGTGGAACGCCGTGGAGTGCGCCATCGACGCGTTCGTCGCGATGTTCCGCACCGAGCCGGGATTCCGGATCATCCGCTTCACCGACGCCGAGCGCTCGGGTCTGCCCGGCGAAGAGGAGGTCGAGCGCACGGCGTCCTTCGCCTCCCAGTTCGCGTCCATCCTCTCCGAGGAGTTCGGCCTCCCTGCGGGTGAAGACCTGGCGTTCCGTCTGGAGATCGTCGTCGAGATCATGGACGGCCTCATCAACCGGGCGTTCCTCGACGACCCGATGGGCGACCCGCGCTACATCGACGAGGCGCGCATCGTGGCGCGCGAGTACCTGGAGCGGCGGTACGACCCGAAGGGCTGACGCCCTCCGGCCCGCGCCCGGGAATCGGAAGTCGGGAATGTCGGTGGTACCCGACAGGGTTGTCACATGGTGCCTGGGTTTCCTGCCACAAACCGACTCAATTCATTGCGAATTGATGAAAACGCTGTTTGGGTAGGAGCGATGGCCCTGAATATCGTGACCAGCCCGCCCCGAGCGGCGAGAGTGCCGTACCTACCCCGAATCGAGGGCCGATGATCGAGTTCCGCTCGGTGACGAAGCGGTTCCCCGACGGGACCGTGGCGGTCGACGACTTCTCTCTCGTCATCCCGTCGCGCCAGATCACCGTCCTGGTGGGGTCGTCGGGCAGCGGCAAGACGACGATCCTCCGCATGGTCAACCGCATGGTCGACCCGACGAGCGGCAGCGTGTCGATCGACGGTGAAGACGTGCAGACCCTCAAGCCCGTGCACCTCCGTCGCCGCATCGGCTATGTGATGCAGAACTCCGGGCTGCTGCCGCACCGCAAGGTCGTCGACAACATCGCGACCGTCCCCCTGCTCACCGGCGTCAAGAAGAAGGCCGCCCACGAGCGTGCCCTCGAGCTGATGGACACGGTCGGGCTCGAACGGTCGCTCGCAGACAAGTACCCCAGCCAGCTCTCCGGAGGCCAGCAACAGCGCGTCGGAGTGGCCCGCGGTCTCGCCGTCGACCCGAACATCCTGCTGATGGACGAGCCGTTCGGCGCTGTCGACCCGATCGTGCGCGACGACCTCCAGAACGAGCTCCTGCGGCTGCAGCGCGAGCTCGGCAAGACAGTGCTGTTCGTGACGCACGACATCGACGAGGCATTCCGGCTGGGCGACCAGGTGGTCATCTTCCGCAAGGGCGGCATCGTGGCCCAGAAGGGCACGCCGTCGGAGATCCTCGCCTCGCCCGCCGACGACTTCGTGGCGTCGTTCGTCGGCGCCGACCGCGGCAAGCGCGCCCTCCACATCGAGCAGACCCCGACCGGGTCGGTTCTCGTCGACAGCGAAGGGCGCACTGCGGGCGTCCTGAGCTCCGAGCCTTCCCCCTCCGAAGATTCAAAGGCCGCGGCGGTTTCCGTCGCGGGTGGTGCGGACGCCGTAACGCAGGGTGGCGCCCCTCCACGGCTTCCGCAGTGAACTTCCTGTGGTCGAATCTCGGCCTGGTCTGGAATCTCACGATCTCGCACGTGTGGTTGAGCGCCATCCCCATCGTGATCGGGTTCGTGGTGTCGCTGCCGATCGGCTGGGTGGCCAACCGCTATCGCGTGAGCCGCCCGGTGCTGCTGACGATCGGCGGCATCCTCTACGCGATCCCGTCGCTTCCGCTGTTCTTCGCCATGCCCGCGCTGATCGGTACGAAGATCCTCGATCCGGCGAACGTGGTCATCGCCCTGAGCATCTACGCCGTGGCGCTCATGGTGCGCACGACGGCCGATGCGCTCGCCTCGGTACCCGGTGACGTCGTCCAATCCGCGACGGCGATCGGATTCGGCGGGTGGCGGCGGTTCTGGACGGTGGAGCTGCCGCTCGCTGGGCCGGTGCTGCTCGCGGGCCTGCGCGTCGTGTCGGTCTCGACGGTCAGTCTCGTGAGCGTCGGCGCCCTCCTGGGCGTGCCGAACCTGGGGCAGCTCTTCACCGACGGCCTCAACCGGTACTACCCGGAGGAGGTCGCCGTCGGCATCATCCTCATCATGGTCGTCGCGCTGGTGTTCGACCTGGTGCTCGTGCTGCTCGGGCGGCTCCTGCTGCCGTGGTCGCGACTCGACCGGCGCACCGGACAGCTGCGGCGCTCCGCGGCGATGAAGGCGGTGACCGGGGCATGACCGATTTCATCGCCGCGTTCCAGTGGCTCGTCGACCCCGTCAACTGGGCGGGGCCGGGCGGCATCCCGGCGCGCACGGGCGAGCACATCGTCTACACGCTGCTCACGCTGCTGATCGCGAGCATCATCGCTCTGCCGATCGGTTTCCTGATCGGGCACACCGGGAGGCTGCGCGGATTCGCGGTCGGCGTCTCCGGTGCGCTGCGGGCGCTGCCGACCCTGGGCCTCGTGGTCTACCTCGCGCTGATCATGGCGAACATCTCGATCGTCCCTCCGCTCATCGCGCTCACGATCCTGGCCATCCCGCCGCTGCTCGCGGGGGCGTACTCCGGCTTGGAGTCGGTGAACCGGAGCACGATCGACGCCGCGCGCGCGATCGGCATGACCGAGTGGCAGATCTTCGCCAAGGTCGAGCTGCCGCTGTCGCTCCCGCTCGTCCTCGGCGGCCTCCGCTCCGGCGCGCTCCAGGTCATCGCGACGTGGACGGTGGCGGCCATCCTGCCGGTCGGCGGCCTCGGCCGGTTCCTGTTCGACGGACTGGCGGTGCAGAACTATCCCGAGATGCTGGGCGGGTCGATCATCGTGGTCGCTCTCGCTCTCGTCTCCGACGGATTGTTCGCGATCACCCAGAAGCTGGTCGTCCCGCGCGGCGTCTCGGCCGGGAAGGTCCGCACCGACCGGGCGAAAGACCCCTGGCGCGCGTTCGGGGTCACCGTGCCCGGCCGGCAGCCCGTCCGCTGACCCACCCGTTCGTCATCCTGCTCACAGACCCATCGCACACAGAAGAGAGAGAAATCACATGTTCGGATCCAAGAAGGGCCGCATCGCGGCCGGCGTGATCGCGGCGGGGGCGCTTCTCGCCCTCAGCGCATGCTCGTCCGGTGGAGGCGGCGCGTTCAGCACCAGCGGAAGTTCCTCGTCCAGCGACAGCGTCACCATCGGCTCCGCCGCGTTCGGCGAGTCCGAGATCCTGATGCAGATCTACGGCCAGGCCCTGGCCGCCAACGGTGTCAAGGTCAACTACAAGCCCAGCATCGGCCAGCGCGACGTCTACCTGAAGGCGCTCCAGGACGGTTCGATCGACCTCATCCCGGAGTACTCGGGCAACCTTCTGCAGTTCTACGACAAGAACAGCACCGCGAGCTCCAGCGATGACGTCTACGCGGCCCTCAACGACGCCCTGCCGAAGGGCTTCGAGGTGCTCGACCAGGCCAAAGCGCAGGACGCCGACGCCTACAACGTCACCAAGGAGTTCTCCGACAAGTACAGCGTGACGAGCCTCGAAGACCTCAAGAAGGTCACGGTGCCGCTGACGGTGGGTGCGAACCCGGAGTTCGCCACCCGTCCGTACGGCATCCCCGGGCTCAAGTCGACCTACGGCGTGACGGCCACCCTCAAGCCGATCAGCGACTCGGGCGGCCCGCTCACCGTGACCGCCCTCAAGAACGGCGACGTGCAGCTGGCCGACATCTACACGACGACCCCGGCCATCAAGGACAACGGCTTCGTCGTGCTGAAGGACCCGAAGAACCTGATCGCCGCGCAGAACATCCTGCCGCTGATCAACAGCAAGAAGGCCTCCGACACGGTCAAGTCGGTGCTCAACAAAGTGTCGGCCGAGCTGACCACGGACGACCTCATCACCATGAACAGCGAGAACCAGGGCGCAAGCAAGACCCAGCCCGACGCTGTGGCGAAGAAGTGGCTGCAGGAGCACCCGATCAAGAAATAAGGGTGCGCGGGAGGCTGAGCCTCCTTACTGCTCCGCGTGCGGCGGCTCGGGTGACCGGGCCGCCGCATCCATGTGTGCGGCCTCCCGCTTCTGGAGGACCTTCTTCACCACGAACACCACCCCGACGAACAGCGCGATCACGGCGACGAACACGTAGCCGGCCCAGTGCAGCTCCTGAGACAGCTCGCGGTAGCTTCCGGCGGCGAGCGCTCCCACGCTGACGTAGGCGAACGCCCAGATCACGCAGGCGGGTGCGGTCCACGCCATGAACGTCTTGTAGCGCATCGGGCTCATGCCGACCGTCAGCGGGATGAGCGAGTGCAGCACCGGCAGGAAGCGGGAGAGAAAGACGGCGATGCCGCCGCGCTTGGCGAGGTAGGCCTCCGCGCGGTCGAAGTTCTGCGGGCCGAGTCGCCGGCCGAGCCGGCTCGCCCGGATGCGCGGGCCGAAGTAGCGGCCGAGCGCGAAGCCGATCGACTCGCCGCAGAGCGCGCCGACGATGACGGCGACGACGAGGGCGGCGTACTCCACCGGGCTCGCGACGGCTGTCGAGGCGACCAGCACGATCGTGTCGCCGGGGACGATCAGCCCGACGAGGATCGAGGTCTCCAGCAGGATCCCGACTCCCGCGAGAACCGTTCGGAGCACGGGATCGACCGACTGGACGAGGTCGAGGATCCAGGTGAGGGCGTCGTTCACGCGTCCGGTGCCGACCGGATCAGCGACCAGTAGGCCTCGACGGCATCGGCCATGTCGGCGCTCGGGTCGAGCATCCACTGCACCTGCATGCCGTCGGCCACGGCGACGGCCAGCCGGGCGAGCGTGCGCGGGTCGGCCTCGGGGCGGACGCGGCCGGCCTCCTGCTCGGCACGGAGGTACTGCTCGAGTCCTCCGACGATCTGCTCGTAGCGCGAGACGAAGTAGTCGTGGCCGGGATGCTCCGGGTCGGCCGCCTCGGCGGAGATCGTGGCGTAGAGCTGCACCAGGCCGGGGACCTCGGCGTTGTGGCGCACGATCCCGACGAGTCCGTCGAAGGCGCCGGTCCATTCGGAGCCGAAGTCGCCTCCCGCCGAGTCGACCTCGTCGCGCTTGCGGAGCACTTCGGCGAACAGCTCCTCTTTCGACGAGAAATGGTGCAGGAGGCCGGCCTGGCTGAGGCCGACCGAGTCGGCGATCTCGCGCAGGGACGCCTTGCGGTAGCCCTTGTCGGCGAACACCTCCAGAGCGCGCGCGAGGATCTCCTCGCGTTTGGCGATTCCCTTGGCGTATCCCCGTTTCTCCGGCATGGTTCCAGGCTAGTGGGACGGGCCTGGTCAGTCCGTGAGGAGGGGCGCGTCAGCTGGTGAGCACGAGCACCGGCGGCACGACGACGAGCAGCACGATCGCGACGACGACGAGCAGGCGCAGGCCGGTGCCGACTGTGCGGTGGTCGGCCGTGAGCCGGGCCTCGCGCCCGAGCAGCGCCGTGCGGCGCTGCTCGGGCGTGCGTGGGTCCTTCGGTGCGCCGAGGGCCGTGCCGGCCGATCCGGTCGAGTCCACGATCCGGATCGCGTCGGCCAGGACCGCATCCCCCGAGGTGCGTCGTGCGGTGTCGTCGGCGAGCATCTCCACGAGCAGAGCGACCGCGTCCTGCGCGCGGGTGGCGATCGGGAACCAGGGGAGGGCGCGCTTCCACGAGCGGAAGGCGTCGAGCAGCAGGTGGTGCTTCTGGCGCAGGTGTGCCCGCTCGTGGCCGATCACGGCCTCCAGCTCGTCGGGGCTGAGGAGCTCGATCATGCCTTCGGAGAGCACGGTGACACTGCGCGCGCCCGGGAGGCAGTACGCCGCAGGGGCCGGGTGGTCGATGATGCGGGTGGCGGGTTCGTCGGGCAGCGGTGAGCTGAGGAGGCGCAGGAGTTCCATGTGGCGGTGGCGCTGGCGCCGGCTGCGCACGGAGGTCAGGGCGAGGTTCAGCAGGAGGTGCGCGGTCAGCAGCACCGCCGCGCTGAGGAAGAACGTGTGGAGCAGCGAGACGTCCGGTGGCAGCGGGCCCGAGAACAGCGAGGCGGCGGCACCGGAGACGCGGCTCGCCAGATCGTGGCCGAACGGCTCGAGCCCTGCCAGCAGGAGCGAGCCGATCATCGAGATGCCTCCGGCCAGCGCGATCGACTGCCAGAGTGCGAGGGCCAGCACCGGGGCTGCGGCGGGCCATTTCGCCCGGGCGAGGAGGAGCGGCACCGGCCAGGCGAGGGCCAGCGCGAGCACGCCGAGCACGACGGCGGTCGAGTCGACGGGCATCCCGGTCAGCTGCGGGCGTCGAGCAGCCGGCGCAGCATCTGCGCCTCGGATTCGTCGACGGAGCCCACGAAGTAGGCGAGCGCCTCCGTGCGGTCGGAGGAGGTGTCGAGCACTTCGCGCATCAGGTCGGCGACGTGGCCGGCGCGGGTGAGGGTGGCGAAGTAGACGTGCGGGCGGGCCTCGCGATCGCGGTCGACGAAGCCTTTCTGCTCGAGGCGCGAGAGCACGGTGAGCACGGTGGTGAGCGCCGGGGTCTTGCCGTCGGTGCGGGAGCCCGCTAGCTTGTCGCGCAATTCGTTGGCGGTGATGGGGGAGTCGCCCGACCAGAGGGCGTCCATCACCGCTCGTTCGAGCTCTCCGAGATTGGCCACGTCTCCAGAGTAGCGCGAAGTGCCTGTGAATGTTCTACACTCTGTAGAAGTAGTCGTTCTACAGACTGTAGAACTCGACCGGAAGGGTGGGCCGCGTGAACGAGATCCTCGATCCGCTGCTGTTGGCGCGCTGGCAGTTCGGACTCACGACCATCTATCACTTCCTGTTCGTCCCGCTCACCATCGGCCTCGTGACCGTCGTCGCGATCCTCCAGACCGCCTGGTACCGCAGCGGCAAGGTCCACTACCTCCAGCTCACGCACTTCTTCGGCAAGCTGTTCCTGATCAACTTCGCGATGGGCGTCGTCACCGGCATCGTGCAGGAGTTCCAGTTCGGCATGAACTGGTCGAACTACTCGCGCTTCGTCGGCGACATCTTCGGCGCGCCTCTCGCGCTCGAAGGGCTGCTCGCGTTCTTCCTGGAGGCCACCTTCATCGGGCTCTGGATCTTCGGCTGGGACAAGCTGCCGCGCGGCATCCATCTGGCGTGCATCTGGATCGTGGCCGTCGGCTCGATCCTCTCGGCCTACTTCATCCTCGCCGCCAACGCGTTCATGCAGAACCCGGTCGGATACAAGCTCGACCCCGCGCGCGGACGAGCCGAGCTGACCGACCTCTGGGCGGTGCTCACCAACAAGGTGGCGCTGGCGGCGTTCCCGCACACGATCTTCGGCTGTTTCATGGTCTCCGCCGGCCTGATCATCGCGGTCGCAGCCTGGCACCTCTCGCGCAACCGCAACCTGGAGACCATGCGCCCGGCCCTCAAGTTCGGGCTCTGGATGATGGTGATCGCCGGCGTCGGCAGCGTGATCAGCGGCGACCAGCTCGGTCTCGCCATGGTCGAGACGCAGCCGATGAAGATGGCTGCGGCCGAGGCCCTCTACAAGACCTCGACGGGCGCGGATGCATCGTTCTCGATCTTCACCCTCGGCACACCGGACGGCGTCCACGAGCTGTTCTCGATCCGCGTGCCCTACGTGCTCTCGTTCCTGTCGACGCACACGCTCGATGGCACCGTGGAGGGCATCAACGACCTCCAGGCGCAGTACGTGCAGTTGTTCGGGCCGGGCGACTACACGCCGATCATCTGGGTCACCTACTGGGCGTTCCGCTGGATGATCGGCCTCGGCCTCCTGCACGTGCTCGTCGCTGTCGTCGGCCTCTGGTTCACCCGCAAGGGCCGCACGCCACCGTGGGCGTGGATGTGGAAGGTCGCGATCTGGGCGTTCCCGCTGTCGCTGGCCGCCATGATCGTCGGCTGGATCTTCACCGAGATGGGCAGGCAGCCCTGGATCGTCTTCAGCCTCATGAAGACGCAGGACGGCGTCTCTCCCGGGACCACCGGACTCGAGGTCCTGATCTCGTTGGTGGCCTTCACGGCGGTGTACGGCACGCTCGCGGTCGTCGAGTTCAAGCTCATCAAGCGTGCGGCGCAGAAGGGACCGGCCCCGGTCGAGGAACACCTCGACGAGGAGGGCAAGCACGTCCCGGTCGCGACGGTCTACTAGGAGGAGACGGCAATGGATCTCGCAGTTCTCTGGTTCGGCATCATCGGCTTCTTCTTCATCGGCTACTTCGTGCTCGACGGGTTCGACTTCGGCGTCGGGATGTCGCTGCCGTTCCTCGGCAAGGATGAGACCGACCGGCGCGTCCTCATCAACACGATCGGCCCGGTCTGGGACCTCAACGAGACCTGGCTGATCGTCGGAGGCGCCGCCCTGTTCGCTGCCTTCCCGGACTGGTACGCAACGCTGTTCAGCGGCTTCTACCTGGCGCTGCTGCTCATCCTGATCGCGCTCATCCTGCGCGGGGTCTCGTTCGAGTACCGGCACCAGCGCCCGGAGTCGCAATGGAAGCGCCGGTTCGACGCCATGATCGTGATCGGTTCCGCCGTGCCGGCCTTCCTCTGGGGCGTGGCCTTCTCGAACATCGTCCAGGGAGTCGCCCTGGACGCGCACCACGACTACACGGGCACGCTCTTCGATCTCCTGAACGGCTACGCCCTGCTGGGCGGCCTGACCACCCTGCTGCTGTTCTTCACGCACGGAGCGGTGTTCGTCTCGCTGAAGACGGAGGGCGACATCCGACTGCGCGCACGGAGGCTCGCCACCCGCTCCGGCGCGCTCACCATCGTGGTCGCCGCGGCCTTCCTCGCGTGGACCGTCATCGCCCACTTCTCCGTTGTGCTCCTCGTGCTCGCGCTGCTCGCGGCCGTGGCGCTGGTGGCCTCCTGGGTGCTGAACCTGCGCGGTGCGGAAGGCTGGTCGTTCGGCTTCATGGCCGCGACGATCGCGTTCGCCGTCGCGGCGCTGTTCGCCGCACTCTTCCCGAACGTGATGCCGTCGGTCCCGAACCCGGAGAACAGCCTGACCATCGCCAACGCCTCCAGCTCGGTGACGACGCTGACGATCATGACCTGGGTCGCCGCGATCTTCCTCCCGCTGATCCTGCTCTACCAGGGCTTCACCTACTGGGTCTTCCGCAAGCGCGTGACCCGGGCGCACATCCCGGACGACCACCCCGAGCCCGAACCGGCGGCCGTCTGACATGCGCCCGCTCGATCCCCGCCTCCTCCGCTACGCGTCGGCCACCCGGCTGACGCTGGCGGCGGGCGCGCTCGTCACCCTGGCGCAGACCGCCGCGGTGATCGCATTCGCGTGGCTGGTCACGCAGCTGGTGGTGCGCGCGATCGCGGGAGCCCCGTTCGCCGAGCTGAGCCCGCTCTTCGCCGGACTCGTCGTCGTGGTGATCGGTCGTGGGGCCCTGCTGTGGCTCGCAGAGGCGGTGTCCGCGCGGGGCGGGGCGACGGTCGTCGGCCAACTGCGGTCGCAGCTCGTGGACGCGTTCGGCCGGCTCGGCCCTGGTGGGCTCGCGGGCCGAAGCAACGCGGAGCTCACGCTCGTCGCGGGCCGCGGGATGGACGCGCTCGACGGCTACTTCGCCCGCTACCTCCCGCAGCTGATCGCCACCGCGGTGTCGATGCCCCTGCTCGTGCTGGTGATCGGCTGGCAGGATCTGACCAGCGGGATCATCCTCGTGGCGACGCTGCCGCTCATCCCGCTGTTCATGGTGCTCGTCGGCTGGGCGACGCAGGCGGCGCAGAAGCGGCAGTGGGCGGCGCTCTCGACGCTCTCGAAGGGCTTCCTCGACGTCGTCGCCGGCCTCCCTACGCTCACGCTCTTCGGACGGCAGCACCGGCAGGAGGCGCACATCCGCCGGGTGAGCGAGGAGTACCGATCGCGCACGATGACGGTGCTGCGGATGTCGTTCCTCTCGGGGTTCGTGCTGGAGCTCGCCGCCAGCCTGTCGGTCGCGCTCATCGCCGTGGCGATCGGGCTGCGGCTGCTGGGCGGCTCGCTCGACCTGTCGGTCGGGCTCTTCGTCCTCCTGCTCGCGCCCGAGGCGTTCCTGCCGCTGCGGAACGTCGGCGCGGCCTATCACGCCGCGACCGAGGGCATGCAGGCGGCTGCCGACGCGTTCGAGGTGATCGAGGCGGCGGCCGAGGTGCCGGCGGAGGCCGCGGTCGCTGCGGTGGACGCCCCGGGTCTCGTGTTCGCCGATGCCGGCGTCGCGTACGAGGGGCGGAACGTCGTTTCGGGCTTCTCCGCGGAGGTGCCTCTCGGCACGCTCGCCGTGCTGAGCGCGCCGAGCGGAGCGGGCAAGTCGAGCCTGGTCGCCGCGGCGCTCGGCTTCGTGGCGCACGACGGCCGGATCGCCGCGGGAGGCCGGGAGGACGCGGCAGGCCGTCGCGACGCCATCGCGTGGGCGGGCCAGCGGCCGGGCCTCCTCGCCGGCACGGTCGGCGAGAACGTGGCGCTCGGTGACCCCGAGCCGTCGGCGCGCGGTGTCGCCGAGGCGCTGAGCGCGGCGGCGGCGAGCGAGCTCGCGCCGGACCTGGTCGTGGGCGCGGGCGGCGCCGGACTGTCCGGCGGTCAGGCCCAGCGGGTCGCAGTGGCCCGCGCCCTCTACCGGCTGCGGTCGCGGTCGTGTCCTGTGCTGATCCTGGACGAGCCGACCTCCGCCCTCGACGCGGCGACCGAGGCCGAACTGGTGGCTTCGCTGCGGGGGATCGCGCGGAGCGGCGTCGCCGTGCTCGTGGTGAGCCATCGGGAGGCCGTCGTGGCGGCCGCCGACGTGATCCTCGAAACGGGGGTGCTGTCCGATGTCGCTCGCTGAACGGACCCGGTCGCGGGAGGAGCGCGTGCAGACGCGGCGCATCCTCCGGTTGGCCCTGCCTCCCGCCCGCCGGTTGTGGGTGGCGATCGCGTTCGGCGCCCTGAGCGGCGCGTGCGCCGTCGCGCTGCTCGGTGTGTCGGCCTGGCTGATCACGCGCGCTGCCGAGCAGCCCGCGCTCATGTACATCTCGATGGCTGTCGTCGGTGTGCGCGCCTTCGCGCTCGGACGGGCGTTCTTCCGCTACCTGGAACGGCTGGCGGGGCACAATGCCGCGTTCGGGCGCCTCGGTACGATCCGGTCGGACCTGTTCGCACGCCTGGTCCCGCTCGGACCGGACGGCATCGGCGCGCCGCGCGACGACGGCGGCCGGCGCGCTGACAGCGCGCGCGGAGGTGAGCTGCTCGCGCGACTGGCGGACGACGTCGACGAACTGCCCGATCTCTCGTTGCGGGTCGTGCAGCCCCTGGTCTCCGGCGGGATCGTCGTGCTGGCGAGCGTCGTCGCGGCATTCCTCTTCCTCCCTTCGGCCGGGATCGCGCTGCTGGTGACGCTCGCCGTCGCGTTCGTCGTCGGCACGCTGGTGAACCGGTGGGCGGCGGGAACCTCCGAGCGGCGGGTCGCGCCGCTGCGTGCCGAGGTATCGGCCGCCGTGAACGACCTGGTGACGAACCTCGACGTGCTGATCGCCTTCGACGGGCTCGGGGCGGCCGCTGAGCGCATCCGTTCGGCGAGCGCTCGGCTCACCGCCGCGATGCGCACGCGCGCTGCCGGGCTCGGCCTGACCGCGGGAGCGGTGTCGCTGCTCGCCGGCGCCGCGTCGCTGCTCGCCCTCGCGGGAGGCATCCCGGCTCTTCAGGACGGCCGCATCGACGGTCCCGTGCTCGCCGTCATCGTGCTGCTCCCGCTCGCGGTCTTCGAGGTGTTCGGCACGCTGCCGCTGGCGTTCGGCGCATGGCGGCGCGTGCGTGCGAGTGCGGAGCGGATCGCCGACACGGTTCCGGCGGCGGTGCCGGCCGGCGTCCCGGTCGATACCCCCGATGCGGCGGCGCTCGAGGTGGAGGGCGTGCCCGACCTCCGGGTGCGGCTCTCGTCGGCTCACTGGCCCGGGTCATCGTCGCCGGTGCTCCGGGATGTCGCGCTCGACCTGCGCGCGGGCGAGCGGGTGGTGCTGACCGGCGCCACAGGCGCGGGGAAGACGGCGTTGGCCCACGTGCTGGCGCGGTTCCTCGACCTCGACGGATCGTACGCGATCGACGGCACCGACGTGCGGACCGTCCGCCAGGACGACGTGCGCCGCGTCGTCGGGCTGGTGGAGCAGCACCCGTACCTGTTCGACTCCGACCTGCGGCAGAACCTGCTCTTCGCCCGCGACACCGCGACCGACGACGAGCTGCTGGCGGTGCTCGACCGGGTGGGCCTCGGGGAGTGGTCGCGCTCGCGGGGCGGACTGGACACGCCGGTCGGCGAACGCGGCGCGCTCGTCTCGGGAGGCCAGGCGCAGCGCATCGCACTCGCGCGGGCACTGCTGGCCGACTTCCCGGTGCTCGTCGTGGACGAGCCGACGGCCAACGTGGACTCCGCTGTCGCCGACCGCATCGTGAGCGACATCCTCCGCACGGCGGCCGATGACGGCCGCACCGTGCTGCTGATCTCGCACACCGACGTCCCCGACCACCTCGTCACGCGGCGCCTGCGTCTGGAGGCCGGCACACTGGCCGCCTAGCCGAGAACCGTCGGGCGATGTTCAGCGCAGCGGACGCGTCAGAGCGCCGAACCGCGCACGCCAGGCGGAGGTGCGCGCCGGGTCATGGCCGAGTGCGGGCCCGTCGACCCAGACGGTGACGTCGCGGATGCCGTGCAGCGCGTTGACCGCCCAGAGGGTCACGCCCTCCAGCTCGGAGGGACGCACCGCCTCCTCCTCGACGGGGATGCGAAGCGCCGCGGCGATGCCGCGCACCGTACGCGCCGAAACGCTGTCCACCCGTGCGAGCTCGAACGGCGGGGCGCAGAGCGTCTCTCCGCGCCACCAGAGCAGTGCCGTGGTCGTTCCGTCGCAGACCCGGCCTTCGTCGAGCAGCACGGCCTCCTGAGCGCCGTCGCGCTGGGCACGCTGGCGCAGCGCGTTGAGGCGGTCGATGTCCGGTCCCTTCAGGTGCGGGGCCTGCCGCGGGTCGGTCGCGGCGGTCGCGACCACCAGGTCGGTTCCGAGCGGGGGAGCGGTCCGCAGCCGGAAGCGGAGTCGCAGCGCCTCCCGTGCGCGCACGAGCTCGAAGCGCGGGAACCAGCGGCCGTCGTCGGGGAGCAGCGCGATGCCGGCCTCCCAGAACGCGTCGAGGGAGGCGCGATCGCCGAAGCCCTGGAACGCCGCGGTCTCGGCGAACCGCTCGCGGTGCAGCGAGAGCGCGAGAGCCCGCCCCGAGGCCACCAGGAACGAGTCGGCGGCAAGCAACTCGGTCTCCACGACCTCGCAATCGTCGCGCGTGACGAGCGCGCCGGCGGCCCAGTCGTAGAGAGTGGCCGTCGCATCCATCCGCCCAGGCTAATGCAGCAGACGGACGAGGCCGGTGCAGCGGAGGCACCGGGCTAGGGCAGACTGGAGCAGTGCTCCTCCCGCCCCGCACGCACCGGCTCGACGTCGCCGTCGACCCGGCCGACGCCTTCGTCGCGCTCTTCGGCGACGGCGGACGCGACGAAAGACGCGACGCCAGACGCGACGCCGGGCGCGACGCCGTCTGGCTGGACGCCGGCCCCGGCGCCGAGAGCGGGCGCAGCTTCATCGGCACGGGCTCCCGCGCCATCACGGCCTCCGTCGCCGCCGGGACCGTCTCGGACGACGCCGGCACTCGAGAGGGCCACATCCTGGGCCTCCTCCGGGAACGCATCGGCCCCGGTGAGGACACAGCAGGCTTCCCCCTCGGCTGGGCCGGCTGGCTCGGCTACGAGGCCGGAGCTGTGCCGCTGGGTGTCCCGTATCGCGCGGGCGACGGGGCGGATGCGGCCTTCCTCCAGGTCGACCGGTTGATCGCCTTCGACCACGCCGACGGCTCGGTCACCCTCGTCGACGCCACGGACAACGGCGGCTGGCTCCCGCAGGCCGCGGCCGCTCTCCGCACGGCCGCAGGAGCGGCCGACGCCTACGAACGCGCGCATCCCGTCGTCGGCACGGAGGCGTCGGTCCCGGTCTCGTGGCGCCACGACGATGCCGACTACCTCGCCATGATCGTCGCGTGCCAGGAGGCCATCCGCGCGGGCGACGCCTACCAGCTCTGCCTGACCAATACGGCGACGGCGCGCACCGAGGCCGACCCCCTGGCCGTGCATCTTCGACTGCGCAGGGCCAGCCCGTCCCATCACGCCGGCTTCCTCCGGATCGCCGGCGAGACGCTGGTCAGCTCCTCGCCAGAGCAGTTCCTGCTGGTGACGGCCGACGGCGCCCTCCGGACCAAGCCCATCAAGGGCACCCGGCCCCGCGGTGCGACCCTCGCGGAGGATCTCCGCCTCCGGGCCGAGCTGGAGGCCAGCGAGAAGGAGCAGGCCGAGAACGTCATGATCGTCGACCTCATGCGCAACGACCTCGGCCGGGTGAGCGTCACCGGGAGCGTGAGCGTGCGCCACATCCTGGAGGTCGAGAGCTACGCGCAGGTGCACCAACTCGTCAGCACCGTCGAGGGCAGGCTGCTGCCGGGTCTCACCGCCGTCGACGCGCTGGCCGCCGCGTTCCCGGCCGGCTCGATGACCGGCGCGCCGAAGCTGTCGGCGATGCGCATCCTCGCCGGCCTCGAAGAAGGACCACGCGGCGTCTACGCGGGCTGCTTCGGCGTTCTGGCGGCCGACGGCTCCGCCGACCTCGCCATGGTGATCCGCAGCCTGCGATTCCGCGACGGCACCGTGACGATCGGCGCGGGAGGCGGCATCACCGCCCTCTCGGTGCCGGAGGAGGAGCTGGAGGAAGTGCGCGTGAAGGCCGACGCCCTCCTCCGAGCCGCCGGTCTGCGACCTCCCGGCCGCCTCCCAGGGAACGGATCGGAAGGCGCGAACGTTTAGTACCCTGGAAGCTCGGGCTGCGCGCCCGACGCCTTCTCGCTGCGAGGCCGGTCCGGCCGCGGCGACATCCGAGAGAGAGTCCAGTGGCACACGAGCACGATTCAGCGACAACCCCGGTCCGCGAGGCCGGAGCGCACTACGACTTCGCCGAGATCCAGAACAAGTGGCTCCCGATCTGGGACGAGCTGAAGCCGTTCTCCACGGCCGACCCCGGAGACAAGCGTCCGCGCAAGTACGTGCTCGACATGTTCCCGTACCCCTCGGGCGACCTGCACATGGGTCACGCGGAGGCGTACGCGCTGGGCGACGTGATCGCGCGCTACTGGCGACACCAGGGTTTCAACGTCCTGCACCCGATCGGCTGGGACTCGTTCGGCCTGCCCGCTGAGAACGCGGCGATCAAGCGCGGTCTCGACCCCGCCGGCTGGACCAACGACAACATCGCCCAGCAGAAGGCCTCCATGCGCCGCTACGCGCCGAGCTTCGACTGGGACCGCGTGCTGCAGACCAGCGACCCGGCGTACTACCGCTGGAACCAGTGGCTGTTCCTGAAGCTGCACGAGAAGGGGCTGGCCTACCGCAAGGCCTCCCAGGTCAACTGGTGCCCCTTCGACCAGACGGTGCTGGCCAACGAGCAGGTCGTCAACGGCCGCTGCGAGCGCTGCGACAACCTGGTCACCAAGAAGAAGCTGACCCAGTGGTACTTCCGCATCACCGACTACGCCGACCGCCTGCTGGACGACCTGAACCAGCTGGAGGGCGCGTGGCCGTCGAAGGTGCTGTCGATGCAGCGCAACTGGATCGGCCGCTCCACCGGCGCCGACGTGCAGTTCAGCATCGAGGGCCGCGACGAGCCGGTCACCGTCTACACGACGCGTCCTGACACCCTGTACGGCGTGACCTTCATGGTGGTCGCGCCCGACTCCGAGCTGGCCGCCGAGCTGGTCGCCGACGTGCGCCCGGAGGTTCGCGCGCGGTTCGACCAGTACCTGGAGGCCGTGCGCGGCACGACCGAGATGGACCGGCTGAGCACCGACCGCGAGAAGACGGGCGTCTTCCTGGAGCGGCACGCCATCAACCCGCTGACGGGCGAAAGCATCCCGATCTGGGCGGCCGACTACGTGCTGAGCGACTACGGTCACGGCGCGATCATGGCCGTGCCCGCGCACGACCAGCGCGACCTGGACTTCGCCCGCGCCTTCGACCTGCCGGTCCGCGTCGTCGTCGACACCACGCAGCCGGTCACGGGTGCCATCCCGGTCATCCACACCGACCCGGTCACGGGCGAGCCGATCCTGCCGGAGGACGCCCCGCTCGAGAGCCCCGCCGAGACCGGCGTCGCCCTGACCGGCGAGGGCCGGCTGATCAACTCGGGCCCGTTCGACGGGCTGAGCAAGTCGAACGCCATCCGCCGCGTCACGGAGGCGCTGCAGGCCTCGGGCCTGGGCGCGCCGGCGAAGAACTTCCGCCTGCGCGATTGGCTGATCTCGCGTCAGCGCTACTGGGGCACGCCCATCCCGATCATCCACTGCGAGCAGTGCGGCGAGGTGCGGGTGCCCGAGTCCGAGCTGCCCGTGCTGCTGCCGCCCGCCGAGGGCCTGGACCTGCAGCCGAAGGGCACCAGCCCGCTGGGCGGCGCGACGGACTGGGTCAACGTCTCCTGCCCGAACTGCGGCGGGCCGGCCAAGCGCGACACCGACACGATGGACACCTTCGTCGACAGCTCGTGGTACTTCCTGCGCTTCCTGGACCCGAACGACTCCACCCAGGCGTTCGACCCCAAGGAGGCCGAGAAGTGGGCGCCGGTCGACCAGTACGTCGGTGGCGTGACGCACGCGATCCTGCACCTGCTGTACGCGCGCTTCATCACCAAGGTCCTGTTCGACATGGGCTCGATCAGCTTCACCGAGCCCTTCACTGCGCTGCTCAACCAGGGACTGGTCCTGATGGACGGCTCGGCCATGAGCAAGTCCCGCGGCAACCTGGTCAAGCTGTCCGAGCAGCTGGACGAGCACGGTGTCGACGCGGTGCGCCTGACGATGGCGTTCGCCGGTCCGCCGGAGGACGACATCGACTGGGCCGACGTGTCTCCGTCGGGCAGTGCCAAGTTCCTGGCTCGCGCCTGGCGCGTCGCTCATGACGTGACGAGCGCGCCGGATGTGGTCTGGAAGACCGGGGACCCCGCGCTGCGCCGCGTCACGCACCGGTTCCTGGCCGACGCGCCCGGTCTGGTGGAGGCGTTCAAGTTCAACGTGGTGGTCGCCCGGCTGATGGAGCTGGTGAACGCGACCCGCAAGGCGATCGACGGCGCTCCCGGCCCGGCCGACGCCGCCGTGCGCGAAGCGGCGGAGGTCACGGCGATGGCCCTGAACCTGTTCGCGCCGTACGCGGCCGAGGACATGTGGCAGACGCTCGGTTACGAGCCCTCGGTGGCGCTGGTGCCCTGGCGTAAGGCCGACCCGACGCTGCTGATCGAGGAGGCCGTGACGGCCGTGTTCCAGGTCGACGGCAAGGTGCGCGACCGGGTGGAGGTCTCGCCGAAGATCACCACGGACGAGCTGGAGGCCCTGGCCCGCGGTTCGGAGGCGGTGGTTCGCTCGGTCGGTGATCGGGAGATCGTGAACGTGATCGTGCGTGCCCCGCGACTGGTGAATATCGCCACGCGCGGCTGAGTCCTGGTCTGTGTCGCGGTCTGTTTCGCTGACACGACGATGAGCGGCGGTCCTCCCCAGGAGGGCCGCCGCTCGTGTTTTCCACGGATCCGGAGTTCGTCCCGGGTCGCCGGAGGCCCATGCCTAGCGTGGAGGAATGCGACATCGGGCGGAGGGCACGGAGCCGCCTCGGACGCGCCGGCTGAGAGTCGGCGTCGGGGCGGCGACCGTGTTGCTCATCGGCGCGTTCGTCGTCGCCGTGCTCGTGTCGGGAATGTCCGGTGGACGGAACGTGCCCCTGCCGTCGGCATCCACGGGGGCGTCAGCGACGCCGACCGCGTCCTCCACGCGTCCGGCGGCCCCGACCGCGGACGAGCTCTACGTCCACGTCTCGGGCGCGGTGAATCGGCCAGGTCTCATCCGCGTCGCCGCAGGCTCGCGCGTCGTCGACGCGATCGAGGCCGCGGGAGGGTTCGCCGAGACCGCGGACCAGGCGGGTGTCAACCTCGCACGTCTCGTCCAAGACGGAGAGCAGTTGCGGGTTCCAGTCGTCGGTGAGGTGCCGCCGCAGGCCGAGGGGTCCTCCGAGTCCGCTTCGGGCGGAGTGAGCGGCGGTCCCATCGACCTCAACCGTGCGACGGCCGCTCAGCTCGAGACGCTGCCGCGGATCGGCCCGGCGCTCGCGCAGCGCATCATCGAGTGGCGCGAAGCGAACGGACGGTTCTCCGCGGTGACCGACCTCCGCAATGTGTCGGGCGTCGGCGAGAAGATCTTCGACGCGCTCAAAGACCGGGTGACGGTCTGATGCCCGACCTTCGGCTGGCCATCCCCGCCGCCACTCTGTGGCTCTGCTGCGGCATCGGCGTCGCGCTCAGCGCCGCGATGCCCGTCGTCGCGGTGTGTGCAGGGGCGATCGCGGTGCTGGCCCTGGTCGCGGCCGTGCGGTCCGGTCATCGCGGGTCGCGGCCGCAGTCGCGGTCGCGCGGCGGCGGAGGGGGCGCCTCCCCGGTCGTCCGCGGTCTCACGACGGTCGCCGTCGCGCTGGCGACGGCAGCGGTCGGCGCCACCGCCATCGCAGCGCAGGCGCCGCTGCGGACCGATGCGACGCTCGAGGCCGCTGCCGAGGCGCATCGCCGGGTGGAGGTCGCGGTCAGGGTCGAGAGCGCCCCTCGGCGGTCCGCGTCGGGGTTCGACGGGGTCGAGCGGTGGCGGCTGCGCGGGACGACGGTGCGGGACGAGAGCGGGAGTTCACGTCCCTCGAGCGCGGGCGACCGGCCCCCGGTCGCCGGTGGCGTGCCGGTCGCCCTGGTCGTGCCGGGGGATGTCCGATCCGTGCGTGGCTTCGCGCTCGGCTCGGTCGTCGCGGCGAGCGTCTCGGTCCAGCCGAACGAGCCGGGGGAGGCGACGACCTTCACCCTCCGCGCCTCGACGACTCCGGCCGTGCGCGAGGGGCCGCCCTTCTGGCTCGCGTGGGCGGCGCCCGTGCGGAACGCGTTCGCGGCGGCCGCGGCCGCGACGCCGGGCGACGGCGGCGACCTGCTCCCGGGCCTGGCGATCGGCGATGAGACCGCTGTCACCTCCACCCTCGACGAGGCGATGAAGACCTCCGCCCTGAGCCACCTCACCGCGGTCTCGGGGGCGAACTGCGCGCTCGTCACCGGTCTGGTGTTCCTGCTCGCGCGCGGTGCCGGTCTCGGCCGCCGCACACGCATCGTCGCCGCCGCCACCGGTCTCGCGGCCTTCGTCGCACTCGTGGGCCCGGGTGCGAGCGTGCTGCGCGCCGCGGCGATGGCGGTCGTCGTGCTCCTCGCCCTCGCTCGCGGCCGGGTCGCCGACGGCCTCCCGGCGCTCGCCCTGGCGGTGATCGTGCTTCTCGTCCACGATCCCTGGCTCGCCCGCGACTACGGCTTCGCGCTCTCTGCCCTCGCGACCGCCGGGCTACTTCTGCTCGCGCGTCCACTGGCGCACGGCCTGGGCCGGTGGCTCCCGCGCGGGATCGCGCTCGCCCTCTCCGTTCCCACCGCGGCACAGCTCGCGTGCCAGCCGGTCCTGATCCTGCTGACTCCGACGCTTCCGCTCTTCGGAGTCCCCGCCAACCTGGTAGCGGAACCGGCGGCGCCCGTCGCCACCGTCCTCGGCTGCCTGGCCTGCCTTCTCCTCCCGTGGGCTCCGGCGGTCGGGCAGCTCGTAGTGTGGATCGCCTGGGTTCCGTCCGCCTGGATCTCGCAGGTTGCGCGATTCGGGGCCGGTCTCCCCGGAGCGGCGCTGCCGTGGCCGGACGGTCTGCTCGGGGTCGGTCTCTGCGCGCTCGCCCTGGCCGCGGTCGCCGTCGTCGTGTCGCGGAGGAGATTGCCGAGGGCGGTGGCCACGTCGGCGATCGTCGCGCTCGTCGGCGGCACGCTCGTCTACGCGGGCTCGCTCGGCGGCCGGCAGGTCGGGCTCGCGCTCGGTCGACCGGCGGACTGGCACATCGCAGCATGCGACGTCGGTCAGGGCGACGCGCTCGTGCTCCGCGACGGCGGACGGAGCATGGTCATCGACGTCGGGCGGCGGCCGCAGCCGCTCGAGGATTGTCTGGACGCTCTCGGGATCGACCGCCTCGACTGGGTGCTGCTCACGCACTTCGACGCCGACCATGCGGGAGGCGTCGATGCGGTGATCGGCCGCACCGATCGGGTGATCGTCGGGGAGCCTGACCGCTCGGCCGACCACGCGCTGCTGGAACGACTGCGGCAGGCGGGAATGACAGTGGAGTCCGGGCGGGCCGGGATGTCGGGAGACCTCGGCGGAACGTCGTGGCGGATCGTCTGGCCTCCCGTGCCGGCGCCGGGCTCCGCGCCGCTGAGCGGCAATGCGGGCAGCCTGGTCGTGCGCACGGAGGGCGATGGCCTGCGTGCGCTGTTCCTCGGCGATCTGGGGGAGACGGAGCAGGACGCGCTGCGCGCGCGTGGCGCCGAGCCGGTCGATGTCGTGAAAGTCGCGCATCACGGTTCGGCCGACCAGAGCCCGCGGCTCTACCACGACCTCCGTGCGCACCTCGGACTGGTCTCCGTCGGCGCGGACAACGGGTACGGTCATCCGACCCGGCGAGCGCTGTCGATGCTCCAGGATGTCGGCACCGCTGCGGCGCGCACCGATCGTTCGGGGATGCTGCTGGTGTCGTCGACCGGCTCCGGCCCTGCGCTGTGGGTCGAGCGCCCGGAGGAAGGGAGTGCCGGTGGTCGCCTCTATCCTGGATACGGACGAGGAGGAACGTGGCGACACGAAGCAACAGCAGGGGCGGCTCGACAGGCCGAGCGGGCGCGACGAGCGCGAAGAGTGCGATTCCGCAGCTGGCCTGGAACCAGATCCGGCCCGCCCCGATCGTCCTGGTGTCGGGCACGCAGGGCTTCCTCGCAGATCGCGCCACGCGGATGCTGCGCGACCTGCTCAAGCAGGAGGACCCGAGCCTGGAGATCAGCGACGTCTCGGCGGCGGACTACGCGCCCGGCGAACTGCTCACGCTCGCGAGCCCCTCCCTGTTCGGTGAGCCGCGCCTGATCCGCGTCGACGCCGTCGAGAAGACCGGAGACGGTTTTCTCGCCGACATGCTCGACTACCTCTCCGCGCCGGCCGACGGCACCGTCGTCGTGCTCCGGCACGCGGGCGGGGTCCGCGGCAAGAAGCTGCTCGACGCCATCCGCGCAGGCACGGGCGGCGGAATCGAGATCGTCTGTGCCGAGCTCAAGAAGGATTCCGAGAAATACGACTTCGCGCAGGCGGAGTTCGCGGTGGCCGGCCGCAAGATCACGCCGGGCGCTCTGCGGTCGCTGACGTCGGCGTTCACCGACGACCTCGCCGAGCTCGCAGCCGCGTGCCAGCAGCTGATCTCCGATGCCGCGGAGCAGATCACCGAGGCGACCGTCGACAAGTACTACGGAGGCCGGGTCGAGACGAACGCCTTCCAGGTCGCCGACGCGGCCATCGCCGGCCGGTACGGCGATGCGCTTGTCACGATGCGTCACGCGCTCGCCTCCGGTGCCGACCCGGTGCCGATGGTGGCGGCGTTCGCGAGCAAGATCCGCACGATGGCGAAGCTCTCCGGCGCCCGGGGAGGTTCCGCGCAGCTCGCTCAGCAGTTCGGTCTGGCGCCCTGGCAGGTCGACCGCGCCCGCCGCGATCTGGCCGGCTGGACGGAGGACGGACTCGGCCGCTGCATCGAGGTGCTCGCCGAGACCGACGCGAACGTCAAGGGCGGCGGTCGCGACCCCGTGTTCGCGCTGGAGCGCATGATCCGCATCGTTAGCGCGCGGGGGCGCGTCTGAGCGCGCCGACGCGCGTCAGTCCATAGCCTCCCGGCAACGCCGAGAGGGAGGTCGTGTCAGCGGCGAACGCCGTAGCGGAGGTGGAGCACCCGCTCGCCCTGCACGACTTCGACGGGACCCTCCAGCAGGTGCTGCCCGTCGATCGGGCCGAAGTAGCGCTTGCCGACTCCGAGCACGACGGGTGCCACATCCATCCGCACCTCATCGACCAGACCCGCCGCGAAGGCCTGTCCGCCGACCTCCCCGGCGGAGACCTCGACGATCCGGTCGCCTGCGAGCTCCTGCGCCAGGGCCACGGCAGCCTCCACCCCGTCGACGAAATGGAACGGCGCGGCGGGGTCCCAGTCGTCGGGCGCGGGCCGGTGAGTCACGACGACCACATGGTCGACATCACCGGGAGGCTTCCCGTCCCACCCGTCCGTCAGATCGAAGACATGGCGACCGACGATCGTCGCGCCGATCCGGTCCCAGTAGGGCCGCGTGTAGTCGTACGACGCCTGCGACACCGTCAGGACGCCGCTGTCATCCAGCGGGATGTCGCCTCCCCTGAGCCAGTCGAAGAGCGGTCCGGGCTGGTCGTCCTCGTCGGCGATGAAGCCGTCGACAGACACCGAGCTGTACATGACGACCTGACCCACGGCGCTCTCCTTCGGTTGGGTGTGCCCCGATCGTAGCGAGTCGCGACGGCCGCCCACCTGCAGCGAGCCGCCCACATGCAGCGAGCCGCCCACATGCAGCGAGCCACCCACATGCAGCGAGCCCCCGCTCCCGTGGTTCACGGGGCGGGGGCTCGTCGCGGCGCGGGACAGGTCCCGCGAGTGGTCGCTGCTTAGAGCGCGGCGACCTGCTTGGCGATGGCCGACTTGCGGTTCGCCGCCTGGTTCTTGTGGATGACGCCCTTGCTGGCGGCCTTGTCGATCTTCTTGGCGGCGAGACGCAGCGCCGCGGTCGCCTTCTCCTTGTCGCCGGCGACGACGGCCTCGCGGGTGGAGCGGATCGCCGTCTTCAGCTCGCTCTTGACCGCCTTGTTGCGCTCCTGCGCCTTCTTGTTGGTCTTGTTGCGCTTGATCTGCGACTTGATGTTTGCCACGAATGGTTACTTTCGTTCGAAGTGAGTATCGGATGTGCCGCTCAGCGAGAGAGGGCGCCTTG
Source organism: Leifsonia sp. Leaf336 (assembly GCF_001423695.1). Lineage (GTDB taxonomy): Bacteria > Actinomycetota > Actinomycetes > Actinomycetales > Microbacteriaceae > Leifsonia. The sequence goes on from NZ_LMOZ01000001.1 coordinate 1,644,779, forward strand.
CGGCGTTCGTGCGGTTACACCCACACGCAAGCCAACAAACAACTTTAGCAGTGGGCGGCCGTCTGGCCAAAACGCGCGGTCGATGGGCGCCTCGTCAGCTGCGCGCCAGCTCGTGCGCGTAGCTGCCCGTCGCGATCTCGTCCGCGAGCGTCGGCCCGTTCGGCTCCCAGCCCAGGTCGATGCGGGCCTTGGTGCCGCGGGCCTGCTGATCGAGGAGCAGCGCCTCCGCGAGCCCAGCGCCCAGCCGCTCCTCGGTCTCCTCGACAGACGCGGGCGCGACGCCGCCGGCGACCTCCGCCGCACGCGCCGCGAGCTCGCCGAGCTCGCGGACGGTCGGATTGGCACCTCCGGCGGCGATGTAGACCTCGCCGGCCTCGCCGTTCTCGAGCGCCAGAACATAGAGCGCCGCGACATCGTCGACGTGCACGGTGGCCCAGTGCTGCGTGCCGTCGCCGATGAGCTGCAGCGCGGGCGCGACGCCCGATCCGCGCGGTGCGTCCACGATGACCCGGGCCAGGCCCTTGCCGTGCCCGTAGACGATCGAGGGCACAACGACCGAGCCGCGCACTCCCTCGGCGCCGAGCACCACGGCCTCGTTCGCACCGCGCCAGGCGGTGATGGCGGGCGGCGCCGCGGGGGAGTCCTCCGTGATGTCGGGGTTCGAGCCGTACGTCCAAACGCCTCCCGTGTGAACGAACGGCTTGCCGCTGCCGGCGAGCCCTTCGAGCACGGCTGCGACGAACACCGGGTCCACGTCGGGCGCCGAGGCGAGGTGGATGACGCCGTCGCTCTCGCGCGCGAGCCGCGAGACGAGCGCACTGTCGGTGGCGTCGCCCACGACCGCGGACGCGCCGGCGTCGCGCACGAGCTGCGCCTTCGCCTCGTCGCGCACCAGCGCGGTCACAGCGTGCCCCTCGTCGAGGAGGCGGGGGAGGACGGAGGATCCGATGTAGCCGGTCGCGCCGGTCAGGAGAATGCTCATACCTCTGCACAACGCCGGGCCCGCGTCCGCATTCCCGGCGAGCGTAGGCTCGACACCATGACCGCTTCGAGCATCGCCATCGTCAACGCGTACGTCGTCCCCGTCACCGGGGACCCGATCGAGAACGGAACGGTCGTCGTCGAAGACGGCCGGATCACCGCAGTCGGTCCCGCCTCCGAGATCGTCGTGCCGTCCGGCGTCGACGTCGTGGACGCGAGCGGCAAGTGGGTGCTCCCGGGCTTCGTGGAGGCCCACGGCCACGTCGGCATCCACGAGGAGGCCAACGGTCCTGCCGGCGACGACACCAACGAGATGACGACGCCGAACACGGCCGCTGTGCGCGCCATCGACGCCGTGAACATCGACGACGAGGGCTTCCGGGACGCTCTCGCGGGCGGCGTCACCGCCATCGTGGTCAAGCCGGGATCCGGCAATCCGATCGGCGGCCAGACGGTCGCCATCAAGAGCTGGGGCGGCCGCACGATCGACGAGCAGGTGATCAAGGAGGCCGTCAGCGTCAAGTCGGCCCTCGGCGAGAACCCGAAGCGCGTCTACGGCGGCAAGAACCAGACACCGAGCACCCGCCTCGGCGTCGCCATGATCATCCGCGAAGCCTTCATCGACGCGCAGAACTACGCGGCGTCCCGCGCGGAGGCGGAGCGCGACGGCAAGGCGTTCGCCCGCGACCTGACCAAGGAGACCCTCGCGCGCGTGCTCTCCGGCGAGCTGGTCTGGGATCAGCACACGCACCGTCACGACGACATCGCCACCGCGATCCGCCTGGCCGACGAGTTCGGCTACAAGCTCGTCGTCAACCACGGCACCGAGGCGCACAAGATCGCCGACGTGCTCGCCGAGCGCGACATCCCCGTCATCTTCGGCCCGATGTTCACCTCGCGCTCGAAGGTGGAGCTCCGCGACCGCGCCATCGGCAACCTCGCCCTGATCGCCGCGGCGGGGGTGCGGGTCGCCATCACGACCGACCATCCGGTCGTCCCGATCAACTTCCTCGTGCACCAGGCGTCGCTCGCCGTCAAGGAGGGCCTCCCGCGCGAGACCGCGCTGGAGGCGCTGACGGTGAACCCGGCGTCGTTCCTCGGCCTCGACGACCGCGTCGGCGCGCTCGAGCCCGGACGCGACGGCGACGTCGTGGTCTGGTCGGGCGACCCGCTCGACGTCAACTCGCGCGCCGAGCGCGTCTTCATCGACGGCACCGAGGTGTACCGCTGGGAGGACGGCGCCGGCCACGTCGTCGAGCGCGGCGAGCGCTTCGCCTGACGGCCCTCGGCGTTCGAGCCGGCAGGGGGGTTCATGGGAGAATGAGCCCACAATGTCACCACGAGCCCTGAAGCCCCTCGAGCCCGCCGCGACCGACCCGGCCTCCATCCGCAACTTCTGCATCATCGCGCACATCGACCACGGCAAGTCGACGCTGGCCGACCGGATGCTGCAGATCACCGGCGTGGTGTCCGACCGCGACATGCGGGCGCAGTACCTCGACCGCATGGACATCGAGCGCGAGCGCGGCATCACGATCAAGAGCCAGGCCGTGCGGATGCCCTGGGCGCTCGACGGCGAGACCTTCGCGCTCAACATGATCGACACGCCAGGGCACGTCGACTTCACGTACGAGGTGTCGCGGTCGCTGGCCGCGTGCGAGGGCGCGATCCTCCTCGTCGACGCTGCGCAGGGAATCGAGGCCCAGACGCTGGCGAACCTGTATCTCGCGCTCGAGAACGACCTCACGATCATCCCCGTGCTCAACAAGATCGACCTCCCGGCTGCGGACCCCGACAAGTACGCCGCCGAGCTCGCCAGCCTCATCGGCGGTCGTCCGGAGGACGTGCTGCGGGTCTCCGGCAAGACCGGCATGGGCGTGGAGGCCCTGCTCGACCGGGTCGTCCAGGAGATCCCTGCACCGGTCGGCGTGGCCGACGCGCCGGCGCGCGCGATGATCTTCGACTCCGTCTACGACAGCTACCGCGGCGTGGTGACGTACGTGCGCATGGTGGACGGCAAGCTGGGCCCGCGCGAGCGCATCCAGATGATGTCGACGAAAGCCACCCACGAGATCCTCGAGATCGGTGTGTCCGCGCCCGAGCCGACCCCGTCGAAGGGTCTGGGCGTCGGCGAGGTCGGCTACCTCATCACCGGGGTGAAGGACGTGCGCCAGTCGAAGGTCGGCGACACGGTGACCACGGCCGTCAAGCCGGCGACCCAGGCCCTCGCCGGCTACACCGAGCCCAAGCCGATGGTGTTCTCCGGCCTCTACCCGATCGACGGCAGCGACTATCCCGAGCTGCGCGAGGCCCTCGACAAGCTCAAGCTCTCCGACGCCGCGCTCGTCTACGAGCCCGAGACGTCGGTGGCGCTCGGTTTCGGCTTCCGCTGCGGCTTCCTCGGCCTCCTGCACCTGGAGATCATCACCGAGCGCCTCTCCCGCGAGTTCGGCCTCGATCTGATCACCACGGCCCCGAGCGTGATCTACGAGGTCACCACGGAGGACAAGAAGGTCGTCACGGTCACCAACCCGAGCGAGTTCCCCGGGGGCAAGGTCGACAAGGTGGAGGAGCCGGTCGTCAAGGCGGCCATCCTCGCGCCGAAGGATTACGTGGGCGTGATCATGGAGCTCTGCCAGGGCCGCCGCGGCACCCTGCTCGGCATGGAGTACCTCGGCGAAGACCGGGTCGAGATCCGCTATACGATGCCGCTCGGCGAGATCGTCTTCGACTTCTTCGACCAGCTGAAGAGCCGCACCGCGGGCTACGCCTCCCTCGACTACGAGCCGTTCGGCGAGCAGGAGGCCGACCTCGTGAAGGTCGACATCCTCCTGCAGGGCGAGACGGTCGACGCGTTCAGCGCGATCGTGCACCGCGACAAGGCCTACGCCTACGGCACCATGATGGCCGGCCGCCTGCGCGAGCTGATCCCGCGCCAGCAGTTCGAGGTGCCCATCCAGGCCGCGATCGGCGCCCGCATCATCGCGCGCGAGAACATCCGCGCGATGCGCAAGGACGTCCTCGCCAAGTGCTACGGCGGCGACATCACCCGCAAGCGCAAGCTCCTCGAGAAGCAGAAGGAGGGCAAGAAGCGCATGAAGATGGTCGGCCGCGTCGAGGTCCCCCAGGAGGCCTTCATCGCGGCGCTGTCGGGCGACACCGAGAAGTCCAAAGACGGCAAGAAATAGGCTCTTACGAGAGGTTGGTGGCGTGGACGGTTACCGGTTCCAGATCGCGAGCGATGTTTCGTCGCGGGACGGTCTAGCCGTTGAGCTCGTCGACGCCAGCGGGGCGCGGTTGCTGGAGGTGTTTCGCGACGACGACCGTGACGGCGAGCTCACTTTCAACTCATTCGGGACGGTCAGCGTGAGTTTCGCCGCCGCCGCAAAGCTTCTCGAGATCGCGAGCCGCGAGTTCATGGCCGCGGATTCGCCGACGGCGGCGTCGGACGGTTCCCCCGCCACCTCGGGCGAAACGAAGAAGGACGAGAACTAAGACGCTTCCGCTAGCAACAGATGCCGGCGGTAGCGACGGCGGCCGCCGAGCCGTGAGTAGTCGCCGGAATCGACCGCCCGGTTCCAGCGACTAGTCACGTCTAGTCGGCCGCCGCAGCGGACCCCCGGTTCGCACTCCGCCACCGATTGACGGAGGATAGTTCCCATGCGCCGCACCAGCTTCACCGACCAACCCGTCACCTACGGGTCCGTCGGCGGTACCCAGGCTGCCGATCTGCTGTACTACCCGCCGAAGGGTTACCGGCCGTTGGAGCGGAAGGTGCGGCTGGGCAGCGGCGAGGACCGGTTCGAGTCGGCTTCGGCCGCCCTGATGAGCTGGGGTGTGCAGCGCGGCAGCGGCATCCGCGTCACTCAGGTCGAGGAGGGCACCGGCGTCCAATACGAGGGCATCGAGTTCGACGACGACGGCACGCCGCGCGGAATGCGCGAGCACCGCGTCGAGGAGGACGTGTTCGCCGACGACGGCACGCCGTTCATCCGCAACGGGATGACCGCGGTGCTGAAGATCCCGTTCGGGCCGTTCAAGGTCTCGGCGCCGTGCCGGGTCGTCTACGTCGTCGATGAGCCGCACCGCCGCGGTTTCGCGTACGGCACGCTCAAGGGGCACCCCGAGAGCGGCGAGGAGGCGTTCCTCGTCGAGCTGCGCGACGACGGGACCGTCTGGTTCGTCGTGCGCGCGTTCTCCCGGCCTGCCAACGGCTTCTACCGGCTGGGCTATCCCGTGCTGCGCGCAGCCCAGAACACGTACACCAAGCGCTACCTGCGCTCGCTCCTGCCCGCGCGGTCGGCCTGATGCCCGGAGCCCTCCCACTGGGCGATCCGGCGCCCGCCGACGGCGTCCTGCCTGACAGCGCCGCCGTCGGCGCCGACACGCGCGACTTCGGGGTCTACCTGCACGTGCCGTTCTGCCGGGTGCGCTGCGGCTACTGCGACTTCAACACGTACACCGCCACCGAGTTGCGCGGCGTCTCGCAGTCCGAGTACGCCGGCCACGCGGTCCGGGAGATCGCCTTCGCCGCCGAGGCCCTCGAGCGCAGCGGTGTGCCCGCCCGGGAGGTGTCGACCGTCTTCTTCGGGGGAGGCACGCCGACCCTGCTTCCGCCGGACGACCTCGGGTCCATGCTCGGGGCCGTACGCGATGCGTGGGGAATCGCGACCGGCGCCGAGGTGACCACGGAGGCCAACCCCGACTCGGTGGACGCTGACGACCTGCGCCGCCTCGCCGGCGCGGGGTTCACGCGCGTCTCGTTCGGCATGCAGTCCGCCGTGCCGAGCGTGCTCGCCACGCTGGAGCGCACGCACGACCCGGAGCGGATCCCTCTGGTGGTGCGCTGGGCTCGGGAGGCCGGCCTCCAGGTGAGCCTCGATCTGATCTACGGCACGCCGGGGGAGACCCTCGACGACTGGTCGCGCTCGCTCGACGCCGCGCTGGCGTGCGAACCCGACCACGTCTCCGCCTATGCACTCATCGTCGAGCCCGGAACCAAGCTCGCGCGCCAGATCCGTGCAGGGGCCGTGCAGGAGCCCGACGACGACCTCGAGGCGGACATGTACGAGCTGGCCGAGACGCGGCTCGCCGGCGCGGGGTACGGGTGGTACGAGGTCAGCAACTGGGCCACCGACGACGCGCACCGGTCGCGCCACAACCTCGCGTACTGGCTCGGGCACGACTGGTGGGGCGTCGGCCCCGGCGCGCACAGCCACGTGGGCGGCGTGCGCTGGTGGAACGTGAAGCATCCCGCGGCGTACGCGCAGCGCGTGCTGGCGGGGGAGTCGCCCGCGGCCGGCCGGGAGACCCTCGACGCAGAGACCCGCCGCGTCGAGCGCGTTCTGCTGCTCACCCGGATCCGCGAGGGGGTGAGCACGGACGAGTTGGAGGCTCCGGGTCGCCGCGCCGTCGCCGGACTGATCGCCGACGGCCTGGTGGACGCGAAAGCCGCCCTCGCCGGGTCGGTGGTGCTGACCTTGCGAGGGCGGCTGCTGGCGGACGCCGTCGTGCGACGGCTGCTCGCCGAGGAGTAAGACTCCTCGAGTGGTATCGGGCTGGGCTCAGCTCACGAACTTGATGGCGATCGGGTACGTGTAGAACTGTCCCTGGTTCGCCTTGATGGCCGCGATGATGCTGAACACGATGTTGAGCACCCACACAGCGAGCAGGATGATGAAGCCGATCCCGACGATGCTCAGGATCAATCCGACGACGTAGGCGATCGCCAGCGTGATCTGGAAGTTGAGCGCGGTCGCGGTGTGCGCACGGATGAACGGGCCGCGGTCCTTCAGCACGAGATAGCCGACCAGCGACGGGATGAAGCTGAACAGGATGCCACCGATGTGGATGAGGGTTGCCCAGAGCTTCTCGTCGGCGGCACTGAGCGCCGGCTGCTGGCCTCCGTACGGCTGCTGCGGCGGCGGCGGGGGTGGGGGCGTTGCGGACATGGTGTTGTCTCCTCCAATGGGGTGAATGACGCGTCTCAGCCTAGGGGTCGGAGGCCGATCCTGAGAAGCAGCCGAGAGCCTTTACCCGATTCTGTCGACTATTTGATGAACCGGAAGTTCACCGGGTAGCGGTAGCTGCCACCGCTGTTCACCTTCACGAAGCCGAGGATCGAGAACACCAGGTTCACGATGTACAGCGCCCACGGGATGAGCAGGCTGAAGAGCAGGTAGCCGATCCCGAAGGTGAACGTGCCGATGATGATCCCGAGGATCTGGGACACGACCCACGCGGCGATCCAGGTGATCTGCCAGTTGAGCGCCTCCTTGGCCTCCTGGTCGGTCAGCCTCCCGCGGTCCTTGAAGACGAGCCAGATGATGAGGGACGGGAGGAACCAGAGGATCCCGCCGAGGTGGGCGAAGGAGGCCCACTGCTTGTCCTGGGCGGGGTCGAGGGGAGCGGCCGGGGCGGAGGAGTACGCCTGCTCCGGAGGCACGCCACCGGCGGGCTGGCCGGCGGGTTGGCCGGCGGGGGCGCCGTACGGCTGCTGCGGCGGGAGTCCGCTGTCGCCGTCGGCGGGAGGCTGGGTCGGGTCTGTCATGAGGAAACCCTTTCGTGGTCGGCTGCGGCCTATTCCGAGCCGGTGCGCAAACAGTACAACCGCGCGGGCGCGCCGTAAATCATCGGTGTCGCGCAGTGCCCGTTCTCTGTCGGGGACGCGATATGATTAGCACTCAGGATCTCCGAGTGCCAGCCCGCCCGGGGGTCCTCCCGTGCTCGATCCGTACGCTCGAACCTCGAGCCCCAGCGACGACAGGAGGCGGTTGGCGTGGTCTCGGAACGCAGTCTCGAAGTGCTCCGCGTCATCGTGCAGGACTATGTCGCCTCCCGGGAGCCCGTCGGCTCCAAGAGCATCGTGGAGCGGCACTCGTTCGGCGTGTCCGCTGCGACGATCCGCAACGACATGGCGCTCCTCGAGGAGGAGCAGCTGATCGCCGCTCCGCACACCTCCTCCGGTCGCGTGCCGACCGACAAGGGCTATCGGCTGTTCGTCGACCACCTCGCGGAGGCGCGCCCGCTGTCCCCGGCGCAGCGCACCGCGATCGAGACGTTCCTCGGCCAGTCCGTCGACGTCGACGACGTGCTCTCGCGCACGGTGCGGCTGCTGTCGCAGCTGACGAACCAGGTCGCGCTCGTGCAGTACCCGTCGGTGGCTCGTTCGAAGATCCGCCACATCGAGTTGGTCTCGCTCGCCGAGCGCCGGCTGCTCAGCGTGCTCATCACCGACTCGGGCGCGGTCGAGCAGCGCGTGATCGAGCTGACGGAGGAGCTCGACGACACCGAGATCGCGGAGATCCGCGGCGCTATCAACGGTGCGGCGGCCGGGCTGTCGCTCGCCGACGCCGCCGAGCGTCTGCGGCAGCTGCCCGACCACCTCACCGAGCGCACCCGCACGCTCGTCGCCCCCGTCGCCGGAGCGCTGCGCGACCAGATCGCCGCCAACCGGCAGGACAAGCTGGTGATGGCGGGGGCGGCCAACCTGGCGCGCACCGAGACCGACTTCCCCGGCTCTATCACCCCCGTGCTGGAGGCCATCGAGGAGCAGGTGGTCCTGCTGCGGCTCTTCGACGAGATGGCGCTCGACCAGCACGGCGTCGCCGTGAGCATCGGGCGTGAGAACCCGGTCATCGGGCTGACGGAGACCTCCGTGATGTCGAGCACCTACAGCTCCGGCTCCGACCTGGCGCGGGTCGGCCTCCTCGGCCCGCTCCGCATGGACTACTCGGGCAACATGGCCGCGGTTCGCGCCGTGGCTCGCTACCTCTCCCGCCTCCTCGGCGACTGACACCAACCTGACGAACACGACGCGACGAACAGAAGGAACAGCCTTACTTTGGCCGACCACTACGAAGTACTCGGCGTTGACCGCAACGCCACCCCCGACGAGATCAAGAAGGCGTACCGCCGGCTCGCGCGCGAGCTGCACCCCGACGTCAACCCGAGCAGTGAGGCGCAGGAGCGCTTCAAGCTCGTCACGCACGCCTACGACGTGCTGAGCGACCCGCAGCAGCGGCAGCAGTACGACCTCGGCGGATCCACCGGTTTCGGCGGCGCGGGAGGCCCGGGCGACTTCGCCGGCTTCGGCGACATCTTCGAGACGTTCTTCGGCGGAGGCGGCGGGGCCACCCGCGGCCCGCGGTCGAGGCGTGAGCGCGGCCAGGACGCCCTGCTGCGCGTGGAGGTCGACCTCGACGAGGTCGTCTTCGGCACGCACCGCGACCTGGAGGTCGACACGGCCGTGGTCTGCGAGACCTGCAACGGATCGTGCTGCCAGCCCGGCACCGCGCCGGTGACCTGCGACATCTGCCACGGCACCGGCAGCATCCAGCGCTCCGTGCGCTCGCTGCTCGGCAACGTGATGACCTCCAGCCCGTGCGGCAGCTGCCGCGGCTACGGAACGGTCATCGCCACGCCGTGCGTGACCTGCCAGGGCCAGGGCCGCGTCCGCGCCCGCCGCACGGTCCCCGTCGACATCCCCGCCGGCGTCGAGACGGGCCTGCGCCTGCAGATGCCCGGCTCGGGCGAGGCCGGCCCCGCCGGCGGCCCGAACGGCGACCTCTACCTCGAGATCAAGGTGAAGCACCACGATGTCTTCAGCCGCGACGGCGACGACCTCCTGTGCACGCTGGAGGTGTCGATGGCCGACGCCATCCTCGGCACCACCGCGACCGTGAAGGCGCTCGACGGCGACATCCGCCTCGAGCTGAAGCCCGGAACGCAGAGCGCAGACATCGTCTCGGTGAAAGACCGCGGCATCACGCACCTGCGCGGCAGCGGCCGCGGCGACCTGCGGGTCGGCATCCAGGTGGTCACGCCCACCAAGCTCGACCACAAAGAGAAGGAGCTGATCAAGAAGTTCGCGGCGACCCACCACAGCGCAGAGCCGTCGCTCGCGCGGTTCCAGCAGGGGCTGTTCGCGAAGCTCCGCGACCGGTTCCTCAACCTCTGACCGCGCGGCGCGACCGATGAGCTCTCTGTATCTGCGCGAAGACCTCGCCGAGGTGGAGGTCGGCGCGCGGCTCACCCTGACCGGCGCGGAGGCCAAGCACGCCTCGACCGTGAACCGCACCCGCCCGGGCGAGAGCGTGCTGATCGGCAACGGCCGCGGGCTCGTCGCCTCGGGCGAGGTGCTGGTCGCCACGAACAGTGAGCTCACCATCGACGTGGAGGTCGTGGAGCGCGTTCCGCGTGCCGAGCCGGTGATCACGCTGGTGCAGGCGCTCGCCAAGGGCGACCGCGACGAGCTCGCGGTGCAGGCGGCCACCGAGCTCGGTGTGGACGCGGTGGTGCCGTGGTCGGCCTCCCGCTCGGTCTCGCGGTGGGAGGGGCCGAAGGTGGCCAAGAGCCGCGACCGCTGGGCGTCGATCGTCCGCGAGGCGAGCAAGCAGTCCATCCGGGCGTGGACCCCGGAGGTCGGCGAGCTTTCGTCCACGAAGCAGGTGGCGGCCCTGGCCGCCACCCACCGGCTGCTGGTGCTCGAGCCGGGTGCCACGGAGGCGCTGACGTCGGTGCGGCCGGACGGGCGCCCGCTGGCGCTCGTGGTGGGTCCGGAGGGCGGGATCGCCCCGCAGGAGCTCGAGGCCTTCCGCGCGGCCGGCGGGGAGATCGTGCGGCTCGGCGACACGGTGCTGCGCACCTCCACGGCGGGTCCCGCGGCGCTGGCCGTGCTGAACGCGGCGCTCGGGCGCTGGTGACCCGCGACGACTGTCGGCCCGACGAATAGGATGGATGACATGGAGACAGGGGAGCGTTCGATCTTCTCGCGCATCATCGCGGGCGAGATCCCGGCCGACGTCGTGTTCGACAGCGAGCGGATCATCGCGTTCCGCGACATCGCGCCGAAGGCGCCGGTGCACCTCCTCGTGGTGCCCAAGACCGAGCGGTACCGCGACGTCGTGGAGCTGGCCGCGGGCGACCCCGCTCTGCTCGCGGAGCTGGTGGCGACCGCCAAGCAGCTCGCCGACGAGCACGCCGACGGCGATTTCCGACTGATCTTCAACACCGGTGCGGGCGCGGGACAGACCGTGTTCCACGTGCACGCCCACATTCTGGGCTCGCCCGAGGGCGGGCTCGAGGAAGGAAGCCTTGGCGACGAGTGAACCGACGCCGACCCCGCCCGCGGATGCGTCGGGCCCTGGAGCCCCGAGCGGCTCGGCCGAGGCGCGACTGAGCGTCGACGGAATCCAGATGGTCCGACTGCTCGGACCGCAGGACCGCCTGCTGACCACGCTGGAGCGCCAGTACCCGCTGGTCGACGTGCACGTGCGCGGCAACGAGATCAGCCTGACCGGCGACCCGACCCAGGTCGCGGCGGCGCGGGCGCTGCTCGACGAGCTGCTGCAGATGGTGCGCAACGGCCAAGACCTCGGCCCGGCGGAGGTCGCGAGCTCGGCGCGGATGATGCGCAGCGACCTGAACCTCAGCCCGTCCGACGTGCTGAGCCAGGCCATCCTGACGGCACGCGGCAAGAGCATCCGGCCGAAGACCCTCGGCCAGAGCCAGTACGTCGACGCGATCGACCACAACACGATCGTCTTCGGCATCGGGCCCGCCGGTACGGGCAAGACCTACCTCGCGATGGCGAAGGCCGTGCAGGCCCTCCAGCGCAAAGAGGTGAGCCGGATCATCCTGACCCGCCCCGCAGTGGAGGCCGGCGAGCGGCTGGGCTATCTCCCCGGCACCCTGACCGACAAGATCGACCCCTACCTCCGGCCGCTCTACGACGCGCTGAACGAGATGCTCGACCCCGACCTCGTGCCCAAGCTCCTCGCCGCCGGCACCATCGAGGTCGCACCGCTCGCGTACATGCGCGGCCGCACGCTCAACGACTCCTTCATCATCCTCGACGAGGCGCAGAACACGACGCCGGAGCAGATGAAGATGTTCCTGACGCGTCTCGGGTTCAACTCCAAGATGGTCGTCACGGGCGACATCACCCAGATCGACCTGCCCAATGCGGCGAGCGGCCTCCGGCTGGTCACGCGCGTGCTGAAGGAGATCGACGACATCCACTTCTCGCGGCTGACCAGTGAAGACGTGGTGCGTCACAGCCTCGTCGGCCGCATCGTCGACGCGTACACCGAGTACGACGCCCGCCAACAGGCCCGGCAGTACGAGCGCGACGAGGCGCGCGAGTTCGCCAACCGCGCCGAGCGCCGCGCCGGCACGCCTCGCGACCACCTCCCGAAACGACAGGGCCCCGCACGATGAGCATCGAGATCAACAACGAGTCGTCCGTCGAGGTGGACGAGTCCGCCCTCCAGCGCCTCGCCGGCTACGCGCTCGACATCATGCACGTGCACCCGGACGCCGAGCTGGCGATCGTGCTGGTGGACGAGGCGGCCATGGAGCAGCTGCACGTGCAGTGGATGGACGAGCCGGGACCCACCGATGTGCTGAGCTTCCCGATGGACGAGTTGCGCCCCGGAACCGAGGAGGAGCCGGCGCCCGCCGGGCTGCTCGGCGACGTCGTGCTGTGCCCGCAGGTGGCGCAGGTGCAGGCGGAGACGGCGGGCCATTCGCTGATGGACGAGCTGCTGCTGCTCACGACGCACGGCATCCTCCACCTGCTGGGCTTCGACCACGCCGAGCCCGCCGAGGAGCGCGAGATGTTCGGCATCCAGCGCGACATCCTCGTGGGGTTCTCGCGCTACGACCGACAGCGCTAGGCGCCTATGCTCGCGACCCTGTTCTTCGTCGTCGCCTTCGTGCTGGTGGCGTTCGGCGGTCTGATGGCCGCGGTCGATTCGGCACTCGCCGTGCAGTCGCGCGGCGACATCGCCGACCTCGCCGAGACCTCTCGCGCCAAGAAGTCGCTCGCGGCGATCGCCGAAGACCCCGGCCCGTACTTCAACGCGATCAACTTCAGCCGGATCATCGCCGAGACCACCGCAGCGGTGCTGGTGACGCTCGCGTTCGAGCAGATCTTCGAGGAGTGGTGGATCTCGCTGATCCTGTCGGCCGCCATCATGACCGGGGTGTCCTTCGTGCTGGTCGGTGTGAGCCCGCGCAGTGTCGGGAGGGCGAACTCGACCCTGCTGCTGCGGCTGACGGCGCCGCTCGTGCGCGGCATCCGGGTGATCCTCGGCCCGATCCCCGGTGGTCTGGTCGCGCTCGGCAACCGGGTGACCCCGTCGCGGGCGCGTTCGGCGCCGGTGACGAGCGAGGAGCAGCTGCTCAGCATCGTCGACGAGGCGGCCGAGTTCGACGTGCTCGAGGAGGACGACCGCGAGCTCATCCACTCGATCTTCGAGTTCAGCGACACGGTCGTGCGCGAGGTGATGGTGCCGCGCACCGACATGATCACGGTGGACATCTCGGCCGGCCTCGGCACGGCGATGGGCCTGTTCTTCTCGACCGGTGTCTCGCGGATCCCGGTCATCGACGGCGACCCCGACGACGTCGCCGGCGTGCTCTACCTCAAGGACGTCGCCAAGCTCAGCTTCGAGAGCGCGCTCGGCTCCGACACCCTGACCGTGGGAGAGCTGGCACGGCCGGCGCTGTTCGTCCCCGAGTCGCAGAAGGCCGACGCCCTGCTGCGCCAGATGCAGCGCGAGAAGAACCATCTCGCGATGGTCGTCGACGAGTACGGCGGGATCGCCGGGCTGGTGACGCTCGAAGACCTCATCGAAGAGCTCATCGGCGACATCTCGGACGAGTACGACCACGAGGTCGCCCTCGTGCAGGAGCTCGGCGAGGGCCGCTACCGGGTCGCGACCCGGCTGGGGATCGACGATCTCGGCGAGCTGTTCGACCTCGAGATCGAGGACGAGGACGTCGACAGCGTCGGCGGCCTGGTCGCGAAAGCGCTCGGGCGCCTGCCGGAGGTGGGGTCGACGGTCGCCGTGCACGGCCTCCGGTTCACGGTCGACCGCATCGACGGCCGCCACAAGCACGTGAGCACGGTGCTCGTGGAGCGCGACACGGCGCTCCTCCCGGAGCCCGAGGAACTGCAGAGCAAGACCGCGCAGAGCAAGACCGCGCAGATCAAGACTGCGCAGATCAAGACCGCGCAGATCAAGCACAAGGAGGCCCGCAGGTGACCGATTACCATGCCGGATTCGTTTCGTTCGTCGGCCGGCCCAACGTGGGCAAGTCGACGCTCACCAATGCCCTGGTGGGCGAGAAGGTCGCGATCACGAGTTCCAAGCCGCAGACGACACGCCGCGCCATCCGCGGCATCGTCCACCAGCGCGGCGGCCAGCTGGTGCTGGTCGACACCCCGGGTATCCACCGGCCGCGCACGCTGCTCGGCGAGCGTCTGAACACGCTCGTGCAGTCCACCCTCGGCGACGTCGACGTGATCGGCTTCTGCGTGCCGGCCGACGAGAAGGTCGGGCCGGGCGACCGGTTCATCAACGATCAGCTCGACGACTACCCGAACGCCAAGAAGGTCGCGATCGTGACCAAGATCGACGCCGCGGGCAAGACGCAGGTCGCCGAGCAGCTGCTCGCGGTCTCGGCACTGCGCGAGTGGGAGGCGATCATCCCGATCTCCGCCACCAGCCGCATCCAGCTCGACACGCTCACGACCGAGCTTCTCAAGCTGCTGCCGGAGTCGCCCGGTCCTCTTTACCCCGAGGACGCGATCACCGACGAGGGGCTGGAGGAGCGGATCGCGGAGTACATCAGGGAGGCCGTTCTGGAGGGCGTCGAGGACGAGCTCCCGCACTCGCTGGCTGTCACGATCGACGACATCATCGAGCGCGACGACAAGGACCTCGTGGAGGTCTACGCCAACCTTTTCGTCGAGCGCGACAGCCAGAAGGCGATCGTCATCGGCAAGGGCGGATCCCGCATCCGCGATGTGGGTGCGGAGGCCAGGAAGCCGATCGAGAAGCTGCTGGGCCGCAAGGTGTTCCTCTCGCTCCGGGTGAAGGTCGCGAAAGACTGGCAGCGCGATCCGAAGCAGCTCGGCCGCCTGGGATTCTGAGTCGTCGCGCCGGGTGCGCAGCCTGTACATCGGAAGGATGATTAGGCCCGCTGGATGCGGGACGGACCGGTGCGTACCCGTACCGTAGAAGCATGTCGGATCGCTCGCGGCTCCTGAGCGCGCTCGCACCGCACCGCTGGGTGCTCGAGCCCGCTCTCGCCGTCGTGCTCTTCGGGCTGTGGCTGCTGACCGGCCTCCCATTCGACCTCGCCGGCGCACTGGCCGCGCTGCTGTACTGCGCAGCCGTCGCGCTGTCGCGGGTACTGCCTGTCGTCGCGCTCGAGATCGCGTGGCTCGCGGTGATCGCCGAGCTCACCGAAGGCGGTTCGCTGCCGCTGCCGCACCGCCTCCTCGCCACCACGGCCGTCGTGATCGCGATCTTCGGCATCTCGTCGCACGGAGGCCGGGTCTCGCGGTGGTTCGCCTTCGCCTCGGCGATCCTCTGGGCGCCGGCGGAGGCCTTCCTGCTGACCGTGCGCGGTGACGTGAAGTTCCCCCAGTTCGGGCCGGTGATCGGCGGGTACTACACCAGCCAGGGCGTCGGCCTCTTGATGATGAGCCTGCTGCTGGCGGTGGTCTTCGTCACCGCCTGGCTGCTCGGCTTCCTGGTGGCGCGGCAGCGTGTGGCGTCGGCGTCCGCCTCGGGTGCGTCCCCGGCGGCCAGGCCCTCCGTGCTGGTCTGGCTCGCCTCGTCCGGCGCCGCTCCCCTGAAGGAGGGCGACGAGGAGCCGGGACTCGTGCGCCGGCTGACCCGGCGCCAGCTCACGTTCGACATCGGCGGCGCCGTCGCCTACGTCTTCTTCTGCCTGATCACCGACTTCGCCTCCAGTCTGATGCCGAACGCCAGCGGCCGGTCCACGTTCCTCGTGCTGATCGTGTTCGCGGTGGCCGTCGCAGTGCGGCGGATGTCCCCGGCCGTCTCCCTGGCCGTCGCGTGGCTCGCGGCCGTCGTGCAGATGACGACCGGGCACAACATCCTCGTCAGCGACGTCGCCGTGCTGATCGTGCTGTACGCGACGGCGCTCTACGGCGACAAGGTCGTGCGCTACGCGGGCCTGATCTCGGCCGGACTCGGCGCGCTGGTCGCTTCCCTCTATCTGACGCTGACCTCCGCCCTGGGCCAGGGCTATTTCAACCTGCTGTCGACGCAGCTCACCGGCCTGGCGCTGCAGTTCGCGTTCCTGTTCGTCGTGAGCGCCACCGTCCTCGGGCTGTCGTGGGTGCTCGGCCTGCTCGTGCGCACCTGGCGCAACGCGCGGGCTTCCCGGCACGCGCAGATCGCCGCCGAGCTCGACCGCAACCGCGCCGAGGAGGTCGTGGTCGTCGAGCAGGAGCGCACGCGCATCGCCCGCGACATGCACGACGTCGTCGCGCACTCGCTCGCCGTGGTCATCGCGCAGGCCGACGGAGCGCGGTACGCGCGCCACGCCGATCCCGACGCGGTCGACACGGCGTTGGAGACCATCGCCGCGACGGCGCGCTCCGCTCTGGTCGACGTGCGGGTGCTGCTGGCCGAGCTGCGGCAGAGCCAGCCGGAGGGACCGCAGCCGTCGCTCGCCGACGTCGACCACACCGTGGAGCAGGTGCGCGCCGCCGGCCTGCCGGTGACCATGGAACGTCGCGGCCAGCTCGACGGGCTCGGCTCGGCGCAGCAGATCGCCGCCTACCGCATCGTGCAGGAGGCACTCACCAACGCGCTCCGGCACGGAGACACCAGCAGGCCGGTCACCGTCGTGCTCGCCCAAGCGGGGCGCCCCGACGGCGCACCCGGCATCGCCATCACTGTGAGGAACAGCATGAGATCAGCACCGACGGAACCCACGACCACCGGATCGCTGCCCCGCATCGGGCACGGCCTCCCCGGCATGCGCGAGCGCGCAGTGCTGGCAGGAGGGACGCTCACGGCGGGTCCCGCGGCCGACGGGTTCCTCGTCGAGGCGTTCCTGCCCGTGGTCTCGGGAGTGCGCGCGTGAGCGCGCCGATCCGGGTCGCGCTGGTCGACGACCAGGCGCTTTTCCGGGCCGGGATCCGGATGCTGATCGGGTCGCAGCCCGACCTCGAGTTCGCGGGGGAGGCCTCCGACGGCCGGGAGGGCGTCGCGCTCGTACGCGAAGCGCGTCCCGACGTCGTGCTCATGGACATCCGGATGCCGGTCATGGACGGTATCGCCGCGACGAGCCGTATCGTCGAGGAGGCCGAGCGCGAGGGGCGGACGCCCGCGCGCATCATCGTGCTCACCACCTTCGACCTCGACGAGGCGGCGGCCCGCGCCATCCGCGGCGGCGCGAGCGGCTTCGTGCTCAAGGACGCCGAACCGGAGTTCCTGCTCGCGGCGATCCGCACGGTGCACGCCGGGAGCGCCGTCATCGCGGCGGGCGCCACCCGCGAGCTGTTCGAGTACTTCTCCGACAGCCAGCGGGCCAAGCAGGAGCCGGCCGAGTTCGCCTCCCTCACCGGACGGGAACGGGAGATCTTCGCGCTCGCGGCACGTGGGCTCAGCAACTCCGAGATCGCCGGCTCGGAGTATCTGAGCGAGGCGACGGTCAAGACGCACATCAGCAGGATCCTCTCCAAGCTGGGCCTGCGCGATCGGGTGCAGATGGTCGTCTACGCGTTCGAGCACGGGCTCACCACCCCAACGGCCGGCGACGCCGACTGAACCCGGCGCGTTTCACCTGTCGAATCATCCTGTGGTCGGACACATGATGACCCTGCAGCCGGATCCGCTCCCGTCCAGGGATTCTTAGCGTGGAGGTATGGACACTCCTCCCACCATGGTCGCGCGCGTGGACGCGGCGACGAAGACCTACGGATCCGGCCCGAACAGGGTCATCGCGCTCGACGACGTCACAGTGGGGATCCCGGCCGGCCGGTTCACCGCGGTGATGGGGCCGAGCGGTTCGGGCAAGTCCACCCTGATGCACGTCATGGCCGGGCTGGACACGGTCACCAGCGGCCGGGTGTTCCTCGGCGACACGGAGATCAGCGCGATGGGCGACGCGGAACTGACCGTGCTGCGCCGTCGTCGCGTCGGCTTCGTCTTCCAGTCGTTCAACCTCGTCCCGACCCTCGATGTGCGTGCCAACATCCAGCTCCCGTTCGAGATCGACGGCCGCCGGCCGTCGCTCGTGCAGCGCGAGTGGACGGACGGCCTCATCGAGTCGCTGGGCTTGAAGGACAGGCTGACGCACCGCCCGCACGAACTCTCGGGAGGCCAGCAGCAGCGCGTCGCGATCGTCCGCGCGCTGGCGACCCGGCCCGACCTGATCTTCGCCGACGAACCTACGGGCAACCTCGACTCGCGCACCGGGCGCGAGGTGCTGAGCGTGCTGCAGGAGGCCTCCCGCCTCCACGGGCAGAGCATCGCGATGGTGACCCACGACCCCGTCGCGGCGAGCTACGCCGATCGGATCGTGTTCCTCGCCGACGGGCGCGTGATCGCCGAACGCGAGCGATCGACCGCCGAGGAGATCTCGGCGTTCATGCTGGGCATGGAGGCGCGCGCGTGATCCGCGCGTTCCGCACGAACGCCCGGGATCACCGCGCGAGCATCCTGGTCGCGGCGCTGAGCTCGGCGTTCGGCGTCGCCCTGTTGGCGTGCACGAACGTGCTCGGCGCGTACATCGCCACCACGGAGGTGGGCGCCCACGGCTCTGCGCAGTTCGCGCTGGCGCTGGTCGCCGGGGTGTTCTTCGTGATCGCCGTCTTCGTGGGCGCCATCGTGACGACGAACACCTTCGCGACCGTCATCGCCGGCCGCACCCGCACCATCGCCCTCCTGCGCCTCCTCGGCTCGACCGCACGCGCCCAGCGTCGATCGGTGGCGGGGGAGGGCTTCACGGTCGGCGTGATCGGGGCGGCCTCCGGTGCCGTGATCGCGGTCGTGCTCGCCTTTGTCGCGGTCCGCGCGTTCGTGTGGGCGGGCGTCCTGCCCGACACCCTGTACCCGGTGCTCACGCCGTCGCTGCTGGCGCCGCCCGTCGTCGTGGTGCTCACGACGTGGTCGGCCTCCTGGATCGGCAGCAGGCGGGTGCTCGGCGTCGCGCCCGTTGAGGCACTCGGCGCTGCAGAGGAGCGGCCCTCCAGCGGCCTGCGCAGCAGGGGCCGGATCGCGGCCGCCCTGCTGCTGATCGTTCCCGGCGCCGCGCTCCTCGGCTTCGGGCTCGCGCTCGGCCTCGGACTGTTCGCCCGTGCGGACGCGACGCTCGCCGATTTCGGCCGCTACGGCGTGCTGATCGCGATGCTCGGCGGTCTGCTGTCGTTCACCGGCGTGATCGTCGCGGCTCCGCTGTTCTTGCCCGCAGTGCTGCGAGGGATCGGATCACTGCTCGGCCGGGGCGCCGCCACCCGGCTGGCCGCGGCGAATGCGCTGCGCAACCCGGAGCGGAGCTCGCGGACCGCGATCGGCCTCGTCATCGGCGTGACGCTGATCACCATGTTCGTCGTCGCCACGCAGACCTGGCTCGTCATCATTCGCGCGGCCGCCGCGAAGGAGCCGGAACTCTATCAGGGCACTGAGAGTGTGCTCACGGTCACGATGCTCGTTTTCAGCGCGCTCGTCGGGTTCTCGGCGGTGATCGCGGCGGTCGGAGTGGTCAACAGCCTCTCACTCGCCGTGCTCCAGCGGCGCAGAGAGCTGGGACTGCTGCGCGCGCTCGGACTGAGCGCGGCGCAGGTGCGCAGGATGATCCTCGCCGAGAGCGCGCAGCTCGTCGTGGCGGCTGTGCTCTGCGGGCTGCTGCTGGGCACGCTCTACGGCTGGCTCGGCGCCCAGACGCTGCTCGGGCAGCTGCCGGGGGCGGGACTGATCGCGCCGGCCGTGCCGTGGCCGTTCATCGGTGCGATCGTGGTCGCCGCGGCCGTGCTGGCCGTCGGCGCGTCCGTCGCTCCGACCCGGAGGGCGACGCGCGTCTCGCCCGTGGAGGCGCTGGCGGTCGACTGACGGCCTCCAAGTTTCCTGAACGCTCATCAAGCCTCAGCTCTCCGCAGGCTGAGTGCCCGATACTGATTGACCGGCGGCCCGACCCCGCCGCCCTGTCCTGCGCCGACTGCACCGCCGAGAGGAACCGCCCTGAACTGGCTCATGACCCTGAGGATCGACAAACCGCCGTTCCTCATCACCGTCGACGTCATCGCGGCGCTCCTCACCCTCTATCTGCTCGTCCGCCCGACGTGGCGGCGGGCGCTCGTGGGCGTGCTGGCGTTCGTCGGCGGTGGGCTCCTCGGGTGGTTCCTGGTCTGGCTGACCGACGACGTCATGAACATCTACGGCGTCGGTCTCACCCCGGTGACGACGATGTGGGTGGCGCTCGGCTTCGGCGGCATCGCGCTGGCGATCGCGAACTTCTTCCGGTCGCGGTGGTGGCGCAAGGTCGTCGCCGGCGTGAGCATGCCGGTGTTCCTGCTGACGGCCTTCGCCGGCGTGAACGTGGACTTCGGCGAGTACCGCAACCTCAACGACGCGCTGGGAGTCGTGCCGTACAAGGCGCTCGACCTCCACGCCGAGCGCGGGGAGGTGGTCGGCGGAACGGCCTGGTCGTCCTCCACGAACCAGGCGGACCCGCCCGCCAAGGGCGAGATCGGAACGGTCAAGATCCCGGCGACGGTCAGCGGGTTCCCCGCGCGCAAGGCCGTGGTCTATCTGCCGCCGGTCGCCCTCGGGCCGAATCCGCCCGCCCTGCCGGTGCTCTACGCGCTGTCGGGCCAGCCGGGAGCGCCCGCCGACATGTTCACGGCCGGCCGCGTCGGCGCCTACCTGGACGCCTTCGCCGCCAAGCACAACGGCTACGCGCCGATCGTCGTCGCGCCCGACCAGCTCGGCGGCCCCGGCCGCAATCCGATGTGCCTCGACTCGCGCGCGTACGGCAACTCGGCGACCTACCTGCTGAAGGACGTCCGCGACTGGGTCACCTCGCACCTGCGGGTGAGCAGCGACCCGGCGGCCTGGGGCGTGTTCGGCTACTCGCAGGGCGCGACCTGCGCCGTCCAGTTCGCCACGGAGCGCCCCGACCTGTTCGGGTCGGCGCTCGCCTCCTCCAGCGAGCTCGGTCCGACGCTGGGCAACGAGTCGCTGACCATCGCCACGGCTTTCGGAGGCTCGGCCTCCGCGTTCGCCGCCGCGCAGCCCGCCACGGCGATGAAAGCACACGCGCCGTACCCCGACTCGCTGATCGTGTTCGGTGCGGGCCAGAACGACGCCAAGTACACTGCTTTCGCGAAGACGCTGCACACCGATGCGCTCGCAGCGGGCATCCGCAGCGAACTCCTGATCTCGCCGGGGACGGCACACGATTGGAACACGGTGCGCTACACACTCACGAACGGCTTCCCCGCGGTCGCCGTGCACATGGGGCTGGCTCCGTGAACGACGCACTGACCGGGGGAGGGTCGCCGACAGGGGGAGCGCCCATGCACCAGGTGGAGGGCGGAGAAGCCGGGCCGCAGCGGGACGCCGCGACCCCGCAGTCGGCGCAGCTCCCGGCGCCGTCGGCGCCTCCTCTTTCGGGCGCCCTGGCCACGCTGCAGCGACTCGGCCGACTCGTCGCGAGCCACCCGTTCACGACCGGCCTGACGGCGCTGATTCTCGTTCTCGCGCTGGCGACCGGGCCGATCCACGGCCCGCACCGCCCGCTGCGCGTCTGGTTCGGCGCCGGGCCCGATCAGCTGCTCGACGGCCACTGGTGGTCGCCGATCACGGCCGTGCTCTTCACCGACAACCTCGCGGAACTGATCGTGGTGCTGGTGCTGACCGTCGCTCTGGTCGGCGCCGCCGAGAGGCTGATGGGCACCTGGCGCACGGCCCTCGCGTTCGTGGCGACCTCCGTCATCGGCATCGCGGCCGGCGTCGGCCTGCAGCTGCTCGGCTCGCAGACCGGCGAGATGTGGTCGCGGAACGTGCACCACCTGGTGGCCCTGGACGTGTTCACCGGCATCGCCGGGACGATCATGGCGGCCAGCGCTTTCGCAAGCACGCTCTGGCGCCGCCGCATTCGGGTGATCACCCTGCTCGTAGCGATCATGTACGTGCTCTATTCGGGGCTGCCGGCCGACCTCTACCGTCTGCTCGCCGTGCTCGCCGGCCTCGGGCTGGGAGTCGTGCTGCGGCCGCACGAGCGGGTGGCCGGCTGGCTCCGCAGCTCTCATCATGAGGTCAGGGTGCTGCTCGCGTCGGCCGTGACGATCACGGCGCTCGGTCCGGTGATCGGCCTCCTGACCCAGTCGCGGTTCGGGATGCTGTCCCCGATCGGCCTGTTGTTCTCCAACGATGTGCCCGATCGCGGCAGCGTGCTGGAACGCTGCCAGGCGTTCGCGGTCACCCGGAGCTGCGTGCACGACCTCACCCTGGAGCGGATCAACGGGTTCGGGCCGGTGCTGATCTCGGTCCTCCCGCTCCTAGTCCTCCTCGTCGCGGCCTACGGACTGCTGCGCGGGCGCCGGTTCGCGGTGTGGCTCGCGGTCGCGGTCAACGCGCTGCTCGCCCTGCTGTCCGCCCTCTACTTCGGCATCCTCCCGTTCGCCGACGCACGTCCGACGGTCTCGTCGCGGTACTGGGAGGTCACGGTCATCCTCGCGCTGTCGGCGCTCGTCCCCGCGGTGATGGCCGTGCTGCTCGTCGTGTACAGGCGGCACTTCACGGTGCTCGCGACAGCGCGCTCGGTGCGGAGGTACGTGCTGACCGTCGTGCTGACGGGAATCGGCCTGATCGGCTTCTACGTGCTCGTCGGCTGGCTGCAGAAGGACACCGGCTTCACCCGGCCGATCGACGTGAGCGACCTCCTGAACGACGTGCTCGAGCGGTTCATCCCGGTGAGCTTCCTGCGCCGCGAGCCCGTGCAGTATCTGCCGACCACGCCACTGGCGACGGTGGTCTACCACAACATCGGAACGGTGTTCTGGCTGGTCGTCATCGTCGCGGCCGTGCCCTTCATGTTCGGGCGCGGCGCGTGGCGACGCTCGAGCGGCGACGCAGGCCGGGTGCGCGGCCTCCTCGAGCGCGGAGGCGGCGACGCGATCTCGTTCATGGCCACCTGGCCCGGCAACACCTACTGGTTCGACTCCGCGACCGGGGGCGCGGTGGCGTACCGGGTCGTCGGCCGTGTGGCGCTGACGACCGGAGCGCCGTTCGGGGCACCCCGGAGCGAGCACGACGGGATCATCGAACGCTTCGCCCGCTTCTGCGACGACAGCGGCTGGATCCCGGTCTTCTACAGCGTCGACGCCGAGTACCAGCCGCTCTTCGACCGGCTGGGCTGGTCGACGATGACGGTTGCGGAAGAGACGGTGATCCGCCCGCAGCAGTGGGCGACCACCGGCAAGAAGTGGCAGGACGTCCGCAGCTCGATCAACCGCGCCCAGCGCGCGGGCATCCGCTCGGAGTGGACGACCTACGCCGCCCTCCCGCTGAGCACCGCCGTGCAGCTCTCGGACATCTCGGAGCAGTGGGTCGCCGAGAAGGACCTCCCCGAGATGGGCTTCACGCTCGGCGGGCTGGACGAGCTCCACGACCCGGCCGTGCGGCTGATGCTCGCGATCGACGAGGCCGGCAGGGTGGAGGGCGTCACCTCCTGGCTGCCGAGCTACCGGGACGGCCACGTCGTCGGCTGGACGCTCGACTTCATGCGCCGTCGGCCCGGCAGCATCAACGGCGTCATGGAGTTCCTGATCGCCGAGGCCGCCACGCGCATGAAGGAGGACGGCGTCGAGTTCATGAGCCTCTCCGCGGCCCCGCTGGCGCACACGGCCGGCACTCCCGACGACGCGAAGAGCGGCATGGACCGGGTTCTCGGGTACCTCAGCACGTCCCTCGAGCCCGTCTACGGATTCCGGTCGCTGCTCAAGTTCAAGCAGAAGTTCCAGCCGGAGCTGCACCCGCTGGTCATGGCCTACCCCGACCCGGTCGCGCTGCCCGCCATCGGCGTGGGCCTCGTGCGCGCCTACCTGCCAGACCTCTCGGTGCGGCAGGCGGCCGCGCTGGCGGTAGGACGCGGGTGATCGCCACGCGTGGTACCGTGGTTTCTGTGTACGGTCTGCTCCTCCTTAGCTGCCGCGACGAGTCCTAGTTCTGGGCCTCCCTCGTCGCGGAGTTCGTCGTTGGCTCTCCACACCACACCGCGAGGAGAAGACAGACCATGAAGAACACTCAGGCGCCGAGCGCCATGCCGATCCACAAATACCGGCCCTTCCACGAGCAGATCCGCGTCGAGCTGCCCGACCGCACCTGGCCCGCGAACCGCATCACGGCCGCGCCGCGCTGGTGCGCCGTCGACCTCCGCGACGGCAACCAGGCCCTGATCGACCCGATGAGTCCCGAGCGCAAGCGCATCATGTTCGACCTGCTGGTGCGCATGGGCTACAAGGAGATCGAGGTCGGCTTCCCGTCCGCGAGCCAGACCGACTTCGACTTCGTGCGCAGCCTGATCGAAGAGGGCGCCATCCCGGATGACGTCACCATCCAGGTGCTGACGCAGTCGCGCGAGCACCTGATCAAGCGCACGTACGAGTCGCTGGTCGGCGCCAAGCAGGCCATCGTGCACCTCTACAACTCGACGAGCATCCTGCAGCGCGACGTCGTCTTCCGCACCGACCAGCAGGGCATCATCGACATCGCCCTCTCCGGTGCGCGGCTCTGCAAGCAGTTCGAGTCGCTGGTCCCCGGCACCGAGATCTACTACGAGTACTCGCCCGAGAGCTACACCGGCACCGAGCTGGAGTTCGCGGCCGACATCTGCAACCAGGTGCTGGAGGTCTTCGAGCCGACCGCTGAGCGCAAGGTCATCATCAACCTCCCGGCGACCGTCGAGATGGCGACGCCCAATGTCTACGCCGACTCGATCGAGTGGATGTCGCGCCACCTGAACCACCGCGAGAACGTCATCCTCTCGCTGCACCCGCACAACGACCGGGGCACGGCCGTGGCCGCCGCCGAGCTGGGCTACATGGCCGGCGCCGACCGCATCGAGGGCTGCCTGTTCGGAAACGGTGAGCGCACCGGGAACGTCGACCTGGTCACGCTGGGCGTCAACCTGTTCACGCAGGGCATCGACCCGCAGATCGACTTCAGCGACATCGACCAGATCAAGCGGACCGTCGAGCACTGCAACCAGCTGCCGGTCGGTGAGCGCAGCCCGTGGGGCGGCGACCTGGTCTTCACGGCGTTCAGCGGCTCGCACCAGGATGCGATCAAGAAGGGCTTCGAGGCGATGGCCGCGCAGGCCGAGCGCGAGGGCGTGTCCGTCGACGACCTGGTCTGGGCCGTGCCCTACCTGCCTGTCGACCCGAAGGACCTGGGCCGCAGCTACGAGGCGGTCATCCGGGTCAACTCGCAGTCCGGCAAGGGCGGCGTCGCCTACCTGCTGAAGAACGACCACGCGCTCGACCTGCCGCGCAAGCTGCAGATCGAGTTCTCCGGCGTCGTGCAGGCGAAGACCGACGCCGAGGGCGGCGAGGTGACGAGCGGCGAGATCTGGTCGATCTTCCAGGACGAGTACCTGCCGGCGCCCGACTCCAACCCCGACGCCAAGTGGGGCCGATTCGAATTGGGCAGCACGAGCACGACCAACGAGACGGGCGAGCACGTCACTCTCACCGTCGCGCTGCGCGACGGCGACACCGTGTCGAAGGCCACGGGGGAGGGCAACGGCCCGATCGCCGCGTTCTTCGACATCCTGAACGCCCGCGGCATCAACGCCCACCTCTACGACTACTCGCAGCACACACTGTCGGCGAGCGAGTCCGCGCAGGCGGCGGCCTACGTCGAGCTGGACGTCGACGGCGTGCGCCTGTGGGGCGTCGGCATCGACGGCGACACGACGACCGCGTCGTTCAAGGCGGTCGTCTCGGCGGTCAACCGCGCGGTGCGCGCGTCGGCCGGCCATGCCGCAGAGGCCGAGCTCGTCGGCGCCTGAGCCGCTGCGCTGACTGAACCGCTACGCAAACGGAGGAGATCCCGGCGAAATTCGCCGGGATCTCCTCCGTTCACTGCGTCTCAGCCGCTCACGCGGGCGGATCTCCTCCGTTGTCCGCGGGCCGGTCGTCGATGCGGTAGCGCGGGATCGCACCTGTGTCGGTGCGCTCGTCGGTGTGCTCGGCGCTGGGCCGCCTCCCGAAGCCGAATGCCATCCACCGTGGCGCCCGCAGCCTCCCGAGCTCGCGCTGTTCCGGGAGGCTCCAGCCGAAGCGAACGGCCAGCAGTCGGATGACCAGCGTGACCAGGACGCAGACGACTGCGGCGACGGTGAACGGCGTTCCGAAGTCGACCAGCAGCACCAGGACGATCGTTCCCGCGCCCGCCGCGACCGCATAGAGCGAGCCGACGTGCATCAACGCGATCGGGAGGTTCAGGAGCATGTCGCGCAGGATCGACCCGCCGACGGCCGAGACGACCCCCACGAACACGGCAGGCACCTCCGGAAGCCCGAGCGCCAGCGCCTTCGTGGCACCGATCGCGCCGAACAGCCCGATCGTCAGCGCGTCGAGGAAGGTGATGATCGGGTCGAGCCGGCGGAACAGCCGCACCAGCAGCATTCCGAGCAGGGCGGCCACGACCGTGGCCGGCAGGTACCAGTTCGACTGGAGGGCGACCGGGGTGACGTTGAGCAGGAGGTCGCGCAGGAGGCCGCCGCCCACACCCGTCGCCACGCCGATGATCGCGACGCCGAGCAGGTCGAGACGACGGTCGCGGAAGCCGGAGGCGAACATCGCGCCCTGGAGGCTGCCGACACCGACGGCGACCAGGTCGCCCCAGAGCGGGATCGAGAACGCGGCGGTCGTCACCCGTCACTTCTATCACGCCGGAAGGGCCGTCTTGAGCAGGGCGGGGCGGATGAGGCGCGATACTGGAGGGGTGCCTGTCTACCGTGATGAAGTCGTCGTGCTTCGAACCCACAAGCTGGGCGAGGCCGACCGCATCGTCACGATGCTGAGCAGGCAGCACGGCAAGGTCCGCGCGGTCGCCAAGGGCGTCCGGCGCACGGCGTCGAAGTTCGGTTCGCGCCTGGAGCCGTTCATGGTCGCCGACGTGCAGCTGTACGAGGGCCGTTCGCTCGACGTCGTCACGCAGGCCGAGACGATCGGGGCGTACGGCACGCTCATCGCCGACGACTATGCGAGCTACACCGCCGCCAACGCGATGGTGGAGGCCGCAGACCGGCTGACCGACGCGGAGGCGTCGCTGCAGCAGTACCTCCTGCTGGTGGGGGCGCTGCGGTCGCTGTCGCGTCGCGAGCACGGCCCGCAGCTCACCCTGGACTCCTACCTGCTGCGGGCGCTCTCGCTCGCCGGCTGGGCGCCGAGCTTCCTCGACTGCTCCCGCTGCGGCGCTGTCGGACCGCACGACCATGTCGTCGTCCAGCTCGGAGGCGTCGTGTGCGACGACTGCGCGCCGCAGGGTGCTCCGCGGATCGATCCGGCGACCATCGCGCTTCTCGGCGCACTGCTGACCGGCGACTGGGCGATGGCCGACGCGTCGGACGACAGCACGCGGTCGAAGGCGAACGGCCTCGTCGCCGCCTACACCCAGTGGCATCTGGAACGCGGCCTGCGCTCCCTGCAACACATTCAGCACGACCAGAAGGCGAGCGGATGAGCCCCAAGCCCTACACGCACCCGGATGCGGTGGCATACCGCCCGCTCGACTGGACAGGCATCCACCCCCCGGCGTTCTCCGCCGGCGCGGTGCCCGAGCACGTCGCCCTCGTGATGGACGGCAACGGCCGGTGGGCGAACCGCCAGGGACTCACCCGCATCGAAGGTCACCGCGCGGGGGAGGCCGCCCTGCTCGATGTCGTCGCCGGCGCCATCCAGGCCGGGGTCAAGCACCTGAGCGTGTACGCCTTCTCGACCGAGAACTGGAAGCGCTCGCCCGACGAGGTGCGGTTCCTGATGGGGTTCAATCGGGAGGTGCTGCACCGCCGCCGCGACCAGCTCAACGAGTGGGGCGTGCGGGTGCGCTGGGCCGGCCGCAAGCCGCGGCTGTGGTCGTCCGTGATCAAGGAGCTGCAGGTCGCGGAGCGGATGACGGCGGGCAACGACGTCCTGACGCTCACGATGTGCGTGAACTACGGCGGCCGCAACGAGATCGCGGACGCCGTGCGCACGATCGCCGAGGAGGTCGCCGCCGGGAGGCTGAAGCCGTCCGCGGTGGGGGAGAAGACCATCCAGCGCCACCTGTACCTGGCCGACATGCCCGACGTCGACCTGTTCGTGCGCAGTTCGGGGGAGCAGCGCACCAGCAACTTCCTGCTCTGGCAGAGCGCCTACGCCGAGATGGTGTTCCTCGACACGCTTTGGCCGGACTTCTCGCGCACCGACCTGTGGAATGCGATCGACATCTTCGCCCGGCGCAACCGGCGGTTCGGCGGCGCGGTGGACACGCCGGACGATGTGGCGCTCTGACCTGCCGGAATATCTGCAGCACTGCAGCGTTGCCCCTCTCGTGAGCGAACCCATCAAGATCGACATCTGGTCCGACATCGCGTGCCCGTGGTGCTACATCGGAAAGCGCCGCTTCGAAGGCGGAAGCAGCCTCTTCGCGGAGGCCGGCGACGGCCGTGCGGTGGAGGTCGAGTACCACTCGTTCGAACTGTCCCCGGACACCCCGGTGGACTTCGACGGCACCGAGATCGACTTCCTCGCGGGCCACAAGGGCATCCCCGCCGAGCAGGTGCACCAGATGCTGGACCGCGTGACCGGCATCGCGTCCTCCGTCGGACTCGACTACGACTTCGACGCCCTGAAGCACACCAACACGGTCAAGGCGCACGAGCTCCTGCACTTCGCGAAGGCGAACGGCAAGCAGCTCGAACTGGCGGAGCGCCTGTTCCGCGCGTACTTCGTGGAGGGCGGCCACGTCGGCCGCGTCTCCGACCTCGCCGACCTGGCCGCAGAGGTCGGCCTCGACCGAGACGCCGCGCTGGCGGCGCTCGAGTCGGGCGAGTACCTCACCGCGGTGCGCGACGACCAGCGCACGGCCACGGAGTTCGGCATCAACGGCGTGCCGTTCTTCGTCATCGACGGCCGCTACGGTGTCTCGGGCGCTCAGGAGTCCGCGACGTTCGCGCAAGCTCTCGAGCAGGTCTGGACCGAGCGCGCCGGCTCGGCGGAGCCGGCCGGCGCCGGTGCGGAGGCTCGGGCATGAGCGCCGGCGCGCCTGCCACCTCCCCCGCGGGTGCCGGCGCAGCCGCCCGGACCACGGTGAGCGCCGACGAGCTTGCGCCCGGCACCGCACCGGCCGTTGGGTCACCGCGGATCGCCCTCCTGGGAGACCCACTCGCGGCGACCTGTGACGGCGACGCCTGCGCTGTCCCGTCCTGACGACAAGGGACGCAACACGCCGTTCTAGGCGCTTCTTTACGGCGAGTTGCGTCCCCGGTCGGCAAGCGCTGCGCGCACGCGCGCAACGGCTAGCGCTGCTCCGTTCTCGAGATGCGATCGATTGATGCGGATGACTCGCCAGCCTGCCGCTTCGAGCGCCCAGATCCGGTCGATGTCGCGGTGGTACTGGAGCTCCATAGTGCGATGGTGATCGCCGTCGTACTCGACGACGATCTGGCGCTCGACGTAGACAAGATCGCCGTGAAGCTCGATTCCGGATCCGATCGGTATGGGACGGTTCACAACCGGTTCCGGTAGACCTGCGTCGATGAGCCGCAACCGGAGGAGGGTCTCCATCGCGGAATCCGTGTCTTCACGCACGCGCGCGAGTGCGGCGCGAAGCTCACCAGCTCCCGGCCGGTTGCGGGCGATCTGCGCTGCGGCGGCGAGACGGGCGACGCTGGATAGCGGATTCTTCCGGCGCACGCAGGAATCTCCGGCCACGATGAGCTCCTCGACGGTCAGCATTGCCGCCAGCTGGCACAGGACCTGTTCGACCCGCGGCACGCGCATCCCGCGATGAACCTGGACCATCTCCGCCCCCAGCGAAGACTTGTGACCGACCACTCCCTTTCCGCGAGGCGCGCGCCCGCCGTTGAGCGCGGCGACATGGAGGTCGGCGCTCTGCTGCACCCGCCAGGGGACGGAGAGCCCGTAGATCAGCGCTGCGGTCACATGACTGAAGCACTGGCTCGGCTTCATGATTGCGCGATAGGCCACGCAACGCGACCGGAAGCCGCCGTCGAAGTCGACCACCGGCACGCGGCTGCCGTGGAAGGGCGCGAGCAGGTCCGATCTGCGGAGGCGGGGCGACGAGACGCCCGCGGCGGTGGCCGCCATGACGGAGAAGGCGGCTGAGCGCTGAATCGGCGGAAGTGGTTCAGGGTGGCGCATTCCCCCAGCATCGCAACGCGATTGCCGCGAACCGACGTTCTCCACAGGCGACGATGCGGAGGGGGGTCGCAACACGCCGTTAACGCAGCGCGATAGCGGCGTGTTGCGACCCCGCTGCGAACACGCGCGCAGTGACCCCGGCTAGTCGGGGTCGGTGATGTCGGCGACGGTGGCGGCGAAGCCCGCCACGAGGGCGTCGGCGTCGACGAAGAGGGAGTAGCCGTGCTCTCCTGCGCCCATCGAGACGGTACGGCCGGCGACGGTCTCGTCGGCGATCACCGGCCACGCGGTGGTGCTGCCGAACGGCGTGATCGTCCCGCGTTCGTAGCCGGTCGCGGCGAACGCGACCGACGCATCGGGCAGCTGCAGCTTGTTGACGTGCAGGATGGCGCGCAGCTTGGGCCACGAGATCTTGCGTCCGCCGGGCACGAGTGCGAACACGAAGGTGTCGTCGCTGCGCTTCACCACGAGCGTCTTCACGATGTCGCCGGGCTGGATGCCGAGCAGCTGCGCGGCCTCCTCGAGGCTGCGGGCGGCCGGTCGCTCGACGATCCGCACCGGGATGCCGCGGGAGCGGGCATCGTCCTCCACACGCCGGCGTCCGGCGCGATCTTCCACAGCTTCCGGGCTCTCGGCCATGTATCAGCACGCTTTCTGGGAGAATCGATGCAGATGTCTACTACCGCAACCCTAGCCTCCCGCACCGAGACGAGCCCCGGCCTGACCATCGGCCCGCTCGCGCTCGACGTGCCGGTCGTCCTCGCACCCATGGCGGGGATCACGAACACCGCCTTCCGCCGGCTCTGCCGCGAGTTCGGCGCCGGCCTCTACGTGAGCGAGATGATCACGTCGCGCGCCCTCGTCGAGCGCACTCCGGAGTCTCTGCGCCTGATCACGCATCACGAGTCGGAGACCCCGCGCAGCATCCAGCTCTACGGCGTCGACCCCAAGACGGTCCGCGAGGCCGTCACGATGCTCGTCGCGGAAGACCGCGCCGACCACATCGACCTCAACTTCGGCTGCCCGGTGCCCAAGGTGACCCGCAAGGGCGGAGGGGCGGCCCTCCCGTGGAAGCTGAACCACTTCCGCGAGATCGTGGAGGGTGCGGTCGCGGCCGCGGGCGACATCCCGCTGACCGTCAAGATGCGCAAGGGCATCGACGGCGACCACCTCACCTACCTCGAGGCCGGCAAAGCGGCGGAGGGCGCAGGGGCGGCATCGATCGCGCTCCACGCGCGCACCGCGGCCGAGTTCTACTCGGGCCACGCCGACTGGTCGGCGATCGCCAAGCTCAAAGAGACGATCACCGGAACGCCCGTGCTCGGCAACGGCGACATCTGGTCTGCTGCCGATGCGATCCGCATGGTCGACGAGACCGGGTGCGACGGCGTCGTGGTCGGCCGCGGCTGCCTCGGGCGCCCGTGGCTGTTCGGCGACCTCGCCGCGGCGTTCCGCGCCCGTGCCGGCGAGCTCACGGCCGAGCAGGCCGCCCTGGCGCAGGCACACCCGACACTCGGTCAGGTGGCGGCGACGTTCCGGAGGCACGCGGAGCTCCTGGTCGAGTTCTTCGAGAGCGAGGAGCGCGGCTGCCGCGACATCCGCAAGCATGTCGCCTGGTACTTCAAGGGCTACCCGGTCGGCGGCGACCTCCGGGCGAGCCTGGCGACGGTCGACACGCTGGCCCACCTGGACGACCTCCTCGCGACGCTCGACTGGACCCAAGAGTACCCCGGCGAGGCCGCAGAGGGCCAGCGCGGCCGCGCCGGCTCGCCCAAGCGGCCCGCGCTTCCCGAGGGCTGGCTCGACAGCCGGGAGCTGGCGGGCAGCGCCCGGGCCGAGGTCGCCGAGGCGGAGGTGCACAACAGTGGTGGATAGCGCAGCCCGACCGGCGGTCGCCCCGACCGACGGCACGGCCGCGGCCGAAAGTTATACCGACCGCGACCGCGAACGCTGGCTTCCTGAGCACCACTCCAGCCGCCGCAGCGACTTCGCACGCGACCGCGCACGGCTGCTGCACTCGAGCGCCCTGCGCCGGCTGGCGGCCAAGACCCAGGTGCTCAGTCCGACCGCCGGGCTCGATTTCGCCCGCAACCGGCTGACCCACTCGCTGGAGGTCGCCCAGGTCGGCCGCGAGCTCGCCACGAGCCTCGGCCTCGACCCCGACATCGTCGACACGGCCTGCCTCGCGCACGACATCGGCCACCCGCCGTTCGGCCACAACGGCGAGCGCGCACTCAACTCGTGGGCCGAAGACATCGGCGGCTTCGAGGGCAATGCCCAGACGCTCCGGCTGCTGACCCGCCTCGAGCCCAAGGTGTTCGGCCGCGACGGCCGCCCCTACGGACTCAACCTGACGCGGGCGAGCCTCGACGCGAGCTGCAAGTACCCGTGGCCGGAGTCCCACTCGGTCGCCGACCCCAGCGGACGTGCCAAGTTCGGGTTCTACGCCGACGACCACGCCGTCTTCGAGTGGATGCGCGAGGGCGCTCCGGAGCGGACGCGCTGCATCGAGGCACAGGTGATGGACCTCTCCGACGACATCGCCTACTCGGTGCACGACTTCGAAGACGCCGTCGTCAACGGCTACATCGACGTCGCCGCGCTGAGCAGCCGTGTCGACCACGACGACCTCGTGCGGTCGATGTACGAGTGGGTCGGCGGCGAGTTCAGCCACGACGAGCTCATCGCGGCGTTCGACCGGCTCGACAGCCTCGACATCTGGCTCGAGGGCTGGAACGGCAGCAGGCGAGCCCAGGCGCACCTCAAGAACCTCACGAGCCAGCTCATCGGCCGCTTCGCGCACGCCGCGGTGCACGAGACCAAACTGACGGCCGGAGGCGTGGCGCTGCGCCGGTTCGGCGCCGACGTGGTCGTGCCCGATGCGATCCGCGCCGAGATCGCGGTGCTGAAGGGGATCGTCGCGACATTCGTGATGTCGCGCAACACCCGTCAGCCGATCTACGCGCAGCAGCGCCAGATCCTGACCACGCTCGCCGACATCCTTCTGGCGCGCGGACCGCAGGAGCTCGACCCGGGCTTCCAGGAGGACTGGCATCAGGCCGCGGGCGACCGCGAACGCAAGCGGGTCGTGGTCGACCAGGTCGCGAGCCTCACCGATCAGTCCGCACTGAGCTGGTACGAACGACTCGTGCAGCACTGACCCGGCGCGCCGCACGCAGGCTTGAAACGTCGGGCCTGGTGCAGAATGCTTGAGGGACGGCATCGGAGGGAAACGAATGACCAGCGCACAGCCACCGTCGAACGGCGACCGGCCCGCAACGGGCCAGGAGGCCGCTCCCCAGGAGGCCGCGGTCCCGACTCCGGCGCCTGCCCCTAAGCGCACGACCACGCGGCGCTCCCCAGCGGCCAGCAAGCCAGCGGCCAGCAAGCCCGCGGCGAACCAGCCAACCGCGAGCACCCCGGCCGCGAGCAAGCCGGCGGCGAGGAGGCCGGCGGCGAAGAAGCCCGAGGACGCGGAGAACCCTGTCAAGCGCACGCCGTCCGCGCGCAAGCGCTCGACGACCGCGTCGCAGATTTCTCCGAACGGCGAGGCGCCCGAGATCCTCGACGCCATGCTGGGCAAGCAGCCCGCGGCTCCCGCTCCGGACACCTCCGCGTCTCCGGCGGAGCCCGTCACGACGGAGCCCGTCGCGACCGAGGCCGTCCCGACAGAGACCGTCGCGACAGAGACCGTCACGCCGGAGCCTAGCGAGACCGAGACCGCCGTCCTCCCGTCGGCCGAAGACTTCTATCGCGAGCCGACGACCGAGACCGAGGTGCTCACCCCTGCGGAAGCAGTCGAGGTCGAACAGCAGTCGGATGAGTCGCCCCTCCCGTCGAACGAGGCTCTGAGCGAGGCCTCCACGTCGGAGGCGCAGGCACCGCAGGCCGACGCCGCCGCGCCGCACGCCGCCGCCGCGCCGCACGCCGCCGCTGCGGCGCGCGCCGCCGCACAGCAGACCGGCGCAGCCGCGCCCGAGGGGGCTCCCGAGACGGGCCGTCCGGGTCGCAGCATGAACGACCTCGCTGAGCGGCTCGACGACTCCCGCTTCTTCTCGTCGCTGTTCGACTTCACGTTCACGAGCTACGTGACCCGCAAGCTCGCCGGCCCGGTGTACGTCGTCGGCCTCGTGCTGATCGGCCTGGGCATCGTCGTCGGCTTCGCCAACAGCCTCGGCATCGCCATCGCGGCCCACTCTCCGGGCGGCGCTTTCGTCTTCCTGCTGGGCGTCCTGGTGACCCTCGTCGGCGCGATCCTCGCTGTACTGCTGCTGCGCGTCACGATCGAGGTGTTCTGCGCGATCATCGAGATCGCCCAGAACACGCGCCGCAGGAGGCCTCCCCGCGACTGAGCGTCGGCGCCGCGCCCTAGAATCGATTCATGGCCGGCCGGATACGACAGAGCGACATCGATGAGGTCAAGGCCCGCACCAACATCGCCGACATCATCGGCGACTACGTCAGCCTGAAGCCGGGCGGCGTCGGCTCGCTCAAGGGGCTCTGCCCGTTCCACGACGAGAAGAGCCCGAGCTTCAACGTGCGTCCGGGCGTCGGCCGCTACCACTGCTTCGGCTGCGGCGAGGGCGGAGACGTCTACGCGTTCCTCGTCAAGCTCGACCACGTGTCGTTCACCGAGGCCGTCGAGCGGCTCGCGGGCCGCATCGGCTACCAGTTGCACTACGAGGAGGGCGGGGGAGGCCCGAGCGAGTCGAGCGGCAACCGCGCCCGCATCCTGGCCGCCAACAATGCCGCCGAGGAGTTCTTCCGCGAGCGCCTCGCGGCGCCCGACGCCGATCCCGGCCGTCGGTTCCTCGGTGAACGCGGCTTCGACGCGGCTGCAGCCACCCACTTCGGCGTCGGCTACGCCCCGAAGAGCTGGGACGAGCTCACCAAGCACCTCCGCACGAAGGGCTTCACGCCTGACGAGCTCCTCGCCGCCGGGCTCGTGTCGCAGCGCGACCGTGGCGTGTACGACCGGTTCCGCGGCCGCCTGGTCTGGCCGATTCGCGACGTGACGGGTCAGACCATCGGCTTCGGCGCGCGCCGGCTGCTCGACGACGACAACGGCCCGAAGTACCTCAACACCCCCGAGACGGCCGTCTACAAGAAGACCCAGGTGCTCTACGGCCTCGATCTCGCAAAGCGCGACATCTCGCGACGCGACGAGGTCGTCGTGGTGGAGGGCTACACAGACGTGATGGCATGCCATCTGGCCGGCATCACGACGGCCGTCGCGACCTGCGGCACGGCGTTCGGAATCGACCACATCAAGGTGATTCGACGGGTGATGGGCGACGACAGCAGCACAGGCTCGGTCATCTTCACGTTCGACCCCGACTCCGCCGGTCAGAAGGCCGCCGCGCGCGCCTTCGGCGAGGAGCAGCGCTTCTCGGCCCAGACGTACGTCGCCGTCGGTCCCGACGGCCTCGACCCGTGCGACCTGCGGCTGGCGGGAGGCGACGAGGCCGTGCGCCGCATGATCGACAATCGAAAGCCGATGTTCGAGTTCATGATCCGGCAGGTCGTCGAGCGCTTCGATCTCGACTCGGTGGAGGGTCGCTCGTCAGCGCTCCGCGCCGGGGCGCCGATCGTGGCGACCATCCGCGACCCCGCCTCCCAGAACGGCTACACGCGCGAGCTCGCTCGCCTCTCCGGCGCCGACCTCGACGACGCGCTGCGCGCCGTGCGGTCGGCCCAGCGCACTGTGCGCAGCTCGCATGCCGCGAACGCAGCTTCTTCGCCTCGCGGTGCCTCCGCCGCACCTGATGATGCAGTCGCCCCGCCTCCGCCGATCCGGGAGGCCGACCCGACCGACCCGACACAGCGCACCGAGCGCGAGAGCCTGATGGTGCTCCTCCAGCTGCCTGCCGAGGTCGGCGCCGAGCGGGCGGCGCGGGCGGTCCAGGTGCCGTTCGTCAACCCGACGCACGCCGTCGTGCGCGACGCCATCGCCAGCCAGCTGCCGTCGATGGCCGACCCCGGCTGGGTCGACCGCATCCTCGCCGAGGTGCCCCAGGCGTACGAGCCGACCGTGAACGCGCTCGCGGTGGGTGCCCTTCCGCAGGCGGGCTCCGACGCCGGGCGGTACGCCCGCTCCATCCTCGACGGCCTGATCGACCGGGACCTCCTGCGCGAGAAGGCCGAACTGACCTCCCGCCTGGCCCGGACCGACCCGCAGAACGCGGACCTGCGGCGATCCCTGCAGGTGGCGCTCTCGTCGATCGACCAGGAGCGGATGCGCCTGCGCGGCGAGTAGGCCTTGGCATCCGCGCGGGCACCCGCGCGGGCGGTGCAGAATAGGACATCGGTACATCGCCACGACTGAATACGTGTCATCGTGCGCGAATGCGCGCGATATTGTTGCGTCGATGTAAAGATTGCGCCGCGATCCGCGGCAGGATGCGCACTCCACGCGGCATTCATGCTAGGACTGTGGCTACGCGATTCGGCGACGAGGCGCTCGCGTGCGCTCGGCCGTCTCAGTGACCCCACCAAGGAAGAGGTAATCGGATATGAGATCCGTTCACATCGGCGGACGGCGCCTGCTCGCCGTCTCAGCGGCCTTCGCGGCCGCGGCGCTGGTGCTCGCGGGCTGCTCGGGGAGCAACAACTCCAGCGGTTCCAGCGGCGGCACGCTGACCATCGGCACGACGGACAAGATCACGTCGATCGACCCGGCCGGGTCGTACGACAACGGCTCGTTCGCCGTGATGAACCAGGTCTACCCGTTCCTGCTGAACTCGCCCTACGGCAGCCCGGACGTGAAGCCGGACATCGCCCAGAGCGCCACGTTCACGTCGCCGACCGAGTACACCGTCAAGCTCAAGCCGAACCTGAAGTTCGCGAACGGTCACTCGCTGACCTCCGAGGACGTCAAGTTCACCTTCGACCGTCAGCTGAAGATCAACGACCCGAACGGCCCCGCGTCGCTCCTGGGCAACCTCGACAGCGTGAGCACCCCTGACAAGACCACCGCGGTCTTCAAGCTGAAGGTGCCGAACGACCAGACGTTCCCGCAGGTGCTCTCGAGCCCGGCCGGCCCGATCGTCGACCACCAGGTCTTCTCGGCCGACAAGGTCACCCCCGACAACACCATCGTCAAGGGTCACGCGTTCGCCGGTCAGTACGACATCACGAGCTACGACTTCAACAACCTGATCGCGTACAAGGCGAACCCGAACTACGACGGTCTGCTCGGCAAGCCGGCCACGGACAAGGTCAACGTCAAGTACTACGCCGAGTCGTCGAACATGAAGCTCGACATCCAGAAGGGCGCCATCGACGTGGCGTTCCGCAGCCTGTCGGCGACCGACATCGACAGCCTCAGCACCGACAAGAACGTCAAGGTCGTCAAGGGTCCGGGTGGTGAGCTCCGCTACATCGTCTGGAACTTCAACACCCAGCCGTACGGCGCCACGACACCGGAGGCCGACGCCAAGAAGGCCCTCGCCGTGCGCCAGGCCGCTGCCGACCTCGTCGACCGCGCCACCATCGCGAAGCAGGTCTACAAGGACACCTACAGCCCGGCGTACTCCTACGTGCCGCAGGGTCTGACCGGCGCCACCACCGTGCTGAAGGACCTCTACGGCGACGGCAACGGAGGCCCGAGCCTCGACAAGGCGAAGGCCGCCCTCCAGGCCGCAGGCGTGTCCACCCCGGTCGCGCTGAACCTGCAGTACAACCCCGACCACTACGGCCCGTCCTCCGGTGACGAGTACGCCCTGGTCAAGGAGCAGCTCGAGAACGGCGGCCTGTTCAAGGTGAACCTGCAGTCGACCGAGTGGGTCCAGTACTCCAAGGACCGCGTGAAGGACCTCTACCCGGCGTACCAGCTGGGCTGGTTCCCGGACTACTCCGACGCGGACAACTACCTGTCGCCGTTCTTCAGCAAGGACAACTTCCTGGCGAACCACTACGACAACCCCGAGGTCCAGCAGCTGATCACCCAGCAGCTGGGCACGACCGACAAGGCGGAGCGCACCAAGCTGATCGAGGAGATCCAGGCGAAGGTCGCCGCCGACCTGTCGACTCTGCCGCTGCTGCAGGGCGCGCAGGTCGCCGTGGTGGGCAAGAACGTCTCGGGCGCCGACAAGACGCTCGACCCGTCGTTCAAGTTCCGCTACGCAGCTATCTCGAAGGGCTAGGCCGCGCCAGCGACCGAACCGGGGGCGGCTCGCCGAGTGCGAGCCGCCCCCACCCACGAACCACCCACGATTGGCTCCCATGACAGCGACGGTCAGCGGCCCGGCAGCCCCCACTGCGCCCGGCCCCGAACGAACCAAGGCGCGTCGGCGATCGGGAGGCGGCCTCGGCCGCTACATCCTGATCCGCGCCCTCCTCATCATCCCGACGATCTTCATCCTCGTCACAGTCGTCTTCTTCCTGATGCGGTCCACCGGTGACCCCATCACGGCCGCGCTCGGCGGAAAGCTGCCTCCCGCGCAGCTGCAGCAGCGTATCCACGAGGCCGGGTACGACCGCCCGCTCCTCGTGCAGTACTTCGAGTACCTCGGGCAGATCCTCCGCGGCGACTTCGGCACCACCTTCACCGACCACCAGCCCGTGACCCAGGTTCTGCTGACCTACGGTGCGGCGACCCTCGAGCTGGCCTTCTACGCCCTCATCGTCGCGTTCATCGTCGGCATCCCGCTCGGACTCCTCGCCGCGTACTTCCGCGACCGGTGGGGCGACGCGTCGCTGCGCATCTTCGCGATCCTCTGCTACGCGACCCCGGTGTTCTTCGTCGGCATGGTGCTCAAGCTCATCTTCTCGATCTGGCTGAACGTGCTCCCCGTCGCGGGCCGCGCCTCCACCAGCTCCGAGATCGAGATGCAGACGCTTCCCAACAAGACGGGCATCTATCTCATCGACGCGTTCCAGACCGGAGATCCCGCCGTGGTCGGCGACGTGCTGCTGCACGCGGTGCTGCCGGCGGTGACCCTGGGACTTCTGACGGCCGGCATCTTCTTGCGCCTGGTGCGCACGAATGTGATCGGCACTCTCTCCACCGATTACGTGGATGCCGCCCGCTCGCGCGGTGTGAGCGAGAGCCGACTGGTGCGCAAGCACGCGTATCGCCCGGCGCTCATCCCGATCATCACGGTGATGGGACTCCAGATCGCGCTGCTCCTCGGCGGCGCGATCCTGACCGAGACGACCTTCGAGTGGAAGGGACTCGGCTTCCAGCTGTCCCACTACCTGCAGGCGCGCGACTTCGTCGCCGTCCAGGGCATGGTCGTGCTGCTCGCCGTCATCGTCGCCATCACGAACTTCATCGTCGACATCATCGCGGCGCTCATCGACCCGAGAGTGAGGTACTGACATGGCCTCGGGCAAGACAAGCACTGTCGCCAAGCGGTCCATCTGGAGCAGGCTCCCCGTCGTGCACCAACTGCGGCAGTCCGTCGGGCTGCAGCGCGGGATGCTCATCGTCGGACTCGCGCTCACCGCTCTCTTCATCCTGGTCGCGATCTTCGCGCCGCTCATCGCGCCGTACGGCTTCGCGCAGCTGAAGGACGCGCAGGGCCAGTTCGGCTCGCAGCAACCGCCGAGCCCGGCGCACATCTGGGGTACGACGGTCGGCGGGTACGACGTGTTCTCCCGTGTGATCTGGGGAGCCCAGACCGCGATCCTGGTGATCGTCGTCGCGGTCATCCTCTCGATCTTCGCCGGCGTGGTGCTCGGCCTGATCTCGGGCTACTTCGGAGGCTGGGTCGACCGGGTCCTCGTGGTGATCGCCGACGCGATCTACGCCTTCCCGTCGCTGCTGCTGGCGATCGTCATGGCGATCGTCATCTCGGGCGGGCAGTCCAGCCTCTGGGGCGGCATCCTCGCCGCCGCGATCTCGATCACCGTGGTGTACATCCCGCAGTACTTCCGGGTCATCCGCTCGGAGGTCGTCCGGATCAAGGCGGAGGCCTACGTCGAGTCGGCGAAGGTCGTCGGAGCGAGCAACGGCCGGATCATGTTCCGCCACGTGCTGCGCAACTCGACACGCACCCTGCCGCTGATCTTCACGC
Source organism: Leifsonia sp. Leaf336 (assembly GCF_001423695.1). Taxonomy (GTDB): domain Bacteria; phylum Actinomycetota; class Actinomycetes; order Actinomycetales; family Microbacteriaceae; genus Leifsonia. The sequence continues at coordinate 1,684,985 of NZ_LMOZ01000001.1, forward strand.
TGAACTCGTCGGACGCCATCCTGACGCTCGCCGCGCTGGGCTTCCTCGGCTTCGGCATCGAGCCGACGGCGGCCGCCGAGTGGGGTTACGACCTCAACAAGGCGCTGTCCGACGTCACGAGCGGCATCTGGTGGACGTCCATCTATCCGGGTCTCGCGATCGTCCTGGTGGTGCTCGGCATCACGCTGGTCGGCGAGAGCCTCAACGACCTGGCCGACCCGCGCCTGCGCGGTCGCCGTCGCGCGGCCGTGGCGTCCGGCGAGGTCGCAGAGACGTCGGTCGTCCCGGGAGGCCCGCTCGAGGCGGGCCCCGGCGGTATCGACGGTCTCGAAGGCGGAGAGTCGTTCGACGAGCACGGAATCGAGGTCAAGCCATGAGCGACGTCGTCACCATCGACAACCTGTCGGTGACCTTCGCCACCGACGCCGGCGCCGTGAAAGCGGTCGACGATGTGAGCCTCCGGGTCGCCCCGGGCGAGGTGCTCGCGATCGTCGGAGAGTCCGGATCGGGCAAGACGGTCACCGCGAAGACCATCCTCGGCCTCCTGCCGGAGACCGCGACCGCCTCCGGCGCCGTGGTGCTGCGCAGCAGAGACGGCAGCACCGAGTCCGACATCGTGACGCTGAGCAAGAGCGAACTGCGGGAGGTGCGCGGCACCGACGTGGCGATGGTCTTCCAGGAGCCGTCCACCGCGCTGAACCCGGTGTACCAGGTGGGCTGGCAGATCGCAGAGGGCCTGCGCGCCCACGAGAAGCTGTCGAAGAAGCAGGCGCAGGAGAAGGCGATCGACATCCTTCGCCGCGTCGGCATCCCCGAGCCCGAGAAGCGGGTCAAGTACTACCCGCACCAGTTCTCGGGAGGTCAGAAGCAGCGCATCGTCATCGCCATGGCGCTGGTGCTGAACCCGGGCCTGATCGTCGCGGACGAACCGACGACCGCGCTCGACGTGACCGTGCAGGCCGAGATCCTCGACCTGCTGCGTCGCTGCCGGGACGAATTCGGCGCCGCGATCGTGCTGATCACCCACAACATGGGCGTCGTCGCCGACCTCGCCGACCGGGTCGCGGTCATGTACCAGGGCAAGGTCGTGGAGGAGGCCGACGCGCGGACGCTGTTCGCCGCGCCGAAGGCCGAGTACACGCGCACGCTCCTGGCCTCCGTGCCACGGATCGGGCAGGGCCTGACGGCCACGCAAGACCGAGCGATCGCGCGCGCCGAGCGTCCGCAGGCTGCGCCCGTCGTCGCGGCGCGCGACCTCCGCATCCAGTATCCGGGCCGTCTCGGCCGCCCCGGCTTCGTGGCCGTCGACGGCGTGAGCTTCGACATCCGGCCCGGCGAGGTGCTCGGCCTGGTGGGGGAGTCCGGCTCGGGCAAGACCACGATCGGCCGCGCGATCGCCGGCCTCGGCAAGGTGACCGACGGCTCGCTCGAGGTGCTCGGGATCGAGATGAACGGCGTCAAGGAGCGGCAGTTCCGCAAGGTGCGCCATGACATCGGCTTCGTCTTCCAGGACCCGGCGTCGAGCTTCAACCCGCTCCTGACGATCGCGGACTGCGTCGCCGAGCCGCTCGTCGTGCACGGCAGGGCGTCCTCGCCGTCGGCCGCGCGAGCCCGCGTCGACGAGCTCCTGGAGGCCGTGCAGCTGCCCCGCAGCTACGGCGACCGGTTCCCGCACGAACTGTCGGGAGGCCAGCGCCAGCGGGCGAGCCTCGCCCGTGCGCTCGCGCTCGAGCCGACGCTGCTGATCGCCGACGAGCCGACCTCCGCGCTCGACGTCTCGGTGCAGGCACGCGTGCTGGAGCTCTTCGCGGACCTGCAGCGGGAGTTCGGCTTCGCCGCACTGTTCATCAGCCACGACCTCGCCGTCGTCGACCTGCTCGCCGACCGGATCGCGGTGCTCCACCGAGGCAAGCTCGTCGAGGAGGGCACGGGCGCCGAAGTGCTCGGCAACCCGAAGGAGGCCTATACGCAACGGCTGCTCGCGTCCCTCCCGGTGCCGGACCCGGTCGAACAGGCCGACCGGCGGGAAGCGCTGCGCGCATTGAGCGAACAGAGCGCATAGGGTCGAATATGTGAGTCCCGAACCCGCCATCGTCGTCAGCGACCTGTCCATCGAATACCCTGCGCGCGGGGCGAGCCCGTCGTGCGTCGCCCTGCGTGGGGTGAGCTTCCGGCTGGAGGCGGGTCAGTCGATCGGCGTGCTGGGCGAAACGGGTTCGGGCAAGAGCACGCTGGCGTCGGTGCTCGCCGGGCGGGGGATTCCTCTCCGCTCCGGCGAGCCCGGGCCGCGGATCAGCGGAGGCGACGCCACCGTTCTGGGCCATTCGCTGCGGCACGCCCGCAAGCGCGATCTGGCCGAGGTGACCTTCCACGTCGGCTATCTGCCGCAGGAGGCGTCGGCCACACTGGAGCCGACGCTGTCGGTGCAGGACAACGTCGCGCTGCCGATCTTCGAGCGCGACCACCACTACAGCCGTCGAGCGGCGGGGGAGCGGGCCGCGCTCATGCTGGACACGGTCCACCTCCCGTTGAGCGTTCTGAGCAAATACCCCTACGAGCTGAGCGCGGGGCAACGGCAGCGGGTCGCGCTGGCCAAGTCGCTGGTTCTCGGCCCGCAGGTGCTGGTGGTCGACGAGCCGACAGCGGGCATCGACGCCACGGTGCGCGACGCCGTCATCGACCTCCTCGCCCAGCTGCGCGAGCACGAGGGCTTCACCGCGGTGATCGTGAGCCACGACCTCGCGGTGCTTCGTCGTGCGACGGACCTCTCGATCGTGCTGCAGGCCGGGCGCCCTGTCGCCTACGGCCCGATCGAGGAAGTGCTCGCCGACCCGTCGCACCCGTTCGTCCGCGGACTAGCGGACGCGCTCAAGCCGCCGCAGCGCCGTACCGAACGCCGCCCGCAGCGCACGAGCTGACCGCCGCCCCGCGCACACCCATCACCGCCAGGAGGACCGCCATGGCCGACCGCATCCCTCAGCACCGAGCCGTGCTCGCCACCGGGAGTGCCCCACTCGCCCCGGAGGACCGACCGGAGCCCGGCCCCATCGCGGTGCTGCCGACCGCCGAGCCGTCGTTCGTCTCGGCGGTGGAGGCCGCGGGCGGCACCGTCGAGCCGCTCTCCGATCGCACCCGCGGCGTCGTGTGGCTCTCCAACAAGGACGCGGCGGCGTTCCCGCCAATCCTGAAGGCGCATCCCGGGATCGGCTGGGTGCAGTTGCCGTTCGCCGGCGTCGACGCGTTCTCCGCGGTCATCGCCTCGGAGGCCCGACCCGGGCTGGTCTGGACGAGCGCCAAGGGCGCGTACGCGCAGCCCGTCGCCGAGCATGCCCTCGTGCTGACCCTCGCGCTGATGCGGGTCATCCCGAAACGCGTTCGCGCGAAGTCCTGGTCGACCGTCGAGGAGGGCCGCTCTCTCTACGGGCGGGAGGTGGTGATCGTCGGAGCGGGCGGAATCGCCCTCGAGCTCATGGTGCTGCTGGCGCCGTTCGGCGTGCATGTGACCATCGTCCGGCGCTCGTCCGATCCCGTCGAGGGTGCGGAGCGCACGGTCACGACCGACCGGTTGCGCGATGTCCTCCCCGCCGCCGACGTCGTCGTGATCGCGGCGGCCCTGACGGGAGGCACCCGCCAGCTGTTCTCGGACGCCGAGTTCGCCGCGATGAAGCCGACGGCCTACCTGGTCAACATCGCGCGAGGCGGCCTGGTCGATACGGATGCCCTGCTCCGTGCGCTGCGCAGCGGAGAGATCGCGGGAGCGGGCATCGACGTCACCGATCCGGAGCCGCTGCCGGACGGCCATCCACTCTGGGACGAGGACGCGTGCCTCATCACGCCGCACCAGGCGGACACGTCCGAGATGGTCGCCCCGCTGCTCGCCGAGCGCGTCGGCGCGAACGTCCGCGCGTTCCTCGGCACGGGCGAGTTCGTCGGCGTCGTGGACCCGGAGGCGGGCTACTAAGGGCGACGCGCGCGGGATGCCGGGCCGATTTCTCTCGGTGGTCGAAGTCTTGCTACAGTAGCTTCGCTGATCAAGCATTCCTCGATAGCTCAATTGGCAGAGCAGCCGGCTGTTAACCGGCAGGTTCTTGGTTCGAGTCCAAGTCGGGGAGCCGCGAAGGCCCGGACGTGAAAGCGTCCGGGCCTTTCTGCTGCGCTGAGCCTTTCTGCTTCGCCGGGGCCTCGTTCCGATCCGAGGCCACGCCGGAAAGAAGTCGTCCGACCTGGCGGGACAGCCCGATGGAGGGCTGCTCGACCAACCGGTAGAACAGCGCCGCCACCAGGAGCACCACCGGCACGAGGGCGACGGCGATCGCGATCCACGGCCACCAGCCCGAGACGCCGACCAGCAGAGCCGCTGCGACGATGATCGGCTCGTGGACCAGGTAGATGCTGAAGGAGCGCTTGCCCGCCCACTGCACGGGCCGCGCCTCCAACGGCCGTCTGGCGGGGCTCGCGAACGCGAGTGCGACGATCGCGGTGACGCCGATGAGGCTGAGCAGGTACGCGAACGCCTGGAGCGGTCCCCACCCGACAGGTGCGATGAGCGACGGCGAGACCGCGAAGAGCAGAGCCGCCGCGACGATCGGCCACCAGGTGCGGATCCGTGCGGCGGCACTGCGGATGGCGTCCTTCTGGAAGACGAGCAGCATCCCGATCGCGAAGACGGGCAGGTACTGCAGCATGTCGGCGGTGAGCCAGGAGGCGGGGAGCGCGGCGCGGACGACGTCGAAGCGCGCGAGGGCCGACAGCGCCATCAGGATCGGGATCGCCGCCCACCACCACCGGGTCGCCCGGGTGATCCGGATCAGCACGAACATCAGCGGCATCAGCAGCGAGAACCAGACCTCCCAGGTCAGCGACCAGAGCGGGCTGTTGAGGTTGGAAGTGCCGAACAAGAGGAGGGCATCGTGCCACACGTCGTGCACGGTGGGCGCGTGATGGGAGCCGAGCCAGCCTCCGACGGCCGGGTCGCGAGGTACGGCCAGGGCGAGCGCCAGGGCGAACGCCAATGCTCCCCAGACCGGCAGGTAGAGCCGCACGACGCGTCGACCGTAATACGCGAGCGTCGACCGGCCGGTGGGCGGCCGCACGAGGAAGGGGAGGGTGAGCACGAAGCCGGAGAGCACGAAGAACACGAGGACGGCCTCGTGTCCGGCGAAGAGCAGTCGCAGCGGCGTCGCGTAGAGCCACCACTCGGGCGTGAAGGCCTCAGGTTGCACCTTGTCGACATACACGGCCGAGATCGCCGGGACGACCAGCAGGGCGTGATAGCCGACGACGATGAGGGAGGCGACGCCGCGGAGCCCGTCGAGCGAGGCGTACCGGGACTCGGCTGCGGGTCGGGTCGGAGCAGCATCTCCGGAAAGGTGAGCACGGCTCATGTTGATGAAGCCTAGCGCTGTCGCGACAGTAGCCGCAGGCCCCGAACGGGGGACGGACGGGCAGCGGTCGGAGAGTCGACGTATGCGCCTCTCGGAATACATCCTCCGTTCACCTGAAACTGAGTATCATTCGGCCATGAGCGACAGGGAGCGGGACGACCGCGGGCCCGAAGAGGCCGACGAGCCGGTCGAGGACTACGAGAACGACGACGACGAACTGCGCGAGTCGCTGGAGCGCGAGGCCGGATTGACCAGCTTCGGCGGCCCTGCGTTCGGGCCGCTGTTCGGTCGACCGGACGGCGACGACGGCGAGATCTTCGACGCGCAGCACAATCCGTGAACTTCGCGCCGACGCGTTAGGGATCGCGGGGCGACCGCGTCTCCTCCGGTAGCGCCTCTGCGAACGACAGAGCGTTCGACTATCGGAGGTCGCGATGCCGTCTGTCGAAGTGGAGTCCGACCTCGACCTGCTCGCCGAGCTGGTCGAGTTGGATGATTTCCCGTGCTGCGATGCGAACCATCCCCACGGCGTCTCCTTCCACGATCCGTCGGCGCCGGCGGAGTTCCTGATCGTCAGTCCCTGCTGCGGCGACCGCGGCCTGCTGTGCCGGGCGAGGTCCCAGTATCTGCGGAACGTCGTGTCTGCGGAACGTCGCGGCGACCATCCACTGCATGCGGTGCGACCGGCGCTGGCCTCCCGAACGGTACCGTTTCGTCCCGCCGCTCCCCGGGTTCCTTCCGCTGTGAGCGACGAGCCGTAGCCCGTGAGCGGGCCGTGGGGCTGCTGCGTACTCCCGGGGGAGTAGCCGACAGACTCCCGCGGGGGCACTGCACGGGCGCCCTGCCCTGATTAGCATGAAGGAATGCCCTGGAACCCTTCCGCCGACGCCCGCCCGCACGGGCCGTCCGCCGGGCAGAGCTCGGGCTCGGATACGGGATGGGGCGGCCGCCGGCGGCCGCCCGGTGCGATCTGGTTCCCGGTGGTGCTGTCGGTGCTGGTGCAGCTACCGGGCGTCTTCATCGCGGCGCACTTCGCCGCGACCGACCCGTGGACGCTGGCCGCCGTGCTGGTGGCTCTCGCGTCGTCGTTCCTGCTGCTCATCGGGCGCCGCCATCCCGGGGCCGTCGTCGTGGCCGTCGCCGCGCTCTGCATCCCCGCGATCGCACTCACGACCGGCCCGCCGCTCGCGGCCGTCCCTCTCGCGTTCGCCGTCGTCGGGGCGGTGGTGCGCTCGGCGCGCGCCTGGGCGTGGTGGACCGTGGCGGGCATCGCCGTCGTCGGGCCGCTCGGCGCCTATCTGCTCGTCGGCCGACCGGAGGCGGCAATCCGGCCGCTCATCATCGCACTGGTGCTGACGCTGCTGGTGGGCGTCGGCGAGGCCATCCGCGGACGGCGCGAGCGCTATCGCGAGGTCTCGCGCCAGGTCGCAGCGCGTCGGGAGGCGGCTGCGGAGGCGGAACGGCTGCGGATCGCTCGCGAACTGCACGACGTGCTCGCCCACTCGCTGTCGCAGATCAGCGTGCAGGCCGGCGTCGGCCTCCATCTGTTCGACAGCCGTCCGGAGAAGGCGCGCGAGAGCCTCGAGGCGATCAAGTCGGTGAGCAGCCAGGCGCTCGAAGAGGTGCGCGGCGTGCTCGGCTTCCTACGAACCGAGGGCTACCCGGCCGCGCGCGCCCCGGAGCCCGATCTCGCACGCGTCCCCGTGCTGGTCGACACCTATCGGCGCGCGGGACTCGACGTGCGGTACGACGACGGCCTCGCCTCGGTGCCCTCGGCGGCGGCCCAACTCGCGCTCTACCGGATCGTGCAGGAGTCGCTCACCAACATCGGGCGGCACGCGCAGGCCACGACAGTCATCATCACGCTGCGGGAGGTCGGTGACGAGTACGTGCTCACGGTCGCCGACGACGGCCGCGGCGTACCGGGCGCCGACAGCGCCCGCACATCGGTCGACGGCGGCAAGGGGATGGTCGGGATGCGCGAGCGCGCGGAACTCCTCGGCGGGCGGTTCACCACGCGCGAGACCGAGGGCGGCGGCCTCACGATCGAGGCGCGGATCCCTCGCCTGCGGGCGGAGCGCGCATGATCCGGGTGCTGCTGGCCGACGATCAGCATCTGGTCCGGGCGGGCTTCCGCGCCCTGCTGGAGGCCGAGGACGATCTCGAGGTCGTCGGAGAGGCCGCGACCGGCCGCGAAGCCGTGGAGCTCGCCCGGCGGACCCGACCCGATGTCGTGCTGATGGACATCCGGATGCCCGACGGCGACGGCCTGTGGGCGACCGGCGAGCTCGCCTCCGACCCGGAGCTGTCGGGAACGCGGATCGTCATGGTGACGACGTTCGAGCTCGACGATTACGTCGCTCAGGCGATCGTCTCCGGCGCGAGCGGCTTCCTGGTCAAGGACACCGAGCCGGTCGAGCTCTTGCGCGCCGTCCGCGTGGTCGCCGCCGGGGACGCGCTGCTGTCGCCCGGCGCCACCCGCCGGCTCATCGAGAGGGTGGCGGGCGGCCTCCGCCCCGCACCCGATCCGGAGGCGCTGCGCGACCTCACCGACCGCGAGCGCGAAGTGCTGGCGCTCGTCGGTCACGGCCTCACCAACGCCGAGATCGGGGAGCGGCTGTTCCTCAGCCCGCTGACCGCCAAGACGCACGTCTCCCGGATCATGACCAAGCTGGGCGCCAGGGACCGCGTGCACCTCGTCGTGGTGGCGTACGAGACCGGGCTGGTGCAGCCCGGTCGGCAGTGAGCGCGCTGCCGCATCGACTCGTGCTCCCGGGGGAGTAACGAAGGTGTCTCCCGCCGGCGGATTCGCCGAAGAGGGGATCCGGCGAGGCTGAGAGTGGTTCCGCGAAGGCCGCGGACAGCTCACCGATTGGATGCACCATGTTCAGTACACTCGCCGTCGCCGCGGCACCCTGCGCCGTCGTCGCCTGGGGAGGCGGCCCCTGGTTCGGCTGGTGGTGGTTCCTGATCCCGCTGTTCTGGATCGGGATCTTCTTCCTGATCTTCGGTCTCGCCGGTCGCCGCTGGCGCCGTGCCGCCGCCGCGCGCGGAGGCTACGGCTGGGGCCAGACGTCCGGCACCCGCGCCGCCGAGCAGACGCTCGCCGAGCGCTACGCCAACGGCGACATCGACGAGAAGGAGTACCGCGCCCGGCTCGAGGTGCTGCGCGCGAACCGCGGCGACCACGGCTGACCGCAGGTCGCGGCGGAGCGCGGCCCGGATATGATCGTCCGGGCCGCGCTCGTCGGCCCCCGGAAGGACCAGGATGACCCCGCTCGCGATCGCCGTCGCCGCCGTGCTCCTCACGGCGGCCGTCGTGTTCGCTGTGCTCTGGCTCGTGGAGCGCGCCCGCCGTCAGCGCGTCCAGGAGGCCCGCGAAGAGCGTGAGTGGGACCGGATCGACCGCGAGCTCGAAGTCGCCGAGCAGGCCGGCCGGTTCCGCATCATCGGCGAACTGGGCGATGTCGCCGTCGCTTCGGTGTCGCGCGTGGTGTCACAGGCCGAGGGGATGCGTTACGCGGCCAGCTCCGACCCGGAGGCGGCGACGCGCTCGGCCGCAGCGCTCGAGACGACGGCACGCGATGCTCTCGCCGATCTGCGCCGGCTCCAGAACGCCGCCGCCGAAGGCGAGCGCGATTCCGCGCCGGCGCCCAGCCTCCACTCGGCCGGCGACCTGTTCCGGGTGATGCGGGAGGCGGGGCTGGAGGTGACTTCCACCGAGACGGGGGAGCGGTACGACCTGCGCCAGGGCGCCGAGCTCGTCGTGTTCCGGATCCTGCAGACGAGCCTCGGCAATGCACTGGACCACGGTGGCCCTGGAACCCGCGCGACGGTGGGGTTCGCGTGGACGGCCGATGGCCTCCACGTCACGGTCGAAGACGACGGGATCCGCGCCGCCGCCCGTCGCGCAGGGCTCGATCGCGACGGTGTCGACAAGGCGACCGCCTACAGCGCCGAGGACGACCTGCGTGCCGTCACCGAGTTCGTCGAGGGTCCCGATCTCAACGAGTTGCGCGACCGCGTCGCGTTGTACGGCGGCGTGCTAAACGCCAGGAGCGTTCCAGGAGTCGGCTTCTCGCTGTCGGTGGTGTTCCCCGCGCTCCGCCATCACAACGGCGTCCACGGGGTGCCGTTGCGCTGACGACCGGCGTCTGCCGCCGGGCTAGTCCTCGAGGTGGTCGCGGCCCGGCAGCCAGCTGAGACCCGGGACTCCCCAGGAGTTCTTGCGCTGCGCCTTGAGCGCCTGCTTGCCGTACGGGTGACCCAGCCTGTCGATGTAGAGCACTCCGTCGAGGTGGTCGTACTCGTGCTGGAAGATCCGCGCGAGCCATCCGTCGGCGCGCACGGTGAACGGCGTGCCCTCCAGATCGACGGCCTCCAGGATCACCCGTGCAGCGCGGCGGAGCGGGAAACGCTCGCCCGGGAACGACAGGCAGCCTTCCGACTCGGCGTCCTCGTCGGGCTCGCCGACCTCCAGCGGGCTGAGCCAGAGGACCGGGTTGATCGCGACCCCGCGGTGCTCGACGTCGTCGTCGTCCGTCCACCCGTAGACGAAGAGCCGCAGCGGCACGCCGACCTGCGGACCGGCGAGACCGACACCGGGAGCTTCGTCCATCGTCTCGAACATGTCGTCGACGAGCGTTCGCAGCTCGTCGTCGAACTCCGTGACCTCCGCGGCGCGGGTGTGCAGGACGGGTTCTCCGGTGATCCGGATCGGAAGGACGGCCATTCGGCAAGACTATCGGGATCATGTTCGGTAGGGTCGTGGCGTGGGTACGGAACTGATGGATGCGCTCGAGCTGGCCTATCAGCCCAGTCAGCTCCTGGGCATCCCGGTCGCACTCGTCGGTGCGGTGTTCCTGTCGATCGGCGCACAGCTGCAGCATCACGGCGTCGCCAAGGTCGAAGCGCAGACCCAGGACGCGAAGGGCGGACTGAACCCGCGCCAGCTCGGACTCCTGCTCGCGCGGCCCTCCTGGGTCATCGGCACGCTGCTGCTCGGTCTCGCCATCGTGTTCCAGCTCGTGAGCCTCAAGCTGTCGCCGATCATCCTGGTGCAGCCGCTCGGCGTCGTGGGACTCGTGATCACCAGCGTGCTCAACGCGCGGGTGAGCGGCGTCAAGCTCAACCGGCAGTCGGTGATCGCCGTCTGCCTGTGCGTCGGCGGGGTCGGCGCGTTCGTGGTGATCGCGGCCATCTTCGCGCGCGACGAACCGGTGACGACCCGCGCGCTCGTCGTCATCCTGATCATCCTCGCCGTGGTGCTCATCATCTTCGGGCTGACGTTCTGGTTCCTCCGCCACAAGTTCAAGGCGATCATCTACATCGTCGGCGCCGGCGTGCTCTACGGTTTCGTCGCCACGCTCGCCAAGGTCGTCATCGACCGGATCTCCAACCAGGAGTGGGACTGGCTGCTCGTGCTGTGCATCGTGGCGCTGCTCGCCGCGGCCGGGCTCGGCGCCTACTTCGTCCAGAACGCGTACTCGTCCGGGCCTCCCGACCTCGTCATCGCCGGCCTCACCGTGATCGACCCGCTCGTCGCGGTGACCATCGGCATCGTGGTCCTCAACGAGGCGGCGGGCGCCCCGTGGTGGGCGATGGTGGGCTTCGCCCTCACCGGCGCCGTGGCCATCCTCGGCGTCTTCCAGCTCGCGAAACACCACCCGCAGTCGCACACCGACGCGCCGGTCGCCGAGCGGCTTGCGGACTCCGTCCGGGAATCCGGCCTAGACTAGGCCGATGAATCGCCGGTCCGACCAGTCCGGCGCACTCAGACCGTCGCCGGGGCGATCATCCCGGCCAACGACCGTGAGGGACTCACCACGTGCCTGATACGAGCGGAACGCACAACATCCCGCCCGCCCCGGCCGAGCACAGGCCGATGACCATCCTCATGGGCTGCGACACCTTCCCGCCCGACGTGAACGGAGCGGCCCGGTTCGCCGAGCGCCTCGCCGCGGGCCTCGTCGAGCGTGGCCACGACATGCACATCGTCGCGCCCTCCGCCAGCCGCCGGCACGGCACCTGGATCGAGGAGCACGAAGGCCAGAAGATGACCGCGCACCGGCTGCGTAGCTGGCGCTGGTACCCGCACGATTGGCTGCGGTTCGCCCTCCCGTGGATGAGCAAGGCGAACGCACGCCGCGTGCTCGACGAGGTGAAGCCCGATGTCGTGCACTTCCAGTCGCACATCGTCGTGGGCCGCGGCCTCGCGTACGAAGCGCACAAGCGTGGCATCCGCATCATCGCGACCAACCACGTCATGCCCGAGAACATCATCGAGTTCACGCGCCTGCCGAAGTTCCTGCACCACACCTTCGTGTCGCTCGCGTGGAGGGACGCCCGCAAGAGCTTCGACCGCGCCGAGGCGATCACGACCCCGACCCGGCGGGCGGCGGAGTTCCTCGAATCCGCCACCGGTCTGCGCAACGTGCACGCGATCTCCTGCGGCATCGACGCGCACAACTACACCCCCGACTTCTCCCCGCGAACGGGCAACCGCATCCTGTTCGTCGGCCGGATCACCGGCGAGAAGCAGATCGACGTGCTCCTGAACGCCGTCAAGCTGCTGCCGAAGGAGCTGGACGCGAAGCTCGACATCGTCGGCGGCGGCGACCAGTTCAAGAACCTCCAGAACCTGGCGGAGACCCTCGGCATCGCCGACCGGGTGAACTTCCTGGGGTATGTGACCGACGAGGAGCTGCGCGAGGCCTACACCCGCGCGACCGTCTTCGCGATGCCGTCGATCGCCGAGCTGCAGTCGATCGCGACGATGGAGGCCATGGCCTCCGCCCTGCCCGTGGTCGCGGCCGATGCCATGGCTCTGCCGCACCTGGTGCACGACGGCGAGAACGGCTACCTGTTCCGCCCCGGCGACGCGCAGGACCTGGCCAACAAGCTCGAGAGCGTCCTGACCCTCCCTCAGGACGAGCTCGACGTGCTCAAGAACGCGTCACTGCACATCGTCGCGACGCACGACATCCAGACCACGATCAGCACCTTCGAGAGCCTGTATCGTGGAGAGCCGGTGGCCGACCCGGAGACGGCGGCGGCCCCCGGCGTGCCGACCCCGGAGTGATCCGGGGAGAGCGCACGGGGCGATAGCTCAGCCGGTTAGAGCTGCGGACTCATAATCCGTTGGTCGCGGGTTCAAGTCCCGCTCGCCCTACCACGACCTCCGCGCGGGTCAGGAGGCTGCCCGCTCCGCGATCGGACGCCTCCGCAGCCCCGGATCGGCGACCTCCGGCCCGCGGTAGACCATGTCCATCGCCCCGATGCTCTCGCCAGGGGCGACGATCGTGTCGATGCGGTCGAGCACCTCGTCGGAGAGTGCGACCTCGACGCCGGCGAGGGTGTCCTCCAACTGCTCCATCGTGCGCGGCCCCGCGATGGCGGAGGTCACACCCGGGTGCGCGATCACGAACGCCATGGCGAGGTGGGTGAGCGGAATGCCGACCTCCTCGGAGAGCGCGAGCAGTTCCTCCACCGCGGCGAGACGCCGCTCGTCGCGGAAGTGGCGCATGCCGGTCCGGGTCGAGCGGAAGTTGTCGTTGGCGCCTCCGGCCCGGTAGCGCCGGTGAGCGTGCCGCCGGCGAGCGGGCTGTAGACCAGCGTCCCCATCCCGTAGCGCTGGGTGACGGGGAGGATCTCGCGCTCGATCTCGCGGTCGAGCAGAGAGTAGTTGGGCTGTTCGGTGCGGAACCGTTCGAAGCCGCGCCGCTCGGACATCCACTGGGCTTCGACGATCTCGGACCCGCGCATGGACGACGACCCGATCGCACGGACCTTGCCCTGGCGCACCAGGTCGGTCAGTGCCGAGAGGGTCTCGTCGATGTCGGTCGCCGGGTCGGGGCGGTGCAGCTGGTAGAGGTCGATGTGGTCGGTCCGCAGCCTCCGGAGCGACCGCTCGACCGCCTGCATGATCCAGCGGCGGGAGGCCCCGCGGTGATTCACGTCATCGTCGACCGGACCCCAGAACTTGGTCGCGAGCACGACGTCGTCACGGCGACCCGCGAGCGCCTCGCCGACGACCTCCTCCGAATCGCCGTAGCGGTCGGCGGTGTCGACGAAGTTGATACCGGCGTCGAGCGCGCGGTGGATGATGCGGATGCCCTCCTGCCGGTCGGGGTTGCCCAGCGAGCCGAGCATCATCGCGCCGAGCGCGTAGGGAGTCACCTGGATGCCGGTGCGGCCGAGAGTGCGATACTGCATGTCTTCTCTCTACACCGGGAGCGATCGGAAGGCCACGGCACCGTCTCGCCGCGAGCGCAAGGCCTGTCTTCTCGCGCGCGGCGGCGTACCGTGGCCCGGCATGAACACAACCGGATGGATCGTTCTGATCGTCGTCATCGTGGTGGTCGTCGTCGCGATCATCATCATCGCCTCCACCGTGGGGCGTCGCCGCAAGCAGGAGGCCGACCGGCGCCGCGCCGGAGAACTCAGGGAGGCAGCCGCACGCGACGAGCTGGCCGCACGCGAGCGGGAGGCGAACTCCGCCCGCGCCGCTGCCGACGCCAAGCAGGCCGAAGTCGACGCCGAGCGACTGCGGCGGGAGGCCGACGAGCGGGAGCGGGCAGCGGCAGAGGCCCGCGCCGAGCAGGAGAAGAAGCTCCAGCACGCCGACAGCGTCGACCCGGACGTGCAGACGGACCGGCACGGCAACCGTGTGGAGACCGGCGGAGCCGCCGCGGAGGCGGCGCCGACCGACCGCGCCGCCCGCGAGGAGGACCTCCCGCCCCGCCGTGCCGACGCGCCCACGCATACCGCGCCGCGCATCGACGGGATCACAGGCGAGGAGCGCCGGCCGGAGGATCGCCAGGTCTAACGGACAGCGCCGGGCGACCAGCGTCGCCCGGCGCTCACCCGCCGGGTCGCTCAGCCCTCACTCGCTCAACGACGGCAGCCGCGTCTCCCGGAGCCAGGCGTCGAAGAACGCGTCGAGCGGCTCGTCCGAGAACCCGGCCGCGAACGCTTCGAAGTCGCGCGACGACGCCGTTCCGAAACGGCGTGCGGCGGACCAGCCGCGCAACAGGTCGAAGAACGTCTCGTCGCCCAGGCGGCGGCGCAGGGCGTGCAGGAGGCACGCGCCGCGCTTGTAGACCCGGTCGTCGAACATGCTGTCGACACCGGGGTCGCCCAGCACGAGGTCTTTGGGCTTGAGACGCAGCCCCGCGTGGTGGGTGCGCGCCAGCGTGTTCGCCGACGGGCCTCCGGAGCACTCGGACCAGATCCATTCGGCGTAGCAGGCGAAGCCCTCGTTGAGCCAGATGTCGCTCCAGGAGGCCACGCCGACGCTGTTGCCGAACCACTGGTGGGCGAGCTCGTGGGCGATCAGCCGCTCGGAGCCTCCTCGGCCGTCGACGTGCGAGGAGCCGAACGTCGCCATGCCCTGCGACTCCAGGGGGATCTCCAGCGGGTCCTCGGTGACGACGACGGTGTACGACGGGAACGGGTACGGGCCGAAGCGCTCCTGGAAGCACTCGATCATGCGGCCGACGGGGGCGAAGTCTGCCAGCACCCGACGGGCGAGAGCCGGCGGGTAGGCGATCACCCACTCGACACCGTCGGTGCGGCGGGGCTCGAGCACATAGCGGCCGATGTGCACGGCGGCGAGGTAGCTGGCCGTCGGCTCGGTGCGCTCGAACGTCCAGGTCCCGCGACCTCCACTCACGGTGTGCTGCGCGAGCTCGCCGGTGGCCAGCACCGTGTACGGCTGCTCGGTCGTGATCGTGATGCGGTACGCCGCCTTGTCGGACGGCCGGTCGTTGCAGGGGAACCAGGTCGGCGCGCCCGACGGCTGCGACGCGACGATGACGCCGTCGCTCAGCTCCTCCCATCCCAGGGTTCCCCACCGCGTACGGCGGGGGATGGGGGAGCCGTCGTAGGCGATCTCGACCGTGAATTCGTCCCCCGCCGCGATCGGTCTGGCGGCCTTCACCCGCACGTGCGTGGGGGACTGCGTGAATCGGGTGCGCTTGTCCCCGTCGAGCCGGACGCGCTTGGCGCGCAGGTGCACCAGGTCGAGGGAGATGGCCGCGAGCGGGACGTTGGCGCGTCCCCGGATCACGGCGGTGGCGTCGAGCCGGTTGGTCGTGACCTTGTAGCTCAGATCGAGGTCGTACGAGAGCACGGAGAAGTCGTCGGTGCCGGAGCGCGGGAGGTACGAGTGGGACGCGGTGGGAGCGGCGTCAGCGCTGGTGGGAGCCGTGGTCATCGCACTGCACGGTACTCTCGCACGGTCACGTCACGCCACGGCCCGATCGGGTTGCCGCTCCACCGGCTGCGCTCGGGAACGGTCTCGCCGCGCATCACGAGGGAGGCGGGTCCGACGGTCGCGTTGGAACCGATCGCCGCCGCCGGCAGGATGACGCTGTGCGGCCCCAGCGTGCCTCCGCGCTCGATGATCACCTCGTCCATACTCATGATTCGATCATGGAACAGGTGGGTCTGCACGACGCAGCCCCGGTTGACGGTGGAGGCATCGCCCAGTTCGACCAGATCGGCCTCCGGGAGCCAGTAGCTGTCGATCCACACACCGCTGCCGATGCGGGCGCCCAGGCTCCGCAGCCACCAGACCAGCGCGGGGGTCCCGGCCGCCGACCAGGCGAACCACGGCGCCGCGACCATCTCGGTGAACGTGTCGGAGACCTCGCTGCGCCAGATGAACGACGACCAGAGGGGATGCTCGCCGGGCTTCAGCCTCCCGAGCAGCACCCATTTGGCGGCAGTGCTCACGACCGCGGCGACCGCCCCGGCGACCAGGAGCACAGGACCGCTGAGGACGATCCCCCAGACGATGCCGAGGCTCTCCGTGAGCGCACCCAGCGTGAGCAGCACCGCGAGGCCGATCGCGCAGGTGACGAACACCGGGACGATGCGCAGCAGCTCCCACGCCGTGCGCGCGACGCGGAGGGCCGTCGGCGGCTCGAACGTCCGCGAGAGATCGGCGTCCTGGGCCCGCCGGCGCAGCTTGACCGGCGGCGAGCCGAGCCACGACGACCCGGCCTTCGCCTTGCGCGGCGCGACGGAGAGCACGGCGACCAGGCCGTCCCGCGGAACCCGGTTGCCGCCGCCGGCCATGCCGGAGTTGCCGAGGAAGGCGCGCGTGCCGATCTCGGCCTCCGCCACCCGCACATAGCCTCCACCGAGCTCGTAGGAGGCCACGAGAGTGTCGTCGGCCAGGAACGCGCCGTCGCGGATCTTCGTCATCGCCGGCAGCAGCAGCACCGTGGAGGCCTCCACATCACGGCCGACGCGCGCGCCCAGCATCCGCAACCAGACCGGGGTGAACAGGCTCGAATACAGCGGGAAGAGCAGCGTGCGCGCCGTATCGAGCAGGCGCTCGGTCGACCAGACCTGCCAGCCGATCCTGCTGCGCACCGGGTACACGCCTTCGTCGAGCCCGAGACCGAGCAGCCGGACCAGGACCACGACCAGACCGGCGAGGACCACGCCGGAGGCGAGCGTGGCCGGCACGACCGCCGCGAGCGCGCCGGGGACGGCGTCGGCCAGGCTGGCAGCCCCGCGGGTGAATGCCGCCACCACGAGACCGCCCACCGCGAGCGAGATCACCGGGACGAGCGAGACCACGAGGGAGGCGACGGCGTACGCCGCGACCCACCTGGTGCGCCGCTGCGGTCGCTCGGCCGGCCACCACTCGCGCGCCTTGCCCACCCGGACGGCGGGGGAGCCGGCCCAGTTCTGCCCGGCAGGCACCCGGCCGAACACCGCGGACCCCGGAGCGACCGTCGCATCGCGGCCGATCTTGGCGCCCGGCATCAGCGAGCTGCGCGTGCCGACCGAGCTGCCGGCGCCGATCCGGATCTCGCCGATGCGCACGAGGTCGCCGTCGATCCAATAGCCGGCCAGGTCGACCTCCGGCTCGACGGAGGCGCCTGCTCCGATCCGCAGCATCCCCGTCACCGGAGGCAGAGCGTGCAGGTCGACCCCGCGGTCGACGGTCGCGCCGAGCGCGCGAGCGTAGTAGCTGATCCACGGCGCCCCGGCGAGGCTGGCCGCGCCGATCTGGTGCGCGACCTGCTCGGCGAGCCACAGCCGCAGGTGCACGCCGCCGCCGCGCGGATAGTCGCCCGCCGTGACGCCGAGCAGCAGCAGGCGCGCGGCGACCACCGCGATCGCCATCCGTCCCCACGGCGTGACGAAGACGACGAGCCCGACGACGAGCCAGACCAGGTTCACCTCCGGCAGGAGCCCGAAGCCGCCGAACGGCCGGAGGACGGCGGCCGCCGTCAGCAGGTAGAGCAGCCAGCGGATGCCGTTGAGGATGAACAGCGGGACGCCGAGCAGGGTCTGCAGCACCTGCATGCGCAGGGGAGTCGGCGGCACGACGTGGGTGGAGGCGGCCGACGCCGACGGCGAGCTCTCGGCGAGCGCCGCTGCGAGCGAGCCGAAGCGGGGATGGGCGTAGATGTCGGCGACCGTGATGTCCGGGTGTCGTCTGCGCACCAACGAGACGAGCTGCGCGGCGGCCAGCGAGCCTCCGCCGAGGTCGAAGAAGTTGTCGTCGAGGCCGCTCACCGGCAGGCCCAGCACGCTCCGCCAGTCGCCGGCGAGCGCCTCGGAGACCGGGTCGAGGTCGGGGGCGTCGTCGTCGGCCTCCTCGAGCGGCCACGGCAATGCCGCCCTGTCGACCTTCCCGGAGGTCCGGACGGGGAGGTCGTCCACCACGGCCAGCAACGGCACCAAAGCGGCGGGCAGCTCGGCGCGCAGCTCCTCGAGGGCGATACGGCGGTCGAAGATTGCGCGGTCAGGAACGGCGAGGTAGCCGACCAGCACGTCGTTTCCCGCGGCGCTGCGCCGCACTGCCGCGGCAGCGCCGGAGACGCCGGGCAGCTGCTGCAGGGCGGCCTCCACCTCGCCGAGCTCGATGCGGCGGCCGCCCACCTTCACCTGGTCGTCGGCGCGGCCCAGGTAGAACAGGCCGGCCGGGTCGAAGCGCACCAGGTCGCCGCTGCGGTACGCGCGCTCCCAGCCGAGCGAGGGGAGCGGCGCGTACTTCTCGGCGTCCTTCGCCGGGTCGAGGTAGCGGGCGAGCCCGACGCCTCCGATGATCAGCTCGCCGCTCTCGCCGTCGGCCACGGGGGAGCCGTCAGGTCCCACCACCGCCAGGTCCCAGCCGTCGAGCGGCAGCCCGATGCGCACGGGCTCGCCCGCGGTCAGGAGGCTCGCGCAGGCGACGACGGTCGCTTCGGTGGGGCCGTAGGTGTTCCAGACCTCCCTGCCCTCCACCGCCAACCGGTTCACGAGCTCGGGCGGGCAGGCCTCCCCGCCGAAGATGAGCAGCCGGACGGTGTCGAGCGCGTCCGTCGGCCAGAGCGCGGCGAGCGTCGGGACGGTCGACACGACGGTGATGCGGCGGGCCGCGAGCCAGGGGCCGAGGTCCATGCCGGTTCGCACGAGCGACCGCGGAGCGGGCACCAGGCACGCGCCGTGGCCCCAGGCGAGCCACATCTCCTCGCAGGAGGCGTCGAACGCGACGGACAGCCCGGCCAGCACCCGGTCGCCGGGCCCGATGGGTTCGCTCTGCAGGAACAGTCGCGCCTCGGCGTCGACGAACGCGGCCGCCGAGCGGTGGCGCACCGCGACGCCCTTGGGGGTCCCCGTCGAACCGGAGGTGAAGATGATCCAGGCGTCGTCCTCCGGTGTCGGCGGCTCGATGAGCGGGAGGCCGGAGGTGCTCGGGTGTGGCTCGCCGGCCTGCACGGCGCCGACGCGCACAGCGTCGACCGTGATCGCATCGGCGGAGGCGGTGGGCACATAGCCGTCGTCGGTGATCACCCCGCGCACGTCGGCCTCGCCGAAGACCAGGTCTGCGCGCTCCTGCGGGTCGTCGGCGTCGACGGGCACATAGGCGGCGCCGGCGGCGAGCACCCCGAGGATCGCGAGGTAGAGCTCGCGGCTTCCCGACGCCATCCGCACGCCGATCCGGTCGCCCCTGCGCACTCCGGCCTCGTGCAGCCGCGCCGCGGTCACGACGACGCGGGCCAGGAGCTCCCGGTAGCTGAGCGCGCCCCTGGCGTCCTCGATCGCCGAGCCCTGCGGGTTCCGTGCGGCCTGCTCACGGAGGATGTCGATCAGGGTTCGCGGCGCAGGCGCGGCGGCCAGGGCGGAGAGGATCGCCGGCCGCGCGGAGGTGTCTGTCACGGCCGCAACCGTAGGAGCGGCTGGTTACCGGCCGGTGAACAGCGCGTCGTCGGGCGTCACGTCCTACCCTTCGCCGAGCGCATGGAGGAGCTGCGCCTTGTTCATCCGCGAGTAGCCCTGGATGCCTTGCGACTTGGCCCGGTCGCGCAGGTCGCGGAACGTCGGGATACCGGTGCTCGCAGCGGGCACGGAGGCGGCGGTGCGCGCCCTCTCCCGGGCGGTCTGCGCCTTCTCCTTGGCGTCCTTCGCCGCATGCTCGGCCGTCTTGCGAGCGCGCTGAGCGGCCTTCTTGGCGTCCTTCGCGGCCTGCTCCAGCGCCGCAGCCAGTTCGTCCGCCTCTTTGCGGGTCTTCTTGTCGAGCTTCTTGACCAGGCGCTGGGCCTCGTCGACCGCGGCCCGCGCGGCGATCAGCGCCTTCTCGGCGTCCTTCTCTGCCTTCTTCTTCGCCACCTGCTCCTCCTTCGTCCCGCACGTGCAGCCAACGATACGTCCGGAGGTGCCCGCTGCGCGCTACCGATCTTCGATCGGGTGGAGGTGGCGGAGCAGTGCGTCCAGAATGGGCCGCTGTCCTTTCGCCAGCTTCGTGCGCGCGTCCTCGATCGGGTACCAGCCGGCGGCGTCCACCTCGGGGAACTCCTTCATCGTCCCCGAGCGCGGCGGCCACTCCAGCTCGAACGTGTTGCTGGCCAGTTCGATCGGCCCGAAGTCCGTTTCTGCGGCGAACACGACGAACGTCTTCGACGAGGCGCGGAACTCGCCCAGCCCGATGTAGTCGGCCATGGGGGAGGGCGTGCCCATCTCCTCGGCGAACTCGCGCCGGGCCGCCGCGAGCTCGTCGGTGTCGTCCGCCTCCACGAGTCCCTTGGGCAGCGTCCACGCGCCTTCCTCCTTGCGCGCCCAGAACGGGCCTCCCATGTGCGCGATCCACACCTCGCGGCCGTTCCCGGTGTCGCGGTGCAGGAGCACCGCCGCGCTGCGCTGCGGCATCAGGCCGACTTCTTCTCGAGCAGCGCCTTGAGCTCGGCGACCTGGGCCGACAGCTCGCGGATCTGACCGCGGGTCGCCGACCGGGTGTCGATCTCGGTCTGGGCGACCCGGTCGACGATCCAGGAGGCGAGGGTCGCGGTCACAATGCCGAGCGTCGCGATCCCTCCGATCATGAGGCCGACCGCCACCAGCCGACCGACGTCGGTGACCGGCGTGTAGTCGCCGTAGCCGACCGTCGAGATCGTTTCGAAGGCCCACCAGACCGCTTGGGGGAACGTCTCGATGTGCGAGTGCGGGACGCCGCGCTCCGCGTCGAGCGCAGCGAGCGCCGCCGTGAAGACCAGGAGGCTGCCCGCGCCGGCGACGTACACGAGCACCCGGCCGCGGAACGCCGTGCCCGCGCTGCGCTGGAGGATCGCCAGGATCGTCACCAGGCGCAGCAGACGAAGCGGCCGCAGCATGGGCAGCACGACGATCGCGAGGTCGAACAGATGGGTGTAGAACCAGCGCCACCGGTGCGGGGCCAGCGCGAGGCAGACGGCGTAGTCGAGCAGGAACACGCACCAGGTCACCCAGATGATGGTCTCGGCGACGATGAGCTGGGTGCCGTGGAGGTTGGCGATGACCTCCCAGGCGTAGGCGACGAGGAACACCGCTGCAGCGGCGGTGAGCGGCCACTCGGTGAGGTGGCGCCAACGTTCGAGTGTCATTGCAACACATTAGGACCGACACACGGCGTCAGCACCCCGGACGGGCGGCTAACGTGGAGACGTGAACTCCGGCGACGCATGGGTGGAAGGTCCGAACGGCGAACGGTTCTGGGGCCGCTTCGGCGCCGCGGGGCTGCTCGTGCACGATCTGCGTCGCGGCGTGCTGCTTCAGCACCGTGCCGACTGGAGCCACTTCGGGGGCACCTGGGGCCTCCCGGGCGGCGCCCGCCACGAGGGCGAGACCGCCGTCGAGGGCGCTCTGCGCGAGGCGGCCGAGGAGGCCGCAGTGCCGGCGGACGCCGTGGAGGTGCTCTTCACGAGCGTGCTCGACCTCGGATTCTGGTCGTACACGACCGTGGTCGCCCAGGCGGTGCGGACCTTCGAGCCGCACATGGCCGATGTCGAGAGCATCGAACTGCGCTGGGTGGCCGTGCCCGATGTCACCGGCCTCCCGCTGCACCCGGGGTTCGGCGCTGCGTGGCCGGAGCTGCGCTCGCGGCTGACGGCGCTGGCCGGGTGATGGTAACCGGGTGACGCTACCGGCCGGCCGAGGCCCTCAGGACGCGATGCGCGGCCAGAGGAGGTTGCTCGGCACGTCGTCGCACGCCGAGGGCAGGCCGGAGTACGTCCCCGCGCCCGGGTACGGTGCGGCTCCCGGATAGCCGGGCGCTCCTGGGTAGCCCGGGTCGCCGCGGTACGGGTGGCCGGCGTCGGTGAACAGACGGTCGCCGTGCACGGTGCCGAGATAGGCTCCGCCGGGTGTCACGGCGTCATCGTCGCCCCAGGGGAACCAGCCGATCCAATCGCCGTCCGGATTGAACAGGTAGCGCGCCCGCGGTCCGGTCCGGAAAGCGATCCAGACGCCCTGGGAGTCGTGCAGGTATTCGGTCATCGCGAATCGCCTTTCGGGTCGGCATCGTCACGAAATGAGTGTTGCTCACTATAGCGCTCCTCCGCCGATTCGGAGAGTGTCGCCGGCTGCGGCGAGAATCGGAGGGTGCACATCCTCCTCGAGCGAGCCGCGCCCGGCCGGGTCGCCGTGATCCGGCACGACCGCGACGCTGTCGAGATCGAGGAGGCCGAGCTTCCCGAGCTCGTCCGCGCCGAGGAGGTCGCAGCGCGTCCGCGGTGGGTCTGGAGCGACACCCGCACCTGGTACCCGCCGCTGCTGCGCGCCGGCGTGCGCGTCGAACGCTGCGTCGACCTCCGGCTCAGCCACGCGATCCTGCGCGCGTCGACGCTGAGTGCGCGCTCGGGCCTGGCGCTCGCGCCTCCAGGGTCGTGGGATGACGCCGCCCACCTCGAGGAGGCGCCGGTGCCGACGTCGGCGACGCTGTTCGACCTCGACGCCGCCGATTCGACGACGACCCGCGCGCAGACGGCGGCCCTGCCGTCGGCGGCCGCGGAGTTCGCCGCCCAGCAGGACGCCGCGGCCACGAGCACCGAGCCCGGGCGCCTCCGCCTGCTGCTGGCTGCGGAGTCGGCCGGTGCGCTGATCGCCGCCGAGATGCGGCACGCCGGCCTCCCGTACAGCGTCGAGCGGCACGACGCGCTGCTCACGCAGCTGCTCGGCCCGCGCCCGCGGTACGGCCGGCCCGCGATCATGGAGGAGCTGGTGACGCGGCTACGCGACCTGCTCGAGACGCCCGGCCTGAATCCGGACAGCCCGCCGGAGGTGCTCAAAGCCCTCCAGCGCGCCGGGCTGATGGCGACCTCCACGCGGTCGTGGGAGCTGCGCGAGCTCGATCACCCCGCCATCCCTCCGCTGCTGCGCTACAAGAAGCTGTCGCGCTTGTACTCGGCGAACGGCTGGGTCTGGCTCGACACCTGGGTGGCCGACGGGCGGTTCCGCCCCGACTACCTCCCGGGCGGAGTCGTCACCGGCCGCTGGGCCACACGCGGCGGCGGTGCCCTGCAGCTTCCCAAGGAGGTGCGCGGCGCGGTGGTGGCAGACCCGGGCTGGAAACTCGTCGTGGCGGACGCCGCTCAGCTCGAGCCGCGCATCCTGACCGGCTTGGCCGGCGACACCGCCATGGCGGCGGCCGGGCGGGGCCGCGATCTCTACGCGGGCATCGTCGCCACCGGCGCCGTCGCCGAGCGCGCTCAGGCCAAGGTCGCCATGCTGGGAGCGATGTACGGCGCGACGACGGGCGACAGCGGCCGGCTGATGCCCCGGCTCGCTCGCGCCTTCCCGCGCGCCGTGCGCCTGGTGGAGGACGCCGCGCGCACCGGGGAGAACGGCGGCGTCGTCACCTCGCGGCTCGGCCGCAGCTCGCCGCCTCCCGGGGCCGGCTGGAGGAACTCGCAGTCGGCGGCCTCCGGGGCGGAGTCGACACCCGCGGACGAGCGCCGCGCGCGGTCCCAGGCGCGCGACTGGGGCCGGTTCACGCGCAACTTCGTGGTGCAGGCGAGCGCCGCGGAATGGGCGCTGTGCTGGATGGCCGAGCTGAGGAATCGGCTCGCCGAACTGACCCCTGCGGGCGAGTCGCTGACGGCGGGGCCGCACCTCGTCTACTTCCTGCACGACGAGGTCATCGTGCACGCACCCGCCGAATCGGCCGACGCCGTCGCGGCGGCCGTCACCGAGTCGGCGGCCCTGGCCGGCCGGCTGCTCTTCGGAGGCTTCCCTGTCGATTTCCCGGTGACGGCAGCGATCGTCGACAGCTACGGCGAGGCGAAGTGACGACGACGGAGGTCGGCCGGGAATGGGGGAGTGTCGCGCTTGGTTGTCGCTACCGATCTGACAGAGGATGGAGACCATGACCGACACCGCAGCCCCCGCCGATCCCGACGCGGTCCTCGCCCGCTACCACGCACGCCGCGAGCAGGCCGTCACCGCCCCGCAGGGCAACCTGGCGCTGGTCAACACGCAATGGATCACGGGCGACCCGGCCTCCGAGCAGCCCGTCTGGGGAATCCCCGGTCTCTGGTCTCCGCTTCCCGCCGGCGAGTCCGGCCTCCGGGTGACGGCCGCCGCCACCGACAACATCTTCGTCGACGAAGTGCTGGTCGACGGCTCCGCGATCGTCCGCGGCAAAGACGACCCGAACCCGTCGGCGGTGCGCTTCAGCGACACCGTCACCGGTTTCGTGATCGCCAGCGAACAGGGCGACTACGCCCTCCGCGTGTGGGACGCGCAGTCGGACGACATCCAGCGCTTCGGTTCGATCGACGCGTTCCCGTTCAACCCCGAGTGGATCATCACCGCGAAGTTCACGGCGATCGAGGGCGGCAAGACGGTCGGCTTCGAGCACCTCAAAGACGACGGCGCCACCCGCGACATGGTCATCCCGGGCGAGATCACGTTCACGAAGGACGGCGTCGACTACAACCTCGCCGCATTCAAGGCCGGGCGCGCGCTGCAGCTGGTCTTCGCCGACTCCACCAACGGCGAGAGCACCTACTCCGTCGGCCGCTTCCTGTTCGTCGTCCCGAACGAGGACGGCACGGTCACGCTCGACTTCAACCTCGCCGTGCTGCCGCCGTGCGCGTTCAGCTACAACTTCAACTGCCCGCTGCCGCCGGCCCAGAACCGCTTCACGGTGCCGATCGAGGCCGGGGAGAAGAACGTGCTGGCCGCGGACGGCACGCTCCTCCACTGACCTCCCTGCGGTCGATTCAGTCGACCGCGGCGGGCTTGCGCCCGCGGCGCGGGCGCTCGGGGCAGCGTGGCTGCGCAAGGGCTCCGGGATGCGCGGAGAGCGCGGCCGCGACCTCATCGAGCCATTCGATGGCGGCCCGCGCTCCGAGTTCGGCGGCGCGGTTCGCGGCGAGCACGGCACGCGAATCCGCATCATGGGTGAGTTCGCGGATCCGCTCGGCGAACGCGGCACGATAGTCGGCCACCACCGCCGGAGCATCGGCGCCGTCGATCGACGCGGCGACGAGCACCTGGTCCTGCATCTCGTCCCAATCCGGTCGCGCGTCGGCGGGGCCGGCCGTGAGCCAGGTCCTCGCCTCCCGCGCCCCTGACTCGGTGAGACGGTAGAGCGGGAGGCCGTCGTCGGTCTCGCCCGCCGACTCGATCAGGCCCTGCTCGCTCATCCGATCGAGGGTGGAATACACCTGCCCGGCATTGAGCTGGCGGCGGTTCGCCGCACGCAGGAGGAACTCGTTCTGGAGCTGCGAGCCGTAGGCGGGGCCCTGGGTCAGCACCGCGAGGAAACCATACTGGACCGACATACTCGGTATGCTATTCCGCTCATCGCCCGTTGGCGCGGAGGAATCGCCGAATCACAATCTTGTAACTCGGGCGCGTTGTCGGGCATAATCGCCGTAGCCAACTTCATAGATGTCATGGATCACGTTCGCGGTCGTAGGGGAAGACGTACCGATGAACGGAGGAAACCATGACGGCTCACGCAGCCCGAGGAGTGCTTTACGTGCACTCCTCTCCTAGCGCGCTCTGCCCTCACATCGAGTGGGCGGCAGGACGCGCTCTCGGTCGCGCCGTCAACTTCACGTGGGAGACGCAGCCGGTGCTCAGGGGCGCTCAGCGCACCGAGTTCTTCTGGGACGGGCCCCAGGGCACAGGCGCACGTCTCGCGACGGCGCTCCGCGGGTGGGAGCACCTGCGCTATGAGGTCACCGAGGACGCCGGTCTCGGCACCGACGGCGGCCGCTGGATGCACACGCCCGATCTCGGCATCTTCTTCGTGCAGACCGACACGGCCGGCAACACTGTCGTGCCCGAGGACCGCATCCGCTACGCGATGGAGGTCGCGGGCCCGAACCCGCTCGAACTCCACCGCGAACTGCGGCTGGCGCTCGGGCAGGCGTGGGACGACGAGCTGGAGCCGTTCCGGCGCGCCCACGACGACACCTCCGTCATCTGGCTGCACAAGGTCGGCTGACGACGACTCCCGCGGCGGGCCTGGCTCTGCCGCCCGCACGCGGTGAACGAAGGAGGGCCCCGGTCGATCGACCGGGGCCCTCCTTCTCGCTGTGCGGGTGCGCCTCAGACGGAGCGGATCGCAACGACGGCGTTGTGCCCGCCGAACCCGAACGAGTTGCTGATCGCGAGCTGGGGCGCGTCGCCGAGCGGCTGCGGCTCGCCGGACACCTTGAGCGGGATCGCCGGATCCATCTCGGTGATGTTGATCGTCGGCGGCGCGATGCGGTCGCGCAGCGCGAAGATGGTGAACACAGCCTCCAGGGCGCCCGTGCCACCGAGCAGGTGGCCGGTCGACGCCTTCGTCGCCGACACGGGGATGTCGTGCACCCTTTCGCCGAAGACCTCGCGCAGAGCGACGTACTCCGAGGGGTCGCCGACGGGCGTGCTGGTGGCGTGCGCGTTGATGTGCGTGACCTCGTCGGGCGAGGCGCCGGCCTGCTCGAGGGCGAGCCGGACGGCACGGCTGGCGCCGCGGCCCTCCGGGTCGTTGGCGGTGATGTGGTACGAGTCGGCCGTCACGCCTCCGCCCACGATCTCGGCGTAGATGTGGGCGCCGCGCGCGAGCGCGTGCTCCTCGGTCTCGAGGACGAGGCTGGCGGCGCCTTCGCCCATCACGAAACCGTCGCGGTCGACGCTGTAGGGGCGGGAGGCCGTTGCCGGGTCGTCGTTGCGGCGCGACAGCGCCTGCATCGACGCGAACGACGCGATGGTGATCGGGTGGATCGCCGACTCGGTGCCTCCGGCGATCACGACGTCGGCCAGACCGGCCTGGAGATGCTCGTAGGCGTTGACGAGCGACTCGGTGCTCGACGCGCACGCGGAGGCCACGGTGCGCGCGAACGCGCGGGCCTCGAAGTGCATCGACACGGCGGCGGAGGCCGCGTTGGGCATGAGCATCGGGACCGTCATCGGCAGGACGCGACGCGGGCCGCGCTCGCGCAGGGTGTCCCACGCGTCGAGGAGGGTCCAGACACCGCCGATGCCGGTCGCATAGTCGACGCCGAGGCGCTCGGGGGCGACCTCCGGCGAGCCGGCGTCGGCCCAGGCCTCCATCGCGGAGACCAGCGCGAACTGGCTGGACGGGTCGAGACGCTTCGCGACCGGTCGCTCGAGGACGGTGTCGGGGCGCACGAGCGCCTCCGCGGCGAACGTGACGGGCAGCTCGAGCTCTGCCACCCAGTCGTGAGTGAGGCTGCGAGCGCCGGACGTTCCGGCCAGCAGGCCGGCCCAGCTCTCCGGGGCGGTGCCACCGAGCGGGGAGGATGCGCCCACGCCGGTGACGACGATCTTCTTGGTCATAACGGCAACTCCGGGTAGTAGGGATGACGGCTAAGCGCGCACGACGCTGCCGCCGACGCGGGCGGAACCCCGGGGGAGGACCGCCCGCGCGGAGGAAGTTTCTTGCGGTGCTTAGGCGTCCTGCGCCTTGACGATGAACTCGACGGCGTCGCCGACGGTCTTGAGGTTCTTGACCTCTTCGTCCGGGATCTTGACGTCGAACTTGTCCTCGGCGTTGACCACGATGGTCATCATCGAGATCGAGTCGATGTCGAGGTCGTCGGTGAACGACTTGTCCAGCTCAACCGTGTCGGTCGCGATGCCGGTCTCGTCGTTGATGAGCTCGGCCAGGCCGGCAAGAACTTCTTCGGTGGACAATGCCATGGTGTTTTCTCCTTGAGGGGTGTCGTTTTGACCGTTGATCAGTCTAGGGCAGGCCCTAGGGGAGCACGACGACCTGCGCGCCGAAGACCAGACCGGCGCCGAAGCCGATCTGGAGCGCGAGGCCGCCGGACAGTTCGGGGTGCTCCTGGAGGAGCCGGTGCGTCGCCAGCGGGATGGAGGCCGCGGACGTGTTGCCCGTCGTCTCGATGTCGCGGGCGATCGCGACGGTCTCCGGCAGCTTCAGCTGCTTGGCGAACTCGTCGACGATGCGCATGTTCGCCTGGTGCGGGATGAAGGCCGCGAGCTGGTCAGGCGTGACGCCGGCGGCGTCCAGCGCCTGCTTGGCGACCTTGGCCATCTCCCAGACCGCCCAGCGGAAGACCGTCTGGCCGTCTTGGCGCAGCGTGGGCCACGGGGCCTCGCCGTCGCGGAACTCGGTGAGCGTGCTGCCCATCCCGACCGCGCCGGCCTTGGAGCCGTCGGAGCCCCAGACGGTCTTGGCGATGCCGGGGTACTCGCTCGGGCCGATCACCACGGCGCCCGCGCCGTCGCCGAGCAGGAAGGAGATGGTGCGGTCGGTCGGGTCGACGACGTCCGAGAGCTTCTCTGCGCCGACGACCAGGGCGTAGTGCGCCTGGCCGGTGCGGATGAGCGCGTCCGCCTGGGCCACTGCGTAGGCGTATCCGGCGCAGGCCGCGTTCATGTCGTAGGCCGCGGCCGGGTTGGCGCCGACGTTGTCGGCGAGCACGGCGGCCAGCGACGGGGTCTGCCGCGGGTTCGAGATCGTCGCGACGATGACCGCGTCGATCAGCTTCGGGTCGACGCCCGACTTCGCGATGGCCTCCTTCGACGCCTCGGTAGCGAGGTCGACGGCGCCGATGTCGTGGCTGGCACGCGTGCGGGTGATGATGCCGGTGCGCTGACGGATCCACTCGTCGGACGAGTCGATCGGGCCGACGAGGTCGTCGTTCGGCACGATCAGGTCGCCGCGCGCGGCGCCGATCGAGAGGATGCGGGTGTACTGCGGACCGTGGGACTGCTGCAGAGTGGGGTGGGTCATCGGATTCTCTCCTAGGCGGCCTGGTCGATGAGGTCGAATGCGGCGGGCAGGTCGTCGGGCGTCTTGACCGCGACGGCGGGAACACCCTTCAGGCCGCGCTTGGCGAGGCCCACCAGCGCGCCGGCCGGGGCGACCTCGATGATGCCGGTCACGCCGGCGTCCTGGAAGGCTTGCATGTCGAGGTCCCAGCGGACCGGCGACGAGACCTGGCCGACGAGGAGGCGGAGGAACTCGGCGCCGTCGGTGACCTCCGAGCCGTCCTTGTTCGTCCAGAGCCGGAGTGTCGGGTCGTTCGTGCTCAGCGTGGCGGCGAAGGCCTCGAGCGGGGGAACAGCCGACGCCATGTAGCGCGTGTGGAAGGCCCCGGCCACCTGGAGCGGGATGACCCTGGCGCGTGCGGGGGGCTGCTCCGCCAGTGCTGCGAGGGCGTCGAGGTCGCCCGCGACGACGATCTGGCCGCCGCCGTTGTAGTTGGCGGGGGAGAGCCCCAGCGAGTCCAGCGTCGCGAGGAGCTCGGCCTCGTCGGCGCCGATGACGGCGCTCATGCCGGTGCGGGCCTCCGCGGCTGCACGGGCCATCGCCGCCCCGCGCTCGCGCACGAAGGCGACGGCGTCGGTCTCGGAGAGCACACCGGCGCCGGCCGCGGCCGTCAGCTCGCCGACCGAGTGTCCGGCGATGCCGCCGATCTTCTCGCGACGGCCGTCGGCGAGGAGGGCGGACAGCGTCAGCAGACCCGCCGAGACGATGAGCGGCTGGGCCACCGCGGTGTCGCGGATGGTGTCGGCGTCGCTCACGGTGCCGTGGGCGACGAGGTCCATGCCGACGGCGTCGGAGATGCCGGTCAACTGCTCGCGGAACGACGGTTCGGTGAGCCACGGGTCGAGGAAGCCGGGGGTCTGGGAGCCCTGTCCCGGGCACACGATGACGATCACGGGTTCAAGTCTGCCAATCTTCCGCCGAGCGGATGTGTCGGATAGGTACGAACTATTCTCGGATGCTTTGTGAATGTCTACAGCGCGGTGCACGTCAGTGCCGGCGCGGGGCGTCCGGCTCGTTGATCGAGCCGACGATCAGGGCCGCCTGGAGGATGAGAGCCTCCCGGGCGCCGGTCGCGTCCCAGCCGATCACCTCGGACACGCGCTTGAGGCGGTACCGCACGGTGTTGGGGTGCACGAACAGCTCGCGTGCCGTGGCCTCCAGCGACCGACCGTTGTCGAGGTAGCACCACAGTGTCGTGAGCAGCTCGGTGGAGTAGCCCTGCAGCGGCCGGTAGATGCGGCTGATCAGCGTGGCCCGCGCGAGGCCGTCGCCCGCGAGCGCCCGCTCGGGCAGCAGGTCGTCGGCGTGCACGGGACGCGGGCAGTTGCGCCACGCCTTGGCCACCGCGAACCCGGCCAGAGCGGCCTTGGCGCTCTTGGAGGCGTCCACCAGGCTCGCGACCTCGTGGCCGAGCACCAGGTGGCCGGGGCCGAAACCCGGCTCGAGCTGCTGTGCGATCTCGAGGAAGCTGATCATCGGCGCCGTGCCGATCGCGTCCTCCGGGGCGCTGTCGCTCGGGATGGCGCGACCGATCACGAGCACGAGCCTGCTGCCCTGCACGCCGATCAGCACGTCGGCCGACATGTGCCGCGCGGTACGGCGCAGTTGGTCGACGTCGAGCATCTTGGGCGCGGTGCCGACCAGGACGCTGACCTCGCCGTGGCCGTGCCAGCCGAGCGCGGCGATCCGGCTCGGCAGCTCGTCGTCGTACTCGCCGGTGAGGATGCTGTCGACGACCAGCGCCTCCAGACGTGCGTCCCACAGGCCGCGCGCCTCGGCGGCGCGCGCGTACACGTCGGCCGCGGCGAAGGCGATCTCGCGCGAGTAGAGGAGGATGGCCTCCTTGAGCGCCTCGTTGCCGCCGCTCTTCACCCGCTCCTCGACCACCTCCACGGTGATCTTGATGAGCTGGAGGGTCTGCTGCAGGCTGACGCTCCGGAGCAGCTCACGAGGAGCCGCCCCGAAGACGTCGGCAGCGATCCAGGGCGTCGAGCGCGGGTCGTCGAACCAGGAGATGAACGACGAGATGCCCGCCTGGGCGACCAGACCGACCGCGCTGCGGCGGCCGGGGGGCATGTCCCGGTACCAGGGGAGCGTGTCCTCCAGCCGCTTCAGCGTGGTCGTGGCGAGTTCGCCCGAGATCTTGCGCAGCCACGCAAGCGTCTCGGACTTCGTCCTCTCCGGTGTCGTCGGCACGGGCCCGCGGTCTACGACTCGCCGCCCGCGGTGCCGGTGGTGCCGGCGTTCACGTCGTGCAGCAGGTACTTCTCGATCGCCCAGGCCGGCGCGTTCGGGTCGACCTTGCCCTGGGCCGCGAGCAGCTCCAGAGTGCGGACGACCATCGACGGGCCGTCGATCTTGAAGAACCGGCGTGCAGCCGCGCGGGTGTCCGAGAAACCGAAGTCGTCGGCGCCGAGCGTGGCGTACTCGCCCGGGACGAACTGGCGGATCTGGTCGGGAACGGCGTGCATGTAGTCGGTCACGGCGACGAACGGGCCCTCGGCGCCCTGCAGCTTGCGGGTGACGTACGGCACCTGCTTCTCCTGCTGCGGGTAGAGGAAGTTGTGCTCCTCCGCCTTGAGGCCGTCGCGGCGCAGCTCGCCCCACGAGGTGACGCTCCAGACGTCGGCGGACACGCCCCAGTCCTGCGCGAGCAGGTGCTGCGCTTCGAGCGCCCACGGCACCGAGACGCCCGAGGCGAGCAGCTGGGCCTTGGGCCCCTCGGCCTGACCGTCGCGGAGCTTGTAGATGCCGCGGACGATGCCGTCCACGTCCACGCCCTCCGGCTCGGCGGGCTGCACGATCGGCTCGTTGTAGACGGTCAGGTAGTACATGACGTTGGGGTCGGGGTGGCTGTCGCCGTACATCCGCTCGAGGCCGGAGCGCACGATGTGCCCGATCTCGTAGCCGTAGGCCGGGTCGTACGAGACGACGGCCGGGTTCGTGTTCGAGAGCACGAGCGAGTGGCCGTCGGCGTGCTGCAGGCCCTCACCGGTCAGCGTGGTGCGGCCGGCGGTCGCGCCGATCATGAATCCGCGCGCCATCTGGTCGCCGGCGGCCCACATGGCGTCGCCCGTGCGCTGGAAGCCGAACATCGAGTAGAAGACGTAGACCGGGATGAGCGGCTCGCCCTGCGTCGAGTACGACGTTCCGACGTTGGTGAACGCCGCGAGGGCGCCCGCCTCGTTGATGCCGACGTGGATGATCTGGCCCTGAGGGCTCTCCTTGTAGGCCAGGAGGAGCTCGCGGTCGACCGACGTGTAGTGCTGGCCGTTCGGGTTGTAGATCTTCGCGTTCGGGAAGAACGCATCCATACCGAAGGTTCGGGCCTCGTCCGGGATGATCGGGACGATGCGGTGACCGAAGTCCTTCGCGCGCAGGAGGTCCTTCAACAGGCGGACGAACGCCATCGTGGTGGCGATCTCCTGCGTGCCGGAGCCCTTCTTGGCGATGGCGTAGGCCGAGTCGTCCGGCAGGTTCAGCTGCGTGTACTTGACGCGGCGCTCCGGCACGTAACCGCCCAGCGCCGCACGGCGCTCGTGGAGGTACTCGATCGCCTCGTCCTGCGGCCCCGGGTTGTAGTAGGGCGGCAGGTACGGGTTCTCTTCGAGCTGCGCGTCCGTGATCGGGATGCGCATCGCGTCGCGGAACGTCTTGAGGTTGTCCAGCGTCATCTTCTTCATCTGGTGGGTCGCGTTGCGGCCCTCGAACGACGGACCGAGGCCGTAGCCCTTGATGGTCTTCGCGATGATGACGGTGGGCTGGCCCTTGTGCTCCACGGCCGCCTTGAAGGCCGCGTAGACCTTGCGGTAGTCGTGGCCGCCGCGCTTGAGGTTCCAGACCTCGTCGTCGGTGTAGTCCTTGACCAGCTCGAGCGTGCGCGGGTCGCGACCGAAGAAGTTCTCGCGCACGTAGGCGCCGTTCTCGGTCTTGTAGGTCTGGTAGTCGCCGTCGGGCGTCTGGTTCATCAGGTTGACCAGGGCGCCGTCGGCATCGCGGGCGAGGAGGTCGTCCCACTCGCGGCCCCAGATGACCTTGATGACGTTCCAGCCGGCACCCCGGAAGTAGCTCTCCAGCTCCTGGATGATCTTGCCGTTGCCGCGCACCGGGCCGTCGAGGCGCTGGAGGTTCGCGTTGATGACGAAGGTGAGGTTGTCGAGCTTCTCGTTGGCCGCGACCTGCAGCTGACCGCGCGACTCGACCTCGTCCATCTCGCCGTCGCCGAGGAAGGCCCAGACGTGCTGGTCGGAGGCGTCCTTGATGCCGCGGTTGGTGAGGTACTTGTTGAGCTGCGCCTGGTAGATGGCGTTGATCGGGCCGAGGCCCATCGACACCGTCGGGAACTGCCAGAACTCGGGCATGAGCCGCGGGTGCGGGTACGACGACAGGCCGCCGCCCGCGTGCGACTTCTCCTGACGGAAGCCGTCGAGCTGGTCGGCGCTGAGCCGGCCCTCGAGGAAGGCGCGGGCGTAGGTGCCGGGGGAGGCGTGGCCCTGGATGAAGATCTGGTCGCCGCCGCCCGGGTGGTCCTGGCCGCGGAAGAAGTGGTTGAAGCCGACCTCGTAGAGGGCGGCGCTCGACGCGTAGGTCGAGATGTGGCCGCCGACGGCGATGCCGGGTCGCTGAGCGCGGTGCACGAGGACGGCCGCGTTCCAGCGGATCCACGCCCGGTAGCGGCGCTCGATCTCCTCGTCGCCCGGGAACTCCGGCTCGTTCTCGGGGGAGATGGTGTTGATGTAGTCGGTGGTCGGCACCATCGGCACGCCGAGGTGCAGCTCCTTCGAGCGCTTCAGCAGGCTCAGCATGATCTCGCGAGCGCGCTCATGGCCGTGTGCCGCAACCAGTGCATCGAGGGATTCGCGCCATTCGGCGGTCTCCTCGGGGTCCGAGTCGATGTTATTCACCGAATACGGGTCCTGGTCGTTTACAGTCACCCTCGACCTCTTTCTTGTGTCGGACGGATCGTGGAAGGCGCGCATCCGCTTGTCGGGTCACGACAAATCCGCGGGCACCATCGTTCAGCCTAGCCGCAACTCGGGAGCACCGGTGACCGCCCGCGGGTTGGCGCTTTCGGTAACCGGGTCTATGCTGTGTGCTCGTGCGCCGGCCGGGTGGAATCGTCCCCGGAGCGCGTGAAAGGACACCGTCATGGCTCTGGAGAACGACACCCAGGCTCCCGACTTCGAACTGCTCGACCAGCACGGCCGCTCGGTCCGGCTCAGCGACTTCCGCGGCTCCAAGGCCGTCGCGCTCGTCTTCTTCCCGCTCGCCTTCTCGGGCACGTGCACGGGCGAGCTGTGCGCGCTGCGCGACAACCTGGCGATGTTCCAGGACCACCGCGTCGAGGTGCTGGCGATCTCCGTGGACTCCAAGTACACGCTGCGGGCCTGGGCCGAGCAGGAGGGCTACGACTTCAGCCTCCTGGCCGACTTCTGGCCGCACGGCGAGACCGCCAAGGAGTACGGCGTCTTCCTCCCGGAGAAGGGCCTCGCGAACCGCGCGACGTTCCTGATCGACGAGACCGGCATCATCCGCGCGTCGTTCATCACCGCGCCGGGGGAGGCCCGCTCGATCGAGGCGTACCGCGCCGCGCTGGAACTGCTTCCCGCACACGTCTGACCGGGCGCCGGTCGCCCTGCCCACCCGCTAGGGTGGAGTCGCACGGGCCTTTAGCTCAGCTGGTAGAGCGCCACGTTTACACCGTGGATGTCATCGGTTCGATCCCGGTAGGGCCCACTTCTATACCGCTTCGTTCGTTCGATAGAGCGCCGGAGGTAGGGCCCACTTCATACTGAGACGCCGGCGCCGCACTAGACTCCCGCACATGTCGGAGGGTGCGTACTGGTGGTTCGTCGGCGCCGAGTTCGCCCTGGCCGCCGTCACGTTCGTCGCACTGCAGTTCATCGTGGCTCCGTACGGCGGCCGGCACGGCCGCGCCGGCTGGGGGCCGACTGTTCCGGCACGGGTCGGCTGGATCGTCATGGAGGCTCCGGCGAGCCTGGCCTTCCTGGCCTTCTATCTGCTCGGCTCGCACCGCGCCGAGCTCGTCCCCGTGCTGTTCCTGCTGCTCTGGCAGGCGCACTACGTGCAGCGGGCCTTCGTGTATCCCTTCCTCATGCGCTCGGGCTCGCGGATGCCGGTGCTGGTGATGCTGCTCGCGATCCTGTTCAACCTGCTCAACGCGTGGGTCAACGCCCGCTGGGTCTCGGAGTACGGCGACTACCACACGAGCTGGCTCGCCGATCCACGGTTCTGGCTCGGCGTCGCCGTGTTCGTGGCCGGATACGCGCTCAATCTGGGCTCCGATCGCATCCTGCGCGGACTCCGGCGCAGCGGCTCCGGGTACCGGGTTCCCGGGGGTGGCGGCTTCCGTTTCGTCTCGAGCCCCAACTACCTCGGCGAGATCGTCGAGTGGTTCGGCTGGGCGATCGCCACGTGGTCGCTCGCCGGACTGGCGTTCGCCCTCTACACGACCGCGAACCTGGCGCCGCGGGCGATGGCGAACCACCGCTGGTACCACGAGACGTTCGCCGACTACCCGGTCGAACGCCGCGCGCTCATCCCGTTCGTCCTGTGAGGTGCGCGGTGTCGGCGGCCGCTCGTACGGTGGTGAGGTGAAGGACGGGGCGAGGTGACCGAGAACGTCGCACAGTGGTGGGCGCGGCGCCAGTGGTCCAAGGCGCTGACCGTGCCATACCCTGTCGGCACCTATCGGGCCGACTGGCAGCGCTATCCCGCGCTCGTGCGCCAGTTCCATCCGGAGTTGAACGCCGGTGTCGTCCTCAGCCAGATCCCGCCCGCGGCCGACGTCTACGTGCAGTGGGAGTGCGACGCGGGACACCGCTTCATCGCCACGCCGCAGGAGCAGCGGTCGCGCCCGGGCGGCACGCGGCGGCGCTCCGCCTGGTGTCCGTGGTGCGCCGAGCTCGCCGTCCCGTCGCGCGTCCGTTCCCCGGAGCCCGATGCGGGCCTCCACCCGTGCGGCCACGCCCGCGATCCGCGGCGCATCGAGAACGACCCGGACGACGACCGCTGCTACTTGTGCCGGCGGCTCGACCGCACGTCGATGAACCGGGAGCAACTGATCGCCCTCGCGACACCGGCGTCGCGTGCACCGCTCTCGCACGAGAACGGCACCGCCACCCGCTATTCGTGGCAGTGCCCGGAGGGCCACCGCGTCTACACGGCCACGGTCGAAAGCATCCTCGGGGGCCGGCGGTGTCCCGTGTGCCGCAACGCCCGCGGGGGAGCAGCCCGGGTCGCGGTCGGCGAGGCGTTCCGGAGCGAGCGGGCTCCACGGCCGGCGTCGGCCGCGGAGCCGGAGCTCCGCCGGCGGATCGCCGAGAGACTCGTGGTCGACCTCGAGTGCAACGCTGTGCGGGTGGCGCGGCCGTTCCACGACCAGCTGGAGGTCTGGCCCGACATCGTGATCCCCGAACTGCGAGTCGCGATCGAATACGACACCATCGGCCGGCATGGTCTCGAGCACGTCGGCCCGAGGGAGGCCTCCGATCGCCGCAAAGACCGCCTGCTACGCGCCGTGGGCTGGGAGGTCGTGCGCGTGCGCTGCCGCCCCCTGCTGTTGCTCGGTCCCTACGACGTCGAGGCGTCGAGCGTCACCGATGCGGTCGTCGACCGCCTCCTTTCGGCGCTGGGGGAGATCAGGGGTGATTTGATCGTGGACGCCTACCGCCGCTGACCGCCGCGGCGCGACAGCGAGCCGCAACCCGGGGCGCCGCGGTCTACTGTTTCGGCATCGAACCCCGGGCGTCGTCGCTGACGGCTCCACGATCCCCAGGAGGGCCTGTGTCCCATCCCCGTCCCGCTGAGCCGACCGGTGACCGCGATTCCTCGACAGACGCGACGCATACGACGCACCCGCCGCTCCCTGATTCCGGGCCCGTGATCGTCGGGGTCCACCTCGGTCAGCCGATCGACGTCCTCCTGCACAGCGCGCGGGTCGCCGTCGAGCTGGGTCGGGAACTCGTCTGCGCGTACGTCGCGGCCGACGTGGTCGCGACGGGCTGGGATCGTCCGGAGCACTTCGAAGTGACAGCGGACTTCGACGACGGCTCGTCCGAGAAGGATCTCGCCTCCGATCTGATCGACGCGATCCGCGCGGCGCTGGACGCCATCCAGCCGCGCCCGCAGTGGAGGGTCCGCGTACTGTCCGGCGACGTCGCCGACGAGCTCGCCGAGCTCGCGCACGCGACCGAGGCGCGTCTCATCGTCGTCGGCGGCAGGAGGCGGGGGTTCGACCGCATGCTCGAACACTTCACGAGTGGTTCGGTTTCGACCAGGCTCGCACACGATCAGTTGCGTCCGTTGCTCGTCATCCCCGACCCCGGCCATCACCGGGGACCCGACCGCGGCCTCCTCGAGACGCCGGCGCTGGAGGCGGAATCGGCGGGCTGACACTCCCGCTCCAGCGGCCCGCTGGGTAGCCTGTGGGTGAGCGACGCGCTCCGCGTCCGCACGAAGGAGATCCCACGATGGCATCGATCCTCAACCCGTACATCAATTTCCGCTCTCAGGCCCGCGAGGCGATGGACTTCTACCAGTCGGTCTTCGGCGGCACCCTGCAGCAGAGCACGTTCGCGGAGTTCGGCATGAGCCAGGACCCGTCGGACGCCGACCTCATCATGCACTCCCAGCTGACGACGGACGCCGGCTTCACGCTGATGGCGGCGGACGTTCCCGCCCACATGGAGCTGAAGGAGGGAACGCAGATCTCGATCTCGCTGAGCGGGGACGACGAGGCGCAGCTCTCGGGCTACTACGAGAAGCTCATCGATGGAGGAACGGTCCTCGAACCGCTCGCCAAAGCCCCGTGGGGCGACAGCTTCGGCATGCTCGTCGACCGCTTCGGTGTGCAGTGGCTGGTGAACATCGCCGGTTCCGGACCGTCGGCCTGAGACCGGCGCCGAGACCGAGCGCGGTCCGACCGTCATGAGCGATGAGGCGACACGCGGCGCCGTGATCGTCGGCGTGCATCCCGATCAGTCCGCGGCGGTGGTGCGGGAGGCGGCGCGGCTTGCCGCAGCGCTCGAGCGCCCCCTGGTCTGCGCGTATGTGACCGAGGACAGCTACCTCACGGAATGGGATCGCGCCGACGTGCGCGAGGCCGCGTCCCTGCATCCCGTCGATGTGGCGTCCGAGGAGGAGAACATCGCGCTCGAGCTGGCGGCCTCCATCGGAGCGGCGCTCGGGTCGGCGGGCGTCGACGGAACACCGTCTCCGTGGATCCTTCGCATCCTCGCCGGCGACCCGGGAAAGGCCCTCAACAGGTTGGCGGCCGAGCTCGACGCCCGCCTCCTCGTGGTCGGAACGCGGGGGAGGGGCGTCGAGCGGGCGCTCGAGGAGTGGCTCGGCGGGTCTGTCGCCGCGCATCTCACCCACGACCAGGCGCGCCCGGTGGTCGTCGTCCCCACGCACGACGTCACGGGGGATCGACTCGCGCCGCCACGGTGATGCAGTGGCCGATGCCGGTCTCAGGCCACGAGGGCGCCGAGCCAGGTCAACGGGTCGATCGGCGCGCCGCCGCCGGGTCGGACCTCGAAGTGGAGGTGCGCGCCCGTCGAGATCCCGGTGCTGCCGACTGCGGCGATCGCCTCGCCGACGACGACGGCCTGGCCGGGGCTGACCCGGACCGAGCCTCCCGCCAGGTGGCAGTAGTGCGTGGTGA
The DNA here is from genome assembly GCF_001423695.1 of Leifsonia sp. Leaf336. Classification (GTDB taxonomy): domain Bacteria; phylum Actinomycetota; class Actinomycetes; order Actinomycetales; family Microbacteriaceae; genus Leifsonia. The sequence goes on from NZ_LMOZ01000001.1 coordinate 1,723,572, forward strand.
CGTGCTGGCCGCGTACGACGTGGTCGATGGCGATGTTCACGCCGCAGCCTCCGTGGTCCTGCGCCACAACGGCGCTGACGACTCCGGTCGCCGCGGTGCGCACCGTAGTGCCTTCGTGGGCCGCGAAGTCGACGCCCGGATGCTCCGTCGACGCCCCCTCGGTCGGGGCCTCCCGGTGCCCGAAGTCGTCCGAGATGGCGGCGCCTGCCACCGGCCAGACGACGACGGGCGGGACGACGACGCCCCACTCGTCGCGCGCGACACCGAAGATGGACACATCCGCGATCGCACCCACGGTGAGCTCCTGCGCTGCGGCCATGGGCACGGTGGTCATCGAAGCGGAGCGCTCCAGGCCCGTGGCCGGCGTCACCGAGACCATCAGCGTTGAGGTGGCCGCGAGCCCGAGGACCAGTCCGGTCGCGGTGAACGTGTGAGCGAAGGGTGTGAATCGGAGCACGGGCCGGCCTCGTTTCGTTTTGAGAGGGGTGGGATGCGGAACGGGTATTCCGCACTCCAAGTGTGACATATCACCTTGAGTGAATCCTGGGCGAGCGTCGGCGCCGGCCATTCCCAGGGGAGTGGTCCGGGGGTTATGGTGCTCGCGGATCGAGCCGATCGGTCCGGAGAGGTGGACGTCATGTGTCGATGGCTCGCATACTCGGGGGAGGCGCTCAAGCCTGCCGTCCTGATCCTGGACGCTCAGCATTCACTCGTCGCCCAGTCCCTGAACTCGCCGCTGGGCGCGGAGACCGTGAACGGCGACGGCTTCGGGTTCGGCTGGTATCCCGAGGGTTCGAAGGCGGGGAGTGTTCCCGCGCTGTTCCATTCGATCGAGCCGGCCTGGCACGACGAGAACCTGCGGGAGCTGACGAACTCGATCGCCAGCCCGTTGTTCTTCGGTCACGTGCGGGCGGCAGGCGGCCCGCCGATCCAGCAGACGAACTGCCATCCCTTCCGGTACGAGAACTGGATGTTCATGCACAACGGCTTCCTCGACGGCTTCACCCAGATGAAGCGCGACCTGGCGTTCTCTGTGGACGAGTCATTGTTCCCGCTGATCCACGGCACCACCGATTCGGAGGTGTTCTTCTACCTGGCACTGACCTTGGGCCTCCAGGACGACCCGATCGGGGCGGTGGGCAAGGCCGTCCGCCGTGTCGAGGAGGTCGGCAAGGCGAAGGGCATCCGCTTCCCGATGCAGGGAACGCTGGCACTGTCCGATGGTGCGACGCTGTGGGCGTTCCGCTATTCGACCGCGCACCGCAGCCGGAGTCTGTACCACTCGGTCGCCATCCCGGAGCTCCGCGAGATGTACCCCGATGCCGCACGGTTGGAGGTGTTCGGCGATAAGGCCAAAGTCGTGGTGTCGGAGCCGCTCAACGACATCCCGGGTGCGTTCGTCGAGGTCGAGGAGTCCACGGTCGCGATCCTGAACGACGACGGCTATCACCACGAGGCGTTCCTGGCCTCCGACGACGATTGAGGTCAGGGCCAGCTCGCCCGGGAGCTCGGGTCAGGGGAGGATCACACCCCCGCCTGCTGCCGTCCAGGAGACCGTCCCACCTGCGAACTTCTGAGTGCAGGTACCGCCGCTGCACGATCCGACCGAAGTCGGCCAACTGAGCACGCCTGCAGAGCCGCCCTTCGTGAAGTAGAAGTCACGGATCCCGCCACTCACCGCGAAGGCGCCTTTCGCGCTGGAGTAGATCGAGCCGCCGTCGAAGACCTGGCCCGTGCCACCGCCGTTGGCGCTGATGGTCAGCACGGAGGTAGTGGGCAGTCCCAGAGCTCCCGAAAGCCCTCCCGCCGCAGTCAGTGCGGGCACATATGCGCCCGTCACCGTGTAGTACCCCGAGGACGCCCGGCCGGCGATCAAGGAGGAGTTCTGGAAGGCTTGAGAACAGCCGCTTCCTCGGTAGGTGCAGACCGGAGCGGCAGTCGGCCACCCCAGCGGGCCGGCTGAGCCGGAAGCGCCGAAGTAGGCGGTGCGGATACCGCCGGAGACGGGGAACGCGCCGGTGTTCACCGTCCAGTAGATCGATCCGTTCGTATACGCCTTGCCGAGTCCTCCTCCGTTCTGCGGAATCCAGATCAGCGCGCTGGTCGCCGGTCCGAGCGAGCCGGTAGCACCGCCCGCCGCCGCGTACGCGGCATCGATCTGCGGCGAGGTCACGGCCGCCCCGCGCGCCGCAGCCCACGAAACCGTCCCGCCGGTGAACAGCTGGGAGCACGACGAGCTGTCGCTGCTGCAGGTCTGCGCGCCGGCCGGCCAGCCGAGGTCTCCGTTCGCGCCACCCTTCGCGAAGTAGAAGTCGCGGACGGCTCCGGAGACGGCGTACAGGCTCGAGCCCGACTTGGCATAGACGGAGGCGATGCTGAAGGCTTGGCCGGTGCCGGCGCCGCTCACGGTCGACATCGTGACGAGATTGCTCGTGGGGTAGCCCCACCCTGAGAACGAACCGGCCGCGGTCCATGCCGTGTAGAGGGATCCCTGCACGATGTACCAGACTCCGCCCGCCGTGTTGTAGATCAGGCCGTACTGGAAGGGTTGCGAACAGCCGCCGTTGGCGAACGGGCACGTCAGGGGGGCCGTCGGCCATCCGAGGTCTCCGGCTGCTCCGCCGCGCGAGAAGAACCCCTCGCGTGTGGCCCCTCCCACGAAATAGGTTCCCGCAGGCGAGGAGTAGATCGCCCCGACGCTGAAGGCCTGCTGGTAACCGCCTCCATTGGAGGCGAGCGGAGCCGTGTCGCTGAGGGGCCATCCATAGACGCCGGCTGCGCCGCTCTGGCCGAAGTAGAAGTCGCGGAGCGCCCCGGCGAGCACGACGTGCGCGCCGCTGGCTGCGCTCCAGTAGATGGACCCATTCGCGAACGCCTGCCCGAAACCGCCCCCGTTCTGGTTGATCCACAGCACGGAGCTGATCGCTGGGCCGAGCGCTCCGGAAGCCCCGCCCACCGCCGCGTACTTCTGAGCGATCGCGGTCGGGCCCGGGGAGCCGAGTGCCAGCTGCGTGAGCTGCGCTTGCGTTCCGTTGAAGATGTCCTGGTCGCCGGCGAACGCCCCGGCGTCCGCGAACTGCCAGATCGTCCAGTTCGACCAGCCGGCGGCGAGAGCACCGGGCGTCGTCGTGCCGTAGCGCGCAACGAACAGGGGATAGGCTCCGAACGTGCTGTTGGAACCGGTGCACGTGTTCCACCAGTTCGCCGTCGAATAGATCACCGGGTTCACTCCGGTGAGCGAGCGCAACGTCGACACGAAGGCGGAGATCCACTGGACCATCGCCCCCTGAGACATCCCCCAGCACGTGCCGGTCCCGTCGGTGCCGTATTCGATGTCGAGCAGGGGCGGGAGCGTGCGGCCGTCGGGCGACCAGCCGCCACCGTTCTGGTAGAAGAACCGCGCCTGGGTGGCGCCGTCGGTGGTGTTCGGGGTCGCGAAGTGATACGCGCCACGGATCATTCCGGCGCTGTAGGCGCCGTTGTATTGCGAGGTGAACTGGCTGCTCGTGTAGTAGGTGCCTTCTGAAGCCTTCACATAAGCGAAACGCGAACCCGCTGCCCACTGGGCAGCCCAATTGATGTTCGTCTGCCAGCCGCTGACATCCTGCCCATAAACACCGCTGACGCTTATCGCGGACGGCGACGCCGCGAAGGACCGGGTCTGAGGCGACGCGCCGCCCTCCGCGGCGGCAACCGTCGAACCCATCGTGTGGTTCTTCGCCGCATTCATTTCGGCGAGACTCGGGTCGGGTTCGGACGTGGCGTCGGGGGAGGTCGTCGTGCCGGCGGTCGGAGCAGGCGTCGCGGTCGGCGTCGGCGTCGGCGTGGCCAGCGGCGCCGGTGCCGGTTCGGTGCTCGGCGACTGCGGGGAAGTCGATGTCGGCGAGGGCGAAGCGGTCGCGGAGAGGGGAGTGGACGAGGGGTCGGCCGTGGCCGCCTGCGCGGGAACCGCACTGACGAGCGCGATCGCGAGCGCACCGGCGAGAAGGGCGCCAATTCTCATAGTGAGCATCCGATCATCTGGGGGTTACCGGTTCAGGGTAGGTCACGCCGGAGCTGGACGCGGGAGGCGGCCGCGTGTGTTCGACCTACTAGAACGAGGAGTCTAGCCGATCCCGATTTCGCGAGCCGTAAACGGGGGCCACGCGAGGGAGCCTATGCGCAGCCATGCGCGAGCAAGGAATGGCAGGTGCGCCGGCCGAGGGGTATCGTCCGGGCTGACGCCTTCGGATGACGGGACGTCCCGATCCGGCAGGGAGAAGCACATGGAACTCAAGGTCGGCGTACTCGCGCTACTCGAAGCGAAGCCCGACAAAGCGGGGGAGCTGAAGGAATTCCTGATCGGGGGCAAAGCCCTGGTCGACCAGGAGCCGGGAACCCGCACGTGGTACGCCTTTCAGATCGACGACACGCATTTCGGCATCTTCGACACGTTCGGCGACGAGGATGCGCGGCACGCGCACCTGAACGGCGCCATCCCGGCGGCTCTCGGCGAGGTGGGTCCGAGTCTGCTGGCGAAGGACCCTGAGCTGAACACGGTCGATTTGCTGGCCGTCAAGCACGAGGAAGACGACTGAGCCGAAGCCAGAGGGGGATGGCGATGACCACCACGGCCAGCCTGGAAACGCGATTCCGCACCCTGGACGGGCTTCGCATACGAACTGCGGAAGCCCGGGGGTCGACGGGCCCGACGCTCCTGTTGACCTCACCCTGGCCGGAAAGCATTCTCGCTTTCACCGGGGTCTGGCAGCGGTTGGCGGAGCGCGCGCGGCTGGTCGCGATCGATCTACCCGGGTTCGGAGCGTCTGAGCGTCGAGACGACCTGCTGTCGCCTCGCGCGATGGGGGAGTTCCTCCTCCGCGTCATCCATGAGGCTGAGCTGGAGTCTCCGTACATCGTCGCTCCGGACGTGGGCACATCCGCCGCGCTCTTCGCGGCCGCATCGGAGCCGTCGTCGATCTCGGGGGTAGTCGTCGGTACGGGCGGTGCGGCCGTTCCCATCCAGCTCGGCGAGCCGCTTGCGTCGTGGGTACTCGATCCCGACCTCGACAAATATCGCGCGATCGATCCTCACCTGATCGTCAATGCGGCCGCCGACACGGTCGCCGGCGGTATACCGGAGAACATCCGAGCCGACTACCTCGCTTGTTACGACGGCGATCGCTTCGTCGAGTCCATGCGGTACGTTCGCCGCTACCCGGAGGAACTGCCGCTGCTCGCCGACCTGCTCCCGGGTATCTCGGTGCCGGTGACCATCATCAACGGAAGCCGCGACCGCGTCGTGCCTGTGGCCAATGCGGAGTACTTGGACGAGCGACTCCCGAACAGCCGCGTCGTGCTCATCGACGGCGGCCACTTCATCTGGGAGGAAGCGCCGGACAGGTACGCGTCAGCTGTCCTTGATGCCATCGCCCCGTCGGGAGGTCGAATTTCGTCGGCGCTCGACTGATTGTGGAGGTCATGCGTCAATGGCCCGCACACTCGGGGACGCGCTCAAGCAGGCGCGAGGACCGTGAACCGCGACGGCTTCGGGTGAGCGGCAAGAGGTCGCCCGCTACGTCGAGGCGCTGGAGTCGCGGGATTGATCCTGTGCGACCTGACTGCTGGGCTCAATCGCTGGCCTCCGTCACATGATGCGATCCGCTGCGGCGAAGTTCAGACGTTGTCGGGGGTCGCTCCACGACATGACGAGCCGGTCATCCTCCGCCGGGAATTGGGAGAAGGTGATCATCGCAGGATTCGTCTCGGTGAGGGTGTCAGCGGCGTTCGTGTTGTTTCCGTAGGGTGAGAAACCCTGCAAAGAGTACGTGGCGTGGATGTGGTCATCGCCAGTCCCGCGCCACGAGACCGCGACGACGACGTCCTTGCCCTCGTGCGCATCCAGGACTGCGATCGCCGGGCCCGAATCACTGGTCTCGTGAAGGGTCTGGCCTTCGCCCGACGCGACTGGTCGGCCGAAGCTGGCGAAATCGGTTTGCTGGCATGAGCGCGTGCGGATCTGATGGTCGGTGCCGGTGAACGCGAGGAAGAGGTAGGAGAATCCAGCGCCGCTCGCATACTGGGCGAGCGACGGCCCGGCGATGCTCCACTCCGGCAGGACGACTTTCGACCAGGTTCGGCCGTCGTCGGGTGAGGTCGCGAGATTGAGTGTGCCAGCTCCGTCCGTGCCCCTCCACGCCACGACCAGCATGCCGAGGTATGACACGAGGGCCGGCGCCCCGTCGCTGCTCTCGTCTGCTACCGGTTGCTTAGTCGACCAGGTGCGTCCCGAATCGGGGGAGGATGCGAACCACAGTCGCTGATCGGCGGCCGCAGCCCAGCACACGAACACGACACCGTGATGGACCGCGAGGGCGGGACCGGCGCTGCTGCCCTCCCAGGGACCATTGGGTCTCAGGAGTTGCTTGTCCCAGGTCGTCCCGCCCGTGTCGGAGCGGCTGATGTTCAGTTTGTGCTGTCCATCCGACCCCGTCCATGCCAGCACGAAGGCGGGAATGCTGGTCGCGGGTGGGACGGCGACGAGCGCGGGAGCGAAGGGACTCGTCTCGGGAAGGGGGACGAACGTTGCAATCGGCATGGTCACTCCTCAGTGGTCACTGGTGTTGGAGCGCGGCGGACGCCGAGGGCCATGAGTGCAGACTATGCCCCTCGGTCTGCTGTCAGGCGACCGAATCGAAACGAGACCGCACCGCCCACGAGTGGTGTGGGTGCATATTCGTGAGCGGCGTGTCAGGTAGTAGACACGTGACCCGCGGAGGAGAGTCACCGTGAGATCGTTAGTCCATGGCAGCAGGCGGCCCCGACGATCATTGGCGCACCGACGTCTTGATCTGGGGGAGGACGGCGTTCGGCGAACCCTCCGACTCGCTCATCAAGGAGATATATCGCTTCGGCGGCCACAAACTTTTAGACGACGACGCGCCTCTCGGCCGAAGACTCTGGGACCTTTGGCCGAGATGGGAGCGGGTGAATCACAAAGCACTTGCACAGCTGGAAATCGATCTGAGCCGAACCCGAGATGAACTTCGACGCGAAGCGGAACTTCGCGGATGGGAGCTCGACTAATGATGGCCATTCGCCGCGAAACGATACGTCCCTCGGAGTGGGCCGTCCTCGGGTGGTGAGGGTGCGTATTCAGCCGCGGCGTATTCGGCCCGGTGAGAGGCCCTAGGATCCGAGAGTGACCGATTTGATGGCTCGTTTCCCGGCGGCCTCCGCGGTACTTGCAGTTCGGTTTCCAACCACGGCGCGTGCAGTACGGTCCTTAGGCGGACCCCGCCTGCCGCCTGCATTCGCTCTCGTGGTCAACGCGAGACAACTGAGCTTCGTCGCATGGCGCACGCAGAGCGTGTTATGGGACCTTCCGGTATCCAGCGCTCAGTCTCTCGCCGTTGCAGAGACGCTGTCTTCGCCACCGCGCGCTGATAGCAGGTCCCTTTGGCTTCGTCATCGGGCTGATATGTGTCATCTTCCGGCGAAGATTGGCAAGGAACGCGAGGAGAGGTTCCGAGGAGCTCGTCAAAGAGGATCTCCCTAGGTGGATGCGAGGTGGCAATTGGTCTGCACCCTCGTCGATTGCAATTCTTGTTACAGGCATCCTGATGATGATCGCTTCGGCCCTCGCGTTCTTGTATGCAGTCCTGCATCTTGTTTGAGATTCAAACTGGTTCTTCCGACGCGAATGCAACCGTTCTGAGCGAAATAGGGGACATCCCGGCTGGGGCATTGGGGAGGTCTGTCTGCAGATTCGCCAATTCGTCCGATACAAGCTGACATAATGTGCATTATCAGCGCATGCGAGCGAGCCTCCATCGATCTGCTTCCGCCCGTCCATACGCTGAACCTGTGTCTAGTGGAGTGGCGGATGCCTACACGCGCCGGTCGGCGGAATACATCACGTTGTTCGGCTCGATGGCCCCGGTGCACCACGCAGACCTCCATCTGGTCTCGACGTGGGCCGACGGGCTCTCCGGTCCCGTGATCGACGCCGGCTGTGGGCCCGGACAGTGGACGAACCACCTCGTCTCACGAGGACATGATGCACGCGGTGTGGACCTGGTTCCCGCGTTCATCGTGCGAGCGCGGAAAGAGTATCCCGGGATCCGCTTCGATGTCGGGCGTCTCGACGACTTGGACGCCTGATCCTCCTCGGTGGCCGGGGTGCTTTCCTGGTACTCGCTGATCCACCGTGAACCGGACGACATCCAGAAACCGCTGCAGGAGTTCGGCCGTGTCCTGCGCCCCCGCGGGGGCCTCCTGATCGGCTTCTTCTCCTGGCCCACTCTCGAGCGCTTCCCGCATGCCGTGATCGACGCATACCGCTGGCCTGTGGCCCGACTCGCCTCGGAGGTGGAGGCTGCCGGATTCGAGGTTGCAGAGACCTATGAGCGGGTGGAGGCGGGCGCTCGCCCGCAAGGCGCGATCGTTGCCCGAAGGCTGGCGCACATCCGTTAGGTCGACAGCCCCGCCTCGGCAACTCCCCCTCCTGCCGGTTGGCTCATGACGAGAGCCACGCCGGAGGCGCGCTAGCGAGGTGTGTCAGACGTGCCGGCCGATGGAGTCCCGTTCCCGAGCATCCGTGCATGCATTTCCTGGGTCAGCGTGTGAATCGTGCGAGTGAGCTCGGTGTTCTCCTCGAGCAGTTTCTGCTGGGCGATGTAGTCGTGGTCAGCTTTCGACTGCTGGAAGGCGGCCTGTCGGTTCTGCCCGATCATGACGAACGTCGACAGGAAGATCGCCTCGAGCGAGACGATGAGTGTCAGCGTCGGCCACGGGCTCTTCTCGATCACGAGCATCCACACCGCGAAAAGCACGATGTGCAGATAGACGAACATCATCGACCCGGCGAACGCCGTGATCGCGTCGGCGATTCGTAGCTGAACGCTTGAAGCGCGGCGTTGAGCTTCGGCGAGCACGGCGGGGTGCAGCTTCTCGTGGGGGGCGTTGGCGAGCAGGCGGCTGGGCCTGAGGAACGGGCGCCGGCTCTCGGGAGCACGTGCGCTGACGGTGGCTGCGGTTCCCCGCGGATTCGGGGATCCGGATGTTCCGTGAGAGGAAGACGGCTGTGACATCGCTCTGCTCCAGTCTCCCGGCGGGTCCCTCCCACCGATGAGGTGAGCGTACTGCGCAGGAGTCAGGCAGACCGCGAAGCCGACCAGGCCGCCTAGCCTCGCGTCTCCGCTTCGCGGTAAGCCGCGATCAGAGCAGGTGCGCCCTGGGTCCACACCGGTCCGTGGCCTGGGATCACGAAGTCGACGTCGAGGCGTGCGAGCTTCTCCAGCGAGACGGACGATTCCGCTTGGTCATCGGTGAACGGCGCGGGCTGCGGTCCAGCCTCGCCGGTCAGCACGCTCCGCGTGGTGAGCTCGTCGCCGACGAACACGGCCCGCACTGCGGGAACATGGATCGCGACGCTCCCGGGCGAATGGCCTGGCATTCCGATGATGACGGGCGCGCCGGGCAGCTCGAGCACATCGCCGTCGGAGACGGGCACGACCTCTTTGACAGCCGGCATGCGCACGCCACCCTTGCGGATCGCGTACGCGAAGAAGCCGAGCACTGGGCCGAGCTTGCGGCGATCCTTCGGCGGCGACGGTGGCTTCTCCCCCATCGCCCGTGCTGCATCGGCGGCGCCCACGTAGACGGGGATGCCGAGCTCTGCGCGCAGCCGCTCGGCGAAGCCGGTGTGATCGCTGTCGCCATGCGTCAGCACGATGCCCTTGATGTCCGCCAGCGGACGGCCCAAGGCGGCGAGCTCCTTCTTCAGATCGTTGTAGTGGCCTGGGAGCCCTGTGTCGATGAGGGTCATTCCGTCGTCGGTGACGACGAGATGGACGGCGACGATGTCGCTGCCGATACGACGAAGACCGGGTGCGAGTTCCATGATGGCTATGCTAGTTAGCTATGGAGAGGAGATGCAAGCATGCCGACTCCCGAGAAGACCTCGCGCACGGCGATCGTGGCCGCGGGCCGTGAGCTCATCGAGCACGGCGGGCTGGACGGTCTGACGATGCAGGCCGTCGCGCAACGCGTCGGGGTGCGCGCCCCGTCGCTGTACAAACGGGTCCGCGATCGGCGCGAACTGCTGGCGCTCGTCGTGGCTGCCACGATCGAAGACCTGACCGATCGTCTCGCGGCGACGTCCGACCAACCCGATCCCACCCGACGGCTCATGGCGCAGGCCGATGCTCTTCGCCGGTTCGCTCACGACCATCCAGTGGGCTTCGGCCTTGTGTTCGCCAGCCACAGCACACCGAGGCCGGAGCCGGTGGCAGTGGCACGCAGCGCCGCGCCTCTGCTCGACGCCGTGACGGCACTCACCGGACCCGACCATGCATTGGCGGGCGCGCGTCTCGTCACGGCGTGGGCGAACGGGTTCATCACGATGGAACTCGGAGGGATGTTCGGCCTCGGCGGCGACGTCGATCACGCCTGGCGATGGGGCCTCAAGCGGATCGTGGCGTCGCTCACGGTCGTCGACGAGTGATCGACGTCGGCGAGTCGCCGACCTCCGGTTGGCTCATGCGCTGGTCCGGCAGCCGGAACGCGAATCGATCCTCGAGTGCGAACCGATACTCGTCGTCGCAGCGGAAACCGCGCAGCCACTGCCGGTCGTCGACCACGCGGAGGTAGAAACCCTTCGGGAACTCCACGTCGTCGCTCAGGGGTGCCGCGGCGACTTTGAGCGCGCCTGCGGGCGATCTGCCCGCGGACAGCACCGAGTCGGGTGCGTTCGCCTGCGAGGTCAGCGCGAGTCGGAGGTACGGACCTGTGTCAGGCGGACACAGTGCGAGCCCGCGGTCGCGAGCCGCCGCGAAGACCTCGGGCAACGTCCCGCCCTTCCGCAGGTCGAAGTCGCCGACCTCGCATTCGACGATACCGATCTCTTCGCGGTCTCGCAGGTCGAAGACGGGATGCTCGAGCAGTGCCTCGGCATGCCCGTTGAGATGAACGTCCCGCGAGAGCAGTGACGCCCGCAGCTGAGCGCGGGTGAGCCCGCCGACCTGAATACGTACGGTCTCCACGTATCCGAGGGGTTGTTGCACGGATCAAGGGTATCCGCCCTTCAGCACGCTGGGCGCTGCTCGGCGAGCTCGAGCTCGGGCGGTGCACGGATCGTAGGATGAAACCGTGAGAGGCAGCCCATCGCGCGACGAGCCGGCAACCGCCGGCAGCTCCGACGGCCTGTCGCGGCGTGGCTGGATCGTCCTCGTGGCTGTCACCGCAGCCGTGGCGGTCGTCTTCGCTGGTGTAGCCGCGTTCGCTCTCGCGCCCACGTCCGGCCACGCGCCCGCAACCGAGTCGTCACCGTCGCCGTCCCAGAACGCCGCAGCGCACCTGAACCTTGCGCCCACTCCCCTGGGCCTTCCGCCCCGTCCGACCTCGACACCGCCGGCCGCGACAGTGCCGTTCCGGTTGGTCGGCACCCTCACGGCGGGTGACTGCGTGCAGACCTACACCTCGAAGACCGCCGTCGCGTACCCGGTGATCGACTGCGCGTCGCCGCACATCGCCCAACTGCTGTCGAAGGGCGAGCTCCCTCAGTCACCGGATGCGGCCTTCCCGGGTAAGAACGCGCTCGACGCGCAGGTCGGCGACCTCTGCGAACAACACCTCGACTGGGACTGGGTCGCTGTCTGGAACGAGGACGTACAGGTCGACCTGCGCTACGCCGACACCGCAGCTTCGTGGGCGTCAGGAGACCGTTCCTACTACTGCTTCGTCTACACGTATTCGCGTCACGAATTGACCGGGAGTGCGGTCGCCTCCCACTGACGCCCGTCAGGCGCCGACGTACTCCGCCAGGTGCTGACCCGTCAGCGTCGAGCGCGTAGCGATGAGCTCGGCCGGGGTGCCCTCGAACACGATCCGGCCGCCGTCGTGCCCGGCCCCGGGGCCGAGGTCGACGATCCAGTCCGCGTGCGCCATCACGGCCTGGTGGTGCTCGATCACGATGACGGACTTGCCGGAGTCCACGAGCCGATCCAGGAGGCCGAGCAGCTGCTCCACGTCGGCCAGGTGCAGGCCCGTCGTCGGCTCGTCGAGCACGTACACGCCACCCTTCTCCGCCATGTGCGTCGCGAGCTTGAGGCGCTGGCGCTCGCCGCCGGACAGAGTCGTGAGCGGCTGGCCGATGGTCAGATAGCCGAGGCCGACGTCGGCAAGGCGCTGCAGGATGGCGTGGGCCGCCGGGAGCTTGGCGTCGCCGACGGCGAAGAACGACTCCGCGTCGTCGACCGACAGCGCAAGGACCTCGCTGATGTCGAGTCCACCGAACCGGTACTCCAGGACCGAGGCGTCGAAGCGCTTGCCCGCGCACACCTCGCAGATCGTCGAGACTCCGGCCATCACGCCCAGATCGGTGTAGATGACGCCGGCGCCGTTGCAGTTCGGGCAGGCGCCCTCCGAGTTGGCGCTGAACAGGGCGGGTTTCACGCCGTTCGCCTTCGCGAAGGCCTTGCGGATCGGTTCCAGCAGCCCCGTGTAGGTCGCCGGGTTGCTGCGCCGCGAGCCGCGGATCGCCGCCTGGTCGATGGAGACGACGTCGTCACGCGTGCCGACCGATCCGTGGATGAGCGAGCTCTTTCCCGATCCCGCCACACCGGTGATGACCACCAGGACACCGAGCGGGATGTCCACATCGACGTTCTGGAGGTTGTGCTCTCGAGCTTCGCGTACCTCCAGCACGCCTGTGCGCGCACGGACGGCGTCCTTGACCGAGGCGCGGTCGTCGAGGTGACGCCCAGTGAGCGTGTTGCTCCCCCGCAATCCTTCGATCGTCCCCTCGTAGACGATCTCTCCCCCGGCCGTCCCCGCGCGTGGTCCCAGATCGACGACATGGTCGGCGATCGCGATCATCTCGGGCTTGTGCTCGACCACGAGCACCGTGTTGCCCTTGTCGCGCAGCTGCACGAGCAGCCCGTTCATCCGCTGCATGTCGTGCGGGTGCAGCCCGACCGACGGCTCGTCGAAGACGTAGGTGATGTCGGTCAGCGACGACCCCAGGTGACGGATCATCTTGGTCCGCTGGGCCTCCCCGCCCGACAGAGTGCCCGAGGGCCGGTCGAGCGAGAGGTACCCGAGGCCGATGTCGACGAAGGAGTCGAGCGTGCTCTGGAGGTTCGCGAGCAGCGGGGCGACCGTCGGCTCGTCGAGCCGCCTGACCCACTCGGCGAGGTCGCTGAGCTGCATCGCGCAGACGTCCGCGATGCTCACGCCGCCGATCAGCGACGACCGCGCTCCTTCGTTGAGCCGGGTCCCGTGACACTCGGGACACGGAGCGAACGTCACCGCGCGCTCCACGAACGCCCGGATGTGCGGTTGCATCGCGTCGACGTCCTTGGACAGCATCGACTTCTGCACCCGCGGCACGAGTCCCTCGTAGGTGAGGTTGATGCCGTTGATCTTGACCTTGAGCGGCTCCTTGTAGAGGAAATCGTGGAGCTCGGTCTCCGAGTAGTCACGGATCGGCTTGTCGGCGTCGAAGAAGCCCGACTCGCTGAACATGCGGACGGACCAGCCATCGGCCGTATAGCCGGGCACGGTGATCGCGCCTCCGCTCAGCGATTTCGTCTCGTCGTAGAGCTGGGTGAGGTCGATCTCGGAGGCCGTGCCCATCCCCTCGCAGCGCGGGCACATCCCTCCGGTCTGCTCGAACGTCCGACGGACCGTGGACCCCTCCTTGCCCTCGATCGTGATGGCGCCGCTCCCCCGCACAGTCGGGATGTTGAACGAGAAAGCCTGCGGCGAGCCGATGTGCGGCTGCCCGAGTCGGCTGAACAGGATGCGCAACATCGCATTCGCGTCGGTGACGGTGCCGACGGTCGACCGCGCGTTGGCGCCCATGCGCTCCTGATCGACGAGGATCGCCGTGGTGAGGCCCTCGAGGACATCGACGTCGGGACGCGCGAGCGACGGCATGAACCCCTGCACGAACGCGCTGTAGGTCTCGTTGATCAGCCGCTGCGACTCGGCGGCGATCGTGCCGAAGACGAGCGAGCTCTTGCCCGAGCCGGAGACGCCGGTGAACACCGTCAGACGACGCTTGGGGAGGTCGACGCTGACGTCCTTCAGGTTGTTCTCCCGCGCGCCGCGCACTCGGATGACGTCGTGGGCGTCCGCCGCTTCGCCGCTCGAGGCGGCGATCGCCGAAGTGGTCGCTGTGGTGGCCGTTGTCATTCGCTGTGCTCCGTCCGCTCGGTCTCCACCTCGATCTAAGCAGGTGCCTCCGACCGCGTCCTCTCCCCCGCGCCCGCCGAATCGCCGAACGGGGTCTGACGCTCACAGCCGATATTCAGTATTGTCTGGGTCACGGCCCGGGAACGCCGTGGCCGCAGACTCTGAAAGGGTGTGCGCGATGTCCTCCACCGATCCACTGCAGTCCGCCGTCCACGAGCTCTCCCTCGACGCCTCCCAGATGACGCGTTCGGCCATCAACAGCATCCGCGCCGTACTCGGGATCAGCGGGGCCGTCGCCGTCATCCTCGGCGTCGTCCTGCTCTTCTGGCCGGCGAAGACCATCGCCGTGCTCGCCGTCTTCCTCGGTATCTACTTCGTGATCGCCGGGATCATGCGCCTCGGTGTCGGGATCTTCGCCCGCGGCATCGGAGGCGGCATCCGCACGCTCAACATCATCCTGGGCGTCCTGCTCGTGTTCGCCGGCATCGTGGCACTCAAGAACGTGTCGACCGCCGCCACCGTGCTCGTCATCTTCGCGCTGGCGTTCATCGGCGTCGGCTGGATCATCGAAGGCATCATGGCGCTGGTCGAGTCCGGGCGCGCTGCATCGTCCGGGTGGGCGATCGCCTACGGGATCCTCAGCATCATCGCCGGTCTCGTCGTGCTCTTCCTGCCCGCGTCGTCCGCGGTCTTCCTCGTCCTCTTCGCGGCGATCGCGCTGATCGTGCTCGGGATCATCGGGATCGTCCGCGCGTTCACCTTCGGCCGCGACGTGCTGAAGGCGACCACTGCCGCTCCGGCGGCCGGCTAGCGACCGCCGGCCCGCACCGGGAGGTGGCGCTGCCACCAATCGAGGATGATCTCGAAGCGCTCCCGACGGTGCCGGGGCCGTCCGCTCCGGCTGAGCTCGTGGTCTTCGCCCGGGAAGATCACGAGTTCGGCCTCCACTCCGTTGCGCTGCAGAGCGGCGTAATAGCGCTCCGCCTGGCCGAGCGGGCATCGAAGGTCGTTGGCCGAGTGCATGACAAGCGTCGGCGTCTCGACCCGGTCGACGACGGCCTGCGGGCTCTGTGCGGCGATCAGGGCCGGGTCGGTGCCCGTGTACTCGTCGCTGAAGAAGCTGCCGATGTCGCTCGTGCCCATGAACGCAGCCGGATCGAGGAAGCCGCGCTCCACGATCGCGGCGGCGAAGCGGTGGTCGTGCGCGATGGTCCACGCCGTCAGGTAGCCGCCGTAGGAGCCTCCCATGATGCCGACGCGCTCGGCGTCGAGGCCGGCCACGTCGGCGCAGGCGCCGTCGAGGAAGTCGAGCACGTCGTCGAGGTCGACCGTCCCCATCCGTTGCCGGATGCTGCGGCCGTGCTTCTGGCCGTACCCGGCCGATCCGCGCGGGTTGCACATCACGACCGCGTAGCCGGCGGCTGCGTACACCTGGGCCTCGTCGAACAGCGCCCCGGTGTAGGCCGCGAACGGTCCGCCGTGGATGTTGAGCAGCACCGGGTGCGGGCCGGCGTCCTGCGGGGCGACGACCCAGCCGTGGATCGGGTAACCGTCGCGGCCCTCCACCGTGAGCTCGCGCGGGGCGATGATGCCCGCCGCGCGCAGTTCGCGCGAGAAGTCCGTGAGCGTGCGCACACCGTCGTCGTCGACGACCGCGACATCCCCGGCGGTCGCGGCGTTCGCGATGCTGGCCACTATCGTTCCGCCCGCGGTGCCGACCCCGTTGACCACGGTCGCTGCGTCGGTGAGGCGTCGCATGGAACCGTCCGCATTGATCTCCGTGAGCACCAACGCCCCACGGCTCCGATCGGTCACGAGCGCGCTGTCGTCGCGGTACGCGACGATCTCCGACTCGGTCAGGTCCACCGCCTCCGGGTCGGTCAGCAGCCGTGGTGCCGAACCCGGGCGATCGATCGCGTACAGCGCGGTGTTCCTGGCGACGAAGTCGCGGCCGTTCTCCCCCACGTCCTGCGCGCTGAAGTAGAGCACGCCGTTGAGCCCGTACGCCACCGCGACGATCGAGAAGCTGCCGTGCTCGCCCGTCGCATCGACGGGGTCGCCACTGCCGTCGAGCGGAACCAGGAAGACGCTCGAACGGAGGTCGTGATCGCGGCTCTCGTGACGAGCCGAGACGAAGGCCAGCGTCCTGCCGTCCGGCGAGAAGGCGATGGTCGTGTCGTCCCAGTCCCCCGAGGTGAGCGCACGCGGCGCGGCGAGGGTCGGGGCGGGCGCGACCGAGCCGTCCGGCTCCGCGACGGGTGAGATCGCGGGCGCGGCCCAGACATCGGGCACCGGCACGACGTAGACGTGCGCGCGGCGGTCGGTGATGTAGCCGAGCCCGTTCTGCTGATATTTCACTGTGTCGATGCGGCGAGGGCGCTCGGCGTCGGGCGCGATGCCGTCGACCGTTCCGTAACGGCCCTGCTCGGGCTCGCGGCTCACGAAGGCCAGGGAGCGGCCGTCCGGCGCCCACGCGAACTCCGTCACGCCGAGCGTGCGGTCCGTGACGACGACGGGCTCGCCTCCGGCGGCATCGACGACGTACAGCTGAGGCGGTGCCTTCGGCGCCGAGCGCAGGAAGGCGATCAGGCGTCCGTCGGGCGAGAACCGCGGTGCGGTGTCGCGGAAGCCGCGCGTGAGTCGCCGCGGCGCCGCGTGACCGGAGAGCGGGATGTTCCAGAGCTGCCCGACGGCGGCGTCGGCGGTGACCGACGGGTGCGTCACGGAGACCACCGCCCGGGCTCCGCCCGGGTGCACGGTGGGTCGCGAGACGCCGGTCAGGAGGTCGAGATCGGCCGCCTTCATTCGGCGACCGGCTCGAAGCTCGACACGTCTCCCACCAGGCGGGTGCGGTCGGCCGGGACCGGTTCGACGGCGGCGGCGGCCACTTCGGCGGCGAACTCGCCGACGTTGTAGAGCCGACCGGCTGCCTCTTTGCGGGCGTCGATGGCGCCCGGGTTGAGTCGGTTGAGCAGCGTCGCCGTGATCGTCCCCTCGATCATGTCGCCCGAGACCACCACGAACTCGATGCCCTTCTCGGCGAGACCGGGCACGAGGGCGCGCAGGGCGTCCTCGCCCGCCCGCTTGCTGAGGGCCACCGCCTCGTATTCAGGCATCGTCGGCGTCGTGCGGATGAAGTGCGCCTGGTGGCTGGTGACGAACACCACACGGGAGCCGGGGCCCATCAGGGGCACGGCGGCGTTCAGAGCGTTCACCTGGGCGTCGCGGTTGAGCTGCATGGCATAGTCCTCGGCCATCCCGGACTCCATGCCGCCCGAGGCGTTGAGCACCAGGATGTCGAGCCCGCCCCACGCGTCGGCCACCGACTGGAACAGGGCCGCGACCGAATCGGGGTCGGTCAGGTCGGCGCCGACGGTGATCGCCGTTCCGCCCTTCTCGCGGATGGCGTCGGCCAGCTTGACGGCGCGCGCCTCCTTGTTGCGGTAGTTGATCGCGACGGACGCGCCGGCGTCGGCGAGGTACTGCACGGTGTCGGCGCCGATGCCTCGAGACGAACCGGTGACGAGGGCGCGCTTGCCGGTGAGGCTGCCCGGCTCGAGCGGGCTGGCGGACGCGGACGGGTTGGACACGGATACTCCTAGAGCGTTGGACGACACGGCTTTCTGAGACTACCAAGTGGGTTCCCTGCGGCCGAGCGCTGTGATGCTAGCTTCGTATTAAGTTAGTGACATAAGCGAATGCTGGGAGGGGGCCGCTGATGGACATCACATCGTTCGCCTGGATCGCATGGCTGGTCCTCATCCTGGTCTTCGTGATCATCGAGATGCTGACGCTCGACTTCGTCTTCCTGATGATCGCGATCGGCAGTCTCGGAGGTCTGATCTCCGGTCTCTTCGGCGCGCCGTGGTGGCTCCAGCTCATCATCGCCGCCGCCCTGTCCGTCGTGCTGCTCTTCGGGATCCGGCCGCCCCTCCTGCACCGGCTCAAGCGCGGAGGCGACCCGACCAAGAGCAATGTGGACGCGCTGATCGGGATGTCCGCGGTCGTCGTCTCGACGGTCTCGCGCACCGCCGGGCTGGTCAAGCTCGCCGTCGGCGAGACGTGGACCGCCCGCCTCGCGACCGCGTCGGGCGGCCCTGCCGAACTCGTTCCGGGCGAGCACGTCATCGTCCTGAGCATCGAGGGCGCGACCGCCGTCGTCGCCCCATCACCTGTGTCGGCGGGAGCCGACGGCCGCACCGAGAGGAGCATCCCGTGACCGAAGTCACCCAGCTCGTCGTGACCATCGTGGTCTCGATCATCATCCTGGTGATCGCGATCTTCGTGCTGGTCACGTTGTTCCGCGCCGTCCGGATCATTCCGCAGGCGCGAGCAGGGGTGGTGGAGCGGCTCGGCCGCTATCACAAGACGCTCACCCCTGGTCTGAACGTGGTCGTCCCGTTCATCGACAAGGTGCGCCCGCTCATCGACCTGCGCGAGCAGGTCGTCTCTTTCCCTCCCCAGCCGGTGATCACCGAGGACAACCTCGTCGTCTCGATCGACACGGTGGTCTACTTCCAGGTCACCGACGCCCGCGCCGCGACGTATGAGATCGCCAACTACCTCGGCGCCGTCGAACAGCTCACCACCACGACGCTCCGTAACGTCGTCGGCGGCTTGAACCTCGAGGCAGCGCTCACCAGCCGCGACAACATCAACGGCCAGCTGCGCCTGGTCCTCGACGAAGCCACCGGCAAGTGGGGCATCCGAGTATCGCGCGTCGAGCTGAAGGCGATCGACCCGCCCGTGTCCATCCAGGACTCGATGGAGAAGCAGATGCGCGCGGAGCGCGACCGACGTGCGCTCATCCTGACGGCCGAGGGAACGAAACAGTCCGAGATCCTCAACGCGGAGGGCATGCGTCAGGCGGCGATCCTCAAGGCGGAGGGCGACGCGAAGGCGTCGGTACTTCGCGCGGAGGGCGAGGCGAAGGCGATCACCACGGTCTTCAGCGCCATCCACGAGGGCAACCCCGACAATCTGCTGCTGGCCTACCAGTACCTGCAGACCCTGCCGAAACTCGCCGAGGGCTCTGCGAACAAACTCTGGGTCATCCCGAGCGAACTCACGGAAGCACTCAAGGGCATCGGTCAGGCGTTCGCGCCGAAGGGCGCGCCGGGCGCTTCTCCTGACGGGCCGGCGATAGTGCCGGCTTCGACTCAGGCCGCTCCCCCGGCGTGACGTTCCTCGACGGGCCGCGGCCGCGCATCATCGCGCACCGCGGCCTCGCGCTCGACGCGCCGGAGAACACCCTCCTCGCCTTCCTGAAGGCGCTGAGCGCCGGCGCGACGCATCTGGAGACCGATGTGCACTGCTCCGTCGACGGAGTCGCCGTGATCAGCCACGATCCGGACCTCACCCGGATCGCCGGTCGCGACCTGCGTGTCGAGCACCTCACCATGGCCGAACTGCGGCGCATCCCGCTCGGGCACGGCCAGAGCCTGCCGTCGCTGGCGGAGGCCCTCGACGCGTTCCCGGAGGCCCGCTTCAACATCGACATCAAGGATGAGCGTGCGGCGGCTCCCGCGGCAAAGGCGATCATCGCGGCGCGCGCCACCGACAGAGTGCTCCTCACGAGCTTCTCGGCCGCGAGGCGGGCGGCGGCCGCGAGCACCCTTCCGGGCGTCGCGGTCTCGCCGTCGGTCTCGGAGTTCGTCCCCGCGCTCGTCGGTGCCAAGCTCGGAATCCGGCGGCTGACGTCACGTGCCCTACGGCCGTTCGCAGCCGTACAGATCCCGGAGCGGCGCGGGCCGCTCCGGCTCGTGACGGCGCGCACGGTCCGCGCGGTGCACCGCGCGGGAGCCGAAGTGCACGTCTGGACGGTCGATGACCTGGCGGCCATGAGCCGGCTGCTCGATCTCGGCGTCGACGGTATCGTCACAAACCGATGCGATCTCTTGAAAGACCTGGTCAGCGCACGGAATTGACGCTGCACCCGGCCGCGACGCTGTGAGCCCACTGAGAGTGAGGGGTCGCGCGGAAAGATAATCCCCAGCTTGTTGGTTTATAAAAGTGAGGATTCGCGCGAAGAGGAGACCACACGATGGCAGATCGCAGTTTGCGCGGAATGAGACTTGGCGCCCAGAGCTTACAAAGCGAAGAAGGCGTCGTCTACTCTCCGCGTTCCCGTTACACCTACCTGTGCCCCGACTGCGGCAAGGAGACCGAAATGGTCTTCTCCGCCGAGGCAGAGGCTCCCGATGCCTGGGAGTGCAAGCACTGCGGCCACGAGGCCCGCTTGCTGATCGACGACAAGCCTGTCGAGATCGACCACTCGGACGTCAAGACGCCCCGCAGCCACTGGGACATGCTCCTGGAACGTCGCACTCGCGCCGAGCTCGAGGAACTCCTCGAGGAGCGCCTGCAGTACCTGCGAGCGCGCCGCGGGACGAGCGAGCACAAGTACTCCGCCTGACCCGGCACCCCGTCTGAGCCCCTCTCACCCTCGCAGTGGGAGGGGCTTCGTGCTGTGCGGGTCCGGCCGGCGGCGGGCGAACGCGGCGACGACCAGCCCGAACAGGCCGAGGCCGGCGACCAGGTACTCGATCCCCCGGCTGAGGAGCGTCGCCGGCGTTGTCGTCGTGCCCAGCGGGACGTCCGCGACCATGTGACCCGGTTCGAACGGCGGGATCTCGCTGATCGTTCGGCCGTCCGGCGCGATGATCTGGCTGCTACCGACCGTGGAAATGTTCACCAGTGACCGGCCCGACTCGATGGCCCGGAGCCGCGCGATGGCGAGCTGCTGCTGGTTCTCGTCGGTCTTGCCGAAGTCGGCGTTGTTCGTCTGGGCGAGAATGACCTGGGCGCCGCCCTGCATCATGTCGGTGAGCAGCTGATCGTCGACGATGTCGAAGCAGATCGAGATCCCGGTGCGCACGCCGCCGACGTCGAACACGTTGTCGCGCGTGCCCGGCGTGTAGTCGCGGGAGATGAGATCGATCAGTGAGGGCGCGAACGGCCGCCAGAACGACCGGTCGGGCACGTACTCGCCGAAGGGCACCGGGTGCTTCTTGTCGTAGAAGTCGACTGCGCCCGAGCCGGCCTCCCACTGCATCGACGTGTTGAAGTACTTGCCATCGCGGTAGGTGATCGTGCCGACGATGAACGGGGCGCCGAACCTTCGCGCGAGCGCGTCGAGCGCGGTGGCGCTCGCCGGGTCGCGTGTCGGGTCGGGCAGGACCGAGCCTTCCGGCCACACCACCATGTCGACCTTGCGGTCGCCGGTCACCTGACGCATCGGGATGGCGCGGGTCGCCTCGAGCTGCGCGTTCAGGACGGCGTACGGAACGTTGTCCGGATCGAAGAAGCCTGCCGGCCCATTGCCCTGCACGGCGGCGATGCGCGTTGTGCCGTGCGTCGTGGCCGGCCAGGAGGGTACTGCGAGTACGAGCGCGATCGCCCCCGCGGCGACGACCGCCCGCAGGGATGGCCGCACGTCGATGGCGAACACCGCCTCGACGATCAACGCGACCAGCCACACCATCACGAAACTCACCCCGGAAATACCCAGCCAAGCGGTCAGCGGCGCGAACGGGCTCTGCGACTGCGACTCGGCGACTCGGCCCCACGAGAAGCCGCCGTACGGCCAGTTTCCTGTCACGTACTCCCGCAGCACCCAGAGCCCTGCCACGATCACCGGGACGAGTCCCAGGCGTCCCGCGACGCTGGGCCACGCGCGAGGCACCCAGCGGTAGGCCAGCGTGATCAGGATGCCTCCGACGCCCCAGAACAGTGCTTCGAGAGTCGACAGCGCGACCCACGGAAGCGGCCCGAGATAGAGCGCGGTCCACGACACGTGGACGAGGTAGAACGATTCGCCGGCCAGCCAGCCGACCAGGAACGCCGAACCGGCGCGCCGTCCGCGCTGAGCGAGCAGCACCATCCCGATGCCGACGAACGTGAGCGGCCACCAGTCGCGGTCGGGGAACCCCGCGTCGAGCACCGGCCCCGCTGCCAGAGCGACCAGCACTGCGAGCCACAGCGGGAGTGGTGCGCGCGGCAGACGGGCGCGCAGCGATCGGGTCACGAAGGGAGAGCCTAAGGCATTCCGCTCGGTGCTCCGCACAGGCTGACCGTGGGCGCCGGTCACGCCACAGCCGAGTAGGCCACGATCCCCCGCCGGATGGACTCCAGGGCCTGGCGCGCGGTGCGCCCGACGTTGCCCTGGGCGACGAGCGAGAGCTGATCGAGGAGGTCGATCGTCTGCTTGGACCAGCGCACGAAGTCGCCGGCGGCCATGTCGGCCTCCCGCAACACCACGTCGAGCGCCGCCCCGCGAGCCCACTGGTACATCGCCAGTGCGAGCGCGGTGGAGATCGGGTCGCTCCCGGGCAACCGGTTCTCGCGTTCGAGGTCGTCGAGTCGCGCCCAGAGATCCGTCGTGCGGTCCAATGCGGGACGGAAAGCGCCGCGCGGCAGGTTCCGATCGTGCGCGAGTCCGTCGTCGCGCCGAGGCTCGAACACCAGGGCGCAGGCCATCGCGGCGAGGCTCGCCGCATCGAGCTCCTTCCACACCCCGCGGCGCAGGCACTCGGCCACCAGGAGGTCCCGCTCTCCGTAGATCCGCTTGAGGGTCCGTCCGTGGACGGTCAGGCTGGTCTCGCCGTCCTCCTCCACGAGGTAGCCGAGCTCCAGCAGGACCTCGGAGACGCGGTCGAAGACCTTAGCGACCGCTCCCGTCCGTGATTGGATCTGGGCGCTCAGACGGTCGGTCTCGCGCTTCAGCTTCCACCAGCGCTCGGACCAGCGAGCGTGCTGCTCGCGATCGGGGCAGCGATGGCAGGGGTGCTCGCGCAGCCGCTTGCGAAGCGCGGCCAGCTGGCGCTGGCGCTTGTCGCGATCCGAGCGGGAGGCGTTCTCGACACGCTGACCCTTCTTCTCCAGATCGCTGAGCTCGCGCCGAATGCGCGAGTACTCGCGGAAGTCGCCGAGATGGCACTGCATCGCCTTCTCGTAGCCCGCGAGGGACTCCTCCTGCTGCTTGACCTTACGAGCCAGGTCGACGACGGCCCGGTCGGCCTGGAACTGCGCGAACGACGACTCGAGGATCTCGCGCGTGCGCGGACGACCGAACTGATCGATGAGGTTGACCGCCATGTTGTAGGTGGGCCGGAAGCTCGAGTTCAGCGGGTAGCTGCGGCGGGAGGCCAGCGAGGCGACCGATTGCGGGTCGAGGCCGTCCTCCCATTGGATGACGGAGTGGCCCTCGACGTCGATCCCTCGGCGCCCCGCACGCCCCGTGAGCTGGGTGTACTCCCCCGGCGTGATCGGCACGCGCGACTCCCCGTTGAACTTCTCCAGCTTCTCGAGGACGACCGTGCGTGCGGGCATGTTGATGCCGAGCGCAAGCGTCTCGGTCGCGAACACGACCTTGACGAGCTTGCGGCGGAAGAGCTCCTCCACGACCTCCTTGAACGCCGGCAGCAGTCCGGCATGATGGGCCGCGACCCCGCGCTCGAGGCCCTCCAGCCACTCCCAGTAGCCGAGGACCGCCAGGTCCTCGTCGAGGAGGGTACGACAGCGTTCCTCGACGATCGCCCGGATCTCCTCGCGTTCGCGCGCCTCGGTCAGCCGGATTCCCTCGCGGAGGGTCTGACGGACGGCCGCGTCGCAGCCGTTGCGGCTGAAGATGAAGAAGATCGCCGGCAGCAGGTTGTGCTCGCCGAGCAGGCGCACGAGATCGGCGCGGTTCATCCGGAAGGTGTCCGGTCGGCCACCGCGCGAGTGGTAGCGGCCCACGTCCTTCATCTGGCGGCTGCTCAGCACGCGGCCGCCGTAGCGCGCCATCTGCACCAGCTCCGGGTTCACCCGGTTGGTCGCGGCGAGGCCCGACGAGTCGAAGAGATCGATGAGTTTGGAGCGCATGAGGATGTGCTGCTCCAGCGGCACGGGCCGCTCCTCCGAGACGACCACGTCGGTGTCGCCGCGCACCGCCTGGAGCCAGTCGCCGAACTCCTCCGCGTTGGACACGGTCGCGCTGAGCGAGACCATCCGCACCGCCGGCGGCAGGTGAATGATGACCTCCTCCCAGACGGCGCCGCGGAACCGGTCGGCCAGGTAGTGCACCTCGTCCATCACCACGTAGGCCAGATCGGCCAACAGGTCCGAGTCCGCGTACAGCATGTTGCGCAGCACCTCGGTCGTCATCACGACGATGCGCGCGTGCGAGTTGATGTTGGTGTCGCCGGTGAGGAGGCCGACCGACTCCGCGCCGTACTGCTGCACGAACTCCTGGAACTTCTGGTTGCTCAGCGCCTTCATCGGGGTCGTGTAGAACACTTTCGCGTTCGCCTCGCGCATGGCGAGGAACACCGCGAACTCGGCCACGATCGTCTTGCCGGCCCCGGTCGGCGCCGCGACCAGCACGCTGCGCCCGTTCTCGAGGCTCGCGCACGCCTCACGCTGGAACGGGTCGAGGTCGAACCGCAGCCCGGTCCGGAAGGTTTCGAGGAGCGGCTGCCGGGCGCGCTGCCGCGAGGCGGCGAAGCGTTCGGCCGGAGAGAGCTGCTGCTGGTCGGTCACGCGACCAGCCTATGCCGCGAGCTCGGCCTCCAGCTTCATCGCGGCCTTCGTGGCCCGGCGGTCGTGCAGCCACGACACCGCGTAGGCGGCGAAGTACAGCACCACCATCGGCACCGCGAGCAGGAACATCGAGAGGACGTCGGCCGCAGGCGTGGCGATCGCGGTGAACAGCGCGATCAGGATGATCGCCCAGCGCCACGAGCCGATGATCGACTTGGCGCTCAGCACGCCCACGAAGT
This sequence comes from Leifsonia sp. Leaf336, assembly GCF_001423695.1. Classification (GTDB taxonomy): domain Bacteria; phylum Actinomycetota; class Actinomycetes; order Actinomycetales; family Microbacteriaceae; genus Leifsonia. Next base: position 1,748,510 of record NZ_LMOZ01000001.1, read on the forward strand.
TGAGCAACACCAGGAAGACCGGCAGCACGAAGGCGACGCCGACGGCAATCACCAGCTTGGTCACGAAGTCGATGTAGGTCTTGGCGTCGATGATCGCCGAGTCCTGTTCGGGGGCGAAGCTGGTCAGCAGCCCCACCATGTGCGGGACGAGCAGCCAGCCCACGACGCCACCGGCGATGAACAAGGGCACCGCCGTGAAGAAGAACCCGAATGCGTACTTGAGCTCTTTGCGGGTGAGCGCCGGCACGAAGAACGCCCAGATCTGCCACAGCCAGATGGGGCTGGAGATGACGACACCGATGGTGATGGCGACCTGCATCTTGAGGTCGAACGCACCGGTGATGGTGCCGTAGTTGAGCATCGCCTCGCGGCCCTGCTGCTTGGCGATCTCTGTGATGGGACCGCGGAGCGCGTTCATCACGGGGTCGGCGAGGAGCCAACCTACGACCGCGCCGACCAGGAGACCGAGTGCGGCACGGAAGAGACGTTTGCGAAGCTCGATGAAGTGCTCGGCCAGCGACATCCGGCCTTCACGGTTCTTGCCTCGCTTGGCGGAGGCCACGCGGTTACTGCTTCGGCTTGGAATCGGTCGTGTCGGTGGTCGCGGACGTGGCGTCGGCGTCGTCGCTGCCGCCCTTGCTGTCTTTGCCGTCCTTCTTCATCTCGTCGACCTCGCCCTTGAAGATCCGCATCGACTGGCCGATGCTCCGCGCCAGGGCGGGCAGCTTCGGCGCACCGAAGAGAAGGAGGATGACCGCGAGAATGATGAGCAGGTGCCATCCGGTGAGGCCGCCGAGCATGATTTACGTCCTTTTGCCTAAGTACGAGTAGCGGAACGGATCCGCCGTAACAAGTATTTTACCGCGCCGGACCCGCTGATCTCTGCGAGCTTGCCGAGCGACACGTCGATCGGCGATGGCCTGTTCCCGTTCTGCCCGGAGTGCATCCGGGTCTTCGAAGACCGCGCTGTGAAACTCAGTGTACCGCATGTCACCCGAGCGTTCGCTGAGGATCGCGGCCTTCTCCATCAGCGCGCCAGCCTCCCGCGCCGCGGCCATCACCTTGCGGAACAGCGACCACCCGAAGTAGGCGAGCATGCCGAGGAGGCCGAGCACGAGCACGGCCCAGATGACGACCCACGACCACCACGGCATGCTGGGAGCCTAACGGTAGCGGTCGGCGCCCGCACGCGCCCACTCGGCGACGATCGTGCGCGCCTCGGGAGGGTCGAGCACCGTCAGCACACCGGCGAGACCGGCCACCAGCCGCTTGAGTCCGTGGAAGTGGGCGACGCGCACACTCGTGCGCACCCGGCCGTCCCGCTCCTCGCGGGCGGCGCCCTCCGGGATGTAGTCCTCGATCAGCGGGATGGCCGAGGCCGACACCTCGATGCTGACGAGCTGATCCTCGGGGGTCCCTTCGAACAGCGTCTCGGGGAGCCGGAGGTCGCCCGGACGGTACGTGATCGGATCGTCGGTCGTCATGAGTCCGTCGATGCGGTCGAGGCGGAACGTCCTGATCGCGGTGCGCAGATGGTCCCAGCCGCGCAGATACCAGTCTTGGTCGGCCGACTCGACGCGCAGCGGATCCACGCGCCGCCGCTCGCGCTCACCGCGCGAGTTGAGGTAGTCGAACTCGAGCTGCGTGCCGGCGAGGACGGCCTCGCGGATCGTCGCCAGCGCCTCGTCCGACTCCGAGCGCGCCACCGCGACCTGGCTGGGCTCCGCGGACGCGCCGCGCGCCAGCTTGGCCATGAGCGAACCGATCACGTCGCGGTCCGCGTTCTCGGGCAGCGCGGTCAGATACTGGAGGCCGGCGATCAGCGCAGCGGCCTCCCGGGCCGAGAACCGCGGCGAGTCGTCGATCGCGACCTGATGCGTCAGGACGATGCGGTCGTTGTCCTCGAAGTCGTCCCAAGAGATGTCGAAGAGGTCGCCCGGCTGATACGCGTTCGTCTCGCCCGGGATGCCGGAGACCGCGATCAGCCGCACCGCGTCGCGCATGCTCTCCTCGTCGACGCCGAAGTGCTCCGCCGCCTCCGCGACGCTGACACGGTCGCGATCCATGAGATAGGGCACGAGAGCGAGCAGGAAGGCGAGCTTGTCCTGCGCCTGCATCGGGCGTCTGCGCTCAGCCATCGGAGCCCTCCCGCCGGTCTTCGTGCGCCCGCGCCACGATGAGGAGGCGCTCCAGGACCTTCTCGCGCAGTTCGGCCGGGGAGACGACCAGCACCTCCGGCCCGAAGGCCGCGAGCTGATCGGCGAGGATGTTGATGTCGGAGAAGTTCACGGTGAGCCGGAAAGCCTCGCCCTCGTGGGCGGCGGGAACCGCGTCGCCGTAGCGCTTGCGCAGCCGGGTCGCGGCGTCGGTGCCGGCGGTGACCTCGATCTCGGCGACGTTCGCCGTCCAGATCCGCTCGAGATCTTCGAGAGCGCGTTCGGCGAAGTCGCTGCCCTCCGGCTGGAAGGTGCGCGAGGTGACCTTCACGGCACCCACCATCCGCGAGAGCAGGAAGGTGCGGGATCCGCCGGCGTCCTGGTCGATGCCCTGCAGGTGCCAGCGACCCTGGTGCTGCACGAGCGCCAGCGGCGCGACCGTGCGCACGCGCGACGCGCTCTCGCCGGGCTTGAGGTAAGGGAACTGGACGATGGCGTGTCGCTCCAGCGCCTGGCTCAGCGGCTCGAAAGCGCTCTCCCGCGCGCGCAGCCGCGGCGCGTAACCGACCACCGGGTCGTCGGCCTCCACGCCGAGCGAGCGCAGTTTCATCAACGCACGCCGTGATTCCCCGGACAGCGAGCCCTCGCGCCACACCGTCGCGGCGAGGCCGAGCAGGGTGATCTCTTCCGGGGAGAACACGACGTCTTGCGGGAGGTCGTAGGCGCCCTTCGGGATTCGGTACCGCAGCAGCTGGTTGTTTCCGGCCGCCTCGGGCGACTCCACGGTCTCCAGCGGAACGCCGAGCTCACGGATGTCGTCTTTGTCGCGCTCGAACTGGCGCTCGAGGCTGCTGTTGTCGCCGTGCACCTCGTACCGCTGACGGTAGCCCTGCACCGTCGAGAGGATCTCGCTCTTGGTCAGGCCGTTCTCGGTCGCGAGCAGCGCCAGCACGAGGCTGAACAGACGCTCCTCGACCGGGACGCGCGGCGGCGAAGACGAGGATCGGGGCACCCGTCCATCCTAGACTGCGCGGTGCAGCTAGGGGCAGCGCGGCTCAGCGGACGCCGAGGATGTCGACCACCCAGGCCGAGGCCGGCACGTTGCCGTTGGCGGGAGCCTCGATGACCAGCTGGGAGCCGACCTTCTGACCGATCAGCGGTTTGAGGACCTCCTGAGGGAGGGCCTGGTTGAGCGCGCTCTGCCCGGTGTTCATCACGACGATGTCGGGCGATTTGCTCTGCCAGCTGCTCATGACGACGTTCTTGTTCTCCCAGCCGACCGCCGTGTAGTGCAGGACGACCTGCGAGTCCTTCTTGACGGTCGCGCCATCGCCCTGCTTGAGCACCTCGCTGCGCACCTGCTTGGGCGCGCCTCCCGACGACGGGATCGTGATGCCCGGCTGACCGGTCGGCGCGAGCACGACGGTCGGGAAGCCGGAGACGGACGGACGGACGGCGCCGTTCGCGGCCGGGAGGTAGGCGCCGACGATGTCGGCGACCAGGATGGTGGTGTTGCCGGAGCCCGCTCCACCTGCGTCCTTGGGCGAGATCGCCACGGCGACGCGCGAGCCGACGGGAGCGCAAAGGAGCCCCTTGCTGATCGCGGCGTTGGAGTTGCCGATGGTGATGGGCGTGGTGTCTCCGCCGTAGGTGCCCTTCTCACCGACCTGTCCGGTCTGGCCGTCGAGCAGCGTGTACTGGATCTCGACCATCTGGCCGTTGATCACCGGCTGTCCGGTGCCCTCGGTCAGGATCGTGCGCTGCGACGTCGACGCGTCGATCGGCGTCGGCATGGTGATCTTCGGCTGCTTGCCGATCGGTCCCGTCGCCGTCACGAGCGACGACGCCTGCCCGCTCTTGAGGGCGGTGCTGCAGTCGGCGTTCGGGTTGGAAGAGCAGCCGGTGAGCGCCACGGCGGCGATGCCGACAGCGAGGAGGGCAGCGGACGATCTTCCGAGTGCGGTGATTCTGCGCACGGGTCCTCTTTCGATGCGATCGGTGGGGAGGCGGGGAGGCACACGCCTCACGACCTCATTCATGCTAGTCGACGTGCGGGTCGCGCTCGTCACGGGGGACGCCGTCGGCGCCGGAATCCGCCTCCGACCCGGTTGCGCGGGCCAGCTCGGCGCTGGCCGTGGCCTCCCGCATGCGCTTGCGGAGGCTCTTCGGGCTGGACTGGCGTTCTCCGAGGGCGCCCGGCGTCCAGGCCTCGACGTCGGCGTCGTCGTAGTCGCTCTTGGACGGCCGCCGCTTGAGCTCGGGGAGGACGGTGCCCGGCGCGAGCCGGCGTGCCGTGATCAGGAAGCCGGTGTGCGCGATCATGCGGTGGTCCGGGCGGACCGCCAGGCCCTCCACGTGCCAGCCTCGCACCATGGTCTCGCTCGACTGCGGGTGCGTGTAGTGACCGGTCGCCCGGATCGCCTCGGCGACGCGCGAGAGCTGCGTCACGGTCGCGACGTAGCAGAGCACGACTCCCCCGGGCTTGAGCGCCTCGGTCACCACGTCGAGTGTCTCCCAGGGCGCGAGCATGTCGAGCACGACGCGGTCGACGCTCGCCGGCTCGACGGCCGCCGGAAGTGCGTCCTGCAGGTCGCCGACGGTGACCGTCCAGTTCTCGGGGTCGGAGCCGAGGAAGGTCGCCGCGTTCGCCTTCGCGACGTCGGCGAACTCGTCCCTGCGCTCGAACGAGAACAGCCGGCCCTCCTCGCCGATCGCGCGCAGCAGCCACAGCGACAGGGCGCCGGAGCCGACGCCGGCCTCCACCACGGTCGCCCCGGGGAAGATGTCGGCCAACGCCAGGATCTGGGCGGCGTCCTTCGGATAGATGATCGCGGCGCCCCGCGGCATCGACATCACGAAGTCGTTCAGGAGCGGGCGCAGGGCGAGGTGCTCGACGCCGGCATTGTTGGTCACGACCGAGCCGTCCGGCAACCCGATGATGGAGTCGTGGGCGAGCACGCCGCGGTGACTGTGGAACAGCTTGCCCGGCTCGAGCGTGATGGTGTTCATGCGCCCCTTCGGCCCGGTGAGCTGCACCCGGTCGCCCACGCGGAACGGTCCTGAGCTGCGGCGATCGACGCTCATCGCGCCTCCTCCCGTGCCGCAGCGACGGCGGCGATGTCGTCGGCCGTGCGGCCGGCGAGCGACTCCCACAGCGTGTGTTCGTCGGACTGCGGCAGCGGGACGATGTGCGGGACGCCGATGGTCGTGGCCCCGGAGGCCACCGCCGACGAGAGCCCGACGAGCGAGTCCTCGATCGCGACCGCCTGGCTCGGCTCGATGCCGAGCAGCTCGGCCGCCCGCAGATAGGGCTCCGGATGCGGCTTGGGCTCGGTGACCTCGTCGCCGCTGACGATGATGTCGAAGCCGTCGAACGGGATGGCCGCGACGATCTGCTCCGCCATGCTGCGGACCGACATGGTCACCAGCGCGGTGCGCACCCCGCGCTCCCGCAACGACTTGAGCAGCTCGCGGGCGCCTGGGCGCCACGGGACGCCCTCGCTCACGAGCTTCTCGCGCACCCGCTCGGTCAGCCAGTGGACGATCTCGTCGGCCGAGAGTTCGACGCCGCGCGACTGCAGGATCGCGGCGGAGTTCCAGAGTCCGAGCCCGACCAGCAGCAGGCCGTCGTCGTGGGTCCAGGTGCCGCCGAACGAGCCGACGAGCTCCTGCTCGGAGGCCATCCAGTACGGTTCGGTGTCGACGAGGGTGCCGTCCATGTCCCAGAGGACGGCCGCCGGCATCGCATGCGTGGTCAATTCGGTCACGACCGGCAAGTCTATCGTGACGGGGTCGGGCCTATCCTGGATGGATGGCGCCCGCCCGGTCGCCGACGAGAGGACGAGTAAGCCACGTGACTGACGCGAAGAACATCCTCGGCGGCCGCATCCTCGTGGTGGCCTTCGAAGGATGGAACGACGCCGGCGAGGCGGCCAGCGGCGCTGTGAAGACGCTGAAGGAGCAGCTCGACGTCGTCCCGATCGCCGAGGTCGACCCCGAGCTGTACTTCGACTTCCAGTTCAACCGTCCGGTCGTGGCCGACGACGACGGCCGGCGCCGGCTGATCTGGCCCTCCGCGGTCATGCTCGGACCTGCGCGCCCCGGGCGCGTCGGCGACGCGCTCGCGGGTGACGCCGAACTCGATGTCACGGGCGACAACGCGGGCAACATCTTCCTGCTGCTGGGCACCGAGCCCTCGCGCAGCTGGCGGAGCTTCACCGCCGAGATCATGGACGCCGCCCTGGCGGAGGACATCGGCGTGATCGTGTTCCTCGGGGCGATGCTCGCCGACGTTCCGCACACCCGCCCGATCTCGGTGTTCGCCTCGAGCGAGTCGGCCGCGGTGCGCGCGGAGCTCGGCATCGAGCGGTCGACGTACGAGGGCCCTGTCGGCATCCTGAGCGCGCTCTCCGAGGGTGCGGAGGACGTCGGCATCCCGACGGTCTCGATCTGGGCCTCCGTGCCGCACTACGTGCACAACGCGCCGAGCCCGAAGGCAGTCCTCGCCCTGATCGACAAGCTCGAGGAGCTCGTCGACGTCACCATCCCGCGCGGCTCGCTCGTCGAGGAGGCCGCAGCGTGGGAGGCGGGCATCGACGCCCTGGCCTCCGACGACGAGGAGATGGCCGCGTACATCCAGCAGCTGGAGCAGGCGCGCGACACTGTCGACTCCCCCGAAGCCAGCGGCGAGGCGATCGCGCAGGAGTTCGAGCGGTACCTGCGCCGGCGTGGTGACGGTCGCGACGGCCACGCCGGCGACGACCCGCGCCGCGGCTGATACCGCGCAGGGATTCACCCGGCCGACCCGGCGGTCGACTCAGGCGGCGAGCACTCCGGTGCCGAGCAGGATCATCAGGAGCACGCCGAGTGCGATCCGGTAGATCACGAACGGCAGGAAGCTCCTGCGCGAGATGTAGCCCATGAAGAAGGCGATCACGAGCAGGCCGACGACGAAGGCGACGACGGTCGCCACTGCGGTCTCGGCCGGGCCGAACACCTCGGGCGTGCACGTCCCCGCCGCCTCCAGCGCCTTCGTGCAGGGCTCCTTGAACGCTTTGTAGAGCTGGTAGAGACCGCTGCCGAACACGGCGGGGATCGCCAGCAGGAACGAATAGCGGGCGGCTGCACGGCGCTGATAGCCCATGAACAGGCCGGCCGTGATCGTACCTCCCGAGCGGGACACCCCCGGGATCAGCGCGAGCGCCTGCGCGAACCCGAAAATGATGCCGTTGCCCCAGGTGAGCTCCCGCAACCGCCGCGTCTTGGCGCCCACCCAGTCGGCGATGCCCAGAAGGATGCCGAAGACGATGAGGGTCGTCGCGACGATCCAGAGCGAGCGGAACGTCGTCTCGATCGCGTTCTGGAACAGAAGACCCAGCACGACGATCGGGATGCTGCCGAGGATGACCAGCCAGCCCATGCGGGCGTCGGGATCGTTGCGCGGAACGCGGCCGAACAGCGAGAGGAACCAGCGCGAGACGATCCGGGTGATGTCCTTCCAGAAGTACAGGAGGACCGCGGCCTCCGTTCCCAGCTGGATGATCGCGGTGAAGCGGGCGCCCGGATCGGCGCCGGTGCCGAGGAGCTCCCCGACGATGCGGATGTGTGCGCTCGAGGAGATCGGCAGGAACTCGGTCAGTCCCTGGACGAGCCCGAGGATGACGGCGTTGATGAAGTCCATGTGCTCTTTCAGTAGCTGCGCAGGAGGTCGCGCAGAACGGTCCTGCCGAACACTAGCGCGTCGAGCGGGACCCTCTCGTCGACGCCGTGGAACATCCCCGGGAAGTCGAGGTCGCTCGGGAGTCGCAGCGGCGCGAAGCCGTAGCCGGTGATCCCGAGCCGGCTGAGCGCCTTGTTGTCGGTACCCCCGGACAGCAGATAGGGCAGCACGGGGGCGCCGGGGTCGTGCCGTTCGAGGGTGCCGGTGATCGCGTCGACGAGGTCGCCGCCGAACGCCGCCTCCAGGCCGATGTCGCGATGCACGATCTCGATCTCGATGTCGTCGCCGACCAGCTCGCGCACCTCGGCGAGCACGCGGTCCTCGTCGCCCGGCAGCGTGCGGATGTCGACCAGCGCCTCCGCCGTGTCGGGGATGACGTTGTGCTTGTAGCCGGCCTCCAGCAGGGTCGGGTTGCTCGTGGCGCGCAGCGTCGCGAGGATGAAGCCCGCGGCGGTGCCCGTGCGCAGCACGACCTCGTCGGGACCGACGCGCTCGGGGTCGACGTCGAGCAGCCGTCCCAGCTCGGCGATGAGCCGCGTCGTGGTGTCGGTGAGCTGCACGGGCCACTCGCGTCGTCCGATCGCGACGACGGCCTCCGCGAGCTTCGTCAGTGCGTTGTCGCGGATGAGCCGTGACCCGTGCGCCGCGCGCCCGCGGGCGATCAGCTTGATCCAGACCAGCGACTTCTCACCGGTCTGCAGCAGGTACGCGCGCCGGCCGGCGAGGTCGATGGAGTAGCCTCCCACCTCGCTGATCGCCTCGGTCGCCCCGGCGAAGAGCTCGGGCTGCGTGTCGACGAGGAAGTGCGAGCCGCGGCGACCGCCGTCCTCCTCGTCGGCGAAGAAGCCCAGGACGAGATCGCGCTCCGGCTGCTCCCCCGCGCTCAGGATGTCGCCGACCGCCGTGAGGATCATCGCGTCCATGTTCTTCATGTCCACCGCTCCGCGCCCCCAGAGCAGGCCGTCGCGGATGACGCCGCCGAACGGGTCGACCGACCAGTTGCGCGGGTCGGCCGGCACCACGTCGAGGTGGCCGTGCACGACCAGGGCGGGCTTGCTGCGATCGCGGCCCTCCACCCGCGCCACCACGCTCGTGCGGCCGGGGTCGGATTCGAACAGCTGCGGCGCCAGGCCGAGGTCGCGCAGCCGTGCCTCGACGTACTCGGCCGCGTCGGCCTCCCCGTTGGAGCGGCCCTCACCGTAGTTGGTGGTGTCGAACCGGATGAGGTCGCGCGCGATGATCGCGGTCTCATCGAGGCCGGCCTCGTCGAAGCCGGCCGAGCCGGAAGCGGCCAGGTCGGAGGTGTTGTGGGCGTCGGTCATGCCCCAACGCTACCGGGGGCCGTTCCGCCACGCCCGGGCTGCGCCACGATGTGAAACCGGTGGTCGGTTTCGTGCTAATGTCTTTCTTCGGCAGCCGGAAGCTTCGGCCGCCGGAAAACACCTGTCCGGGTGGCGGAAATGGCAGACGCGCTAGCTTGAGGTGCTAGTGCCCGTATAGGGCGTGGGGGTTCAAGTCCCCCCTCGGACACCACGAGGCGAAGGCCCCGATCGAGAGATCGGGGCCTTCGTCCGTTCCAGGCCTGGGCTGTTCCCCTGCGCCGCCGTAGTGTGACTGCCATGGCGTCCCGGAAGCGGTCCTCGGAGAGTCTCTTCACGGTGCTCCTCGCGTTCGGCGCGAACCTGATCATCGCGATCGCGAAGACCGTCGCCGCCATGATCACCGGATCCGCGTCGATGGTTGCGGAGGCGGCGCACTCGTGGGCGGACTCCGGCAACGAGGTGTTCTTGATCCAGGCCGAGCGTCGCGCGAAGCGGCCGAGGGACGCCTCCCATCCCAGTGGATACGGCCGGGAGACGTACGTCTGGTCGCTGTTCGCCGCGGTGGGGCTGTTCACCGCGGGTGCGGTTGTGTCGATCCTGCACGGCATCACGGCGCTCGGCGCGGACGAAGCGAATACCGATTACCTCATCAACTACATCGTGCTCGCGGTGGCGTTCGTGTTCGAAGGCATCTCGTTCCTCCAGTCGTTCCGTCAGGCGCGCTCGATGGCCGCCGAACGCGAGACCGGCACGCTCGAGCACGTCTTCCGCACCTCCAACCCGACGCTGCGGGCTGTCTTCGCGGAGGACGCCGCTGCGCTGATCGGGCTCGTCATCGCCTTCCTGGGGGTCCTCCTCCACGAATTGACGGGCAACGCCGTGTTCGACGCGGTCGGCTCGATCCTGGTCGGTGTGCTGCTCGCGGTCGTCGCGGTGGTGCTCATCGATCGCAACCGACGGTTCCTGCTCGGCGAGCAGACGCCCGACCGCGTCACCCGGGCGGCGCTTGCCGCGATCCTGCGGCATCCCGAGGTCGAGAGGGTCACCTACCTGCACTTGGAGTACGTCGGGCCCGAGCGCGTGTTCCTTGTGGCGGCCGTCGACCTGATCGGGAACGACAGGGAGTCCGATGTCGCGGAGGACCTCTACGCGGTCGAGAAGGCGCTGGAGAGCGACGAGCACGTGGCCGAGGCCGTGCTCACGCTCTCCCGCCGCAACGCGCCGGCGCTGGTGCTCGACGACCCCGGCACGTCGAACATCGCATAGCGGCCACATTCCGACCGCTTCAGGGACCAGACTGGGGTCATGGCCAGCACGGGATCCCGCACGCTCCAGCTGCTCTCGCTCCTGCAGACGCACCGGTATTGGCCGGGGCAGGAGCTCGCCGACCGGCTGGAGGTGTCACCGCGCACCCTCCGCCGCGATGTCGAGAGACTGCGCGACCTCGGCTACCCGGTGGACGCCACACGCGGTGTCGCCGGTGGCTACCAGCTCGCCGCGGGCGCCTCGCTTCCTCCCCTCGTGGTGGACGACGAGGAGGCCGTCGCGCTCGCCGTGGGGCTGCGCACCGCCGCCCAGAGCGGCATCTCGGGCGTCGCCGACGCCTCCGTCCGCGCGCTCGCGAAGGTGGCGCAGGTCATGCCGCCGCGCCTGAAGCGCCGCGTGGACGCGCTCCGCGTGGCCACCCTGGCGGCGGAGCTGCGGCCAGGGCCCGTCGTCGATGCAGAGGCGCTCACCGTCGCCGCGCAGGCGTGCAGGGACGAGGAGAGGATCGCGTTCTCGTACGTCCGGCGCGATGGGGAGGCCTCCCGGCGTGTTGTCGAGCCGCACCGGCTCGTGTCGGTGGGCCGCCGCTGGTATCTCGTGGCGTACGACCTCGACCGGCACGACTGGCGCAGCTTCCGGCTCGACCGCATCGCCGAGCCGCGGCCGACGGGCGCGCGCTTCCGGTCGCGCACGCTTCCGGCGGCGGACGCGGCCGAGTACGTGAGGGACTCGCTGGCGGGCGCGACCGACCAGCTCGTCGTGGACGCCGTGATCGAGGCCCCGCTCGCATACGTCGAGCAGAAGATCGGACGCTGGGCGACGGCCGAGGCCGACGGGCCGACGCGCACGCGCGTGCGGCTCACCGCCGACACGCCCGAATGGGCGCTCTTCGGCCTCGCGGCCGTCGATGCGCCCTTCACCATCGAGGGTCCGCACGAGGTGCGCGAGCTGGCCGAGCTCTGGGGGCGACGGTTCGGCGCCGCAACTAGACTCGTCAACCGATGACCTCCACCGAACGCACCCCCTCCCCCGCCGACATCAAGCGCTGGCGGCGGTATCTGGCCGATGAGCGCGCCGAGGCCGCGGTCTACCGCGATCTGGCCGGCCGCCGCGACGGGGAGGAGCGTGAGATCCTGCTCGCGCTCGCCGAGGCGGAGGGCCGCCACGAGCAGCACTGGCTCGGGCTTCTCGGCGACCAGGTCGGCCGCCCGCTCCGCGGCGACATCCGTACCCGCATGCTGGGGTTCCTCGCCCGCAGCTTCGGCTCGGTGTTCGTCCTGGCGCTCGCACAGCGGGCGGAGGCCCGGTCTCCGTATGCCGACGACGTCGACGCCACCCCCCAGATGGCCGCCGACGAGCAGGTGCACGAGGAGGTCGTGCGCGCGCTCGCCGCACGCGGCCGGCAGCGTCTCTCCGGCACCTTCCGCGCCGCCGTGTTCGGCGCGAACGACGGCCTCGTCAGCAACCTCGCGCTCGTGCTGGGTGTCAGCGCGAGCGGGGTTCCGACGCACGTAGTGCTGCTCACGGGCATCTCGGGTCTGCTCGCCGGCGCGCTGTCGATGGGGGCGGGAGAGTACGTCTCGGTCCGGTCGCAGCGCGAGCTCCTGGAGGCCTCCAGCCCCAACCCCGCCACCAGCTCGGCGCTGTCGCACCTCGATGTGAACGCCAACGAGCTGACCCTGGTCTACCGAGCGCGTGGGATGGAGCAGGCGGATGCCGAGGAGCACGCGCGGGAGGTGCTCTCCACACTCAGCGCCTACACCTCCCCCGTCGCCGTCCAGAGCCCGACCGGCGACGAGCACGAGGCGATCGGCAACGGCTGGAGCGCCGCCGTCTCGAGCTTCTGCTTCTTCGCCTCCGGAGCGCTCATCCCGATCCTGCCGTTCCTGTTCGGCCTGACCGGCACCGCCGCCATCATCGTCGCGGCCGTGCTCGTCGGCCTCGTGCTGCTCGGGACCGGCGCCGTGGTCGGACTGCTCTCGGGAGCCTCCCCGCTCAAGCGCGCGTTGCGCCAGCTCGCGATCGGTTATGGGGCCGCCGCGGCGACCTACCTGCTCGGCCTGCTCTTCGGCGCGACCGTCGGCTGATCCTCGGGCCGAGCGGATTCAGCGCCGTCGGCGGTCACCGCCGTCGACGCCGTAGACGATCGCCCCGGCGAGCGGGATGAGCAGGAACCACAGCCAGCTGTACTGGTAGCCCCACGCCAACCCGGTCACGAAGAAGAGGATGACCGCGACGAAAGGCATGATCGACACGACCAGGAGGCCCCAGCGGTTGACCGGGCGGCCGTGTTCGCCGGGAACGGGAGGGTAGCCGTACGGGCTCGGGCCTGGTTCGGACGCCTGCCACGCGGCAGCACCCGGTCGCGGCGTCGCGCCGTCGAGGTGCAGCGCACCGGGCAGGTCGGCGAAGAGCGGTGCGAGATCGCCGCGCGTCACGGCCTCGCGGGCCGCGGAGGTGCGCGACTGCAGCTCGGCGTCGCTCAGCCTCCCCTGCGCGGCGTGCGATTGGAGGGCGGCGACGGCGCGTTCCCTCTCGTCGTTGCTGAGGCGCAGCGATGCGCCTGACGGGTCCCCGAAGTCTGTCATGCGGCCCAGTATCGCAGGTGCTCGCACCGACGGAGAGTCCATCTCGGTGTCCACCGGCCACGACGCGTTCCGGCCGTGAAGCAGCGGCCCGCTGTCCCGGTACACTCGCTCCCGACCTGAAGGACGTACCTTGCCGCATACTCGCATCCTCTCCGTCGCCACCGAGCTCGCGCCGAACCGACTCGACATCGACACCATCGCCGACCGCGTCCTCGACGCGTCACCCACCAAGCTCCCCGTCGGCTACATCAACCGGCTCACCGGAGTGCGGACCGTCTACCACAGACACCCCTGGCAACAGGCGTCCGACCTTGCAGCGGCGGCCGCGACGACCGCCCTCGAACGCGCCGGGCTCACCATTCACGACATCGACCTGCTCCTGTTCGCGTCGGCGTCGCAAGACCTGATCGAACCGGCGACCTCCCACATCGTCTCCGATCTACTCGGCGGCCGGTACATCCCTGTCTTCGACGTCAAGAACGCCTGCAACAGCTTCCTCGGCGGCCTCCACATGGCCGACGTTTTCATCCGCAGCGGGCAGTACCACCGCGTGCTCGTCGTCTCGGGCGAGACCCCGAGCATGGCCATCCGGTGGGCGTGCAACGACAAGAGCCAGTTCACGCGTGCCATCCCCGGGTTCAGCATGACCGATGGCGGCGCCGCGATGGTCGTCGTCGCCGACAGCAGCAACTCGATCCACCGGATCGCATTCCGGTCGGACTCGTCCCAATGGGACGCGGGCACCCTCGGCGCCGGCGGGTCGCGCGCGCCCCGAGAGCTCGACGCGACCTATTTCGACATGGACGGACGCAAGCTTCACGACGCGTTCCTGAGCCTCGGGCCGAGCATCCTGCAGGAGACCCTCGAGGAGACGGGAAAGGACTGGGACGACTTCGCCGCGATCGGCATGCACCAGGTCTCCCTCCCCTACCTGGCGAACATCTGCCACATGCTCGGCGTGCCACAGGGGCGATTGGTGAACACCATCGCGCACTACGGCAACGTCACCTCGCTGAGCCTTCCGCTGCAGCTCGAACTCGCCATGGGAGCAGGCACCCTCCGCCCCGGCGACGACTTCGCGTTCATCGGCTTCGCCGGCGGCATCTCCACCGGGCTGGGGGTATTCACGGTATGAAACTCGCCGTCATCATCCCCGCCTACAACGAGGAGGCGACGATCGCGGACACGCTCCGCCGCCTCGCGCACTCGCCAGACCGCGACTTCGACGTCGTGATCTGCGACAACGCCTCCACCGACGGGACCCGTCGCGCGATCGACGCTGTCATCGCAGAGCACGAACTCGGTTGGACGGTCATCACCGAGACGCAGAAGGGCACCGGCGCGGCAGCCGACAGCGCGGCCCGGGAGGCGATCCGGCGCGGCGCGACCCACATCGCCCGCACCGACGCGGATTGCCTGCCCGCGCACGAGTGGATCCAGAGCATCAAGAGAGCTTTCAGCACCGTCGGCGCTCGCGGATCGGACACTCCGCACTTCGTCGCCGGAGTGAGCTACCCGCGCACCGACGACACGGGCATCAGCCCCGGACGTGCTCGCGTCCTCACCGTCGTCAACGAGGTGGCGATCTGGTTCGGACGAATCCGCCCGTCCAACTTCGGGAGTCGGTACCGGGGCCCGTACATGATGACCTCGGGAAACAACCTCGCCATCACGGCCGAGCTGTACGCGGCCGTCGGAGGGTTCACTCGCACCGCCATCGAAGACGTTCACGAAGACCGAGAACTCATCCAGGCCGTCCGCCGGGCCACCCATCGCTACCGCCTCCACCGAGATGTCGTCGTCTATGCGTCCGCCCGGAGGATCGAACAGTGGGGAATCGTCCGATCGCTTCTGTGGTACGCGGGCCACTACTTCCGGCCCGAGCTGGTGGATCTGAGATGACCGCGCGCATCGCCACCCGGGAGGACCGCCGCGTCGTACGGCGCGCACACACCACCGGCTACCTCGCGCTGAGCAGCATCAACGCGCTGGGCGACGCCGTCCGCGTGCCCGGAGTCGGGCTCGTCGTCAACGACGCCGCACTCATCCGGCAGATCCTCCTCGACGATGTGCACTTCGCCAAAGTGGGCCCGGGCGGATCGTCCGAGTTGTGGACTCCCGTCATCGGCGGGAACGCCCTCCTGAACATGGACGGCCCGGCTCACACGCAGCTGCGTCGCAAGCTCGGCCCGCTGTTCACCCCGCGCTTCCTCAGCAGGATCGTCGGAGACATCCTCGAACCGGAACTCGACGCGTTCCGGCGGCAGCTCGGCGAGATGGGTCGAGCGGACGTGGTCGGCTACGCCGAACGAGCCGCCGCCCTGGTGATCTGCCGGCTCACCGGCTACCCGGCGGACGCCGACGCGGCGACCGCGCAGCTCGCACGCGCCCGGGAGCTCCTCCGTTACGCGAAGCTCACCACGCGGCGGTTCGAAGGGGCGACCCTCGCCGCCATGCGCGCGAAGCTGTCGGAACTGACCACAATCGCCCGTTCCGCCTACCGGGAGGCCGACAGGGAGACGGTCCCCGGATTGCTGAGGTCGCAGGGGCTCGGGGAACACGATGCCATCGCTGTGATCTCCGCGCTGGTCATCGCCGGAACCGAGACCATCGTCTCGTTCCTCCCCCGGCTCGCGCAGTTGCTCATCACCTCCGGACACCTCGACCGGTTGGCCGACGATCCGTCGGGCGTCGACGCCGCCGTGAACGAAGGGCTGCGGGTCACCGTGCCCTCCCCGGTGATGATCCGCGCGGTCGCGGAGGCGACCACCGTCGGCGGCCGAAGGGTGCGACCAGGCGACCGGATCATCCTGTCGACGGTCATGGCCTGCAATCGTGCCGGGGACTTCGACCCGGACCGTCTCGTTCCCGCAGAGATGCGGCACCTCTGGTTCGGCGCCGGCGCGCACTTCTGCATCGGAATGGCGTTGGCGACTCTCGAGGCGACGACCTTCGCCGCGACGCTCGCCGATATCCACGCGACGACGCCGCTCCGCATCGTCTCGAAGCGCTACAAGACACGCACCATCGCCGCCAGCTACCAAGAACTGATACTCGAATGCACACCATCCTGACCTTCATCGAAGCGTCGGCGGCAGCCCACCCGGACCTTCCGGCGATCCGTCACCGGAAGCACAGCATCACCTTCCGGGAGCTGGCGACGGGCATCGACCGTGTCGCACGCCACGCGATCGCCGCCGGAGCTTCAGCAGGCGACCGGTTCCTCTTCGCCGCTCGCCCGTCGCCCACTTCGCTGACCATCACCCTGGGACTGCTCCGCGCGGGACTGACGCTGGTCTTCGTGGACCCGTTCACCAGCCCTGACCTCTTCGCCTCGCGCGCCCAGACCGTCCGTCCCCGCTACACCCTCGCCGACGCCGTGCTGTACACACTCGGTCACCGCCGCCTGGCGCCGGCCCGACGCTGGAAGAACGTCAGCATCTGCGACTACTCCGCCGTGGAGGCGACACACCTCCATATCGGGAGAAGGCTCCCGGGCGTCCCCCCGCAGAGCGTCAGCATGAACGCCTGGCTGACCACCCCCGCGCCCGACGTCGGGCTGCCGGAGCTCGACCCGGGCGCGGACGCCGTCATCACCTTCACGTCAGGGACGACCTCCGATCCGAAGGGCGTCGTGCACACGCTCGCCACCCTCTCCTCCAACGTGGAGGCCTTCGCCGACGCGCTCGACCTCCAGCACGGGCAGCAGGTCTATTCGGAACCGATGACAGTCGGCGCGGTCGCACTCGCCCGTGCTGCGACCTGGCACATCCCCCACCGCCGGGACCGCATCCCCGACGCGGACGTCTACTTCGGCGTTCCCACGGACGTGCTCGACTTCCTCGACCGTGTCGACCGCAGCGGACGCACCCCGAAGATCCGTACCGTGGCCACCGGCGCCGCTCCCGTCCTCCCGTCCCTCGTCACTCGTGTTTCCCGCACATTCGGGGAGGCGACCCGGATCCTCAACGTCTACGGCATGACCGAGATGCTGCCCGTCGCCGTCGGCGACGCGCGCCGGAAGCTGGAGACCGTCCGAGGCGATCTCCTCGGTTCGCCCATCGGCGACACCCGCATCCGTATCGCCGCCGACAACGAGATCGTCGTCACCGGCTCCGGCCTCATGGATCGGTACTTCGGGAAGGAACGCGCCGAATGGCATGCGACCGGTGACTACGGCGAGCTCACCGAGGACGGTGAGCTCATCATGCTCGGCCGCAAGAAGAACATGCTCATCCGGCGCGACCAGAACATCTACCCGAGCCTGTACGAGCCGGCGATCACCGTCATCCACGGAGTCGCCGATGCCGCGATCGTGGGCGTGCCCGACGAGTACGGCGATGACGTCGTCTACCTGTTCATCGTCCCTGAGCCAGGACACGACACGGAGGCGGTGCGCCTTCGAGTGATCCGGGAGGCTCCCGGCCACATGGATACGGAGGCGATCCCCGATCACGTGATCGCCATCCCGGCGATGCCCGTCACCGGTCGGGCCAGGAAACGCGACATGCAGGCTCTGGTCCGCCTCGCGACAGAGCACGGGGTCGTGCCGTGATCGTCGTCACCGGCGCATCCGGGTTCGTGGGCAGGCACCTCGTCGACCGGTTGCGGAGGGAGGGCGAGCACGTGATCGTGGTCGGTCGTCGCGTCGGCGCTTCGACCCCGGACGAGTTCGTCCATGCTGACCTGACTCGGGATGCCTCCCTCCCGCACTTCGGCGGAGCGACGGTGGTCCATTGCGCGGCGGCCACACGGGACGGCTTCTCCGCCGACGTGGCGGCCACCAATGTCCTGCTGGCCGAGTCGGCGCTTCGCCTCTCCGACGGCCCTCTCATCCATGTGTCGTCGTCGTCGGTCTATGACGTCTCGAAACCGTCTGTCGGCACTCCCGTGAGCGCGGCGACCGGAGACTACCCGTGGTTCAACTCGTACGGGCCGTCGAAGCTGGCCGCGGAGCGCGTGTTGTCCCGGGCCGGCCGTGACGTCACGGTATTGCGCCCGCACGCCGTCTACGGCCCCGGAGACACGACGCTGGCACCGCGGCTCCGGCGCGCCGCCCGCAGCGGCGTGCTCCCTCTTCCCGGCGGAGGCCGCGCCGTCCACGCCTTCACGTCCGTCGAGAACCTCGTGCAGGCGATCGTGCAGGCGGTCGCGGTACGCCTGGCCGGAGTCCACACGTTCAACATCACCGATCCGGAGCCGGTCGGTGTCCGTGATGCCATCCTTCAGGTTCTCGGCAGGAACACACGCATCATCGACGTGCCCCTCGGCCTCGCGCGGCACGCTGGACGCGTGGTCGGACGGCTCGCCGGTTCCCGCGAGCCCACCCTGTCGGAGTACGCCGTGCTCCAACTCGGCCTCGACCGCACCTACGACCTCGCCGGCACGTACGAGGTGCTCGGCTTCCGTCCGGAGCCCACGGACTTCACCGCGGCCGCGACCATGCACTGACTCCACCTGTTCGCGAGCGCCATGGGTGCCCGCGTCGGTCGTCCGGCGTACACTTGCATTCGAATGTATGTTCGATTTGCGAGGGAGGTGGCCATGACCGACATCGACGAAGCGGTCGACGTCTGGACGACGGAGGAGGGCGTTCCGACCCGTCTGGTCTGGCGCTCGACGCGCTACCGGGTGAGCGACACCCCGACCGTGTGGGCCGAGATCTGCGCCTGGTGGCGGCCGTTCGGCGAGCACCGTTACGGGGTCGGCACTCTGCCGCGGGAGATCGGCGGCTGGCGGTTCCAGGCCACCAGCGAGCGTGGTGTGGCGCACGTGTTCGACGTCCGCCACGACGCCGACGACCGCAGCTGGCATCTGGTGCGCATCTTCGACTGATCCGTCTCACGGGCGTATCCGCGACGTCGCGGGGAGCCTCCCTCGCGACCGGCGCGCGATCGCCTAACCTCTGTCCTCGTGATGGACGACGACCGCTACGGATCCGATGTGCTGGCGACCGACTGGAAGAACGCGGGTCGCAAAGCCGTTCCGACGGTGGAGGCCGTGCGCGACCTGGTGATCGAGGAGGCCTCCACCGGGTTCTGCGGCGCGATCGTACGGCTGGAGGCGCAGACCGTCGAGCTCGAGGACTACTTCGGCGCCAAGCGGGTGTTCCCCCTCGGCTCCTCCTTCCTGATCGACGGGGAGCCGGTACGGCTGGTCGTCCCGAGTCGAGCCCCCGCCGGACGCGGCCGTACGGCCTCCGGGTCGTTCGCTGTCGGGGAGCAGAAGGCGCGCGTCGCCCGCGCCAGCCGGATCTTCGTGGAGGGCCGGCACGACGCCGAACTGGTCGAGCGGGTCTGGGGCGACGACCTCCGGGTCGAGGGCGTCGTCGTGGAGTACCTGGAGGGCGTGGACGACCTGGACGCGATCGTGCGCGAGTTCGCCCCCGATCGTGAGCGGCGCATCGGCGTGCTCGTCGACCACCTGGTGCCCGGCTCGAAGGAGAGCCGCATCGCCGAGCAGGTCGCCCGCGGCCCGTTCGGCGCCCATGTGCTGGTCGTCGGGCATCCCTACATCGACATCTGGCAGGCCGTGAAGCCCGCCAGGGTCGGCCTGGAGGCCTGGCCGTCGATCCCGCGCTCGGTGCCGTGGAAGCACGGGATCTGCGCGGCGCTGGGCCTCCCCCATGAGACCCAGGCCGACATCGCACGGGCCTGGAAGCTCATCCTGGGCCGCGTGCGCACCTTCGCCGATCTGGAGCCGGAGCTGCTCGGCCGGGTGGAGCGACTGATCGACTTCGTGACCGAGCCGGCGTAGCCTCTGACGCACGGCGAGCCGCGCTGCCGAGGCTTGCCCGGGCACTCGCCCGGATACTCAAATACATTTGCGGTATTCGAACATGTGTTCGAAAATAAGTGTATGTCCCTGGCAGCTGCGCGCACCATCGCCGACCCGGCCCTCCCCGGGCCGGCCGCCGACCGCGCGCAGGTGCACGAGCTGCAGACGCGCATCCGCCAGATGCAGGCGACCAAGCTCGACGCGCGCCGGCTGGAGACGCATCCCGCCCTCGCCCCACTGCTGCCCGGCGGAGCGCTCAAAGCCGGCGCCGCCTACACGGTGCACGGCTCCACCACGCTGCTGATGGCGATGCTCGCCGGCCCGAGCGCGGCGGGAGCCTGGTGCGGCGTCGTCGGGATGCCCGACTTCGGGGCGGAGGCGGCAGGGCGGTTCGGCATCGACCTGGAGCGGCTCGTGCTGGTCCCCCATCCCGGGCCGCAGTGGCTGACGGTCACCGCGGCGATGGCGGACGTGCTCGGCGTCGTCGCGGTCGCGCCGCCCGAGCGGCCGGCGAACGGCGATGTGGCCCGGCTGAGCGCGCGATTGCGCCAGCGGGAGTCGACCCTCCTCGTCGCCGGCGACTGGCCGCAGCCCGAGGCGGCCCTCTCCGTCGTCCGCAGCGGCTGGGACGGTCTCGGCGCCGGCGCCGGCTACCTCTCGTCGCGCCGGGTGACCGTGGAGGCCGCCCCGCGCGGCGGCGCGGGCCCCCGCAGGCGCGCCGAGCTCTGGCTGCCCGCGCTCGACGAGACGTTCCGGGCCTCCGGCCCCACCCGCCTGGAGGCGGTGAGCTAGCGATGTCCCCCACGATGCGCCAGGTCACCCGCGCGATCGTGCTCTGGTGCCCCGACTGGCCGGTGATCGCCGCCCGGCAGCGTCTCGAGCTGCCCGCGGAGGTTCCGCTGGCGCTGGTCGAGAAGGGCATGGTGTTCGCCTGCTCCGCGGAGGCCAGGGCCGACGGCGTCAAGCGCGGCCTGCGCGTGCGCGAGGCGCAGTCGCGCTGCCCGCAGCTGGAGATCGTCCCCTACGACCCGGTGCTCGACGCCCGGGCCTTCGAGCCCGTGCTGACCGCGATCGAGGAGATCACCCCCGGCGTGCAGGCGGTGCGACCGGGCACCTGCATGCTGCGGTCGCGCGGCCCCGCGCGGTACTACGGGGGCGAGGAGGCCGCGGCGGCCGAGCTGCTGCGCCGCCTGGAGGAGCTGGCGGACGCTGCAGGGCTCGCCCTCGGCGACGTGCGCGCCGGCATCGCCGACGGGCCTTTCGCGGCCGAGCAGGCGGCGCGGTCGACCGGCGCCGACCGGGTGCGCATCGTGCCGGCCGGCGACTCCCCCGCCTTCCTGGCGCCTCTGCCGGTCGCCCAGCTGGGGCTCGTCGAGCTGACGCCGCTGCTGCGCCGGCTGGGCCTGCGCACGCTCGGCGACCTGGCCCGCCTCGACCGGGTGGATGTTCGGGAGCGGTTCGGAGAGCGCGGCGAGCACGCCCACGACCTGGCGAGCGGGATGGACGGCGCCGCGGTCGTCCCGCGTGTCCCGCCGAAGGTGCTCGACCGGGCGATCGAGTTCGAGCCTCCCCTCGACCGGGTCGACCAGGTGACCTTCGCCTTCCGCGCGACGGCGGAGCAGTTCGTGGCCGGTCTCACCAAGGCCGGCCTGGTCTGCACCTCGCTGCGCATCGAGGTGACCGACGAGGGCGGCAGGGTCAGCGACCGCACCTGGCTGCACCCCCGGCTGTTCTCGGCATCGGATGTCGTCGACCGGGTGCGCTGGCAGCTGCAGGGCGCCGGGTCGATCGAGTCCGGCCTGGCCTCGCCGATCAGCCGGGTGACGGTCGCCCCCGAGGCGGTCGACGACATCGGCCACCACGAGGACGGCCTGTGGGGAGGCGGCGCGGACGAGCGCATCCACCACGGGCTCACCCGGGTGCAGGGGATGCTCGGGCACGACGCCGTCCTCACGGCGACCATCGGCGGCGGCCGCGCGCTGTCCGACCGGCAGGTGCTCGTGCCGTGGGGCGACCGGCCGGTGGGCGTCGCCCGCTCCGACCGGCCGTGGCCCGGATCGCTGCCGGCGCCCGCGCCCTCCACGGTGTTCGAGATCCCGCGGCCGGTGGCGGTGCTGACGGAGTCCGGCGAGCCGGTGGAGGTCACCGACCGCGGCGACCTCACCGCCCCGATCGCGTCGTTCTCGCCCACCGGCGCCGCTCGGGATGCCCGGCCGGTCGACTCCTGGGCCGGACCGTGGCCGGTGCGCGAGCGCTGGTGGGACGCGACGCTCGCCCGCGCGATGCACCGCTTCCAGCTGGTGGACGCCGACGGCACCGCCTGGCTGCTCTCCCTCACCGGCACCGCCTGGTTCGCCGAGGCGAGGTACGACTGATGGGCTGGAACAACCCGCCCATCCCCTGGGCCGAGTTCGAGCGCCGGCTGAGCGGGCGGCGCACGAGCGAGCAGGAGCAGCCGGAGCGGCCGTCGTCGCGCAAGCGGCAGAAGTACGTGGCGCAGCCGATGCCGGAAGAGCCGGACGCCGGCCACGTCCCTTACGCCGAGCTGCACGCGCACAGCACTTTCAGCTTCCTCGACGGCGCCAGCGCACCCGAGGAGCTGCTGGAGGAGGCGACCCGGCTGCGGCTGCACGGCCTCGCGCTCACCGACCACGACGGCTTCTACGGCGTGGTGCGGCTCGCCGAGGCCGCGGAGGCCTACGACCGTGTGAAGACCGTGTTCGGCGCCGAGCTCTCGCTGTCGCTCAGCAGGCCGCAGAACGGCGAGGCCGACCCGGAGGGCAGCCACCTGGTCCTCCTCGCCCGGCAGCAGTCCGGGTACCACCGGCTGGCCTCCGCCATCACGGCCGGCCAGCTCGCCGGAGAAGAGAAGGGCCGGCCGCTGTACGACCTCCCCGAGCTCGCCGAGCAATCGGGCGGCGAGTGGATGGTGCTCACCGGCTGCCGCAAGGGCGACGTGCGCCTCGCGCTGGCCGAGCACGGCGAACGCGCCGCCGAACGGGAGGTCGCCCGGCTCGCCGAGCTGTTCGGCCACGACAACGTGCTGGTCGAGCTGATCGACCAGGGCGCGCCCCGCGACACCACCGACAACGACGTCCTCGCCCGGATCGCCGGCCGGCTGGGCCTGCCGGTGGTCGCCACCAACAACGTCCACTACGCCACGCCTGCCCAGTATCCGCTCGCGACGGCGATCTCGGCGGTGCGAGCCCGCCGGAGCCTCGACGAGATGGACGGCTGGCTGCCTGCCTCGGCGGCGGCGCACCTGCGCAGCGGCCGTGAGATGGCAGCGCGGTTCGCCCGCTACCCCGGCGCTGTGGAGCGCACCGCCGACATCGCGGACGACCTCGCCTTCCGGTTGCGCAGCGCCCGGCCGCGACTGCCCAAGCAGGAGGTGCCTCCCGGCCACACCCCGATGAGCTGGCTGCGCGAGCTCACCTGGCGCGGAGCCGCCGAGCGCTACCCCGACCTCGACCGCGACCCGGCCAAGCGGGAGCGCATCGAGCGCGAGCTCGACGTGATCGAGGCGAAGGACTTCCCTGGCTACTTCCTCATCGTCCACGACATCGTGAAGTTCGCCCGCGAGCGCGGCATCCTCTGCCAGGGGCGCGGCTCCGCGGCCAACTCGGCGGTCGTCTACCTGCTCGGGATCACCGCCGTCGACTCGATCAAGTACGACCTCCCGTTCGAACGGTTCCTGTCCTCCATGCGCGAGGAGGAGCCCGACATCGACGTCGACTTCGACTCCGACCGCCGCGAGGAGGTCATCCAGTACGTCTACGCCAAGTACGGCAGGCACAATGCTGCCCAGGTCGCCAACGTCATCACCTACCGCCCCAAGAACGCCGTGCGCGACATGGCGAAGGCGCTCGGCCACTCCACCGGGCAGCAGGACGCCTGGAGCAAGCAGATCGACTCCTGGAGCACGGTCACGACGACCGATGAGCACGACATCCCCGAGGCCGTCGTCGACCTGGCCCAGCAGGTGCTGAAGTTCCCGCGGCACCTCGGCATCCATTCGGGCGGGATGGTGCTCACCGACCGGCCCGTCGGCGAGGTCTGCCCGATCGAGCACGCGCGCATGGAGGGCCGCACCGTGCTGCAGTGGGACAAGGACGACTGCGCCTGGATGGGACTGGTGAAGTTCGACCTCCTCGGGCTCGGGATGCTCTCGGCGCTCGACTACGCGATGCGCACGATCGAGGCGTCGCTCGGTGAGGCCTGGACGCTGGACAGCATCCCGAAGGAGGAGGCGGGCGTCTACGACATGCTGTGCCGCGCCGACTCGATCGGGGTGTTCCAGGTGGAGAGCCGCGCGCAGATCGGCACGCTGCCGCGCCTGCAGCCGCGCAGCTTCTACGACCTCGTCATCGAGATCGCCCTCATCCGCCCCGGCCCCATCCAGGGCGGCGCCGTGCACCCCTACATCCGCCGCAAGCTCGGCAAAGAGGAGGTGACCTACCTGCACCCCGCGCTGGTGCCGGTGCTCGAGCGCACGATGGGCGTGCCGCTGTTCCAGGAGCAGCTGATGCAGATGGCCGTCGCGGTGGGCGACTGCACCG
This sequence comes from Leifsonia sp. Leaf336, assembly GCF_001423695.1. Classification (GTDB taxonomy): domain Bacteria; phylum Actinomycetota; class Actinomycetes; order Actinomycetales; family Microbacteriaceae; genus Leifsonia. The sequence goes on from NZ_LMOZ01000001.1 coordinate 1,772,897, forward strand.
CCGAAGACGCCGACCTGCTGCGCCGGGCGATGGGCTCCAAGCGCGGCGTCGAGAAGATCGGCGCGCTGCGGGCCAAGCTCTACGAGGGCATGGCGCACAACGGGATCGTGGGCGCCGACGCCGACGCGATCTACGAGAAGATCGAGGCGTTCGCCAACTTCGGCTTCGCGGAGAGCCACGCGATCAGCTTCGCGCTGCTGGTCTACGTGAGCTCGTGGATGAAGCTGCACTACCCCGGCGCGTTCCTCGCGGCGCTGCTGCGCGCGCAGCCGATGGGGTTCTACTCACCGCGCACCCTCACCGCCGACGCGCGGAGGCACGGCGTGGTGGTGCGCAGGCCCGACATCCAGCTCTCCGGGGTGTTCCCGCTGCTGGAGGCGATCGACGAGGCGAGGCCGGGCCCGACGGGCACGGACCCGTGCCTCGAGCCCGACCAGCCCCCGGTCGGCGACTTCGACCGCTCCGTGCCGCTCGACTTCTCCGCGCACCGCCGCGACGCCGGTCACGCCGTGCGGCTGGGACTGGCGGGAGTGACCTCCATCGGCGAGACGCTCGCCGGGCGCATCGTGGCCGAGCGGGAGGCCTCCGGCCCGTACCGAGACCTGGGCGACCTCGCCCGACGCGTCGGTCTCACCGCGGCGCAGCTGGAGGCGCTCGCCGCGGCCGGCGCGTTCGAGGGCTTCGGCCTGAGCCCCCGCCAGGCGATCTGGGAGGCCGGCAACGCTGCTCAGGAGCGCCCCGAGTACCTCGCGGGCACGGCGATCACCGTCCAGCCTCCCCTGCTGCCGCTGCTCTCCCCCGCCGAGCAGCTCGCGAGCGACCTGTGGGCCACCGGGATCTCCCCCGACGATCACCCGATCCGGTTCCTGCGCCCGGGGCTCGCCGCGCGCGGGGTGCTGGCGGCGGACGCGCTCGCCGTCGCCGAGTCGGGGCGCCGCATCGAGGTCGGCGGCGTGGTCACGCACCGGCAACGGCCGGCCACCGCCGCCGGGGTGACCTTCCTCAACCTGGAGGACGAGACGGGCCTGGTGAACGTGATCTGCCCGGTCGGTGTGTGGAACCGCTACCGCCGGGTGGCCAGGCAGGCTCCTGCGATGATCGTGCGCGGCATCCTTGAGCGCAGCGAGGAGGGCGTGGTCAACGTGCTCGCCGACCGCCTGGAGCCCCTGGAGACCACTATCCGGACGGTGTCGCGGGACTTCCGTTGACGACCCGTCCGGAACGACGAAAGCGCCCTCGTCGCAGGGACGAGGGCGCTTTCGAATCGGGCTCAGGCCTGGTCGAGGACGGCCTGGAGCTCGAGGGTGATCACGACGTCGTCGCCGAGCAGCATGCCGCCGGTCTCGAGGGCCGCGTTGTAGGTGAGGCCGAAGTCCTCACGGTTCACCTTGGTCTTGGCGGTCGCGCCGGCCTTGTAGTTGCCGTACGGGTCCTGGCCGAAGCCGCCGAAGTCGAACTCGAAGGTGACGGGCTTGGTCACGCCCTTGATCGTGAGGTCGCCGTCGACGAGGAACTCGCCGTCCTCGTGACGCACGCCGGTCGACACGAAGTCGATCGTCGGGAACTCCTCGGCGAGGAAGAAGTCGCCGGTGCGCAGGTGCGCGTCGCGGTCGCTGTTCTTGGTGTTGATGGACGCGACGTGCGCCTTCGCGGAGACCTTCGACTCGAGCGGGTTCTCGGCGGTGACGAACGTGGCGTCGAAGTTCTCGAAGACGCCCTTGACCTTGCTGATCATGAGGTGACGGATGCTGAAGCCGACCTCGCTGTGCGCGGGGTCGATGGTCCAGGTGCCTGCCTTGTATCCGGGGATGTCGATGGTCATTCCGTTCTCCTTGCTGGAAGCTTGTGTGTCTGACGCTGTCAGATCCATGCAACTGCATACACGCGGAGGCTATTCCGGAAATCGGAAAAAAGTTGACGCGTCACCCTCTGGAGGCGATCGAGCCGCGCAGCTCCAGCAGTGCGCGAGCGTCCGCGTCGATCCGGGAGGCCGGGATGCGTCCGTCGTCCACAGCCGCGACCACCGCGTCGATGAGAGCGTCCGGATCGGTGTCCGCGCCCTGGATCATCAGCACCATCGTGTTGCCCGCCGCGATCGCGGCGACCGCATCCGCTCCGGCGTCCGCGTACTGCGGGAGACCGGTGTCCTGCAGCATGCGCAGGTCGTCGGTGATCGTGACGCCGTGGAAGCCGAGCTCGTCGACCAGGATGCGATGCCAGGTCGGCGACAGTGAGGCCGGCGCCGCGTCCACGCCGCTGTAGGCCAGGTGGCCGAACATGACGACTTCCGCCCCTGCTGCGATGCCGGCACGGAACGACGGCGCGTCCTGCGTCGCCCAGCGCGCGTGGTCGACGGCCGCCGTCGGCACGGTGCGGTGCGAGTCGGCCTCCGTCTCACCATGGCCGGGGAAGTGCTTCAGCGTGCTGAGCACCGTGCCGCGCTCCCCCGACACCGAGGCGGCCACCCGCGCGGCGGACGACGCCGGGTCGGTGCCGAGGATGCGGTCGGCGATGAACGAGTGCGGGTCCGCCGTCACATCGGCGATCGTGCCGAAGTTGAGGTTCACACCGACCTGCTTCAACAGTGCCGCCCGGGCGGCGAACGCTGCCCGCGTGGCCGCCGGCGGCTGCGCCCGCAGCGTCTCGGCCCCCGGTTGCCCGTCCCACGGCAGCCGGGTGACGTCACCGCCCTCCTCGTCGATCCCGACCAGGGGCGGCAGGCCGGGGTCGGAGGCACGCGTCGCGGCGGTCTCCGCGGCCAGGGCCTCCGGTGTGGCCGGGATGTTGTCGGGCATCAGGATCACGCCGCCGAGGCCGTAGCGCTCGACGAACTCCCGCAACACGGCCGGATCGGTTCCCGCGACGTGCAGCATGAACAGGCTCGCGACCTTCTGGCGCAGAGTGAGGTTGCGCAGCCGCTGATCGGCGGCGGCCGCGACCGGGTCGACGGTCGCCCTGGACGACGGCGAGTTCGTGGCCGGAGGACCGCCGCTCGCAGCGTCTCGAGGGTGCGCCGAGCCTTCTGCCGCGCACCCTGCGAGCGTCGAAGCGGCGATGAGGAGGGCGGCGGCGGTCATCCATCGGGCGCGGCGCATCGACCGATCGTACTCCGGCGTCCCTTGGCGACACCTTCGAACCTCCGCGGACGCGCGCAGGGCCGCCGGCGCTACGAGGCGCTCTGCTTCGCGGGGCCCGTCGAGCCCCGCACCACCAGCTCCGGTTCGAAGAACAACTCGTCGTGCAATGCCGAGTCGCTCGAGATCTGGCGCAGCAGGAGCTCGATGACCGTGCGTCCCATCGGCTCGATGGGCTGACGGATCGTGGTCAGCGGGGGCTCCGTGGTGTTCATGAGCGCCGAGTCGTCGTAGCCGACGACCGAGACGTCGCGCGGCACACTCAGTCCGGCTCGGCGGACGGCGCGGATCGCGCCGAGGGCCATCGGGTCGCTCGCGCACACGATGGCCGTCACCCCGGCGTTCAGGAGGCGGGTCGCGGCCGCCTGCCCGGCCTCCAGCGAGTACAGCGAATGGACGACCAGCTCGTCGTCGAACTCTCGACCTTCCTCGGCGAACAGCCGCCGTGCCTCGGCCAGCTTGCGCTGCGACGGCACATGGTCGCGTGGGCCCAGCAGCAGGCCGATGCGCTCGTGGCCGAGCGAGCGCAGATGACCGAGGGCCTGCGCGGTGGCGACGGAGTCGTCGCACGACACGGTCGCGAACCGGATCCCGTCGACCGGAGCGTTCACCAGCACCGTGGGCAGATGGAGGTCGGTCAGCCGCGCGTAGTGCTCGTGCGAGGCGCCCTCTTGAGCGTAGGCGCCGCCGACGAAGATCACTCCGGACACCTGCTGCTGCAGCAGCAGCTCGACGTAGTCGGCCTCCGATATCCCGCCGGCGGTCTGCATGCAGAGCACCGGTGTGTAGCCGTTCTGGGCGAGTGCGCCTCCGATGATCTCGGCGAACGCCGGGAAGATCGGGTTCTGCAGCTCCGGGAGGACGAGCCCGACCAACCGTGCCCGCTCGCCTCGCAGCTTGGTGGGGCGCTCGTAACCGAGCACGTCGAGCGCGGTGAGGACGGCTTGCCGCGTGGTGTCCGACACTCCCGGCTTGTCGTTGAGGACGCGGCTCACCGTCGCTTCGCTGACGCCCACCTTCCGGGCGACCTCCGCAAGACGTTTCGACATGCGAACAGTTTACGAAATTCTTTGCAGATCGACGCAAAACTCGTGTGCGATCTTCGGGTATGGCGTCGCATCGACCGCACCCGTGCACGGCTTACGATGGCGACATGGCGTCCAAGCCGATCTCGCTGCTGCTCGCCAGCCACCCTGGGCCGACCGTCGTCGTCACCGTGGTGGCGACCGTCCTCGGCATCGGACTCGGATACCCGCCCGGCCGTCTCGGCCTCCTGGCGCTCGCCATCCTGCTCGGTCAGCTCTCGATCGGCTGGTCGAACGACTGGCTCGACGCCGCGCGCGATCGGGAGGTCGCCCGCGCCGACAAGCCCGCCGCGCGCGGGGATATCCCGACACCGGTCGTGCGGGCGTCGGCCTTCGTCGCCCTCGTGCTGGCCCTGCTGGTCACGGCGCTGCTCGGACTCGGCGCGCTCCTCGCGCACGCGATCGCGCTGGCGGGCGGATGGGCGTACAACCTCGGCCTCAAGTCGACGGCGTTCTCGTTCGTGCCGTTCGCGGTGAGCTTCGGCCTCCTCCCGGCGATCGCGACCCTCGGCCAGGCTGTGCCGGCGTGGCCGGCGCCTTGGGTGCTCGCGGCCGGCGCCCTCCTCGGTGTCGCCGCGCACGTCACGAACGTGCTGCCCGATCTGGCCGATGACGCGCGGACCGGCATCCGTGGCCTCCCGCACCGGCTCGGCGCGAAAGCGAGCGGCCTGCTCGCGTTCGCGTGCCTCGCGGTCGCGACCACTCTCATCACCTTCGGCCCCGGCATCCCCGTGCGTCCGCTGCTGGTCGTCGGACTCGTCATCGGCCTCGCCGCGGTCGTCGCCGGAGTGGTGCTGCTGATCCGCAGGAGCCCGACCCGGTTGCTGATGCAGCTCATAATGACGTGCGCGATCGTCGACGTCGTGATGCTCGCCCTGGCGGGTCAGTCGATCGCCGTGGTCTGAATCGGCTCCGCTGCCGGCTCGTGGTTGCGGATCCCGATCGCCGAGACGACGCCGCCGACGATCAGGAGGCCCGCCGTCGCGAGCATCGCCCGGTGCATCCCGGCGACGTCGAGCTTCTGGCCGATCACGATGCCCGCCATGGCGACGGTGAGGAGGCCGGCGATGCGGGCCACGGCGTTGTTCACCGCGGACCCGATTCCCGCCTGGCCGGGGTGGATGGAGCCGAGGATCGCGCTGGTGAGCGGTGCGACCGTCATCGAGAGGCCGACGCCGAAGAGCAGCACGGCCGGCAGCAGCTGCGTCCAGTAGTTCACGTTCGTGCCCAGCATGAGCAGCCAGATGAAGCCCAACGAGGCCAGGATCGGCCCGAACGCCATGAAGAAGCGCGGACCGTACTTGCCGGCCAGGCCTCCGAAGAAGCTCGAGAGCAGCAGCATGCACAGCGTGGACGGAATGAAGACGAAGCCCGCGACGAACGCCGAGAAGCCCGCGACCTGCTGCAGGAACAGCGTGACCATCAAGGGGCCGAACGACAGCGCGCCGTAAACGAACGCGGTCGCGAGGTTGCCGACCCAGAAGTTGTGCACCGAGAACAGCCCGAGCGGGAGCATCGGCTGCTTCACGCGGGTCTCCGCGATGAAGAAGCCGACCAGGCAGAGCACACCCACCACGAACGGGATCCAGACCCGCGGGCTCCCCCATCCGTAGGTGCCCTGCTCGATGAGGGCGAACACCGTGCCCGCCAGGCCCACCGACCCGAGCACGGCGCCGATGATGTCGATCCGGCCTCCCATGCCCTTGTCCGTGTCGCCGAGCGTCAGCATGAGGACGAGCGTCACGGCGATCGGGATCACGTTGATGACGAACACCCACCGCCAGGACAGTGCGTCGACGAAGAACCCGCCGACGACCGGGCCGGCGATCATCGCGACTCCGGTCCAGGCGGTCCAGCGGCCGATCGCCTTCGCCTGAGCAGGTCCTTCGAAGCGCGAGATGATGATCGCGAGCGAGCTCGGGACGAGCAACGCGCCCGCGACGCCCTGCAGCGCCCGCGACAACACCAGGAAGACGCCGGTCGGCGCGAACGCGCACAGCAACGAGGTGATGGCGAAACCGACCAGGCCGACGTAGAGGATGCGCTTGCGTCCGAAGACGTCCGAGAGCGAACCGGCGATCAGGATCAGGGAGCCGAGCGTCACGAGGTAGGCGTCGACCACCCACTGCTGGAGCGGCAGCCCGCCGCCGAGCTCCTTGTCGATCGCGGGCAGAGCGACGTTGATGACCGCCCCGTCGAGGAAGGCGACGAAACTGGCGAGGATGGCGATGACGAGGACTCGGAGTTGCAGTGACGTCATCTTCTCCCCGGCCATGGACTCATTCAACGACCCGGCGCGCTTCGACGCAAGCATCGGCACGTGCAGGCGTAGCGTGGGACGCGTGGATCAGGGGCAACGCTCCGTGCCGCCGCCGAGCCGCCGCCGACTGTCGGCGACGGTGATCATGCGCGCCGGCTGGACGGGTGTGCTGCTCATCACGGCCGTCTTCCACGTCGTCCGCGGTGCGCCGGTCGACGCCGCCATCTACGCCCTCGGCGCCGTCGTCCTGATCTTCGACGCCTTCGGCTGGCTGCGCATTCCGCTCCGGATGCCACCCGATCGCGACACCGTCTCACGGAGGGTCATCGCAGGCACCCTGATCGCGGTGGCGTCGCTCACTCTGGGCGTCACGCGCCTCTACAGCCCGGCGGATACCGCCATCGTCGTGGGCCTCGGCGTCCTGCTGCTCCCGGTGGCCTGGGCCGACCGCGGCGGCGCGGCGCCCCAGCCCCTCTCCGCCGTGATCCGCCGCACCGCGGTCGCCTGGTCGATCGTGATCGTCTTCGGCTGCCTGTGGGAGATCGGGATCTTCTTCCTCGGTCGCGACCTCACCGGGAGCGAGAACGCCTTCCCGGCACTGTCCGACCTGCTCGACCCGCTGCTCGCGTGGCCGCATGCGCGGGTCGTCCTCGTGGCGTGCTGGCTTCTCGGAGGCTATGCCCTGCTGCGCAGGGGGCGACAGTCGTGAGGTGGGTGACCATCGGCGGTTTCGTCCTGTGCGGTCTGCTCATCGTCGCGCTCGTCGTGCAGTCGCACCGGAGGCCCGACCGGATCGCACCGGTCGGCACCCTCCTCGACAGGGTGATGACGGACCGCGCGGCGCGCTTCACCATCCTGCTGTTCTGGTGGTGGCTGGGCTGGCACTTCCTGGTGACCCCGCCGTCCTGAGCAGGAGCGGTCAGTTGTTTCCCTTGGTGCAGGTCTGCTGCGCCGCCGTCTGACCGGTGACGCTCGACGGCAGTTCGACCGGCCCGGACGTCGTCGACGGCGCCGGAGTCCCCGAGCCGGAATCGCCCGGTGCGGGGCTCGCAGAGTCGGAGGGTGTCGACGAGTCCGTCGGCGTCGGGGTGGCCGTTGCGGTCGGGTCCTCCGCCGCGCGGCCCGTGGTTCCGGTGAGCGCGACCGGTTGGTCGTTGACCAGTGCGTCGTTGACCGCCGAGGACGCGTTGTCGTCCGGGATCACGCGGTTGGGATTGTCCGGATCCGAGACCACCGGGTACTGCAGGAACACCATGTTCTGAAGCCCGGTGTCCTTGAGCGCGAGTGCGATCTGCACGAGAGTCGTCGGGTTCGTCAGCGTGTCCGACGGCGTGACGTTCTGTACCGCCGCCTTGGCCAACGCGTAGAGCGCCACCGGATTGGAGAGCACCCCTCCGCTCACGATCTTGCGGGCGAGCGCCGACAGGAAGACCTGCTGGTTCGAGATCCGGCCCAGGTCGCTGCCGTCGCCCACGCCGTGACGGCTCCGCAGGAACGACAGCGCCTCATCGCCGACCAGAGTGCTCTGCCCGGCGGGGAGGTCGAGCGGCGGGTTGGTGTAGTCGTCCGTCACCGGAGAGGCCAGGCAGACCTGGACCCCGCCGACCGCCGTCGACATCGCGCTCACGCCGTTGAAGTTGATCACGGCTCCGAACGGGATGGTGAGCCCTGTGAGCTTCTCCACGGTCAGCACGACGCAGGCCAGGCCGCCGCGCGAGAGGGCGGTGTTGAACTGAGCGTAGGAGGAGCCGCTCACGGTCCCGTTGCCGTCCGGCGCCGGGCAGGTCGGGATCCGCACCATCAGGTCCCGGGGGAAGCTCACGACCATCATGCTCTTGTGGTCCTGGGCGATGTGCAGCAGCATCGTGACGTCGTTGTTGCCCTCCCCCGTGCTGGCGTCCTGCTCGTCGGAGGAGTTGTAGACGCCGCCCAGCCCGCTCCGGGTGTCCGTGCCGGCCAGCAGCAGGTTCACTCCGCCCGCGATCGCGCCGACGTTCGGGATGTCCTGAGGGATGGCCGTGTGACCGGGCAGCGCCGCCAGGTGAACGCCCGGCTTGACCGAACGGGCCACGTCCCACACCGCGTACGCGGCCACGGAGACGCTGCTCACCAGGACGACGGCCACGACGCCCGCGAACAGCTTGACCGCCGAAATGCCGACCCGCCGCCGCGGCAGCCTGCCGTGCCGGACCGGCGCCGGTCCGCGCGCGCGCTGATGGCGGCGAGGCAGATCGGTCATGAGGGAACCCCCGGCGGTCGAATACGTGGCTGCCAGAATCCTAAACGATGGTGACTATTCGGAGGCTGCGGGGCGCGCACGGTCCGCGCACCCCGCATCGGCGGACAACTGAGCTGCGATCCCGACGCTGACGAAGCGGGCGTACTCCTCCAGCCCCCACCCGCCATCGACCACCAGCATCTCGTACAGCTGCGGCGAGCTGTGGACGAGCAGGACGTCGGTCGCGCGCTCGATGGAGACACCCGCGGGGAGGTGACCTCCGCTCGAGAGACGACGTGCGTTCTGTCGCATCCGACGACGCCGCTCATCGGCGAGCCCACGATCGAGTGCGGCGAGTTCGGCGTCGTGGCCGGCGGCCGCCTCCAGGAGCAGGAGGATGGGCGCCACGCGGGGAGCGACTTCGGCCGTGAGGCGTCCCCATCCATCGAGGAGCGTCTTCAGGTCGTCGGACGGAAGGGCATCCGAGCGCGTTTCGGCGGCCACGGGCCCGAGGCCGAGCAACGCGTGCTCGACCACCGCCCGAGTGAGCGCAGCCCGACCGGCGAACCGCTTGTAGACCGACTCGGCGGAGATTTCGCACGCCCCGGCGACGCCGGGAATGGTCAGACCGGCGTAACCGTCGCGGAGAAGGATCTCCCTGGCCTCCTCGAGGATGCGGAGGCGCACCTGCTCCGCCCGCGCGCGGCGGGCCTCCCCGTCATATTGCCGCTTGACGCCCGTCACCCTGCGCTCCATACTCGAATTAATAGTTACAGATGACTGTAACGAAATCGAGGCCGCAATGTCCAGAGCTGTCCATCCGTTCCTCCAGCGGCTCCAGGCCGCGACGAACCGCCACGATCTCGACGCCCTCGTCGACTGCTTCGCGCCGGACTACCGGAACGAGACACCCGTCCATCCGGGTCGCGATTTCGAAGGCACCGCACAGGTGCGCGACAACTGGACCCAGATCTTCGCCTTCGTCCCGGACATCGAGACGACCGTCGTCCGCGACGCTGTCGATGGCAACGCGATCTGGTCGGAGTGGGAGATGCGCGGCAGGCGTCTCGACGGGAGCCTCCATCTCATGCGTGGAGTGATCATCTTCACCCTCGAGGGAGATCGCGCCAACGCCGCTCGCTTCTATCTCGAGCCCGTCGACGATGCGGAGTCGACGGTCGGCCAAGCGGTGTCCGCCCAAGTGCACGCGGGCGATCCACGATGATCGTCGTCGTGGGCGGCAGTGGACTGCTCGGCCGGCTGGTGGTGGATCGCCTCCTCTCGCTCGAGGAGCGCGTGGTCGTCCTGGTGCGGGATGCCGATCGCGCCCGGTCGGCGCTCGGATCAGCCGTAGCCGTCGTGGGCGGTGACGTGCGCCGCCGCGAGGGACTGGCCGGCGCCGTTGCCGGAGCGGACTGCGTCATATCCGCCGTGCACGGCTTCCTCGGCGGGCGAGGCGCCGGCCCGATCGATGTCGACCACTGGGGCAACGTGAACCTCATCGACGCCGCCGGGGCGACCGGGGCGCGGTTCGTTCTGACGTCCGTCTGCGGCGCGGCGCCGGATCACCCCGTCGACCTCTTTCGGGCGAAGTACGCGGCGGAGCAGTACCTCCGGTCGAGCAGCACGCCCTGGACGATCGTCCGTGCGCCCGCGTACCTCGAGACCTGGCTCACCATCCTGGCCGAGACAGCGGGCTCATCCGGTCGCCCCGTCGTGTTCGGCCGCGGCGATCAGCCGATTCCCTTCGCGCGCGCCGCCGAGGTCGCCGATGTCGTGGTCGCCGCGGCGACCGACACGACTCTTCGTGGGCGGACCCTCGAGGTACACGGGGAACCGATGACGATGAACGGTCTCGCGCGAGAGCTGCAGGAGCAACGCGACTGGCACGGCTCCCTCCGTCACGTTCCGCGGCCGGTCCTGCGGGCTCTCGCCCTCGCCGCCGCACCCGTGAACCCGGCGTTCGCGCGCCAGAATCGTGCGGCGCTCGAGCTGGACACCCGCCGGGCACCATTGGTTTCCGCCCGTACCCTCTAGCTCCGGCGCCCACGTCGCTGTGCGAACGTCAGTCGGAGCTGCGACGGATCGCGAGCGCTGCCGTGTACCCGGCGCACGAGGCGCCCGTGTCGTCGCAGTGGTCGTACGGGCTGCCGTCGACGACGACGGCTGCGTCTCCCTCCGGGAACTCTGCGGGGACCGTCAGAGTGGCGGTGAACCTGCCGCTGGCGTCGACGGTGACGGTCTCCGCCGGGGACCGGTGCCGTGGCACCACGATGCTGAGCGTGTAGACGTGTCCGTCCTGGTAGCCGAGATCGCAATCCGCAGGCCCGCTCGACACGGTGACCGCCCCGCCCGGAGCGGCGATCGCGGGCGCGACGTGGAGCCGGGCCGGCAAGCACGTCCGCAGGGTGATCGCGCCGAAGCCGCTGCACCCGGACAGGACGGTCGCCACGGCCACGGCCACGGCCACCGCGAGCACGCCCGCACTCCCCCTCCGCCGCATTGTCCCTCCGCGCCGATCGTAGCGGCGGCGTCGGCGAGGGAGGAAGATGCGAACACCGATGAGGGTGCGCCGAGCACAGCAAAAAGCCCCGGCGGACCGGGGCTCTCGTGTTCGTTCGGTGGATCTGAGGGGACTCGAACCCCTGACCCCCTGCATGCCATGCAGGTGCGCTACCAGCTGCGCCACAGACCCGTATTCAGTTCATTCCGTGCTTCCCGAGGCTCCCCGGGCAACTCATTCAGCGTACTACACGCGAGCTGCGCAACGAAAATCGGACGCGCAGCCCGGGCGTGGCTACTCCGCGGTGTGCACCGGCAGCTCGAGCGGGAGCACCGGGCAGTCCTTCCACAGGCGCTCGAGCGCGTAGTACATGCGGTCCTCCTCGTGGAACACGTGCACGACGAGGTCGCCGAAGTCGAGCAGGATCCAGCGGCCCTCCGACTTGCCCTCGCGACGCAGCGTGCGCACGCCCGCGTCGTTGAGGCGATCCTCCACCTCGGAAGCGATCGCGATGACGTTGCGCTCCACCGAGCCGGAGACCAGCAGGAAGGCATCCGTCAACGGGAGCGGGCCCGACACGTCGAGCGCGACGAGATCGATGCCCCCCTTCGCGTCGGCGGCGGCTGCCGCGATCTGCAGGATGTCCCGGGCGTGCGGGGAGGCGGTCACAGAGAGTCCTTCATTGTAGAGCGAGACGACGTCGAGCGGGTCATCGGAAGACGCGTCATCAGAACACGTTGAGCACGTAGGCCGCGATCAGGAGACCGATCACGCCGACCGCGAGCACACCCGCCGTGACCATGAGCACGACCGGAAGCGTGTTGCCTCGCTTCTTCGGCGGCGCGATCACTCCACGCGTCGACGTGTGCGTGCTGATGGCACGCGAGGCGCGCACGGGCGCGACCTCGGAGGTGTTGAACTCGTTCTCCTCGCCGTCCAGCAGACGGTCGATGTCGGACGAGTCGATGCGGTCGTGGGCGCCCGTCGAACCGAGCGTGCGCGGGAGGTCGATCGAGCCCGTCACCAGGATCTCGCCCGTGCTGGTCAGCGGGCCGGTCGCGTCGGCCTGCGGGAGCGAAGGGAGGATCAGGGCGTTGGTCGTGGTGGCCGCCGTGGAGTGCCCGACGTTGCGGGACGTGATCGGCTCCGAGCCGTCCTCCAGCTCGGCCGCGGTCGACCAGTGCCCGGTCGGCGGCGTGAACGGGCGGCGCTCCTGCGCCGAGACGTCCTCGTCGGTGTCGCCGACCTCCACCGGCACCGGCTGAGCAGCCGGAGCGGCAGCAGGAGCGGCGGCCACGGGCGCCGACGCCGTGGGGGCGCCGAACGCCGTGAAGACGGACGTCGGGGACGAACTCACGTCGGTGTCGGGCGTCGACTCGGACGTGCGTGCACTCGGCGAAGCCGTGCGAGGCTCGGCCGGCGCCGCATCCGCGTCTTGCGTGAAGGTCACCGGGAACACCGGGTCGGCGATCGTCGGCGAGTGGTTCGCCTGCTGGTTCGCCGCCTGGGCCTGCAGCATCGCTCGCAGCTCGCGACGGGTCAGCGTGCGCTCCCCCGTCGACTCGCTCGCATCGTCGGAGTCCTGAGCCTCCGCACCGGCGAACGAGGCCGGGTTGGAAGCCGAAGCGGACACGACCGCCATCGGCTGCGTCACGGGCTCGGGCTTCGACGGATCGGGCGCCTGCCGGAACAGGTCGAACGCGGAGGCATCGGAGCCGGCGTCGGCATCAGCGCGCTGCGGGACGCTGAAGAGGAGGCTGTCGAAGCTGCCCGAGCCCGACGGCGACGACACGCCCGGCTCGGCGAACGCGGAGGCCGGAATCGCGGGCGACTCCTCGGCCTGCGCGGCTCCCGGAGTGGTCGACATCTCGGGGATCTGACCCGCAGGAGTCGTCTCGGAGGTACCTGCACGACGCGACGCTTGGCGCGCGGCGGTACGCTCGTTCTCCCTGGCCTGTCGCCGTGTCTGCGGCGGCTGGCTCGCTTCCGCTGGCTCTTCAGGCCAAGACGTCATGCCACGCTCCGATACAAGTGATGTTTGGAGATGTACTGGACCACCCCGTCGGGGACGAGGTACCAGACGGGGAATCCCCTGCTCACCCGGCTCCGGCAGTCGGTGGACGAGATCGCCAGGGCCGGAACTTCCAACAAGCTTACGTCTTGTTTCGGCAATCCAGAAATATTGAGGTCATGTCCCGGACGACTCACAGCCACGAAGTGCGCGAGCTTCCAGAGCTCGTCGATGTCGCGCCAGCTCAGGATCTGGGCGATCGCATCCGCACCGGTGATGAAGAACAGCTCGGCGTCCGGGCGCTCATCGCGAAGATCGCGCAGGGTGTCGATGGTGTACGTCGGCCCGACCCGGTCGACATCGACGCGGCTCACCGTGAACCGCGGGTTGGAGGCCGTCGCGATCACCGTCATGAGATAACGGTGCTCAGCGGGAGTGACCTCCCCCTTCTGCCAGGGCCGACCGGTCGGGACGAACACGACCTCGTCGAGGTCGAACGACTGCGCGACCTCGCTCGCGGCGACCAGGTGGCCGTGATGGATCGGATCGAACGTGCCGCCCATCACGCCGATGCGCGGGCGGCTCTTCTCGGTCAGCTCCATGCCGGGAGGCGGCTCAGTGCCCCTGGGTCGGGTGGCCGGTGCCGTGGTGCGTGGCACCCGGCGCGCCCGCGTGCGACGCGGCATCCGACGCCGACCGGTGGCTGTGGCGGTTCGCGACGTCGCGGTAGCTGAAGAGGACACCGAGCAGCGCCAGGAAGATGACGATGGCGATCGTGCCGTACGCCCAGGTGGGCATCGGCAGCTCGACGTGGGTCTCCGCTGCGGCGAGGATGGTCGTCAAGTGGGACATCGGTGGTGTTCCTTTCGGGGCGCTGTGGCGCGTGGCCGTTGTTCAGTCTAGTGGTCGGTCACCCGCGGATCTGGCCGGACCCGCGGACGATCCACTTGGTGCTCGTCAGCTCCGGCAGCCCCATCGGGCCGCGTGCGTGCAGCTTCTGGGTGGAGATGCCGACTTCGGCACCGAAGCCGAACTCTCCCCCGTCGGTGAACCGCGTCGACGCGTTGACCATCACGACTGCGGAGTCGACCTCCGCGAGGAAGCGGTCGGCGTTGCCGAGATCGTTCGTGACGATCGCTTCGGTGTGCTGGGTCGAATAGCGGCGGATGTGCGCGATCGCGGCGTCGAGGTCGTCGACGACCCGCACCGAGATGTCGAGGCTCATGTGCTCGGTGGCGTAGTCCTCGTCGGTCACCGGCACGCCGCCCGGGGCGTACGGCAGAGCCGTCTCGTCGGCGTGGATGGTGACCCCGGCCTCGGCGAGCGAGCCGAGCACGGCGGGGAGCAGTCGCTCGGCCGCCGCCCGGTGCACCAGCAGCGTCTCGACCGCATTGCACACGCTCGGACGCTGCACCTTGGCGTTGCGGACGATGTCGACCGACCAGTCTTCACGGGCGCTCTCGTCGAGCACGATGTGCACGACGCCGGCGCCGGTCTCGATGACCGGCACGCTCGACTGGGTCACCACGGTCTGGATGAGATCCGCGCTTCCGCGTGGGATCAGCACGTCGACCAGTCCACGCGCCCGCATCAGCTCGTTCGCCCCGTCGCGCCCGAACTCGTCGATGGTCTGGGCGGCGTCGGCCGGCAGACCGGCGCCGGCAAGGGCCTCCCTCACGACGCCGACCAGCACCTGGTTCGTGTTGAGTGCGGCCGTGCCTCCGCGGAGGACGACGGCATTGCCGCTCTTGATCGCGAGCGACGCGATGTCGATGGTGACGTTGGGACGCGCCTCGTAGATGGCCCCGACGACGCCGAACGGCACACGCGTCTGCGCGATCTTCACGCCGTTCGGGAGGTCGCTGCCGCGCACCACCTGGCCGACCGGGTCGGTCAGGCCCACGACCTCCAGCACCGCGTCCGCCAGGCTCTGGAGGCGCGCGGGCGTCAGCGTCAGACGGTCGAGGAGGCCGGCGGAGAGACCGTTCTCACGGCCGTTCGCGAGGTCGAGTTCGTTCGCCGCGAGGATGCTCTGCTCAGCAGCGAGGACGCCGGAGGCGATGGCGCGCAGAGCGGCGTTCTTCTGATCCGTCGTCGCCGTCGCGAGAGCCAGCGAGGAGGCCTTGGCCGCGGTGAGGCGATCGGTGAGCGAGACCGGGACGGCGATGGTCGAAGACATGGGTCAAGTCTAGGCCGTGGCGTCCGCCGGCCACCCGGCTCGGGCCGCCGCGATGTCGTCCGTGCTCGGCGCGGGCGCGAACCAGGTGCCGACGGGTTCCCCGCGCAGGGCGTCCGCGACGAGCGTCGTCGCGGTCAGGATCACCGCCGTGCCCTGCTCCGCCGCCTGGCGGGCAGCGGACACCTTGGTCAGCGCTCCCCCGGTGCCGACGCCGGAGAGGCCCGTCGACCCGATCACCACGCCGGCGAGCTCGTCGCCCCAGCCGACCACCTCGATGCGCTCCGCGCCCTCCTCCTGCGGAGGCTTGGT
Organism: Leifsonia sp. Leaf336; assembly: GCF_001423695.1. Lineage (GTDB taxonomy): Bacteria > Actinomycetota > Actinomycetes > Actinomycetales > Microbacteriaceae > Leifsonia. Next base: position 1,788,596 of record NZ_LMOZ01000001.1, read on the forward strand.
GTACAGCGCGTCGACATCGGAGAGGAGGACGAGCAGGTCGGCCTCCACCAGCAGCGCCACGAGCGCCGCGAGCCGGTCGTTGTCGCCGAAACGGATCTCATGGGTGGCGACGGTGTCGTTCTCGTTGACGATGGGGAGGATGCGCAGGTCGAGCAGTCGCTCCATCGCGCGCTTGGCATTGCTGCGGTGGGTGGGGTTCTCCATGTCGCCCGCGGTCAGCAGCACCTGGCCCGCGACGATCTCGTAGCGGTCGAGGCTGTCCTGGTAGCGGTAGATGAGGACGTTCTGGCCGACCGCGGCGGCGGCCTGCTGCGTCGCGAGGTCGGTCGGGCGTCCGTCGAGCGACAGGTACGGGATGCCGGTCGCGATGGCGCCGGAGGACACGAGGATGACCTGGGTCCCCCGGCCGTGCGCCTCGGCGAGGGCGTCGACGAGCGGGCCGATCTGCCCGGCGTTCTCGCCGCTGATCGAAGACGAGCCGACCTTCACGACGATCCGTCGGGCGGTCGGGACCTGGGCGCGCTCGTCGATCGTCATTCCCTGCCCGTCCCGCCTTCCGCCTCACTCCGGGAACCGGAGTCCTGGCCGTCGTAGTCGTCGTAGTCGTCGTCCTGCCAGAGGCCGGCCTCCTTCTCGCGGAGCAGTTCGGCGCGGGCCTCGGCCTTGCCGTCCATCCGGTCGAAGTACTCCTCGCGGCGCTGCGCCCTGGTCGGGCGGTGGCTCGCGTCGATGCGCACGTCGGTTCCACGCGGTGAGGCGATCAGCTCGGCGGTGGAGGTCAGCGTGGGCTCCCAGTCGAAGACCACGCCGTTGTCGCGGCCGATCACGACCGTGGACCCTGCGACCGCGCCGGCGGTGAACAGGCGGTCCTCGACGCCGAGCTTGGCGAGCCGGTCGGCGAGGTAGCCGACGGCCTCGTCGTTGGCGAAGTCGGTCTGGGCGACCCAGCGCTCGGGCTTGGCGCCCAGGATGCGGTACACCGGGCCGTCGGAGCCGCCCTCGACCTTCACGGTGAACCCGGAATCGTCGACGGCCTTCGGGCGGATCACGATCCGCGGGCGCACCTCGGCCTCGGCGGCCTCGGCCTTCCTAGCGTCCTCCACCAGCTCGGCGAGGGCGAACGAGAGCGCTCGGAGGCCCTCGTGGCTGACCGTGGAGATCTCGAACACGCGGTAGCCACGCGCCTCCAGGTCGGGACGGACGAAGTCGGCGAGTTCGCGGGCGTCGGGCACGTCGATCTTGTTGAGCGCGATCAGCTGCGGACGCTCCAGCAGCGGCACCTGGCCCTCGGGCACCGGATAGGCCGCGAGCTCGCCGAGGATGACCTCGAGGTCGGTCAGCGGGTCGCGCCCGGGCTCGAGGGTCGCGCAGTCGAGCACGTGCAGCAGCGCGGAGCAGCGCTCGACGTGCCGCAGGAACTCGAGGCCGAGGCCGCGACCTTCGCTCGCGCCTTCGATGAGACCAGGGACGTCGGCGACGGTGTAGCGCACGTCGCCGGCCTGCACCACGCCGAGGTTGGGGTGCAATGTCGTGAACGGGTAGTCGGCGATCTTCGGCTTTGCAGCAGACAGAGCGGCGATGAGGCTCGACTTGCCGGCCGACGGATAACCGACGAGCGCGACGTCGGCGACGGTCTTCAGCTCGAGGAGGACGTCGCCCTCCCAGCCGGGAGTGCCGAGGAGCGCGAAGCCCGGCGCCTTGCGCTTCGTCGTGGCGAGGGCCGCGTTGCCCAGGCCGCCGAGGCCGCCGGCGGCCGCGACGAAGCGCATGCCCGGCTCGTCCAGGTCGGCGAGCTCTTCGCCGTCGGCCGACTTGACGACGGTGCCGACGGGCACGGGGAGCTCCAACTCGCCGCCGGTGTGGCCGCTGCGGTGGTCGCCCATGCCGAAGCCGCCGTTGTCGCTCGAGCGGTGCGGGTGCCGGTGATAGCCCAGCAGCGTGGTGACCTGCGGGTCGGCGACGAGGACGATGTCGCCTCCATTGCCACCGTTGCCGCCGTCGGGGCCGGCCAGCGGCTTGAACTTCTCGCGACGGACCGAGACGCACCCGTTGCCGCCGTTCCCCGCGCGCAGGTGAAGCGTCACGCGGTCTACGAACGTGGCCATGGTGCTCCTCAGATCTAGGTGAAACGACGGATGGGCGGGCCGAAGCCCGCCCATCCGTGAAGTGCAGTCGTGGGTGAGGCTCAGGCCTCGACGGCCACGATGTTGACGACCTTGCGGCCGCCCTTGTTGCCGAACTCGACCGAGCCCGCCGCAAGGGCGAACAGGGTGTCGTCGCCACCACGGCCGACGTTGACGCCCGGGTGGAAGTGCGTGCCGCGCTGGCGGACCAGGATCTCGCCGGCGTTGACGGTCTGGCCGCCGAAGCGCTTCACGCCGAGGCGCTGCGCGTTGGAGTCACGACCGTTGCGAGTGGAGCTCGCGCCCTTTTTGTGTGCCATGTCTTCTTCTCCTCGAGAGGTTCTCTGTCGGCTACTTGATGCCGGTGATCTTGACGCGCGTGAGCTCCTGACGGTGGCCCTGGCGCTTCTTGTAGCCGGTCTTGTTCTTGAACTTCTGGATGACGATCTTCGGGCCGCGCAGGTCGCCGAGGACCTCGGCGGTCACCTTCACCTTGGCGAGGGACTTCGCGTCGGAGGTGATCTTGTCACCATCGACGAGCAGGACAGCGGCCAGCTCGACGTTGCCGTCCTTGTCGGCCTTGATGCGGTCCATCGTCACGATGGTGCCGACCTCGACCTTCTCCTGCCGGCCACCGGCGCGCACAACTGCGTAAACCACTTTCACGTACCTTTTCGTCGGGGAGCAGCTCCCGGCGAAGCCGTGGACCTGTCCTGCTCTTGTTTGTTCAGGGAGTTACTGGTGAGCTCTCGCCCATCGATGGCGACGGGTGGCTCTCAGAAAACCGCGGAGGTGCACCGGCCTACCGGCACACACCAACGGTCAACTTTACCCGACGTCACACGACCCGTCAATTCAGCGAGGGGGCGTCGAGACCGTCCGGCACCCTGGACGGGGCCGGTTCCTACAATCATTGTATGACGGTCCTGATCGATCCCCCGGCATGGCCCGCCCACGGCATGTTGTGGTCGCACCTGGTCAGCGATTCCTCGCTCGACGAGCTGCACGCGTTCGCCGCGGCGGCGGAGGTACCGGCGCGCGCGTTCGACCTGGACCATTACGACGTGCCCGACCGCCGTTACGACGAGCTCGTCGCCGCGGGAGCCGTGCCGGTCGACGGCAAAGAGCTGGTGACCCGGCTCATCGCCAGCGGCCTCCGCGTGCGCGCACGCGACCGCGTCCGCCGTCACTGAGGTGCGACGGCGGACGCGTTGGGGTCGGTGATCAGGCGTCGCGCTGGTCGCCCGCGAGCTCACCGCCCGTGATGACAGCGGTGCTGGCACGACGGCCGCGGCTGCGCCCCTGACCGGCCGCCTTCGGGTGCGGGAGGGCGTCGAGCACGGAGTCGAGCAGGAGCTCGGTCTCCACGGCGGAGGCCGCAGGAGCGTGCTGCTCGGTCGGCGCGGGCAGGTCGATCAGCGGGAGGTCGACAGCCGAGGCGGCCTCCGGCTCGGCTGCGGCGTCTGCAGCCGGTGCGTCGGCCTCGTTCGCTGCCGGCTCGGCCTGCTGTTCCGGGGTCTCGCTGCGCTGCTCGTCGCGCTGGCTCTTGCTCTTGCGCCGGCGCTTCTTGGGCGCGGCGTCCGCGGCGGGCGCCGCCTGCGCGGTCCGTGCGTCGTCGGCGGCGGGTGCCTGAGCATCACCGGCGGGGGCGTCCTCGCCCTCGTGGTGCAGGTGCAGCGTGGAGGCCGCGATCTGCGCGAGGGCGTTCTTGGCGTCGTCGGTGATGGCGTGCGTGCCGTTGCCGCTGTGCTGGGCGGTCGACGGGGCCTGGCCACCGCCGTTGCCTCCGCGACCGCGGCGGCGCTCGCTCTGCGGCTGCTGCTGCGGCTGACGGTGCTTCACGACCGGGTCGTGGTGCACGATCACGCCACGGCCGGCGCAGACCTCGCAGGCCTCGCTGAAGGTCTCCAGCAGGCCGAGGCCGAGCTTCTTGCGGGTCATCTGCACCAGGCCGAGCGAAGTGACCTCTGCCACCTGGTGCTTGGTCCGGTCGCGGCTCAGGCACTCGATGAGGCGGCGCAGCACGAGGTCGCGGTTGGACTCCAGCACCATGTCGATGAAGTCGACGACGATGATGCCGCCGATGTCGCGCAGCCGGAGCTGGCGGACGATCTCCTCCGCGGCCTCCAGGTTGTTCTTGGTGACGGTCTCCTCGAGGTTGCCGCCGGAGCCCACGAACTTTCCGGTGTTGACGTCGACGACGGTCATCGCCTCGGTGCGGTCGATGACCAGCGAGCCGCCCGAGGGCAGCCAGACCTTGCGCTCCAGCGCCTTCTCGATCTGCTCGGTGATGCGGAACTCGTCGAAGGCGTCGCGGTCGCCGGTGTAGGCCTCCACGCGGTCGATCAGGTCCGGAGCGACCTGGCGGAGGTAGCTCTCGATTGTCTGGCGCGCGTCGTCGCCGGCGATGACCAGCTTCTGGAAGTCCTCGTTGAAGACGTCGCGGATGATCTTGATGAGCAGGTCGGGCTCGCTGTGCAGGAGCGCGGGCGCCTGCTGCGTCTCGACCTGCCGGCTGATGTCGGCCCACTGCGCCGTCAGACGCGTGACGTCGAGGGTGAGCTGCTCTTCGGTCGCACCTTCGGCGGCCGTGCGCACGATCACGCCGGCGTTCTCGGGAAGCACCTCTTTGAGGATCTTCTTGAGGCGCGAACGCTCGGTGTCGGGGAGCTTGCGGCTGATGCCGTTCATGGAGCCGTTGGGCACGTAGACCAGGTAGCGGCCCGGCAGCGAGATCTGGCTGGTGAGCCGGGCGCCCTTGTGACCGACCGGGTCCTTCGTCACTTGCACGAGCACGCGGTCGCCGGCCTTCAGAGCGAGCTCGATACGGCGCGGCTGGTTGCCCGTCTCGACGGCGTCCCAGTCGACCTCGCCGGAGTACAGCACGGCGTTGCGGCCGCGGCCGATGTCGACGAAGGCGGCCTCCATGCTCGGCAGCACGTTCTGCACGCGACCGAGGTAGACGTTGCCGATGAGGGAGGCCTCCTGCGACCGGGCGACGTAGTGCTCGACCAGGACCTTGTCCTCCAGGACGCCGATCTGGATGCGGCCGCCCTTCGAACGGACGATCATCTGGCGGTCGACCGACTCGCGGCGCGCGAGGAACTCGGCTTCGGTGATCACGGGGCGGCGACGGCCCGCATCGCGGCCATCGCGACGGCGCTGCTTTTTGGCCTCCAGCCGCGTCGAGCCCTTGACCTTCTGCGGCTCGGTGATCAGCTCGGGCTCGCGCGGGGTGCGGACCTTGACGACGGTGTTCGCCGGGTCGTTCGCCTCGTTGCGGCCGTTCTCGCCCGCACGCCGGCGCGAACGACGGCGGACCGAGCCCGTCGGCTCCTCGTCGGGGAGCGGCGGCAGCGGCAGGACGTCGGGGGCCTGGAACAGCAACGTCGTCGGCGGGAGGCCCGGGACGTACGCGGCGGCGGCCTCCGGCTGGTCGCCGTAGCGGTCGGGCAGTGCCGGAGGCTCGTGACCGTCGGCGGTGGCGACCACCGCGACGGCCTGCTCCTCGGTCAGCGCGATCGTCGCGTCCGGGGTCTCAGCGGTGACTGCGGCGACCTGCTCCTCGTCTGGAGCCTGCTCGACGGCGACCTGCTCGGCCGCGACCTCGCGCTCCTCGGCGAACACAGGAGTCTCCGCCGTGCCGGCCGGTCTGGTGACCCGCCTGCCGCCGAAGATGCTGCGACGCCTGCGTCCTCCTGAGCTCTGATCGTTGCTGTTCGTGTTGTCGATATTCTCGTTTTCCACCATCGCTGGTGCACTCCTCGACCGGCTGCGGCAACCCGCTCGCCGGGTACTCTCCGTCGGAGGCGCCGCATGCGGCCCTTCCGTAATCCTTGATCGGACGGCGGGTGCTCGTGGCACCGTCCGTCCGGCTTCACTTGTCTCGTGCCGGTCGTGAGCGACCGGCTGTTCATTCGGACGCACTTGGCGCCCTAAGCCTTCTTCAGTGTCGGCCGACGAGCTGTCGGCACGACTTATCCAATGATTATCGCATGTCGGGAGCTTTGGACCGGTGCGACCCGCGTTCACAGAAGCGCCGCGCCGCGTCATGCCATAATCCGACTGTGCCTGCCTCGAAGACCGCGCCCACCGCACCGACGACCGAACCCGCACCCGCGCCGTACCGTCGTCCGACCGCACTCGCGATCTTCCTGATCGTCGCCGGCGTGATCGGCCTCTGGGCGGCCTGGATGCTCACGGTGGACAAATTCGACCTGCTCGAGAACGCGAACGCTCAGCTCTCGTGCAACTTCAACGTCCTGGTCGGGTGCAGCAAGAACCTCAACTCGTGGCAGGGCTCCCTGCTCGGCTTCCCGAACCCGATCCTCGGCCTCGGCGGCTGGACAGCGACGATCGCCGTCGGCGTCGGGCTCTTCGCCGCCGGCCGCTTCGCCCGCTGGTACTGGATCGCCTTCAACGTCGGCGTCGTGCTCGCCCTCGTGCTCGTCATCTTCCTGATCACCCAGTCGATCACCGTGCTCAACGTGCTGTGCCCCTGGTGCATGGTCACCTGGACGGTGACGATCCCGACTTTCTGGGCCGTGACGCTCTACAACCTCAAGGAGGGCAACATCCCGCTGCCCGAGCGTGCGAGGAAGCTCTTCGGCACGCTCTACAGCTGGGTGCCCCTGATCACGATCGTCAGCTACGCGATCGTGGCGATCCTGGCGCAGATCCAGCTCGACTGGATCCACCGCGCGTTCGTCTGAGCCGCCCGAACACAGCAGAAGGGCTCCCGACCGGATGGTCGGGAGCCCTTCTGGTGTGGGAGAGCGCGCGCTCAGCCGAACCAGAGCGCGAGCTCGCGCTGCGCCGACTCGGGCGAGTCGGAGCCGTGCACCAGGTTCTGCTGCACCTTGAGACCCCAGTCGCGAGCCAGGTCGCCGCGGATCGTGCCGGGTGCGGCCGTCGTCGGGTCGGTCGCACCGGCGAGCGAGCGGAAGCCCTCGATCACGCGGTTGCCTGCGACGCGCAGGGCGACGATCGGCCCCGACTCCATGAACTCGACGAGGGGCTCGTAGAACGGCTTGCCCTCGTGCTCGGCGTAGTGCTTCGCGAGCAGCTCGCGATCGGCCTGCAGCATGCGCACGTCGACGAGCGAGTAGCCCTTCGCCTCGATGCGACGCAGGATCTCGCCCGTGAGGTTGCGGGCGACTCCGTCGGGCTTGACGAGGACGAGGGTCTCTTCGACAGCGGTGGTCATCTGGTCTCCGTTCGGTTGTTGCGGTCGATGCGGGAGGCGGCGATCATGCAGTAGGTCCACATGGCCGTGAAGATCGCCCCCACGATGAAGAAGGCGGGCACGAGGAAACCGGCGGCGACGACGACGAGCTGCACGATCCAGCCCAGGACGACACCGACGCGGTTCCGCATCAGCCCGATGGCGACGATCATCAGGACGACGACCACCGCTCCCCCGCCCAGCGCGATCCACGCGGGCAGGCTCTTGAGCCCGAAGAGCACGAGGGCTCCCAGGAAGACGACGATGAGCTCGAAGCCCAGCACGATCGAGCCGAGGCTCTCGCGCAGCGTCCGCTGCCGCCGGGCACGTGGAGGCTTGGCGGGCTCGTCCGGGCCGGCAGGGGTCTCGCCGGTCACGCGGTCGCGTCCTTCCAGCCCTGCTCGTCGGCGTAGGCCATCGCGGCGCCCACCAGAACGATCGAGCCGGTGACGACCACGGCGCGCCGGGGCTCCTCGCCCGCCCACTCACGGGCGGCCTCCAACGCGTCGAGCGCGTCGGAGTAGACGATGGTCGCCTCGTCCCCCGCCTCCTCGCGGACGATGTCGCCGAGCTCGTCGGCCGCCAGCGCGCGGTCGGAGGCCGGCTCCGTCACGAAGAACTGAGCGGCCGCGGGGGTGAGCGCCCGGACCACGCCGCGCGCGTCCTTGTCGGCGAGGCTGCCGAGCACGAAGGTGAGCTCGTCGAAATCGAAGTAGCGGCGCACCGCCTCGGCGAGCGTCGACGCGCCCGCCGGGTTGTGGGCGGCGTCGACCAGGATGGTCGGCTCGACGCCGATGAGCTGCAGCCGCCCGGGCGAGTTCGACGTGGCGAAGCCCTCTTCGACCAGCTCGGCGTTGAGCGGCTGGCTGCCGCGGCCCAGGAACGTCTCCACCGCCGCGACGGCCACGGCCGCGTTCTGCGCCTGGTGGTCGCCGTACAGCGGGAGGAAGACGTCTTCGTACGTCGCCGCGCGACCGCGCACGGTCACGAGCTGGCCTCCGACCGCGACCCGCGTGTCGACGACGTCGAACGCCTGCGGCTGCGCGGCCAGGGTCGACTCGGTGAGCCGGGCCGCCTCCTCCAGCTCGGCCATGGCCTCCGGCACCTGGGCCGAGGTGACGACGTCGGCGGAGGGCTTGATGATGCCCGACTTGGTGCGGGCGATCTCGCGGACCGTGTCGCCCAGCTGCCGGGTGTGGTCGAGCGAGATCGGCGTGAAGACCGCCACCTGCCCGTCTCCGACGTTGGTGGAGTCCCACTCGCCGCCCATGCCGACCTCGATCACCGCGACGTCGACGGGGGCGTCGGCGAAGGCGGCGAACGCGAGTGCCGTCAGCGCCTCGAAGAACGTCAGCGGCGCTTTGCCTTGGGCCTCCAGCTCGGAGTCCACGATCTCCAGGTACGGACGCACGTCCTCCCAGTTGCGCACGAGCGCCTCGTCGGAGATCGGCTGGCCGTCGATCGTGATCCGCTCGTTGAAGCGCACCAGGTGCGGGCTCGTGAGCAGACCGGTGCGCAGTCCGTAGGCGCGCAGGAGGCTCTCGGCGATGCGGCTGGTCGACGTCTTGCCGTTGGTGCCGGTGATGTGGATGATCGGGTACGCCCGCTGCGGGTCCCCCAGCAGCTCGACGGCCCGGCGGGTGGCGTCCAGCCGACGCTCCGGAGCGCCCTCGCCGACGCGCGCGAGCAGCGCCTGGTAGACGGCCTCCGCTTCCTCTCGCAGCTCCTCGTCGTCGGTCATCGGGTCTCCTCCACCTTCGTCACCCCGACGGTGAACCGGCCCGCATTCGCAAACTGGCCAGCGCCGAACTCCTTCACGAACCCGTCTCCGTCGTCGTCGAGGACGTCGCTCGCCGACGCGAACGCGAACTCCAGAGCCAGGGTTTCGGCCGCGATGTCGACGGCGTCGCCGGCGAGAGCGATCGCCCGGGCGTCGTCGTCGTGCTCGAACGCGACGCTCAGCTCGATCCGGTCGCTGACGTCGAGCCCGGCCGCCTTGCGCGTGTCCTGCACCGCGCGGATGACGTCGCGGGCCAGGCCCTCGGCCTCGAGTTCGGGCGTCGTGGCGGTGTCGAGCAGGATGAAGCCTCCGCCCGGGAGCAGCGCCAGGGCCGACGAGGCGTCCTCGTCGGTCTGAGCGGTCTCCAGGACCAGCTCGTACTCGCCCTCGACGAGCTCCACGCCGCCCACGGTAACCACTCCGTCGTGCTCCGACCAGTCACCGGAGCGCGCCGCCTGGATGACCTGCTGCACCTGCTTGCCGAGCCGCGGGCCGGCCGCGCGCGCGTTGACCGTCAGCCGGCTCGTGATGCCGTAGGAGGCCGCGCTGTCGTCGGCGAGCTCGACCAGTTCGACGGCCTTGACGTTCAGCTCGTCGCGGAGGATCGCCTCGAACGGACGCAGGGCGTCCGCGTCGGCGGCGACCACCGTGAGCGACGCCAGCGGGAGGCGCACCCGGCGCCCCGATTGCTTGCGCAGCGAGAGCGTGGTCGAGCTGATCGCGCGGATGCGGTCCATCGCGTCGACGAGCGCGTCGTCAGCGGGGAACACGTCGGCCTCCGGCCAGTCGGTGAGGTGGACGCTGCGCCCGCCGGTGAGGTCCTTCCAGATGCGCTCGGAGACCAGGGGGAGCAGTGGAGCCGCAACCCGCGTCATCGTCTCGAGCACCGTGTACAGCGTGTCGAAGGCCTCTGTGCCGGCTCCGTCCTCCGAGACGCCGACCCAGAACCGGTCGCGAGAGCGGCGCACGTACCAGTTGGTGAGCACGTCGGCGAAGTCGCGGAGCTTCGCCGCGGCGAGCGTGGAGTCGAGACCCTCGAGGTCGACGGTCACGGCCTCCACCAGGTCGCGCGTCTTGGCGAGCAGGTACCGGTCGAGCACGTCGGTGGAGGCGGTGGAGTGCTTCGCCTCGTAGCCCGTCGCGTTGGCGTACAGCGAGAAGAAGTACCACGTGCTCCACAGCGGCAGCAGCACCTGGCGGACGCCCTCTCGGATGCCCTCCTCCGTCACGATCAGGTTGCCGCCGCGCAGAACGGGGCTCGACATCAGGAACCAGCGCATCGCGTCGGAGCCGTCGCGGTCGAAGACCTCGTTGACGTCGGGATAGTTGCGCAGCGACTTGGACATCTTCTGCCCGTCGCTGCCCAGCACGATGCCGTGCGAGATCACGTTCTTGAACGCCGCCCGATCGAACAGCGCCGTGCCGAGCGTGTGCAGCAGGTAGAACCAGCCGCGGGTCTGGCCGATGTACTCGACGATGAAGTCCGCGGGGTTGTGGCTGTCGAACCAGTCGTGGTTCTCGAACGGGTAGTGCACCTGGGCGAACGGCATCGACCCCGAGTCGAACCACACGTCGAGCACGTCGGGTATGCGGCGCATCGTCGACCGGCCCGACGGGTCGTCGGGGTTGGGCCGGGCGAGCTCGTCGATGAACGGGCGGTGGAGGTCGGGCTCGCCCGCGGCGTTGACCGGCAACCTCCCGAAGTCGCGCTCGAGCTCCTCCAGCGATCCGTAGACGTCGACTCGGGGGTATGCGGGGTCGTCGCTCTTCCACACCGGGATCGGCGAGCCGAAGTAACGGTTGCGCGACACCGACCAGTCGCGGGCGCCGGCGAGCCACTTGCCGAACTGGCCGTCCTTGACGTTCTCGGGCACCCAGTTGATGCCCTGGTTCAGCTCGACCATGCGGTCGCGGAACTCGGTGACGCGCACGAACCAGCTCGACACCGCCTTGTAGATCAGCGGGTTGCGGCAGCGCCAGCAGTGGGGGTACGAGTGCTCGTAGCTCGCCTGACGCAGCAGGCGGCCCTCCTCGCGCAGCAGCGTCGTGAGCGGCTTGTTGGCTTCGAACACCTGCAGGCCGGCGACGTCCTGCACCTCCGGGAGGAAGCGCGCGCCGTCGTCCACGGAGATGATCACCGGGATGCCCGCGGCTTCACAGACCCGCTGGTCGTCCTCGCCGTAGGCGGGCGCCTGGTGCACGATGCCGGTGCCGTCCTCCGTCGTCACGTAGTCGTCGACGAGGATCTGCCACGCGTTCTGCGTGCCGTACTTCTCGGTGTCGGCGTAGTAGTCCCAGAGCCGGTCGTAGGTGACGCCCTCCAGCTCGCGGCCGACGATGGTGCGGGTGACCGCCTCGCGCGCCGACTCCGGGGAGCCGTAGCCCAGCTCTTTCGCGTAGTTGCCGACCAGGTCGACCGCCAGCAGGTACTCGCCGCTCAGCGACTCCTCCTGAAGGCCGGCGCCGTGCCGGCCGCTCGCGCGTCCGTGCACGTCCGCAGCGCCGTTCGGACCGGCGGGGACGACGGCGTACCGGATGTCGGGGCCGACCACCAGCGCGAGGTTGGTGGGCAGCGTCCACGGTGTCGTCGTCCAGGCGAGGGCGCGGACACCGGTGAGGCCCAGAGCCTCCGCCTTGGCGCCGGTGAGCGGGAACGTCACGGTGACGGTCTGGTCCTGGCGCATCTTGTAGACGTCGTCGTCCATGCGCAGCTCGTGGTTCGACAGCGGGGTCTGGTCGCGCCAGCAGTACGGCAGCACGCGGTGGCCCTCGTAGGCGAGGCCCTTCTCGTGCAGCTGCTTGAACGCCCAGATCACCGACTCCATGTACGAGGTGTCGAGGGTCTTGTAGTCGTTGTCGAAGTCGACCCAGCGCGCCTGGCGGGTGACGTACTCCTGCCACTCGCGCGTGTAACGCAGCACGGAGTCCTTCGCGGCCTGGTTGAACGCCGCGAGCCCCATCTCCTCGATCTGGCTCTTGTCGGTGATGCCCAGCTGCCGCTCGGCCTCCAGCTCGGCGGGGAGACCGTGCGTGTCCCAGCCGAACCGGCGCTCGACCTTCTTGCCGCGCATGGTCTGGAAGCGCGGGAAGACGTCCTTCGCGTACCCGGTCAGCAGGTGACCGTAGTGCGGGAGGCCGTTCGCGAACGGAGGACCGTCGTAGAAGACCCACTCGGGAGCGCCCTCGCGGTTCTCGACTGAGGCGCGGAACGTGCCGTCCTCGGCCCAGAAAGCGAGGACGTCCGTCTCGATCTCCGGGAACACCGGCGACGGCGTGACATCCTGACGCGGCTCGCGCCCGGGCTCGGCGGGACCATCCGGTGCGGACTTGGGGTACGGCATCTCTCTCCTGGCAGTTCTCGACTCTGCACGAGGACGCCGGACGCTTGCGCCCGCCGCGGTACCACCCCGCTTGCCCCCTCCGCCTCCGGCGCCGAAGAGAACCACTCGTCTGCGGCTGTGACGGGCCTGCCCCGTTCGGTTCTACTGAGCGGGCGAGTGCCCGCCGTTCTTCCGAAGACTCGCCGGTGATAGCCGGGTCGACGTCGTTCGCACCAGTCTATCGGTTGGCGAGCACGGTCGCGAAGCCCGCGCAGACCGGCTCGACAGCGTCGCGCATCACCGGGGTGAGGGGGCCACGGCCCACGCCCGCGCGGGCCCAGACGCCCGCCGCGGCCACCGCTGCGCCGACGACCGCGGTCGCCGCCGCCCGCGGGAGGAGCCCGCCGGGGTCGTCGCCCGTCCGCCGGGCGATCGCGGCCTCCACCTGGCGCACCACTGTCAGGAAGCGCGGGAGGGCGGACGCCTGGAGCTCGCCGTCGGTGCCCATCAGCTCGACCTGCGTCACCGCGAGCGGAAGCCGCTCAGGGCCGAAGCCGTCGGCCAGCCGCACGACGGCGGCGAGCACGGCCGTCATGGGCTCCACGTCGTCGCCCGCCGCGGCGAGCATGGCGGGGAACGCCGCCAGCGACTCGTCGACCTCCAGCCAGAGCAGGTCGCTCTTGGAGGAGAAGTAGTTGAAGAAAGTCGCCCGGCTCACTCCGGCCCTGCGAGCGATGTCGTCGACGGTGGTGCCCGCGTACGTCTGCTCGAGGAAGAGCTCGCCCGCGGCCTCCGCGAGCATGCCGCGAGACGAGGCGCGCGGGCGCCCCGATCCGGCGGTGCCGTGGCCGCTGGAATGACGGGGTGTCATCGTGCGTTGTCTCCTCACGCCTAATATTGGACCCGGTTCAGATACCCCTGTCAGAAGGACACCCGTGACCTCCACCCCCACGCTCGCCGCAAGCGAGACCGACCGCCCCGGGATCACCCCGGGCACGGCTCGCCGCGTCGCCATCGCTTCGTTCGTCGGAACTTCCCTCGAATCGTACGACTTCTACCTCTACGCGTACTTCGCCGCGTTCTTCGTCGGCCCGCTGTTCTTCACGCCGCTCGGCGCGTTCGGCGGTGTGCTCGCCGGCTTCCTCGCGATCGCGGCCGGGTTCGTCATCCGCCCGGTCGGCGCCGTGGTCTTCGGCCACCTGGGAGACCGCATCGGACGGCGTCCCGTCCTCCTCATGACGATCCTGCTGATGGGCATCAGCACCGGACTGGTCGGCGTCCTGCCGACCTACGCGGCGGCCGGCTGGTTCGGCGGCGTCGTCCTCGTGCTGCTCCGGCTCGTGCAGGGACTCTCGCTCGGCGGCGAGTGGGGAGGCTCGATCCTGCTCGCGACCGAGTACGCCAACCCGAAGCGCCGCGGTTTCTACGCCGCCCTCCCCCAGCTCGGCTCGCCGGTCGGCTCCATCCTCAGCGCCGTCGTGTTCATCGTGCTGACACTCACGATGTCGCAGGCCGACATCGCGGCGTGGGGATGGCGCATCCCGTTCCTGACGGCGTTCCCACTGCTCCTGGTCTCGCTCTACCTGCGCTGGTCGATCGACGAGACGCCGGTGTTCCGCAAGCTCGTCGAGACCGGCCGGCGCGACCGCTTCCCGGTCATCGACGTGTTCAGAAAGGCCCCGACCGCCTTCGTGATCGCGATCGGCGCCGCGGTGCTCGGCATCGGCTCGTACTCGCTGATGAACACCTACATGGTCGACTACGGCACCGCGGTGCTCGGGTTCAAGTTCCAGGACCTCCTGGTGGCCACCACCATCGGCGGCCTGCTGCAGCTGGTCACCATCCCGCTGTTCGGGCTCTGGGCCACGAAGATCGGTTCGGCGCGCGTGGTCGCGATCGGAGCGATCGGAACGCTGGTCGTCGCCTTCCCGATGTATTTCGTGTTGCAGTCGGCATCCTTCGGTGTGCTCGTCGCCAGCATGATCATCGGCGGCATCCTTCCGACGCTCTCCTGGGCGGGACTCGGCGGGCTCATGTCCGATCTGTTCCCGAGCCCGATCCGCTACAGCGCGCTCTCGGTGGCCTACAGCGTGGCCGCGCTGCTCACCTCGTTCGTGCCCGCGCTGACGCTGGTCTTCGGCCAGGCGGTCGGCAACGCCTGGTGGCACCCGGGCATCGTCCTGGCTGTCATGTCGATCATCACCCTGGTCGCGGCCTGGGCGGCCGCCCGCCGCAGGCCGATCCTCGACGAGGATGCCGCAGTCGAGATCGGGGTGCCGGCGACCGACGTCGTCTGATCCCGGGTGGTCGTGGCTCTCCGGTACCCTTGATCGGTAACCCACACTCAGGCACCCCGTTGACACGGTGCCGCACATATCGAATCGGAGAGCCATGACCGCCGCGAACCCCGTGCCCGACAAGCCAGCACTCGAAGGCCTGGAGGCCGTCTGGGGCGACCGCTGGCAGCAAGACGGCACCTTCGCCTTCGATCGCGACGGCGCCATCGCCGCCGGCCGCGACGCGATCTACTCGATCGACACCCCCCCGCCCACGGCCTCCGGCTCGCTGCACATCGGTCACGTGTTCAGCTACACGCACACCGACATCGTCGCCCGCTTCCAGCGCATGCGCGGCAAGCGCGTCTTCTACCCGATGGGCTGGGACGACAACGGCCTGCCCACCGAGCGCCGCGTGCAGAACTACTACGGCGTGCGCTGCGACCCGTCGCTGCCCTACGAGGCCGACTTCGTGCCGCCGTTCGAAGGCGGCGACAACAAGAGCAGCAGGGCTGCCGACCAGAAGCCGATCTCGCGCCGCAACTTCATCGAGCTCTGCGAGCGGCTGACCGCCGAGGACGAGAAGCAGTTCGAGGCGCTCTGGCGCACCCTCGGTCTGTCCGTCGACTGGTCGCAGACCTACCGCACCATCGGGCGGGAGGCGCTGCACACCTCCCAGCGGGCGTTCCTCCGCAACATCGCTCGCGGCGAGGCCTACCAGGCCCTCGCGCCGACGCTGTGGGACATCACCTTCCGCACAGCAGTGGCCCAGGCCGAACTGGAGGACCGCGAGCAGCCGAGCGCCTACCACCGCG
The DNA here is from genome assembly GCF_001423695.1 of Leifsonia sp. Leaf336. Taxonomy (GTDB): domain Bacteria; phylum Actinomycetota; class Actinomycetes; order Actinomycetales; family Microbacteriaceae; genus Leifsonia. The sequence goes on from NZ_LMOZ01000001.1 coordinate 1,804,134, forward strand.
TCGGCTTCCACGGCGCCGACGGCCCGATCTACATCGAGACCACGCGTCCCGAACTCCTCCCCGCCTGTGTGGCCCTGGTGGCGCACCCGGACGACGAGCGCTACCAGCCGCTGTTCGGCACCACCGTGCGCACCCCCCTGTTCGACGTCGAAGTGCCCGTGGTCGCGCACCATCTGGCGCAGCCCGACAAGGGCACCGGAATCGCAATGATCTGCACCTTCGGCGACATCACCGACGTCACCTGGTGGCGGGAGCTCGACCTCCCGAACCGCGCGATCATCGGCTTCGACGGGCGCATCCTCCCCGAGCCGCCCGCGGTGATCGAGAGCGACGCGGGCCGCGAGGCCTACGCACAGCTCGCCGGCAAGACCGTGTTCTCGGCCAAGCAGGCCGTGGTGGAGCTGCTGCGCGCCTCCGGCGACATGGTCGGTGAGCCCAAGCCCATCCAGCACCCGGTCAAGTTCTTCGAAAAGGGCGACAAGCCGCTCGAGATCGTCTCCACCCGCCAGTGGTACGTGAAGAACGGCGCCCGCGACGAGAAGCTGCGCGAGCGGCTCATCGAGCTCGGCCGCGGCATCGACTGGCACCCCGACTTCATGCGGGTGCGCTACGAGAACTGGGTCAACGGCCTCACCGGCGACTGGCTGATCTCCAGGCAGCGGTTCTTCGGCGTGCCGATCCCGGTCTGGTACCCGCTCGACGCCGACGGCAACCCGATTTTCGACCAGCCGATCCTCCCGTCGGAGGACAGCCTCCCCGTCGACCCGTCGTCGGACGCCGCCCCCGGCTATGCGGAGGAGCAGCGCGGCCAGGCCGGCGGCTTCATCGGCGAGCACGACGTGATGGACACCTGGATGACCTCCTCGCTCACGCCGCAGCTGGCCGGCGGCTGGGTGGACGACCCCGAGCTCTTCCGCACGGTCTCCCCCTTCGACCTGCGCCCGCAGGGCCAGGACATCATCCGCACCTGGCTGTTCTCGACGCTGCTGCGCTCGCAGCTGGAGGACGGTGTCTCGCCGTGGACGAACGCCGCCATCTCCGGCTTCATCGTCGACCCCGACCGCAAGAAGATGTCGAAGTCGAAGGGCAACGTGGTCACCCCGGCCGACATCCTCGAGCGCCACGGCTCCGACGCGGTGCGCTACTGGGCCGCGTCCTCGCGCCTGGGCACCGACGCCTCGTTCGACCCGCAGAACCCGACCCAGATCAAGATCGGGCGGCGCCTGGCGATCAAACTGCTCAACGCCGCGAAGTTCATCCACGGCTTCGACGCGCCCGCCTCACTCGACCTGTCGCAGGTGACCTCTCCGCTCGACCGCAGCATGCTCCAGCAGCTCTCGGTCGTCGTCGGCGACGCCACCGCGGCGCTCGACGGCTACGACCACGCCCGCGCGCTCGAGATCGCCGAGACGTTCTTCTGGACCTTCTGCGACGACTACCTCGAGCTCGTCAAGGAGCGCGCGTACGGCGAATCGGACGCGGGGCAGGTATCCGCCGTCGTCGCCCTCCGCGTGGCGCTGTCCGCCTTCCTGCGCCTGTTCGCGCCGGTGCTCCCGTTCGCGTCCGAGGAGGCCTGGAGCTGGTCGGAGGCCGGCTCGGTGCACGTCGCCCCCTGGCCGCGCCCCGACGAGGTCGCCGCCGACTGGGCCGACGCGCACAGCGTCCTGACCGTGGTGGGCCGCGCCCTGACCGCCATCCGCGGCGCCAAGACGGCCGCGAAGGCCTCACAGCGCACGCCCGTCGACTCCGCCGTCATCAGCGGGCCGGCCGACGAGATCGCGGCCATCGAGTCGGCCGCGGCAGACCTGGCGTCGGTGGGCAGAATCGCCGAACTGCGTTTCGCATCCGCCGATGAGCTCTCGGTGACCGATATCCTCCTCACGCAGGTGCCCAGCGAGGAGGAACGATGACGGCTGATGTCCGGCGCGTGGAGGACAACGAGTTCTTCACCTGGCTCGACCTCTACGCGGGGTACGGCGAGTTCTACGAGACGCCCATCACCGACGAGAAGGCGCTTCTCGTCTGGAGCTGGATCACCGACCCCGCGAGCGGCGTCGAGGCGTACTTCGCGGTCGACGAGGAGGGCACTCCCATCGGCATCGCCCACGTGCGCGAGTTCGCCCGCCCGCTCGACGGCAGCAAAGGGCTCTACCTCGACGACCTGTTCGTCGTGCCGGACGCGCGCGGCGCGGGTGCAGGCACGGCGCTGCTCGAAGAGCTCCGCACCGTCGCGAAGGATCGCGGCCTCTCGGTGGTCCGCTGGATCACCGCGAAGGACAACCAGGAGGCGCGCAAGCTCTACGACCGTGTCGCGGAGAAGACGAAGTGGGTCACCTACGACCTCGTCCCCTGAACGGGTCCGCGATATGGTCGATACACGTCCGGTGATGCGAGCCGGGCAGGGAAGCCGAACGGAGGGGCTGATGTCGATCGAAGTTCGACCGGTCAAGGATGGCGACTTCTTCGCCTGGCTCGATCTCTACGCGAAGTACGCGGAGTTCTACGACACCGAGCTGACCGACCAGAGGGCACTCGTGCTCTGGTCGTGGCTCACGGACGCCGACCACGAGGAGGAGGGCTACGTCGCCGTCGACGGCGACCGCATCGTCGGGCTGGCGCACGTGCGCGAGTTCGCGCGGCCGCTGGAGGGCGACCGGGGGCTTTTCCTCGACGACCTCTACGTCCTGGAGGACGAGCGCGGCAAGGGCGTCGGCCACCAGCTGATCACCTCGGTCCGTTCGCTCGCCGAAGAGCGCAGGCTCGGCGTCGTGCAGTGGATCACCGCGAACGACAACGCCGACGCCCAGCGCGTCTACGACTCGGTCGCCAGCAAGACCGCCTGGGTGACCTACGAGATCGACCTCGTCGCCGCGCAGAAAGCCGAGACGGCCTGATGCAGCTCGGCACCCGCTGGGCCGTCGGTGAGGCCCCTCCCGCGAACCTCCCCGAGGTCGTGACCTACGCCGTCTCCACCGTCGAAGAGGAGCTGACGGCCACCGATGTCGAGACCGGCGGCTGGCGCTGGACGCTGACCTGGCTGGAGGGGAAGCCCGTGGTCGAGCTCGACGACGGCACGGTCATCCGCTACAACGACGCGGAAGACTCGGCGACGATCACCCAGGTGGTCGAGGCCGAGCCCTCCGACTTCGACGAGGCCTAGCTCTTCGCGCTTCGGGAGCGCGCGCTCAGCGCGGCAGCTGGGGCAGCATACGGGCTGCGCGATCGCGGTGCTGCTCGGCAGCGGCCACGAGCTCGGCGTGACGGGAGTGTCGTGCCGGTTGACGCATCCCCCACGCGGTGAGGGCGCGACCGAGCCGGAGTGCTGCGCGGTGGCTGAAGGGCCGGTGCGCGGGCACGGTGATGGCGGTCATGATGCGGTTCCTTCCGAGATGGTCTGGTTCTGGTCGTCCGATGATCGTGAGGTGGAGGCCTGCGCCTGCCCGTAACGGCCGGCGCTGAGCAGAAGGCGCGTCGCGATCAGCGCGAGCACCACGACCACGGCCCCGCCGATGACGAACGGCAGCCGCAGGTCGATGCGGGCGACGAAGCCGCCCAGGACGGTGGCGATCGGGGTGAGCCCCCAGCCGATGGTGCGCACGATCCCCATCGCCCGGCCGAGCATCGCGCCCGGGATGATCGCCTGCCGCAGCGCGCCCCACGGCACGTTCCAGACGGCGACGCCGAACGCTCCGACGGCGTAGGCGAGCACGCCGACGACGACGTCGCCGGTGAGCCCGACACCCAGGACGCCGAACCCGCTGATGAGGATCGCGACGTACATCACGCGGCCCCGCCCGAACCGGGCGACGAACCTGCTGGAGAGCAGGGCGCCGATGAGTGCTCCGACACCGACGGCGGCCGTGACGACGCCGACCATCGAGGCGGGCAGAGCGTAGGTCTGCAGCAGCAGGAGCACCACGCTCCCCTGAGCGAACGACAGCGCGGAGGCGGTGATGGAGGTCAGGATGATCATCTTCCGGAGGAACCGGTCGTCCCACAGGAAGCGGACGACCGCCTTCATGCCGGGCCGCGGTACGGCCTCCTCGTCGCCCTGCTGAGCGCCGATCAGATGTGCCCGAGCAGCCGCGACGGGGACGCTCAGCACCAGCAGGGCCGAGATCAGGAACCCGCTGCCGGTGAGCCACATCGGCAGCGCGATCGCCGCAGCGAAGAGGAAGCCGGCGATGGGCGTCGCGATGAAGTTCTGCACGACGATCTCAGCCGACTGCATCCGGCCGTTCGCCCGGTCGAGCTGGTCGCGGGTCACCAGGCTCGGCACGACCGTCGTCGTGGCGTTGTCGAACACCGTCTCGCCCAGCCCGAACAGCAGCACGCATCCGTAAAGGCTCCAGATCGTCAGGGCATCGGTCGCGATGAGCAGAGCCACCAGCGCGGCGACGGCGAACCGGAGGCCGTTGGCGACGGCCATGGCGACACGCCGGTCGACGCGATCGAGCAGCATCCCGGCCGGGATGCCGAACAACAGCCAGGGCAGGAACGTGACCGCCGTGAGACCGGCGATCAGCGCCGGGTCGCGGGTGAGCGTCGTAGCGATGAGTGGAACCGCCGTGCGCCCGATGCCGTCGGCGAGGTTGCTGGCGATCGCCGCGGTCCAGAGCCGCCCGAAGCCGCCACCGAGGCCGGTGCGCGCCGCGCCCACGGAGGCCCCGGTGCTCATCGGTGCTCCTGCTCGACCAGGGGGAAGGCGTTGAACTGGACCTGGACGCGCTTGCGATCGTCGTCCTGCTCGGTCTTCCACTTCTCCTTGAGGCGGTTCAGCAGCTTGTAATACTCGGTGGAGAGTTCGGAGAGCTGCTCGCGCGAGACCTCCAGATGGGAGGTCGACAGCGCGGCGGCCTCCATCCACTCCATGCCGAAGGTGTCGAGTCCGCGACGCAGGAAGGCGTTGAGGCGGCGCTCGTTGTTCTGCTGCCAATTGAGCGAGATCTGCTCCGTGATCTCGCGGCCTGCCGGCGTCTCGAGCGTCTCGGGGCCGCCGATGGTCACGCCGCCCGCCGCCATGCGCCACCAGCGCTCTCGGCCGCTCCCGCGCTCCGGATCCTCGACGACGATGTCGTGCTTGGCGAGCTGGCGGAGGTGGTAGCTCGTCGAGCCGCTCGACTCCCCCAGCCGCTCCGCCAGCATCGAGGCGGTCGCCGGACCGAAGTCCGAGAGCTCGTTCATGATCTCGACCCGAAGCGGATGCGCGAGCGCCCGCAGGGCCGGCATGCCGATCGATTCGAAATGCGGCTCGTATTCGTCGGTCGACTTCTCGGCGTCTGCGGGGGTGGGCTCGTCGGTGGACATGGGACCACCCTAGCGATGCAAAGGCTTCTTTGCAAGCAGTTCTTTGCAATTGATTCTTTGCAGCGATGTCTTTGGACCGAGGCCGGGGTGCCTCTAGGCTGGTCGAATGGCAGACACCGCGAATCCGTTCCTCTCCCCCAGCACGCTCCCGTATCAGCTCCCGCCGTTCGCCGAGATCCGCGACGAGCACTACCGCCCCGCGTTCGACCACGGGTTCGCCGAGCAACTCGCCGAGATCGCCGCGATCACCTCGTCCGCCGAGTCGCCGACCTTCGAGAACACGATGATCCCGCTGGAGCGGTCGGGCCAGACCCTGCAGCGAGTGGCGGAGGTCTTCTTCAACAAGAGCTCGTCCGACAGCACCGATTTCACGAACGCTCTGGAGGAGGAGATCGCTCCCCTGCTGGCCGCGCACCAGGACGCCATCCGGCTCGACCCGGCACTCTACGGCCGGATCCAGGACCTCCACGCGCGCCGCGCGTCCCTCGGGCTCGACGCTGAGGGCGTGTACCTCATCGAGCGCTATTACACTGAGTTCACACTCGCCGGCGCCGGCCTCGACGACGAGCAGAAGCAGCTGCTGCGCGACTACAACCAGCGCCTGTCGACGCTGACCACCCGGTTCGAGAAGAACCTGCTCGCCGACACCAACGAGCTCGCCGTGGTCTTCGACTCGGCGGAGGAGCTCGACGGCCTCGGCGACGGCGAGCTGTCCGCCGCGGCCGAAGCGGCCCGCGAGCGCGGCCTCGACGGCAAGTACGTCGTCACCCTCGTGCTGCCCACCGGTCACCCGTGGCTGGCGAGTCTCACGAACCGCGCGTCCCGGGAGCGCATCATGACCGCATCGCGGTCCCGCGGCATCCACGGCGGCGAGCACGACAACCGCGAGCTCGTGCTCGAGATCACCCGGCTGCGGGCCGAGCGCGCCCGGCTCCTCGGGTTCGACACGCACGCCGCCTTCGTGACCGCCGACGAAACCGCGAAGACCCCGCAGGCGGTCGCCGACATGCTCGGCCGGCTGGCGCCTCCCGCGGCTCGCAACGCGCGCGCCGAGGAGGCCGACCTCCAGAAGCAGCTCGCAGACGGCGAGACCGTACAGAGCTGGGACTGGGCGGCGCTCACGGGAACCGTGCGCCAGGAGAAGTTCGACGTCGACTTCGCGGCGATGCGCCCGTACTTCGAGGCAGAGCGCGTCCTGCGCGACGGCGTGTTCTACGCGGCGACGCAGCTCTACGGCATCACCTTCGAAGAGCGCCCGGACCTGGTCGCCTACCACCCCGAAGCGCGCGTGTTCGAGGTGCGCGACGAGGACGGCACGGGGGTCGGCCTCTACATCCTCGACCTGTACACCCGGGACTCCAAGCGCGGCGGCGCCTGGATGAACCCGCTCATCTCCCAGTCGGCGCTGCTCGACTACCCGACCGTCGTGGTCAACAACCTCAACGTGCCGAAGCCGGCTGCCGGTGAGCCCACGCTGCTGACCTACGACGAGACCAACACGCTCTTCCACGAGTTCGGTCACGCCCTCCACGGCCTGTTCGCACGTGTGACGTACCCGAAGTTCGCCGGCACCAACGTGTTCCGCGACTTCGTCGAGTTCCCCAGCCAGGTGAACGAGATGTGGATGCTCTGGCCCGAGATCGTCGCCAACTACGCCGTGCACCACCAGACCGGCGAGCGGATGCCGCAGGACCTGATCGACCGCCTCCACGCGTCGGAGTCGTTCAACGAGGGCTTCGCCACCAGCGAGTACCTGGCCGCGGCACTGCTCGACCAGGCCTGGCACGCGATCACGGCCGACGACGAGGTGACCGACGTCGCCGCGTTCGAGGCCACAGCCCTCGCCGCCGTCGGGCTCGACAACCCGGCCGTGCCTCCGCGGTACGCGAGCACGTACTTCGCGCACACCTTCTCCGGCGGCTACGACGCGGGCTACTACTCCTACATCTGGAGCGAGGTGCTCGACGCCGACACTGTCGAGTGGTTCAAGGAGAATGGCGGCCTGAAGCGCGAGAACGGCGACCGGTTCCGGCGCCGGCTGCTCGGCGTGGGAGGCTCGAAGGACCCGTTGGAGGCCTACCGCGACTTCCGCGGACGCGATGCGGTGATCGAGCCGCTGCTCAAGCGCCGCGGCCTGGACGGCTGAGCGGGGCCTAGCCCCCTTCCCGCGCGAGGCTCTACCCTGAGCGCATCGCCGCTGGGGCCCCAGCGCGGGAAGGGGCGCACCATGACGTCGAGGGAGCCGCAACCGGAGCTCGCCGCGCCATCCGTACGCTCGCTCGTGCTTCTGTCGATCCCGGCCGTGCTGATCGGTGTCATCAGCGCCCTCACGCTCTGGGTCGTCGACGAGGTCGCCGGAGTCATCGATGACGGCATCTGGAAGTCACTGCCCTCCGCGCTCGGCATCGACCCCTCGTCCGGCTGGTGGATCTTCCTGATCCTGACCGTCACCGGCCTGGCCGTGGGGCTGACGGTATGGCTCGTCCCCGGCCACGCGGGACCGGACTCGGCGACGACGGAGCTGGTCACGACCCCGCTGCGGATCGGGATCGTCCCGTCGCTCGCCCTCGCGGCCGTGCTCGGACTCGCCGGAGGCGTCAGCCTCGGGCCCGAGAACCCGATCATCGCCATCAACGTGAGCATCCTCGTCGCGCTGGTCGGCCGGATCTGGAAGGCGGTGCCGTCTCAGCTCGTGATGCTGATGGCGGCCTCCGGGACCATCGGTGCGCTGTTCGGCACGCCGGTCGCGGCCGCACTGGTCTTCACAGGCATCGTCGCGGCCGTGAAAGGCGGAGGCGCGCTGTGGGACAAGCTCTTCCTCCCCCTGGTGTCGGCCGCAGCGGGGTCGCTGACCATGACGCTCCTCGCGCATCCGCACCTCGCGATCCCGATGCCCGCCTACACCCACGTGACCGGCTGGGACGTGCTCGCGGCGCTGATCATCGGCGCGGTGGCGACCGGTGTCGGACTACTCGGCGCCGTGCTCTTCCCGCTGATCCACCGCGCGTTCCACGCCCTGCGCCAGCCAGTGCTGATCACCCTGGCCGGCGGCATCGTCCTCGGCCTCGTCGGAGCCGTCGGCGGCCCGATCACGCTGTTCAAGGGGCTGGAGCAGATGGGTACGCTCGTCGTGAACCGCGCCGACTACTCCATCGGGCAGCTGGTGCTGATCGTCGTGGTGAAGCTGGTCGCCCTGCTCGTCGCCGCCAGTTCGGGCTTCCGCGGCGGCCGCGTCTTCCCCGCCGTGTTCATCGGCGCAGCGCTGGGAACCCTCACAGTCGCCCTCGTTCCGGTGGTCCCGCTCCCGGTCGCGATCGCCGCCGCGGTCATGGGGATCACGCTCGCGGTCACCCGGGACGGCTGGATCGCGATCTTCGTCGGCGTGGCGGTGACGCAGAACCTGCTGGTGCTGCCGATCTTGTCGCTGGCCGTCCTGCCGGCGTGGCTGATGGTGACGAAGGCGCCAGAGTTCCTGATCACCCCGAAGGCGATTACGCCGACTTCTCCTCGCGCCGCGGACGGTGCGGGACGATAGTCGGCGCCGCGTTCTCGAGCACGGCCTCCTTCGTGACGACCACCCGGGCGACCTCGGAGCTCGAAGGCACCTCGAACATGATCGGCCCGAGCACCTCCTCCATGATCGCGCGGAGGCCGCGGGCTCCCGTCTTGCGCAGCACCGCGAGGTCGGCGATCGATTCCAGCGCGGAGTGCTCGAACTCGAGCTGCACGCCGTCGAGTTCGAACATGCGCTGATACTGGCGGACCAGTGCGTTCTTCGGCACGGTGAGAATCTGCATCAGGGCGTCCTGGTCGAGCGGCGTGACCGTCGTGACGACGGGCAGACGCCCGATGAACTCGGGGATGAGCCCGAACTTGTGCAGGTCTTCGGGCAGGACCTCGCTGAAGAGGTTGATGTCGTCGCCCTTGGAGTGCAGCGGGGCTCCGAAGCCGATGCCTTTCTTGCCCGCCCGCTGCGAGATGATGTCTTCGAGCCCCGCGAAGGCGCCGGCGACGATGAACAGCACGTTCGTCGTGTCGATCTGGATGAACTCCTGATGCGGGTGCTTACGGCCGCCCTGCGGCGGCACCGAGGCGACGGTGCCCTCCAGGATCTTGAGGAGCGCCTGCTGCACACCCTCGCCGGACACGTCGCGCGTGATCGACGGGTTCTCGGCCTTGCGGGCGATCTTGTCGACCTCATCGATGTAGATGATGCCGGTCTCGGCACGCTTGACGTCGTAGTCGGCGGCCTGGATCAGCTTGAGGAGGATGTTCTCGACATCCTCGCCGACGTAGCCGGCCTCGGTCAGCGCGGTGGCGTCGGCAACCGCGAACGGCACGTTGAGCCGTCGGGCCAGCGTCTGGGCGAGATAGGTCTTGCCGCAGCCGGTCGGGCCGATCAGGAGGATGTTCGACTTGGCGATCTCGACATCGTCCATGGCGTCGGCCGACGTCAGTGTCTGCTTGGCCCGCACCCGCTTGTAGTGGTTGTAGACGGCCACAGCCAGCGCGCGCTTCGCCGCCTCCTGGCCGATGACGTATTCCTCGAGGAAGCCGAAGATCTCCTTCGGCTTCGGGAGATCGAACTCGCCGGAGGCCTCTTCGCCCGCTTCGGCCAGTCGTTCCTCGATGATCTCGTTGCAGAGTTCGACGCACTCGTCGCAGATGTACACGCCCGGACCGGCGATCAGCTGCTGAACCTGCTTCTGGCTCTTGCCACAGAAGGAACACTTGAGCAGATCGGCGCTCTCCCCGATGCGTGCCATCCGTCTCCCCCTCCTTCTCGGGTTTCTTCGTCGAGCCTAACCCGTGACGACGACAAAGGCGCGCACCAGGGCGTTTTCGACACGCGGTGACGGTCATTATGCCGACAGCAGACGGCGACGCCGGCGCTTGTGCGGACGCACGAACGCCCCCGTCCGCGTGGGACGGGGGCGTTCTTCGGACTCCGCTTCCGGCTGGGATCATCCCGAGGATCATCCCGACCGGTCGGCCGGAGTGCTACTTGACGAGCGCGGGCAGGGTCTTCCGGCTGGTGAGCACCTGGTCGATGAGGCCGTACTCCAGCGCCTCCTCGGCCGAGAGGATCTTGTCGCGGTCGATGTCCTTGTTGACCTGCTCGACCGAGCGGTTGGAGTGCCGCGCGAGCGTCTCCTCCAGCCAGGTGCGCATGCGCATGATCTCGTTGGCCTGGATCTCGATGTCGGACGCCTGGCCCTGGCCGGCCTCGCCGACGGCGGGCTGGTGGATCAGGATGCGGGCGTTCGGCAGCGCGAGTCGCTTGCCGGGGGTGCCGGCGGCGGTCAGCACGGCGGCCGCGGAAGCGGCCTGGCCAAGGACGACCGTCTGGATCTGCGGGCGGATGTACTGCATCGTGTCGTAGATCGCCGTCATCGCGGTGAACGAGCCACCGGGCGAGTTGATGTACATGACGATGTCGCGGTCCGGGTCCTGGCTCTCGAGAACGAGGAGCTGGGCCATGATGTCGTCGGCCGACGCGTCGTCCACCTGCACGCCGAGGAAGATGATGCGGTCCTCGAAGAGCTTGGCGTACGGGTCCTGGCGCTTGTAGCCGTAGGCGGTGCGCTCCTCGAAGCTGGGCAGGATGTAGCGGGCGCCGGGCGCCTGCACGCCACCGAAGGCCTGTCCGCCGAGGCTGGAGCCGCCGAGCATGGGAGTGTTCATAATGATGTCCTTAATCCTTCCGGCGGTTCCTAATTGGATTCCTGGTCGGTGCCGCCGCCGCCCGAGACGTCCAGCGCGGACTCCCGGATGTGGTCGACGAAGCCGTAGTCCAGGGCCTCCTGGGCGGTGAACCAGCGGTCGCGGTCGCCGTCGGCGTTGATCTGCTCGACCGACTTGCCGGTCGCCGCAGCGGTGATCTCGGCCAGACGCTTCTTCATGTCGAGGATGAGCTGGGCCTGGGTCTGGATGTCGCTCGCGGTTCCGCCGAAGCCGCCGTGCGGCTGGTGCAGCAGCACGCGCGCGTTCGGGGTGATGTACCGCTTGCCCTTGGTGCCGGCCGTCAGGAGCAGCTGGCCCATCGACGCGGCCATTCCGATGCCGACGGTGACGATGTCGTTCGGCACGAACTGCATCGTGTCGTAGATCGCCATGCCCGCGGTGATCGAGCCGCCGGGAGAGTTGATGTAGAGGTAGATGTCTCGCTTGGGGTCTTCTGCGGCCAGGAGCAGCAGCTTCGCGGCGATCTCGTTGGCGTTCTCGTCGCGCACCTCGGAACCGAGCCAGATGATGCGGTCCTTCAGCAGTCTGTCGAAAACACTGGGCTGGATACCCATGTCGGCCATGTTCGCTCCATTTCCTTTGTCGCTTGGCATCGAATCTATCGGAGGGCGGAGCGCAATTCCGCGCTGTTCGCCCTGGGCAGAGTGGGTGTCGCGCGCGGGCGAGTGGAGCGTCAGTGGTCGTCGTCGAGAGCGGCGGCGTAGGCCTCCACCGAGCGACGGTACCGCGGCAGGTGCGGAGCGAGAGCGCCGAGGGCCTCCCGCAGAGCGTCGGCGTGGAGGCCGTCGTCGAAGAGCGCGAGCGCCGCGAACGCGCGCGCGGCGTCAGAGAGCGGATGCTCGGGCTCGGCGAGGAGGAAGTCGCGCAGCAGGGCGAGCGACTCGTCGGGACGGTCGAGGTTGCGCAGTGTGCTCGCCAGCTGGACGATGGCCTGCCCGCGCTCGGGCTCGGCGAGCCCGTTGGCGAGCGCCGACCGGTACAGGGGTTCGGCCTCGGCCTCACGGCCCGCGAAGTCCCGCGCCCCGGCCGCCTCGAACAACGCGACGGGGTCGTCCGCGGCCCGTTCGGCCACGAGTGCGTCGATGGCCTCTGTCGTGCGCTCCTCCCCCAGGTCGTCCGCCGCCGCCCACACCGCGTCCACGCGCTGCCGCCAGTCGTCCATTCCCGCTCCTCTCTGCGCGTGCACAGGGGACGCAACACGCCGCTTCCCCATGGTGGCAGACGGCGTGTTGCGTCCCTAGTCCTCAGCCCGACAGCACAAAGGCCGGGCACCCGTCGGGTGCCCGGCCTTACGCGGAAGCGTGTGCTATTCGGCCTTTTTCTTGGCGGCGCGCTTCTTCGGCTTCTCTTCGGCGGCCGGCTCCTCGGCCGGAGCCTCGGCAGCGGCGTCGGTGGCCTCGTCTGCGGTGGCCTCGTCGTCGGCTGCCTCGTCGTCGCTCTCGGGGAGGGCGACGAACTCGGAGAGGTCGACCTTCTTGCCGTCGGTGTCGACGACCTCGGTCTTGCCGAGGATGATCGCGAGGGCCTTGTTGCGGGCGACCTCGCCGACCATCGACGGGATCTGGCCGTTCTCGCTGAGGATCTTGACGAACTCGTTCGGGTCCATGCCGTACTGGGCGGCGCCCTGCACGAGGTACTGGGTGAGCTCGTCCTGGCTGACCTTGATGTTCTCGGTCTGCGCCACCTCGTCGAGGAGGATCTGCGTGCGGAAGGTCTTCTCGCTCGACTCGGTCACCTCGGCACGGTGGGTGTCGTCGTCGAGACGGTTCTCCTGCTCGAGGTGACGGTGCACCTCGTCCTCCACGAGCTGCGCCGGGACCGGGATCTCGACCAGCTCGAGGAGCTTGTCGACCAGCTGGTCGCGGGCGGCCGTGCCCTGGCCGAACGCCTTGGCGCGCTCGACCTGGGTGCGGAGGCTGGAGCGCAGCTCGCCGATGGTGTCGAACTCGCTGGCGATCTGCGCGAAGTCGTCGTCGGCCTCCGGGAGCTCGCGCTCCTTGACGGCGTTGAGCGTGACGGTGATCTGCGCGTTCTCGCCCTCGTGGTCGCCGCCCATGAGCGGGGCCTCGAAGGTGGTGGTCTCGCCGGCGGTCAGCGTGTCGAGCGCCTCGTCGATGCCCTCGATCAGCTCGCCGGAGCCGATCTCGTAGGAGATGTTCGCGGCGGTGTCGACCTCCTCGTCGCCGATGGTGGCGACCAGGTCGATCTGGGCGAAGTCACCCGACTTGGCCGGGCGGTCGACGGTGACGAGCGTGCCGAAGCGGCTGCGCAGACGGTCGAGCTCCTCCTCGACGTCGTCGACCGAGACCTCGGCCGCGTCGACGGTGAGGGTGAGGTCGCTGAAGTCGGGAAGGGTGATCTCGGGCCGCGTGTCGACCTCGATGGTCAGCAGCAGGTCGCCGGAGAAGTCCTTCTCGTTCGGCCACTCGGTGATGTCGGCCTCCGGACGGCCGAGGGGACGCACGTCGTTCTCCTCCACCGCCTGGCGGTAGAAGGTGTCGAGACCTTCGTTGACCGCGTGCTCCAGCACGGCGGCCTTGCCGACGCGCTGGTCGATGATGGGCGGCGGCACCTTGCCCTTGCGGAAACCGGGGATGGTCACCTGCTCGGCGATGTGCTCGTAAGCGTGCTTGATGGACGGCTCCAGCTCCTCCGGCGTCACCGAGATGGTGAGCTTGGTGCGGGTGGGGCTGAGCTTCTCGACCGTGGTCTTCACGATGTCTGGGTTCTCCTGATGATCGAACGATGGTCTACTCGCAAGGAACGAGGTCCTCGTCGGGGCGACAGGATTCGAACCTGCGACCTCCCGCTCCCAAAGCGGGCGCTCTAGCCAAGCTGAGCTACGCCCCGGCTTCAAGCGGTGCGAAAGACCGTGCGCAAGTCTACTGCACGCGAGCAGTCGCCCGCGTGTACTACGATGGTCGACGGCCGTCCGCTCAGGGCGGCCTTCGGGGATGTAGCTCAATGGTAGAGCCTCAGTCTTCCAAACTGATTACGCGGGTTCGATTCCCGTCATCCCCTCCGAATTACGCGCTCCCAGATTGAGCGACCTCTCCTCTGGACGCCTCCATCAGCTTGAGGCGACCACGCGTGCCCGATCGATCCAGCGCGAGAGCAAGCTGAACCCTGCCAAAGCCTCTAGGGCTTCGGCCTCTCCTATCTGATGAATGTCCGCGTCCACATGATTGAGCGGATTCCGCACGGCTGAGTAGAGTCCGTGCCCAAGCGCAGCCGCTCCGAGATGAACATCCTTGAAGAGGTCGGGGTTGACGTCGTCTACCAGCCTCAGACGCGGACGATTGGCTTCAGGCGCGTGAAGGCTAAACACCTCATTCAAAAGCCTTGTCTCCCCAAGGTTGAATCGACCCACCTTCTGTTGGAGCCGAGAATTCACGTTCACGGCGGCCGCCCATACTGCTGCGTCGTGATTCCCACTAAGCCAGTGTGGGCGAGCGGCATCCCACACCCAAGGGTGAAGAGAGTTCGCGTTGAAGGTCGGAGCAGGAGCGTCGAGCCCCAGCTTGGACCTCACTTCGTCGCCCTCCGTGAGTTCCCATTTCAACGTGTACACGAAATCGCTCGAGATCCAGCGGGGACTTTGACCGTAAATGGCTTCGGCGATTGCGCGTATTGCGTTGTCGCTGTCATGAAGCTCGGTTGAAGTTCCCCGAATCCGGGTCTTCCTGTTTGCGCGCATTTCATCAGGCGGCAGCGGGACGCGCTCGCGAAGCCATATGTGTCGTTCGATCTGTTCTAGGGCGTACCCGATATCCATAGCCAGAACCTACTCATCGGCCGAACGTGGATGACTCATTGCTCTCGCAAATCCAAAATGAGGAAATCCAAAAACCGGACGCCTATTCCACCGTGGCATTAGCGACGGCGATACTCGGCTTCATGACCCTGCACGTGGCTTTCGTAAGCGAAGCGTCGATAGTTCAGTGCAGTGACCGCCTTTTGACCGTCAACACCGACCCGTGGGACGCAACTTCAAATAAGACAATCGTCGTTGAAGCAAGAAATGGACGCGCAGTACTAGGTTATGCGGGCCTCGCGCACATTCGGGGTGAACCCACCTCTGAGTGGCTGGTCCGAAAAATAACCGCGGCGAAGGAACCGTTCACGTCCTTTCAATTCGGCGGAGTCTCCCCTGTTTGGCTCGGAGACGTTCGCGACAGAGTCATCGGCGGCGTCGAGCGCGAGTTTCCATCCTCTCAGCGGGTTGGGAGACGTCAACGGCTTGAATTGATGATCTGTGGCTGGGGATATCCCCGTCGACTACGCAACAGCAAACGTCCGACCGCGTTCATCTGGCAGTTGACGCACTCTGGGGTTCAAGGCGCCAGATGCAAGATTAGGCCAACGACCAGGCTCCGATTTCGAGACCCGAGTCGTCGCTGGGCTATCGCGGGGATCGGTCGAGCCGATCTCCTGAATTGCGAGGCGATAAATCAAGAATTGCTTGCGGAAAGCGACCCGTTCGGTCGCGACGAGGTAGAACGGTCGCTTGTAGGAGCGATCCGATCTGTGGCGGACCTTCCTGGTAGCCGAGTTGGTTCGGACGTTATGTCGGTGTGCTTGCCTGCTCTGCCTCCAGAGAGTCCAGCGAGCTTTCGCTTTTTCCGCGACACCGGGGTAATTGATGACCGGTTGGGTTATACCCCTGCCCTAGTCAGCTCCCGATCAGTGTTCCCGCCGGCCGTCATGAATTCAAGTCAGGGATTCTCGGCGGTTTTCAACGCCGACACGCCCTTCGAGTGGGAGTACACAACCGAAACGATCCCACCGTGGACTCAGACGGGAGTCCGCACTCTTAGTGTCCAGATGGGCAAGCGCTATGACCCGTAGCGAACTGCAAGATTATCTCCACCTGCCGTGAGCCATCGACGACTCAATGAACCACTCTCGTGTGCTCTCGACTTCATCTACAGTGCTATTCGTTCCCGATGTGCTTATACGCAACTTCGCGCGCCGTGTTGATCCTGCCCCATGGGTTTTAGCGGTCGCCCTGCCGACTCCGTCGAGCAGGTTGTCGCTGATGCCTTCGGCCTTTTCGGAACACTAAGCGTTCTTGACGTTGGCGTCGTTCAAGAATTCCCGGCCCTTCCTGGTGATGTCGTCGAATCCGGACAAGGTTCCGCTGCCGCCTGTTGGTTACGTTTTGCCGCCACCGTCGTCTCACCGCTGCAGCACCGCCAGCACCGCGAGCACCCTCCGGTGGTCGTCCCCCGAGTCCTCGAGCCCCAGTTTCTGGAAGATCGACGTCACGTTCTTCTCGACCGCACCGACGCCGATGACCAGACGCGCCGCGATGGCGGCGTTCGTGCGGCCCTCCGCCATGAGGCCTAGGACATCGCGCTCGCGCGGGGTCAGCGACTCCAGCGGGTCGGTGCGGCGCACCAGCAGCTCGCGCACCACCTCCGGGTCGAGCACGGTGCCGCCGGCGGCGACGCGGGTCACGGCGTCGCGCAGCTCGTCGAGGGAGGCCACGCGGTCCTTGAGGAGGTAGCCGGTGCCTCCGCGGCCGCTCGCGAGCAGCTCCTGCGCGTAGGTGCCCTCCACGTACTGGCTGAGCAGCAGCACACCCACCCCGGGGAACGACGAGCGCAGCTCGAGCGCCGCGCGCACGCCCTCGTCGCGGAACGTGGGAGGCATCCGGACATCCAGGATGGCGACGTCCGGCTGCAGCGACGGGAGGGCGGCGAGCAGCGACTCCGCGTCGCCGAACGCGCCCACGGTCTCGAACCCGGCCTCGTCGAGGAGGCGCACGAGGCCTTCGCGCAGCAGCACGGAGTCGTCGGCGACGACGAGACGGAGCGGGGTGGTGGCAGGCACGCCACCACCCTATTGCCCGACTCGGGCGCGCCGCCGTCTCAGGCGAGCGGGATGCGCGCCCCGATCCGCGACGGGCCTCCGACCGGGCTGTCGACGACGAGCTCGCCGCCGAGGCCGTGGACGCGCTCGGCCAGGCCGCTGAGGCCGTGACCCGCGACCATCGTCGCGCCGCCGTTCCCGTTGTCCGTCAACCACACCGCCAGCCAGGCGCGTCCCGCCTCGTCGACGGCACGGTCGAGCACGAGCCGCGCGGCCGTCGCCCCCGAGTGCTTCGCCAGGTTCGCCGACAGTTCGGCCAGCACGTAGTACGCGTTGCGCTCCACCTCCGGGCTGAACCGCTCCCCCGGCTGCAGCGACGACTCGACGGTCGTCGGGATGGTGCTGCGCGCCGCCAGCGAGTCGACGGCGGCCTGGAGGCCCCGGTCTTGCAGGATCGGCGGTGCGAACCCGCGGGACAGCGCCCGCAGCTCCTCCAGGGTGTCGCCGGCCTGCTTGCGCGCCTCGGCGAGCAGCGCCGCGGCGGCCTCCGGGTCGTCCGTGAGCTTGCGCTCGGCCGAGGCGATGTCCATCTGCAGGCGGATCAGGCGCTGCTGCGGGCCATCGTGGAGGTCGCGCTCCAGACGACGCAGCGACTGGTCCTCCGCTGACACCGCCGCACCGCGCTGCGCGGACAGGTCGGCGACCTCCCGCTCCAGGGCCTCCGAGCGCCAGGCGCCGAGGAGCCCGTGCGCGATCGCGTGGTGCAGGAGGGTGAGGCCACGGGTAACGAACGGCAGGGTCACGGCGAAGATCACGCCGAAGATCAGGTAGAGCACGCGGTCGCCGGCGACCGGATCGAACGTCGAGTGGATGCCGAAGATCGAATCCGCCAGCACACGGGAGAGGAAGAAGTCCCGGTTCCCGGTCGGGATGAAGCCCAGCCAGATCCAGCCGGTCAGGCCACCGAGCGCACCGGCGGTCCAGGTGATCGTGATGCTCCAGCTGATCACGCTCACGATGGGGTTGATGATCATCCCGTGCAAGAGGTACAGCCAGTAGTGGCCGTTCGCCCACGGACCGAAGATCGCACGCCAGAACGTGCGCGGTCGGTCGGCGGGCTCCCACACCGGCCTCGGGACTGGCGCGGCGCCCGCCCAGTCGAGGCGCGTCAGCTCCACGGTGCCGAACGCCCGCGCGACATAGAACGTCGCGACGACGATGAAGAAGCCGACGTAGATGACGACCGTGCCGATGCCCGTCCAGAACAGGGAGGCGAGCACCGACAGCCCGATGATCGCGATCGGCATCGTCAGGAGGAGGAAGCCGAGCTCCCGCGGCACACGTCGCCACAGCGACCCGTAGGTCGTGCGCTCGGCGGTCGTCGGAGGGGCGGAGGAGACGGTCACAGGGTCCAGACTGGCAGACGCCCCGGCGGATTCGATGCTCCCCATGGGGAGGGACGCGGTGGTCGATTCGTTCATGGGTCCAGCCTCCCGTTCGCGCCAGGGTCGACCCCATCCCGCCCGCCGCCGGATCCGTGCGGGGGTTAACCCGACCAAGGGTCGCCTTCGTAAGCGCAGCCTCAGCTTCGTTGCGGAATTCCGGGCGCGCAGTAGCGTTGTGGTCAGGCAGAAGAAAGGACGCCACCATGACGGACATCGCTGCAAGCCAGAGCGTTTCGAACCCCGACGTCGCCGCAGGGGTCGCGCAGTTCCTCACCCCCGTTGTCATCGACCTCACCGCCCTCGTCGTGAACGGCAAGCAGGCGCACTGGCACGTGCGCGGCGCCAACTTCATCGGCGTGCACGAGCTGCTCGACACGATCGTCGACCACGCTCAGGAGTGGGCCGACCTGGCCGCCGAGCGGATCGTCGCCCTCGGCCTCCCCGTCGACGCACGGCTCGGCACCGTCGCGGCCAAGACCACCACCTCCGAGCTCACGGCCGGTTTCCGGCCGTCGAACGAGACCATCGCCGAAGTTATCGCTCAGATCGACGCCGCGCTCGCGAGCGTCAACACCGCGGTCGCAGAGCTGGACGAGCTCGACCAGACCAGCCAAGACGTCGCCATCGAGATCGCCCGCGGTCTCGACAAGGACCGCTGGTTCCTGTTCGCGCACATCAGCGAGTAACGCTCGACGCGTGCCGAAGGGCACGTTGTTGTCCCCTTCGGACGTCGAAAGGGACGACAACGTGCCCTTCGGCGTCTCAGGCGGGCGTCGCGTTCAGAGGGTGTCGTGGGTGAAGCGGCCGGCGAGGAGGGTCGCGGCGACGGGCATGGCGCGCAGCTCGTCCGGGGTCGCGGCAAAGGGGTCGCGCTCGATGATCGCGAGGTCGGCGGGCTCGCCGACGGCGACGCGGGATCGGGTCGACGCGTCGAGGGCGGCCTCCACGGGGATGCGCTGCTCGGGATGCCACGGCTCGCGGCCGTCGCGCGTGCGGCCGACGGCCGAAGCGATCGCCGCCCACGGGTCGAGCGGTGCGACGGGCGCGTCGGAGCCGAACGCGAGGCGAGCGCCGGAGGCCAGCAACGACGCGAGGGGAAACGCGTGGCGCGTGCGCCCGGCCCAGAGCCGGTCGGCGACGTCGCGGTCGTCCATGGCGTGCTCGGGCTGGACGCTCGCCGCGATGCCGAGGGCGGCGAACCGCGGGATGTCGGCGGGATCGATGAGCTGCGCGTGCTCGATGCGACCCACGATCTGACCTCCCCGGCCCGATGCCCCGAGCTGTTCGAACGCGTCGAGCGCGCGCCGGTTCGCCTCGTCGCCGATCGCGTGGACGGCCGGTTCGATGCCGTTCGCAGCGGCGAACCGCAGATCGGCCAGGAGCTCATCGGGCGTGAGGTTGGCGACGCCGTGCCCGCCGCCAGGGTACGCGTGCAGGCAGAGGGCCGTGCGGGTGTTGAGCGAGCCGTCGGAGATCACCTTGAACGGGCCCATCGTCAGGAGGCCGTCGGTGCCCTCGATCGGTTCGCCGGTGCGGAGGCCGAGGCCGACCGCGTCGGTCATCCGGTCGCGGTAGACGCCGAACTC
The DNA here is from genome assembly GCF_001423695.1 of Leifsonia sp. Leaf336. GTDB lineage: Bacteria > Actinomycetota > Actinomycetes > Actinomycetales > Microbacteriaceae > Leifsonia. The sequence goes on from NZ_LMOZ01000001.1 coordinate 1,824,031, forward strand.
GACGCGAAGCGATCGAGCGCCTGCCGCGATGCGCCTGGTCCACGTCTCGAGGCTCCAGCCGTACTCGAGATCCACGATCCCGACGACGCCGTGCGTCGCCGCCCCGTCGGCCGCGTCGGACGCCCAGCGGTCGAGGATCGACTCGTCCGACGGCGTGAGCGCGCTCGTCAGGGCGAAGCTCGCGTCCTCGCGCAGCAGGGCACCCTCCACGCCGGGCGCGTAGCGGGCCATCGCGGCAGAGTTCAGCCACGAGCAGTGGAGGTCGCCGGCGATCAGCACGACCGGTCGGTCACCCGCTGCCGCATCGAGCAGCTCGCGGCTCGGGAGGTCGTGCCAGAGCGCGTCGTGGAAACCGAAGCCCACGAGCACGTCCGTTCCCGGGTCCGCTGCGGTTCGCGCTCGCACCAGCGATGCGGCCTCCTCGGCCGACGATGCCCGCGACACATCCAGCCGCCGCGCCGTCTGCGCCCACTGCGTGAAATGGACGTGCTGGTCCCACAGTCCGGGGACCAGCCAGCGCCCGTCGAGAGGGATGCGTTCGAGGCTCCGTTCGCCCGGCACCCCGGCCGGGTGGATGGACGCGATCGACCGATCACGAACCGTCACGTCCACAAGCCGATCGGAGCCCGGCAGCCGAGCGCCGGCCAGAACGAAGCTCACCGGGCAGCGCGTCGGCGGTCGTGCACGAGCTGCATCTCGCGCAGCAGCGCCGGGCTCGCGTAGCCCGAGTCGCCACCGAGTTCGGCCATGATCGAGTCGACGATGTGATCGGGCCGGTTCTGGCTCATCTTCTGTTTGGCGACGATCTTCGTCGGCGTCAGGCGCAGGCCGACCGTGCCGGACGAGATGCGCTCGGCATAGCGCTCGTCCTCCAGCGTGCCGCGCATCTGCCGAGGGTTCGGCAGCTCGCGTTCGAAGTGGTCGACGAGCTTCTTGAGCACCTGGAGATTCTCGCTCGCACTCAGGATCTCGGGCACGCCCGAAAGATGGATCGCCACGAAGTTCCACGTAGGCACCGCGGGGTCGGCGTCGTACCACGACGACGAGATGTAGCCGTGCGGGCCTTGGAGGATGACGAGAAGTTCGTGCTCCCCCAGCTCGTGCAACTGCTCGTCGGGCCGGCCCACGTGGCTGACGATGCTGAGCTCGTCGCGCGTGTCGTCGAGAATCACCGGGTAGTGCGAGGCGACAAGACCTGTCGACGCGTTGCTGACGAACGTTCCCCACGGGTTCTCGCGGATGATCCGCTCGATCTCGGCGCGCTCTCCGAGGGCGAAGCTGGGATTCTGACGCATCGGAGGCCTCCTAGGCTTGGTCTTTCGGGCACCAGTAGAGCTTGCGACCGCCCAGCTCCTCCATGAGGATGTGCGTGCCGCAGACCCGGCAGGGCAGTCCTTCGCGCTTGTAGACCCAGTGCCGGTCCTCCCGCTTGGCCATCGCCTTGCGGTACGACTCCTCGTCGAGGTCGTCCATCGTCATCATCTGGCCGGTCTCGACGCCGATCCGCAGCAGGTGCACCCAGTCGCGCCACAGTTCGCGCACGGTCTCCTCGGGCACGAGCTTGCCCGGCGTGTGCGGGTTCTGCCGGGCGCGGAACAGCAGTTCGGCGCGGTAGACGTTGCCGATGCCGCTGACGACGCTCTGATCCATGAGCAGCAGAGCGATGGCGGTCGGCTTCTTGCGCACCTTCGCGACGAAGGCCTCCTCGGCCTCCGGGCCGTCGTCGACCTGCGGGTCGGGCCCGAGCTTGGCGATCACGGCGTCCACTTCGGCGGGGTCGAGCACCTCGCACGCGGTCGGCCCGCGGAGATCGGCCACGGCCGTGTCGCTGAGGAGGCGGACGCGCACCTGGCCGACGGGCTCCGGCGGGAAGACGTCGATATCGGCCTCCACCTTCTCGGACTCCGACATGCGCAGCCGGGTGCGGCGCGGGGCGCCGATCGAGTGCAGGGAGTTCTCGCCGGCCTCATCGAAGACGGTGCCGGTCTGGTTGGTCTGGCCCACCCGCCCGTTCGCGCTCGCGATGGTCGGATCGATGCTGATGTCGCCGGCGAAGTCCCACGCGCCGTAGATGCCGAGGTGGATGCGCAACCAGAGGTCGTTGTCGAACTCCAGGAACATCTGCTTGCCGACGGCCTTGGCCGCCACCATCACGTGTCCGTCGATGCGCGCGGCATCGGCGGCGAACCGGCCCTGCGGGGAGGACACCGCGATACGGTGACCCACGAAGTTGACGGCGAACTGCTTCGCGATGCGGTGGACGGAGTGACCCTCGGGCATCAGCGGTCCACGTTCTTGCCCGCGATGTCGCCGGTGGCCTCGAACTCGGCGAGCTGGGCGATCCGTCGCACGTGCCGCTCTTCGAGCGAGAACGGTTCGGCGATGAAGATGTCGATGAAGCGCGTGGCCTCCTCGACGGTGTGCTGGCGTGCGCCGATCGAGATGACGTTGGCGTCGTTGTGCTGGCGCGCCAACCGGGCGGTGCTCTCGTTCCAGACGAGGGCCGCGCGCACGCCGAGGACCTTGTTCGCGGCGATCTGCTCGCCGTTGCCCGAGCCTCCGAACACCACTCCCAGCGCCTCCACACCGGCCTGCTGGTCGCGCACGACGGCCTTGGCCGCGTTGATGCAGAACGCCGGGTAGTCGTCGATCGGGTCGTACCCGGCCGGACCGTGGTCGACGACCTCGTGGCCGGCCTCCGAGAGGTGCTGCTGGAGGTGCGTGCTGAACTCGAGACCGGCGTGATCGGTGGCGATGTGGATGCGCATGCTCACAGTCTAGGGAAGGCCGCCGACGCCGCCGCAGCACCCGCGGCGCGACCTCACTAAGGTGGATCGGGTGGACACGATCCACACCCCAAACCGCTTTTCAAGGAGTCAGCGTTGCCCGGAGAAAACCTCACCCGCATCGAAGCCCAGGAGCGCGCGTCGCTCGTCCGCACCCACAGCTACGACGTGGCGCTCGACCTGACCACGGGTCCGGAGACCTTCCGCAGCACCACCACCGTTCGCTTCACCGCGACGCCGGGTGCCTCGACCTTCATCGACGCGATCACCCGCACCGTCCACTCCGTCGTGCTGAACGGCGTCGAGCTCGACCCTGCGGTCGTCGCCGACGGTGTGCGCATCCAGCTGGACGGCCTGCAGGCGGAGAACGAGCTCACGGTCGACGCCGACGCGATCTATACGAACACCGGTGAGGGCCTGCACCGCTTCGTCGACCCCGTCGACGGCGAGGTGTACCTCTATTCGCAGTTCGAGGTGCCGGACTCGCGCCGCATGTTCGCCGTGTTCGAGCAGCCCGACCTCAAGGCGCAGTTCACGTTCACGGTCACGGCCCCCGCGCACTGGGCGGTCGTGAGCAACTCCCCCACCCCCGAGCCCGTGGAGGCCGGCGCGGGCACGAAGACCTGGTCGTTCGCCCCCACCCCGGTCATCTCCTCTTACATCACGGCACTGATCGCCGGCCCGTACGAGTCGGTACACAGCGAGCTCACCAGCCGCGACGGCCGCGCCATCCCGCTCGGCGTCTACGCGCGCAAGAGCCTCGCGGGCTTCCTCGACGCCGACTACATCTTCGAGAAGACCCGGGAGGGCTTCGCCTTCTACGAGGAGAAGTTCGACTACGCCTACCCGTTCGAGAAGTACGACCAGCTGTTCGTGCCGGAGTTCAACGCGGGCGCGATGGAGAACGCGGGCGCCGTCACCTTCACCGAGACCTACGTCTTCCGCTCGAAGGTCACCGACGCCATCAAGGAGCGCCGGGTCGTCACGATCCTGCACGAGCTCGCGCACATGTGGTTCGGCGACCTGGTCACCATGAAGTGGTGGAACGACCTGTGGCTGAACGAGTCGTTCGCCGAGTACGCCTCCACCCTCGCCACGGCGGAGGCCACCGAGTGGACCGAGGCCTGGACGACCTTCGCCGCCATGGAGAAGAGCTGGGCGTACAAGCAGGACCAGCTGCCCTCCACCCACCCGATCGTCGCGACGATCAACGACCTGGAGGACGTGCAGGTCAACTTCGACGGCATCACGTACGCGAAGGGCGCGTCGGTGCTCAAGCAGCTGGTGGCGTGGGTCGGCCAGGACGACTTCCTGGCGGGCGTCGCGCAGTACTTCAAGAAGCACCAGCACGGCAACACCGAGTTGACCGACCTCCTCGTCGAGCTGGAGGCCACCAGCGGCCGCGACCTCACGGAGTGGTCCGAGAAGTGGCTGGAGACCGCGGGCGTCAACACCCTGCGCCCGGAGATCGCGGTGGACGCGGACGGCACCATCACGGCGTTCGCGATCCTGCAGTCCGCCGCGGCCGACTACCCGACCATCCGCCCCCACCGCCTGGCCGTGGGCTTCTACGACCTCGTCGACGCCCGGCTCGTGCGCACCTCCCGTGTGGAGCTCGACGTGGACGGCGAGCGGACCGAGGTCGCCGAGCTCGTCGGCACGAAGCGTCCGGCGCTCGTGCTCCTCAACGACGACGACCTGGCCTACGCGAAGATCCGTCTCGACGACGAGTCGCACCGCGTCGCTCTCGAGCACCTCTCGTCGATCGAGAGCCCGCTCGCGCGGTCGCTGGTGTGGGGCGCGGTGTGGGATGCCACGCGCGACGCCGAGTCGAGCGCGAGCGACTACGTGCGCCTGGTGCTCGGCAACATCGCCTCCGAGACCGAGTCGACGACGCTGCGCACCACGCTGAACCAGCTGGTGCTCGCCGCCGGAAGCTACGTGGCGCCCGAGCGTCAGAAGCAGACGAGCGAGGAGGCTGCCTCGACGCTCTGGGAGCTCGCGCAGCACGCCGAGGCCGGCAGCGACGCGCAGTTCCAGTTCGTGAAGTTCTTCGCGGCACTCGCCTCCACCCCGGATCAGCTCGCCGTCGTCGCCCGACTGCGCGACGGCTCGCTGACACTGCAGGGACTCACCGTCGACACCGACCTAGCCTGGGAGCTGCTCGTCGCCCTGGTCGCCGGCGGCGCAGCGGGCAACGCCGAGGTGGATGCCGCGCTCGCCGCCGACAACACCGCCAACGGCGCCCAGTTCGCAGCGCAGGCCCGCGCCTCCATCCCGACGCTCGCGGGCAAGCAGGCCGCGTGGGACTCGGTGTTCGGTTCCGACGCCCTCCCGAACACGATCGTGCGGTTCACCGGGCTCGGCTTCCAGCGCGCCGCCGACAGGGAGGTGCTCGCGTCGTTCGTCGAGCCGTACTTCGCGGCGCTGCAGGAGGTCTGGACCTCGCGCACCTACAAGATCGCCGAGTACCTGGTGGCCGGAATGTACCCGGCGCCGCTGGCGAACGCGGCGCTCCGTGATGCGACGCGCGCCTGGCTCGACGCCAATCCCGAGCCGGCCGCGCTGCGCCGCCTCGTGGTGGAGAACCTGGCCGGTGTCGAGCGCGCGCTCGCGGCGCAGGCCCGCGACGCCGGCTGACCCGCACCGCACCGGCCGAGGGGGTCGTGGCTCGTTCCGAGCCGCGGCCCCCGTTTCGCACTGCCGGGCCATACGGCCCGTCCGCAGGTCGTACCGCGGTTCGATGACGCGGCCGGCACGACGGCCCTAGTCTCGGTCTCATGATCCAACTCGACAACCTCACCAAGACCTTCGGCAGCAAGACCGCTGTCGACGGCATCTCGGCGACGATCCAGCCGGGCAAAGTCACCGGCTTCCTCGGCCCGAACGGCGCGGGCAAGTCCACCACCATGCGCATGATCATGGGCCTCGACCGCCCCACCCGGGGCACCGCGACCATCAACGGCAAGCGGTACGGCGAGCTGCGTTCGCCGCTCGGGGAAGTCGGTGCGCTGCTGGATGCGAAGGCGGTGCACACCGGTCGCACGGCCTACAACCACCTCCTGGCGATGGCCGCGACGCACGGCATCTCCAAGAACCGCGTCCACGAGGTCATCGCGCTGACCGGTCTGGAGTCGGTGGCGAGCAAGCGCGTCGGCGGCTTCTCGCTCGGCATGGGCCAGCGTCTCGGCATCGCCGTCGCGATGCTCGGCGATCCGGCCACGCTGATCCTGGACGAGCCGGTCAACGGCCTCGACCCCGAAGGCGTGCTCTGGGTGCGTCAGTTCGCCCGCCACCTCGCCGGACAGGGCCGGACCGTGTTCCTGTCCTCGCACCTGATGAGCGAGATGGCGCAGACCGCCGACCACATCATCGTGCTCGGCCGTGGCCGCATCCTCGCCGACGCACCTGTCGACCAGATCCTCGCCGGTGCTACCCGCAGCGCCGTCCGCGTGCGCACACCGGAGGTCGAGCGGCTCGTCAACGCGATCAACGGTCCCGACGTGACGGTCACCGGCGTCGAGGCCCAACTGCTCGAGATCAGCGGGCTCTCGGCCGCGCAGATCGGCGACGCAGCTGCTGCGGCGGGCGTCGCGCTCCACGAGCTCACGCCGCTCAGCGCCTCCCTCGAGGAGGCCTACCTCGAACTCACCCAGGACGAAGTCGAATACCACTCGGAGGTCACCCGATGAGCGCCGCAACCGCCGCCGCACCCCACCAGCACTCGGAGATCGGCCGGCTCAGCTTCCCGCGCGTGCTGCGCTCGGAGTGGATCAAGCTCCGCTCGCTCCGCTCAACGTTCTGGACGCTGATCAGCGTGGTCGTGCTCGTCGTCGGGTTCGCCGCGCTGCTGAGCCTCGCGATCCCGTCCGCCACGACCCTCGCGACCGAGTCCGGACCGCGCGGTGCGACCCTCGATCTGAACAACATCGTCGCCACGGCGGCCACCTTCGGGCTTCGATTCGCCCAGCTCGTGGTGGCGGTGCTGGGTGTCCTCGCGATCAGCGGCGAATTCTCCACCGGGATGATCCGCTCGTCGTTCGCCGCGGTTCCGCACCGCTTCCCCGTCCTCGCGGCGAAGGCGATCATGCTCTTCGTCGTCTCGTTCGTGATCGGCCTGGTGAGCCTCGCGGCGTCGTGGTCGATCGCGATCGGCGTCATGAGCAGCAAGGGCTACGAGCGCGAGCTGTTCGAGGCCTCCACCCTCTGGTCGATTCTCGGCGGGGCTGTCTATCTCGGCCTGATCGCCGTCTTCGCTCTGGGCCTCGGAACGATCATCAAGGCCAGCGCAGGCGGAATCGCCGCGGTGGTCGGTGTGCTGTTCCTCCTGCCGATCCTCGTCCAGGTCGCCGTCGGGCTGCTGCCCAAGGTCACCTGGCTGGCCGACTGGTCGCACTACCTGATCAGCAACAACGGCGACGGCCTGGCCGGCCTGGCGAACGGCTCCCTCGAGCCGTGGCAGAACATCCTCACCGTGGTGATCTGGACCGCCGTCTCCTTCATCGTGGGCGCGATCCTGCTGCAGCGACGGGACGCGTGACCTCCCCGGTGACCGCTCCCGACGCCGCCCCGGCCGACCTCGAACTCCCGAGGCCGCCCGGGGCGGTGCGGCGCTACTTCGGCGCGCACCCTCTGCTCGTCGACTCCCTCGTCGTCGCCGTCTATCTCGTGCCGGCGCTGGCCGAAGGCGTCGTCGAGATGGTCAGGGACCCGAGCTGGTCGGTGGCGCTGCGGGTGGTCCTCGCGACCGTGGCCGGCGTGGCCCTCTTCGCCCGACGCCGGTCTCCCCGCATCGTCTTCGCCATCGCGCTCACGGTGCTCGTGCTGAGCGTCTTCGTCGGCCGCAACGTCGACTTCGTGCCGACCGTCTTCGCCCTGTACGCCCTTGCGGTGTACCGTTCGGCGCGCTCGGCGTGGATCGCCTACGCGATCACGGCCGTCGCGACCATCGGCGTCCTCAGCGTCACCGAGATCGTGGTCTCGGTCCACGACTTCGCGCCGCTCTCGACGGAGGCCATCCCCTCCGGATTCGCCGCCCTCTCCTTCTGCACGGTCGCGGTGCTCGTCGGTACCAACGTCGGCAACCGGCGCCGCTACCTCCGCGCTCTCATCGACCGCGCACGCCAGCTCGCGCGCGAGCGCGATCAGCAGGCCGAGATCGCCACCGCGGCCGAGCGCAGTCGCATCGCTCGCGAGATGCACGACATCGTCTCGCACAGCCTGACAGTGATGATCACGCTCGCCGACGGGTCGGCCGGGCTCGCCGCCACCGCACCGGAGCGCTCGGCTGAGACGATGCGACTCGTGGCCGAGACCGGCCGCAGCGCGCTCGGCGACATGCGCCGCCTGCTCGGCGTGCTTCGCCCGGGCGACGAGGAGGCCGCCGCTCACGCCCCGCAACCCGGCCTCGGCGAGCTCGGCGAACTGGTCGAGCGCTTCCGGGCGGCCGGTCTCCCGGTGCGCATCACCGTCTCCGGCGCCGCGCCGACGGACGTCGGTCAGCAGCTCACCGTGTTCCGGGTGGTGCAGGAGGCCCTCACCAACGCCCTCCGCCACGCCGCTCTCGCCACCCAGGTCTCCGTGACGATCGAGTTCGGCGACGACCGCATCCGCATCGTCGTGGAGGACGACGCGACCGTGCACACCGGCTCGCTCCAGGGCTCGGGCAGCGGCCTGCTCGGCCTGCGCGAGCGCGTCGCCCTGTACGGCGGCACGCTGGAGGCGGGACCGCGTCGCGGCGGCGGCTGGCGCGTCGTCGCCGACATCCCAACCGTTCGACCCTCCGCCGCGGCGGCGGCCGCGCCCGCAGCGGCCGCAGAACCAGAACCGGCACCACAGCCAGAACCCAGGAGTCACGAATGACCGACCCCATGCCCGCCCTCGACCGTCCCGTGCGCATCCTCCTCGTCGACGACCAGGCGCTCGTGCGTCTCGGCTTCCGGATGGTGCTGGAGGCCGAACCCGACCTCCACGTGGTGGGAGAGGCGGCCGATGGCGCGGAGGCGGTCCGGCTCGCCGTCGAGACCCGGCCGGACGTGATCCTCATGGACGTGCGCATGCCGGCCCTCGACGGCATCGAGGCGACCCGGCGCATCGTCGCCGCCAACCCGGCCGCGCGGATCATCATCCTCACGACCTTCGACCTCGACGAGTACGCCTTCGGCGGCCTGCGCGCGGGAGCGAGCGGGTTCCTGCTCAAGGATGCGCGGCCGTCCGAGCTGACGTCAGCGATCCGTTCGGTCGCGAGCGGCGACGCCGCCGTCAGCGGCCGGGTGACCCGCGCGATGCTGGAGCTCTTCGCCGACCGGCTCCCGGCCTCCGGCGGCGCACCGACCGGGGTCGACCCGGCCGCCGCCCTGACCCCGCGCGAGCGCGAGATCCTCCTCGCCATGGCCGACGGTCTCACGAACGGAGAGATCGGCGCCAAGTTCTTCCTCACCGAGTCGACCGTGAAGACGCACGTGGGTCGCGTGCTGGCCAAGCTCCAGCTGCGCGACCGCGTGCATGCGGTGATCTTCGCCTACGACAACGGGCTCGTCGAGCGCTGACCACGCCGCAGGGTCCAGGGGATGCCAAGGACCCACTCGATAGGATTTCGGACGTATGGGAATTCTGAAAGCGAACTTCTGGACCAACCTCGGCGTCTGGGCGACCCAGGCGGGATGGAACCTCGTCCACGCGGCCGGGATCGTCGTCGGCGCCTTCGTCCTCAGCTGGATCCTCCGTGTCATCATCCGCCGCATCGTTCGGCAGATCGTCAGCGGGGTGAAGAAGGGCCAGAGCGTCACCGACACGCAGGCGCTCGTGGCGTCTCCGCTTGCGGCCGTACGGGTCGTGCAGCGCACGCGGACGCTCGGATCGGTGCTCAGCAACATCGTCAACGTGACGATCGGCATCATCACGATCATCCTGGTGATCCAGGTCTTCGCTCCTGACGCCCTCACGTCTTTCGCGCTCCTCACTGCCGCGATCGGCGCCGGTCTCGGTTTCGGCGCCCAGAACATCGTCAAGGACGTGCTGAACGGCCTCTTCATGGTCATGGAGGACCAGCTCGGCGTCGGCGACGTCGTCGATCTGGGCTCGGCCACCGGCGTGGTGGAGGCCGTGGGCATCCGGGTCACCCAAGTGCGTGACGTCAACGGCACGCTCTGGTTCGTCCGCAACGGCGAGATCCTGCGAGTCGGGAACATGTCGCAGGGCTGGTCCCGCGTGATCATCGACCTCGCGGTGCCCTACGACACCGACATCGAGGCCGTACAGACCAAGATGCTCGAAGCGGCGAACGCCCTCGCCACCAGCCCCAAGTGGCGCTCCCGGATCCTCGACAAGCCGGAGTTGTGGGGGCTGGAGTCGGTCTCGGCCGATGCCATGGTGATCCGCCTCGTGCTGAAGACACGCACGACCGCCAAGGACGACGTCTCGCGCGAGTTGCGACTGCGCCTCAAGCAGGCCACCGACGAGTTGGGGGTCACCTTGCCCTCGCTCTCGGCCGTCGTGCTCACCGGGTTCGACAGCGCGGGCAGCGTCAACGGCGCCAAGCCCCCGCGCACGCGTCCGACCCCCGTGGTGCCTGAGAAGCCCCTCACGGGTCGCAAGGCGCGCGCCGCGGCCAAGCGCACGCCCAGACCGGCCACCGACCCTGGTGCGATCCGCATCCGTCCGGCGATCGAGACGCCGCACGACGGCGCGGCGACGGCGAAGCCCGCAACGCCACCCAAGCCGCGCACACCGAAGCCCACCGCGCCCGACGAACATCCCTCGGAGTGACATGACAATCCCGATCGGATCCCCCTCCGGCGGCTCGTTCTTCGACCAGATCGGCGGCCACGACACGTTCGTCCGGCTCGTCGACGCCTTCTATCGCGGGGTCGCCGACGACCCCGTGCTGCGGCCGATGTACCCCGAGGAGGACCTCGGGCCGGCCCGCGAGCGCCTGACGCTCTTCCTCGAGCAGTACTGGGGAGGTCCGACCACGTACAGCGAGGAGCGCGGGCACCCCCGCCTGCGGATGCGGCACAACCCGTTCCGCGTGAACCCCGACGCACGCGACCGCTGGCTCGCGCACATGCGCGTCGCTGTCGACGAGCTGGGTCTGCCTCCGCTGCAGGAGGAGACCCTCTGGAGCTACCTGGAGCGCGCGGCGTTCGCTATGGTCAACACATTCGAGGAGTGATCCCGCCTCGAGGAGCAGCCCGGCTCCTCCCCCGACGTGCCGAAGGAGACACGCCATGACACCCGAACCCGACTGCATCGTGGTGGGCGCAGGCCTCGCCGGACTGGTCGCCGCGAGCGAGCTGCTCGACGCGGGCAAGACCGTGACGATCGTCGATCAGGAACCGGCGGCCTCCCTCGGCGGTCAGGCGTTCTGGTCGTTCGGCGGTCTGTTCCTCATCGACTCGCCCGAGCAGCGCCGCATGGGCGTACACGACTCGCTGGCACTGGCCCGGCAGGACTGGTTCGGCAGCGCCGCGTTCGACCGTGACGAGGACCACTGGCCGAAGCGCTGGGCGGAGGCCTACCTCCAGTTCGCCGCCGGCGAGAAGCGGGCGTGGCTGCACGAGAAGGGAGTGCGGTTCTTCCCGGTCGTCGGCTGGGCCGAGCGCGGCGACGGCACTGCGGGAGGCCACGGCAACTCGGTGCCGCGCTTCCACATCACCTGGGGAACCGGACCCGGCGTCGTGGAGCCCTTCGCGCGGCGCGTCCAGGAGGCCGCCGCCACCGGGCAGGCACGCCTGCTGCACCGCCACCGCGTCGACGAACTCGTCGTCGAGGACGGCCGGGTCACCGGCGTGCGGGGCGCGATCCTCAAGCCCGACGCTGCCGGTCGCGGGGCGCCGAGCAACCGCGAGCAGATCGCGGACTTCGAACTGAGCGCGCCCGCCGTGGTGGTCGCCAGCGGCGGGATCGGCGGCAACCACGACCTGGTGCGCGCGGCCTGGCCCGAGCGGCTCGGCACTCCCCCGGACTTCATGCTCTCCGGCGTGCCCGCCCACGTGGACGGCCGCATGCTCGGCATCGCCGAGGCCGCAGGCGCCCGTCTCATCAACGGAGACCGGATGTGGCACTACACCGAGGGCATCCAGAACTGGGACCCGATCTGGCAGCGCCATGGCATCCGCATCCTCCCCGGCCCGTCGTCCCTGTGGCTCGACGCCTGCGGCGACCGCCTCCCCGCGCCGCTCTTCCCCGGCTTCGACACGCTCGGCACTCTGGAGCACCTGCGCCGCACCGGCTCCGACTACAGCTGGTTCATCCTCACGCAGAAGATCATCGAGAAGGAGTTCGCGCTCTCCGGCAGCGAGCAGAATCCGGATCTGACCGGGAAGGACTTCGGGCTGCTCGCCAAGCGGGTGGGCCCGGGAGCGCCCGGCCCGGTGGAGGCCTTCAAGGAGAAGGGCGCCGACTTCGTCGTGGCCGACACGCTCGACGAGCTGCTGGCCGGGATGCAGCGGCTCTCGGAGGTGCCGCTCGACCTCGACCTCGTCACCCGCCACGTGCGCGAGCGCGACCGGGAGCTCGACAACGACTTCGGCAAGGACCTCCAGCTCGCCGCGGTGCGGGCCGCCCGCGCATACCGGGGAGACAAGCTCATCCGGGTCGCGTCGCCGCACAAGCTCACCGATCCGAAGGCGGGGCCGATGATCGCCGTGAAGCTGCACATCCTCACCCGCAAGAGCCTCGGCGGCATCGAGACGGATCTCGACGGTCGCGTGCTGTCGGCAGACGGGACACCCGTGCCCGGACTGTACGCGGCCGGCGAGGCGAGCGGCTTCGGCGGTGGCGGCGTGCACGGCTACCGGGCGCTGGAGGGCACCTTCCTCGGCGGCTGCCTCTTCTCGGGAAGGCAGGCCGGACGCGCGATCGCCCGCGCGGTCTGACCCGCCCCTCGCGTCAGCCGCGCAGGCTCCAGGCCTGACGGCGGATGAGAGTGTGACCGCGGCGGGTCGTCAGCCGGGTCCACGGCCCCGTCTCCAGGATCGTGACCGGCTCGCCCGCCGCCAGGAAGCCCAGGCTCTCCGCGGCGAACGCAGCACCGGCCGGAACGTATTCGAGACCGTCGATCGGCCGGCCCCACACCTCGGCGCGCACCCGCTGGACGAGTTGCTCCCCCGTGCCGGTGGGCACCGCGTTCGCGACCTCCGCGATGCCCGTGGCCGCCGTCGACTCCAGCAGCTCGTACGTCGTCTCGCCCACCTGGCGCCACCCGCCACGCGGCGGGGAGATGCCCGCCCAGGTCACCGAGGGGGCCTCCATCGGCAGCCGCACCTCCAGCGGAGCGCTCTCGACCGCACCGTCGACGGCGCCGCTCTCGTCGCCGTCGCGCCCCTCTTCTTCGACGGAGCCCTGCTCCGACGCAGCTGCGGCGCTCTCGGCCGCCTCACGCACCCGCGCCAGCCGGTCGAGGAGCGAGCGGATGGGCACGACGACGTCGAAGGCGACCTCGGGGCCGGTCAGGAAGGTGCGCAGCCCGAGCACCGTCGGCGTCTGATCGAGCAGCCCCCGCGGATAGAGGATGGCGGTGTACACGGCCAGCACGCCCGATCCGGCGATCAGGCGCACCGACCCCTCCTCGACACGGGCGGCCCGAGACAGGTAGGTCTGCAGGTCGGCGGCGGCGAGGGTGTCCTGGAGAGAAAACGACTGGTTCATCTGCGCTCTAAGCTACTAGAGACATCGGACGGAGACACTGTGACAGAGCCCCTCGAATCGCTGCTCGCCGCGCTCGACCTCACCGACACCGGTGCCCGGACGAGCGAGGACATCTTCACCGGACCCTCCCAGTGGATGCCGCTGGGCCGCGTGTTCGGCGGTCAGGTGCTCGCGCAGTCGATCGTGGCGGCCACACGCACGGTCACCGACGACCGCAGCATCCACTCGATGCACGGGTACTTCCTGCGGCCGGGCGACGTGAACTTCCCGATCACCTTCTCGGTCGACCGCATCCACGACGGCCGATCGTTCTCGACCCGGCGCACCCAGGCGTACCAGAACGGCCTGCCGATCCTGTCGATGATCGCGTCGTTCCAGACCGAGGACGACGGGGTGGAGCACCAGGTGACGATGCCGCAGGGCCTTCCCAACCCTGAGACGCTGCCGAACTCCGCCGCCACGCTCGAAGACGTCGAGCACCCGGTGGCGCAGTACTGGGCGAGCCAGCGGCCGTTCGACATGCGGCACGTGCCGTCGCCGATCTACCTCACGGTCGAAGGCCCGCACGTCGCGCACCAGGCGGTCTGGTTCCGCGCGATCGGAACCCTGCCGGACGACCCCTCCCTCCATCGTGCCGCGCTCGCCTACGCGAGCGACTACACGATCATGGAGTCGGTGATGCGCCGGCACGGCGTGGCCTGGGCCACCCCCGGGCTCAAGGCCGCCAGCCTCGACCACGCCATGTGGTGGCACCGGCCCGCCCGCGTCGACGAGTGGCTGCTCTACGTGCAGGAATCCCCCAGCGCCAGCGGCGGGCGCGGCCTGTCGCTCGGGCGGATCTTCAGCCGCGACGGGCGTCTGGTCGCCAGCGTGGCCCAGGAGGCGACCATCCGCGTTCCCGGAGCCGCGACGCGCGACTGACGGCGGCGCTGCGCCGCTGCGGTGAGCGGCGACCCGCTAGCCGAAGGTGCTGCGCAGCAGTACCGTTCCGTTCGCCGCCGACCTGATGTCGATCGCCGCGATGTCGGAGACCGGCACGCTCGTGGTCGCAATCGGGACGACCGTGCTTCCTTCCGTCGCGGTCCACGTCGAGATCTGGGTCTGCTTCCCGGAGCGGTCGGTCACGACCATCGCGTAGGTCCAGGTGTGTCCGCCGTCGTCTCCCGGTACCTTCGCATAGGTGCACCGGGAGTCGATCCGGGTTCCCCACGGCTCCGAGGTGAGCCGGACGTCGGCGGCCAGCGCGCTCGGCACGACCTGCTCCATGGCGACGCTCGTGCCGGGCGACGGCGTCTGGAGCGCGCCGGGGATCGCGATCGCGAGGACGCCGACGAGCACCGCGGCGGCGACGGCCGCCAGGCCGCCGACCAGCCAGCGCGACCGGCGTCGGCGCTTGCGCGCCTGATCGAGCAGGGAGGGAAGCACCTCGGCGCCCAGACCGGCATCCTGCGGCGCCTCCTCGTCGAGGAGGGCGAAAGCCTGCTCCCGCGGCACCCGGCCGAGCAGCCCGGGCATCCCGGCCAGCTCGCCGACGGCGGAGGCGCACCGATCGCATTCGTGGAGGTGCTCTTCGTACTGCTTGCGCTCGCTCGGCGAGAGGGAGCCGAGCACGTAGGCGGCATCCCAGGTGGCGAACTCGTCGTGGTTCATCGCTCCGTCACCCCCCGCTCCTGCAGCGCCAAGCGCATGGCGCGCAGTCCATAGTGCAGCCGGGACTTGACCGTGCCCTCCGGGATCTCGAGCTCGCGCGAGATCTCGGCGATGGACCGGCCGCCGTAGTACGCGTGGACGATGACCGCGCGGTGCTCGTCGGAGAGCTCGGCCAGCGCGTCGGAGACCAGCCAGGCGTCCAGCACCGCGTCGGCGCCGTCGTCGGCCGAGGGCCGCTCCGGAAGCGTGTCGGTGCCGAACTCGTGCTGGCTGTGCGCGCTGCGCTTGTCGTCGATGACGATGTTGCGCGCGACGGTGAACAGCCAGGCGCGCGCGGACTGCTGGGACTGGTCCAGCACCGCTGGTCTGCGCCAGGCACGCAGCAGGGTCTCCTGCACGACATCGTCGGCCATCGCTCGATCGCCGGTGAGGTGGACGACATAGCGCCACACGGCCTGCGCGTGCTGGTCGTGCAGTTCCCGCAACAGGCGTGCGTCCTCATCCGGCATAGTCACCTCCTGACCTTTAGCACGAAGCCGGTGATGAAAAGGTTCAGAACACCGTGAGTGAACCGGACCCTCTTCGCTCTCGTGCTTACGCTAGGAGAAAGCACCGCCGAACGGGAGGATCCACGATGACCGATTCCACACCGCTCACGCGACGTACCCTCGTCCAGATCGGCGGCGCGTCCGCAGCAGGCGCGGGGGTGCTCCTGCTCGCGGCGTGCACGCCGGGAGGGTCCGGAGCGACCGGTGGGTCGGGCAACGGCGGCACGGCCACCGTCGAACTCTCGTCGATCCCTGTCGGCGGTGCGGTCTCCGCCTCCCTCGGTTCGACGCCGATCGTGGTCGCGCAGCCGAAGGCCGGCGAGGTGGTGGCCTTCAGTGCCGTGTGCACGCATCAGGGCTGCACGGTCGCGCCGCAGGGCGACGAGTTCGACTGCCCGTGCCACGGCTCGCGCTTCAACGGGTCGACGGGCGATGTTCTGCAGGGCCCGGCCAGTAAGCCGCTGACCAAGCTCACGGCCACCGTCTCCGGCAACAAGGTCACGATCACCTCGTAGCGCGAGGCGTTCAGCGCTTCGTGAAGGTGACGGGGTCGTCGAGGTAGGGCGTCCAGGCGGAGCGCTCACGGTCGTTGATGCGACGCGGTCGCTGGGTCGTGGCGTCGACCAGCACGATCGTGGTCGCCGCCCGCGAGAACAGCGTTCGCGGTTCGACGCCCTCCGGCGACCACACCTCGTAGTTGACCTCGAGGCTCGCACCGCCGAGACGTCCGAGCCAGAGCTGCACGTCGAGCGGCTGCCGCAGGTACGGGATCGGTGCGAGGTATTCGATCTCCTGCCGCGCGATCAACGTCAGGGTGTCCGCTCCCGGACGGCCGTCGAGCACCGCCGTCGAGCCGCCGACCGCCTCGCCGCTGCCGTGACCCGAATCGTCGGGTGCCCAGAACGCCTCGATGCGCGCCTCTTCGAGGAGGCGCAGCATCTCGGCGTTGTTGACATGCCCGTACGCGTCGAGATCGCTCCAGCGCAGCTTGATCGGAACGTGCAGTCGCATCGACCCTGCCTCAGTCGCGGGTGAGCTTGCGGTAGGCCGACCGGTGCGGCTTGGCCGCGTCGGGGCCGAGGCGCTGGACCTTGTTCTCTTCGTACGCCTCGAAGTTGCCCTCGAACCAGTACCAGTCGGACGGGTTCTCCTCGGTGCCCTCGTAGGCGAGGATATGGGTCGCGATGCGGTCGAGGAACCACCGGTCGTGGGTGATGACCACGGCACAGCCGGGGAACTCCAGCAGCGCGTTCTCGAGACTGGACAGCGTCTCGACGTCGAGGTCGTTGGTCGGCTCGTCGAGCAGCAGGAGGTTGCCGCCCTGCTTGAGGGTGAGCGCCAGGTTGAGACGGTTGCGCTCACCGCCCGAGAGCACGCCGGCCTTCTTCTGCTGGTCCGGTCCCTTGAACCCGAAGGTGGAGACGTAGGCGCGCGACGGCACCTCGGTCTTGCCCACCTGGATGTAGTCGAGACCGTCGGAGACGACCTCCCACACGTTCTTGTTCGGGTCGATGCCGCCGCGGGTCTGATCGACGTAGGAGATCTGCACGGTCTCGCCGACCTTGAGGTCACCGCCGTCGAGGGGCTCGAGGCCCACGATCGTCTTGAACAGCGTCGTCTTTCCCACACCGTTCGGGCCGATCACGCCCACGATGCCGTTGCGCGGCAGCGTGAAGGTCAGGCCGTCGATCAGCACCCGGTCGCCGAAGCCCTTCTGCAGGTTCTTCGCGTCGATCACGATCTGGCCCAGGCGCGGCCCCGGCGGGATCTGGATCTCTTCGAAGTCGAGCTTCCTGGTGCGCTCCGCCTCGGCCGCCATCTCCTCGTAGCGCGCCAGACGCGCCTTGGACTTGGCCTGGCGCCCCTTGGCGTTGCTGCGCACCCAGTCGAGCTCGTCGGAGAGACGCTTGGCCAGCTTGGCGTCCTTCTTGCCCTGCACCTCCAGGCGATCGCGCTTCTTCTCGAGGTAGGTCGAGTAGTTGCCCTCGTACGGATACAGGTGTCCGCGGTCGACCTCGGCGATCCACTCGGCCACGTGGTCGAGGAAGTACCGGTCGTGTGTGACGGCGAGCACGGCGCCGTGGTACTTGGCGAGGTGCTGCTCCAGCCAGAGCACGCTCTCGGCGTCGAGGTGGTTGGTGGGCTCGTCGAGCAGCAGGAGGTCGGGCTTCTGCAGCAGGAGCTTGCAGAGCGCGACGCGACGCTTCTCGCCGCCGGAGAGCGTGTTCACGGGCCAGTCGCCCGGCGGGCAGCGGAGCGCGTCCATCGCCTGCTCGAGCTGGGAGTCGAGGTCCCAGGCGTCGGCCGCGTCGATCTGCTCCTGCAGCGTCCCCATCTCGGCCAACAGGGTGTCGAAGTCGGCGTCCGGGTCGGCCAGCAGGCCGGAGATCTCGTTGAAGCGGTCGACCTTGCCCTTGATCTCGCCGACGCCCTCCTGCACGTTCTCGAGGACCGTCTTGTTCTCGTCGAGCAGCGGCTCCTGCATGAGGATGCCGACCGTGTAGCCCGGAGACAGCTTCGCATCGCCGTTGGACGGGGTGTCGAGGCCGGCCATGATCTTCAGGATCGTCGACTTACCGGCGCCGTTCGGCCCGACGACGCCGATCTTGGCCCCCGGGAGGAACGCCATCGTGACATCGTCCAGAATCACCTTGTCGCCGACCGCCTTGCGCGCCCTGACCATCGAGTAAATGTATTCGGCCACTCTTTTCCTAAACTCCCTGTCGTGGATTCGCGCTGCCCTGGATTCGCGCTGCCCTGGATTCGCACAGGCAACCGGCGCGCCGGCGGCTCGACCGCGGGGCGCGCAGCCCTGTACGAGGATACCGGCTACTACCAGTCGATAGGTCGGGTCTGGCCGATCAGGCACCCGCCGGTGGCCAATGTGGCGGACGTCGTGCTCTCGTAGCCGCCCGCGTCGGCACCGTACTGGCCGATGAGGCAGGTGTCGCCCAGCTGCACCGAGAACTGGATCGAGTTGGCCGCGAGGCCGATCGTCGTCGTGTCAGCCGTGACCTGCATGTCGCTCTTGGTGAACCCGGCGGCGACGAGCGCGTCGATGAAGTCGCGGCCGTGCGCCCCCGCGTTGGCGGCGATGGTCGCCTGGTTGACCTTGTCGAAGTACGGGAGGTTCTGGCTGGCCGTGCCGCCGGGCACGAGGGCGGGCGCGGCTGGCGCCGAGGACGTCGGTGTGGGAGTCGAGCTGGGGGCCGGGGCCGAGTGCGTCTGCGTCGGGATCGCGTGCGGCGGCGCGCTGCACGCGCTCAGCGCGACGGCGAGAGCGAGGGCCATGCCGGCGAGAGCCGCGCCGGCGAGGCCCGCCGCAGGCGACCTCCACCGGTGTCGGGCGGCGGTCGGACGGGCCTTCGCTGTCATGCTGACCACACTAGGGCTCCCGAGCTGTGGGATCTCCTCGAACCTCCTCATGCTCGACGAGCGGCGCGTGGGCCACGAACCGCGTGAACACGCTGCTCCCCCAACTCAGGTCGTGGCCGATGGCGTCCGCCTCGATCTCGGCGGTCACGCCCTCCGGTTCACCCTCCCAGTCGCGCACGCGCAGTCGTCCTGACACCACCAGTGGATCGCCCCGGGCCACGCAGCCGGCGGCGCTCACAGCCAGCTGGTGCGTGGCGGTCACGGTGTACCAGTTGTGCTCCGCGCTCCGCCCGTGCCCGGTCACCAACCGGAAGATCGTCACCGGCGCACCGGCCTCCGGTGTCACGTGCCTCGGCCTTGTCGCCACGACCCCGCGCACCGCCACCGCATCCGTCATCGTCTCCCCCGTCTCCGACCTCCCGACGAGGTCGAGACCACTCTCGCCGACGGCGGCTCGGCCCACTGCGGGAAGCCGTGGATCAGTGGAGAACCCGATCACTCCGAGAACTGTGGAGGAGCGAAGCCATCAGGCCGCGATCACGTACGGAGCGTACGACGCGCGGATCTTGTTGACCTTCGGAAGGGCGACGGCCAGGCAGTAGCCCTGGCCGGGGTTCTTCGCGAAGAAGTCCTGGTGATACTCCTCCGCCCGGTAGAACGCGCCGAGCTGCTCGATCGTCGTCACGACGCCGCCCTCCCAGTATTCGGACGCCCGGTCGCGCGCCGCCTCGAACAGCTGCCGCTGCGCGTCGCCGTCGGGAAACATCGCCGAACGGTACTGCGTGCCGACATCCGCGCCCTGGCGGTTCAGCTGACGGGGGTCGTGCAACGTGAAGAACACGTCGAGGATCACGTCGGCCGGGATGACCTCCGGATCGAATGTCACCGCGACCGCTTCGGCGTGTCCGGTCGTGCCGGTGCACACCTCCTCGTAGCTCGGGTCGACGGTCGTGCCGCCGGTATAGCCGGACACCACGTCCTGCACGCCCCGAAGGACGCGGTACACCGCGTCCAGGCACCAGAAGCAGCCGCCGGCGAGGACGAAAGTCTCCATCGCTCACATTCCCTTCGATCGTCGTCACCCTCATTCTCCTCCGCGGGATGCGCGACACAGCGCCCGCCCTGCCCGCCCCGGCGTCGAGACGCCGTTACCATCGCGGCATGCAGTGGTGGAATGACTTCGTCGACTGGCTCAACTCGTCGGCCGCCCAGCCCGCGGTCTTCAATGCGGTGGTCCTCGCGATCGCCGTCATCGTCTCCGGATTGCTCGCCGCGTGGATCGCGCGCGGCGCCCTCCGCGGACTCCTCAAACGCACCGACCGCCAGCAGAAGGCCAGCGCGATCGCCGCGCTCGTCGACGCGGCGACCGAGGCGTCCGTCTGGAACTCGCTGACCCCCGCGGAGCAGGTGCTCTCGGACCGCGCCGTCGGCCAGGCCGACATCCTGGTGCGGCTGCTCCCGATCAAGGGAGCGGGGATCGCCGCCACCTGGGCAGGCCACCAACTCGCCGAGATGAAGCGCGCGTCGGCGACCTTCGGATACCAGCTCGACCCCGCGATCGCGGAATTCCGCGACCGTCTCATCGAGTGGCAGAACAAACCGAGCCGCGCACGCCGCATCTTCCAGGGCGACCTCGAGCGCTGGCGGTTCGAGTCAACCGACACCGACCGCACGCTGCTGGCCCAGCAGGATGCCTGGGTCGCCCAGCAGCACCACGAGCAGTACGCTCAGCCTGCCGCCGCATCGAGCACGCCGACCGCCCCGGCCGCCCAAGCGGCCCAGGCGGCCCCCGCAGCTCCGACGGCTCCCGCGACGACGCGTTTCGCCACCGACCCGAGTGCCACGAGTCCGGTTGCCACCGGCGAGCAGGCGTCCCTCCCGGTGTCGGCCTTCGCCGCCTCCGGCGACAACAACGACACGTCCCCCAGCCCGCGCTTCGGCCAGCCCGTCGGCTGACCAGCGCACCACAGCCACCCGAACCCGCTCCGGGCCACCCACCACGGAACGAAGGGGCGCCGACCATCCGGTCGGCGCCCCTTCGTCGTTCGTCGCACACAGGCGACGGCCGGATCAGCGCGTGTAGTCGCCGCGCTCGATCCACCAGTCGTCGAACAGGCTCGCCGGCACGCGCCGCTTGTGCTCGGTCGCCAGATACCGGGTCTCGATCGCCGACGCGACCTCTTCCGACACCTCCGCGCCCTCGAGGAAGTCGTCGATGTCGCCGTACTGGATGCCCAGGTTCGCCTCGTCGGTCTGACCGGGGTCGAGATCAAGGAGGTCCGCCGTCGGCGCCTTCTCGTACAGTCGAGCCGGCGCGCCCAGATGCTCGAGCAGCGCCCGGCCCTGTCGCTTGGTGAGCCCGGTCAGCGGGAGGACGTCGGCACCCCCGTCGCCGTACTTGGTGAAGAAGCCCGTGACCGCCTCCGCCGCGTGGTCGGTGCCGACCACCAGCAGCCGGCGCTGACCGGCGATCGCGTACTGCGCGACCATCCGCACGCGCGCCTTGACGTTGCCCTTGTTGAAGTCGGTCAGCGATTCGCCGAGCGCGTCGGCGAACTCGGCCTGAACTCCGTCGACGCCGCGCTGGATGTTGAACGTCACCGCCTGCTGCGGCCGGATGAACGACAGCGCCAGTTGCGCGTCGTCCTCATCGTGCTGCACGCCGTACGGCAGGCGCACGGCGAAGAACTCGGCATCGACGCCGTCTTGACCGAGGCGCTCCACCGCGAGTTGGCACAGCCGGCCGGCGAGCGAGGAGTCCTGCCCGCCGCTGATACCGAGCACGAAACCGGAGGCCCCTGTCGCCTTCAGATACCGGACGAGGAAGTCCACTCTGCGCTCGACCTCCCCCGCGGGGTCGATGACCGGGGAGACATTCAGCTCGTCGATGATTCTGGCTTGGAGATCACGCATGACGACACATTAGCCCGCGCGGATTTCGTGCGTATGAACTCCCCGTCGGGCGCGCGGGCCTCTAGCATCGGCACCATGGATCCGAAGGTCGCCACCATCGTCCTGGTCCCACTGCTCGCGGTCGTCGCCGCCCTCCTCGCGTCGCTGGTCGGGCGGGTGGCCAAGATCCCGCTCGTCGTGTTCGAGATCGTGCTCGGCATCCTGGTCGGGCCGAGCGTGCTGGGCTGGGTCCCGGCCTCGGGCGCCCTGCACGCGGTCGGCCAGTTCGGCCTGGCGTTCCTCTTCTTCATGGCGGGCAACGAGATCGACTTCCACGCGATCCGCGGGCGGCCGTTGCGCCGCGCCTCCCTCGGCTGGCTGATCTCCCTCGTCGCCGGTGTGCTGATCGGCGTGCTGCTGGCGCCCGATCCGATCGCCGGCGTCTACGTCGGCATCGCCCTGTGCTCGACGGCGCTGGGAACCCTGATGCCGATGCTGCGCGACGCGGGCGAGTTGCGCACACCGTTCGGGCTCGCGGTCACCGCGGTCGGCGCCGTCGGCGAGTTCGGGCCGCTGCTCGCGATCTCGTTGTTCCTGAGCGGGCGCAGACCGCTCGCGGCCGCGCTGGTGCTGATCGCGTTCGCACTGATCGCCGCCGCGGCGGTCTGGTTCGCGGCGCGGGGAGGACACGAACGCTTCCACGCCCTGGTGCGGGCGACGCTGCACACGAGCGGACAATTCGCCATCCGGTTCGTCGTGCTCGTGGTGGCCGCGCTCGTCGGGCTGAGCCTCGCCCTCGGGCTGGACATGCTGCTCGGCGCCTTCGCCGCCGGCGTCATCTGCCGCGTGCTGCTCAGCGGGGCGAAGGAGGAGGACGCCCGGCTGATCGAGACCAAGCTGGAGGCCGTGGCGTTCGGCGTGCTGGTGCCGGTCTTCTTCATCGAGACCGGGATCACCTTCGACCTCCGTACGCTCGTCAGCGACCCGCACGCGCTCCTGCTGCTGCCGATCCTCCTGGTCCTGCTGCTCGTCGTCCGCGGCCTCCCCGGCTCGATCGCGGCCCCGGCCGGGTCCACCTTCGCCGACCGGGCCTCCCTGACGCTGTTCAGCGCCACCGGACTGCCGATCATCGTGGCGGTCACCAGCATCGGCGTCGCCGACCACGATCTGACCAAGGCCACGGCGACCGCGCTGGTCGGCGCCGGAATGCTCTCGGTGCTAATCTTCCCGGTCGTCGCGCTCACGCTGCGCCGCCGCTCGGCCGACGGCGGCCTCCGCCCTCCCGACCCGGATCGCGTGCCGCTGGAGGGATGAGACCGCGCCGCGCGCAGGTCAGGGCACTCGTGTGACCGCTCGGGCCAGGATCGCCGTGGTGAGCGCCTCCACCGGCTCGCGCGCCGCCGACGGGTTCGACAGCAGGGTGAAGTCGACATGGCCGAGCTCCGGCAGCCCGAAGCGATTGGTCACCTTGATCAGATCGGTCGGGATGAGCGAACGCGGGAAGACGGCGACCCCCAACCCCGCCCGCACCGCCGCCAGCACGCCGTTGACTTCGCGCGTGTTGCAGGTGATCCGCCAGGTGCGCCCGGCCTGCTCCAGCGCCTCGATCGTGATCTGCCGGCTCAGGCTCGGGCCCTGGTAGGCGATCAGCGGCACCGGCGCATCCGGCTCGAGCGCGGTCTTCTCCTGCCCGATCCACACCAGCTCGTCGGTGGCGACGACCGTGCCTTCGGTGGTGCCGGGGTTCTGCTTGATGAAGATCAGGTCGAGATGGCCGGCCTGAAGACGGCGATGCAGCGGGCCCGACTGGTCGACCGTGAGCTCGAGATTGACCTGGGGGTTCTGCTGCCGGAAGTGCCGGAGGATGCGCGGGAGGGTCGTGATCGCCAGGTCGTCCGCGGCACCGAAGCGCAGCCTGCCTCGCATCGCCGACCCGCTGAAGTAGCTGTCCGCCTCGGCGTGGGCGGCAAGGATCGTGCGGGCGAACCCGGCCATCGCATCCCCGTTGTCGGTGAGCCGCACCTCCCGCGTGTCCCGGGCGACGAGCTGGCGCTTCGCCGCCTGCTCCAGCCTCCGCACGTGCTGACTCACGGTCGGCTGGCTGATGCCGAGGCGCTGGGCCGCCCGCGTGAACGAGCGGGTGTCGGCGATCGCCAGGAACGTCCGGAGCAGGACCGGGTCGAACATACGACCTCCATCGCGTCGAGAGAATCATTGCGAAACCCAATGGGAGTTATAGGGTCGATTCGCTGAAAGAATAGCGCGGATTCCGTAGCGTTGAAGGAAGCAGATCAGCATACGAAACCAGGAACGCAGGAAATCCCCGTGGCGAACACCTCCGCAGCCGTCCCCGCCCCAGCCACCTCCACCCCCTCGGCCCCGCCCACCGGCCCGATGCCGGTGCTCTCGGCACGGCCGCCGTGGCGCGAGACCTTCATCTCGCTCCGCGTGACCAACTACCGCCGCTTCGCCGCCAGCAACCTGGTCGCCAACACGGCGGTGTGGATGCAGCGCATCGCGATGGACTGGCTCGTCCTCCAGCTCTCGGGAAGCGTGGCCGCCGTCGGCATCACGGTCTTCATGCAGTTCACGCCGATGCTGATCTTCGGCCTCTGGGGCGGCGTCATCGCCGACCGCTACTCGAAGCAGCGCCTGCTCGTCTGCACGCAGTCGGCGGCGGCGGCCCTCGCCGCGCTGCTCGCCGTGCTGACACTCAGCGGCGCCGTGCAGGTCTGGCACGTCTACGCGATCTCCTTCGCGCTCGGCCTCGTCACCGTCGTCGACAACCCCACCCGCCAGGTCTTCGTCAATGAGCTCGTCGGCCCCACCTACCTCCGCAACGCGATCAGCCTCAACTCCTCCATCTTCCAGCTCGGCGGCCTGATCGGCCCGGCGCTGGGAGGCATCCTGATCACCGCGGTCGGCGGCGGCTGGTCGTTCGCCATCAACTCGGTCGCCTGTCTGGCGGTCGTCGGGTCGCTGCTCAGCCTCCGCCGCGGCGAGCTGCACCACTCCCCCGCGGTCCCGCGCGGAAAGGGCCAGCTGACCGAGGGGATGCGCTACGTGCGGCGCAAGCCGGTCATCTTCTGGACCGTGGTGATGGTCGCGGTGCTCGCGGTCTTCGCGTTCAACATGCCGGTGTTCCTGGCCGCATACGCGAACGACGTCTACGACGTCGGGGCTCAGGGCTACGGGATGTTCAACGCGCTCGTCGCCGCCGGCGCGCTCGCCGGCGCCCTCGCCTCCACCCGGCGCACCTCGGTGCGGCTCTCGATGGTCGTCGGAACGGCAGCCGCGCTCGGCGTCGTGCAGGCGCTCGCCGGATTCGCACCGGGCGAGATCGCCTTCAGCGTGCTGCTCGTCGGCATCGGCGTCGGCAACCTCCTGTTCATCACCGCGGCCAACTCGCTGGTGCAGATGTCGTCGAACGTGCAGATCCGCGGCCGCGTGATCTCGCTCTACATCCTCGTCCTCCTTGGCGGACAGGCGCTCGGCGGCCCGCTCATGGGCTGGATCGTGGAGGCGCTCGGCCCGCACGTCGCGATGGCGATCTCTGGGCTCGTGCCCGCGGTCGCCGCAGTGGTCGTGGCGCTGATGATCGCCCGGAACGCAAGCCTGCGGTTGCGGTTCGGCCTCCGCGGACGCCGCCCCGTGATCGCGATCGTCAACCGCGCAGGAAAGGCGGGCGCGTCGCTGTAGCTCGAAATCAAGCGGGGAACGGCTGCGGTATCGTGGAATCCGCGCCCCCGTAGCTCAGCGGATAGAGCAGGAGCCTTCTAATCTCTTGGTCGCAGGTTCGATTCCTGCCGGGGGCACCACTGTGCCGGAGCAGCTCTCGCGGCCCCTCCGGGGCTCCGCGCTTGCCATAGAGTCGGTTCGTGAAAACCTATGCGGTCGTCGCATTGTTCGATCCGCTCGACATCGGGACGACTCTCAGTCGCCAGGCATGGCCGGCGCACGTCACCCTCGCCTCGAACTTCACCGCTGCCGCGCCCGCTGACCAGATTGTCGGGGTCGTCGCAGACGCCGCCCCGATCGCCGAGCCATTGAGCGTTCGCATCGGCGAAGCCGCGCTGTTCGGGCCGAACAACGATGTGCCAGTCCGGGTCGTGGATTCGGAACAGGCGGTCAGGGTGCACAACCTCCTTGCTGATAACCTCGAATCCCTCCACGGCTTCGCGGCTGAAGAGCCGGCGTACTGGCGAGAGGGATACCGGCCCCACCTGACCCTCGGCCCATCGGTGATCGCGAAGGAGGGCGACCGCGAAACTGCGAGCTACGTCGCGGTCGTGGAGATCCTGGACAGCGACGCCAAGGTCCGCGCTCTACTCTTCGGCGGAGCGCCGACTGCGCGCGGGTCACGCACTCGATCGATCAGAGCGCGCGCGCTGCCGCGACGAGCACCTGATTGAGCGTGGGAACGCCCACCGCACGGAACACCTCCGAGCCGTCGGCGCCGTTCACGATGACGGTCGGCGTCGAGTGGATGCCGGCGTCCTCGGCGCGCTCGGACTCGCGCGCGACATCGTGTTCGACCACCCGCAACGACGGGACGATCCTGGCCGCCTCCGCGAGCACCGCTCTGGTCTGCATGCACGGCTCGCAGAAGGCCGATGAGTACAGGGTCAGCTCGACCTCCCGGGTGACGGGACGGTCAACAGAGGGTGTCGCATCCACGACCACCAGTGTACGTCCGGCGAATTCCCGGCGACGATCCCGCAACCAACCACGGCGCGACACCCGGGCGCAACCCGGGCGACCGACAATCGGGACGTGAGCCGGACCACCTATACACGGTACGTGGCCCTCGGGGACTCGATCACCGAGGGGCTCTGCGATCCTGCCCCCGCCCGCCCGGGGACCTGGCTGGGGTGGGCCGATCGGCTCGCAGGCATCCTCGATGGGGACGCCCGTCTCTCCGGACACACCGTCGAGTTCGCCAACCTCGCGGTGCGCGGCCGGCGCATCGCCGACGTCGTCGGAGAGCAGGTCCCCGGCGCGCTCGCCCTGAAACCCGACCTCGTCTCGGTGCTCGTCGGCGCCAACGACCTGATGAGTCCCGCGGCGGACCCGGACGCCCTGGCCGAGCGGCTCGCCGACGGCGTGCGCATGCTCCGGGCGCACGGCACGACCGTGCTGCTCGCCAATCTGTTCGACCCTCAGTTCGCCTTCTTCCTCAAGCCGTTCCGCGGCCGTGCGGCGGTGTTCAACGCGAACATCTGGAGCATTGCACGCGATCACCACGCCGTCGTGCTCGACGTCTGGGGCGTGCGCGAGTTCCGCGACCCGGCGATGTGGGGCGCGGACCGCGTGCACCTCAGCTCGCGCGGCCACCGCCTCCTCGCGGCGCACGCGGCCCACGCGCTCGGCGTGCCGTATGCGGAGACCACGGTCGTCGAGGCCTCCGACGGCCACGAACCGCCGATGCCGTCCACCGAGACGACCGACGACCTGCCGTTCCGCACCTGGCTCCGCGTCCACGCCATCCCGTGGGCGGCCCGGCGCCTCCGCGGGATCTCGTCCGGCGACGGGCTCAGCCCCAAGCTCCCGCAGGCGCAGCCCGTGCGCACTCAGCCGTTGCGTGCTCAGGCCCTGGGCACTCAGCCGCGGATGGTCGGAGGCCCGCACTAGACTGGCCAGCATGGCTGCCTCTACGGATCGACTGGTCTGGATCGACTGCGAAATGACCGGACTCGACCTCGAGGTCGACGAGCTCGTGGAGATCGCCGTCGTGATCACCGACTTCGAGCTGAACGTGCTC
Organism: Leifsonia sp. Leaf336; assembly: GCF_001423695.1. Lineage (GTDB taxonomy): Bacteria > Actinomycetota > Actinomycetes > Actinomycetales > Microbacteriaceae > Leifsonia. The sequence goes on from NZ_LMOZ01000001.1 coordinate 1,851,693, forward strand.
GACCCCGGCCTCAGCATCGTCATCAAGCCCGACGCCTCCGCCCTCGCCAACATGAACGACTTCGTGCGCGACATGCACACGACCTCCGGACTCATCGAGGAGATCCCGCACGGCAAGAGCCTCGCCGAAGCCGAGTACGAGGTGCTGGAGTACGTGCTCAAGTTCGCGCCGGGAGCACGCACCGCCCCGCTCGCCGGTAACACGATCGGCACCGACCGGATGTTCCTGGCCAAGTACATGCCCCGCCTCGACAACCACCTCCACTACCGCAATGTCGACGTCTCCTCCATCAAGGAGCTCGCCCGTCGCTGGTACCCGCGCGTCTACTTCAACGCGCCGGAGAAGAACGGCGGGCACCGCGCGCTGGCCGACATCCTCGAGTCGATCCGCGAGCTCGACTACTATCGCGCAGCGGCGTTCGTGGGCGAGCCGGGGCCGACCACGGAGCAGACCCAGGAGGCCGCCGCGGGCGTGGTGGAAAAATGGGCCGCTCGGATGTATTAGAATCGATGAGTTGCCTCGGACGGAACGGTCATCCCGGATGACCTCCGAACGTGGAGCATGGTGGGTATAGCTCAGCTGGTAGAGCGCCTGGTTGTGGTCCAGGAGGTCGCGGGTTCAAGCCCCGTTACTCACCCCAAATAGACCGAAGGGCACGTTGTCACAACGACGACGTGCCCTTCGTCGTTCGCGGCCCGCTTGCACGATATTGCAACAGTTGCGCAAAGAATCGACAGTTTCTCGACAATTCACGTGAAGGCCTTGTGGCCCGATTCGGGTGCCCGTATTCTCGGGCGCAGTCGGGCGGCGTCGGGGCCGCCCGCCTCTCGAGAGGACCGTCGATGACGACACGAACTCCCGCCCGGTTCCGCACGATCGCGGCGATCGCCGCCGCTGCCGCCGCCCTCGGCATCGGCCTCACCGGCGGACCGGCACTCGCGGCACCCGCACCATCCGCGCCCGCGACGCCGAGCCCGGTCAGCCGCGCCGCCCTCGATCCGGCGCTCACCGCGGGCCGCGGCGCAGACCTCGGCATCACCGAGCAGGAGGCCGAGAAGGCCACGACCACCGGCACGGTGATCGGACCGGATCGCACGGCCTATACGCTCGCCGCCGAGGCCTCCGGACGCTCCGCCGTCTCCCTCAAAGCGGGCCAATACGTCGAGTTCACCCTCGCCGCCCCCACCAACGCCCTCACGGTGCGCTACAGCCTGCCCGACGCGCCCAATGGCGGCGGGATCACGGCACCCCTCGCCGTCACGCTGAACGGCGGCGCACAACAGCGGATGACCCTGACCTCGCAGTACAGCTGGCTGTACAACCAGTACTCGTTCAGCAACGACCCGAACGCCGGGCTCTTGCACCCGGACTGGTGGATCACCGAATGCAACTGCGTACCCGATGCGACGACTCCGGCGCCGACCGTTTCCACACCGTTCCGCCCGATGCACTTCTACGACGAGCAGCGCCTCCTGCTGAGCCGTAGTTATCCGGCAGGCACCCGCGTGCGCCTCGCCGCCCCGGCCGGCACTCCCGCCGCCACCACCACGATCGACCTCCTCGACTCGCAGCTGGTCGCTCCGCCCCACGTACGACTCGTAGCAGCGAACGTCCTCCTGTTCGGTGCCGACCCCACCGGTCGCAGAGATGCTGCGCCGGCGTTCGACAAGGCCATCGCCTTCGCCAAGAAGGCCCACCTGCCGGTCTACGTTCCGCCGGGGATCTACCAGGTGAACCGCCACATCATCGTCGACGACGTCACGATCGAGGGCGCAGGCAGCTGGTACACGATCATCAGAGGCCATGAGGTCGCGCTCGCGACCCCCGCCCCCGACGGCTCCGTGCACACGGGCGTCGGCTTCTACGGCAAGGACGCAGCGGCCGGAGGCTCCCACAACGTCCACCTTTCGGGTTTCGCGATCGAAGGCGACGTCCGCGAGCGCGTGGACCTCGATCAGGTCAACGGGATCGGGGGCGCCTTGAGCGACTCCACCATCCAGGGCCTGTACATCCACCACACCAAGGTCGGGATCTGGCTGGACGGTCCGATGCACGGGCTGAAGATCGCCGACACGGTCATCGCCGACCAGATCGCGGACGGCGTGAACTTCCACCGCGGGGTGACGGACTCCAGCGTCTCGAACAGCCTGATCCGCAACACCGGTGACGATGGGCTCGCGATGTGGTCGGAGACGACAGCCGACGCCGGCGACACGTTCGACCACAACACCGTCCAGACGCCGACTCTGGCGAACGGGATCGCGGTCTACGGCGGCACCGACAACACGGTGTCGGCCAACCTCGTCGCCGACCCGATCAGGGAGGGCAGCGCCATTCAGGTCGGCAGCCGCTTCGGCGCGGTGCCGTTCAGCGGTCGGCTCGCGATCGCGGACAACACCACCGTGCGCGCGGGAACGTACGAGCTCAACTGGAACATCGGACTCGGCGCGATCTGGTTCTACGCGCTCGAGCACTCGATCGACGCGGACATCGAAGTCACCGGGGACGCGTTCCTCGACAACACCTACAACGCGATCATGCTCGTCGCCGATTGGCCCGTGAAGGATCTGTACTCGATCACCAACGTGCACTTCGCGGACATCCACGTCGATGGCACCGGCACGAGCGTCGTGAGCGCCCGCGCGGCGGGTTCGGCGTCGTTCCAGAACGTGGACGCGCGCAATGTGGGCGCCGTCGGGGTGAACAACTGCGGATCGTTCCACTTCACACCGGCCGGTTCGGAGTTCTCGCTCGACGACCTCGGGGGCAACGACGGCGGCGGCACCACCGGTGCGTGGCTCGCCCCGTGGGAGCTTCCGAACACGATCACCTGCGACGACCGTCCGCCGGTGGTGGCCCCTCCCGCGCCGTCGCCCTGGTCATGACGGCCTGACGGATCCGCCCGGCCGGGTTCAGTCGGCGGAGCGGTGCAGCAGGAAGATTCCCCCGTGCGCCGGCAGATGCCTGCGCTGGTCATCGGTCTCGACGTACTCGTCGATGACCGCGACGATCCGGCGGTCGAGTTCGGCGACATCCTCCGGAGACAGGTGCAGCGAGAACCGCGAGTATGTGGCGATGGAGGCCGGCCGCGCCTCCGCGAGCTCCTGCTGGAACGCCTCGACGGGTGCCAGGCCCTGGCCGGTGGCGACATCGTCCACGGGCAGCGACAGCCACCAGCTCTTGCGCGTCGACCGGTAGGGCTTCTCCAGGGCGCCGCTCTCGCCGGAGCGCACCGCGGCCGGCTCCAGGAATCCCGCGGCCACGAGCTGGCGCACGTGGTAGTAGACGGTGCCCGCGTCCTCCCCCAGGCGATCGGCCAGCTGCTTGTTCGTCAGCTCGCGGTCGCCGCACAGCCGCAGGATGCGCACCCGCAACGGGTGCGACAGCGCCTTGATCTCTTTCGCCGACGCCGGACGCCGCTTGGCGTCGGGGTCGCCCGACGGCAGAGGTACGGCAGCATCCTGCGAAGACATGCAGCCATCGTATTCGCTGATTGAGTTTTCTCACACCGATTGAATTTTCTCAATCATTGTGGAAGCGTGAGAGTCGTGACAGCAGAACGTCTCGGATCCCGCTACTGGAAGCTCTGGACCTCCTCCGCGCTCTCCAACCTCGCCGACGGCGTCATGAAGGTCGCGCTCCCACTGGTCGCCATCCGCTACACGGACTCCCCCGCGCTGATCGCCGGCCTCACGTTCGCCTTCACGCTCCCCTGGCTCCTGTTCGCCCTGCTGGCCGGCGCGCTCGCCGACCGGTTCGACCGCCGTCGGCTCATGCTCGTCGCGAACGCGGCTCGCTCGGCGTTCCTCGCCTGTCTCACCGTCGCGGCGGTCGGAGGAGCGGGATCGATCTGGCTGCTCTACGCCGCGGCCGTCTGCATCGGCGTCGCCGAGACCGTCTACGACACCTCGTCGCAGTCGATCCTCCCCCAGCTCGTCGGCAGGGACCTCCTGTCGCGCGCCAACGGGCGCCTCTATGCCGCGGAGCTCACCACCAACCAGTTCATCGGGCCGCCGCTCGGCGGCTTCCTCGTCGCCCTCGGCGTCGGCCTCGCGTTCGGCACGCCCGTGCTGCTCTGGGTCGCCGCGATCGGAATGCTGCTGCTCGTCCGTGGCCGCTTCACCGCCGACCACGCGCGCACCACGACCATCCGCGCCGACATCGCCGAGGGGCTCCGATTCCTCCGGGACAACACGCTGCTGCGCACGCTCGCCGTGATGGTCGGCGGCTTCAACTTCGCCAGCAGCGCGGTCTTCACCGTCCTGGTGCTCTACGCCGTCGGGCCGACCTCCGCGATGAAGCTCACCGACCCCGGCTACGGCCTCCTGCTCACCGCGTCAGCGGTCGGCAGCGTACTCGGAACGTTCCTGGCGGAGCCGGCGGAGCGTCTGCTCGGGAGGTCGCGCTCGCTCACCCTCACCATCCTCGGCTCCCTCCTGACCGTCGCGACGCCCGCGTTCACGACGAACCCGGTGATCATCGGCGCGGGCTTCTTCGTCGGCGGCATCACCGTCTCGATCTGGAACGTGATCACCGTCTCCCTGCGCCAGCGCGTGACACCGCAGCGCCTCCTGGGCCGGCTGAACTCCGCCTATCGGCTGCTGGCGTGGGGCACCATGCCGCTGGGCGCCGCCGCCGCCGGGATCATCGCGCAACTCTTCGGGATCCCCGCGGTCTTCCTCACCATGGGAGGCATCGTCCTGTGTCTGACGATCGGGATGATCTGGGTGACCGACGGCCGCATGGAGGCGGCAGAAGCGGAGGCCGAACAGTTGGACGGTGAGACACAGGCCGCGGCCGCCGAGCGCTGACGCACACACGACTTTTCCAGGGATCATGCCCGAGTTGTCCAGAGTAGGCGTCTAGCGTGAATACCCGACGGCATCGATCGCCGTCCGTGCTGCGCCGTGCGTCCCACCCTGACCCGCGGACGACACCCCCGAAGATCCTGGTGCGGCACACCCGCGTCGAACGCTGCGCTCAGGGCCACAGGCCCACGGGCGCTCCCGTGCGTCCCGGCGCGGTTCCAGCCCGCCCTTTCGACCACTCACCCCCCGGGAGTGGTCACCGCTGTGCGCGCAGCTGAGAAGCTCGCGCGCGGCCTGGCGGGGAAGCCCGACCCAGGAAACCAATGCTCAGTTCTCTTCGTTCCACCCTGCGTTCCTCCAACCTCTCCTTCGGCCGTGTCGTCTCTGGCGCGGCGGCGATCATCATGTCGGCGAGCATCGTCACGCCGATGCTCGCCCAGCAGCAGGAGAGCGAGCGCGCCACCGCCGAACTCTCGCAGTCGACCGGCATCCACCACGACCAGCTCGGTGTCTACGACAAGCTCTGGCGCGACCGCCTCGAGGGCGTCGCCCAGCAGAGCCTCGCCAAGGCCCAGGCCACCGTGCAGGCCAATGCGGCGAAGGCCGACGCCTCCGCCGCCAAGACCGCGATCGCCGGGCTCGACGACTACAAGAAGCTCGACGACTCGAAGCTCCGCAAGAGCATCGACACGACCGACGCCGCGACCGCATCGCTCGCCGCAGCCGGTGTCGCCGCCGATCAGCGCGCCGCTGCAGCAGCCGCTGCCGCCGCCGCCGCGGCAGCCGCCGCCCAGGCCGCGGCCAACACCCCGGACGGCGCCAAGGCCACCGCCCGCAGCATCGCCGCGAGCACCTACGGCTGGGGCGACGACCAGTTCCAGTGCCTCAGCAACCTCTGGAGCAAGGAGTCCGGCTGGAACTACCAGGCCTCCAACGGCAGTAGCGGCGCGACCGGCATCCCGCAGGCGCTCCCCGGCAGCAAGATGGCGTCCTTCGGCACCGACTGGGCATCCAACGCGACGACCCAGATCAAGTGGGGTCTCGACTACATCAAGCGCGGCTACGGCACCCCGTGCAGCGCGTGGGGCCACTCCCAATCCGTCAACTGGTACTGATCCACGAGCGGGCCGATCCCGCGACACGAGGGACGGCGGCCGCGCCGGTAGACTCGCCCAGGTGAGCACCGGCCCGGCCCCCGTCCCTTCGTCGTCTCCCGACATCCGTGGAGCGCACCTCGTCGGGAGCGTCAACCTCCCCGACGCCCAGACGGTGTTCCGCACGGTGAGCGAACATCTCGGCGATCGGCTGCGCCGTATCCCCGACGGGGAGGTCGGCGAACGCTTCTACTGGATCCAGTTCCAGACCAAGCGCTTCGACACGATGAGCGGCCTCTCCCGTATCCCGGTGGAGCCGTACTACCTCCGCGGCATCTTCGACGGCCGGCCGTTCCATCTCGACGAGGGCCTCAGCGCCGACGACCTCGTCTTCCCCGATCTCGGCTATGCGGAGGCCGCCCTCGGTTCCTATTCCGAATTCGCCCGGCTGCGCTCCGCAGGCGTCATCGCCCCCGGAACACGATTCCAGGTCTCGCTCCCCACCCCGGCGGCCGTCATCGGCGCCTTCGTCGTGCCGGAGGATCGCGCAGCCGTCGAACCCGCCTACGAGAGGGCGCTGTTCGCCGAGCTCGCGCGCATCCTCGACGGCATCCCGCACGCCGATCTCGCGATCCAGTGGGACACCGCCGTCGAGTTCGCCCTGCTCGAGGGCCGCATCGAACCGTGGTTCGCGGAAGCCGGCTCCGACCAGGTGCTCGACGGGGTCGTCGCTCGCGCCGTCCGCCAGGCCGCCGCAGTCCCCGACGACGTGGAGGTCGGCTACCACCTCTGCTACGGCGACGTCGAAGAGCAGCATTTCGTCCAGCCGACCGACTCCGGCCGGCTCGCCGCCGTCATTTCCGGTGTCCTCGTCTCGACGCCGCGTCCGATCACCTTCTTCCACCTCCCCGTTCCGATCGAGCGCGACGACGCGGCCTACTTCGCCCCTCTCGCCTCGGTGCAGTTGCCGGAGGACACCGAGTTGTACCTCGGGCTCCTGCACCACGAAGACGGTGCAGATGGCGCTCACCGTCGCGCCGCTGCCGCCGCGACGGCACGGCCCCGATTCGGGGTGGCCACCGAGTGCGGCTTCGGCCGCGGCCCGTCGGAGCGCACCGTGGGCCTGCTCGACCTCCACGCTGCGATCGCCGAATCCTGGTGATCAGGCCCGTGGATCTCGACGCCGACGCTTTCGAGAGGCTCGTCACCGACGAACTCGATCAGCTGCCCGACGAGATGATCGACGGGTTGGAGAACGTGGTGTTCGTCGTGGAAGACCGCCCGGAGGACGGCTCCCTCGACCTCCTGGGCCTCTACGACGGCGTCGCACTGACCGAGCGCGACACGTACGGCTTCGGCGAGATGCCCGACCGCATCATCCTCTACCGCGAGCCGCTCCTCTCCATCTGTGCGAATGAGGACGAGCTCCGCGACGAGATCCACGTGACCCTCGTGCACGAGATCGCTCACTACTACGGCATCGACGACGACCGGCTCCACGAGCTCGGCTGGGCCTGAGACCGAGCCCGCATAGCGGCGTCGTAGCCGCGACGCACCGCGCGGATCCGTACTAAGGCACGGGTGAATCAGGGGCGAACGTTCGCGAGGAGCCGCTGAACACGACGGAGTTCCCGCCGCCTGAATTGCTGGCATTTTCTCGCCCGCTGGCGACCCTACGCCCCGAAATCGCGCGATCGCGCCCTGCTATACAGCCTGTGACGTCCCAGGGAAGTCCGATTCCCATTCGGCCACACAGGTGAGGTGCTCATGTCGATAACAGCTGGTGCTGCGAAGCGGTCCACGAGGTCAACGCTGGCGTTCGCCGCCATCATCGCGCTGCTGATGACGATGCTCGCTGTCACGTCGACGAACTCATCGCCGGCTGACGCAGCGCAGCCGTGGTGCGGTGGAACGACTGTGTTCGGAGTCGTGCCAGACGACCCGGCAGCCAGCCCGACCAACACCGCCCTCGTGGAGATCGACGGCTCGTCGGTCGGCAACGCACAGTTGAGCGGGTCTCTCGTGACGCGGAGCCCAGGAGACACCAACCTCCAGAACGGTCTCGGCCTCACCGCCGACGGTTCAACGGCATACGCCGGTGCCGACAACGGGACCACGATCAGGCGCTACGACATGCTCACCGACACGTGGACGTCGTACCCGGGGCGGCCGCTTCCGGCCGGTGGCGAAGGCGTCGTTGCCGGAGCGGTGGATCCGGTGTCCGGAATCTACTACTTCGGCGAAATCGGCGCAGGGCCGACCGATCCGACGCTCGGTCACCTCTGGGGCTTCGACACCAACACCAATCAGCTCATCAGCCCAGCTCCGCTGATCACGTTCCCGTCGGTCGCCGGTGAGAACAACGGCGACATCGCCTTCGACGGCGCCGGCAACCTGTACATCGTCACTTCGTCGACGACACATGGCGACCTGGAGGTATCTCCCGGACCGCTTCCGACCACTGCAGCACAGGCACAACTGCTCCAGCCGACGCTGCTCAGCGGTTTCACCGTGCCGCCCGCTGCCGGCGCGGCTGTGAACGGAATCGCGTTCGACGCGACCGGCACCCTCTACCTGAGCCTTTCCGGCGCGACCGGCGGGGTCTTCTCGATCGACCCTGGCACCGGCGCGCCTCAGTCGGCTTTGACACCGTTGTCTGCTGCGCTGATCGGCCCGAGCGGCACCGGCCTGGTCGACCTCGCCAGCTGCTCCTTCCCGCCGAGCGTCAGCGCTCAGAAGAACGTGCTCTCGCGGGTCAACCCCACGGATCAGTTCACCCTCTCCGTGACCGGACCGACGGTGAGCCTTCCTGCGACAGCCACGACCGTCGGCACGGCGGACGGCCTGCAGCAGACCGCCGGCGGCCAGATTGTGCAGGCGGGTCCGGCGCTCGCCCGGTTCTCCGACACCTACACGGCCACTGAGACCGCCTCCGGTACGACCGACCTGTCGCAGTACTCCACGACATACAGCTGTGTTGACGTGGTCAATCCCACCAATCCACAGTTCCCCATCACCGGCTCCGGTACGACCGTGAGCTTCCCGCTCGATCCCTTTGTGGGCGAGTCACCGTCGGTCGTGTGCACCTTCACGAACGCGGCGCTGACCTCCGCCCTGACGCTGGAGAAGACGGCGAGCCCGACGGCCGTGAGCACCGTCGGTCAGACGGTGACTTACTCGTTCCTCGTCACGAACACCGGTAGCACCATCCTCACGTCGATCGCGGTCGCGGAGACCGCGTTCTCGGGCACGGGTACGCTGCCCGCGCCGACCTGCCCGACCACCACGCTCGACCCGGGCGACAGCACCATCTGCACCGCCGCATATGACGTCACCGCCGCCGACATCGCCGCGGGCGTCATCGACAACACGGCCGAGGCGAACGGTCTGGACCCGAGCAACGACACGGTCACCAGCCCGGAGGACTCCGCCCAGGTCACCGCGACGCCTGCTGTCGCCGCCTTGGATTTGACGAAGACGGCGAACCCGGCCACCGTGACCGCGGCCGGTGACACCATCACCTACACCTTCCACGTCACCAACACCGGCAACGTCCCGATCGACAGCATCGCCATCCAGGAAGGCAACTTCTCCGGCACCGGCAGCATCTCCGCGATCACCTGCAACGCCACCACCCTCGCCCCCGCAGCCTCCACCGACTGCACCGCCACCTACCANATAACCGAAGTAGTTGTTCTGTGGCACCGTGACCGCGGCCGGTGACACCATCACCTACACCTTCCACGTCACCAACACCGGCAACGTCCCGATCGACAGCATCGCCATCCAGGAAGGCAACTTCTCCGGCACCGGCAGCATCTCCCCGATCACCTGCAACGCCACCACCCTCGCCCCCGCAGCCTCCACCGACTGCACCGCCACCTACCAGGCCACCCAGACCGACATCGACGCAGGMCAGATCWCCAACGACGCCACCGCCACCGGCGACGACCCCACAGGCGACCCCGTCGACAGCCCCCCGGCCGACGCCACCGTCACCGTCACCACCGCACCCGCACTGACCCTCACCAAAACCGTCAACCCCACCACGGGCACCACCGCCGGGCAAACCGTCACCTACTCCTTCCTGATCGAGAACACCGGCAACACCACCATCACCGACCCGACCGCCGCCGAAGTCACCTTCACCGGCACCGGCACCGCCCCGATCATCGACTGCCCCACCGGCATCACCCTCGCCCCCGGTGACAGCACCATCTGCACCGCCCCCTACACCCTCACCCAAGCCGACATCGACGCCGGACACATCGACAACACCGCCGTCGCCACCGGAAACGACCCCGAC